>NZ_CP069338.1:11181069-12677854 GCF_016859125.1 Archangium violaceum | reverse complement strand
TGGTGCTGCAGGCACGAGGAGGCGCGGGAGAGCAGGTGGGCTATGCGCAGCTGAGCCCGACGCTGCTGGTGGACGGAGGCGAGGAGCTTGGAGTCAACGTGGGCGCTCCCGTGAGGTTGCGGCTGTGGGGCGGCGAGGCGAGCGCAGGGTGGGTGCGCGAGGAGGACTGGGACAGTCTGTCGGACTGGGGGCAGCTGGTGCACGCCCTGAAGCTGGGCTCGGACAATTCCCCGGTGGGGCTGTGGGTGGGAGCGCTGGACAGCTACAGCCTTGCTTCAGGGCACCTGGTGCGGCGCTACTCCAACCGGGCCAACCCGGACTACCACCCGGCGGGAGCCTCCCTCACGGGTGCCGTGGGCCCCTTGTATGTGGAGGCCTTCGCCTCGGACGTACTGGGCGCGCGCCTCATGGGGGCGCAAGCCGAGCTGGATGTGGCGCACGTCTTCACCGGCCCGCCGAGGCAGCGGGGGCGCTACACACTGGGACTGTCGGCGGTGCATGAGTGGGGCAGGGCCGGGGGTAAGTCACCGCCGGTGACGCTGGCGCACCTGGACGGGACAGCGGTGGTGGTGGTGCGCCGGGGCTTTGAGGCGCACCTGCTGGCCGGCTGGGGCGGGCGGCCGGGAGTGGGCGGCGCGTGGGGCCTGGTGGCGGGAGTGGGAGCGGACGCGGTGACGAGCACGTTGGACATGAAGTTGCGGCTGGAGGTGCGCCGGCAGCACGGCGGCTTCCGACAAGGCTTCTTCGGCCCAGACTACGAGCTGGCACGCTTCCGGGCCGTGGGCCCCGAGGGCGTGCCTCTGGCCGAGGCGCCCTTTCCGGACGGCTTCTCTGTCTACGGCGAGGCGGTGGTTGGCTGGGATGACGTGCACTACGGCGGGCTGCAACGGCACTTGCAGCTGTCGCTGGGCGCGGAGGCCTTCACCTGGGGCCGCTTGGACGTGGACGGGCGCGTGGCGGTGCAGGTGTGGGGCCGCAACGTGGAGGTGGCCGTGAAGGGGCTGGCGGTGGGCCTGGGACAGCCTGGGGTGCGCTACCTTGCAGCGGCGGAGATGCAGTGGCGCTTTCTCGGGGGGCGCCTGTACGCGCTGGGCACGGGAGGGACGCAGCTGTTTCCAGAGACGGTAGGGACACTCCGGCCGGGGGCCTACGTCTCGGTGGGGCTGGGGGTGGACAATGCGCGCTGAGCCGCTGGCGTACAGGTGGGCGGTGCTGCTGCTGGGAGTGGCCCTGCTCACCAGCGGCTGCGTCACGCGGGTGTCGCCCCTGGTGGGGAGCGGTGCCCAAGGCCCGCGCGCCATGTCGGCCTTGCGAGCGACAGCTGCCGGGAGCGCCCAGCTCGAGACGCCTTCGGCTTTCGCCTCCACGGAGCCGGGAGAGCAGGAGCGGAGCGCTGTCAGCGCGCCGGAGGAGGAGGAGAGGCTGCACCGGCGCCGGGGGGCTCGTGGGCTGGGCCCTGCGGTGGCCAAGGGGAGCGCGGATGAGGCGATCCCGAGCGAGGTGGCCAGAGGGGGACAGCTCCACAAGGCCCGCCCACATGCGGGGGGCAGGCCGTGCCGGAGGGCTGGCCGGACTACTCCACCTGGTGGGATGGGGAACTGCTCGAGCCCTTCCTCATGTGCACCTCGCCCGCGGAATTCCTCACCTTGCAGGACAGGGTGGACATACCCCGGCTGGTGGAGGCGCTGGACGACTGGCGCGCTGTGCGCCTGGGCGCACTGGGCCCTCTGGACGCGAAGGCCGCCGAAGTGCTCACCCGCAAGCGGGCGGCCTTCCTCCTCACTGCTACCGAGGAGTATGGCGTCGCATACGCCGAGGTTTTCGCCCTCTTCGTCCTCCACTCATCCTTCGACGACGAGTTGCGCCAGCTGCTGCGCCTGCTCTCCCGGGAGAAGCAACTGGGGGAGACGCTGGGGCGGATGCCCACCGTGCGCGAGGAGTTGCAGCGGCGGGGCCTCAGCCTCGCCGACTACCCGGACCGGGCCGAGAAGGCCGGGGACGTGCTGCGGGGCCTGGGCCGCTTCGGCCGGGACGCCTTGGCCACCAGCGAAGTCGTCAGCGGGGCGCGCTACCTGCGCCTCTCGGCCGAGCGCGGGCAACTGCCACCGCCCTACCAGCAGGCTCTCGACGAGGTGGAGAGGGCGCTAATGGAGCAGCACTACTCCGCGGGCAACCTGACGCGGGGGTACTTCGACTCCCTCACCTTTGGCGTGCCGCTGGGCTTCTACCACCTGGTGGTGGGCACGGGGCAGGGGGCGTACTCACTCTCCCAGGGCAAGTACGAGGAGGCCACGCGGGAATTGGCCCCAGCGGCGCTGATGGTGGGCCTCTACGCTGGCGGCAAGGGCCTGCGCGCCCTCTCCGAGGCCACGGGCGCCGGGCGGCGACTCCCAGGTGCCGGCGCTGGACCTGGCGGCCCTGAAGGGACTGGTGGAAAGACTGGGAGAGCGGCTGGGGGCTGACGGCATTGGCCAACTGGCCCGCTACATTCAGGCCAGCCGCGAGGCCGCCCTCCTCGTGTGCGAGGGGGGCGAAGCCGCCGCGGTGGCCCTCCATGAGGCCCGGGGCGACGTGGCGCGGGCACAGGCCTGGCTCTCCGAAGCGAAGCCTCCGCGCACCGGGCCCACTCCGGCCAGGGCCAGTGCCACAAGGGACGGAGGGGGAAGTAGCCTCAAATGGGGTAACTCCAAGAGCACACCGACCTACGGCCATACCTTCTCCGAGCACGGCGCGCAGAACACGAAGGGCCTGATCGGCGAGGCCGGTGGAACCGGGAAGCCCCAAGGGCAGTGGCTCAACAATGATGCGGCGGCGAAGTTTCTCGCGGAGCAACGCCCGAACATCAATGGCCCGACGACAGTGAATATCCCCGAGGGCCTTGGCCGGGTTGTAAACCCAGATGGAAGTTTCTCGCCAGCCACACGGGCCATACTTGTGCCGAGCGCGAACGGTGGGTTCCGCACGGCGTATCCGATCCTATGAAGAGGTGATCATGAGGTTCGATCTTCGCTTGGATGTGCCTGCGGCTGTACCGCCCGAGGAGCGTTCGGATGTGACGTATGACACGGAGCTAGATGACGTGAGGTCCATTCTACGGGACCTATGTGGTTCGCTGGCGGAGCTGCCTGATGTGCGGTTCATCGTGACAGTTGGCGACCCAATGCCGGTGAGCGTCCGTCGGGACTTGGTCGTCGTGATGGAACAACTCCGCGACGTGCTGGCCGGTCTACGCGAGGAAGGGACCGCGACGCTGGATCTCTATGAGCAAGGTATCGAGGCGCAGCTTCTCTTTGCCGTGAGGGACGGGCAGATCAGGATCGAACGACGCGATTTGCTCGGTAGGCCGGTGCCTCCTCGAGAGATGGACCTGCCGCGCGAAATGATCATGGATTGCTTGCGAACGCTCGCTCGCACCTTCGTGGACGTGGCGCGGCGCCGCAGTCCGGAGCGCAGCGCTCACCCGTGGTTCACGGATTGGGCGCAGTCGCTTCTGACCACCGCGAGTCAGTGATGTAGGCGTGGCGCCTCGCGCAGACTGGCCTGGCCCTGACCCGGGCCAGGCCGGCGCGCACCCAGTCACGGAGGAGCGGATGCCTGAACTCGGGAGGGCCGTGATCATGGGCCGGAGCTTCTCGTGGTCGAGGTGGTGCTTCGGGGCCCCATGACGGAGGCGCTGCACGGCTGTGGTGGTTCGCTGGTGTGCGGTGGAGATCGCCACCTGCTGGCCGTCGGCGATTGCCTTCAGGTCGGCGCCGTGGGCCCGCAGGGCGGCGATGCGGGCGCTGTCTGGGGCGAGGTGGCGGGGAGGTCTCGAGGGTCCTGGTGTTCACACCCTGAGTAGGTCTGAATTCAAGGCACTCGGTGTTTTGAACGAGTTCGGCGATGGGACCGAAAGAGCCACGAAGATCTTCGCCAACGATCCGGCCCTCACTCCAGAGACTATTGAACGTGCTCGGAGTATTCGGATGCTTGAGGGAGGTGATACGTGATTTGGCAAGACTTCTTTGTGAACAAAAATCGAGCACCGGCTGGGCCGCGCTGCTGGTGAGACTGGCGCGCAGCGCGTACGGGTACCAGTACTCCCGCCCCTGCTCATCCTTCGTCGTGTGGCTCGGCTCGCACGGCGGCTGCCCCGGCGTGCTCTCCCCCGCCTTCCCGTCAATGCTGACGACGCCCCGGGCGAAGAGCTCATGGCGTATCAGCCCCAATTCCAGGCCTCGGTGCACCATCTGGTGCACCTCCTGCTCCAACCCCTCTGGCTCCAACTTCCCCAGCAGCCTATCCAACGTCGTGTCGGACACCGGCCTCTTGAGCCCCTCGGGCGCCGTGCCTTCGCGCAACATGTCCTCCCCCAGCGCCTCGGCTCGCCTCAGCACCCGCCGACCCACCGCCAGCGCCTGCACCAGCAGCGTCAACACCGCCGCCAGCGGGTGCCTCTTTCCCCGGTTTGCTCTGGGGTCCTCTACTCCCTTGAATGTCAGCCCCAGGCGCGTCAGCATGCGCTGCACGTGGGAGGGGGTGTCCTGCTCTCCCTTCCCGCGCCCCGCATGGGGTGTGGAGGGCCCGCCAGCCCTCCCGCCCCGGTTTTTCTTCCCGCTCATCCTTCTTCTCCCCGGACCTGCCCGGCCCGTCACCGGGCTGTGTCCAGGCGCCCCCGCGCGATCAGCCCGCGGCTGCTCGCCACGGGTGGGCGCCTGTAGGCGGGACTATACTTCACCCGTAGGTCTCGGTGGGATAACCTCTCTCGTAGGACTTTGAATCAAGCCTGGGGCGTGGAGGTGTTACCGCGCAGGCTTGTTGATGGAGATGCGAGCACGCTTGTTGATGGTCACGCGGCGAGGGTGGAATCACCGCACTGGGTGATGGAATGGGCCTGTCGGCGAGCCCGCGGGAGTTGAGCGAGAGGGGCTCGCCGACAGGCCGCCACTATGCGAGCGCGGGACTGTGCTGGCGCTCGAGGACCTCGCGGACGATGTCAGAGTCGACGAGCTTGCGCTTGCGGCGTGAGGCCTGGCGCAGGCACAGGGAAGCGAGCCGGTCGAGGTCGCGGTGCGCGCCCTGGCAGGACTCGTGCAACAGGGAGACGGCCTCGCGGGGGAAGAGCTCCCTGTCACAGCCCGCGAGCCGGAGGCGGTGGCGCAGGTAGTCGGCGGAGTCGTCGGGAGTCACTGGCTCCAGCCGCAAACGGGAGTGCAGGCGCGAGAGCAGGGACTTGTGAGTACCGAGGCTCAGCCTGTCTTCCAGCTCGGGCAGGCCGACGAGGACGAGGCTGAGCAGGGCGCGACTGTCCCATTCGTAGTTGAGCAATATGTGCAGGTGGGCCAGCACGTCGGAATGCAGCAGGTGAGCCTCGTCCAGCAGGAAGACGGGGTGGAGGCGGGAGGAGGCGAGCTCCTGGACGTGGCCGGTGACGGCGAAGAAGACGGCCGCCGCGGTGGCCTTGGGAGAGAGACCCAGGGCCAGGCACAGCTGGCGGTAGAAGTCGCGCCGGCCCAGGGTGGCGTTGTGGCAGTAGGTGAGGCGGAAGCGCTCGGTGGGCAGACGCTGGCGCAGCGCGCGCAGCACGCAGGTTTTGCCGACGCCGGGCTCGCCCACCAGCAGCACGTTGTGGCGCTGCTGGAGGGAGTCGACGAGCTCGTCGACGAGCTCCTGCTTGGAGGGCGGCAGCCAGAGGTCGGCGTCGGCGACTTCCTTGGTGAAGGGGGACTGGGTGAGGCCGAAGAGGGAGAGGGAAGGCTCGGACATGAAAGGCTCCTGGGGTGCTGTCAGGGGGCGGGGTTGGGGGCGGCGGGCTCGAAGGGCGTGCGCGCCTGCTGGGGCGCGGGAGCGTGAGGCTCGCGGCGGACGGTGCCGTTGAGGCGCCTGTCCAGCGGTTGGAGGGGTAGCGGTGTCCGTCGTGCTCCACCCAGGCCTCGGTGGGCAGGCCCTCCACCAGGTTGTGGCAGACGTACAGCCGGCGGCCGGCGAGGAAGCCCTGGCGCACCTCGAAGAGCTGGCCGTCCAGGTGCACCACGCCGTCGCGAGAAACCAGGCGCCGCTCGCGCACGGTGAGGGCCTGGCGCAGCTGCTCCTCGGACACCAGGAGAGTCTGGCGCGAGCTCCACACCAGGGCTGGGGTGTCACCGAAGAGGGAGGAGTGGGGCGTGCAGTGGTAGTGGCGTGTGAGGAAGGTGTCCAGGCGCCGCTGCACCTGCTCCAGAGAGAGGCCGCGGTCGAGATGGTCCAGCAGCCCCTCGCGCAGGGTGCGCCAGAAGCGCTCCATTTTTCCCCGAGCCTCCGGGTCATAGGGGCGGGCGTGGACGAGGGCGGTGCCCAGGCGGGCGCAGGCGGTGGCCAGGGCCTTGCCCGAGTAGGTGGAGCCGTTGTCGAGGTAGAGGGAGTCGGGGCGCCCCCAGCGGCGAAGGGTCGCGACGAAGAGGGAGAGCATGTCGCTCTCGCGCTCGCTGCACCGTGCCTCCAGGGCCACCACGTAGCGGCTCTTGTCGTCCATGAGGGCGTGGATGCGCAGGGGCCTGCCATCGGGCAGGGCCAGTCCGTGGCACACGTCCCCGTGCCAGAGGGCGCCCGGGTGAGAGGCCTCCCAGCGCAGCCGCTGCGTGGCGCCCGGCGAGCGGCGCAGGGAAACCCTGTCCAGCCCGGCGCTGGCCAGCAGCCTGCGCACGGTGCTTTCGCTCACCGCGCCCTCGCGCAGCCGCCCGCTCTCCACCAGGGTGCGCACAATGAGGCGCACCGAGGCGCTGGGGTGCTCGCGCCGCACGTCCAGCAGCAGTTGGCGCACGGACTCCTCCAGCGCCTGGGCCGCGCCGCAAGCAGCTCGCGGCTGAGGCACCAGGGCTGACAGGCCCCCCTTGCGCCAGCGGTAGTACCAGCGCTCCAGCGTGGGCACGCTGTAGCGGCGCGTCACCTGCGCACCCGGTGGGCGGAAGCTCTGCTGGGACAACTCCCGCAGCGCCGCACGCAGCTGGCCGCGCGAGAGCGGCCGGTGCAGCAGCGTGCCAATCACCTGGCTGCGGAACACCGCGACGGCCTCCCCTGGTTTCTGGGAACGAGCTTCTCCATGGCGTCCTCCTGCCCGCCGGGGACGGCATGTCCCCCAAGCCGGGCTGGCAGGGCGTCGCACGGCGCCGGGTGCCAGGCAGCGCCCCAAACCCGGTGGGCGGTGCTTCCGCCGTGGCAGGGCGTGGTTTTCCATCAGCTCACATGGCTGGCCCCCGCGAAGGCCTGCCAGGCCAGTGGCAGCCCTCGCTGAGCGGGCGGTGCATGGCCACACAGCACCTGCGCGGCCCGGGCCGCCACGGTGCGCGCGGCCCCTCTACGTGCACCTCGAGCGCCGAGAACAGGCTGCCCGTGGCCACCTGCTCCGCCCACCGCCCCAACGAGCGCCAGCGGCCGGGCATGGCCCCGGTGTGCTTCCAGTCATTCACCAGGCCGCGCACCTGCTCCACGCCCAGGCCGCACAGGCCCCAGAGCGCCAGCGCCAAGGCGATGGCCGCTGCCGAGAAGTGCTTGCGCGCCACCGCCGACGCCGGCAGCACCGTCCATACCGCCCCGCAGCCCTGGCACTGGTAGCGCCGGCACGCCAGCACCTGCGTGCGTGCCGGCTGCCCCGGCCCGGGCGGCCCCCGCTGCTGGCGCTGCACCAGTCCGTGCCCGTGGATGCGCACTCGCCCGCCCTCGTACGCCGGCTGTCCACACCGCCCGCACGTGCGCGGCCGGGCCTCTTCCACCGAGGGCGGCCAGGACTTGACCTCACCTCGGAAACGAACGATTCCTTCCTCGCTCCGTGCTCCTTCTCCCAAGTCGTGGTGCGGAGCCCGGCCCGTGACGTGTGCAAGACGTCACGGGCCACTTCTTCTCCTGCGCTCTCAGCTCGCCGGTGGCCCCATGCCCTTGGGCTCCGCCCTCCCCGCGACGTGCTCTACGAGTGCTGGCCTGGCCTGACACGGACCCGCGGGGGCGGGTCTCCAGGGACGACCCTCCCTCTCCCCACCTCTTCGCCGGGTTTTCTGATGGAATCCTGGCCACGCCCGGGGGCCTCTCCATCATTCTGCCTGCTCACCCGGGCCCACTTCTCCCTCATCCAGCGTGCTCGGCAACAGGAGGTGCTGTTCCAATGAAGAAATTGAGCGTGCACGATTTGATGCCGGAGGACAGCCTGTGGCTCGACTTCAAAGGCATCTTTGACCACCAGGCGATTCGGGAGAGCGAGTTGTCTCCCTTCTTCCAGGCGCTCGAGGCATATGCTGATGGGTGGATGCCGGACGTGGTTGAGGGCAAGCGGCGACGCAAGTACGGCCGCGCCGTCGTCTGGAAGGCGCTGGAGGAGGCGCGCCGCGAAAGAGGAGCAACCCTCGGGCTCTACCGCACGAAGTGGCCTGCGTTGGACATGACGCTTCGGCTCTGGTTCCCACCCCTTGAGCCCGAGATCCATCTCACGGCTGCGGTGCAGCCGCTCTCTTTCTTCGCGGAGGAAGAGCGTTGTCACCAGTTCGTGGAGATAGTGCGTGCCTGGGCCTCTCACTATCCGGTCTCCCATGCGTCGGCCCACAGCGTGGCTGACAGGGCGCTGTCTGGCGCGCCGGACTTCGGCCGCGACGACGAGACTCGCCGAAGAGACGGTTTCGACAAAATCTACGAGGTATTCTGGCTCAATGTCTTCGGCCGGAAGCTGGTGGAAACAGTGGGCCGCGAGCGCATGCTGTCCACGCCCGCCCACCGGCTGGAGGAATTGCCCAACGGCTCCATCCTCCTGGTGACGTGGCCCACGGCGGCGGACTTCGCCCGCGAGGAGGTGCGTGAGGCCCAGGCCCGCGCCCACGTCCACCTCCGGCCGGACCTGGACTATGACACCGTGCTGCGCACCCTGCGCGAGCGCAGCGCCACGCTCGCTCCCGTGGAGCCTTGCTTCCATCCGGACGTGGCCCCCCTCCTCTCGCGCGTGGTGGACCGCGTCGCCATTCAAGAGCGCCAGCGGAAGATTACCGAATTCAATGCGTACCGTCCGCCCGAGCCCGAGGAGTGGCGTCCCGCCGACTCCGCCCTGCCTCCGGACGTGGAGGACTCGGAGCGCGCTCTCCAGCACTACAGCGACCTCGCCGAACACCTCGTGGCGCTCATGCACACGAAGGTGCCCTCCGTCTTCAAGGAGACGCCCGAGTCCCTCACGGACGTGGACTACCAATTCTGGCATGAGGAATTCCCGAGGGTCTTCGAGCGGGAGAAAATCGACGCCCATGCGGTGCCCGCCATTGGTGCCTACCTGGGAGAGGTGCTGGTGAGAAACCTGGGGGGCAGGTGGATACCGCGCAAGAAGCTGGAGGAAGCGCAGGTACTCGTGGGCAATCGCGTCTGGTTGCCCTTCGTCCGGGCCCATCGGTATATGCGCTCCTGCCAGTCACTGCTGGACTATTCCCTCAGCCCCTGTACCGCGAGGCCGAGCGGCACAGGGGCTGAGGGGGGGGACTGGTTCAGCAGGGAGCCTCCGTGGCGGTGCCAGGCACAGACTCATGCATGGGCTCGAGCTCGCTGCGGGGGCAAGGCCAGGAACCCTGCGACGAGGTTGTTCCGGCATGCATCACCTGCTTTGCTGTCGCGTCCCCATTCGGTGCCGCTTGCGAACACGTTCGCGGCCTCCGCCCAGAGAGCGCAACCGGAATCACCTTGTGATTTCAGGTACTTCTCTACGCAGCCTGCCGAATCGGGGCATGAGCGCCCGGCTGCGAACCCTGAGCGCGCGCCAGCATGGCGGAGCGGGTTGGGCGCGAGCCGACCCGCCGCGCGAAGGGTAGGTCTTTGTCCTGCCAGGTGAGATGCACGCGCTGAGTGGAGAGCTCCCGCGCCCTTGGGGGCAGTGACAGGGGGCCTGCGTACGCTGGCGAGCTGCGGCGGGCTCACGAGACGCTGGCTCGTTGAGTGGCCGAGGGGGGTGCACATGTTCCCGAACTTCTCCCAGGGCTCGGTTGCTGCGCTGACGGTAGCCGTCGGCGACTGGGCCAAGACCGAGCCGGTCCTGCCTGAGCCTTCCGAGGTTGCGCACCCGACTGCGAGGTCCACCCCATGACATTCACCTGGGTGGCGGTGTTGCTGCTGACGCAGGTCCCCGGAGCTGAGGAGCCAGCCGACAGCGCGTGGCCTTCGGCTTTCTCGGCCGAGGCCGTGCTACCTGCGCCGCCCACGGCAGTTGGCGAGGGCGGAGGGTGGAACTCCCTCCTGCGCCTGGAGGCCAGCACGCTGGCGCTGCTGCCCCGAGGAGGGGGAGAGCCGGTGGGCTACGCGCAGCTGAGACCGACGCTGGTGGTGGACGGCGGAGGAGCGTGGGGTCTGCACATGGGTGCCCCGGTGCGGCTGCGGCTGCGGCTGTGGGGAGGGGAGGCGGGAGGGGAGGCGGGAGCGGGGCGGGTGCGGAAGGAGGACTGGGACAGCCTGTCGGACTGGGGGCAGGTGGTGCGTGCGCTCAAGCTGGGAAGTGAGGAGTCCGCGGTGTCATTGTGGGTGGGGGCGATGGAGGACTACAGCCTGCTGTCCGGGCACCTGGTGCGGCGCTACTACCGGGCAAACCCGGACTACCAGCCAGCGGGTGGGTACCTCACGAGCAGCGTGGGCCCTCTGTTCGTGGAGGTCTTCACCTCGGACATGCTGGGTGCGCGCCTGGTGGGAGCGCAAGCAGAGGTGGACCTGGCGCACGTCCTCGCTGGCCCTCTGCGAGAGCCGGGGCGCTACACGCTGGGGTTGTCGGCGGTGAGGGAGTGGGGCAGGGCCGGCGGACAGTCGCCGCAGGTGACGCTGGCGCACGTGGATGGGACGGCGGTGGTGGTGGTGCGGCCGAGCTTCGAGCTGCACGTGCTGGCCGGGTGGGGAGGGCGCCCGGACACAGCAGGCGCCTGGGGAGCGGTGGTTGGCATGGGAGCGGACGCGCTGACGCCCACCCTGGACATGAAGCTGCGGCTGGAGGTGCGGCGGCAGCGCGGGGGCTTCCGTCAGGGGTACTTCGGGCCGGACTACGAGTTGGCGCGCTTGAGTGCTGTGAGCCGCTCCGGAACTCCGGTGATGCAGGCGCCCTTCCCGGAGGGGCTCTCCGCGTACGGCGAGGCGGTGGTGGGGTGGGATGGAGTGCGGCTGGGAGAGGTGCTGCAGCGCCACCTGCACCTCTCGGTGGGCGCGGAGGTGTTCGACTGGGGCCGGGTGGACGTGGACGGGCGCCTGGCGGTGCAACTGGCTGAGCGGAGCCTCGAGGTGGCGGTGAGTGGTCTGGCCCGAGGACTGGGCCAGCCGGGAGCGCGCCACCTGTACTCGGCGGAGGTGCGCTGGCGCTTCGGCCGCAGGCTGTACGCGCTGGCCCAGGGCGGCACGCGGCTCTACCCGGGGGCAGACGGGACGCTGAGCCCGGTGGCCTTCGCTTCCTTGGGCATGGGGGTGGACGATGCGCGTTGAAGCGCGGAGGCCCAGGTGGGTGGTGCTGTGGATGGCCGCCGCCCTCTTCGCCACGGGCTGCGCCACGCTGCCTCCGCTGCCCAGGGCGGGCGAGCCTCACGGCCCTGCCGAGGTGCTGCGAGAGGAGCCGGCGACAGGGGCCCACCTGGCCCAGACACACTCCGGTGCCACGACGTGGGAGAAGAGAGCGCTGGTGAGGCTGAGACGCCGCCACGGTGCGCCCGTGGTGGGCACGGACGTGGCGGTGGTGAGCGCGGAGGAGATGACCCTGCGCGAGGCGGCCGGCGTGCAGCCCTCCCCGGAAGGCCCACCCTCATGCGGGGGGCAGGCCGTGCCGGAAGGCTGGCCGGACTACTCCTCGTGGTGGGATGAAGAGCTGCTGGCTCCCTTCTTCCAGTGCACCTCGCCCGGCGAGTTCCTCGCTCTACAGCGCCGGGTGGATATGCCGCGGCTGGTGGAGGCGTTGGGCGACTGGAACGCAGTGAGGCTCGGTGCGCTGGGGCCCATGGAGGCCCGGGCCGCAGAGGTGCTCCAGCTCAAGCGCTTCTCCTTCCTCGTCACTGCCACCCGGAAGTACGGGGCCTACGCCCAGGTGCTCACCCTCTTCCTCTTCGACACGGCCTTCGATGACGAGGTGCGCGAGCTGCTGGTGCTGCTGGCCAGGGACAAGCAACTGGAACAGACGCTGGGGCCGATGGAGGCCGTGCGCGAGGCGTTAGAGCAGCGGGGCTTCAAGCTCTCGGACTACCCGGAGCGGGAGGAGCAACTCCGTGACGTGGTGCGAGGTTTGGGCCGTGCCGCCGACGACGTGGCCTCCACCATCCCCGCGATGGATGGGGCCCGCGGAGGAGGCGTGTTCGCCACACGAGCCCACTTGCCCCCGCCCTACCAGAAGGCCTTCGATGAGACGGAGCGGGCCCTGACAAAAGAGCACTTCTCTCCGGGCCACGTGGCGCTGGGCACCTTTGACTCCATGACGTTCGGAGTGCCGCTGGGCTTCTACTACCTGGCAGCGGGGACGGGGCACGGGGTGTCTTCGCTGTACCAAGGCCGCTACGAGCAGGCCGCGCGGGAGCTGGCGCCCGCGGCGCTGATGGTGGGCCTGTACGCGGGCGGCAAGGGTGTGCGCTACCTCTCCGAGGCCAAGGGAGCAGCGGGCGTCGGGGAGAGAGGCGGGCGACTACAAGTGCCCGATTTGCGCTTGCCGGTGCTGAAGGAGGTGGTGGAACGGTTGCGAGAGCGGCTGGGCGAGGACGGCCTTGGGCAGTTGGCGCGGCTCATTCAGGGCCGTCGCGAAGTAGCCGTCATGGTGGCCGCCGGGGGAGAGCCGGTCGCCGTGGCCATCTATGCGGCCCGTGGCGATCTGGCCAGGGCGCAGGCTGTGTTGTCCCAGGCCAGGCCCGAGCCTATGGGCTCCACCCGGCCCATGTCTGGTGCCGGGAAGATCCCGGGCAGCGCGGCCTCGGTAGCGGATGAGGCGACGGGTACCACCTCGAAGATGGCTGAAGCCGGAAGCACTCTCGGTGGCAAGACCACTGCCGACCGGCGCGTCCTGCGGGTCCTCGAGCAGATTCGCGAGAGGGCAGCGGCGGGCACTTTCCGGCGCGCCGCCAACTATCATGCGCACTTCAGTGAGGCCCGCGTGCTCGAAATCTTGCGTCACCCCGACGCGATCTACGAATCTACCGGGCGCGCCGGTAAGCTCATTTACCGTCAGGGCGGTGACATCGTGGTCGTTGATGGCCCGGGAAGCGGCAACGGCCAGGTCATCACTGGCTACGGCTCCAGTGGCATCCGGGCTGAGTCTGGGGCGCGAGCACTCGGAGGCGCGCCCACGGACCTGGGGACACCCGTCACTCACGAGATGATTACCGGCGGCACTATCCCGGTCTCGCCGAAAAGTCCGAAACTACCCGCGGCTGTCCAGATATGGCCTCCCTCAGGTGGCTCCCCATGAATGGCACTACGCTCCGCTTAATCTCCGACCGCGTCGTGGACGTGGTACCTGGGCAGGCCCTCACCACCCTGCCGGGATGGACGCTGGATGCGCTCAACGTCGGTCCCTTCCGCTCCGCGCAGGGCTATGACGCCCACTTCGCGCGCACGATGGGCAGCACCTGTGACTTTGGAGACGAGTTCCGGTTCAGCGACGAGACGCTGCTTCTAGAGACGCTGATTCTCAACGTGCCGGAGCGGAACCTGGACCGTGGGGAGCTTGCAGCTTGGAAGGAGAGTCCCGTCTCTCCAGGGCTGCTGCGCCTGCGCGAGCGCGAGTCGTTCCTATTCGACGAGACTACAGCGCGGTATTTCGCACGCGATGGCTCGGCGCTGCTGTGTTTCTTCGACGAATTCGTCCCGACGGAACGGCGCTACCGCATCAACGTCGCCCCGTCGCTCGACTTGCTGAGCGATGACGGCCGGTATTACGGCTGGATGCTCTCCTGGCCAGTGCGGCACCTTATCCCCGGCACACTGGGGGGCTCAAGCTCACCCGCTCGGCTGGAGGACGACCCTGGGCTGGTGCCCCTGGTGCACGAGTATCACCAGCTCGTTTCGGACGACACGCTCGATCGGCTCAACGAGCGGGACCCCGCACTCAGGGCGGCACTGACAGCGCTCCGGGAGCGCACCTGCCCGCCCGAGACTCTTTCGCGGAGGGCGCTACGGGAGCGCATCGACGAGCTGCTCGACTCGTTCTACTGAGCAAAAGAAGAGGCCTCGAACTTTCGCTCAAGGCCCTTCGATCTTGTGCTCCGCATGGGGAGCCGGCTGCGAACCGGGACGCCCTCTCGGATTCGCACCGTCCCGATGCGAATGAGGGGGCCATTGGTAGCATGTCCGATCGCCCCGGCTTGGGCTCCTGCCAGAGTCATGGAGCACCCGCCGTCTCGCCCGAGCGAGAGGAGCACCGCGCACACGACGCGCTCGGACAGCGGCCGCACTCGGGACAGCGGAACTGGTCCAGCGGTCGTTCGGCGCAGGGTTGAGCCCAGACGTCGAGGCCAAGCACACGATCCGGCCACTCACGTGCCGGCGTGGTGTGAGCCGCTGCTTTCACATCGAGGCCGGGTTGACCGACGTTGAGCGCCCGGTACCGGTGCCCACAGGCGACGCACGGGCGCGTCCCCCACTCGCTTCCGCATCCGGGGCAAATCGCCCACCACGTCGCATCGGAGCCGTCGGGCCGCTGGCCTGGGCGGGCCTCTACGAGCCCCTGGCCGCCGCAGATGGGACACGCGACCTACGTCGTCGAGTTCCTCCTTGGTCGCTACTGCTCCAGCACGGACGAGAAGGAGATCGCGGAGGGACTTCAGATCGTCGAGAAGCAGCTCCGCGACCGCACGGTGCGCACGGGTGAAGAAGAGCTGTTCAAGGCGCGTGCGAAGGACGGCGGCAGCGTCAAGCTCATCGACATCATCAAGGCGCGCCTCGACGCGAAGAACGACCGCTTCCTCGCCGAGCTTCCGAGCCTTGCGCTGCGCGACGTGCTCATCGACGATCAGCTCGTACGCGAGAACGAGCGCATGCTGACCGACGGCTTCTACGCTGAGGTCACGCTCGCCTACGACGGCGTCGCCGCGCAGGAGCAGGGGGGGCGCCCGTTCTCCATCGAGTCGATGCGCCCGATCCAGATGTCGAAGTCCGACGTGCTCGATGTGCTGGCCAAGGCCCGTCGCTCGTTCACGACGCAGGAGTGGATCGACTTCCTGATTCGTTCGATTGGCCTCGAGGCTGCCTCGCTCTCCGAGCGCGCGAAGCGCGTCGCCATCCTGCGCATGGTCCCGTTCGTCGAGCGAAACTACAACCTCGTCGAGCTAGGCCCGCGCGGCACCGGAAAGAGCCACCTCTTCCAGCAGATCTCGCCCTACGCGCACCTCATCTCGGGTGGCAAGGCGACGGTCGCCAAGATGTTCGTGAACAACGCGACGGGCCAACGCGGCCTGGTGTGCCAGTACGACGTCGTCTGCTTCGACGAGGTGTCCGGCATCTCCTTCGACCAGAAGGACGGCGTCAACATCATGAAGGGCTACATGGCGTCGGGCCAGTTCAGCCGAGGCAAGGACAACATCCGCGCCGAGGGCGGCATCGTCATGGTCGGCAACTTCGACGTCGACGTCGAGCAGCAGCAGCGCGTCGCACACCTGCTCAGCCCGCTGCCGCCCGAGATGCGCAACGACACGGCGTTCATGGACCGCCTGCACGCTTTCGTGCCCGGCTGGGACTTCCCGAAGCTCAACCCCAACGACCACTTCACCAACCACTTCGGCCTGGTGAGCGACTTCCTCAGCGAGTGCTGGAGCAAGCTGCGCTCGGGCAACCGCGTGTCGGTGATGCAAGGGCGTGTTCATCTCGGCGGCGCCCTTTCGGGCCGCGACATCGAGGCGGTGAACAAGACGGTGAGCGGCCTGACGAAGCTGCTCTTCCCTGATCCCGAGGCGCCCGTGCCCGACGAGGACCTCGAGTGGATCGTGCGCGTTGCGCTCGAGTCGCGTCGCCACGTGAAGGAGCAGCAGAAGCGCTGCTTCAAGAGCGAGTTCCGCAACACGCACTTCAGCTACATCGCGGGCCCCGAGGGCGTGGAGCAGTTCGTCTCGACTCCCGAGCTGCACAGCGACGAGGCCATCGAGAGCGATCCGCTCCCTCCCGGCCAGGTCTGGGCAGTGAGCCCGGCGAGCCCCGACGCCGGCCCTGGCCTCTACCGCATCGAGGTTGCGAGCGGCCCAGGCGCGGGCGTGAAGGTGCTCAACCAGCCGACGCCGCCTGCCTTCCGCGAAAGCGTGAAGGTCGGCGAGCAGAACCTCTACACGCGCGCGAAGGAGCTCGTCGGCGACCGCAACCCGCGGGAGCACGAGTTCTCGATCCAGATGCGCGCCATCGACTCCGACAAGACCGGCGCTGGGCTCGGCGTCCCGGTGCTTGTCGCCCTCTGCGGGGCGCTGCTGGGGCGCAACACGCGCGGCGGAACCATCGTGGTCGGAGCGCTCAACCTCGGTGGCTCGATCGAGATGATCCCGAACGCGGTGCGCATCGCTGAGCTGGCCGTCGACAAGCAGGCGCAGACGCTCCTCATGCCGGTCGCCGCCCGCCGGCAGCTCAACGATCTCCCTGACGAGCTGTGGACCAAGATCAACATCGAGTTCTACAAGGACGCGTCGGACGCCGTCTTCAAGTCGCTAGTGGAGTGAGGGCGGGGGCGATGAGCGAGACGACGACGCCACTGTGGGCCGCGCGTTCTCTGGTCCGTGGCCAGTTAAACGTCAGCGGCTCCGTCCCGCCTGAAGGCCCTCCGCTGTTAAGCGCTCTCGGTTTCTCTCTCCCCGCTGGCCAGAAGAGAGCGTGCGAAGCCCGTCTACGGGCGCGCTGGGTATGCGGGACGGATTCTCCGCGCCTGGGGGGCTCCGTGCGTCCTCATGGGAGGGGAGGAGCAGAACCCCCGGAATCCTTGGGGAAAAAGCCAGCGGCCCCGAGGATTGCTCCTCAGGGCCGCTGTTGAAAACCGTGGGCCTGCGTGCTCGCGTGCAGGCTCATGTAGCTCCCCGAATGGTCGGCTCCACGAACTCGTTCTCTGCTCTCTCTCCAGAGAGTGCGACAGAAATCACGAGTGTTTTCTTGGGGTTGCGCAGAGAGTGGCCAATCGGGTGTCCGATTGGTTCGCCGCGAACTTCGCGCCTCACTGTTCCAGTATTTCGCGAGTTGATGGAGCGTCCGCTTCACTCTTGGGCAGGTTAGTGTGTGAATATCACACAGACTGCGGGCTGCCCCACCGGCGGGCCTGAGGGTGGCTCAGGACCAGTTCCAACCACTCCGGCCCATTTCGCGGGTCCCCCGCTCCGCTTGCCACGTCGTGGCGCAGCTTTGACGCGCGCATGGTGAGCCCTCGAATTTGGGTAGGCACAGGTGGCGCCACCGGGTTCCACCCCGCCACCGCCACCCCCTGTCCGGCTTCTGCGCCAGCCCGGTGGACCGCGAGAAGCCCTCCGCCTTCGGCATCAGCGTGGACGCGCGCAACGTGTACGTGGGTACCGGCTGCGGCGTGGCCATACCGCGGAAGCACCATTCCAGGGGCCGGGTTTCTCCCGCGCGCCCGTCGCGCGGCGCACGCCGCTGGAGTGGAAGGAGCACCGCCGGCCAGGACACTGCTCCTCCGCCCGTGTCCCCGACGCGCCGAGGCCGGAGCAGGCGGCCGGCCTCCGGGCGCGGCCAGCGGGCTCAAACTTGACGTTGACGTCAAGGTTGAGACGTGGGATTCTCTGCCCCAGCTTGAGGGTGAGATGAGGATTGGAGACCTGGCCACGGAAGCGGGCGTCACGCCGCGCACCATCCGCTACTATGAGTCCATGGGACTCATGGAGGAGAGTCCTCGCTCGCCCGGCGCCTTCCGCCGCTACACGCAGCAGGACGTCGAGCGGCTCCGAAAAATCGACGCGCTCAAGAAGCTGGGGCTCGACCTGGAGGAAATCCGGAGCGTCATCGGCCTCTACTTCTCGGACCCCACCGGCATCCGCGGCAAGGAGAAGGTGCTCGCCATCCTCCACAAGCACCTGGAGGAGGTGGACTCGAAGCTGGCCGCGCTCAAGGGCTTCCGCAAGGACCTCCTGAGCAACATCGAGCGGATGGAAGAGCTGCTGCGCAAGGCGAATGCGGGCGGGTAGGGCGCCGGCAGCGGACCGCGGCCTTCCGCACGCCCGAATTTGACGTTTACGTTAACGTTGGAGGGTGAAAGTGGAGAGGAATTGGGAAGCGCTGGTGCTGGTGGAGTTCCAGAACGAGTGGCTCCACCCGGCCGGCAAGCTGCGCGGCCTCGTCGAGGACGTGGCCCAGTTGGAGGCAGCCATCGCGGCGGGGAAGCGGACGCTGGAGGCGGCCCGGCGGCAGGGCCTCCGGGTGGTACACGTCCCCTGCGGCCCGTTCGAGCGGGGCTACCCGGAGCTGGGCTCGGGACTGATGGGCCTGCGCCGCGCCATCCCTCGCGCGGGCACCTGGCAGAAGGAGGGGCCGGGCGCCGCCTTCGCGCAGGGCTTCGAGCCCCGGGAAGGGGAGCTCGTCGTCGCCGGGCGCATTGGCGCGAGTGCCTTCGCGCACTCCAACCTGGACGCGCTGCTGCGGGCCCAGGGAGTCACGCACTTCTATCTGGCGGGCTTCGCGCTGCACGTCTGCATCGAGTCCACGCTCCGGCAGGCGCATGACCTGGGCTATGCCGTGACGCTCCTGTCCGACGGCTGCGCGGCCTTCACGGCGGCGCAGCGGGAGCACGTGCTCGCCCATGTCGTCCACCACTTCGGGGAGGCCCTCACCACCCCGGCCTTCCTGGCCCACCTCCAGGGGGCGGCATGAGCGCCGCGCGAGGGCAGGGCGCTGGGCGGAGGAGCGCGCCGGGCGGAACACGGAGCTGGCCGGGGTTCGGAGCGGTGGTGCTCCTGGCCGTGGCCGTGACAGGTTGCACCGCGCCGCAGGGCGCACACAGGAGGCAGGACATGCTGGAGTTCATCCACCCGCCGGGCCCGAGCATCCCCGGCATCTCGCCCGCCGTGGTGATACGCGCCGGGCAGCCGGTGTTCCTGTCCGGGCACGTCCCCACCCGCGAGGACGGCACACTGGAGACCGGTGGGCTCGAGGCCCAGCTGGACGCGGCGTTCCGCGCCCTGCATCACACGCTGCGCGCGGCGGGCCTGGGGCCCGAGTCCCTGGTGCGCATCACGCTCTACGTGCGCGACTACCAGCCGGCGGAGCTGCCCGTGATTCGCGCGGTGCGAGACCGCTACGTCTCCATGGAGCGGCCTCCCGCGAGCGCGCTCATCGGCGTGTCGAGCCTGTTCGCGGAGGGCGTGCGCGTCGAGGTCGACGCCGTGGCCGTCCGCCCCTCGCCTGGCGGCAGCGCGGAATGACGGTTCCTTCCGGCGCGACGGCCTGACGGCGCCCCGGGAAGGCCACCGCCGCGCACCCGTCCACCGCGCGGCGGTCGCGGAACGAGCCTTCCGTGGGCCCGTTGTCCGCGAGGGTGGCGAGCCAGCCCCACGCGGCCGCGCCCTGCTCCACGGAGGGCGGGGCAGCCGGCCCGCAAGGCGCGGACAGCCAGGGGGGCGGAGACGTCCGCTCGTGAACCCTGGGAGCGCGCGGCTCCGTCCCGTCGGGCGGAGCTTTGAGCCCCGTCGCCCGCACCGGGGCCGCAAGATGAAGTCACCCCGCGAGTTCCGTACTGCTAACTCTCAACCTTGAGCTGTCCGATTCGACGGGGGCAACTCCAGGACAGGCGCCCATCGTCGGCTCGGACGCGCCGGGCCAGGAAGCTGCACTGGCGCCCTATGTCGCCGCGGGCCGGGCGCTTGCGGCTGTGCGCCTGCCGGACTCCTGCTTCGACTTCCTCCAGATGACGGGCCTCGGCGACTCCCCCGACGCGGTGCGCCGGTGGTACCTGCGCTTCTTCGGGGACGCGGCGGCCTGAACCCTCCGCTCAGGTCTGCTCCGGAGGGAGCGGCCCCCCTACACGCCCTGGGAGCTGTTGGACGCCGGGACTGGCCGCCTGCTCCGGCGTGAAGAAGGCCTCGGGCTGAGCTCGGCCTCCATCAAGCACGAGAGAAGGCCCGACGGTCCACTCGGCATGTCGCGCCAACGCCATGACGCGTGATTTGATGCAGCCTTGACGCACGCATGACGCAGCGGCCCAAGTTTGGGTAGGCGCAGGCCAGCCCGCCTAGTTGGGTCCTCCTGTGACGGTGCAACTCGCGCCCCGGTCTTGACGCACCCATGACGCAGCGACCAAGTTTTAGGTAGTTACAGCCGACCAGAAGGAGGGCGTTCGATGAAGGATGCACAATTGAGAGAGAAATTTCTCAGGTGCCTGGAGCGCACGGCCCGGAAGAAGGACTTCCAGCGGCGGCTGCTCTTCTTCGCCGACTCGATGAACAGCTTCGAAGGTTGGCTGAATTGGGAGGTTGCCTGGGCATTCGCCGAGAAGTACCGCTGGCCCGAGTACTCTGCGGCACGCGAAAGCAGGCTGGACGGCGGAGGTCTCTCCGACTTGGTGCTCGCCGTCGGGAGGGAGTATCAACCTGGAAAGCCCGCCTGCCACGTGGAGACGAAGCTCCTTTGGGCGAACGCAAACCGACCGAAGATGCTGCGCTACGCCGTCGACGACTACCGACGGCTTCAGGGACTCAGCGAAGGACTCATGCTCGTCGTCGCTGTCTCCGCGGGGAAGCGCTCGCCTTTGCGGGTTGAAGCGCCCGAGCGGACGCTGAAGCTCTATGAGGCGGCTCTCGCCAAGGCCGGCATCCTGAATTCACAGGCAGTTTTCGATTGCCCAATCTCGGCCCAGCTAAAGGACGAGTGGTACCTAAGCCCGCGCATCCACATTCGCGCATACCGGGTGGACCCCATGGGCAGTGGCATGAGGCAGTAATCGCTCCTGGGCGCCTGTCACCCGGCCCTTCATCCATCCGCTTCCGGTTTAGCGGCCGCTCCCGAGGGAGGCCTCCCGCTTGCGCCGTTCGCGCTCGCGGCGCTGTTGGCGTGAGCGGGCGGTCACCTCCGCGATGAGCAGGATACGTTCCTCCAACTGCGCCAGTGTCACGCCCCGGCTCATCATTGCGTGGGACATCAGCAGCGGGGCGCAGCGGGTCAGTGCCAGCACCAGCGCGAGCCGCCCGGTCGCCTCCTCCTTGCCCGACTCGCCCGTCTTCTGCTGCATGGACAGCTCCAGCAGTCGAGAAAGGGCCAGGGCCGTCACCTTGGCGTACACCAGCGAGAGCACCGCGCCCGGCCGCGTGGCGCGCAGCGCCGTCAACCCGACGCCGGACTTGAGGGCTTTGAAAAGCAGCTCCACTCGCCAACGCAAACGGTAGGCTTCGGCTACCTCGCGCGCCGTCAGCACGCGCCGCTCTACCGTCGTCAGGTACCAGCGCCGCTCGCCCTCCGGGCCTTCCACGGCCACCACGCGCGCTGGGGCCGTGCGCCCGTGCTTCTCCAACAGCACGTCTACGTCAATGAGGCCGCCGTCCTCCTTGAGGACGCCCTGCAGCAGCGCGTCCGTCAGGCGCATGCCGCGCGCCCGGACGCGCTCGCCCTTGCCCACGTGCACCCGCAGCACCTTCGGGTCGTGCTGGGCCTTGAGCCGCACCAGGAAGTGGGCGCCGGCCTCAATGGCGTCGAGGAAGCGGCCGGTGTCCGTGTAGCCCAGGTCCATGAGGGTGAGCGTGCCGGGCGCCAGCGCCTCCGCGGTGTTACCGCGCACGTCTGCTGATGGGCGAGCAAACCGGCTGGCTGATGGCCAGCCGTCAGGAGCAGGCGGGCCGTCAGTGGGCGTGAGGCCCATCGCGGCCGGCTCCGGGACGCCACCCTGGCCGATGATGGCGTCCCAAGGCCGAAATGGCTACGCGGCGAGCTGTGCGCGGTCGAGCACGGCGCGGACGAGTTCGCCGTCGACGAGCTTGCGCTTGAGGCGGGCGGCGTCGCGCAGGCACAGCCAGGCGAGGCGGTCGAGCTCACGATGGGCGCCGTCGCTGGCCTCGTGGAGCAGCGCGACCGCGTCACGGGGGAACAGTTCGCGCTCGCAGCCGGCCAGGCGCAGGCGGTGGCGCAGGTACTCGGCGGAGTCGTCGAGGCCGACGGGGGCAAGGTGTACGCGCGTGTGCAGGCGCGACAGCAGCGGTTTGTGGAGGCTCGTCGACAGGCGGGCCTCGAGCTCGGGGAGGCCGACGAGGACGACGGAGAGAAGGGGCCGGCTGTCCCAGTCGTAGTTGAGAAGGATATGCAGGTGGCCGAGCACGTCGGGGTGGAGCAGGTGCGCCTCGTCGAGGAGGAAGACGGGGTGGACACGGCTGGTGGCCAGCTCGTGCACGTGCGTGGTGACGGCGTGGAAGACGGCGGCCGCGGTGGCCTTCGCCTGCAGCCCGAGCGCCAGGCACAGCTGCCGATAGAAGTCGCGGCGGCCGAGCGTCGCGTTGTGGCAGTACGTCAGGCGCAAGCGCTCCTTGGGGAGGCGGTGGCGCAGGGCGCGCAGGACGCACGTCTTGCCGACGCCGGGCTCACCGGCGACGAGGACGGACTGGCGCGACTCGAGGGCGTCGATGACGTCGGTGACGACGGCCTCTTTCGAGGGAGGGAGCCAGAGTTCGGCGTCGGGAATCTCCTTGGTGAAGGGCAGGTGGGCGAGGCCGAAGGCGGAGAGCAGTTGCTGGGACATGGTGGCGTCACTCCAAGTCGGGGGCGGTGGGGTCGAAGGGGACGGACGGAGCGGGCGGGACGGGGCTGCGTGCGCGGTGGGCGCGGGCATTGGCCTGCACGTCGAGCGGCTGCAAGTCGTAGCAGCGGCCGTCGTGCTCGACGCGCACAGAGGCGGGCAGTCCCTCGACGAGGCAGCTGGCGACATTCACCAGCCGGCCGGCGAGAAAGCCGTGGCGCACCTCGAAGAGGCGGCCGCCAATGCTGACGACGCCGTCGCGGGAGACGCGACGGCGGGCCCGCACGGTGAGGGCCTCGGCCAGTTGCGTCTCGGAGACGAGGCGCGTCTGGCGGGAGCCCCAGACAATGCCGGGCGTGTCGCCCATGAGAGAGGCGTGCGGCTGCGAGTGGTAGTGGCGGGCGAGGAAGGTGTCGAGGCGACGCTGCACCTCGGCCAGGGACAGCGAGCGGTCCAGGTGGTCGAGGCAGCCCTCGCGCAGCGTGCGCCAGAAGCGCTCCATCTTCCCGCGCGCCTGAGGGTCATAGGGCTTGGCGTGGACGAGGGCGATGCCCAGGCGCGGGCACGCGGTGGCGAGCGCCTTGCCGGAGTACGTCGAGCCGTTGTCGAGGTAGAGCGTCTCGGGCACGCCGTGCTGGCGCGCGGCCCGCACCAGCAGGCCGAGCATGTCGTCCTCGCGCTCGGTGGAGCGCGCCTCGAGCGCGACGACGTAGCGGCTCCTGTCGTCAAGCAGTGCGTGGATGCGCAGCGGCTCCCACTTCGTGCCGCCGGTGAGCACCGGGCCATGGCAGACGTCGCCGTGCCACAGCGCGCCGGGGTAGGCGGCCTCCCAGCGCCGACGCTCGAGTCCTTCGTTGGTGCCGCGCAGCGAGACGCGGTCTATCCCGCGCTCGGCGAGCAGCCTGCGCACGGTGGCGGCGCTCACCGCGCCCTCTCGCACGCGGCCCTGGCGCACCAGCGTCGCGAGAATCAGCTCCGCGGACGCGCTCGGGTGCTCTCGCCGCACGTCGCAGACCAGCTGCTTCTCCTTCTCGTCGAGCGCCTTCGCGCGGCCCGCGTCCTTGCGCGGCTGGGGCCGCAGGGCGCCAAGGCCGTGCTTGCGGAAGCGGTAGTACCAACGCTCCAGCGTCGGCACGCTGAAGTGCCGCGTGCGCTCGGCGCCGGGCGGACGGAACTTCTGCCGCGCCAGCTCCTTCAGTGCGCCGCGCAGCTCTCCGCGCGTCAGCTGACGGTGCACCACCGGGCCGATGACCTGGCTGCGGAAGACGGCAATCTCTTCACCATGGTCCTTCGGGACGAGCTCGTCCATGGAGGTCTCCTTCCCGCCGCCGCGTCCATCGCGGGCCTGGCGGGAAGTGCACCCCTCGCATCCGCCTGGGCCGCTGTGAGCGTGCCCAACGCGGTGGGCGTGGCTTCCCCAGCCATTTCGCGGTGATGGCCATCAGCTCACATGGCGGGCTCCGGCGAAGGCTTGATGCTCGAGCGGCGCGCTGCGCCATGCCAGCGGCGCGTGAGCGCAGAGCACCTGCGCCGCGCGGGCCGCGAGCGCCCGGGGCCCATCCGCCACCGCACCAAGCGGGAGTGCGCCGAACAGCCCCCGCGCCCCCAACTGCCGCGCCCACCTGGCCAGCGACCGCCAGCCGCGGGCGGCGGCCCCACGACGCGTCCAGTCACTCGTGCGCCGCCGCACCTCGTCCGCGCCGAGGCCGCACAGGGCCCACAGCGCCAGGGCGAAGGCAATCGCCTCCCCGCTGAAGTGCTTGTGGCGAGACGGACGGCGGCACCACCCGCATCACCGCGCCACAGGGCTGGCAGCGGTAGCGGTGGTAGAGCACCCCGCGGCATTCCGGCGCCCCGTCCGGAGCCGGCGGGCCGCGCTGCTGGCGCTCGACGAGCCCGTGCCCATGGAGGCCCAGCCCACCGCCTTCGTAGGCCCCGCGCCCACACGCCACGCAGCGCTTCGGCCGCGCTTCGTCCACCGAGGGCGGCCAGTTCTTGACGTCGCCCTCGAAACGAACGACTCCTTGGGTGTCCCGGTTCTCTTTTCGCAGGGGTTTCCGGGGCCCGCGCATGAGGGTGTTGCTGCACCCTCTGCGCACCTTTCCCCGCCCTCCTGGCCACCTGCTACATCAGCGGGCGCGGCGCTCCAGTTTCTCGCTGACGATGGGCGAGCGGCGCGAACCCATCATGCAGCCGGCTCGAACTCGGGCCTCAAGCCCTCATCCAGGGTGCTCGTCAACAGCATGGACCGGTGGAGGCCCGAGGTGAAGTGTAGCGAGCGGGAAGAGCGGTTGCTGAAGCTGGCGGGCAAGAGTCGCAAGCTCCTGGTCTTCCTGCGAAGGCATCGCCACGAGCTGTTCGACGAGGCCTTCCAGGAGGAGTTGGAGGGCATGTACCGGCAGACGGGTCAGGGCGAGGCGCCCCAGCCCCCGGCGCTGCTGTGCATGGCCCTGCTGCTGCAAGGCTACCTGCAGGTGTCCGACGCGGAGGCCATCCGGTTGTCAGCGACGGACCGGTGCTGGCGGGTGGTGCTGGGCACGCTGGTGCCCGACGATGACGCGCCCGCCTTCTCTAAGGGCGGCTTGCAGCAGTTCCGCGAGCGGCTCATCCACCACGACCTGGACCGGCGCCTTCTGGAGCGCACGGTGGAGGTGGCCAAGAGGACGAAGGCCTTCGACTGGAAGAAGCTGCCGGCCACGCTGCGCCTGGCGGTGGACAGCCGCCCTTTAGAGGGAGCCGGGCGGGTTGAAGACACCTTCAACCTGCTCGGCCACGCGGGTAAGAAGCTGGCCGAGGGCGCCGCCCGCCTGCTGGGCACGGACGTGGCGGAAGTCTGCCGTCAGGCCAAGGCGCCGCTGCTGCTGGGCCAAAGCGTGAAGGCGGCGCTGGACATCGACTGGAGTGACGCGGAAGAGAAGCAGGACGCCCTCAATCGGCTGGTGCGGCAGGTGGACCGGCTGGCGGCGTGGGTGGCGCGTCACGTGGACGGGGCCGAAGAGGCCCCGCTGCGCCGCTACATTGAGGCGCTCGTGCAGGTGAAGGCGCAGGACTTGGAGCCGGTGGAGGCAGGCGGGGTGCGCCTGCGCCAGGGCGTCGCGCCTGACAGACGCGTCTCCATTGAGGACGAAGAGATGCGGCATGGGCGCAAGAGCAAGAGCAAGCGATTCAATGGCTACAAGCAGCACATCGGCACGCACCTGGATGCCGAACTGGTGCTGGCGTGTACGGTGACGCCCGCCAACCGCCCCGAAGAGGAGGCCACGCCGGAGTTGAAGGGAGACCTGCGGCGGCTGGGCCTGGAGGTGGACGCGCTGTTCATTGACCGGGCGTACGTCAACAGCGAGTTGACCGAGGAGGTGAAGGGGGCCGGTGGAGAGGTGGTGTGCAAGCCCTGGTCCGGGGTCCGGGGTCCGGGGTCCGGGCGCAACGCCAAGCCGGGCCTGTACGGCAAGCAGGACTTCGCCATTGACGTGAAGGCGGGCACCATTACGTGCCCGGCCGGCCAGGTGGAGTCCTTCGAGCCTGGGCAGGTAGTGCAGTTCGACCCGGAGGTGTGTGGCGCGTTGTGCACTGCGCGCCCACTGCACGCAGTCCGCGTCCGGACGCGGCAGGAGCGTCCGCTTGGGAGATGACGAAGGTTTGCAGAAGCGACTCCGGCGACTGCAAGCCACTCGGTCGGGACGTGCGAAGCTGCGCGAGCGGGTGCCCGTCGAGCACCAACTCGCCCACCTCGGCCAGCGTCAGGGACCGAGGGCCCGCTACCGCGGCACGCGGAAGAACACCTTCGACCTTCGCCGGCTCTGCGCGCTCCAGAACCTGGAAACCATCCACCGCCGCATCGACGAAGAGCAGCGCCTCGCGGCATGAGGTTCCACTAACCTGTTCGGCGCTCTAGGCGGCCGTAGGGCCTTGAACCACCTTGGAATTCCGGCGTCCATCATCCAGCTGGCTCAATCGCCCCTCAGCAAACGTGCGCGGCAACACTACTCGCGCAGCTTCTGCTGAGCGCCGTGCCTCCGGCAAGCCGCGGCGACGGCGCCGCAGCGGAGGCCGGCGATGAACCGCGCTGAGCTGCCCGAGACAGTCCTCCAGCGGCGCGCCATCGTCTACGTCCGTCAATCCACCGCCGCGCAGGTCCAGGACAACATGGAGAGCCAGCGCCGCCAGTATGCACTCGCGGACCTGGCTCGTGCCTACGGCTTCCGCGACGTCGTCACCATTGATGACGACCTTGGACGCTCGGCCAGCGGCCTTGCCGCCCGTCCGGGCTTCGAGGCGCTGGTGGCGCAACTGTGCCAGGGCAGCGTCGGAGCTGTCTTCTGCCTGGAGGCCTCCCGGCTGGCTCGCAACGGTCGCGAGTGGCATCACCTCCTTGAGTTGTGTGGCCTCGTGGATGCCCGCGTTGTCGACGGCGATGGCGCGTACGACCCGAGTGTGCCGAATGACCGACTGCTTCTCGGATTGAAAGGGACCATCAGCGAATTCGAGCTGACACTGATGCGCCGACGGCTCGTCGATGGAGCGCAGGCCAAGGCTCGGCGCGGGGAACTCCATATTCCCGTGCCGGTCGGCTACCTGTGGTCCCATGATACGGCTTTGGAGATGGACCCGGACCGTCGCGTGCAGGAAGCCATCCGTACGGTCTTCCGGCTCTTCGAGCGACTGGAGAGTGCGCGGCAGGTGCATCTGCACATGTGCCGCGAGCGCCACCTCTTCCCGCGGCCGAGCGACGGCAAGCGCTTGGGGACGCCACGGTGCTGGACACCACCGGCCTATCGCAACATCATCAGCGTGCTACAGAATCCCTTCTACGCGGGCGTGTATGCATATGGGAAGTCAGCCCAGCGCACTCAGCTCGTCGAGGGGCGCCTGGCGAAGAGCTACGGGCACCCCCGTCCCATGCAGCAGTGGACGGTGCTGCTGCGAGACCACCATGCAGGCTACATCAGCTGGGAAGAATTCGAGCGCAACCAAGAACGCCTGCGGCGAAACGCGCACCGCCGACGGGCTGGCAGCGCGAAGGCGGCAAGAGGCGGAAGGGCCCTGCTCTCGGGCCTGCTGCGCTGCCGCCGCTGTGGACGCATGCTCTTCGTGTCGTACACCGGCCGTCTGCCGCGTCGGGCGCGCTACCTCTGCCACCGAGGCCACCAAGCCCACGGCACTGCGCCCTGCATCTCCTTCGGTGCCTCCCGGCCAGATGACCTCATTGCGGCCGAGGTGCTGCGGGCCGTCTCTCCCGTCGCCGTGGAGGCTGCGATAGCCGCAATGGACCTCGCCCAGCAGCAACAAGCCGAGCGGCGTCGCGCGCTCGAACTCGAGAGGGAGCAGGCGCACTACGAGGTGCGCCTCGCGCAGCGTCGCTACGAGGCCGTCGATCCGGACAACCGACTCGTCGCTGCGGAGCTGGAAGCGCGGTGGAATGCGGCGCTCACACAACTGCGTGCATGCGAGCAGCGCCTCGGTGAGGGGGAGCCCAAACCTGCCGCCGTCCCCGACCGCGAAGTGCTGTTATGCTTGGCGCGCGAACTGCGCGTAGCGTGGGACGCCCCAGGGACGGATGCCGCCGTGAAGCAGCGCCTGGTGCGCACCCTGATTGAGGAAATTGTCATTGATGTCGACGATACCCGCCGTGAACTGGTGCTCGTCATCCACTGGCGGGGTGGGCAACATTCGGAGGTGCGGGCACGCAAGCCCTCCACGGGAGAGCACCGCAGGCGTGCCTCCGCCGACGCGGATGCGCTGATTCGTGCGATGGCTGGCGAGCAGTCTGACGCGGCCATTGCGGAACGCCTCAACCGGGAGGGTCACTCAACGGGCCACGGCCTTGCGTGGACCGAGTGTCGCGTCGCCTCGTACCGGCGGACGGCCCGGATTCCCGCCTACGCCCCCGCCCGTGATGACAGCGCCTGGCTCACGATGCGGGATGCTGCCGCAACCCTCGGCGTACCGGACCAGGTGATTCGCAAGCTCATCCAGTGTGGAGTGCTGCCCGCCAAGCAGGTGATGCCGGATGCACCGTGGCAGATTCGAGTGGAGGATCTGCGAACCCCGCCCGTGCGCGAGGCAGTCCAGAAGCGTCGTACGAGCCCACGTGGCGCGCGCAAGCCTCGCCGCCGCGCGAAGAGGCCGACAACAACTCGAAGAGGTGATGCACAATGAAGCCCCCATTGCAATCCTCCTGAGTTCTCTCTCGGAGCGGTTGTGTGATGCCTGGAGGTACCCATGGACCCGTAGGGTGAGAGTCCCGAAGCGGCAACAGGTCGAGGCCGCATAGCTTGGGTGGCGCTCGCGGGGGAGATGCCCGTGAGCGAAGCCCACCGACGAAGTCCCGCCCTGGGCGGGACGAGCGAGTGCGCGGGCCGTAACGACGCGATGAACGGCCGGTCGAGGCCCCGTAAGCAGAAAGGTTCCGAGCGCCGAGCCACCACAATCATGGCGAAGGCAGCAGGCCCGTTTCGAAGTCGACCAGGGGAAGGGCTGCTCGGCGGGGTAAAGGCCACGGCACGTGCACAAGGCCATGGGTTGAAACAGGGAAGGGCTCCTCGCCCCGCGGAGAAAGCCCGCGGAAGCAAGGTAGCCGGGCGAGCCGAAAGGTGAAGCACGGCGAAGGCGAGAGCCCGACGGATGGGTCCGTAGGAGGCTCGGAAAAATAAATGTTCCATTGTGCGTGAAATTCAAACCACGTTGGGTATGAATACGTAGTTCCATTCCCCATGGAACTTGTTCCTTTTTATTCGGAGCGACTCCATCTCATGGTTGGTTACCTTTATGCCAAGAGGGTTGTCGTCCGTATCGAGTGCTGCCTGAATGTGTAGGCCCTTTTCGGTAGTCGTGCTCCCGATGAGGTTGACGACGATCTCTCGACTCTCCAGGGGACGCCCTCTCCAGTTGTGGGTGATATGGCAGAACATCCGATGCTCTATCTTGTTCCACTTGCTCGTTCCGGGCGGTAGGTGGCTGACGCTGATTCGCAGCCCCATCTCGTCCGCCAGGTGCTGCAACTCCACTTTCCACAACCGAGCACGAGCGCTGTTGCTGCCACCGCTGTCTGCGATGATGAGCAACTCCTTCGCTCGCGCGTAGCGCTCTCGGCCCATCTCCAACCACCAGGTTCGGATGGTGGACGTGGCGAAGGCGGGCGTGTCGTGTGTCACCCCTACGCTCACCCATCCCTCATTGGCGCCCACGTCATAGACGCCGTACGGCAGGACTTTACCCAACTCCTTATCTACGAAGTCGTATACCCGAACCTCGGACGGCTTGGCTTTCGGGTGCCACTCCCTTCCTGCGTTCTTGAAGTCCCCCACCAACTCCTTTTTCTTGGCATCCACCGAGATGACAGGCTCTCCGCGCCGGTGGAAGGCCCGCACCAGCGCGTTGATGTGCTCGAATTGTGCGTTTCGGTCGGGATGCTTGCCGCCCTCACGCGTTTTGCGGTTACTCTGGAGGCTGTAGCCCGTCTGGCGCAGAAGTCTCCCCACGGTGCTGGGATCGATGGCATGGCCTCGATGACTCAACTCAGCGGCCAGTTTCACGGTGCTCTTGCAAGTCCAGCGCAAGGGCGACATCGGATCGCCGCGCGTGGCTGGCTCCACCAACACCTCGAGGTCCGACAGCAACGTTGTGTCTTTCTCTGTCGCTTTCTTCCGGCCTCCACCATGGCGGCGTGCGCGGTGGATGTCGAGAGTCACCCCCTGTTCAAGCTCTTTCAACCCCCGCCGTATTGCCGACCGGGACAGTCCTGTGGCCTTTGCCACCAAACTGATGCCTCCCCTTCCCAAGGACCTGGCCTCCGCAGCCGCCCAGCGCCGACGAACCGCCTCGTTCATTCCCGCACGCAGCGCCTCGAATTTGCGTTGAACAGCCTCTATCGATGGCGTTACGTTCATCTGTCACCCGTCTGCTGAATTCAGACACTCAACACGCCGTGTGGAACATTTATTTTTCCGAGCCTCCTAGGAGAGCTGTTCCAAAAGCTGAACCGAGAGCGGCACGAGCAACTTCGCCGTGAGGCCGCGGCAATGGAGCAGGCACGGCTTCGCACCGAAGCGCGGGTCCAGGAAAGCCGGGCGCCCGTCCAGGCTCCTGCGGTACCGGAGGCGGCAATGCCCAAGGCGCCTCAGAAGGCGGCATGGCTTCGCCGAAAATGGAAGGTACTCCTGCTCGGCGGCGTCAGCATGCTGGTCCTTGTCGTTGCAGGCGCGGGCGCTCTGGCTCGAAAGAGCTTCGAGATGCCTGTAGCGGCACCTCCACCGTCACAGGCGCCGGTCGTCACGGAGGTCCCCAGAGCCCCGGCTCCTCCAGCGAAGAAGACTGCGCCCACGAAACGAAAGGGGACGATGTCGGCGCGAAAGCGACCAGAGAAGACTGCCACTGCCAGCAGCGGCGCCGCGGACGCAGGCTTTGACTGGCCCCCGGCGGATACGGCGGCTCCACAGGCGCTCACGCCGATTGAGACATTCGAATGAGTGCTCTGCTCCCATTTTCGGGCCCATTATGTTCGTCGCTCACCCGCCAATGACACCCGTATTGAAGCAGCCTTGACGCGCACATCAGGCCGCCCATGGCCCAGTCTTAACTCCTTTCATTCAGACGTGAGCGCAATGAACCAGGGCTCCTTGTGGAACGGAGAGAAGTCCTTGTCGGACTTCAAGTGCTTCCGGACATCCGAAGGAGCAAGGTGGATGACTCGCTCAAGGTCCGCCCGCGCGCCCTGGAAATTCGCAAGTGTTGCGTGCGCGCATGCGCGGTTATAATAGCCCTCGAAGTCCTTGGGCGCGAGCGCGATGCACTGGTCAAACCAGGAAATGGCCTCTGAGGCCCGTCCCAGGTGCAAGAGGGCGCATCCCATGGTCTGCACCGCGGGGCGATAGTCCGGCTGCTGCACGAGCGCTCGTTCGAGCCAGGGCACAGCCTTCTTGGGCTGTCCCATTATTTCATACACATAGCCCATGCCCGTGAGTGCCTCGACGGACGTCGGCTCCAGCTCCACCGCACTTTGGAAGCGACCCAGGGCATCAGCGGGCCTTCCTGCACCTAGCAGCGCGCGGCCGTACTCCGTCAAGATGCTGGCGTTGCGGTCGTCAAGCGCAGTGGCTCGCTCAAAGTATTCAAGTGCTTCGTGGACGCGGCCGAGGCCCGCCAGGGCAAGGGCCATATTGCCGTGAGGAAATGCATCATCAGGACGGAGGCGCAATACGTGTGCGAAGCGCTCACGCGCCTCCTGGTATTCCTTGCGTTTCAAATGCAGGACCCCCAGGTTTCCCAAGGCAAAAGCGTAGTCCGGATCGACTTCGAGCGCTCGCCGGTAGGAATCCATGGCCTCGTCGATGCGTCCCAGGCCGTGGAGTGTCAAGCCCAGATGGTATGGCACGCGTGGGTCGCCATAGAGCGCGGGAGCTGCGCGTTGGAGCAATTCCAGAGCTTCCTCGAGCCGTCCCTGCCTTCGAAGTTCCAGTGCTTGATGGTAGGCCTTGTGGGCTTCGTCGTGTGTCATATGCCTGTCGGCCTAGCACACTCGCTCGCGATTCGTCATCCCTGGGAGGTGCGTTCTGCGGGTGCCCCACGTGACATGTCGAGAACGCTGATGAGGCGCTTCGTTGGCGGCTGGCATGTCCGTCATTTCAGACTCCTCGCTCTCTTGGGCTGGACGCGTGTCGCCGAGGCATTGCCGGGCTCTCGCGGGATTGGCGGGCGCCCACGGCCACGCCGGCGGTTTCCAACGCGGCGCCGAGAGGCAGCACGCCTTGCCCCTTCTTCCGCACCCACACCTTCGGCGTTGGGGCGGGGGAGGGCGCCGTTGCCGAAGGCTGCGTAGCCTCGGCCTTCGGCCGGCGCCCGCGCGTGAGGATGACGTCGGGGATGCTGTGGGGTGCCGCGCCTTCCACCCAGGCCGTGTGGAGGCGGCCGGTGGCCACCATGAGGCGCCGCTTCTGGTAGTGGGCCGCGCAGTAGCCCTGGCTGCGGTGAGGCCGCCTGCAGCCGATGACGGCGCAGGCCCGGGCCGTGGGGGCGGGAGCCGCAGCGGCGGGCGGGGCGGCCTCCACAGGGGGCGGGACGGGCTCGGCCGCCACTGCTGGCCCCGTGTCGCGGCCTGTGCGCGCCGGCTGGGCCTGCTTCGGCTCTCGGGCAAGCCGGTTCGCCAGGCGGCTCAGGGCCGCTGCGAGCGAGGCCACGGGGCCCGGGGCCTCCCGGCGAATCGCCGTGCGAAGTGCTGCCTCGATGGACGGCGCCAGAGATGCTTGGCCGGGAATGCCCTGTTGCGTTTTCGGAAATGACTGCGAAACGCGACGACGAAGAAGTCTCTTCATGTGTGAAGCGCTGCCCTTCACGCGCTGTCGGCTGCGCGGTGAGCAGGCCCAGCGCATTGGCGTAACAACCGCCGAGGAGGATTACCACTCCTCAGGCCAGACGCGCAGTCGACGCGGAGGAGCGGGGATTCACACGAAAGACGCGACAGCTCCTCACCGGCCAATGGAAAGGCCTCCTTCTGCTGCGACACGCGTCACATCCCGTGCGACTGGGGCACACCGCGCGAGAATGCCTTTCCACCCACTCCTCGCCGCCGCGGCCTTGCGGATGAGTTCCGCCGCCTCGGCCACCGACGGGCGCTCGTCGGACGGTGCCGCGCAGGCCGCATACTCCTCGGCGAGGGCCAAGCACTCCCGGGTGCTGTGGCCGGCCTCTCCGCCGGCCGGCCGCGCAGTTCGGGCGGCCTGTGTCAGGCGCCGCTCCCCACCCTCGCTTCGGCTCTCGACCTCGTCAACGCTTTGCCAGTCGCGACGGGAGGAGGAATCAAGCAGCGGCCTCTGGCTGTCCCAGGGCCGCGCCGCCGCCGCCTCCTCCGCAGCGACTTGGCGTTGACTTCGCCAGACTTTAGGCGTAGCGAACCTCGTCATCCACCGCTCAACTCCGCCTTGTGGTCGCTGATGACTTCCTCCAGAATCCGTTGCTGTGTCTTGTCACGCGCGCGCAACTCGACACCAGTGCTTGGGAGCCATGACGAAGGCGCGCTGAGTAGGACAATTGCGCCGCAATCCCGATGCTCCAGAGGAATAACAGACGGCGAGGCTCCAAGTTCGGTGAAAGAGAATCCCAAACGAGCAAAGAACTCGTACGCCCTGGCGACAGCCTCAGGTTTCTCTCCAAGGCCGTAGGACTGTGTTTGATTCTGTGGATCGGCCTCAAAGGCAACTCTGGACACAGCTATCGCGCGTAGCCAGTCGGAGAACGTCTGAAAGGGTCGCTTGGGCGTATTCTCGCCGCGAACTAGAGCGTCTTCATGAATGCGGCAGATGGCCGCATCCCACCTGTCGGATGTCGGATGAGCGAGTTCGAGGAATTCGTCTGGGTAGCGATCCTCGGGTAGGTCCTCGCCGATAGCAATCTTGAGGTACCGGCGAGGGTCCGGCCGCTCTCGTTGAGTATCCTCGCGGTCCTCTAGAAGCGCTGAGATTGAGGTCGTGCCGAACGTCAACCGCAGGCTGCCAGTCGACGCACCCATCGTCTCTAGGAACTCACGATATACGCGAGGCAGCGCGTTGAGCCCTCCATGTGGCTTGGCCAGGGCGGCAATCTGGTCGGCCGTGGCCGGCACGAAGCCCTGGGTGCTACCGGGCTTCCATCGTTCCATGAACGCGAGCAAGCCGGGCATCGTCAAAGGAGGGGGGGGCCTCAAGAAGCTTTGACCAGGTCATCCGCACTTCTGCACCTCAAGGTCACACCGGGCCATGAAAAGCGTGTCCTGACACGCCAGGCGGGAAGGCACAGTCTCCTCCGACTTGCGTCGCATGGCAACGAAGGCTCGCCGCCTCTCCTCTATGATGCAGCGGCGCATGGACGCTTCCAGTCGCGTCCCGAAAAGCTGGGGCATACCGCGCAAGAATGCGCTTCCACCCATTCCTCGCCGCCGCGGCCTCGCGGACAAGCTCCACCACCTCGGCCACCGACACACGCTCGTCGGCCGGCGCAGCGCAGGCCGCGTACTCCTTGCCGGTGGGAAGGCATAATGACAACGCCTACCTCGTGACGATGCCCTTCAGTCCCGTTTTCATCTCGAAATCCCGTGCTAGCCGCTCCGCCTCCGCTGCGTCCTCGCAGCCAACCACGAAGGAGAAGGTGGGCTGTGTTGGGTGCCGGTAGAGTGAAATCGCGGCGTCTCCTCGCTCGAAAAGCGCGCAGTGCTCAGCGGGGGGAATTCGCTTGAAGCCTTTCTCCTCGGCCAGCGCAGTCACTGAATCCGAGCGGTAGCCAGCTGCGGCCTTGACATCCTCAGGCGTGGAGAATTTCCGTCGGAAGGGCAGTTGCGACATTCGGACCTCCTTGAAGGCCTCGTAGTAGAGGAATTCCTCCAGACCCACGTACATCGGGTGGCTGCCCTGGGGAGGGTAGTTTTCTTCCAGCAGCCTATTTACGACCAAGCAATCATCGGCTCCATGGGGACTTGCCCGATCAAGGAACCAGTGCCATCCAGTAACTCCATTGTCTCCTGCAAAAAAGATGTACCGGCCACCTTGAAGCCAAGCCAAGGTGTAGGCGCCGAGTGCTCCGTCAATGGAAAGGGAGGCGTCGGCAAGCTCAAGGCCACCCATATTTGCTCCCATTTTCTCCAAGAAGCGACGGTAGAAACCAGGAAGAGGGCCAGCGCGCCTCTCCAGGACTCTTATGTCGTATTCATCCGCAGGAAGAATTTCATCGGAGAATCCAGGGCGGTATTTTTGTACAAAATCGACGAATGCCTGCATCGTGCCCTCCGAACTCGCCACAATGCTTCTCGCGGTTCGTGGCAGGAAGACTGGCCCGGTGTGGCCTCCGCACTGAGCACTGCCCGGGAGCTCAAGACTCCGTCGTGACTCCGAGTGCCTATGCGACGCCCTTTTGAAGGGCAGGTGGGTTGCTCGCACAACGGGTGCTCGATGCTTCCTCGGGGCATGCGCACCGTGAGCCCTCACGACTTCCACCCATTCCTCGCCGCCTCGGAGTCTCGGACGAGCTCCGCCACGTCGTCCACCGACACGCGCTCGTCGGATGGTGCCGCGCAGGGCCGCGTACTCCTCGGCGGGGGGCCAGGCGCTCCCGCGTGCTGACGCCGGCCTTGAGGATGCGACTGCGGGCCTCGCATGCGTACGCGAAGGTTTCGCGCTTCCGGAAGTCGATGTCGGGATGTCTTTCCGTGCGGCGCTTGCACTCAGGCGCATTCAGTCTGGAATTCGATGGCCGAAGAAGTAGCGAACGCCTGGCTGGTACCTGTCGGCGTCTCCCCGTTCTAAAAACTCCTCGACGATAGCCGCCGCAGTGAGGTTTTTCAGCCTGCCGGAATCGTCGAAGAACGCGCGGCAATTCAGTCCGGTGGTCGCCTCAAGGAGCATCCTTCCCATCTCAATCCGGTCCGGATGCGTGCCGGTCTGCACCCGAGACAGGAGGCGCCGGGCAACGTTTCGGATATTCAATCGCTCCCCTTCGACGAGCGCCTCTTGCTCGTAGAGTCTCTCGCTGGAAACCAGTCTCTGAAAGGTCTCCCCTATCAGACTCAGATAATCATCTACCAGGAAGACGGGGGTGGATTCCTCGAAAGGGGGAGGCAACCCGTTGGATTCCCACAGCACTTGCGGCCCACTGAGGATAGGTCCTGGCTCAGTCTCCAGCACCTGCGAGAGATTGTATTCGACGTCATTCTCAACCTCGCGATTCTTCAACCCCCTGTAATGGCGAATCAGATGGGGCACACCCCAAACACCAGCCGAATGCGACAGAATTACACAGAAGTACTGCCGAGTATATGGGCTGTGCCGGTCTGACTCAAGCAGCTTCTCGGAAACGGCTTCGAGCTCACGAATGACGGAGTAAGGGGCCGCAAAAGACAGCAGATGGGCACAGGCATTCCATATCACTGCGTCATTTGTCTCATGCATCAGGCCAACAAGCCTTCGTGAAACATCGAACCTGCCTTGCTGGAGGTTAGCGAGGACGCACGAGAGGACGCGCCAGGGCTCATCACTGGCGAGATGGCGCAGTTCTGCAACATCGGGAGGGGGAGGGGAGGAGAAATGGAATGTGTCCCCCGAAACAAGAAAAGTCTCGCGAAGGTAGGCAGGCCGCATGGCTTCACCCAAAAACCTTGGCTCGTTCATCGTTTTTTGGCGGAAGCATGTTCTGAATTCGAGTCTGAGTGTCTTCGATTTCCAGACACTCACCCTGGAGAACTGCGGTGGGGACAAGGTTCTGCAAGGAGAAGGGGCAGCCCCCGGCGTCAGCCGGAGTCTTGTGGTTTACCTTGTCGTTTTTTGGAATGCTGTGTCCCTTGTTTCTCCACTCGTTGAGTGATCTGTCTCGCACAGCTGACCAGTTTTGAGAGCTCTTTGCGTTGCCCGCCAGTCCTGCATAGGGAACCTTGAAATGAACCCCACACCCCTGGTCCGGAGGGTTGTGCACGTTGGGGCAGTTGGGGTGCTTCTGTCGGAGTTCCTGGAGCGTAACCGTTCACCAACTCAGGCGGTGAGAGCGAGCTGAGGTACGGGGGCGGAGGGGAGGAGAGAAGGCCCGCGCAGGCCGCGGCGGTGTGCGGCGAGGGTATCGGTCAGGAATGAGAGCACGTCACGGCCCTGCAGCTTGAGGGTGGTGGTGGCGGTGAAGATGCGCTCCACGAAACGGCTGCCCTCCTCACTCTGCGTGCCGAAGGACGTCTTCCTGTACATGACGGCGTGCCGGATGCAGCGCTCGCCGAAGTTGTTGGTGGGCTCCAGGCCAGGCACATCGACAAACGTCCAGAGGCACTTCTCCCACTTCAGGATTTCCCGGGCCATGCCGGCCGTCTTCTTCTCCGCCCGCCGCGCTGCCTTGCGCAGCAGTTGGCCGACTCTGCGTTCCACACCGCGCATGCGCTTTTCGAAATCCTCGCGTGCCAGGGTGCCGTCGCGCACGCGGTGGTACCACTTGAAGAAGCGGTTGCGCTCGCGCATGAGCTCTCGGCCTATCTTCCCGCCCCTTCCTCCCCTGTCGATGAAGCCCTGAAAGTCGCGGGTGAGGTGGGCCCAACACAGCTGCCGCAGCCCCGCGTCCACCCACTCGTAGGCGCTCCACCTGTCAGTGGTGAGGAAGCCTGAGCCCGCCTTATTCACGAGAGGTGCAGGAGGATGACCGGAAAAGGAGGGTGACGCGCCTGACCTCCCGAGTGGTAGAGGGGTGTTGTTCAGACATCCACCACCACAAGGCAGGAGGCGCGTCATGGGTGAAATCCTCAACGACTTCGGGCTGGAGTTCAACGGCTCCGTGAAGCTGGAGGCGAGGGCGGAGCGGTTGACGTCGGAGGCAGGTGCGGTGCTGCTGAGGGAGGTGGACGAGCGGTTGGGGCTGACGCGCTGGCTGGGGGAGATGTTGACGGACACGCGAGACGAGAAGCGGATAACCCACTCGCTGAGGGAGTTGGTGCGCACGGACCTTCTGCTGTTGGGGCAAGGGTGGAGAGACCACGACGACGCGGACGCGCTCAGGAGGGACGCGGCGTTGAGGTTGGCGGTGTCGGACAGCAAGAGCAGCGTGCCGCTGAGGGGGAAAGAGGGGGGAGCGGAGGGGTTGGCCTCACAGCCCACCTTGTCGCGGCTGACGGCCATGTTGGCGCGAGAGGAAAACCGGAAGGTGCTGCACGAGGCGCTGGTGTGGCAGACGGGGCGGAGGCTGAGGGCGCAGCAGCCCAAGGGCCAGAAGCTCAAGCAGGTGACGGTGGACGTGGACGGGTTGCCGGTGGAGGTGCATGGGCACCAGGAGGGCAGCGCGTACAACGGGCACTACGGAGTACGCATGTACCACCCGATTGTCGCCAGTCTGGCCGAGACGGGAGACCTGCTGGACGTGAGGTTGCGCGAGGAAACGTGCACAGCGCCAATGGAGCGCTGGAATTCATCGACGAGTTGCTGGGGCGAGTGGAGAAGGAGGTGTGTGAGGTGGCGGCGGTGCGCTTCGACGCGGGCTTTCCCGAGGAGAAGCTGCTGGCGAAGCTGGAGGAGCGAGGCACGCCCTACGTGGCGCGCGTGCGCAACACCAGCGTGTTGCAGCGGGAGGCGGCGCTGCCGCGCTTCATGAATTCGGGAGTGCCGCAGGGGAGCCGGGCACCCACCTGTACGAATGGGAGTACCAGGCGCAGGGCTGGAGCCGTGCGCGGCGCGTGGTGTTGGTAGTGCTGGAGAGGAAGGACGAGCTCTTCCCGCACGCCTTCTGGCTGGTGACGAGCTGGAGCAAGGAGCAGATGCCGGCACAGGCGCTGCTGGAGCACTACCGCCAACGCGGCACGGCGGAGGGCCACTTCGGAGAGCTCATGGACGTGCTGGCCCCGGCGCTCTCCTCGGCCAGACGGCCCAAGTCCAAGTACCGGGGGCAGCCGCCCGTCCAGCGCGCGGTGTCCATCGACGCCTTCGCCAACAACGAGGTACGCCTGTTGCTCAATGCCCTGGCCTACAACCTGGTGCACGCCGCGCGCGTGCTGATGGAGCAGGCCACGGGCGAGGGCTGGGGCTGCTCCGTGTGCGCGAGCGGGTGCTCAAAGTAGCCGCGCGGGTGCTGTTACACGCCAGAAGAGTGGTGCTGGTCATTGGCCGGGAGTCGGCCAGCCTCTGGCAGAAGCTGTGGACGAAGCTGGGCTCGCTGAGCACAGCGCAAATCACGTAGCTGCCTGGAGTCAATTGCAGCTCACGTGTCGCACTCTCCCCACTCCCCTCTCCATCTCCTCCTGCTTGCTACCCGCTGCCCCGGGGCGGGCTTCCTCTGCCTTGTGCCCGATAACTCAACCCAACGCGCTCGACCTCAGCCTTCATGCATGTCTTGAGCCAGTCGTCGCGAATATGGTGGGCTGAGAAGTCCGCGCCGAGCAACTGGCGGGCCACCTTGCCGCCGCGGCTTGTGGCGATGTGGAACACCACCACCAGCGCCGTGGCCACCACCCACAGCCAGGCGCGAGCGGCCCGGCCACCCTCTCGTCCCTGCGTGAATCCCGTCTCGTCGGCGTTGACCGCCTCCGAGGCGCGTACGGAGGCAAGGGCTTCGGCCGTCGCTGGCGCGAGCGCCTGCGAGATTTCACCCTCCAGGTTGCTGACGCTGCCCACCGACAACTCCACACCCAGCATGTCCGACAAGGCGTCCTTCACCAGTCGTTTGGACAGGCGGTACTTACCCACCAGCAACGAGGCGAGCGCCGCGAGCCGGTCGCCGAAGACGCTGCGCGCATGCGCGGGCACCTCCCCTCGAGTCACTACCCCGCAGTCAGGGCACTGCAGTGCATGGCAGCGGTACTCGGTGACAATGGCCGACAGGGGCGGCACCTCCACCACCTGATGCCGCCGGGGCGCGCTGTCCTGCCCCCGCAGCCGTCGCTTGCAACCCCTGCACTCCTGGGGCACCAACTCCACGACGTGCTGCACCTGCTCGGGCGGCAGCAGCGCGCGCTCATGCTTCTTGTGTCCAGGCTGGCCCCCGGGACGCCGGCCCGTGGGCCTCTTGCGCTGGCGCCGGGTGCCGGGTGCATCCGAGGAGGGTGACTTGGAGGAGTTGCTCGAGTTGAGCCCCAGCCGCTCCTTGAGCTGTCGATTCTCCTCGCGCAGCTTCGCATTCTCCTCGCGCAGCTTCGCATTCTCCTCCTCCAGCTGCGCGATACGCTCCAGCGCTGCTTCCAGCCTCTTCTCCAGCTGCGCTATCTGCACGTCTCGGGCATCCACCTGCACCATGCCCTGGCTACACCACGCCAGACGTCCTCTTGTCCAGCACCACGTCTCCGGTCACCTCGTGCCCGGCTCCTCTTCAACCAGGCCAAGGCGGTGAACGGTTACCCTGGAGCTTCTTGAAGTCGCGCTCGCACTCGTCTCCCATGCGGATGATGTTGTCCTTGATGGGCAGGCCGGACTTCGGGTCGGGCATGTTCGCCCAGCGAGGCATCGGAAGCTTGCCCTCCGCAGCCTGCTGGAGGATGCCTTGCATCTCCGCACGTCGATTCATCCGGTATTGCGCGATACGCCCGTAGAACTCCATCTCCGGAATGGTCTCGAAGGGTTGCCCCGTCACCGGATCCTTCTGATTCTCGTGCAGGGGCCCATTGCAACACGGGCAGGCGTTGAAGGTGACCTGGCCCGGACTGCTCGTGGCGCTCTGCGCGAGGTTGGGGGTGGGGACGGCGTTGTTCGCGTTGCTGCCGTGGTTGGAAGTCGTAAGGTCAATATGCCTCGGGACATTCTTGCCCTCGACATGGACATCCATCGACCAGGAGATGAAGTGCGTCTTCCCCGTAATCTGATGGGAGATGATGCCCGCTCCGAAGTTGCGGGTAGCGGCCTCGTTCCCCAGAGGAGACGTCGCGTAATACGACTGGTCCCTCAACATGACGGGCTTGCCGTTGATGGTGACGCGCTTGCTGCCCTGCTTCATGTCCCGGGAGAAGGAGGTGTTCGGGTAGGGCACCGGTACCGGCCCCGCGGGTGGTGGGGGAGGACTCATGCACACGTCCGGGAAGGCCGCCACCACCTTCCCGTCCCCGTCGGCGCAGGCCACCTCGTTGCCATTGGCATAGACCTTCATCAGGGCATCCCTCGTGGAGTGTACGTGTCAGGACCGCGCAAGAGTACCGCTGCTCTCCCCCCGGCCGAGTCGGACGTGGAGATGAGGACTCGGGGGCCGGGCGCATACCCGTGGCGCATGGCCACCGAGGCCCACGCCAGGGCCACCAGGCCCGAGGCCGCCCCTGTCTCCCCCAGGGACTCCGCCGGAAGCCACAGCGGCGTGGACTCCCTGCGCTTGTGCAGCAGCCGAGAGAGGGCCAGGGAGAGCTCCTTGAAGCCATAGCCCTCGCCGGAGGCGTCAGCGACGCGGAAGTCCACCTCAGCGACGTCCACCCCGCCCTCAGCCAGGGCTTCCCGGTAGGCCTGCGCAAGGCCCAGCCCGCGCAGCGGCTCGTCCGACTGCAGCGTGGCCCGCTCCTGGCCGAAGCCGAGGCCCGCCAGTCGCAGGGGGCATGCGTCGTCGCGACGCGGCCTGCGCGTCACCAGGAGGCAGGCGGCGGCCTCGCCGGGAATGACTCCGTCCGAGTTGTCCGGGCGCAGCAGCCTCCCCTGCCGCAGCAGTCCGTCGAGACTCGAGGCGTTGATGAAGCTATCCACCGCGGCCACCAGGCAGCCGGGAAGCCGCGGGTGCCGGGCCAGCAGGAGCCGGGCTTCGGCGAGCGCCCGGAGTCCTGCCGTATTCCCCTGGGCCAGACTTCGAGACAAGGTGCCCTCCAGGCGAAGCCCATGGGCCTGCCCAAGGTGCTCGAGTGCCCGGGGGAATACCTCCGGGACGCCGCCTGGACGCTTCGGGGTGGACGTGCCCACCAGCAAGGGCAGGTGGGCGAGCTCGGCTCCCTCGAGGCCCCGCACGGCGCTTGCCACTGCCATGCCCAGCAGCCCCAGGACGCGCTCCTCACGCCGCAACTCAGGGGCGAGCGTCGACAACTCCGAGAGGACCATGGGCGCCCCGTCGTCGTCGTGGTAGCGGCTCCGCTTGAAGCGATTCATCCGCGCACGCAGGGCGGCACCGGCCGACTCGGCGCTCAGTCCCAGCGGGCAGGCCATGCCCGCGGCGGCGACGCACAGGGGCGTGGCGCTCATGACGCCCCTCCCGTCCGCCGCGGGCGCTGCCTCCAGGAGACCAGCGCGCCCAGCCCTCGGAAGTAGGGCTTGCCGCGCAGGTACCGCACCGGCCCTTCCTTTGCGCTCGGGCGTGGCACGCCCACCTGCACCTCGCGTAGGTGAGAGAGCTTCTTGCCCAGCGGCACGGTGGCCCGCCACGTCACCACCACCTCGCGCGCGTCCGCGTCGAGCAGCACCGTGTCTATTCTTGCCTCGGCGCTGACGTCGGACTCGCGGAAGCGGAAGGCCACAGGCACCTGGAGGCGCGGCAGCGTCACCGTCCAGGGGCCGGACTCGGTGAGGCCCAGGCAGCGGAACACGTCGCCGCCGCGCAGGGCCGGCAGTTGCTGGTCCTCGGGCGCGCACTGGAAGTAGCGCGGGCTGAAGTCCCGGGGAAGGAAGGGGTAGTCTTCCGCCAGCCAGCGCTCGTCGTAGGTGCCGGCGTGGGCGAGGCGAGGCTGCCAGCCACGGCCCACCGGGCCGAAGCCCACCGGCACTGTCTTTCCATCCCACCTGTCCAGGAAGTGCCGGGGGTGCTCCAGGTTGGGCAGTGGCGTCCCCACCGCATCCGCGGCGCGAGGGTTCTGCCGGAAGCCCCGGCCCACCGGGTTGCGCAGCTCCGCACCGTGGTGCTTCGGCTCCGGGTGGGAGGTATCCACTCCGCCGAAGGCGAGCTCGTAGCGCAGGGGCATGCGGACAAAGAGCTTGGGAGGCGTGGGCTTCACGCCCATCAGCCCCTTGTCCCAATGGCGGTCTCCCATAACGCGGAGGTCCTTGTGCCGGCCCGGCATCTCCACGCGCACCAACATCGCCTCCGTCGCGCGCCCGTGGGGTGCGACGGCGTGGCCCTGCACGAGGACGTCCACCAGGGGCTTCGTCAATGCGAAGTCATTCTCCCGGAGGAGGCTCGTCGTTTCGGGGGCCCCATGGTGCTCGTCCGTGTAGGCCACCGGACGTTGCACGTCCGCCAGTTGGGGTTCGCCGGAGCCGTTCATGCGGAAGGTGCCCTTGACGGCGACGACGCAGTGCTCTCGGGCCCCGGCGTCCGTCGCCACGGTGAGGCCCGCGGACATGCCCGTCGTGTTCTCGCTGATTTGCATGGCGTCTCCTCGCGTCAGCGCAGCGTGCGCTCCAGGGGCAGAAGGCTCAGGTGTGCGCAGCCCGCCCGGGCCTGGGCCAGCGCCGCCCATTGGCGCAGGGTGAAGGCCCGGGTGGGAATGCGGTACCGGCCCTTGCTGCGAATGGCCCACTCGCGTGCCAGCACGTGCCGGCGCCGCATGGGGCCGTGCGTGAGGGCCTCCAGCAGTGCGGGCCCCTCAAGGGGCTGGCCGTTCAGGTAGCGCCGCTCCGCATGGAAGCGAGGGCGGGCCTCCTTCCACCAGTACCTCACCGCACCAATGCACGGCCAGGGCAGGTCATCCTCGGGTTTGGGCACCAGGTCGGCATCCAGGTCCTCCTGCTGCTCGGGTGGCAGCGGCGCTCCTTCGGGTTGCTCCCCGGGAGGGAGGGCATAGGGGCCCTCCAACTGGAGGCCCGTCATGGCCGAGAAGGCTTCCCCGGCCAGCCGTGCCGCCAGGGGGTCCTCCAGAAGCGCGAGACAGGCCTCCATGGCCCCGAGGCGCCCACTGAAGCCCAGGGCCCAGAGGGCATGCGGGCGCATCTCCTGAGTCCCCAACATGTCCACCAGCAGGGCCGTGTCGGCGTCGGTGCCGAAAAGGGCGAGCAGCACCATGGCCTGGGGCGAGTGGGCATTGCACGCGCGCACCGCCTGTTACCGCGCAGCGTAGATGGGGGAGATCGGCCCGGAATCGGACCGACTGGATGATGGAAAGGGGGCCCGGGTCGTGGTGCGCCCCATCACCCAACAGGTTCGGGTCAGCGCCTGACGGCCGAAGTAGGAGGAGCCGAGGAGGGCGGAGCTGAAACGGCATGAAGCCGTCCCCGACGGCCCGGCGAGGGAGGGGGAAGAGAAACAGGGGCAGGTACAGGCCAAGGCCCCAGGCTCCGCCAGAGGCGATGGAGAAGCAGACAGCAGGCCGTCAGCAGCTGGTGCGTAGTCGGGTGGGAGTGGACAGGTGGGCAAAGGCCCTGCCGAGCGTGGAAGCGGCACGGCCGGGGCAATGCCCGAGGTGTGGAGCGGCCAGCCGGCCGGTGGGGGCGGCATGGTGTTGCAGGGGCATGGCACGCGCAGCCGTCAGGTGCGAGGCCCTGCCCAACCCGGGCAGCAGGCGCAGGTGCGGGTGGTGCAGGTGCGGCGCTACCGCTGCCTGGCGTGCGGTGGCACGTGCACGGTGGTGCCTTGGGAAGTGACGTGGCGGCGGCTGTACTCGGTGGCGGCCATGGCGTGGGCCCTGGCGCTATGGGGGCTGCTGGGGATGGGGCTGGAAGCCGTGCGCCGCCTGGTCAACCCCTGGAATCACACAGGCGCCAGTGAAGCCGGGCGCTGGCGCACGCCGCTGCGCTGGCTGCAGGCCGTGCACCAGGGGCAGCTGCTCGCACAGGTGCACGCCATGCGCCCCTGGCCGCCGCACTGGCGCCCGCGTCAGGCTGCCGCCCACGTCGCCAGCGTCGTGGCCGGCTACGCCCCGCCCGCCGCTCCCTCCCCACCGCTGAGTGTGCTGGCGTTCATGGGCGCCGCGCGCGCTCAGTGAGGGACAGGCCCCAGGCCCAGGGCTCGACAGCTTCACCCACCCGACAAGTCCCCTTCCCGGTCCGCTCCCGGCCGGGCACGCTGGAGGTATGCCCTGCCCCCAGGCCCTGTCGGCCCTGGGGCCGACAGGGCCTCACCGGAGGCAGCACATGCGCTCGACCCTCACGGCATGGAGTCTGACTCGTGCTCCGCGGTCTGCGGCCGCTGCCCGCCCCCTGGCTGGCGGGAGCGCCTGACGGCACCGGCCGGTGCCACGGCCTGAACGATACGCCGAGGCCGTCGGCCCCAAGCCGGTGCGAGCCCAACGCCAGAAGCAGCGCACCAGATGGACTCGCCCTGGCCACAGCCCCTCATCAGCCGTGTCCTCCCCGCGCGCATGCAACATGATGGCTCCATCACCGAGCCTGCTCCATGTCCGCTCATCCTCGTTGATGTCCATCAAGCAGCCTGCTCCGGACCCGCTCATCTTCGTCGATGCCCATCAACCAGCCGGTCCAAATCTCCATCAACAAGCGTGCGCGGTAACACTCGACATGACGCTGGAGAGCTTCCTCAAGGGCCACGTGCTGGCCTTCCAGGCGCTGGGGGGCGTGCCGCGCGCGCTGCTGTACGACAACTTGAAGTCCGTGGTGCTCGAGCGCGCCGGCGACGCCATCCGCTTCCACCCGCGCCTGCTGGAATTGGCCGGCCACTACCACTTCGCCCCCAAGCCCTGTGCCCCCTACCGCGGCAATGAGAAGGGCAAGGTGGAGCGCACCATCCGCTACCTGCGCGACTCCTTCTTCGCCGCGCGCACCTTCAGCGGCGTGGATGACCTCAACGCTCAAGCGGCGCGGTGGACGGCCGAGGTGGCCCACGCGCGCCAATTGCCCGGCGATGTCACCGGGCGCACCGTCGCCACGGCCCTCGAGGAGGAGCGCCCGCGGCTGCTGCCCATGCCCGCCCACCCGTTTCCCACGGACGTGGTGCGCCCCGTCGCCTCCGGCAAGACGCCCTACGTGCGCTTCGACTCCAACGACTACTCCATTCCACACACCCTGGTGAAGAAGCCCCTCACCCTCGTGGCCTCCGAGACACGCGTGCGCGTGCTGGACGGCACCGAGGAGGTGGCCTCCCATCCGCGCTGCTTCGAGAAGGGCCGCACCCTGGAGCAGCCCGGCCACCTCGCCGCCCTCGCCGACGCCAAGGCCCGCGCGCACGAGCTGCGCGGCCGGGACTTGCTGCGCGCCTCCTGCCAGCAGGCGGAGGGCTTCCTCGCCGCCCTCGCTCAGCGCGACGTCTCGCTCTCACACCACACGGCGCAGTTGCTGAAGTTGCTGGAGCTCCACGGCGCACGTGCCCTGGATGAGGCCCTCGCCGAGGCCCTGCGCAAGGGGGCGGTGAGCGCCCACGCCGTGGCCCACCTGCTGGAGCAGCGCGCTCGCCGCCAGCGTCAGCCTCCACCCCTCACCGTGGTGCTGCCGGATGACCCGCGCATCGCCGCCTCCCGTACCCGCCCCCACTCCCTCGCCGACTACGACCGCCTCCTCGACAAGGACTCCTCCGATGACCACTCCACTCGCTGACCGCCTGGCCTCCCTCGGGCTGCACGCCACCTCTCAGGGCCTCTCGGACCTCATCGCCCGCGCCACCAAGGCCAGATGGGGCGCTACCGAGCTGCTGGAGCACCTGGCCGACGAGGAGCAGAAGGAACGCGGCCGCAGAAGTCTCGAGCGGCGCCTGTCTCGCAGCCGCCTTGGCCGCTTCAAGCCCATGGCGGACTACGACTGGGGATGGCCCAGGAAGATTGACCGCGAGGCCGTCGAGTCCGCCCTGCGTCTGGACTTCCTGGAGGGCGCGCGCAACGTCGTCATCGTCGCGCCGCAGGGACTGGGCAAGACCATGATAGCGCAGAACATTGCCCACCAGGCCGTCCTCAAGGGGCACTCCGCTCTCTTCGTCACCGCCTCCCAGTTGCTGCTCGACCTGGGTGCCCAGGACACCAGCCGCGCACTGGACCGCCGCCTGCGCCACTACACCAGCCGCACCAGCCTGCTCGTCATCGACGAGATGGGCTACCTCGCCTACGACGCGCGCAACGCGGACCTCCTCTTTCAAGTCGTGGCGCGCAGGTATGAACAACGCTCATTGGTGATGACCACGAATCTGGCGTTTTCGGACTGGCCGACCATCTTCCCCAACGCCGCGTGCGCCACCGCGCTGATTGACCGCGTCATCCACCACGCGGACGTCCTCGCTATCGAAGGCGAAAGCTACCGCCGCCGCGAGGCCGAGGAGGCCGCGACGACCAGGAAGGCGAAGTCCAAGCGCTGAGCCTCACCTCGGACCGGGAGGCCGGACCCCCGGCACACCTCCGGCTTCCCGGTCCAAATTTCCGCGCTTCCTCGTGAACGCCAACACTCAGGACAGCAGAAGAGGCGGAGCGTTTGACTCGGCGCCGTCCCATGCGAGTGCCGTCCGGTACCGCGGTGGATGTGGCCACCTCGGGCGACATGGCCGTGCTCGCGGTGGAGACGGGCATGCTGGAGGTGGACGCCTTCGAGAAACTCCTGGTGCTCGCGGGCCTGGGCGACTCGGACGTGCTGCCCCCGCGCGTCAACCCCTTCACCCCCGAAGAGGCCGGGCGACTCATGGCCCTGCTGGTGCAGACGCCGGTGACGCTGGGCAACTTCCCGCCGCGCATGGCGGTGGGCCACCTGCTGCGCGGGGTGCTGGAGGGGGGCGAGGTGTCCCGGGCAGAGTTGCTGCGCCGGGTGGAGCGCTTCCAAGGCGTGGCCGTGCTTCGGCCGGACGGCTACCTGGCCTGGGTGCGCAATGGACGCACTCAGCAGCGAGTCGCCGAGATGGAGTGGCGGGAGGGCGCATTCCGGGCCCACGGCTTCGAGTTGGGCCGCTTCTACGGAAGCCGAGGCGGCGTGTTCCGACTTCTCGACGCTCAGTTCCGGGAGCTGAACGAGGGCGCGTATGCAGAGGTGTACGACGATGCGGACGTCGTCAGTCGCACCTTGGACGGCGCCGAAGAGGCCTTTGTCGAGCTGTACCATGCCCTGGGCCGCTTCTTCACGTACCCGACGGACAGCATCCTCGCGTTGCGACACCTGCCCGCGGGCGTGGCCGCCCTCATTGCCTCCTCGCCGGAGTACTGGGAGCGCTTCCGGTACATGACGGCCGGCGAGCAGATGAAGGCGGTGGCCAGGCTGAGCACTTCCTTGCTGATTGCCGGGGGCTCCGCCAACGGCGTCACGCGCACCCTGACGAGTGCCATGGGCGGCGCCGAAGCCATGGTGCCCGTGCTCTCGCTCTCCGCCCAGGGCGCCCTGGCGATTCAGCGTGTCGCCGTGCCAGTGGGAAAGGTCGCCACGGCGGTAGGCTATGGAGTGGGCGGGGTATATGTCCTGTCCAGTGGGGCTAGTGATGGGGCGCGTGTCTCTTCTCAGGGGCAGATGCGTCCGTCGGCAGAAGAATTGCTGCAGCAAGCGGTTCGGCGGCCACCCGAAAAGGTAAGTGGATTCAGAATATTCGGGAACAAGGGGCTTGTTGGCACTACATTCCAGCGAAACATCTTGTTGATTGAGGCAGAGGTTAAAGGTGCTGCGCCATTGAGGGAGCTGATAGCGGCGTTCGAGGCCGAGGCACGCGCAGCCGGCGCCACCCGGCTGAGCATTACCGGGCATGCTGTTGTCAATCAGGGCTTCTTGAAGCCCGCCATAGCCCAGCGATTTGGCTTCAGCCTCAGACGTATCGGAGACGATGCAATTGAGCTGGTGAAGGACCTGACGCCATGAAAAACTTGAGCGCCGATTCGAAGCTCCAACGGCTACTTCGAGTCTTCCAACGTGCGGGCGGCCAAGGCGCGTATACACGCCCGTTCGTCGAACTCCCCACAGACGTCCAAATACGGCTGATGGAACTCGCCATGGTGCGAAGCGACGAGCTTCCGATCATTGCCTACTTTCGCGCTCCAACGGAATGGGTACTTGTAACGACCGAGCGGGTGATAATCCGCCAGGCAGGAGGAGGTTGCACCATTCCATGGAGCGAGCTCAAGGACGCGACAACGGATATATCTCATGTCAATGGTGCGCTAGAGATGGGGGCGGGCGGGAAATTGGATTTGAGTCGCCTGAAGCTTATCCGACACGAGGGCGAGGCAATTGAGGTTGAGTTGGAGGCGGGGCGGTCGTTCTTTGGCTTCTGGAACGTTCTCAAATCGATTTCCTCCGCGACTGTGCTCGCTTCCGATAATTGAGCTCAATCGGCTCCGGCTCGGTTCCACGAGCCACGAGGGTCTGCAGCCAAACCTGATTCATTGCGAGGGTTGCGGCGTGAGGAGTGAGAGTGGGGCCGCACACTTGCACTGCGGCCGTCCAGTCCCGCTCGCGATGGGACGTTCTAAACCACCGTTCACGATTCTCGAACGGGGCGAGCGCTTCTTGCAGCGCTACTCCCTCGGAAGCTCACCCGACATGGCCTCGGAGGTGTTCGGGAATCGCGAACTCTGGTTTAGCGCCTGGCTCTGCTCACGCCGACTGGCCGGGCACCTCAGGTACCCGACGGACAGCATACTCGCGTTGCGGCACCTGCCCGCAGGCGTGGCCGCCCTCATTTCGTCTTCCCCCGAGTACTGGGAGCGCTTCAGGTACATGACGGCCGGCGAGCAGACGAAGGCGGTGGCCAGACTGAGCACCTCCCTGTTGATTGCCGGGGGGACCGCGAATGGCGTCACGCGCACCCTGACGAGTGCCATGGGCGGCCCCGAAGCCATGATGCCCGTCCTCTCCCTCTCCGCCCAGGGCGCCCTGGCGATTCAGCGTGTCGTCGTGCCAGTGGGGAAGGTCGCCACGGCGGTAGGCTATGGAGTGGGCGGGGTCTATGTATTGTCCACCGCTGCGGGAGGAGGTGGACAGGGGACAATCGGGGGACCTGTCGCAGGGGGCGGTGCAAATGGGGGAAGTAGTGGGAGTCTACAGGTCATCCCAGGGGGCAACTATTCTCCGAGCGAGCTGAATTCGGCACAGGCACTGGCAGACGCAGGACGTAATGTCGTTCTGCGGCCACCAGTGGGGACACGGGCTTCCGGCGGCACTTCGGACCTCTTGGTCGACGGCATCCGATATGATGTGTATACGCCTACAACCACAAACGCGAACCGCATCATCTCGGCAATTGCCAAGAAAAACTCCCAGGTGGAGGGCATCGTGCTCAATTTGAGCCAGACTCCGGTGACGAGAGCTCAACTCGGCAATGTGCTGGAGCGAGTGCAAGGCGCCGGGGCAAAGAACATTCGGGATGTGATAATTTTAGGAGGGAACTAGTAGTGCCCAGCTTGAACTGTAGATGCGGACAGCAGATTTCGTACGGCCAGATTCCCTGTCCCGATGAGTGGCTATTTGTGTCGGATACGGACTTTGATCAATTTTCGGGCCAAGTTGACTCCGAAACTGTCTACTCCGCCATGAACAGCTTTCTGAAGTGCCCAAAGTGCCGCCGACTATGGGTGTTCTGGAACGGCTTTTCTGCTCCTCCAGAGGAGTATGTTCCGGCGCAACACACAACTACCGCGATGCCAAAGGCATAATGGCGCTTCAAGGCTGAGAGAGCCGAACGCGTGGGCGGATGTCCTCCGTCCACGCGTTCTTGAGATTTCTCTCTGGGGATACCCCCGCCCCAGGGTCTCAACAGTCCGGCGCGGTGCACGGCCCTCCAATGGCCGAGCCGCTCCGGTATGTCCCGCCACTGCGCTCGGCCCCGCCTCAGGCGCGAGCCCGGCACAGCACGCGGAGCGCGGCCCAGCGGCTGGCAATCCTTTCGGCCAAGCCGAGCCAGTACATCATCGCAGGCACATGCCAGGGGTGGGGGGCATCGAGCAGGGCAGCGCGTGTGGCCTCCGTGCGCTCCTCGGTGAAGCGCTCGACGGCCTCACAGAGCTGCAGCCAGCAGTCCCCTCCTCTCGAGAGCGCGGCCCTCCCGCCCTCCACGACGCGCAACGCGAGCTCCTCCAGAGAACGGCCGAGCGTCAGCAGCCGCGCCGAGTCGGAGTCGAGCAGGCGTGCGCCGCCGAGGGTACGCACGAGCGCATCGGCGTGCTCTGAGTTGAGGCGCTCCGGCGAGAGGAGCAGGAGGGCCAGGCGCGCGCTGTCGTGGGACGAAAACCGACTGGAGTGGCACCCACGGCTCTGCGATGAACGCTCCTCGGAGCCGAGCTGGCCTTGCAGGAGGGGGATGTCGTCCACGGAGCCGACGAGGCCGAGCGCCGTCACCGCGCTGCTCCGGTCGTACTCATCCCCTATTTCCAGTGCCTGGATGACGAGCGCGCGCGCCTGCCTTGCCCCGAGTACCCCGAGAGCATCGACGGCGACAAGACGAGCTCGGGCAAGCGCCCTCTCGGTGGGTTTTCGAGCGAGTTGGGCCGCGAGAAACTCCTGAATCTCTGGCACCGCGCTCGGCTCACCGAGCATGGAGAGGGCCTGGAGCGCCACGACTATCTCCTCCTCGGAGCGGCGTTCTTCGTGCTTGCGGTGGGTGAGGAGCCAGAGGAGCTCGCCCACCGCTTCCCTCGCCTGAAGACTTCCGAGGGTAAGCGCTGCCATTTTCCCGCATCCTGGGTGATGGACGGCGTCTCGGAGGAAGGGGACAACGGAGGCATGGGCCAGGCGGGACAGCGCGAAGGCCGCCGTCAGCTGGAGCCACTCGTCCGAGGCGCGCAGGCGCTCGGCAATCGGCTCGCGCGCCTCGGCCGCACCAAGGGCTGCCAGCTCCTGGATTGCCGACGCATGCCGCCACGTCTCCCGCTCCTCGCGCAGCGTGGCGAGGAGCCGTTCCACGGCCCGCCGGGTGCCCTCGGGACTGGGAAGCTCTACCCGCGCCAGCCGTGGGAAGCGGCGGAGAAGGCGTTTGAGCTCGGCGAGCGCCCGAGGACTCGGCTGCACGGAGGAGGCCGGCGGTTCGGCCAGTACAAAGCAGGAGAGCGCACCCGCGGGCAACTGATTCACCGCCCGGAGGAGCTGGCCCATCCGGAACTCTCGGGGCCCCACATGCGAGGCGCGCAGGCAGGAGAGGCCGCCGTCCGAGTCGCGCGTGAAGCGCAGTCCACAGTCGAGCCCCTTCTCCACTTCCTCGGGGAGGCTCGGGCCGTAGGAGAAATCGCATCGCCACTGCAGTTCGAACCAGGCGAAGGGGGAGGCTTCGATGGCTGAATGGATGGCCACCCACTTCGGCGCCTTCTCCGCCTGCACCGTCAGCACGAGCCGCTCCACCCGCTCCCCCACGCGGGACTCAAGCAGCGGCTGCAGCAGCGAAGGCTGAAAGTCCTTCGGGCCGAGCATGAGATGCAGCGTCCGGAGCTTCGGCAGCCGCGCGAGCGCCTCGAGCACCAGAGGCCACTCCCCCGCCTCGAGCTCCGGAAGCAGGAGGCCTACCGTCTCATAGGGACGGGGTTGCTGGCGCACAAGCTCACTCAGCCCCCGGGGAGTCACTCCCTCCAGCCAGCGCAGGGACTTCATCACCGGGTGGCCCACGAGTTCGACGAGCGCCTCGCGGCGCGCCCAGTCCTCGGGAGAGCACTTCAACCTCCGCACTGTCGCCCACAGGGGGTGGCCGACGAGGTGCGCGGGCAACTCGCCGTCCAGCGAGAGCCTCACGACGCTCGGAAAGCCCCGTTCGGAGTGCTCCACGCCGAACTCCGGCGCAAGCTCCCCCAGCCAGCGGTTCCATACGTCCACCTCGGGGCTCCACCGGGCCGCATCGAGGAGCCTCGCCTCACGCTCGAGCGCTTCCGCGGTGGCCTCGCCCTGGGTACGCAGGCACTGCAGGCGGATGAGCTCGCCGTAGGAATGTTCGCCGTGCGCCTGGAGCCATGCGGCAAAGGCGAGGCGCACCTCGTCGTCCTCCGGGGCCTGGGCAATTCGCTCCAGGAAGTCCTGGCGGCCCCGGGCCTTCTCCGCGGCGGCCTCGCGTGCGAAGCGCATCCTCTGGAACTCTGGCTCGAGAAGGGCCTCCATCTGCGTGCAGAGCGCCTCCTCGGTGGCCGTGAGAGGCTTGGGTCCCTGACTCGCCCCGAGCGCATCCGCGGTCTCGGCGAAGCGGCGCCGGAGAAAGCCGCCCACCGGAGGAGCCGAGCCGCCGCAGTCACGGGCGTCATTGTCACACCTTACCGTCAGACTGCGCACGCGTCGGGAAAAGGCCCGCAGAGGCTCCACCGCACGCACGTCGCCAAGGTGGAGGAAGGCCTCCGCTACCGCATTCCAGAACTCCTCCACGCCGTCCTCATCGAGCGGGCAGAGAAACGGCGGCTTCTCGAGGAGGCGCATCAGGGCCGTCGTCAACCGTGGGTCGCGCCGGCGCTGCAGGACCCAGAGACGCCCGGCCGATGAGGGCGCCCGCTTGCAGACGAAGGTGGAGAGCAGTCGTGGCATATCGCGCGGCTCGTTCGCCCGCGCGAGCGCAATCCAGTCCTTCTGCGAGAGGCGAGGCTGCCGGGCTTTTCTCCTGCGTTTGACTCGAGTGATGCGCGCATCGATGAGGTCCAACAGGTCCGCCAGCCGCGGCGAGCGCGTGCGCTCCCATTCCCGCAAAAGGGGCGGGATGGCTTTGGCGGGCCGGCCCGCCGCGAGCGCCTCCAACGCCATATCTAGCGGCGGAGCCCCTTCCGCCGACCCCTGGGAATGGACGGGGTCACCGGCCGCCCTGCGCTCCTCAACTGGAGGAGGAAGGGGTGCGCGGGGCGGGGGCTGGCCCATGGCCAGCGCGGCCTCCAACTCGGCGCACAGGGCATCCACCTTGGAGGCAAGGGGCGCAGGTACGCGCTGGGCCGTCAGCGCGCTCACTGTCTCGCGCAGTTTCGCCCCCATCCACTCCCCGAACGTGGGAGGCAGGAGTGCCGGAACTTGGGCGGAGAGCGCCTCGAGCGCATCGAGAATGCGGAGGTCCCCGAGCGCGACGAGCGTCTCGAGGGCGAACTGCCAGGCCTCCCTGTCCCACGTGCTCGCCGTCATCTGCGGCGGGTGTCTGAGCAACCGCACCATCGCAGTGGCGAAGCGCGGGTCCTCACAGTCCTTGTGGAGCCACAGGCCCCCTTTCGTCTGGCTGTTGCCGTAGCCCCCCAGCCCGTCTCGCATAACTCGGCTGCCCCGGTTCAAGCGGGAGAGCTCCGAGGGCCGGTCGCCTACAACTCGCTCCGCCCACGCCGCGCGATACCCCACGCGCCTGCCGGCGCATTCACTCAGTCGGTCAATGAGGTCCGCCAGACGTGCGGAGCGCGTCTTTCGCCAGAGCAGCAGCAGGGGGAGAATGGCGTCCTCTGCGCCCCCGTGGGCAAACGCCGCCTGTACAAGCGAGACGAGGGAGGGCTCGGGCACTGCGGGCGGCTGGGGGGCGATGAGTTCCGGCCAGCGGGGGTGCGCCTTGAGGGGCTGGAGCTGTGGCTGGGCGAGGTGGCGCTGGATGTCTACGCGCTTGCTGGCAGCCAACAGGAGTTGCAGAAGGGCCGCATCGGTTTCCCCCAGCTCCATGAAGACGCCGGCCGCATTGAGGTGAATGGGCGGGTTGGCGTTCGCGTATGGCAGACATGCCGCCAGATAGCGGCGCGAGCGCCTCGCTTCCACAGGCAAGCCGGTGTTATCCTTTTGCGCCACCCACAGCGCATTGCAATAGGCGAAGGACGGGAGGTCGGGGAACTCGACGAGGCAATCGAAGATGCGCACCGCCTCGGAGTAGCGGTGCCTGCGGACGAGCAGGGTGGCGGCTTCCGCCAGCCCCGTCCTGAGCTCTTCGCTGTCCTGGCACGTGGCGAGGGCCTGCTCGAGGCGTGCGGCACTCTGCAAGATGAATGGGCCCTGCTCCATGTGCACCTCTCGAAGCCGTGTCCTTCGAAGAGAGCACATCTGGCCGTCCGTGACACCCGTCCCAAGGGCGAGGCGACAAGGACACTCGTCATGCCGGCGGTGTCCCGAGCATGCTGGAGTACACGCCCGAAGTCGTTACAGACGTAGATGCGGCCCTCGCCTCAGCCGCCATCCGGGATGCCGCACGAGCCCGTCCTCGGGGCGCACGCCTGGCCCGTGGGGCAGGTGCCACAGGAATAGGTGGAGGAGCAGCCGTCGGACCAGGTGCCGCACTCCCGAGGCGCGCAGACCTCGCTCTGGGGCTTCGGCGTGCAGATGCCACAGACGTTGGGAACGCCCGCGCCGCCACACGCCTGCGGAGCAGTGCAGCTGCCGCAGTTGAGCGTGCCGCCGCAGCCGTCGGGCACAAAACCGCAGTTCTTGCCCAGCTGGGCGCACGTCGTGGGCGTGCAGCAGCTTCCCGCGCCCAGGCAGACCTGCCCGGAGCCGCAGGTGCCGCAGTTGAGCGTGCCCCCGCAGCCGTCGGACACCGTGCCACAGGTGCGGCCCAGCTCACCGCATGTCTTGGGCAGGCAGCAGCCTCCCGCGGCGGTGCAGACCCGCCCCGAGCCGCAGGCGCCACAGTCCAGCGTGTTGCCACAGCTGTCGGACGCCGGACCGCAGGTGCGCCCCTGGGCCGCACAGGAGCTGGGCGTGCAGCACATGTTGTCCGTCTTGCAGAGCTGTCCGGCTGGGCAGGGACCGCAGTCGATGCGCCCGAGCGTGGTCTTCGGCACGAGACCACACTCCTTGCCGACCCGCGTGCAGATGTCGGCCGACACCCTGCGCGTCACGAGCCGGTCCCACAGCTCTGCCTGCGTCGGGAACACGGTCCGGGGCGTGCTGGCCGGCGGCGTCCGGATGTTGATGCCGGAATGTGCGGTGGCGGACAGGGCCTCCTCCTGCCGCGCCTTCAGCCCGGCCCCCACCAGCTGGTCCGGCGTCTCGCCCGGCATCGTCATCCACAGCGCCACTTCCGTGTCCGGGGGCGGGGAGTCCATCAGCAGCACCGCCTGCCCCTGTTCGAACGGGGTGATCAGCATCTGGCCGACCGTGTCGCCCAGTACGAACAGGGGCGGGGTCATCGCCCCCGGGATGAACCGGCCCGGACTCAGCCCGTCCAGGTGGATGAGCAGGCCGTCCTGGACCGTCACCTCCACGCCGTTGCGCCAGACGGTGAAGCCCAGGTTTATGTGGATGGGCTCGATGGAGGCGACGGTGCCCAGCCCGGAGTTCTGCGAACGCACCGGAGCAGGCGCCGGCGCGCGCGCATTGGAAGTCCGGTCGGTACAGGAGACCGTCAGAACCAGCATGAGGAACATCAGCAGCGAGCGCATCATCAGAATTCAATCTCCAGGTCGTCCAGGGCAACGCTTCCCTGGGAGGTCTCGCCACCATCCGCCAGGCGGATGCGGACCTTCGTGATGTTTCCAAGGTCGACATTTGTGGCCGGTTCGCGTTCAAAGATGAGGCAGGGGACTGGACCACCGTCTGCGAAGCGCCGGTAGAGCTCGTGCCCTCCAAGTATCTACACGACCAGCGCATCCCTTCGTACCTTCGGGCCGTGCCGCGTGCCGTGACCGAACTCATGAATGGGCGAGGCTGCCTGTGGTTTACGCCGGCGGTTGCGCTTCAATCAGAGGCGACGACCGAGGACGCGCTCGTGAATGAGATCGTAGCGCGGAGCGAGCCGATGTGGTGATTCCGATTCGGCATCGACGCGCGCGATTGCGTTTGATGCGCGTGGCGGGCTCTCGTAACCCGTGATCCAAAGAACGGGGGCAGCTCAAGAGCTATCGATAAATCACCCGGCGGAGCCGCCAAGTGCCCGGATTTATTGGTTTGGCAGGTGGGCTCCAGCCAATTTATCGATAGCTCTTCAGTCCTGTTCTCGCGTGCGGTACGTGGACGACCCTCCGAAGAAGGCTGACGCGTGCACGAGTACGATTTGATCGCGGACTGGTATGCAGCCCAACGCACAGGCCATATGGGCGTCCCGGAAGTGACCGCGCTCGCGGCCACACTTCCAGCCGGCGCCTTGGTGCTCGACGTCGGCTGCGGCACGGGGCTGCCGCTGACGCGGGTGCTGCTTGAGCACGGCTGCCACGTGATGGGCGTGGACAGCTCCCGCAAGCTGCTGGCGCGATTTCAAGCGAACTTTCCCCACGTGCCGGTGATATGTGCGCCCATCCAGTCGTGTGAGCTTCAGGCGCGGACGTTCGACGCCGCGATCGCGTGGGGGGTCCTGTTCCACCTCCGCCACGAAGAGCAGGAACAGGCGATCGCCAATATCGCGAGGGCATTGAAACCTGGGGCCGCGTTCCTCTTCACCTCGGGCGACGCCCACGGCTCCATCGACGGCGAGCCGATGAACGGCGTGCCGTTCCGTTATCACTCGTACAGCGTCGACGGGTATCGCGACCTGCTGCGCGCGCACGGGCTCACGCTGGAAGCGACGCACACGGACCCAGGCGAGAACGTCTACTTCCTGTCACGCAAGACTGAATAAGGCGGCTTCTCGCCATCCGCTACACACTGGCTCGAGGCGCACGCCCTCCTCGTGCCGGCTCTCGGAGGTGCGGCTTCACCTGCGCCGCCTTCCAGAAAGTGAGGGTGCTGTCCCTTCGGGTCAATCCGCGAGGAAGCGCGCGGGCACGACCGTCTTCCACACGTCCCTCGCCGTCGAACCGTACTGGATTCTCCGACGGCCGAGGAGTGGGAGCTGCAAGAGCGCTCACGCAGACGGCCCGGCAGGCCCTGGGGCACCGCTACAGACCACGAATACTCGGAAAAGATGTGTCGGCTTCGCGCTCTGGCGTTTAACAGTGGGTCCAGCAGGCGTTTAACAGCCAGAGAGAAGTCGGGTTTTTAGGCCAGAAAGGACTGGAACTCTGGAAGCGCGGGTCAGGAGAGAGCGGCTCTCTCCGCAAGAGCCGCGCGAGCGTTTAACAGTTTCTGTTAAACGCTCTTGGTCTCTCTCGCCCCAAAACCGGCCTCAGAGGGCCCAGTGGGCCCTTCTGGAGGGGAGAGAAACGGACCGGAGCACTCTGGAGGGGAGAGCGCCGAGAACGCCCGCGCCAGCAGCCACAGGCGAAATCCCTTGGAATTCAGGGACTTAAGCACAAAAGCCCCGCGATTTTCATCGCGAGGCCCGTGTTAAACAAAAAGGCCCCACCGGTTGGTGAGGCCTTCATTCAGCTCAAATTCTGTCTGCCTTGTGCTCCCAGCACACTGCTCGTAAGGCCTTGAAATCACGACGTTCTCGCTGTTAACCAGCGGGTCGGCCTTGCCGAGCGACCCGGCTGCTCAAGCCCGCGTTCCAGCGGGTCAGGCCAAGCAAGCGAGCGTCCTTGCCGGCCCGGGGGCTGGCACCCAACGCGGACTGACGTTATTCTCCTGTTCGTACGAGCGTATAACGAGGCCCCCATGATCAAGAAGCTCTCCGCAGTCGGCAACAGCCTCGGGCTCATCATCGAGCGCCCGATCCTCGAGCTGCTCGGCATCACCAAGGACACGGCGCTCGAGGTCAAGACCGACGGAGAGGCGCTCATCATCCGGCCCGCCAAGCTCAGCAAGAAGGAGCGGATCCGTGAGTCGACGAAGCGGATGATGGCCGTCCACGACGAGACCCTGCGGAAGCTGGCCAAGTGAGTTCGGACGAGCCGGAGTTCCTCGACGTCGAAGACGTCATCGAGATCCACGCGACCCAGCTCGAGGTCTACGGAGGCGCTGCGGGCTTGCGTGATCGCGGGCTCCTGGAGTCCGCCGTGGCTCAGCCCCAGGCGTCTTTGGGTGGCGAGTTCGCCCATGGTGGGCTCTTCGAGATGGCTGCGGCATACCTCTTCCACATCGTCAGCAACCACCCGTTCGTGGACGGGAACAAGCGGACCGGGGTGCTCGCAGCCGTGGTCTTCCTCGACGTGAACGGCATCAGCATCGACCATCCTTCCGAGGCCCTCTACGAGCTGACCATGGGCGTGGCCGAGGGGCGCATCGAGAAGGCCGCGGTTGCCGTCGAACTCGAACGCATCGCGAAATCGAAAGGGACGTGATCACCCCGGACTCGAAGGCCGCAAGTCCGCCGCGATATCTTCACGGCCTTGGACGCCAAGACCGACGACCGCCCGCTCATCCGCTGCGCCGTGTACACGCGCCAGTCGGTGGTGCGTCCTGGCGACGATCCCGCGCTCGCCTCCTGCGCCGTGCAGCGCACCCTTTGCACCCAGTTCATCCGCTCGATGGCTTGGCGCGGCTGGTATCCCATCGGCGAGCGCTTTGATGACGAGGGCTTCAGTGGGGCCTCCGTCGAGCGTCCCGCCCTCGAGAGGCTGGTCGCACGCATCCAGGACGGCGACATCCAGCGCGTCATCGTCTACCGGCTTGACCGGCTCTCCCGGAGGCTCACCGACTGGGCGCTGCTGTTGCGGCTCTTCGAGCGGCTCAACGTCGGGCTCACGGTCGTGCACGGGGCCATCGACGCCGAGGCGGGCTCGCTCGCGCGACTGCAGCTCAACCTGCTCGCGACGTTCGCCGAGCTGGAGCGCGACATGATCGGCGAGCGTCTCGCCGACGCTCGTGCGGCGCGCAGGGCCCGCGGTGAGCGTGCCGCAGGTCGTGTGCCCCTCGGCTACGCAGCGGACGCGCGCACGAAGCAGCTCGTCATCGTCGAGAGCGAGGCTGCGACGGTGCGCTGGTTCTTCACGGAGGCCGCGAACGGCTGCTCGACGACGGACCTCGTCAAGAATGCGAACGCACTCCGGCTGGCGGCGAAGAGCGGCAAGCGCGGCGAGTGGTCGACGCGGGCCGTGCTCCGGTTGCTGCGGAACCCCGTGTACGCCGGGCGACGGCCCGATGGCGCGGCGGCCGTGCACACGGCGCTCGTGCCGAACGAACTCTTCGAGCGTGTTCAGGCCACCATCGCCGCCCGAAGGACCCGCACGCCCGCGAAGCGCACAAAGGCTTCCGAGCGTGACGATCCGTTCCTTCTGCGCGGGCTGCTCGTCTGCGAGCGATGCGGCAAGACAATGACCACGTCCATGAGCACGTCGCTGACCAGAGCCACCGCCACGAAGGCACCGCGCTACTACCGCTGCTGCACGGCGGACTGCGACGGCGGACAGGTCGCCGCAGCGCGGGTCGAGGCGATGGCGCTCGAGGCGCTGCGCCGCCCGCAGTGGAACTGGACCTCCGTGAAGAAGGATCAACTGCGACAACTCGCCTCGACATGGGACGTGCTGTGGCCGGCAAATCGACGGCGCGCGCTCGCGGAGGTGTTCGAAGCCATGACCTGGCGAGCGAGGACGAGGCGCCTGCTCGTGAAGCTGCGCGCAGAGATGCCGCAGGGCGAGAAGCAGACGGCCTCGTAAGGGGGGCTCCATCGAAGAAGGCAGCCCCCGAGCTTCGCGTGCGCTCCTCCCCAGCAACGAGAGCAGAGAGCGCCTGCCGTCGCCGCCGTCATGGGGCTGGCCAGTTAAACAGCAGCCGACCCGTCCAGCCTGGGGGAGGGCGAGCCGTTAAACGCTCTCCATTCTTCTCCGCCGCCGGTCAACGCTCAGAGAGCCAAGAGCGTCCAGAGCGCGATTTCTGTCCGCCGGAACGATTCTGCGTCGTTCTCTCTGCGAGCGCTGTCCAGGCGCACTGTGCGCTCACCAAGTGCGCAAACGCTCGGAACTCTTTGGGAAAAATGCAGCGGCCCCGAGGATTGCTCCTCAGGGCCACTGTTGAAACCGGGGGCCTGCGTGCTCGCGTGCTGGCCCAGGTAGCTCCCCATTCGGAGCGACTTGCGAACACGTTCGCGGCCTCCGGCCCGAGAACGCAACCGGAATCACCAAGTGATTTCAGGTACTTCTGCGGCTGGCCCGCTGAACAGGGGCATGACCGCCCGTTTGCGAACTAGTCTTTTCGAGGCTTCAGAAGACCTGTGAGGGAAGGGGCCACACTTGCCCACATCGCTGGACTGTTCCAGGAAACAAATCCGAGCCCGCTGACCTTGGTGGTCGATCATCGAAGCAGGAGGGGTCATGGAGCAGGGCATCGAGCAGGCGATTCGTCACCACTTGGCCGAGGCGATTCGCCGCCGCAGCGCGATCATCTGGACACCAGGATCGAACGTGGTCGCCGCCGTCATGGAGGCGCTGGTCCAGGCCACGCGTGGCGCTTCGCTGAATCTCTCCAGGACAGGAGGCGTGGTTCGTCAGGCCGTGGACCTGCTCTTCTCCGAGACGACGGTCACTGAGGCCGAGTTGATCGAGGCTCTCCGTGACTTTCGCGAGGAACTCGACGCGAACCCGATTCTTCCCTTCAAGAGCCGTAGCCATCTCTGCTTGTTGTTCCTGGTCATGGTGCTCCAGCGTGCGGGGGAGTCCCAGCAGCTCTCACCGAGTGCTCAGGTCTCGCTCCTGCTGGAAGCACAGGAACTGGAGGAATCCTTCTCTCTCCAGGGCGAACTGAACTACCGGATTCGCCTGATCGTGCTGGACCAACTCAAGGCTGCATTCGAGCCGGTGTCCGATCAGGTCCGGCACATGGACCTGGTCGTGCGGTTGAACGGGGCCCGCTGCGAAGCCTTTCTCGTGGCCCAGCCCTCGTCGGGCTTCGCACTGGAGGATCTCCAATCGCTCGTCGAAGACACCCGAGCGCGCATCCAGGAGACCCATGACGGCGAGGAGGATGGTCTCTGCCCGAAGGGGCAGCCGGTCCGGCCCGAGCGGAAGGTGCGCCGCATGTTCCGCGCGGGAGAACTGCTGGTCATCGAGCCCTACCACTCCTTGCCCCGGTTGCTCGCCGAGGCCCTGAATGCCCTCGGCCGGGCATTCGTGGAGAGCCCCCTGGAGACGCATACTCGCAACTTCGAGCAGGCCTTCCAGGCCTTCCACCAGGCGCACGAGATCTTCGTGAAGACTGGCGAGATGGAGGCCGCGGTCCACTCCGCCGTCTGTGCCGTCGAATGCCTCGAACGGCTCGCGCAGTTGGACTCCGATGTGGAGCAGCCCTTCAAGTATCAGATGAAGGCGTACGATCTCGGCCGTGCGCTCTGCCGGTGGGTTCGGGAACTGCCACTCCCAGAGCCTGTCTCCATGCGATGGGCTGCACTGCTCGAAGCGGCATTCGTCCGGTCCACCTGCTGGGGGGGCCTGATGCGAATGGAGCACCTCGCCATGCGGGCCGGGCCAGAGACAGAGCGGGAGGAACAGCAGGAGCGCATCATCGAGGAGGCGCTCCTGGCCATCCGTGCCCATGCCTTCCTGGTATGCCGGAATGCCAGTGAACATCCTTGGGAAGCGTTGACCCACGCGTGTGCAGTGGCCGCGCAGGCGGCGGACTTTCTGGAAGAAGTGATTCGCAAGGTGCTGCAGGGCGAGTCCCCGCGGGAGAAAGACCAGCGCATCCGGGACAGGGTGAGAGACGTGCTCCGGCCGCTTCTCGGAGAAGACTTCGTGCAGAGGCTGCTGGAAGCGCTCTCGCTTGCCTCCCGCAGCCTCTGGACTGCGTCCTCGAAGCGAGGGCCGGCGGGACCGCTCGCATGTCCGGTCCGCCTCTACGAGGCAGTGGCCGCCCTTTGGATGATCCTCGTCAAGGCGCAGCTGCCTCTCACGGGCATCCAGTTGAAGCTCCTGAACGAGTGTCTCAGCGAGCCGGCCATGCCCTTCCTACCCGTGAAGAGCCTGCTGGAACTGGCCGGGTGCGAGTTCGGGATGCTGGGGTGGGCGTTGCACGAAGGGGAAGCACTCGAAGAGGTGCTCACCTACGTCGAGAAGCGGTTGTCCTTCCTCAACGAGCAACTCGCGTGGCCGCTGCTCTCCGCTTCGGAGCGAACGCTGCTCTCCGATTGGATGGCGCGCCTGATCCACTCCGTCCGTCTCGCTTCGGACGACTTGGCGTCCGTCGCGCCAGAGCGCGTGCTGGCGCTGCTCGACCTGACGGGGGCCTCTGCTTTTCGCATGGAGAGTCTCTTCTATGGCCAGGGGGAGGCGAAGCAGTGGATGGATTTCACGTCCAACAACGTGGATTCCATGTCCAACGCCGTCCGGAGGACTGCTTCCGCCGTATCGGTGACGGACCTCTCGAGCATCTTCTCCAACCTGTACAGCGCGCGAGCGGACCTCGATGGTTGGGGGCGCCTAAAGATGATTCACGAGGCGGGCCGGGAGAGCTGGACCGTCCAGGCGATGTTCTCCGAGCTGTTGAAGGAGCAGTTCTCCCGCGTGACGATTCTCCCACCCGATGCCTCTCCCAGCGAGATGGAATACATGGAGCGCATCACGGGGGTACCTCGGGAGCGCTGGGAGCGACGGGAGGATGGGGTGCTCGTGGTGCGGCAGTCCCCGAGCGGGCTCGAGGAGATCGGCGAATACGTGGGCCGGGCTCGCCAACGGCTGCTCGAGTGCCATGACTACCTGGCATCGCGGGGACTCCTCCCGGACGGAGTGCATCCTCCCCGAGCAACGCCCGAAGGCGTGAGCGCCTTCCTCTCGACGCACCCCTGCGTGGCCATCCTGGTGCCCGGAATGTTCCCAGAGATCGTCACGCCGATGAGTGTCTTCCTCCATCACGATGGCCGCCTCCAACGCCACGTCATCGGATCCCTCGACGACATCTCGGAGCGTGCGCCAGGGGCCGCTGCGTTGTCGGAACTCTACTCGGCCCTGGCCAAGGATCTGGAGGAGAGGAGCCCGCAGAGCTGGCAGGAACTGGAGCAGGTCTTCGAGAGGATGTGCTCTGGCTATGCATCCTGGGCGCGGCAGCTCGCGGAAGTCCTGGATCGCCATGGCATCACCGACGTGCTCATTCTTCACCGTGGCCACCAGCAGGTCTTCCTCTCTTGGGAGGATCTGCGCATCGCGCCGGAGGGACCGCGTCTGGGGGAGCGCTACCGCATGGGGCACCTCCACACCCTGGCCCCGCTCCCAGGGCCTTTCGCATCCGAGCCCCAGGCTCGCCAGGGAGTCGTCCAACTGCATGGGGATGGGCTCTCGGGTGGGCAGATGGCTGTGGCGCGAGCCGTGCAGGAGTCACTGGCCAGCCATGGCTGTGCGCGCCCGCCGCTCTCAGGCAGAGAGGCGACGGATGCCCAGCGCCTGTACCGTGAGCTGAGGACCGCTCGACGCGTCCGGCTGTTCCTGCACGGCCACCATGATCGGCTCAACCCGGAGGCAGACCGCATCACACTGGTGGATGCGGAGCAGCGCGAGGATTGGATCAATCTCCGCGGGCGGGAGCTGCGACGCCTGCCGCTGAGCGGGGTCGACTGCGTCGAGCTGTGGGCCTGTCAGGGGGCCTCGCATGGCCGCGCGCTGGCCGATCACGGGCCTGCCGAGGAGCCAGAGGACGTGTCCGCGGCCTTCCTGCTGGCTGGAGCTAGGCGCGTGGTCGCCTCGCGCTGGCACGTACCCACCCTCCCCGGCGCCCTGCTGATGGAGCGCTTTGCGTTGCTGGTGGAGACGGGACTTGGCGAGGCCGAGGCGCTGCAGAAGGCGCGCGACGAGTGCCGCACGTTGTTCCGGCAAGGCGGGCGGGTGGAACGGGCCGTCGTCGGCCAGGTGGGCAGCACCTTGAAGGAATGGGGGAGCCGCGCCCACGTGGTGCACGACCACCAACTCCACCAACTCCTGGAGGAGGCGATGGAGCGGTGTCTCCGCGACATCCGGGCGGAATGGTATGGGAACCAGAGTGGACAGGGGCCTCGCGCATGGCCCTCCCTGGAGGGGGCGACGGGGCGGCTCGTGAGCTTCTCGGCGCCTCGCCCTGAGCGCCTCGCGGCGAGCTTGCGGCAGTTCTCCGAGGCCCAGGCCGAACAGCTCGTCGCCGATTACCTTCGGTTCTACCGGAGCCCCATGTGCTGGGCGGGCTGGCGGCTCATGCTCCGGACGCTGGAGGACTGGCGCGGATGAACTCCGGGCTGCCTGTCTTGAAAGATCTGTCGCCCGAAGGACGCTCAGCGTTCCTGGAGGCATGGGAGCCAGTCCTCCTGGCGTATTGGAGCGAGGCCTTCACGGAGGCGCTCGTGAACGACGAGGACTGGCTGAGGGCCTCGGAGGCACGGGCGGCGGGCCGGGACGACTTCCAGGCAGGCCAGTGGATCGCCCAGGGAATCATCGACTCGCTCCGGACCCGACCGCGCCTCGACCGTGCCCCTGCATGGACGAACCTGCCAGGCTGGTACACGTGGTGGGTGGGGAAGCGTGCGGCAAGCGCCCAGCGGCGTGCCTCCACCTTCATGACACTGGACGAGGAAGGGCCCGAAGCGGGCGCAGGCTCCACCGAAGATGCGATGGAGGAGCAGCTGGACCAGAAGCGTCGGATGAAGGCCCTGCTGGAACTCATTGACGCATGGGCAGACGTCCTCCGGCGCATCTCGATCAGCACGGGGCTGCCGGACATCGAGGCGGACTGGTTGTGGGCCACCTGCATCGCGCGGCGACGTCTGGCTCAGTGGCTCCGCGCGATGGGCATGGGGGATGTGCGCTTCCAGGAGGTGGACAAGAGCCTTCTCACGGCGAGGACCTCGGTCCCCGGTCATTCTCCCCCTGAGCGCACGGCGCGAAGCCGCAAGGGAACCGCAGCGGCGTTCCGGTTCAACCTCGAGGCGTTGCTCCCCAGACATCCGGAGCTCTCATCAGTGCACCAGGTCTTCCTGGGGCCTGTCCGGGATCTCCATGAGGCGCCCCCCTGTCCCGTGTTGCCGATCACGGCCGAGGTGCTCCTAGGCTTCCGGGAGGCCCTTTGCCAGAGCGCCGAGCGAGCCCGTTCGGATGGGGGAGACGACCCGCTGGAAGGGTTGTGGGCAGGCGTCTTCCGGGCGGCATTGAAGAAGGCGGTAGCGCGGCTGCTCCCGCCTGCGCACCGTGAGCAGATCGAGCTGGACTGGCAGGATCTGGTGGGAACACAGGCCCGTGAGGAGCAGGAGTGAACATGAACTGGATCCCGCCGGACATCGATACCCTCAGGGCCTACGTTCACGGTGAGCTGTCTCCAGAGGAGAGTGCGGCCGTGCGTCGCTGGATGGTGGCGTATGCGGATGAGGAAGTGCTCCGCGTCTACGAGGCGCTTCTGTCCGAGCGCCAACGTCAGGAGGAACGGCTGGCCCGTTGGGTGGCCCGTCCACTCAGGGCCCGGCTCGATTGGCACTGGTCGAAGCTTCGCCACAAGCTTACGGCGCATGGGATGCGGATCAGTCAATCGCTGAGCGAGAGGCCGGCTGCGCTCACTCCGCTGGGAGGGCGTGCTTCCGCTTCCGAGGTCGAGCTTACCCTCCTCGTCGACCCCACGAAGACAATCGATGTGAGGGTGCGCCTGGGAGAGTCCAGCCATGTGGCGGTCTACGTCCTGGATGCTCACGGGACGCTCCACCCGATGCTCACCGAGACACGGCGCTTCGAGGCCGGCGAGGAATTGCATCTTGCTGGGCTCGACCTCGATCCGGGGGAACCCGAAGTGGATCTGTTCGTTCTCTTCGACAGGACGCGCCCGCTTCCGTCCCATCCAGGGGTGGCCAGTCTGGACTGGCTTGCGAGCTTGCTCCAAGAGGTGGGCGAAGATGCGCACCGCTCGGCGATGAGGCGCACCCTGCGCGTCTCCCCCCCCGGTCCCAGGAAACAAACCTGAGGAGCGCTCCCTTGGACAGCGTCGGAACTGTCCGGCCTGATTCCAAGGGAGCGCCTCATGTTGACTCGATCTCCGGTGCAGGTGGGGCTGTTTCGGATGACCCTCCACGCCCTCCACCGTTCCGCCGAGCGAGGCATCAGCCTCCAGGTCATCCAGATCGTCCTTCACTATGGGCAGCCGACCTGGAGGAAAGGAGGGGCCCTCTATGCGATTGGCCGTGACGCACCGCGGCCCGTCTCGGTGCCCGGGGGACTGTGGCGGGATGCCATGAGGGTCATCGTCGTGGTCCGTTCAGGACTCATCCCAACGGTATTCCGAGCCCGGAGGAGGAAGTCATCGCCGGGTCGGAGGAGCGGGCTGGCAGGTGCAGTGGGGCCATCTGGGCTCTAGTGGAGTGTCCACGAAGTTTTTGGACATAGTCAGGAACGGTGACGGTCCATCCATCGGTGCATCTTGGTCCGAGTCCAGGACCAGGTGAACGGGTGAGCATAGAGGCGGTTGTACTCGGGCCAGCTGGCATTGAGATCTCTTCCGCGTGCTCGCCCACTGGCCCTGGGATCGCTACTTGGAGCTCGCCCCGCGCTACTGGGCCACCACCCGGGCCCGCCTCGACAGCCAGCAACTCTCCGCGGAACTCGGGCCTCTCACGATCCCGCCACCTCTCGTCTCGATGCCGGAAGAGCAGACCGCGACGAACGGATCGTCCTGAGAGCACTGGCGGTGAGGGCCTCTCGTCCATCGCCCCCATCGCCCCACTCTGCGCGGCTCACCAAGCTCATGCCAGACGGGGTCCGTGCAGCGGATACCTTCACCTCAACGCTCAGAGGATCCGGATCCCCTGGCTCAGAGAGTGCCTCCTCCTCTACGCCCTCGACTCCCTCCCTCGGGCGGAACCTCCAGGTGAACCCTCCGAGGGCTCGTAGCGCGTTTGGTGCTATTAGAATAGGCGACGTTGCCCGCCTAGTGCGGGGACTTCCGCGACAGAGAACTCGCGTTCAAAGATGGCCTTGAAGTCATTCAGCGCTGGGTCGCAGTTGAACACCTGAACGACGGCCGGGCGCCCCTTGGGCAATCCCTTCACCCGCGTGAGGGCAACGAATGCGAGGCGCCTGGAGCGCGCTGTGGGGAGGATGCACAACAGCACACCGCACGCCTCCCAGCCCTTGAAGCTGTGTATCGTGCAGCCCTTCACGCCGTCGGCGCCGCCCCAGAACCGGTGCTTGCGACGACGTCGCTCCTCACCGTCCTCATCCGTGAACACATGGGTGACATGAATGCCGGACGCGGCGATCCGCTCGGCAGCTTCGAGACCGTGAGCATGCTCTTCACAAAGGAAGGCGATGTCGGGGGTACGAAGTTCGCCCTCGCGAACGAGTTCGATGACACCCTCTGCGAGCAGCACGCCGAGACGGTGCGGATTGTCTACGTTGATCCATCGCCGCGTCGTGGGCTCGGCCGCTTCTTTTCGCATCGGATGATCGTCAGGAACAGCAGGAGGGTCGAATGCGCCATCGCTGAGGTAACGGTCACCGAACGCCGAAATGATGGGCGTCAAGTCTGGCGGTAGTCGATACGAGCCCTTTAGATCCGTCCAGTCGCCGTTGAATCCGCAGCCTTTCATGGTGTCTTCGGCTGTCCAGGCGCTTCGGTCATACAGGTCCTGCGTCGTGTCGGCGACGAGTAGCATCTCGCCATCCGGCTTCCGGACGTAGTTCCGCAGGAAGTTCCACCATCTCGCTTTGAAGTCCTGCCCCTCGTCTACGAGTATGGCGTCATAGCGCTCGCCGACGCCAGCAACGTACGTAGCGATGGCGTCGTCAATCAAGTGTTCGCAGCGGTCGGCGTCGGCCTCATCGGCGCTCTGATCGCCATCGAGTGGCTGTAGAACTCTTGCTCCGGATCCCTCGTCACGAACTCGAGCGCAGAACCCGTGAAAGTGAGTGAACGTGATGTTGCGGATCTTGCTACCAAGCTCCGCTCCGTGCCGGGCAGCCAGGTCGTGCAGATAGTGTGGCAGCGTGATGTTGAACGAGAGCACGAGTACCCGCTGTCCGTCAGCCGCGAGGAGCGCAGCGCGAGCGGCGAGGCCCAACGACTTTCCGCTCCCTGCGGGACCTCTCGCTCGTCGGATCCTCGCGCGGTTCGGATTCCGAGCGAGGTTCCGCGCCGCATCGCTCAATTCGAGGGGTCTACGCTGATCGGCGACCACCTCGGGCTCCGACAAGTGATACGCGAGCCGGTGCAAGCGAGCCGGGTCAGGATGCCGATCCTGTGGGCGACGGCTACCCGTCAGTGACTCCAGAAGCCTGTCGTCAAGGCACTCTCGCCCCCACACCCGGATCCACTTCTCGGAATCCTTGGAAACATGCGGGAGCGCCAGCAGTCGTTGCGCATCCGTTGTTGAGTGGTTCGGCAGAACCACGATCGCCCGCACGATGGGCCAGTCCTCGGTGCTCGCCTCGGGCGGCGAGAAGAAGTGCTCGATGATGGTCTTGCGGTATCGATGTGCCTGCCAGCAGGGGCGCTCGTTCGTCCGCTGCCATTCGTTCACTTCCCGAACCTCGATGGCCCCGTCCTGCCGTTGCCTGTACAGGCCCTCGGCCCAATGCTTCACCTCGATGACGCACACCCCGAACCGCTCGTGGACGACCACGAAGTCAGGCTGATCCATCATCAAGCGCGGCTGGGCGTAGATGCGCCATCCGTCGTCGAGCGTCAGGAGGGCGTCGAGCACCCTGCGTTCGCCACCGTTCAAGGGGGGACGCAGATTCTCGATCTCTGCGATCGGTGGGCTGACTATCGCCATGTGTCCCCCTTGCGTCTCATCGGATCGTCGCCCCGTCCACCGCCGTCTTGGTCCCGCCGCCGTGCTGCGTGAAGCGCGGCCGGATCGAGACCGGGGCGCAAGGCCCCGGAGATCGGCTCATGCTGCCACACGGCGAGGCTCCCAGGTTAGGGTGCCGAGAGCGTCCAGTACCATCTCGTCCCAGCGTCCCGCCACTCTACGTACCGGGGCAGGCCCCGCCCCTGCTGGCTCGCCTCCTCCAGGAAGGTCGCCAGGTTCTCCCTCACCGCCTCGTACAGCACTGTCTGTTCCGGCCGCCTGCGCCGGTACTCCCGCCCGTGCCCGTCCACTCACCCCTCCCCAGCCGCGCCTCACCAGGGCACACGCTACCGTGTGGCTCCCACCAGGCCAGCAAAGGGGGCTGGGCGCGCAGTGTGAGCACTTCACCGCAGGTGTGAGGGAGGCAACTCGGGGGCTATCGGCACCTTCAACGCGAAGATGGAGAAGGGGGCCCCAGCGGCCGACGCAGCGTCGGGTCGTCGTGCGCGCTTGGGCGTCGAGTAGCCACTTTCTTCCAAGAGCGGCCATTCGGCACCGCGGCTGGGGCCCACGATTCACCCTTGGAGCACTGGAGGCGGGGATGCCGCAGCACCGGCCCTCCTTCTGCTTCAGCGCGCGCGGGAGCCACCCCTGCACTCTGGGGCGAGGTTCGAGGCTCCCCGCGTAGGTAGGGTGGCTCAGCGCACTCGAGCCGCCGGAGGTCCATCCTATGCTTGGCCTGGGTGGCGGCGGTGGCGGCGTGTCCAACGTTCACGCAGATACCAGCGGCGTGGGCGCCGTCGAGCGACACTCCTGGCTGCTCGCCCGACGCCAGCTCGGCCGCAGCGACGAGCTTGTGAGGCGCGGCGTTGAACTGGCGGCAGAAAGCCCCAGGAGGTGGCTTGGGAGGAGCCACTCCGCACGGCTCAGTGTGGGGCTCGCCGACATCTCCCTTGACGTGCTCTGGGCCAGCCGGTCGTGCGCAACAGGAGAGGCGGAACGGCACGCCCTGCCCAGAAAAGGTGAAGCCCTCGACCGAGAACGGGCGAGGGCTTCTGGGGGGGACAGCCGGTGGGGACGAGGAGGTTACGTCCCTACGCCTGCGCGGCTTCGGAGGCGAAGAGGGCCGCGGTGTCCTTGGCGCCGAGGTGCGTGAGGTAATGGGCGAGCGCATGGCGAATGAACTCGGTGCGGCTCTTGATGCCCCGCGAGCGCCAAGCCTCGTCGAGCTGCTCGACGGCGCGACCCTCCAGCCGCAGCGGCAGCACCTTCATGTCGCTGGGCTCCCCGTCGCTGCGTCGGGGGGCACGGGGGCCGACTGGAACGCGGCCCTTCTCGGCCTCGCGGATCTTCCAGATGAGGTAGCCCCTATCGTTGCTGCCCGTTGGGCGGCCGACGACCTCGAGGTACTTGGCCCGGAGCTGCTCGACGGTCATCGCCGCGAAGCGCCCGCGGGGAGGCTTGGCGGCCGGCGGCCCCTCATTGCTCGCGGGCTCGACCGAGGCGCCCGCCGTAGGAGCGACCTCGGGGGCCGTGCTGGTGGCTGCGCTGACGCTCTCCGCCGCCTCGTTCTGATGGGGCTCGCTATTGGCGGGCGCTGGGTGAGCGTCCTGGGGCGCCTCGTCCACAGTGGGCGCGCTGGTCTCGGGCGCCGGGGCTTCGTCCCGCTCCACCTTCTTTGGGGGCTTGGTGCCGCCCTTGGTGCCCTTGGAGGGCTTGCGCGGCGCCTGCTCCTTCTCCTTGGCCTGGGGGCGCTCGCGGGCGGCAAGCGTCTCCTCGATGCGGCGGATGAGCCAGGTGCGGTTGGGGCTGCGGGTCGTCTCGCCGACCACCTCGCGGTAGTGGGCCTGCAACTCGGGCAGGCGCATTTTCTGGAGGCGCTGGTGGAGGTTACGTGGGGTGGACATGGTGGCTTCTCCTGTCGGGCTGCGGGTACACGCGTGCCCTCACGCGCCATGGCCCGGGCAGTCGCGTGGGGTGGGCCCCGAGGTGGGGCGTGTCGTTGTTGAAAGGGCGGGCGAGGGCTGCGCGAGGAGCGAGGGGATGGCCTCGTCAGCTCACGCAGTCATCGTCTCCCGCGCGCTCAGTGGCTGCGCGCGAGGGACATACAGGCTCTGGTGCGCGCCCATAGCAAGTCATTCTGAGCGGGGCCTTCGCTCTCTGCGAGAAGCGCCGCGCTCCGGCCGCCGCGGGCACTCCGAGGGGGGAGGTAGCCACCTGGACCACCTGGTAGGCAGCGAGGGAATCAAGGTGCCGAGCCAGGAACTGAGCAGAGCGTGGGGCTGGCTCCTGGAGCGGTAGAGGGGTGAGGCTGGGGCCTTCTGCTGGCTCAGCTCTTCTACTGGCCCTGGGGCGGCGGGCGCTCGCGCTGCTCCTCGGGAGATGCCAGCTTCAGGCCCGAGGGGAACCATTGCTCGAGGGTCGTCCCCTCCAGTGTCTTCGCGACGAGGTGCTCCACGGGGTGACTCTGGAGGGAAGGAATGACTCGCCCCATGCGGACCAGTCGCGCGTGTACATGGTCTACGAGCAGCCGGTGCAGGTGGCCGAAGCTGCCGGGTGCTGGGTGCTCAAGCTCCTCATCGGGCGTGCGGACGAGGAACTCGCTTGAGCTGCAGGAAGGGCACGGGGGGACCAGCACAATGCGCCCATCCACGTGCCCCTCACGTTGAACACCGATCACCAGGCTCTCAAGCGCGATGAGGTTGAGGCTGCTGCACTTGGCGCAGCGCTGGAGCACGTCGGTCTCGTTTACCTCTTGGAGCGGCATGGGGTCTCACGCGATGGCCGTGTACGTGCCATACCAGTAGGTGGTTCCAAGGGCAGGGACGTCCTGAAAGCTGTAGAAGCCGAACCCATCTCTGTCCGGAACGAACACGTTCGGGTTACCAGCGAAGCCTCCGCCTGTGGTGACTGGAGAGAGTGTGATGGAGGATGGAGAGGAGGGGAACCGGCTGCGGAACGTGACCGAGCCACCCCCAGCGATGGTGTGCGCGCTCGTGTCGCTGTTGGAGAACTCGAGGCCAGCGCGACCGATCTCTTGCATACTGCCCGTTAGCTCGAACGCGGAGTTCGTGGCGTTGCTCATCGGCAGCCGCCATCTCCGGGGCCATGCCGTGAACGTCGCCGCGAAGGTGTTCTCGTGAAGCAGTTCGAACTCGTTTCGGGAGAGCCGGAGGGCCCCCGCGAAGAAGCTGGTGCTGTCGCGAGCCCACGCGCTGCCGTTCCAGGCGGCGTTCAGCGTGAACCAGAAGGAGTCTGAGTCAGAGTAGACACGCAGCCGCGCCCCAAGGCCGCCTACGCCGAGCGCGTCCCAGAGGAGCGCTCTTGTGCCACCGAAGTTGGGTTGTCGGATCGTGCGATGTTGGCCACTGTTCCCCTCGTTCCCGCGGAAGTGGTCTCCCTCGAATGCGTCGCTTACCTCCGCGAGAGCTTCCTCAACGTTTGTGGCGTTGAGGTTGTTTCCTGCATCCGTGACGGAGATGGACGATGCAGGGTGCGCTCCGGAGGCTTGGGTGAGGTGGGTGTTGAGGAACCCCAGCAGCGCGGCGAGCTGGTCACGCACAGTGCCAGAGGTCAGGGAGTTCGGCGTGCCTGTGACCGCATCACCGCCGACACGAGATGCACCCGAAACGCCTGAAGTCGTCGCCGCGAGATCGGTGACGATTTCCTGCAGCTGCGACTGGACGTTCGTCGCGCCGACGTAGTTGTGCGCGGTGGCAGAGATGGCGCTCGCGTGATGGGCGCCGGAGGATGCGCCGACGTGGGTGTTGAGGAAGCCAAGGAGCTGGGAGAGTTGTAGGTCGACGGTGCCCGGTGAGAGAGCATGCGGCGTACCCGGGGCTGCATCTGCACCAACGAGGGAGGCTCCGGGAGCGCCGGCTGTCGTGTTGGTCAGACCATCGATGAGCTCGTCGAGAGCGGCTTGCACGTCCCCCGCGCCGATGAACCCGTGCGGGGTGTAGTCCACGGCACTCGCCGAATGCCGCCGTGTCGAGCCGGTGAAGTGGTCGTGTAGCTCGGCGTCGACCTCGTCGAATGCGGCCTGCACCGTGTTGCCGAGAGGGCTCAGAATCGTCCAGGTCCCTGTCTGGACGGCCACTGCGGTACCCTGGGCGAAGATGAAGGCTTGGCGGCGGGTGAGGTCGATATCTGCGCTGAGGACCTGCGTCTGACCCGGGCGGCGGCGCACGTCGCAGACGAGTAGTTCGTCGGCTTGGAGCGCGTGCTTGGGGGCAAGGCCGGCGGGACCCTCTGGCGCCTGGCGCACCACCAGCTCGAAGGACTCGTCACGGCGGAAGAAGACCTGCTGAGAGTTGCCATCCGTTCGTGGATCCGAGAGCTGGCGCTTGAAGCGCAGGAAGATGCCGAGCCAGCGCTCGTTACCTGCGGTGGCCACATCGGTGGGGATGCCGACGAGGTCGATGGCGCAGTTCACGTTCTGGCCGGTGCCGAAGAAGATGCGCTGGCCGAGGTTGTCGTAGGCCCGTGCTGGCGCGGTGAGGTCGAGGGTGAGGTCCGCCACCGGGGAGTGGGGAGCGGGGATGGCTCCGGAGATGATGCCGTAGATGCCAAGGTCCGCAGCAAGGTTGCGGTCGGCCCTCTCGAGCAGGGAGAAGGCCAAATCGAGTTCAGCCTCGGTGACGCGCTGTCGGAAGTAGAAGTCGACCCGGTCTGCCATTGAGAGGCCCTGAGAGAACGTTGCTCTTCTGTGGGGCAAAGCCGGTTGTGCGTGGCTCAAGGGGACGTGGATGCCGCGAGCCAAAGGAACTGGTGCGCATAGACTGGCTGATCCGCAGTCGGGGGAAGGGGCACTGCCTCATCAAGGACCCGGTCGAGCTGGTGCTCCGCGCCAAGTTCACGAGCTCGCCGCAGGTACAACTCCACCAACGGATCCGTGCCTGTTCCGACATGGGTGACCAGGAGCCCGACTGCAGAGAAGGGCTTCGCAGGTCGGCGACCCATTCGCGCGTCGATGAAGTCGTGCTCCAGCCGCTTCTTGCCGGGTTCCCGGTAGGCCTTCTCGACATTGCCGCGCCCCCAGAACGTGCCGATCATCTTGAGTTCAAGCGGGATGCACACCTCCCCGGCTGTTGCTGCAACCAGCCTCCCGGAGACATAGGTCCCAGTCGCGAGAGCGACGTCTGCGCGGTCGATCGCCTCAAGCCAGACGTATGTGTCCTTTCCGCACTGGTGAGCCTGCCCCGGTTTTGTGGACACACCTCATAAGTCGGCTACACAGGAGGTAGTGTTCATGGAGCGAAGGAAGAGGCGGAGTTTCACCCCGGAGTTCAGGGCCGAGGCGGTCCGACTGGTGCGCGAGGGCAGCAAGAGCCTGCCCCAGGTGGCCAAGGACTTGGACCTGACCGAGTCAGCCCTGCGCAACTGGGTGCGCGAGGCCGACGGAGGCGATGGCAAGGAGTCGGCAGGTGCACTCTCCACGGCCGAGCGGGAGGAGTTGGTGCGGCTGCGCAAGGAGGTGCGTCATCTGGAGATGGAGCGCGACTTCCTAAAAAAAGCGGCGGCCTTCTTCGCGAAGGAGACCTCGAGGTGAAGTTCGAGTTCATCGACGCGGAGAAGGCCCACTTCCCTGTGGACTTCATGTGCGAGCAGCTGGGTGTGTCGCGCTCGGGCTACTACGCCTGGAAGGAGCGCCCGGAGTCCGCGCGGGACAAGGCGGACCGGGCCCTGGCCGAGGAGGTGACGCGGATACATCGCGACAGCCGCGGCACGTACGGCAGTCCTCGCGTCCACGCGGAGCTGCGTGCCCGGGGGCAGCGCGTGAGTCGAAAGCGTGTGGCCCGGCTCATGAACGAGCACGACATCGCTGCTCGCAAGAGACGGCGCTTCGTGCGCACGACGGACTCCCGCCACAACCAGCCCGTTGCCCCCAACATCCTCGAGCGCAACTTCTCCCCGGCCAGCCCAATAGCACCTGGGCCACGGACATTACCTACGTGGGGACGGGGCAGGGCTGGCTCTACCTGGCCGTCGTCATGGACCTCTTCTCTCGCAAGGTGGTGGGCTGGTCCATGAGCGAGAACATCGACCGGCACCTGGTGCTCAACGCCCTGGACATGGCCCTCGAGGGACGCCAGCCACCGCAGGGGTTGTTGCACCACTCGGACCGGGGCAGCCAGTACGCCAGCACCGACTACCAGCAGGCACTGGCTGCTCGGGGCATCCAATGCAGCATGTCGCGCAAGGGCAACTGCTGGGACAACGCCGTGGTGGAGAGCTTCTTCAGCAGCTTGAAGCAGGAGCTCGTCTACACCACCGCCTTCGCCACGCACGAGCAGGCCCGGCTGGCCCTCTTCGAATACATCGAGGTCTTCTACAACCGCCAGCGGCGGCACTCCTCGCTGGGCTACGTCAGTCCAGTGGATTTTGAGCTTGCGCCCTTACCGCAGAAGTTGGCATCTTAACCCTACTGTCCACGTAACCGGGGCAAGCCCACTGGTCGGCCACATCCCATAGGTGTGTAGCAACCTCACACTTCCACCATTCCTCGCACTGACGCTCGTGTTGAACGAGGCGGGCGAGGGTTCGACTACGGGATACCTCTGGTCCCCACATCCCGCGCATTGCTGCGCAGAGGATCTCGACGTACGGATGCATGGCCCAGCGATTGTACACCGCGTGTGTATCCCTCAGTGCAGGTCCGTCGTCTCCCCAAGATCGCTGAGGCCCAGCTCCCAGTGGTCCGGGAGGATGGGCGGGAGCGGCTCGACGAGGTCCACGAAATGGGTGTGGGCGGGCTTGAGGTACTCGACGATGGCGCGGAGTTGCTTGCGTTCGGTGGGCGTGAGGATGCGGCCCACCTCGATATTGAAGGCGTAGCGGGCGAAGCGGTCGGAGGGCCCGAGTACCCAGTCAATGCCAAGTTCGGATTCGCCGAGCGTGAGGGTGTCGGAGGCGAACGGCGCGATGGCCTGAAGCTCGATGCCAAGGAAGAAGCGGACGGCATTGCGGATGCCCTTCGCTGTGCCCTTCTGGTGGTACATCTCCACGAGCAAAGACGCGAGCCGACGCTTGGCCAGCAGGTCCAACTCGAACGAGAACGGATTGCCGAGGTCCTGGAGGATGAGGTCCACGAAGGGCTCTGGTGCCCGTTCAAGGTCGAAGATGTCCGGCCAGCGGTCGATGTCCGCCAGTAGCAGGTCCGCCACCTCCTGCAGACAGGCGATGAAGCGGAAGAGATCTCCGGTCAGGTCATCGCGGCGGTTGTGCTTGGGGAGCATCTGCCACAGGTCGAAGCGTCGTGAGGGTGGACGCGCCGGCCGGAAGCCCGAGAAGAGTGCGCGGTCATAGGGGCCGAGAACAGCGTTGCCGTAGCGGTCCGTTACTCCCACAGCACGTACCTCGTAGAGCACGTCCGGCGTCATCTCCATATCGAGCCCGAGCGTCAGGACTTCGCCCTCCATGCTCGTGCTCGTGACCGCAACGGAGACGGCTGGGGTACCGCGGGGCACAAGGAGCAGGTTGGCACCGGTGGGTAGGAGGACAGGCTCGTCGAAGGAGAGGCGCACAGCCCGCGGCCCGGTGGCCAGGGCTCCGACGAGGCGAGGGGCTGTCCGGTCCTCGATGTGGAACGAGTACGTTTCGTCAATGGCGTGGGCTTCGCTGCTGGTGCGAGAGACGACACGCACCGACACGTCGGCCTCGCTCGCGAACGGCAAGAGTGGGTGTAGGACAACGCGGAGCGTGTCCGCCGTCTGCGTGGCGCCCGCCAGTGCTCCGGCAAAAGGGGGCTTCACCTCCTCAGCTGCACCGCCCTCGAAGGCGAGCACACCGTCCACCCACACACGCGTCGCGGAGCGGTCGATGCCATCAGGCCCAGGATCCACCAACTCGAGCCCCACCGCTGTGTCGAGCGGGACATCTAACTCCTCAGGTGCGGGGTCGCGGTTGATGAGGAGCGGACGGCTTGTCGCGACGACGAGGGCGACATTGTCAATGTAGAGGGCGGGAAGCTCGACAGCAGCCACAGTTTCTCCTCAAGGGGCGATCAGCTCCAGGCGCACGCCCACGGTATGCACGCCGGAGAGCTTGGAGACGTTGGCCGCGAGGTCCGTGAGGGGCCGCACCCGCCCCAGCCGACCTTTGGCGCGAGCGTACTTCACCCCATTGATGGTGAGGGAGGCCTCCCAAGTAAGCCCTGCGGGCAGACTGGCGGGCACCCGGAACCGGAGCTGGGCTCGCAGAAGTGCCACGCCCGTGAGGTCCGTCGCCTGCGTCAGCTCAGCGAAGTCCCCAGGGGCTACCTCGAAGAGGCGGCCTGGCTCATCTTCACCCAGGACGAAGAGGTAATCCCCGGAGGCAGGAGCGGCGTTCGCGGGGCGGATGCGCCCCTGGCCTCGGCCCAGTCTGATTGTGAAGGCGGTGAGCGTCATGGCTGCCTCACAGCTGGCGGTACAGCTCGAGGTGGTCGAAGAAGGCCCGCCGGGTGACGTCCTTCACCGAAAAGCCGAAGCCACCCCGGCCTGAGGTGAGCGGCTGGCTGCCAGAGTTGATGCCGAGGTGGTCGTCGATGAACTCCCCCATGCCGGGTACTGGCTGCCAGTTGGGCGGCGTCCCGAGCGGATGCGCGGCTAAGTCGTTCTGAAAGGCGTGGAGCACCACGTCCCCGTTGGTGTTGACGATGACGTCGAGCCTCAGGTGCAACCAGGTACCCTGGGTAAAGCTGGCGCTCGACTTGAGGAGAGCGCCGGGGCCGTCCGCATCGGGCAGCCCCACGGCGACCGAGCCTTTGCGGAGGACGATGCGGTGCGGGTCGTCGTCAGAGAGGCCGAGCAGGTACGCGCTGTCGTTGACGGAGTTGCCCTGGCAGCAGAGGAAGAGGAAGGGGGAGAAGCCTGTGGGGCCGCCACCCGGACCCCGCTGGAGGCACCCACGGATGGAGCCGCCCTTGGCCATGGGAGCGAAGTCGGGGAGGTTGGCAAAGAGGCCCATGGCCCCGCTCACTGCCGCGAGGGAGTTGAAGGCGAAGAGGAAGCTTCCTCCGCCTGGAGGGCGGGAAATGCCGGCCGTCACGCCGCGGTCCACCGTGGCAATGTCCAGCCCGTTGTTGAGGTAGGTCCAGTCGGCTTCGGCCATGAGGGCTCCTTCACAGGGTGGAGGCGACAGTCCAGGTGTTCTCGAAGTCCTCGACAGGCTGGGCGTTAGCGTCGAAGAGTGCGGCGCTCGCTGGCACCGCCGACCAGCTCCACGCGAATGCCTGATTCGAGCGCCACTGTTCCTCGAAGTCCTCGTGAGGCTCGCCATTGAAGAGCCCCGTAGAGGAGGCCACTTCGCCCCAACTGCGCGCGTACGGCACGTTGGCCCAGCCGGACTCGCAGTCCTCGGTGGTGCCGCCGTTGAAGGGGAAGGGGAGTACCTGGGCTGGTGGCAGCTCGGCGAGGAAGACGGCGTTGGCCCAGCCCTCATTGAAGTCCTCGTGGCCCTCGGAGGAGCTATCGAAGAAGGCTCTTGAGAGAGGAACGTCGTCCAGCGAGGCCCGTAGTGAGTGCCAACGCTCGAAGTCCTCCCAGGCTTCTTCGGGGGCTGGGCCGAAGCCGGCGAGGACTTCCCGGCTCGTCACGGCGGTGAGCGTCCAATGCCGAGCCTCACCTGGAAGCGGGCCCTCCTCCTCGAAGCTGGGGTTGAGCAGCCCCATCAAAGCAACTCCCCCGTGTCGCCGTTTCGCAGGGTGACATTGGCCAGCACGGGGAACTCGCGCACGCTGAGCTTCACGTCGGCGGGTAGCCCGTTGAGCGTCAGATCCAGGCGCGCAGAGCCCATCTTCCGCACACCTGGCGTGTCGCGGATGACATCGAAGATGTCCGACCAGGCCACCTCGCCCACCGGGTTGCCCTCGGCGTCCTTGAGGTTGAAGCCGAAGTCCACGCGAGGGTTGGGTGTGCCGTCCGGCTCGCTCACGCGGAAGTAGGCGGCAAGGCGCTCGCGGATGCGATCCCTCACCTCAGCAGCCGAGGAGCCCTGCCGAAGGAAGAGGCGCGCGTCAATGGCGATGGGCCTGTAGACCGGGGCCTGCACGCTCACCTGGAACGTGAGGGTGCAGGGGTAGACCTCCGTGACTTGCCGGAGGACTTGGTTCTTGAGCGCTGGCGTAGGCAGCCCGCCACCCTTGGGGATGACGTAGAGGATGCCCGAGTTCTCGGAGATGCTCGGGTCCTCGTTCGAGGTGAGCATGAGCGCCCTGGCGACGCCTGGCAGGCGGCGGGCGTTGAGCTCAAAGTCCTCGCGCGCCACGGAGCGCGTGAGGGCCCGGAGGCTTTCGGGGGCGAGTAGCTTGGCAGAGGCCACCGTCTGCCTATCCGAGCCGCCCGAAGCCGAGGCAGGGTTGCGAACCGAAACCTGCACTGGGTTGCCGTGGGCGTCCTTGAAGGCGCCCTCGATGACGACGAGGCGCTCGGCGTCGACGTTGCCGGCGCTCCCACCGCCTGTTTTGTAGGTGATGGTGATGGTACCGCTGGGAGGCATGCCGCTCACGCCGTTGCCGAAGCGAAGGGTGGCGCGATCGTTCTGGTCCACGCTCACGACGAAGTGCAAGTCACTGGGACGTGAGTCGAGGAAACTCTCCACCTCGGAGAAGGTCCCCTGTGGAGTCGTCACGCGGGCGGAGCCGTCGAGGTAGGGGGTGAAGTCGAGGTGCACCTCGAGGTCCGCCAGCCCTCGCGAGTCGAAGAGCTGCGTGTACATCTTCGAGTGCTCTGCGAGAGCAAGCACGCGCGGTGGGGTGAGCCCTGCCGGCAGAGTAACGGGGGCGAGGAGCTGGAAGCGGATGGGCTCGGTGACTTCCTGCGTGCGAATGAGGGTACCCGCGGGAAAAGTGACGGGGGCAGCGGGGGGCCGTGCGAGCTGAAGTTCCACTTGGGCGGTCGCGGCCTGGGCTCCGTGGAGCCGGTAGCCCAGCATCCGCGCGAGTGCCATGACGTTCTTGCGCTGCGTGGCGGTGACGAGCCGTGACTCGCGCGCCAGGTTGTCCTGGTAGAAGGTCAGCACGTCGCCGACGAAGGCGTACATCTCCAGGAGCACGTTGCCGAAGCTGGCGACGGCGAAGTCCGTCCAGTCGGGGAAGACACTCTGAAGGAGGGAGATGAGCCGTGCCCGCAGGGCATCGAAGTCCTTGTCGGTGTAGTCGACGGGCTCGGGGAGCATGGCCACGGCGCAGGAGCCTCCGGGATGGCAAAGTCGAGGCCCTCCGCAGCCCGGGGACGCCAGGGGCTCAGCGAGGCAGGGGCACGTCCACGCTCGCGGAGACGTCTTGCTCGCGCACCCGGAGCCGTAGGGTGCTCGCGGCTCCCTCCTGCTCCACGTCGAGGCTCACGAGCTGGGCTCTTGGCACCCAGCGCTGGAGGGCGTCGCGGACGTAGACGTGGCCACGCGGACGAACAGAGGCTTCTCGTAGAGCAGCTGCGGTTTATGGCGAGGGAAGCGGCGCGGGCTCGGGTGGCCCGGCGGCCGGTATCCGTCACCCTTCAATACCTGGTTGGCCAGGACGGTGAACTCATCGTCCGCGTTCTGCCGTGCCCAGACCATGCTCAGGACGCAGTCTTCGCCTGTATTCCAGGCGTCGCAGCAGGAGTCGGTGCAACCACGTGGTCTGGAGCCCCAGGCCAACCAGACGGCGGAATTCGACAGGACGCAGGTGATGGCCGCCCAATTACCCCGATCCTGGAGATCCTTCATGGTAATGCGGACCTGATGGGAATCGGTCTTGTAGACGGGGCTCAGGTTGCACTGGTCGATGCCGCCGAAGCCCCACAGGTAGGCTTGGTTCACCGTGACGTGAAGGGTCTCGTCAAGCACCCGGCGGGTGGCCCGCGAGGGGTTGCAGGAGATGACGCCCAGCAGCGGTTTGTTGAGGTCCCAGACATACCGCAGTCGGTGGCGGCAGAGCGGCCGCGTCTCAGGGGCCTGCTCCTCCGGAAGGCTGTCCGGCAGGTTCCTGGGCCAGTGCCTGCCGCATACTGCGCCGCTCGACAAGTTTGCCTCGAAGCCAGCCCAGTCGAGTGGCCAGGCCCCCGTGTACAAGCGTGCTTTCGCAGAGGGCTGCCCCGCCGCATTGGCGACCTTCTTCTCGATGATGCGGTAAGGCCGGCGTGCGGGCAAGGTGACCTCCCTGCGACAATGGTCCGAAAGCCATCCTAAGAATTCGTCCCAAAGGAGGCAAAGCCAGGACGTCAGCGAGGCAGGGCCACGTCCACAGTCGCGGCCACGTCCTGCTCGCGCACACGGAGCCGGAGGGTGAGCACGATTCCCTCCTGCTTCATGTCGAGGCTCACCACCTGAGCCCCCGGTACCCAGCGCTCGAGGACGTCGCGGACGTAGACGCGGGCCAATTCCTGGAGAGGAGCGTCGTTGCGCTGGTGGCGCAGGAGCGGCAGCGCGGCGCCGAAGTTCGTGCGCCAGGGCAGCTCGCCGGAGGAGCGCGCCGTCGCCCCCTCTGTGAGTAGCGCCTGTCGCACCTTGGAGGCGAGCAACTCCGGGCCCGAGCCCGCGGCAAAGTCCCGCTTCTTGTCCCTCCGGAAGGGGACGAGGAGGTTCTGTGGCTTGCGGCTCACGGGTTCTTCCTCACGGCAGCGGCACGGCCCGGCGCACAGCCTGGAGCGCCTCCACGATCGCATCTAGTGGGGCAATGGCCTCGTTCAGCGGGCGGCCCGAGAGGCTGGTCAGGTCGGGCACCTCAGGCGCTCCCACCATGCCGAGGAAGATGTTGAGCAGGGCCACGAGCTTGCTGAGACTCGCGAGCGCCTTGCCGGTGTTGGCAGCCTCCTGAGCCACGTTCGCCTGTGCGCAGCCAGCAATGGCCAGGAGCCCCGGATCGCCGAGCTGTCCTGCCTTGTCGATGGCGCCCTGGATCTGCTGCATCCGCTGTAGGAGGTGGAGCAGTTGGCCGCGCGCCTTCTGGAGCGTGTCGAGGATGAGATCGATGGTGCCGATGATGGTGTAGGGGAGCGACAGCTGGGGGATGAGCCTGAGCAGCTTCATCACCTTCTCTGCCAACTTCGAGATGCTGGCGACGAGTGCGGAGGGGTCTGGTGGCGGCCCGAGCGAGTCGGGGATGGCCTTGATGCAGTCGAAGACCGCAATGACAGCATCGACGATGTCGAAGAGGGGCATGAGCGGCGTGAGCGCCGGCTGGATGGCCTTGAGCAGTTCCTGCTGCTGGAGGGTGATGCCTCCTGGCAGGGTTACAGCCAAGGGCTCGGGGGCCTCGGGAATGTGCAGGCAGATGGGCAGCGCCATGGCGGGCCTCCTCAAATAGGGTCTGCGATGGGCCGCACGACGCGGCCGGCGATACTGACTTGCGTGGCCTCAATGGAGATGGCGCCCACCGCGCGTAGGGTGAGGGCCGTGGTCGCCTCGAGCGTCACGGTGTTCTCCTCGGCGTCGAAGACGAGGCGATCCCCGGTCTTCTTGTTGGTGAGCTGGAGCCTGCGGCCCCCCTGCGACTCGTCGAGCTCGATGCGGAATGTCTGCGTGGCAAAGACGCGGTTGTCCGGCGACTCGAGCTGGGCCTCCGCGGGCACCTCGCTCTGTCCGTTCGGCTTCCCCCAATGCGCGCACAGGTAGTAGGGGGCATCCACATCGCCCTGGTTGAAGAAGACGGCCACCTCCGCTCCCTCCTCGGGGACGGCGAAGAGGCCGCGATCCTTTGAGCCCCCACCCACAGTGCCGAGCGGCCAGGCCCAGGCGCTCTCCGGCTCGAGCAGCCCCGGGATGCAGACGCGAACCCGTCCGAGCCGCTCCGGGTCGTCGCGCTTCGTTACGTACCCCACGTACATGCCGTACAGCCGGCTGTCGTGTGCGTGAATGTCGTCGTCGAAGGTGCTCATGGGGGAGGCCCCTTCATCGAGGGATGCTCATGCGGGCCTCCGGATCCTCGGCACCGAGGGGACGCCCGTCGCGGCGGTACTCGAGGTGCGTGGCTCCGGACTCCGGGTCCACCACCTCCAACTCGGTCATCGCCCCACCTGTGGCTGGGGCACTTTGGTTGGGCTGTCCGCCCTGTGGCTGTCCCTGTGCCTGGGGGCCTGCTTGGCGCCGCGGGCCGGTGCCGTCCCGCGTGAGCTTCAGGTCGACGGTGTAGCCCGAGGCGGAGATGACGTGCTTGGCCTCGTTCACGTAGTACCGCCCTGACAGCAGGCTGGAGATGCCGCGTACCTCCACCACCGTTCGGGCGCGCAGGGTGGGGTCGCCCACAACCTGGAGGGAGAGTTTCACTGTGTCCCGCTCAGCGCGCCGGTAGCGAGCGGCGGACTCGCGCTCAGCACGTGCAGCCGTCGAGGCCGAGGTGGGATGGACGCTGGTTGTCGCGTTGCGCTGCTGGAGGGAGGTGGCTCCAGTCTCCGGGTCCACCACCTCAAGCACCTCCCCGAGCGTGGCGCGCTCCACGCTGGCGCTGCTCGCTCGGGACTCCCGGGTGGCCCGCCGGAGCGGATCTCTCCCGCGCACTTCGACGCGGCCCACTCTGCGGACGAGGTCGGACTCGACGTTGAGGGAGAGGATGTCGCCCCGGCCCGGGTCCGAGTACCAGGTGAGCACGTGCATGGGCGCGCTCGACGGATTGCGCGAGCGCCAGTGCAGGCCGCTGTCATCGATAGAGAACTCGAACTCCTCGCGGGCCGCCAGCCGCCGCAGGAAGCGGGCATCCGTCTCCGCAGCCTGGTTGATGACGTCGAACACCTCCCGGGTGTCCTCAACGTCGAGGGAGGCCCCTTCGTAGCCGTACTCAGCGGCCACCTGGCGAACCACCTCGGAGCGCGTCTTGTTCTCCCAGGAGCGCGTCCGGGCCTCACGGTTCATCAGCACGCTGGTAGCCAGGCCCTCGACTGTGAGCGTCTGGAAGCCCTTGAGCTTCTTGAGCACCACCCGGCGAGGCGGTGCCATGTGACCGGGGTAGCCCCAGGACACCTCGAGCACCGCACCCCCAACGAGCTCCTCTCGCTCGAAGAGGGCCAGGTCGAAGTTGTCGAGCAGGAGGGAGACCTGGTCCGCCTTGCTCGCGGTGTCCTCGTAGGTGAATGAGAGGAGGCGTCCGCTGAGCTCGAGCGGCTCTCCGCTGTGGGCTCGCTCGCTGGGCAGCAGCGTGAGGCGCACCCCTGGTGCACTGCGGTCCAGAGGGGCCGTCATGCCTCGAACCTCCGGCGCTGCTCGCCAAGGATGACGTCGGTGAGCACACGCAGGCTGGGGATGAGAAGGCGGCGCCCGGGCTCCAGCTCCAGCGTCGGGTCGATGATGGGGTCGGGCTGGAAGTCGGCGATGGCCCACCAGAACCCACAGGCCCTGGGCAGTGAGGCGAAGTAGCGCCCGGCCAGGTCGAAGAGAGTGTCGCCCTGGGCAACGACGTGGATGCGCGAGTCAGCGTGCTCCCGGAAGCGGTACGGCTCTCGCTCGGTGAGGAAGAGGCGCCCGCCCGCATCTCGAATGCCGAGCGTGAAGGAATGGCGGGAACCGGCATGTGGGGCCATTACTCCACCTCCTGCCGTAGCGCTTCAGAGGTGACGCGCGTGTCGAGGATCTCCTCGAAGGTGACGCTGGCTGCGTAGACGAGCACAGTGCCGTCGATGGCGAGCTGCCGGTACTGGAACTCGATGCTGGCAACCACGCACTCGACTGTCACAACGCGCGGCCAGATGAAGAGCACCCGAGGCGGTGCGGTGGCGGGAACTCCCTCGGTGCCCTGCGGTGGCACCGTGAGCGCCCGGAGGAACGCTCGGAAGTCGAGAATGTCGACGTCCCCGGGCTGCTCGGCCGCGAAGAAGCGGTCCAGGTAGAACTCCACCCCCGCGAGCTGGCGATTGGAGGTGCCCTGGAATTGCAGCACCTGATGGGAGAGCCCCGGCACCACGAGGCGGTTCCAGTTGACCTGCAGCTTCTCGGAGAGCTGGGTGGGGTTGAAGAGGCACTGCATGGACTCGCCGCTGGCGACATTCACGAGCCAGCAGCGAGGGGCACGGGCAAGAGCGGCTGCGAGCGACACGGTGTGTCCTCCTCAGTACGCCGGCACCGGCGAGAAAGAACGGGAGGCGGCCTCGCGCTCCGCACGGTGGGTGGCTCGGGCGATGGTTTCGCCGTCCACCTGGACGTTGATGGTGAAGGGCGGCGCAGCCCCCTGGCGCCCTGCCTGGGGGCTGGCGAGCGCGAGCAGCCCCTGCTCAAGCTGGGCCAGACTGCCTGCACGGCTCCGTGCATCCGCAGCGGCGGGCATGGCCCACGTCGCCACCTCGGCGCGCGCCGCAGGGCCTGGGGCTGCCAGGGTGAGCGGGGTAGCCGGCTGCACCTCTGCCGAGAGCGGTAGCCTGGCGAACTCCTCCAGGCTGGAGGGGAGCAACTCGCTGGGGAGCTTCCGGAGCAACCTGATGACGGAGTCAGTGAGGGCGTTGAACACCGCATGGAGGGCTCGGCCAACGGCGCTGAAGAACTCCACAACGGGGCTGAAGAAGGCCCGGAGACCGTCAGCGATGGAGCTGAAGAGGCCGAGGAACCATTGGCCAGCCCCAAGGAAGAACTGCCGCGTGGAGCGGAAGAAGCCGGTGAGCGTGGACCACGCCGAGGAGATGGCAGCCGGGAGGGTTTCGGTGAACCACAGGTAGAGCCTCGCTGCAGTCTCGCCAATCCACGTGCCAGCGATGACGAAGGCATCCTTGAGGGCCACCACCACCCCGAGGGCCACGGTGGCAGTGTCGATGAGGACAGCAAGGGCATGGACCGTGAGCGTGAGGGCGCCCCCCACCACCCGCCCGAGGAGCTCGCCGAGCTGGCGCCAGGCGCTCGTCGACTTGTCGGTGGCACTCGTGGAACTTGTGGTGGCCCCGATGAGGTTGTCCCACACCCGTCGGAGGCCGGCGAAGGCCTCGCGCACGGAGTCCACCGCAGGAGCGAGGAACACCTGCATGGCGCGGAAGCCCGAGAGGAAGCCGGCGTAGACCCGTGCGGAGAGGGCGATGACCTGGGCACCCCAGGACACAACGGTCGCCAGCGCCGAGCCCACGGACTGCCCGAAGCTGCGGAACTCGGACGAGGGCAGGCTGGCGGCCTTGCCGGTGAGCCCTGCGAAGAGGGTGGCCAGCTCCTCTCCCAGCGAGGACAGGGCGTTCACCAGATCCTCGAAGACGGGGCGTGCCTCCTCAAGGGAGCGCGTGAAGCCGGCCTTGAAGCCCTCCCAGATCTGCTGGAGGCGGTAGACCACCTGGTAAGTGGAGATGAGGAAGCGCTTGAGCCCCATGCTCTCGGCGCGGCTCAACTCCTCGCGCACGGCCCCGGAGAAGGCTCCCTGCTCGAAGAGCTGCATGAGCCCTCGGAAGAACAGGCTCACATGGCTCATGAGGCGCCGGGCGAAGTCGGCGATGCCGCCGAGGTTGCTCCGGAAGGCGTGGACGAAGCCGGCGACGGCAGCTCCCAGCAAGGTGACGGTAAGGATGGCCGGCAGCAGGGTGGCGATGAGCCCACCGGCAGTGATGCCGAGCGCCTTGAGGCCGATGGCCAAGAGCGCGATTCCAGCCTTGGCCGAGATGGTAGCCCCTACGAGGGCGACAACGGCTCCGGCGCCGACGGTGAACGCCGCGAGCGCCCGCTTCACCGGGGCAGGGAGTTGGCGGAAGACGCCGAGGAGGGCGTTCACGACACCCACGAAGGCCGTCACGAGGGGCTTGAAGACCTGGGCGAACGGCTCGCCGAGGACGATGGCGAGCGTCTCCAGGGAGCCCGCGAGGAGCTGCTTCTGTCCCTCGAAGGTGTCGAGCATCTGCTCGCGGAAGCGAGCGGCCGTGCCCCCGGCGTTCTCGAACTGGTCCCGCAGGTAGCGGATGGCCTCGGCCCCCCGGAGCGTCTCGCCGGTGCTGGTGCGCAAGCCGTTGGTAACCTGGGTGAGGATGGCGTTGACACCCCCGAGCGCTTCGCGGCCGAAGGTCTGGAGCAGAAACGCCGAGCGCTGGGCCTCGTTCATCCGGTCGAGACGCGGAGCCATTTCGCCGAGAACATCCAGGAAGCTGCGGAAGCGGCCCGCCGAGTCCGTGACCGCTACACCCATGCCCCGCAGGCGCTGCTGCACCTCCGGGTCAGCCATGCGCTCCATGGCTACGGCCACGGCGGTGGAGGCGCGCTCGACGCCGGGGATGACGTTCTTCACCAGTCCGAGGGCGATGAGCGTCTCGGAGAACGACTGGTGGAGGGCCTGGGCTCCGCGGGAGGCCGTGCCGAGGGCGAGTGGTAGCTCGCTGGCGTTGAGAGCGAAGACGTTGACCGACTGCAGCATTCGGTCGACGGAGATGGAAGCCTCGTCGACGGAGAGGCCGAAGGCCTTCATCGCCTGGGCAGCGAGGCCCGCGGCCTGCTGAGGGGAGAGTTCACCGAGGGAGCCCCCTGCCAGATCGAGCACGGGGAGGAGGAGCTTCATGGACTCCTGGGCGTTGAAGCCGGCCTGGGCCAGCTCGCGGAGGCCGAGCGTCGCCTCGGTGGGGGAGAACTGGGTCGCCATGCCGGCCTCAATGGCGGCGTCGCGCAACTGCGCCAGCTCGGTGGCCGAGGCGCCGGAGACGGCTGCCACCGCCGCCACGGCCTGGCCGAAGCGCCCCGCGGCGTTGGCCAAGTAGAAGGCTGCTGCCACGGTGGCGGCGCCTGCGGTGAAGACGGAGAGCCCCACACCCAGTTGCTGGAAGGCGCTCTGGATGCGCTCGGTGCCGAGCCCGACGCGCCGGTCGAGGCTCATGAAGTTGCGCTCAAGGTTCTGGATGGCACCGGATGCCAGGTCTCTCGCAGTGAAGACGAAGCCCAGGCCGAGGTTGTTGAGCGCCATGAGCTACCTACCCTTCGCGGCCTTCTCGAGTTCCTTGGCTTCGCGTGAGCGCTGCTGACCGATGCGCTCGAGAAGCCAGTCCCGGTCAGAGGTGGGTAGCTCGAGAGCGTCGCTCAGTGAGAACGCGAGGCCCGAGCCGCCATACTGGTGCCAGCAGAGCTGGAAGAGCCCCTCGCGCCATACCTCCAGGGTCACCTCGGGGAAGAGGCGCTCCGGTCCCGACGCCTCGCTATCCGCTCCTTCCCAGGCAGGAAGAAGCCCCTGTCGAAAGGGAGGTCCACGTCCTGTACGAGGAAGCACTCGGGGCATTCCACCTCGATGGTGGTGTCCACCCCGCAGTCAACGCGGTCGAACTCGTTCATGAGGAAGTCGGCATCGCGCATGGACAGGTCCTCGAGGAAGCGGCGCTTGTCGCGCGGCTCCACGCCGTCGATGTCGAGGACGCGATAGGCGAGGACCGAGGACAGGAGCTTGTCGGGGGCGGCACGCTGGAATTGGGGGAGCCGGCGCTCGTCATCACCGGTCAGGAGCTTGAAGCGCACCCGCTTGTCGGCGTCCGGCAGCAAGGTTTCGAAGCGATTCCCACCAACGAATGCGGCGCGGCTCTCGTCGGGGAGAGGCCGGACGGGGAGCTTCGTGAGGTCGAGTTCCCACTCGAAGCGGGCCCGACAGGCATCGCTTCGACACTGGAGCGCGAAAGCGTACTCCGGCCCGTAGGTGAGGGCCCGAACCATGAGGAGCGCGAAGAAGCGGTCACCCTGCAGCACTCTGCCCCAGTCCAGGGGTTGGTCGCCGAGCGCATAGGGCCCGGGGGTTAGTGTCTCCTCCCAGCACGCAGAGAGGAGTTCGTCCATTTGGCCTCCGCTCCTGGCGAGCTTCCGATCAGCAAGGACGCGCTCCTCGCGAACCTTCATGCCGCGAACGCGGCCTGAGAGCCCCGAAGGGCACGTGATGACGTCTGCCATTCGCTGCCTCCTCGGGGGCAAAGTCCACGAGAAGGCGAACGGGGACAGCCACTGCGCTAGATGTCCGCCCGCTGCCGAGTGCCTGCGATGTACTCCTTCAACTCAGTCTTCATCTTCGCCGTTCGACCCTCGACTACCAGCCGAATCGCCGCAGCGGTCTTTCCACTGGGATCGACGAGGTCGGCATCCACGCCGATTGCCTTCGCCCAGTCATTGACCTTGAGAGCGCCGGTCTTGAACTCGTGGACACGATCAAGGAACGCGCGGAGCGGTTCAGCGCCCTTCGCGATGTTGAAGGATTTCTCAAGGAGGCAACAGTTGCCGAGTGCGTTCATCGTGGTCGACAAGTCCTCCATCGTTAGCGCCGACTCGTCCTCGCCCTCTTCCGCAGCCGTCTGAGGGGCGCCCTGGAGCGTCTCCCAGAGCTTCACAGCGACAACATGATCGACGTCGAAGCTCAGGCTGCCTCGCTTCGACTCCCGCAGCGGCAACGCGGAAGCTTTCCAACGCGCCGCGTCGAGTCGGTGCCACAGCCAGAGAGGCAGGTAGTACTGGTGTACGGCGTCGCGGGTGAGTACGCCGAGGTCATCGATGTACTTCGACGACTCCGCTTGGAGCCCGCTGATCCAAGCCTCCATTCGGTGCTTGAGGATCGCGATCACGTCATCGGGCGCGGTCAGCTTCCGGATGCTTGCCCAGTCCGCCGACAGGTCCTTGATGTAGTCAGCGAATGCCTTGTCGGTCGACTTTCCCCATCGACCGGACCATTGAGACAAGAGGATCCAGCGATCGCACGAAGCTGCGAACGCGGCATCCAGAGACTTCTCGAAGCTATCCTTCGCTGTGACACCGAGAGAGTGCTCTGCCAGCCACTGGCGACCGAGCAGGCGCCAGGAGAGGAGCAGCGTGAGCACGTTCAGCGAGCGGTAGTGCGTCCCGAAGAGGAAGCCACGATCATCAACGAGCTTCGCGCCGTCCACTGCGTTCGCCGCTAACGTCTCCCAGTTCTGTACGAGGTCCTGCACCATCGGGCGAACCTTCTCGCCGCGAAGCAGGTCGTTCGCCGTGAGCAACGCGCCATCGCGGTGGAGGACCGACCACATGGCGGAAACGGCCCCAACGAGGGCATCGATGTCGAGTGCTACGCCTTCCTCGGCAAGAGCCTCACCGAGTTCCTCGAAGCACTTGCCAGCGGTGCGGTGGCCCGTCTTCGCAGAGTCCCACCCCGTCTTGATCCATGCGAAGGTGATCTCCTGACGTGTGAGAGCACGCCCGGCGGTGTTGAGGCGGGTGAAGATGTTGACGATCGCGTCGTTGTAGAGGTCCTGGCTGAAGACTTGGTCGTTAAACGGCGCGAGCTGAAGGTAGCTCACTTTCGACTGCTTGATCGCGACAAGCGTAACAACGAGTTCCGCGAGGGGTTCGAGCACGGCGTCGATCACGTCCTTCGGAACATCATGTTGCGCGAGCAGCGGGGCGAGCTTTTCGCGGAAGTGCTTCTCAAAGAGCCCAGGCTGGGTGGACGCCAGATCCCACAGGCGGCTCAAGCGAACGAAGCGGCCCTTGTTCTCCACGTCGAGGCTGCTTGCGATCGGGTGTTTGTAGTTCACGGGGCGCTTCAGCGTTGAGCGCCCACCATCTGGGCTCTGAACGACCCACGCAAGAACATCGCGAAAATCAACCTTCGCTACTCCTCCAACTGCCTGCACGCGCTCGCGGAAGGTCCAGACATCGAGGCATAGGTGACCAAGAGACCAGTGGCGCTTCGCGTTGCGGCCGCGTGGGCGCTCAGCGTCGAGCACCGTCGACCACTCGTGGTCGAGCAGGCGGAACCCCCAGCTGTCACCGCCGAACGCGAGCAGGAGGCTCTGCAGACGCTGCTGCCCGTCGAGAACCATGCGGAACTGAGCTGGAGGGTTGCTCTTGCTAACCTGCGCGTCGTCGAACTCGCCGGTTCGATCCACTACCCGCCAGAACGGCCTCGATGGGATACCGGCGAGGTCCTCCTTGTGAACGCTCCAGAGCAGCAGGGTGCCGAATGGCCAACCCCGGAGCAGTGAGTCGACAAGGAGGGTGACTTGGCTTGGGCTCCAAACGTACGGCCGCTGTAGGTCAGGAACGAGCAGGGTCGCGCCCTGGTCCGAACTCGCGGCGCGGAGAAGCTCGTGGAGTGGTTCGGAGCCCTCGTCGTAGATTTTCATAGTGCTCGCTCGATGTCCTGGACGCTTATCCCACATCCGGCCGACAATCGGCCGAGAGGAGCTCCCGGCGGATGCTCCAGAATCCCGGACTACCGGGCTATTGTACCAGCTCGAAGTAGTCGTAGGTGAGCGTGGCGGACTCGATGACGTTCTCGTCGCTCTCGTTGTCCCACTCGCCGGCGACGAACTTCACCGGCCAGGCCCGCGAGAGCGACCAGCGCCGGAGCGTTGTCCCGTCGCGGTCCTGCTGGACGATGTCGAGGTTGCGCTTGTAGGCCGGGTCGGTGAGCCCCACGCCGCTCGCGGCGGTGGCGACGTCCTGGAACCAGTCGTAGAGGTCTCGGTCCTGGGTGGCGCCCCTCTCGAGCGTCACGTCCGAGAACGTGAGGCGCCCCGGGCTCTTGTTGGGGATGAGGGAGCCTCCCTCGAAGTACTGGACGTTGGCCACCTCGACGGACAGCTCGCTGCATTTCTGGAAGCCCGCGTGCCCCACGCTGTCGATCTCGACGACGAACTTGAAGCGCTTATGGAAGCTCCTGGGGTTGCCGATGACGGCCATGGCTTACCTCCTCATGCGCCCGTCGCAGCCAGCTCGGCCTCGAGGGCCCGGGTGTCCTGGCTGATGCGGAGGATGATGAACTCGGCCGGCTTGTTCGTGGCGAGGCCCACGCGGGCGATGAGCTTGCCGGCGAAGATGACCGTGGGCGTGTTGAGCTGCTCGGAGACGTCGACGAAGAACGCCTTCGCGGGCTCGCGCGAGCGGAACGCGCCATTGTTCATCTGCGCGAGCAGGAACGCGGTGATGGTCCGCCGCACCTGCGCGCGCAGTCCCTCGGTGTTGTTCTTGTGGCGCGCAAACTGGAGCCCCTGCTTCAGCGAGCGCTCGATGAAGATGACGCCGCGACGCTCCGCGACGTACGGGAAGTTCCCGTCTCCCTTGAGCGTGCGCGAGCCGTCGATGTAGCGCGGCAGGCCCGGCCCCGTGGTGAGCGGGTTGATGCGGTGGGGGTAGACGAGATCCCTCTTGCGCTCCTGGAGCGCCTCGTCCGTTTCGAAGCCCAGCACGCCGAACAGCCGGCCGCTCTCGATGCCTGCGGGCGGCTCGTAGATGCCGCCAGGGCGGGCCGCATCCGTTCGCGCGTAGACGCCCGCGATGATGCCTGAGGGGGCCACCACCAGCTGCTCCGCCGCGCCGAAGACGCTCTTCTGCGGGTTGAGCACCTTCACGCGCGGCCAGTAGAGAGCGCCGTACTCGGAGGCACCCTCGAGTGCAGCCGTCGTCGTCACGTACGTCACGATGGCCGTCGCGCTCTGGTTGGCCGGAGGGTCGAGGATGGCGAACACCATGCCCTCCCGGTCGACTTCACAGTAGCGCAGCATGGCATTGTGGACGGCGGACGTCGCGTGACCTGGAACAAGGAGGAGCGAGAGGTCCTGCACCTGGTCGAGGGCATGCAAGCCCGTCTTGCCAGCCTCGGAGCCGATGAAGTCGCTGTCGCCGAGCTCTACCAGCCCATCATTTCCCCCGGTAAGGGCCACCGTTTGCACCGTGGGTACGGGAGTGGCAGGGAGCCGCTGGTCAGCGACTCGGATGTAGATGGAGCCCGTGCGCTCATCATTCACGATGCGTTCGATGTAGCGCGGAGCATCCGGCTCCATGGAGAGGTTGGGGAACGTCTCTCGGTAGACGCCGTCCTCGACGACGAGTAGGTCGAAGGCGCTCGGTGAGCCATCAGTGGCGGTGCGCACCTCGACCTCGATGCGGTTGGCGTAGGCGCCAGGATCTTTTCCCTCCACGCGGATGGCGTTTGCGGTGCCTGAGGCACTGCCAGCCTGGAGGGTGCTGGGAAGGCCGAATGCTGCTGCAGTCCCCACCCGGGCCTGCAGGGTGGCTGAGGTGCCTGTGGCGATGGTGCGGACCTGCAGCACACCACCGGGGCCCGCCTCGGCCACGACTCCCGCGACGGCTGCCTCGATGAGCGCCTTCGCCTCCACGAGCTGGACGGCGCGGAGGCTCGCGACATTGCCGCTCCCCTGGACGGCTGTGGTGGCGAAGCCGAGAGCTGTGTTGGCCGTGCCTCCCGTCACTTGGATGCGACTGGAGGTGCCCGCGGTGTCACTCGCGAGGTGCACGATGCCTCCGGTCGTTGTAGCCCGGCCACCGACAAGGGCCGCATTGAGGGCGGCGGCCACTTCAGCCGCGGTGGCATTGGTGATGTCGGCAAAGTCCGTTGCACGGAAGGTCACTGCCTGCTCGGGTCCTCCATCCACGCGCAGCAGGAGCATCTGCCCGTCCGAGAGCGGATACGGCTCCGCGGCTCCGGTGGACACCGTCGCTGGAGTGCCGTTGAAGGCGACATCCACGTCGGCGCCTCCGTTGGCGGAGAGCACGAGGCGGTCGCCATCCTGAAGGGCGAAGGGCGCGGGCGTCACTCCCGTGAGGACGGCAGGCGTGGGGCCGTTGCCGGCGACGAGGAACCCCGTGGCCCTGAGCGCTGTGTGGGAGGCCGGGTCGGCCGTATTGGCGTAGTGCACCGTGCGGACCACCCAGAGCTGGCTGCCGCCGTTCTCGAAGAAGCCCATGGCGGCGAGCGCCAGGTCCGAGTCCGGAGTGAAGCCGCCGAACCTCGTCTGGTACTCCTCGAAGGAGGAACAGAGGGTCGCCTGCCCGATGGGGCCTCGCTCGGTGAGACCAACCGCGCCCGCGACGGACGTGGGCACCGTGGGGATGCCCCGGATCGTCGGCTCTTCCTCGATGATGACGACCTTGGATGACAGGAGCTGTCCGCTCACCCTGTACCTCGCTTCTTCTTGGCTTGGCGGCTCGGTGACTCGACAGCCGGAGCCAGCGTGGGAGTAGTGAGGAGTTCAGGCTTGCGACGCTGCACGGAGAGTTCTCCCCGCCGTACGGCAGCGGCGATCTCCGGGACTGCGAGCATGGCGTCAGGGAACTCCTCGGAACTCATACCGGTGGGCAGGGTGAGCGAGCGTGCGATGCGTCTCCCGCCACGGCCGGGCTGCATGTCGCACATGCATTCGCCGAGCGCGCGGCAGTATGCCTCGTGTGCGAGCACGAAAACCTGACAGCGACCGCTCGTGTTCGTGAGCATCACGGTCATGGAGCACCCCCGGAGAAGGCGTTCGTCTCGAGCTGGGGCTCGGTTACAGCCTTGCCGAACTCGAGTGGCAGCCCCTCGTCGACATCAAAGCCTCGGATGACGAGCCCACAGGTGAAGGCCCGCACATCGTCCCTGCCCTGTAGCTGCGGGCGGAACTCACCCTCTGCATCCATTTCCCAGCGCGTGGTGCCCTTTTCAGGGGCCTCAGCATCTCTCGGCATCTCCAGCCACCGGTTGCGGTTGAGAAACGCCGCCACCGCGGCCATGAGGTTGAAGAGTTCGGCGGTGCGCTCGGAAGCGCCGGTGAGGGTGAAGACGAGGTCCACCGTGTACGAGGGCCTGCGGCGGAGCAACTCAGGCCCGCCTGCGCCGGGCACTACGTCCTCGTGGGGGACGTTCGCCGAGTAGAAACGGTTCTCCCGGAGCGTAGGCCCCGAGAGGACGAGGGCGGGGAGGGTGGCGAGGGCGATGACGTTGAGGCCGTCGATGACGGTGTCGTCGTAGTCCACGGAAACCGTGGTGCTGACGTTGGCGAGGACTTGCTTCTTGAGCTCTCGCAGCAGCGTGCGAATGAGACGGGTGAGATCTGCCTCACGAGCCACGCGCGGCCGGAGGAACCTGTATGCCCCGGACAGGACGGAGACTTCGCCAGGCACGGGGCTGCCGCTGCTGTCGAGGTTGCGCAGCTCGACATCGACGATCGCCGGCTCGTGGGCGGGCGTCCGCACATCAGCGAAGGAGGTGCCTGCCTCGCTGCGGACAGAGAGGACCTCGGCCATGAGCCCACCGAGGCGAACCTGGATGCGAGAGCCGAAGCTCGTCCCGGCGAGTCGGAGGAGGTCGCCTCCGCTCGTCGGGCCGCTCGCAGGCTGCACGCTGGTGAGGGTGGGCACCGCCATCAGCTTGGTCCTCCCATGCCCAGGTGCTTCGCCACGCGCTCCAGGAAGCGGCGCCCTGCACCCTGGCGGAACTTCTCGAAGGCGGGCCGGAGGAACGGCCGGGCCGGTACCTGCACGACGACCACGCCTCGCCCCGTGCCCCCAGTGGGCTCCTGGCCGGCTCTCTTCAGCAGGGCGAACAGGTAGCGGCGCATCCGCGGCGTCAGGGGGATGACGATGGGGGCCGAGCCATACTCGTGGACGCGCGCGAGCTCCACGAGACTCTCTCCGTTGCGGCTCCGCGCCGAGCGAGGCACGCCGATGAAGGCCTCGTCGCCTTCGACGATGACGGTGATGGAGTTGCGCAAGTCCCCTCGGACCAGGAGGGCCTTGGTGCCGCCGAAGCCCTCGAGCTGGCGCGCGGCGAGGGTGAGCGGCGAGGGGGGACGCAGGGGCTCTCCGCCCGGAGCCTGCTGAGTCAGGCCCTGCACGATTTCGTTCCTCAGCAGGTGCGCCTCCTGGCGCAACGCGGTGTGAATGGCTGTACCCAGCCGAGAAGCCCCTGCTGAGAGGAGCGCGCGGGCACGGGCCCAATCTCCAGAGCGCTGGACAGCCATGGGACTCACGCGAGGACCCGGCCTGCAGGCCTGTCCTGGAAGGTGACGATGAGGAGGTTGCGGCGGGGGCGCTGGCGGTGGAGGCCGAAGCCGCTGGGGCGCGCTTGTGTCACGTACAGGCCCGGAGGAGTCCGGACTGCCTGTACGAGGTCTCCCAGCACGTCGTAGAGGGCCCCGAGGCGGTCACTTGGGCGGATGAGTGCATCCCCTGTAGCAGCGTCGACGAGGCCGAGCCGCTCGAGGTCCTTGAAGTGGAAGACCAGGTCGATGTTCGACCGGGGCGTGTTGCCGGAGGGGAGCATCCGCAGAGCCTCAAGAGCCTCCGGCTCTACCTGACAGGGGACGCGCACTGGCGGGTACTCGCGGCGTATGGGCTCCGCGACACCATCGTCGTCTGCGTCGAGGAGCACAGGTTCCTTGAAGTCCAGGTCATAACCCCCTGTGAGTGGGCCAGCCCCATCGGGGTCGGTCATGGCCATGGCCTGGGAATCGAGGCGGTACAGCTCAGCGAAGAATGAGAAGATGAGCCGGCCCCGCATCACGCTGCTCCGAAAGGGGAGGGCTTCATGTAAGGCTCGAGGAGAGCGTCGATCTCCGGGTCGCCGGTGAGGAGCCGGGGCTGCTGGTGGAAGCCGTCGAGACGGTAGCTCTGGTCGCGAGTGCGCTCCTCGAGGATTCGCCAGCGGTTGCGCGCCTCCAGCGAGGCATCGTCCGCGAGCGGGGGGAGGTTCCGGAGAACCAAGAGCATGCAGGCCCGCCGAATGGCAAGCGGCGTCCGGCCCTCCGGGGAACCGTCCTCCTCGGTGAATCCCCAGCGCCCCTCGGCGATGACGTTTCCATGGCTGCGAGGGAAAGCGCGCCCATAGCGCAGTGTCAGCCGCGGGCCGTCGAAGCCAGGACCTACTGGAGCCCCCACGACGACGAGGGACTCGGGCGTGAGTGGCAACTCGCTCCCCTCAATGGCGAGCCGGTCCAGTCGGATGGGAGGAACAGGCGGCTCGATGGATGGAGTGCCTCGCCCGTCCAGGCGCAGCGTTGCCTGGCGGGGCTCGAAGAACCACCCCGTGAGGCGGTCAATGGCTCGAGTCGCCTCGTCGAGGAGCTGAGCGAGGCGTGCGTCGCCCGCTACGGTTGCCGTCACGCCCTCCCCACGCAGGTCGGCCACCGAGGCGTACACGTCACTCTCGCTCTCGCTTGCCGCGGCGGTTGTCCTTGTCGTCCGCAGGGGGGCTGGGCTTCGGCAGGTCTTCCGTGGTGACTGCCCCCACGGGCCGCGCCGTGACGAGCTTGATGTCGTCGGTGGCGCTACGCTTGATCTTCGACTCCTCGGCCTCACCCGCCTCGAGGGCCTTGGCCTCGGCCTCGGTGCACACGTCAAAGGCGAGCGGTGAGTGCTTGTCGCTCGGCAGCTGGCGCACGGTGCGCAGGTAGTCCGCGACAGCCTTCTCCACGCGGTACCAGCCGCGCTCCTCCTGGAATTTGATGCCGGCGTAGGTGAAGCGCCGCAGCACGTGGCCACGGCGCGCGTCATAGGGCTTGAGGCGGACGAGCAGCGTCTCCATGGAATTTTCTCCGCTCACAGCTGGACGTTGATGGCCTTGGCCACGCCGGGCTCCTCGGCGTACTTCACGTCGAAGCGCAGCGTCGCCACGATCTTCAGCGTCCCCTCGGAAATCTCCCGCGCGGACTCGATGCGGATCTGCCGCCAGATGCCGACGTGGATGTTCTTCGGGTTGCACAGGAGGATGACGGAGCGGTCAGCGCTCGGCCCCAGGTTCTCAGGGAAGAGGGGGATGGGCTGGAGTGGAACGCCCGAGTAGAGGACCGGTGCGTCGCCCTCGAGGAACTTGTCGCCCACCGCGGTGGCGCGCTCGGCGAGCGTGTTGCGGTAGTCGAGGTCCGCATCCACGCTCGTCAGGAAGCGCATCGCGCTCTTGTCGCGCAGGTGCTCCGAGGGGATCGTCTTGAGCATGTCGCGCAGCAGGTCCTTGGAGATGGGAGTGCCGGCGGCATCGACGACGTGGCTCGTGGCCTGCTTGATGATGCCATCCAGCGTCGCGAGGAACGGATCCACGGAGGCGGTGTCGCCGCTGACGAGCACCTCTTCCATGTCGCGGGCGATGGCGTCCGCCATCATCTCCATGAGCGTCTGGCGTAGCTCGCCCCGCTCGATGCTGTCCTCGAGCACCTCGTCGGAGAGGCGGACCTCGGCCTTGAACAGCTTGGCATCCAGCTCGACAGAGGACAGGTCGGGAGCAGCACGCTGGGCTGCGGGTAGCGCGGTGGCCTCCTGGCCGGGCCGGAGGATGCGGCTGCCGAACTTGATTTTGGAGGTCTGCTGCTTGGGCGAGGCCATCGGGACGACGGTGACCAGCTGCATCAGCACGGACTGCTTGATGAGCAGACGCATGAACTTCAGCGCCTGGGCGGGCTTGAGAATGCCGCCGCCCGCAGTGAGGTCCGCGAGCGCGAGGTCGGCCTTCTCCAGGATGGTGCGGTTGTCGAGGTAGCTCATGGCGAATGTTTCCTGGGGGGCTCAGAGGTCATGGAAGGAGACCGCCTTGTCGACGCTCTCCCGGCTCATGGGCTTGTTGAGGTCAAGGGGCCACCCCACGTCCTCGGGAGCGGCCTTGGACACGCGTTCGGCGGGCGCGGCGCTGTTGGGCAGGCCGGAGTGCTTCTCCAAACGGCCGAGGCGTTGCTGCTGCTCCCTCACGGTGTCCGAGAGGGTGCGCAGCGACTCGGTGAGCTTCGCGAGGCCCTCCGTGAGCGCGGTTGGCTCGGAGCCCGGAAGCGGTTGCTCACGCTTCTCGGCTCTGGCTGCCTGGGCCTGGGCCGTGAGTTCGTTCAGGCGAGAAAGGGCGTTCCTGGCGGCCTCCAGGTTCTTGGCGAAGGAGCTGTCCGCAGGCGGGGCTTGGTTCGACTTGGCGCTTGCCTCGACGGGCTCAGGTGGGGAGTCCGGTCCTACGGGAAAGCCCGTCTGCGCGAGGATCTGCTCCGCTGTCGCCCGCAGTTGCTGCGCGAGCGCCGCCAGCCGGGTATCAGCGCGGTCGGCTCCGAGCGAGCCGAGCAGCTCAACGATGGCTGTCAGGCTTTCGAGCGCCGAGAGCGCGGCTCCCAGCGGTGAGTCATCCGGAACGGTCCACGGAGCAGCGTTGGGGCGCATGGAACCATCGGCACCCTCCGGAGCCTTGTTGACCTGGGTGGTGTCATCCATCGCGTCATCCCTCTTCACGATGAGGAAGCGGTGTTGGTTGGCGGCTCGGTCGACGAGAGAGACTTCCTCGACGACCATGTCGAGGAGGCGGTGGACACCCTCGGTATCCTTGGCAGGGGTGCTCATGCGGCCTCCGCCTGTGGCTGTTCAGTGGGGGAGGGGGGACCGGCGGGCTCGGGCACGCGGCGGGCTGAGCCGCCAATGGAGAAGCCCGTCAGCGCGCCGTTCTTCACCCGCTCCCAGAGCTCATCGGACAGGACGCGCACGGCGAGCAGCCATGTGCCTTTGCGAACCTGCACCTCGCCCACGGTGAAGTCTGTGGGGGCCAGGTAGCTCTCGAGCACCTTCACTTGGCCATTCACGCGCAGGCGGTGCATGAGCCCGAGGCCACCGAACTCCTCCATGAAGCGGTGGGCTGCGCGGCGGATCTCCTCGGTGGAGTAGATGTCGCCCTGGGCGTCCACCACCTCGGGCTCCAGGACGATGCCGAGAACGTAACGCTCGTCATTCGGATCGAGCCCTTTGAGGAGCAGCGTGCTCTTGGTGAAGGGCTGCGCGGAGGCCTCACTCGCGCCCTGCTCACCATGCGACCAGTCGTCAAGCTCGAAGTCCTCATCGAGCCCCTTCTGCGCTGGCTCGTAGTTCGCCACGAGGAGCTGGGTAAGAACCGAGGAGCCCCCTACGCCGCGCATGGAGGCGATGCTGCGCGGCGTGCGGATGCGCTTGACGAAATAGCCGGCCTCCTTCAGCAACCCGGGGAGCTTGCCCCGGATGCCGTAAGTCATCAGGAACCTGCCCCGGAGCGACTTGAGGACGCCGAGGAAGCGCTCCTCGTCAAACTTGGACTCGCCGACGTCGACGTTGTAGCCAGGGTAGGGTGGGTCTAAGAAGAAGACCGTGTCCTTGGCGTCGTACTTGCGGACGACGCGCTCGTAGTCGCCGCTGTAAACCTTCACGTGCTTGAGGCGGGGGGCGAAGCGCTCAATGCGCGTGACGGTCTGCGCCTCGACGCCAGCTCCCGCCGGGCTGAAGCTGCGGCCGCGCAGCCGCCCGTAGGAGAAGTGGGACAGGTAGAGGAAGCGATACAGCCGCTCGAGATCGCTCTTGGGCTCGGAGTCGTAGAGGCTCTTGAAGGTCTTTTCGTCGCCCACCCAGGGCATCTTCCGCAGGCGCTCCACCTGCTCGGGGGAGAGCTTCTTGAGGAGCCGGAAGGCCTCGGCAATCTCCGGGTCTGCGTCGTTGATCACCTCAACCCTGGAGGGCTCCTTGGCGAACAGCACCGCGGCGCTGCCGGCGAAGGGCTCGACGTAGGTTTTGTGGGCCGGGAGCATCGCCACGAGACGGTCGGCGAGGCGCTTCTTGCCCGCGGGCGAGCCCCAGATGGTCTTCTCGACCTCCGTCTCGCCCCGGATCGCGGCGAGCACTCGGCGGGCGTAGGCGATGGCTGCCTCGCGTCGGTCACGCATCGCGAAACGCCTCCGGGTCGGAGCCCCAGACCGGGTCCTTCGTCGTAGGCGCATTCATGTCGCGCGGCCAGACCACGGGCTCATCCCGCTTCTGCTCGCGCGAAGCCGCGGACGGAGCTTTCCCGGCGCCCTCGTCGGGGCGCTCGAGTTCGCGCGGCTTGGCAGTCTCGGGCATGCGTCGACCTCCGCTGGGGGCAAAGGAGCCGCCCGCACGCGGAGGGGACAACCCCGCAGAAACACATCGTGGACCGGAGCTACCATCCGCCGGCTTAGTAGATGATGTTGGATATAGTTGACATTGCGTTTTGAGCCGCTCATTGTTGGCAGGTGAGGTTACCCATGCCCAGCGAACCGAGGTCGCGCATGCCCGACGAACCGAAGCCGAAGGATCGAGCAGACAACACGGCAGCAGCAGGCAGCGCGGTTGCCGCCGCGAACGCCGTTCATCCAAGCGTCACCGCTCGTGCAGTGACGGACCCCGGGGTGCTCGACCAGGGCCGCGTCTTCGCAGAAGCCCTCAACCAGACGCGTCCTATCGCTGCCCCAGGCAGCGCCAACGCGCTCCGAATTGCGGACATGATTCGCGACGGGACGGCGAGGCTGAACGGCCTAACCCAGACGGCTGCCGAGCAAATGGCGACCTCGGGCCGGTCTCTGGACTCGTTCATCAATGGGGCCAACCCCGGCGGCAAGGCAGCAGAGGTCATCGCTGCGTCGGATTACCGAGCCCTCCACGCTGGGCATGAGACAGGCATCGTCAACCCGCCCGAGCATGTCGCGGCGAACGTCCGCGACATCCGCCTCGCGCCCGACTCTTCGAGCCGCAAGGACGTCGTCTTCGCCTTCAACACCAAGAACGGCGAGGTGGTGTGGAAGTACAACGGGCAGGTGAAGACCGGTGGCCCGCGGTACGTCGCGGACACGCTTGTCGAGATGGCGAAGACTCCCGGCTACGGCAAGGTCGGCTATGTCGACGCACGCTACGTCAACGCGGATGGGACACCCCGTGTCGCGCCCGACGCCTTCACGGAGGGCCAGGCGCGCCGCCTTCAGGAAGCCAAGGTCCGTCTGCGCGGGATTCCGAGCCTGGAGAAGCGGGCCGAGCAGTTGATGGCGAACATCAAGGCCGGCAAGGTCGACGGCCTCGACCCCGTTGCCCGCCAGGAGCTGAAACAGCTGCGCGACGATATCACCGCCGCGTACAGGGCGCGTGGTGTCATCGGCCGCATCGGCGGTGGCGCCGCGATTGCCGCCGCGTCTGCGGCCGTCGTGTCCCTCGTTGTGCAACTCGCCACCGAGGGGAAGGTCAACGCGAAGACCGTCGGCAAGGCTGCTGGCACCGGGGCGATCTTCGGTGCTGGCGGTGCAGTGGCCGACGCCGGGCTCTACCACCTGGGCACCAAGGCGCTCGAGATGGCGCCGGAAGTTGCAAAGGAGTTCGCCAAGCAGGGCGTTGCGGTCGGCTTCTGCGTGCTCGCTGTGGGCACAGATCTTCTCTCGGAGATCCGTGCTGCACGACGTGGGGAAGTGACGGTGGCTGGCGCCATCGGAGGAACCGCCGCGAAGACCGCGCTGGACCTGCTCCCTCTCGTAATGGCGCCGCTTGGCCTCGTCGGCCTTCCCGTTCTCGTCGGGGCCCAAGTCGGTGGTCGCTGGCTCATCGGAAAGGCGCGCGAGGCGGATCGCGTGATCGAGCAGGCGATCACTGCGGACATGGCACTCGCCGACAGCCTCTCGGAGCGGATGAGCGAGTTCACGCGGGTCGTCGAGGACGTGACCGCTGACTGCGCGACCACCGACGCCCTCTTCAACGAGCTCACCGGCAGCGCTCTGCCCGTGGCGCACCCGACCCTGCGTCTGGTGAAGAGTTGATCAACGACCCAACAACCAGGAGAACGAACATGAACCCCATCGTCCTTTGGCGCATCGTGGCAGCGGTCGGAGTTCTTCTCGGGATCGGCGGTACGGCGTACGGTGTCGACCAGCACCAGAAGCGGAAGAAGGAGCAGGCTGCGAACCGTGCTCGCCTGCAGCAGCTCGAGGCCGAGCTTGCCGCCAAGGAGCAGCAGCTCGCTTTGCTCCGCGCTCTCCTCGGGGACAAGAACGAGCAGGTGCGCATTCTCGCTGCCGAAGTCGCGCGTCTGCGCAGCGCCGCTAACGACATGAGGCGCTCGGCATGACGGATCGCGCTCCTGACTTGGTGCCCCTGGCCCTGCCGCTCGAGGAGGTGCGAGACACGCTCGCTCGCAACCTCTCGGCGGCGCGCAGCGCTCTTGGGCTGTCCCAAGACCAACTCGCCGCCGCTGGTGGCGTTTCGCGGGCGACGATCAACCAGCTTGAGGGGGCCGAAGGAGACCCTCGACTTTCGACGCTGGTCGGCCTCGCCGCCGCGCTCGGTGTCTCCCCCGTGTTCCTCTTGCTCGGCCGAGATGAACTCGATGCGATCGCCAAGGTGCCGGGTAGCAAGGAAGCCAAGGAGGTTCAAGCCCATCTGACGCCGGAGGAACTGGACACGATGCGCCGGCTTCTGCGGTCTGGCGTGGCCAAGAACCGGACGAAGGCCGTCGCGATGGGATCAACGGCCGTCGCCACCGCAGGTGTGACCGCCGGAGCGCTCGCAGCAGCAGCGATCGGAACGGCGCTCTTGCCGGGGATCGGAACGGCCATCGGGGCAGCATTCGCTGCCTCCTGGCTAGCGAGGAAGAAGGCCGAGGAAGAGAAGGACGACGACGAGTGAGCACGCCATCTCCTACCACCATCACGTGCATCTACTGCCGCCAGGTGCGCGAGCCAACGCGGGAACACGTCCTTCCTCGATCGCTCGGAGGCGACTTTGTCCAGCCCATCCTCTGCGGGGACTGCAACTCCCGGCGGCTCTCCCCGTTGGACCAAGCACTGGCGGAACGGTCGTTGGTGGCGCTCTCGCGGATCGGCTTCACGCCGAAGGCTGCGTTCGACGTGCGACTTGGCGGCGATCATTTCGTCAAAGACGAGGCCACGGGGCTCATGATCGACGTGGCCCTCACGAACGAGGTGCGCCCCGTGGTTATGCCGCAGGTCCACGTCGCGCCAGATGGCAGTCTCGCGAGGATCTGCATCCTCACGGCCGACACCGACTCCCTGAAGCGCCTTGATGCCTTCGTCATGAGGCAGATAAATGCCGGTCGTCTCTCCAAGATGTACGTCAAGCTCGGTCCCAGCGACGCTGGTCCCTATGCGCGCCTTGTGATGCACCGCGAGAACGACGGCTACCTCCGGGCCCAGACGGCCGAGGATGCCCAGCAACTCGTGGCGGTGCTCCAAGCGAACTGGCAGGCAGCGTACGCACAGCATGCTTCTCGTGTGGCAAGTGGCGAGGCGATTGCCGAGGGGCAATCGATTCCCAACCCATCGGTTCACGTCAACATGTCGTACTGCCCCGACGACGTGAACAGAGCTATTGCCAAGATCGTGCTCAACGTCCTGGCTGCCCGCGTCGGCTCCCAGTTCGCGCTTGCACCCGAGTTCGACGAGTTGCGCCGCTATATCTTGGGCGAAGACATCCGCCATCCCGAACGCCTCGCACCGGACCAAGTCGCGGTCGACTCCAGGTTCGTCTTGCAGCTTCCCCACGGTACGCAGCCGATCGTCCCGACAGACGAACACGCGGTCACGCTCTTCTATGTCCCGCCCTCGCTGTACGGATGGGTGACGCTCTACGGATCGCACAACTTCATCGTGAAGCTCGGAGAAATCGCGCTCTCGGAGAACCTCTTCGCCGTCCATGAATTCTCATCGATTCGTCGTGGAAACGAAGCGCTCGATATCTCGGAGACCTACAAGCGAATTCGAACTGTTCGCCAGGACGGCCAGGAGTAGCCCTCAAACGACCGCGAGCGTCGTGGTGCGGCAGAGCCCGTGGTACGGCGGGAATCCGATGCCGGCCTCCCGGAGAGTTGCCTCCGAGGCCGTTGGCCGGAACTCGCCGCGATCATCTCGGGTGCCAGCGGCGGAACGGAGCACCTCAGCAAGCGTCGTTTGTTCGCCGCCTCGGTCCACGTAGAGCACCGTTCGCCCCGTCCCCGTGTCCATCCGCTCCCGGACCCAGGGCAACTCGCGCTTGATGTCCTCCGGGCGCTCAAGGCTTCCGAGCCGGTCGAAGTGCCGCAGGGCTTCGCCTACGGAGAATGTCTTTCCGTGTAGGTACCGGCAGATGTGCGTGGTCCGCTCATCGAGCACTGCTTCGATGCGATAGCGGTCGATGCCTGCTTCGGCGTAGCTGCTCATCTGAGCGAAGGAACGCCCCTGGCCGATGAAGGCGCCGGCCACTACCTCCCAATAGAAAGGCGCGCGGCCAACGAGGGCAGCCCGAGCCGCTCGCTCCAGGTCTGCGGCGATGTCGGCTCTCCCCAAGCCAGCCTTGAGCCCCTCGGCGACGATGCGCCGGGCCTGCTCGCTGAAGGAATCCAGGCGCCGGCCGTACTCGTCCCGGACGAAGTTCGTCTGCGAGCGCACCACGTGCGCGAGGATACGGCGGTCGAGGGCGTTGAACTCGGCCCGGATGGCGAGCCCCTGGGCCTGTCGAGTATGCGAGCGCGTTGCTGCAACGACCGAGGTGGCTGCTTCTCCAAGGGGGGCCTGAATGCGCTCGGGGATGATGGCAGTGGCACGGCTGGCTGCGACGAGGGCATCGTTCACCAGCCGGCGCCTCTGCTCCGGTGTCGTCCGAGCCCAGTTCACGTCCAGTACGGCAATGGCCTCCCGGACGGCCGCGAGGTCCGAGCGCCCGGTTGCGCGCCTCAGGCGGCTGGCGAGCGCAGCCACAGCACGATCGAAGCCGGCAGGAGTCCCAAGGTCCAGAGCCTTCTTGACGGGCAGCCGCAGTACGCCATTGAGGATGTCGTCCGCGAACTCCCGTGCTTGGTGGACGAGGAGCAGTCGGTCAGCGGGTGGAGACAGCTCAGGTACCGGCGGTGCCCCTGGAATCTGACTGGGAGGGCTCACCTGTGGCCTCCGACAATGAGGGGCCCGCGGCGCCTGGCACGGACCTCCACGCCCGCCTCAGTTGGGGAGAACGCGATGTCGTGGCTGCCTGCACACCGGTCGCAGAGCGCGAAGACAAGCATTCCGTTGCGCCAGAGCGTCGTCGTTTCGTCGAGGCCAGAGCGGTGCTTGCACATCCGGCACTCGATGACTCCGTGCTCCGCATCTGCCTGCGCCTGGCGTACCCACGCGCGTTGCAGTTCTTCAGGCGTCATCCCGCTCCTTCCGAGAGCCAGGACTCGAACTCCTCGCGCGGCACTGCGACACGCTCGGCATCGAGATAGCGCCGCGCGAGCTCCATCCGTCCGAGTGCGAGCCGCTCCTCCTCGGCACGGAGGTTCTCGCGCAAGGCAAGGAGCTGCTTCGCGTCCTCCAGCAGGTGGCCCTTCGCCGTGCGGGCGCGCAGATCCTCGACGCCCGTTTGGATGCCCGCGAGCGTCAGGGTGATGGGACGCTTGGTCCAGTCATCCCCTATCTTGCGGAACTCGCGGTTGAAGATGTCGCCCGCCAGGATCCTGCCCTCTTCGGGGGTGAGCACGCCGACACGGACGAGGCGCTCGACCATCTCCGTCATCCGCTCCGGGTCACGCGTGACGGGCGTCTGCGAGCGGAAGCGCCAGAAGCGGATGCCCATGTCGGCCAGGAGCTTGCGGTTGACGAGGAAGTCGAACTCGTCGCGTTCCGGCTGGAAGACCTGGTCCTCGGCGAAGCGCAGGGCGCTCTCGGCCGTGGCGCGGTTGAAGTCCTTGCTCTCGCCGCGCAGCATGCGCGGCAGGCGGAAGGCGCTGCCGACCTTGTCAATGTTCCGCTCGTCGTACTGCTGGAAGAGAGCGTCCTGTTGCTGTGCATCCGTGAGCGGACGCAGCTCGATCTTCGCCCGGCCCCCGTCGCCGGTGCCCGAGCCATCGGCCTCCAGGATGAGAATCTTGTGGAAGTTGGCCTTGCCCTTGAGGTTCTCCTCAATGAAGCGCTCGATGCGAGGCACCGAGGCCTCCGAGAGCCGCCCGCCGGATACCAGGAGGGCCATGGGTGGGACGCTCTTGTTTTCGAAGTAGAGGTAGTTGACCTCCTCCATCTGCCGCGAGCCGAGGACGGAGAGCAGAGTGCCGACCCACCGCGGAATGCCGTAGGGCGAGCGCGGCGAGTGGATGGCGAAATGGAGGAGCTCGGTGGCCGGCCCGTCAGTGGGGGCCGCTGCGCGAAGCGAGGCCACGTCCGGGAAAGTGTGCCCCGTGGAGCGGGAGAGCACGCGCGGATCGCCGAAGGACTTGAAGTACACGCGCTCACTGCCCTGGAGTTGCACGTAGCGGCGCAGGCGCCTTCGGGCTCCCACGGTGTCGTAGCTGACGGCGGACACGCGCACCCGCTCACGCACTTCAACGGGCTCGGAGTCCAACGGCAACAAGCGCACCGTGTATGAGGGCACGTACACGAGCCGAGCGATGTCACCCTTGCCGTCGCGGAGCACCTCCCAGAAGGCATTGCCAGTGACTTCAAGGTCCTGCCGCGTGCGGCGGCGCAGGTCGACGAAGGAGTGGTCGAAGCAGCAGAAGTCGAAGAAGGACTCCAGCCGTGCACGCTCGATGCGGGCGAGCTTCTGCAACTCGGCCTTGCGCGCAGCTACCTCCTCCTCAGAGGGGTAGGGCGGGGTATCTGCCGGCAGCAGCCCTGAGTCACGTGCGACGAGGCGCTCGAGCATCATCGCGTCGGCGACTTTCTGCGTGGCGTCCTCGGCGTCGAAGTCGATGGCCGGTTCGAAGCGATGGCCGAAGCCATCGATGTTGGTGGCGTAGGCGTCGACGTTCTGGCGGAGCGAGTTGGAGTGCTCCACGAGGAGGCAGAGGGACTCCGGCTCATAGGGGGGGTGGAGCGCGCCAGCGGCGGCGAAGGCTGCTGCGACCTCCTCGCCAGCAGGGCGGCTCGCCGGATCCTGCACGCGGGCACTGACGACGACGGCCTTGAGCAACGTCTGCAGGCGCTCCTCGGCCTGGTGGATGGCCCCCGGAGTCGTCACGGGTGGCCCTCCATGTACGCCACGAGGCCTGTGGGGGAGAACGAGAGCGAACGGAGGCGGTATCCGCGCGAGGCCAGCTCGGTGCGAGCCGCATCGAGCAGCCCATCCTCCGTGCGGGCTTCGACGGTGAACTCGGGGGCTGGCTCGGGGGGCGCGGCCGGGCCACGTTGCGTTGGGATGATGAAGACCTTGACCACGCGCCGCATGGGTTGACCCGTGAGCCAGTGGAGGCTGCGTGTGCTCCTGTCTCACAGGGGGACAGGCCCCCTGGCCTCCTGAGGTGGCAAAGCGTGGGGAGGAGGAGATGGGGACACGACAGGTGACTTCGCCGCGAGCTGGAGCCGATCGTGTCGAGTAGGCGCTGGTGAGCCGCTTCCATGAGAGTTACAGGGTAGGGGCAGCCTCTCCTTTCGCAGGTGTTCCCACTCTGGAGGTAGACACCATGGCTGCACTCTGTCCCCTGGCCAGTAAGTCGGCTCCAGGCGTCCTCTGCTTTGGAGAGGGCCTGTGAGGAGCAAGCCGAAGGAGGGGATGGTGGTCGCTGGCTACCGCCTGACCCTGAGGCTTGGGGGTGGTGGCTTCGGCCAGGTGTTCCTGGCGCGGTGGAGAAGGCACCGCCGCGCGCTCAAGTTCATCCCCCTCCGGGACGCCGGGGAGTGGGGCCGGCGAGAGCTGTCGGTGCTGGTGCACGTGCGGCATGCCAACGTGGTGAGGCTGGTGGGCCATGCGGAGTGGCCGGAGGAGGCGCCGGAGTACCTGGTGCTGCTCATGGAGTACGTGGAGGGGCAGCCCCTGTACGAGTGGGCACGGGAGGAGAACCCTTCGGCTCGCCAGGTGGCGAGGGTGGTGCTGAAGCTGGCACGCGCGCTCGCGTTTCTGCACCGAGAGGGAGTGCTGCACCGTGACCTTAAAGGCGACAACGTGCTGGTGCGCGCCGGGGAGCAGGAGCCGGTGCTGGTGGACTTCGGCTCGGCGGCGTGGGGTGGTGCGCCCCGCGTCACGCGCGGTGCCTTGGCTCCGGGCACCCTCCACTACCGCAGCCCCGAGTCCGTGCGCTTCTTCCTTCGGCAGAGCTGCGGGCCTGGAGCGCGCTACGGCTACACGCAGACGGATGAGCTGTACGCGCTGGGCGTCATCCTCTACGTGCTGCTCACCGACGTGCACCCTTTCGACGGCCCCGAGGATCTCATGCTCGGGGAGATTCTGGGGCGTGTGCCCGCGGCCCCGCACCAGATCAACCCGCGCGTGCCGCGAGCCCTCAGTCAATTGTGCATGCGCCTTCTGGAGAAGGAGCCGATCACGCGCCTCGCGAGTGCGGTGGCGCTGGGGCAGGCGCTGGAGGAGGTGCTGCAAGGGACAGAGGCCACCTGGGACATGCCGCTGTTCTACGGCTGGGGCCAGGAAGTGCGCACCACCGAGGACGAGCCGGCGCTGATAGATGCAGGGGCGCCACCGTGGTTGGTGCAGTGGACCCGACAAAGGCCCCGGCGCGGCAAGCCTCCGGCTCCAGCGGCAAGCCCGCTCAGCCCTGCTGCCGCCGTGGCCGCATTGCGCTGGGCTGCGGAGCGAGTTGTTGACAGATTCTGGAGCTGAGACAATGGTTGAGAGGTTTTGAGAAGGGTTTTCCTTTCGCTGCTTCCAATGCTAGCCGTCCGAGCGCGCACTCTCATGCAAGGCTTTGCTGGGTGCTGTCGGAGGTGTAGCTGTGAAGACAAAGACATCCAAGGCGCCGGGCTCATTCCCAAGGCCCCGGGGAGCCTCTCGGCTCCTCTTTGAGGGGCAAGAGTACCGGTACGAGTTCATTCGCACCCTGGTGGAGCACGAGGACCACGAGCCTCTGGTCATCGCCCGGCGTCGACCACGCCAGGGCGGAGCACCTCACCTTGTCCTCATCAGGCGGGTGGTGATGCCTCCGGGGGAGGAGCGCCGGCTGCGCGCAGCCGAAGAGGTGCAACTGGCCACTCGGCTGCACCACCCCAACATCTCCCGGGTGTTCACGCTGGAGGAGTACGAGGGGGAACCCTACGTCATCATGGAGCACATGTCGGGCTGCTTCCTGGCTACCGCCATGGACGTGGCGCTGTTGCAGGAGCGGAGGCTGTCCCCGGCCTTCGCCTGCTACATCGCCGCCGAGGTGGCGGACGCTCTGCACTACGCGCACCACCTCGAGGGGGAGGAGGGTCGGCCACTGCGTGTTGTCCACCGGGCTGTGAGCCCTATGAGCATCCGGCTGGGGCGCAGCGGCGAGGTGAAGTTGGGTCACTTCGGCGCGGCATACTCGGAGCAGCCTGGGCGCCTGCGCACGCCACCGCTGGTGCTCAGGGCGGACCTGACCTATGCCGCTCCCGAGGTGTTCCTCTTCGAGCCGCTGGACGGGCGGGCGGATCTCTTCTCTTTGGGGGTAGTGCTGCTGGAGATGTTGACGGGGCGCTACTTGCTCGATCTGCCCGACCTTCCCCCGGTACCCGGCGGCCCGCCGGGCTCGGCGCAGTACAGCGCGGAGGTGCACGCCGAGAGGAGGGCATGGGCTCCGCCGGGGGAGTTGGCGCACCACGTGCTCAGCCTCCGCCCAGAGGAAGTGGAGCGAGCAGCGGGGGATGTGCCCGAGCCGCTCAAGCGTGTGTTGCACAAGGCGCTGCGCCCGGAACCAACCGAGCGGTACCAGACGGGGGGAGAGATGCGCGAGGAGCTGCGCAGCTACCTGCGCGATCTGGGGCCGCCCTTCGGCCCTCCGGAAGCCGCGGAGGAACTGGCCTCCTTGCTCGAGCCAGGTTCCCTCCGGGAGATAGCTGCTCTCCCTATTGAGCGGGGCGTACTTCGTGCTTCCGGGAAGGCTGCGACGAAGAAACGCTTGCATTGATAGACATCATCCGTGGTGCTGGGCGAGGCGAGAGCAAACTTGGCTGAGTTGCAGTGGAAATGAGTTGCTTGTCACCGCAGATGAAGCCCTACTCTTGAAGTGGGCCCGCGACGCGCCAACGTCCGGGCCCGTGGGCAACCCTTCACCAGACAAAGGCTCGCCGGATGCGAAAGCTATCACCACAACGACAGCAACACCATCGCAAACGTCATCTCCCCAAGCACCCCAACTACTTCGAGCAGGTGGAACGCCAACACAGTGAGGAACACCCTGTGGACGTGGCTGCTGCGCGCCGCGTTGACCACAAGGCAGCCCGGAAGCGGATTCAGCGCCTGCAGCAGCAGGTGCTGGACAGGCTCGGCGATGACAAGCAGCCCATGTTGGAACTGGAGTCCCTGCTCGACGAAGTCCGGAGCAAGCGGGAGGCGACCTACTTCAACCTGGGGTACGAGCACGGGCTGAGCGAGGCGCTGGCCCGAGGGCGTAGGGGCTCCACGAGGTTGTCGCAGGAAGCTGCGGCGTTCGCGAAGGAGACCCGGGAGCGACTCACCCAAGCGCAGCTGCCGCCCCGGCAGGCCATGCTCGGCCTGCTGGAGTGCCTCTGGAGCGTGGCCTTCGTGGAGCAGGACGCCCAACAGGGCCAGTTGGCGGGAGCGCAGCCAGGGTAGGAGGGAGTCGAGTTCCCACTCAAGGTGGCGCTCGCATCAGCGCGCGAGCGCCATCGCCTCGCACAGGAACAGCCGAAAAGCTGTGTCCCGTGCGAGCTTCCCAAAGGCAAGCATCTGCAGCCTATTCTCCCACGAGCACGTAGAGGTAGTGATACCGCTGCTCGTTTCCGATGCCTTCCCCGCCAGGGTTGATGTTGTCAGGGGGCATCAAGAAGTTGCACCGATGAGCGTAGTCGATCAGATCTCGTTCCAAGTCAATGGCGATATCCGGCCTGTACGCTTCGTAGAGGAGCACCATCTTCGCCCAGCCATTGCGTGAGTGCTTCGCCCAGCGCTTCTCCGGACTGGCTGTGACCCCGATGTAAACCCGGTTCCAGAAGCGCCGGTATCCGTTGAGCATTGGCTTGAGGTGCGACATGGCCTCATCACGGCCAACGCGCACGATGTTGTCTTCGATCATCACATTTCCCCCCTGCCCACACCAAGGGCTCAAGAGCCACCACTTTCAAGGTCATATGGAGGATGCTACCATAGCGGTCAGGTGGGAAGGTGAATGCCCATCTGGGCGGAGGTGGGTCCGGGACGACGGACGGCCAAGACGAAGTCCTCACGCCCCGACGCGGAGGAACGAACGTGGCCTTGAATGCAATCGTAGAGCGTTTCACGCAGCGCAGTCCGGTGACGGTGATGGTGCGCCGCACGCTGGAGCATGCCCTGAGTTCGCAGTGGATTGACGAGGTATTTGAAGCACAGCGGGACAAGCAGTACACGCGCGAGCTGCTCTTCTCCTCGGTAGTGGACTTGATGGGGCTGGTGGCGATGGGCTTGAGACCGTCGCTGCACGCCGCGGCCCAGTCGGACCCAGGCTTGAGCGTCTCGCTGGCAGCGCTCTACGACAAAGTCAATCGCACCGAACCCCAGGTGGTGCGAGCGCTGGTGCAAGGGAGCGCGGAGAGACTGTTGCCCGTGGTGCGGCCGATGAAGAAGCAAGGGCCGTGGGCGGCGGGCTACCAGGTACGAGTCTTGGATGGCAATCACTTGCCGGCCAGCGAGAAGAGGCTCAAGCCACTGAGGAACTTCCGAGGAGCAGCACTGCCCGGGCAGTCCTTGGTGGTGTACGCGCCCGAGGTGGGGTTGGTGGTGGACGTGCTGCCCGCGGAGGATGCACATGCGCAGGAGCGGGCGTTGACGGGGCCCGTGCTGGAGCGAGTGCGGGAGGGAGAGCTGTGGCTGGCCGACAGGAATTTCTCCACGAGTCGGATTCTACGTGCGGTGCACGAGAAGCGAGCGGGATTCATCATCCGAGAGCATGGCCTGTCGCCCAATCCCATGGCGTTGGGAGAGAAGCGGCAGATAGGACGAGGAGCAACAGGACTGGTCTACGAGCAAGCGGTGCGCCTGGAGGGGGAAGAGCCGTTGGAATTGAGGCGAGTGGAAGTGCACCTGGAGGAGCCAACGGAGGATGGGGAAACAGTCATTCGGTTGCTCACGAATGTGCCCGAGGAGAGACTGAGCGCCCTGGAAGTAGCGGAGCTGTACAGGAAGCGCTGGAAGATTGAAGGGATGTTTGGAGAACTGGAGGCGGTGCTCGAGAGTGAGGTGCGGAGTTTGGGGAAGCCGAGAGCGGCGCTGCTGGCCTTTGGGGTGGCGGTGTTGGCCTACAACGCGTTGTCCGTAGTGAAGTCAGCGGTGGAAGCCAGCCATGACTTGGAGGCAAAAAATATGCAAGTGTCCACCTATTACATCGCCGCCGAGGTGAAATTCTCCTACGGAGGAATGATGGTCATGGTGGAGCCAGAGGAGTGGGCGGAGCAGGAAATACAGTCCGCCGAGCAACTGAGTGCGGCCCTTTTGGAAATGGCGAAGAAGGTGAAGCTCAAGACGTTGCGCAAGCATCCTCGGGCAGCCAAGAAGAAAGTGAAGAAGGGCTATGCGCCAGGGGAGGTGGCGCGCAAACACGTAGCGACAGCGCGTGTGCTTAAAGGAGAAAAGCTCTCCTGAGCTGGGAGGGAACTGAGACATCCAAAAGACTAGACGACCCCAAGAGTGTCCAGTGATGGGCGCTCATGTGATGGTCATGTCTTGATGGAGAGCCAAGGCGCCTTGGCTCTCCATGACTTCCCTACTTGTCCCTTCTGAAATAATCACCCGCCATCGACCTTGAAAGGGGTGGGCTCAAGAGCCTCCCTTCTACCGCATTTGCTGCCGACCGTCTCGACAGCAGTGTGGCTGCGGACGGCTGGGGCGTCCTCCTTGACTTCGGGCATCAGGGGGCCTCGTTTCCCGCAGAGGAGATCCAGTCGACGGGGTTGCTGGGAGTGCGGTAGCTTGGCGGGCGTGACAAGCACGCTCGGGAAGCTTCAGCGGGTTGACCCCCGCAGCATCTGGAAGCATGAGGCCCACGACTTTACCCCCTGGCTCGTGGACAACATCGACATACTCGGAGAGGCGCTCGGCATGGAGCTGGAGGTTGTCGACCGCGAGGCCGATGTCGGCGACTTCTCGGTCGACATCCTTGCGAGGGACCTTGGCCGCGACCGCCTCGTCGTCATCGAGAACCAGCTTGAGGTGACGGATCACTCGCACCTCGGGCAACTCATCACCTACGCGGCCGGCCTTGAGGCCAGCGTCGTCATCTGGGTCTCGCGGGACTTCCGTGAGGAGCACCGCCAGGCGCTCGATTGGCTCAACCGGGGAGATGGGGTGACGACGGAGTACTTCGGCATCGTCATCGAGCTTCTGCAGATCGACGATTCGAAACCAGCCGTCAACTTCCGACTCGTTGCGTCCCCGAACAACTGGTCACGCCAGTCGAAGCGGGGCCCCGGCATCGATGAGGTCTCGGGCAAGCGCTCGTCCTACCAGGAGTTCTTCCAGTCGCTGATTGATGAACTGCGCGAGAAGCACCGCTTCACGAACGCCAAGGCCGGGCAGCCACAGAACTGGTACTCGTTCTCATCTGGCACCCGCGGGTTCACCTACGGCATGAGCTTCGCGCAGAGCGGTGAACTGCGTGCGGAGGTCTACATCGATCTCGGCGATCGGGCGACGAACGAGCACGTGTTCGACAAGCTGGAATCCCAGAAGGAGGCGCTCGAGAAAGAGTTTGGTGAGCCACTTCGGTGGGAACGCTTGGACACGCGAAGGGCGTGTCGTGTGGCGTGCTACACGACAGGGTCCATCGAAGATCCTGCGGAGATGCAAGAGCAGCATCGCAAGTGGGCAGTGGAGCGCCTCCTTCGCTTCAAGAAGGTCTTCGGCCCGAGACTCCCGGAGCTCGCCAAGGCGGTGCATCCCGCGAGCTGATTACCCCAGGACGCGGACAGCGATTTCGCCGCTCCGTGGGCTGCTGGGGGCCCGCTCTCGCTGGCACGCCAGCGCCACGGCCCAGAACTTGTCCGCGTGCCCGCGGGCGTTGCGCTCGGCGTCGAAGCTCACCTTTCCCGAGGGGAGCACTCGGCGCTTGATGGCGTGGACCTGGCCGACGAGGTTCCGGTCCCTCGGCAGCACGACGTCCCGGCGCTGGAGCAGAATCTTGAAGTCCGTGGCCCAGCGCTCCTTGGCCTCGTTGGTGAAGTTCTCGGCCACCACCTGGGGGAAGTCGCGCTCCAGATTCTCGGCGAGGTTCATGCCAATGCCGCTGCGATCGATGGAGAGGCGAGCCACCGGCAGCACCGAGAGCAGGCGCCGCAACTCGGCCTCCTGCTCGGAGAAGGGCACCCCGTCGAAGCTGCGCATCATCCTGCAGGTGAAGCGGCCCTCTACCTCCTCGAACACGGCCAGCTCCGAGCGGTCGCGCGTGCGGCCGACGTCGAAGCCGGCGACGAGGCGTCCCTCCGGCGTGGGGATGCTCGCCGGCTCATCGGCCAGCATCAGGTCATCGCTGGTGCACGGGAGTATGAGCTCGTAGGGGTAGAAGCTGTACGTCTCGTCAACGAAGCGGCACTCGAACTCCTGCTGGAAGTCCTCGAGCGGCAGCGAGTCGAACTGCTCGATGAGGGTGGGCCGGCCGAAGCGAGCGACGCGATCCTCTGTGGGCATGTCCGGGGCCTCGGCGGCCGCGCGCTTCACGTCGTGGCAGAAGAAGCGACACAGCCACCAGGGGACGAGCTGCCGCGTGTGGTGCGGGAACTGGCGCAGCTCCTCGTTGGCGATCTCCCAGAAGATGCCGCGGCGCCCGAGCGGGGTGCTGCAGCCGGTGAGCTGTCCTTGGGCACGGAGGATGAGGGCCGTCGAGCCGCGGTACACCTCGCGGTCGTTGGCGTAGTGGGCCAGCTCGTCGAGGTAGACGTCGCCCTTCTTTCCGCGAGGGGCCTTGGAGGGGTGGGAGAGGATGCGGGACAGGCGCTTGCCGGCCCCGTTGGACTCGAAGGCCAGCTCCGTCTTCGAGTCCACCACCAGCCGCTTCTGGTAGGCCAGAGGCAGCTCCTCATGCACCTGACGCGCGACGAGGATCTTCTCCTTGGCGTCGTCGAGGTTGTAGCTGACGAAGACGGCCGTGTGCTTCTCGCGCAGGTGGCAGCGGGCAAGGGCCTCGAGGGCGAAGAGGAAGGAGAAGCCCACCTGCCGGCTCTTGGTGACCCAGCGGAAGCGCGAGCGGTTCTGGAGGAATGCGAACTGGTAGGGCTCGAGTGCGACGGGCTCGTCATCGTAGGAGGCCAGGCCCGAGAGGAAGCCCCACTCCGTGGAGAGCCACTCGGCGAACTCCTCCTCGGTGCGCTTGACGATGCCGAGCATCAGCACGTCCCCAGCAGGAGAGGGGTGGACGGACTTGCCTTCCTCGCGCGCGGCAGCCTGCATGAGGGCGTCCACTGCTTGGAGGAACCCCTATGGCCGCCTATGCCGAATCCATCTCCCGCCCCCCAAGGACACTCACCGAGCGCGAGGTTGCAGCCCTGCTGCGCGCGTCGGGCCAGCACCGGGAGGGTTTCCGCGATCACGTGCTCATGAGCCTGGCGTTGGCGACGGGCCTGCGTGAGCACGAGCTGCTGGCCCTCAACCTTGGGGACGTGTTCGACGAGGCTGGACGGGCCCGGCGCCACGTGCGCCTGCGCGTCTTCAAGCGCAGCAGTCCAGAGCCGGCGCCCCAAGAGGTGGTGCTCTCGGACACCGTGCGGGCGAAGTTGGAGAAACTGCTGCGCGCGCGCCGCGCCAGCGGGGGAGAGCTTGGCTCCGAGTCCCCGCTCTTCGTGAGCCGGCTGGGCCGGAGGCTGTCGGCGCGCCAGGTGCGGCACGCCTTCCGCGTGTGGCAGGAGCGGGCGGGATTGGAGCGGCGCTTCAACTTCCACGCGCTGAGGCACACGGCCTGCTCGGGCGTGTACCGGCGAACGAAGGACATCCGGCTCACCCAACGCTTCGCCCGCCACCGCTCGCTGCTGTCCACCGCCCGCTACACGCACCCGACCGATGACGAGCTGGTGCGGGCCGTGCAGGAGCTGCCCTGCTGAGGTGGGGGCAGGTGCGCGCGGGACAGGTTTGGATGCCAGAACCTGTCCTCGCGGGGGCTGGTTGGTGGTGGAGACGATGTAGGGAAGCACTTGTCGTTCGAAAATGATCAGGGGGCGTTCAATTTCCCCGAGGGGGACCGTTCAATTTCCAAAAACCTACCCACTTGAAAGGTTGGCCAAGCACTCCAGCCCGCGGGGTGCGACTCCCGAAAAACGCACCCTCCCCCCCCATGGTGAGCGGTTGTAGGCAAGATGCGGCCTGTGGAGGCCCACCTGCCGCCAGCGCCTCCCAGCCAGGGGCCTCGGGGGAGCTGACCAGGGGCTGCGCTCCATCCGTCCCGGAGCCCGGGGAGGTGCTCCAGACCGGGCTGCTGGTGGCCCTGCGCCGGGGGCGCCACACTGAGGAATGCGGCCATTCGTCCCCGCGCCTGGGCCGCCACCAAGGGCCCATAACCCCGCAGAAACACAAGCTGCCGCGTGCGCCAACTGCCGCTTTTCTCCCTTCTCGGCCATTCGGCGCAGCGCCCCCAGGCTGCGAGGCCTCCGTCGGGGGCACGTCCAGGGCGAGCCCGCCGGCACTCCCGGCCCGGCTGCCCGGACTCCGCGCAGGGGGCGCCAGGGCGCCGCAGCGCGAGCGCAGCCGCAACGGGGCGATCCTCGGCCCTTTCGCGCGCCCTGGGCCAAGCACGGCGCTCTGGGGCCGGAGCTGGAGGACCTGGCGCTGTGCCTGGAACTGGCGGCGCGGGCGGAGGCTCACGGCTCGTCCTCCTCGCCCCCGCCTGCGCTTCTGGCCTGGGGCGTCAATTCCCCAACCGCGTCCTCGGAGGGGCGGGGCGGGGGCTCCCCATCCCCAGTCGTAATTGAACGAGCCCCGGAAAGTGAACGCGCCTCCCGTGGAACTGAACGGCCCTCGGGAAGTGAACGTGCCTCGGGAAAGTGAACGCCGCCCTCGCTGGAGGGAGCCGGGCTGCTCGCGGGCCGTGCATCGAGAAGTCCCTGCTCGCGGGCTGTCGCCTCCCGCACCTCGCGCATCATCCGGGCGTGGCGCGCCTGCAGGTCCTCGAGCGAGAGCGAGGCGTGGATCTCCTGCCGCGAGTCGGCGCCCCCGAGGACGTACTCCTTGAGGCGCACCATGGTGTTGAAGTCGGTGGGGTTGTCGAAGCGGACGCGGCCCTCGCCGAGCGCCTTCTCGAAGTTGAGCAGGTAGCTGTCGATCATCCGCACAGCGTCGTCCTTGGAGACGGCGATGGCGGTGGCGCGCAGTTCGACGAGCTTCTGATCGGCACGCGCGGCGATGCGAGCTTTGGCCTCCTCGCGGCGGCGCTTGCAGTTGTGGCTCTGGGCGTAGTTGCCGATGAGGCTGGTGCTCACGCCGTAGCGCTCAGCCAGCTCTCGGTGCGATGGGTAGACGGTGGTGGTGGAGCCATCCGGCAGGGTGACGACCTCGCCGAAGACGAGCAGCTTGTCGAGCTCCTCGTAGGGGATGCGCGGGGCGTCCGCCTTGTGGGGACGACCGCGGGGGCGGCGCGAAGGTGCAGGGGCAGATTCCGACTCAGGGGGGAACTGGAACTGCCGGGCGGCGGGCTGGGGCTCTGGTGTCGCGCTCTCTGCTTCGAGCGGTGGAGGCTCCGCCCGATGCTGGAACGTCACCCTTTCTGCCTGGGACGGCGGGGGCGGCTCGTCTTGAGGCGGCGAGGGCTCGTCTGGGGTGGGTAGGGACTCCTCCGCCTGGGGAGCGAGGCACTCGGGCCTGCTCTTGGGGAGCACCACCCGCTCTACGGGCTCTCCTGCGAGGAAGCGCTGGCGCCGGCCCTGGCAGTCATACTGCTTGGCGTACTGGGCGATGAGGCTGTGGGCGACGCCGAAGCGCTGGCCGAGTTCGCGCAGAGAGGGGAAACGCCGGGTTGGCTTCCCATCGTCCCCAGCGACTTCCTCACCCTCAACGAGGAGCCGATCCACCTCCTCGTAGGGCAGGCGCGGGCCCTCGCTCTTGCGTGGCCTTCCCGCCTTCTTCTGCGCCGCGTCCGGCATGCTCGCCCTCTTCAGAAGCCACTGGCCTGGGCGAGCGGGGACGCGGAGAAGAGCGTCCGCAGTCGCTGCAGGGCCCGTGTCCGCTGCCGCTTGAGACGCTGGTAGGCGCGCTCGCGCGTCTGTTCATCCCCGGCAACGGTGCGATGGACGTAGTCTCGGAGTCGCTCCCTCCGTAGGACGGTGGCGACGAGCACCTCGCGCCCACGCGCGGAGAGCGCCCCATCTGGCAGCTGCGCCAGCAAGGCAGGCAGTGTCTCCCGCTCTTCCTCGGGAGGCTCCTCCACGCTGGGCTCGAGGAGCCCCAGCTCGGCGGCATCGGAGGCCAGCTCGTCCGCAGCGGCGGCAAGTTGCTGTTCCGCTCGCTCGCGGCGAAGGGTGCGGAACACGAGCCGTTCCGTCCGTTGGCGGAGCCGGAGGGCGGTACGGGCCTTGCGATCGTTGAGTGGGACTTGCTCCAGCGCCGAGAGGAAGGCCGTGAGAACGAGCTGGTCGAGATCCTCTCGCGACAGGGAGCTGGCCACCAGCCGGTGCCGGAGCCGGCTGAGCATTGGGTAGAAGGCGGCGACGAGCGCCTGGGTCCAGAGGGGGCCTGCGCCAGCGCGGTGCTCGGCCAGGAGCGCCTGAGCGAGGGCTTCGCGCTGGGGGTAGGTGTCCTCGCGCTCATCGGCGAGCGCCTCCAGCACCGAGGCCATGTTCTGGTGGCACGCAAGGGCGGGCTGCTGGGGGCGGGCCGCTGCGAACGCCACCAGGTGCTGGGAGGAGAGGGCCTCCCGCCGCAACTGGTCCACCATGCCGCGCAGGCTGCTCATCGCTCCCGCCCCTCCTGCCGCGGAACCAGGGGGCCGTGCTTCTTGAGCCACTCCACGCACATGAACTCGTCAGCGCGGGCGCAGCCACCGTTGGATAGGTAGTGGACGCATCGAGTGCTCTCGCTGCGGGTGTACTTGTCGCAGGTGATTCCGGGGGGACGGTCCGACTCAGGGGTCGGCTTGATGAGGTCTGTGAGCGCCATCCGCGATCCTCGTGGGGTGAGCTGCTGGTGCAGAGGAAAGGCGGGGGCGGTCAGCGAACTGGGACAGCGGGGTGCCTGCCGAGTAGCTCCGAGAGCTGCGGCACGGCGAGCACGAGGGCGCGTCGGCGGTCACCGGGGCGGAAGCGGACCCGAGCGGAGCAACTCAGGATGACTTCGGGCCAGAGCTGGCGGCCCTGGCGCACCAGATGCCGCACCTCTCGCCGGTGCTGCGAGATGCGGCCGAGACGCTGCAACTCGGGGATGACCTTCTCCAAATGCAGCGCGAGCCGGTGTTCCTCCGGCACGGCGTAGTGCACACCCTCAACGAGGAGGCCCTCCGCGATGGCGGCCTGGATGGCGAAGAGCAGGTGAGGCAGCCGACCCCGCTCTTCCTCGGCACGGGCGCTGGCTTGGCTCACCGTGCGGTTGAGTCGCGACGCCGTAGTGCGGGTGACGAGGCCGGCGCGCACGAGCTGGGCGAGCACTCGCTGGAATTGGAGGACGAGCGCGCTGCTCCCCGCTTCGGGGGCTTCAGGGCTGGGGACATCTGGAGGGGCGGCGACGTGAGTACCTTCCATGCCCGGTGAAAGGCGGCCTTCCGCTTCGCGGTGGGACACGCCACCTACGCCGGGCCGCCGTGGCCACCTCCAATCCCGTCCCGTCCTCGGCGTGGCCACCGGATTTCGCTCGTACTTTCAGTAGGTTGTCTCGCCCGTGGACAGTGGACAGCGCTTTGGAGGGTAGGCACAGGGTTGAGCCAGGAGTCCTTCTTCGGTGGGCGGGGTACCCCAGTGCCGCTCGCAAGAAGGCACGCGCTTGGTAGCCCTATGCCCAAAATGGCTGTCCACCCGTCCACTCGAACTCTTTCTCTAATAAACTATTGAAATATCTAGACTCTTTGGGTGGACAGAAGGGTGGACGGGACAGAATTCAAACCGTCCACCGCGTCCCGGTTTTCAGTGCAGTGAACCCTCTCGTGTCGGCCGCATACCCCTGGGGGTAGCCAGCGGCGGTAGTGCTCCGCCCCCTTGTGCCCATCTCTGGCTTGGGCTGTTGGGGCGGAGCTGGGCCAGCGCAGGGGGGAGGGGGGAGAGGGGGGCCGGATCTTGGCCCGACTTCCCCTCCTGCACTCCCCCCTCCCTGCGTCCGGGATGCAGGGGCCATGTTTGCGAGATGGCGTACTTTGCATTTGAGCTTCGATCGCGAAATCCGGACCCCGCTGGCGCTCCACGCGTTCAACACCGCGAGAAGGAGGCGGGGGGAACTGGCGCCCTTCCCCGAGCCAGCGGCTCTCGTGGCCTTCTTGACGGGGAGCGACGGCAGTCCGGCCGACAAGAACCGCATCCTGGTCGCCCTTGTCGAGATGGTTCAGCAGCACGAGGCGCCCGTCTTGGCGTCCTCATTGCTGTGGCTGGCGCTCTGGCCTGGACTTGATCGGCGCTTCCGTCTGCTGCGGCGGTACTTCACGGGGACTCAGGACGAGCTCGTCTCGGCGATCACCACCGCCTTCACGGTGCTCGTGGCCGGCCTCAACCTCGGCCGGGTGAGGCACGTCGCGGGGACGCTCTTGCGCAGCACCATGCGCGAGGTCATCACGGAGGCGCGCCGCACCAGCAAGGCCCTGGTGCCTGCCGATGGGGGCGTGCACCTACACCGCGCAGAGGTCGGTCTCCCAGCACTGGAGGACTCGGTGCTCGGCGTGGGCCTCATTCTCCCCTTCGAGGAGCAGATGGCCCAACTCCTCGGCCGGCTGCGCCCCATCCTCGGCATGGACGCGGAACTGGTGCTCTACGTGGTCGTCCTCGACGAAACCCAGCGAGAGGCGGGGACGCGCCTCGGCCTGTCGCACGAGGCCGCCCGCAAGCGGTTCCAACGCGCCCTCACCCGGGTGCGCGAGTGGCTTGAGCAGCTGCTGTCCCAGTCGTCCCTGCCAGGCTGCATTTCTCAGGGGGGTAGGGCTTGAGCGCCAGATGGAGGCCAATGATGGACTGTGAGCACGAGAGCCGGGAACCGGACGACTTCATCCGACTTCCGGGGCTCTTCCGGCGCTGGGAGATCGATCAGGTCGTCGATCCCGAGGCTGACTTCCACCTTGAGGAGGCTGGGGCTACTTCCGATGGCACGCAGCTCTTCGCCGTGTACCGCCGCGAGCGGGCTCATGCGTCCACTGGGAGGGAGGGGTGAGATGAGCCCTCACCTGTGGCCGCGAGCTGAGCAGCCAGCAGCCTGTCCCCCTCCGAAGGGGGGCTCTTGGTGCGGGAACGCCTGCGCATGAGCGCACCTGCTCCGAACCCCGAGGCTATTCGCTCGACATGGCGCTGGCTCGCTCATGCCGCGCATGGCGTGAGCGAGGTCCGCGTCATTCTCCCGGGGGCTGGCATCCTCGGTATCGGCTTCTTCGATGACGAGGAGGCCTTCGTACGCGAGTGCATGCGCGCGAACGACAACGGGAACGTCTACGTCGGTATTCAGCCGAGGCCGCTGGGCCTTCTCGCCCGTGCGCCGAACACCATTCGACCTCTCAAGACTGGAGCGGGAAGCAAGGACGTGGAGGTGGTGACAGCCACTGTCATCGATCTCGACCCTGTTCGCCCGAAGGACACCGCAAGCACCAACGAGGAACTCGCCCTGGCCGTCCAGAGCGCTGAGGCTGCCGCGGCATGGTGCGAGGCACAGGGGCTCGTGCGCCCTCGGCTCGTCATGAGCGGAAACGGGGCTCAGCTCTGGTTCGCGCTGCCGCCGCTTCGGCTCGAGGGGGAGCGTCGAGGCCTGGTCCAAGCTGGCTTGCGAGCCTTCGAGGCAGAACTACGCGCCCAGGTTCAGTCCAAGAGCATCAACGTCGACTCTATTCATGACGTCGCGCGCATCATCAAGGTTGTTGGCACCGTCAGCCGGAAGGGCAAGCCGACCGCTGAGAGGCCTCATCGCGTTGCAGCTGCTCCCGGAGGGCTCATGCGCATGGAGGATGCGCGGCTGGCCGAGCGGCTCATGCAGTCGGTGCCCGCTGTCCAGGGGGCTGTACGAGAGCGGAGCACGCTCCCCCGTGTACAGGGAGCGCGGGGACTGGAACTGGGCGCAGTGAAGGCTCGGAGGACACCCGAGGGCGAGTACGATTGGAAGCGCCCTGTTGAGATGTGTGGGGCGATTCAGCGCCTATGGGATCAAGGTGCTGAGGACCGGAGCCTCGCCATCTTCGACATGGTGCGCTTCTTCATGCACAAGGGGCTCGGGCTCGACGAGCTCACCCTGCTCATTCTCGACTACGACCGGCGGCTTCTCGGCAAGCTCGAGGGCAGGGACGGGCCTGCGTATGTTCGCCAGTGCTACGAGAAGATCCTCGCGACAGCTCATGAGGATGGTTGGGTGGCGCCCCCATGCCGCTCACTCCAGAGACTCGGCTACTGCCAGGGCGGCGGCGAGCCAGGTGCTCGCTGCGAGGTCCAACAACTTACTCCGGACATCGAGAGGAGCATCGACGCCGTGCCGACGGATGCGCCCGTGCGCGAGCTCGAGCAGCACCTCAAGCCTATCCTCGGTGCCATCGCGCAGCGAGACCCCGCCGTGCAGGGGAAGTATCTCGGGCTCATCGAGAAGCGCTTCGGGCTCAAGCAGAGGGATCTCCGACGTGCTCTTGAGCGTGCTTCGACTGGGGCTGTGCGGCAGGGGAGGAACAGTCGGGAGGACGGAGCTGCGGAGGAGGAAAGTGCCCTTGAGGGCGAGATCCACGAGGGAACGAACTGCTACTACTCTCTTGGAGCACGTGGAGAACGAAGGGTTGTCTCTTCCTTCATCATTACACCAACGGCGCGGGTGGAGACCGAGGATGGTGAACTCCTCGTTGGAAATGTGCGAACGGACCAGGGGACGGCTCTCGAGGGGCTGCGATTCCCGCTCTCGGCCTTCCACTCCAAGCGCGACCTCATCCGGCACCTCCCATCGGCGGACCTGCAGTGGACGGGGAACGACAACAATGTCCAAGGGCTTTTGCGCTTGCTCGCGCGCCATCCAGCACCTCGCCGCCCGGGCGCCTCGATGCTCGGCGACTACAAGCAAGGCGATCACCACATCTGGCTTGGCCCTGACTGCACCATCGGGGTGGATGGATTCCTCTTTCCTCCACCCGTGGTCTACGTTCCAAGCGGCGGCTCGCTGGACCAGCGCGTGCGCTACCAACCAGCGGAGGATGTGGCTTTCCAGAGAGTTGCGCGCGTCGTCTTCGAGCATCTGCCGAACGTCAATCGCCCAGAGGTGTTGCTGCCCATCCTCGGCTGGTTCTTCGCAACGCCGTTCAAGCCCCGTCTCATGGAGCGAGTGGGTTCTTTCCCCAGCCTCTTCATCTGGGGAACGCAGGGCTCGGGCAAGTCGAGCCTCTGCATGGACGTCTTCTGGCCGCTCTTTGGCGTGCGCGCCGCCGAGCCCTACAGCGCGACTGAGACAGAGTTCGCGCTACTCAAGCTCCTTTCTTCGACACGCTCGGTGCCCGTTTTCATCGACGAGTACAAGCCGTACGACATGCCGCAGCAGCGGCTCAATGTGCTGCACCGATACCTGCGGCGCCTCTATCGCGGCGAGACGGAGGAGCGTGGGCGTCCGGACCTGCGGGTGAAGACGTACCACCTGCAAGCACCTGTCTGCATCGCAGGTGAGACGAGGCCCACGGAGGCGGCCATTCTTGAGCGCATCCTGACAGCGAACCCTCTGAAGACGACGCTCAAGGAGAAGCCGGCCTGCCTGGCTGCGTTCAAAGCGCTCAGAGCCGTGGAGCTCTCGCTCTTCGCACCGCGCTACATCCAGTTCTGCCTCGGGCGTGACTTCGACACTGACCTTCGGCTTGCGCGTGCGGTCGCCACCACGCTTCTGGATGGCAGGGAGGTGCCCGTCCGCGTCGCGGAGAACATCACCGCGATGCTCCTTGGCATCCACCTCTTCGAGGAGTTCGCGAGCTTCTGTGGGTACTCGCTGCCGGTCGACTTGGGGGCTCGCGCGGCAGTAGATGCCGTACTCGTCGATGTTCTTGAGATGGGACAGGGCGTCAAGAACGCTCTCGATCACTTCGTTGAGATGCTCGGCGTCATGGCCATCCAGGGCGAACTTCGGCATCGTGTCCACTACGTTTTCGATGATGGGCGGCTGTGCGTACACCTTGAGAGTGCCTATGACTCGTTTCGGCAGCATTGCCGTCGCATCGACTACACGAGCGAGGTCGTCGACCTGAAGGCGCTCCGGCGCCTCATCCACGAGAACCAGCTCCAAGGTGGCTACGTGGTTGCCGAAGGCGAGCGCATCTGCTTCGCCGGTAAGGCGAACCGTAGGCGCGCCATCATCATCGACCTTACCCGTACTTCGCTCATCTCTCCCGACGACTTCCCACAGCCTGATGACGAGCGCGACACGCGCGAGAGCTTCAAGTCCCGCTATGGCTGGAGCGACGCCTCATAGCAGGGAGTGGTGGCACGGCATCCACGCTGCCAGGCGCACCGAGGCGCCGAGCTTCGCTCAGGAGGAGCGCCGCCTTCTCAATACCCTCCTCTTGGCTGGCATTGGGTGCGATACGCCTCCCAGATTTCGTCGTGGTCGTCGTCATGCTCACCCATGAGAAATTCGCGAGCGACGCATCGAGCACAATATTCTCCGGGGGGACGCCGAGTCGCACGCGCCCCGTACCTCGGCCGGCTTTGATGATGGCATCGAGTTCGTCCTCTGACAGGCCGGGCACGTCATGAGAGGCGAGTTCTTCTCGGAGACGCTCAAGGGCTTTGTTCGCCTTCTTCACGACGTCTGCCGCTGGACGCGGGGTGAAATCACCAACGAGGGCTGCTTTGTTTCGCCACCCATCGCGCCTACCGCCGATGCGTCCCGCGGCGAGGAGGAGCAGCTGCGTGAAGAGCACGTCGCTCTTGCGAAAGCCGCCGAAGTCGTGACCGTTCACGAGGAGAACGTGGCGATCGGGTTGTGTCTCGAAACGGAGGTGGATGAAGTCGACGTCAAGTTCGGAGTTCTCTCGCGAGGCGGCGCGGGTTCGGTAGTCGGGGTCGAACATGTCGAGCCCGCGGACGAGACCAAGGTGGCCGTCCGCACCGTCGAGCAGCTCAAGGACGGCAATGCGCTCACTTGGGTGGAACGGTACGCGCGGGTCCTTTGCAACGAGCACAATGAGGCCGTCGCCGCCCAACTGCTTCCTCAGTCCAAGACATGCTTGCTCGAAGCCGAGCTTCGCTGACCGGAGCCAGACAACAGGAACCGTGCAGCCACGCTTTTGCAGCAGCCCGACGGCCACGAAGGGAGCGGGCACGGGCTGGGTGAGTTCGACGAGGCCGTTCAGCTTCCGCAGAGCCGCGAATACAAGGGACGCGCGGCAGCGGAGCGAGTTCACCTCATGTTCCGGCACCCACATCCATCCAGGCCAACAGTAGGGGGCATTCGGGCAGGCCACCCCGACGAGTCCATCGCTGATTCTCGTTTCAACGTCGAGATTCGGTGTGCATCCGTGCTCACAGCCAGGAGGCTCGTACCCGTCGGCCTTGCCGTACTCAAGGACTCCCTCGGCCACAAGGAGCGAGGGCTCCAGGTGCGCGGCCAGCACCTCGGCATAGCTGACGCGAGCGGGATCAGCTCGCCGTATCTTGGAGAATAGGAGCGGCCACGGCCGCCTGGTGGACGGTGGCATCGATGCCCCACTCCTTGAGGTAACGCCTGATCACTCGATCGCGATCTGTGTCGCGTAGGTTCGAACTGCCGGGATTGAAGAGGCTCACCGTCCGCCACTTCGAGCGACCGCTCCCTTCGAACTGGAAGCGCAATTGGACGCCTTCAACGACGTCGTTGGTGAGGTCGATGCCGTAGCCGTCGAGCGCCTCGTGCGTCTCTTTGACGGACAGGCCCGGCTTCAGCTGAATGCTGATGCGCCGCACATCATCGTGCTGCGGGCGTGCGACGATCTTGACGACACAGACATCCTCAATCTTGTCCGCGAGGCGCGTTGGGAAGTCGAAGTTCGGGCTGCGGAGAGGGTCGAAGCAGAACTTCGGGTTCTTCGACGTGTCCTCGAAGTAGTCGGGCTCCCCGACGAAGATCTTCGCGAAGAGGTCGCGCAGCTTCTCTCGCTCTACCTTGCGCGCTGCCTTCACTTGGAGGGTTGCGGTCTCGAAGTGGAAGACAGCGGCAATGCGAAGAACCGGGCGCTGCCATTCAGGCGCAACGACGCCCTCGGTGTTGAACCGGTCCATCGGCGTCACTTCATCCTCGTAGTAGACGAAGAGCGCGAACTTCTCCTTGTTGGCGTAATCCTCGATCTGGCAGCGTGCACCCAGGGCTGTCTCGCGGAAGTGCTGCTGCATCGCCTCCCTCATCTGTTGCTTCGACGTCGAGGATGGCTCAAGCGCCACGTGGCGCCGCCCACGATACTCCGTGCCGTGCTCCATGCTATCGACGGTGTAGTTCTTGTAGGCATCGAAGAATGAGCGGCGGCTGTCGATGAAGAGTCGGAGCGCGAGGTCCTGCGTTGTCCATGCGCGGCTCTCCTCGACAAGATTCGCTTTGCCGTTGGTCCAGACGGCGCGGGCGGTATTCTCGAGATACGGTCTTGCGTGCGTCGAGCACATGTCGTTGACCGGCAGCAACTCTGTCTCGAGGCGGCGCTGCTGATCTTCGGGGAGTGCTTTCCATGCTCGGTAGAGCTGGTCTCCCGGTGGTCCCTTGTCATTCACCATGAGATTGACGCCCGAACTGCCCGTGAACAGAGTGACGACCTCAGGAGTCAGGTGGCGGAAGAACGATTTCGGGTTCCACTCTCTATGCATCCAGCGTCTCCCCCAGGCTCCACCTCCAGGGCGGTGCTCCTGGGGGAGCGTCGGAACCCGTGGGGTAGAGCGGTTTCGGTAGGACTGATTCCGACGATCTACGGCGGGGAAGGGGGCTCGTCCAGGGGGGGGGCGGGAGCGAAAACCAGGATGTCCCACTCTGGAGTCTTCGCCTGCTTTTCCCTGGTGATGAGCGCGAAGACCCTGTCCCCCATCACCTGGAACAGCCAGCCAGCCTCCATCACCGACGAGGCGCGCTCGGCCCGCTTGGCGGATCTTCGCCAGCGCCGCGCTGAGGCGCTCGACGTCATCGCCGAGGGACTCTTCACCCTCCTTGTGCGCGAGCAGCAGGCGCATCCAGAGGAGCGGGCAAGCAGGCGAGGGGGTGGTGTAAGTGCCTGAAATCACTCTGGCTCTCGCCTTGTCTTCCAGCGGGGACAGAGCCGTCATGCCCCCTGCCCGCGAGCATGAGGCTCGCGAGGAAGGAGGCACCACCATGGCCAACCACCCCGGCCGAGCCCGCGCTGCCGCACGCGAGCTCGGCGACGTTCCCACCCAGCTCGCGGCGCTGGAGCACATGTCCGTGCCCGAGCTGGCGGAGAAGTACCGCGAGCTGTACGGCGAGCCCACAGGCTCTCGCAACAAGGACTACCTGCGTAAGCGCCTCGCCTGGCGTATCCAGGAACTCGCCGAGGGGGGGCTGCCCGAGCGGGCACTGGCGAAAATCGTCGAGCTCGGAGACGAGCTGCCGGAGCGGTGGAGGATGCGGCAGGCGGCGCTCCACCCCACGCCGCCCGCCCAGAAGAGAGACCCGCGGCTCCCACCTCCCGGAACGGTCCTCGTCCGCCTCTTTCAGGGAGTGGAGCACCGGGTGACGGTGCGCGAGCAGGGTTTCGAGTACCAAGGCGAGCTGTACAAGACGCTCTCCAGCATCGCCCGGCGCATCACCGGCACCGCGTGGAATGGCTTCCTCTTCTTCAACCTGCAGAAGCCCACCGGCCCCCAGCCGAGCCCGGAGGCAGAGCGATGAGCAGCGAGATTCCGTTCCACGCCACCCGTATGGGGTACCGGTACTACGAATCGACGCTGCCGGCGCTCGTGCGACAGCTCACGCGGCTCAATGACAATCTGGAGCGGTTGCTGGCGCTCGCCGAGCGCGGCAAGCCCTCGGAGGGTGAGCAACCTCAGCCGAAGCGGGAGGGCGTATGAAGCGGCGACAACCGAAGGCACCCGCCCCCAACGAGACGAAGCGGTGCGCCATCTACACCCGCAAGTCCACCTCCATGGGGCTGGAGCAGGAATTCAACAGCTTGGAGGCGCAGCGCGAGGCGTGCGCGGCCTACATCCAGCGGCAGCCCGGCTGGGTGCTCGTGCCCGAGCGGTACGATGATGGGGGCTTCACCGGCGCCAACCTTGAGCGCCCCGCCTTCCAGCGGCTGCTGGCGGACCTCGAGGCGGGCAAGGTGGACGTGGTGGTCGTCTACAAGGTGGACCGGCTGAGCCGCTCACTGCTGGACTTCGCGAAGGTGATGGAGCGGTTCAACGCCGCGGGAGCCTCCTTCGTGTCGGTGACGCAGAACTTCTCCACTGCGGATGCCATGGGGCGGCTCACCCTCCACATGCTGATGAGCTTCGCGGAGTTCGAGCGGGAGATGATCGCCGAGCGGACGCGGGACAAGATGGCGGCGGCGAGGAGGAAGGGGAAGTGGACGGGGGGCCCGGTGCCGCTGGGGTACGAGGTGCGGGACAAGCGCCTGGAGGTGAACGAGCTGGAGGCGGAGGTGGTGAGGGAGGTGTTCGAGCTGTACCAGCAGCACGGGGGCCTGGGGCAGGTGGCGCGGCTACTCAACGAGAAGAAGCTGCTGCCGAAGCCGACGCGGGTGAGGAGGGGGAAGAAGGCGCTCGGGTGGACGAAGGGGGCGGTGGGCAGGGTGCTGCGCAACCCGGTGTACGCGGGGTTGATGCAGAGCGGGGGTGAGCTCTTCGAGGGGGAGCAGCCGGCGCTGGTGGAGCGCACCCGCTGGCAGCGGGTCCAGCGGATGCTGGAGGGGCGGGAGAAGGCGGTGGGGACGCGCGGCCTCAACCCGGCCTACGTGCTGCGAGGGCTGCTGCGCTGCGGAGCCTGCGGGGAGGCCATGACGCCCGGCTCCACTCGGCGGGGGCAGAAGGAGTACCGCTACTACCGCTGCACCACGCGCGACAAGCAGGGCAAGGAGGCGTGTCCGGTGAAGGCGCTGCCGGCGCCCGCCATCGAGGAGTACGTCATCGCCCGCATCATTGAGGCGACAGCGGACGGGACCCTGGTGGCGGAGGCGCGAGCTGCGCTGGAGAAGTACCTCCAGGTGCGGCGAGAGGGGCTGAAGAAGCGTCGGGCACAGATGCCAGCGGAGATTGCAAAGGCCTCGACCAGCGTGGCGCGGTACGTGGCGGAACTGACGCAGGTGGAGGGCAGGGCGCGCGAGGCGGTGGCCCAGCGTCTGGAGCAGGAGAGCGAGCGGCTGGCGGTGCTGGAGGGGAACCTGGCCGAGGTGGAGCGCACCCTGGAGGCGCTGGAGGAACAGCGCGCCGAGGGGGAGTGGGTGGCTCGGGCCCTTGGGGACTTCGCCCGCGTGTGGGAGGTGCTGACGGCACCCAACCGGGGGCGGCTCCTCCGGGCGCTGGTGGAGAAGGTGGTGGTGGACGAGCAGGGCGAGCAGGTGGAGGTGCACCTCGTGAACTTCGCCGCGGACCCCGAGGTAGGCGCCTCTGCCCCGGGGGCTGAGGGACAGGAGGTTGCGGCATGAGCGACGCCACCCCCGAGGAGAAGTCGCAGCCCGCCGATCGCCGAGTGCTGGTGGGGACACTGTTCCGCGAGAAGCGGAAGAAGCGCGTGGTCTTCCAGGAGGCCCCGCCACCCCCGCCGCCAGCTCCCGTTCGCCGGCCGGCGCTCGTGGCCCGGATGCTCGCCCTGGCGCACCACATCCAGGGGGCCATCGACCGGGGGCTGGTTCCGGACCGGGCAACGGTAGCTCGGCGGCTGGGGCTGACGAGGGCTCGGGTGACGCAGTTGCTGGACCTGCTGCTGCTCGCGCCGGACCTGCAGGACCAGGTGCTCCACCTGGAGGCGGTGGATGGGGTGGAGCCGCTCAGCGAGCGGGCCCTCCGGGCGGTGGCCCACGCCGGGCGCTGGGTGGAGCAGCGGGCGGCGTGGGCGAAGCTGATGGCGGAGCGCGCCGACGAGACGAACCGCCTATGACCCGAAAAGGGCACGCGCGCGTCCACCGGTAGCCCGTTCGGACTCCCGGATCGCTCCTCTGGTCTTTTCGACTCTAGTCGGCTCTTGTGGGCTGGGCTGGCTCCGCGTACCCTGCTCCGGTGCGCAGTGGTCCCCACCCAATCGGAGCGGAGCCGATGACGACAGAGCCTTGGGCTTCCGTAGAAGACGTCGCCAAGCACCTCGGGGTCGCGAAGGATTCCGTCTACCGCTGGATCGAGAGCCGGAACCTCCCCGCCCACAAAATCGGGCGCTTGTGGAAGTTCAAGCTCTCTGAGGTCGACGAGTGGGTGCGAGCGGGCGGCGCTGACGCCGACGATGGCGCCGACAGGGGAGGCGCCCGGTGAGCACGGATCTCGACCTCGATCGCTTGCTCAAGCTGCGCCTCGTCGTGGCGCGCTTCGGCGAGATGGACCTCGCGAAGTGGTGGAACACTAAGGGCCAGCTCGGACGCCTCGGTGCTGCTGCCCTTCGGCGTGGCTTCCCGCGCACGCACCGCTTCGCGCAGGCGCGCTCGGTGTTCGCGGTCGCCGCCCACCGCTGCTCCGAGGTCTTCGAGCCCCCCGGTTGCGTCACGCTCTGGCGCCTACCCGAGTCCATCGAGGAGGCCTTCGACGCGCGCTGGGAGCACTGGCTCGACCACGCGGGAGAGTGGACCGCGTTCTTCGAGAAGCTCGAGTCGCTCTTGGGCACCGACCTCATCGAGGTCCTGCGCGCCTTCGAGCTGGTCGAGGCGCGCGACGTCGAGGCCTACGGCAAGCTGAAGCGCTCGGCCGAGGGCCGCGCCGTCCCGTTGCCAGGCATCTTCTCAGGCACCGACGCCGACGTCGCGCTCCTGGCGCTCGGCTTCGCGCGCGGCGAGCCCTCCGCGCTGGCCGTCCCCTACGCGAGGAAGGCCGAAGCATGAAGGCTGGCTCGCGCGCGAACGTCGCCTCGTCCTTCACCGTCGTGAAGGGCGCGATGATCGAGGAGACCTACGCCGTGTTCGCGGCGTGGGACTTCGAGCGTTCGAAGCGCGAGAACCTCGACCGCCTGCGTGAGCAGAACTTCATCGGCGCGAAGAGCGCCACATGGCTCCGCGACGTCGCCAAGGTGCTGAACCGTCGCTTTGACCCCGACCGCCGCGACCGCCCCCTCGTCGTGCTGGCGAAGCGCGGTTTGCCCATCGAGGAGTGGAAGCCGCTGCTCCTCTGGCACATGACTCGCGACGAGTTCCTCGTCCGCGACTTCCTCGAGAGCTGGCTCTTCAGCGCCTACGACGGCGGCGCGTTCCGCGTCCACACCGAGGACGTCGAGAAGTACCTGGGCGACATCGGCAAGCGTGGCGGCACAACCGAGCACGCGTGGTCCGAGCAGACCACCAAACGCGTGGCGGCGGGCCTGCTCAAGATGGCCGTCGACTTCGGCCTCCTGCGCGGCTCGGTCGCCAAGGAGTTCGTCTCGTTCCACCTACCCGAGCGCAGCTTCCTCTACCTGCTCCACGCGATGCGCGACGCGAAGCTGAGCCCGTCGAAGCTCGTCGCCTCGGCCGAGTGGCGCCTGTTCCTCATGCGCCCCTCCGACGTCGAGCACGAACTGCTGCGGCTCCATCAGTACCGCAAGCTCGAATACCAGGTCGCTGGCAGCCTCGTGCAGCTCTCGCTGCCCTGCAACACGACCACCGAGTACGCAGAGAGGATGGTTGCATGAGCGACCTCGAACACCGCATCAAGCAGAACCTTGAGCCCGTCCTCGAGCTGCCCGACCCCCGGCAACGCATCAGCGCGTACCACGACATGCCCTACGCGATCTTCCGCTATGACCCGGAGGACGAGTTCCCGCTGCGCCAGCAAGTGAAGCTGCTGGAGACTCGCCTCGAACAGAAGGGCAAGCGCGTTCACCGCATCTCGCTGGCCCAGTGCCTCGACGCCGCCATGCGCCTGCAGCGCCCGCTGCCTGAGTGGTTCGACGTCGAGCGCGAGCTCGGCACCGAGACCGTGGTCGAGACGGTCCACGCTGTGCTCTCCGAGGGCGAGTCGTCGCTCGTCGACCTCGTCGCGTCGCAGCTCCCGGAGGATGGGGACCCGCTCCACGACATCGTCTTCATCCTGCGCACCGGCGCGCTGTTCCCCGTGTACCGCACCTTCTCGCTGCTCGAGCAGCTCAAGGGCCGCGTCCACGTTCCAACCGTTCTCTTCTACCCCGGCGACCTCGATGGCGCGGCAGGCCTGCGCTTCATGGGCGTGCTCGACGCGGAGCACAACTACCGCCCGAAGATCTTCTGAGGACCATGACGATGACGACGCCCATCAAGACCCTGTTCGCGAACGACATTCACCGTCGTATCGAAGAGGTCATCAAGGTCGACCAGACTGACGAAGAGATCATCCGCGACGAAATCAACGAGTACGTCATCACGGACGCAATCCGCACGCACTACACCGGCATCTTCGAGGCGTACCGCGAAGCTCCGAACAAGCCGACCGACGGCGTCTCCATCTGGGTCTCGGGCTTCTTCGGCTCCGGTAAGTCGAGCTTCGCCAAGATGCTCGGCCTCTCCGTCGCGAACCGCACCGTTGCGGGCGAGTCGGCCGCCGAGCGCTTCGCGGACCGCGCCGGCGACAAGAAGCTCCAGGTCCTGCTCAAGGCCATCAACGAGAAGATCCCGACGCACGCGGTCATCTTCGACGTCTCGACCGACCGAGGCATCCGCAGCGGCAACCAGACTCTCACCGAGATCATGTACGGGCTCTTCCTCCAAAGCCTCGGCTACGCGAAGGATCTCGATCTCTCGGAGCTGGAGATCGGCCTCGAGGAGAAGGGCCAGCTTCAGAAGTTCGAGGACGAGTACAAGCGCCTCTTCAAGAAGGAGTGGTCCAGCGAGAAGGGCAAGGTCGCCTTCGCTCTTTCCGAGGCGAGCCGCGTGCTCCACAGCCTCGACCCCGACACCTACCCGGTCGCTGATTCGTGGGTGAAGGCCGTCAAGAACAAGGCCGACATCACGCCGGGCAAGCTCGCAGAGCGCGCTGGCGAGCTGATGAAGCGGCGCAAGCCCGGGCTCTCGCTCATCTTCGTGGTCGACGAGGTCGGCCAGTTCGTCGCCCGCGACGTCCAGAAGATGCTCGACCTGCAGGCCATCGTGCAGCAGCTCGGCGTGAAGGGGCGTGGCAAGCACTGGGTCGTCGTCACGTCGCAGGAGAAGCTCGGCGAGCTCGTCTCCGGCCTCGACGACAAGAAGATCGAGCTGGCCCGCTTGATGGACCGCTTCCCGCTGCAGGTCCACCTAGAGCCGAGCGACATCTCCGAGGTCACCAGCCGCCGCGTGCTCTCGAAGAACGCGACCGCGCAGACTGCACTCGGGAAGCTCTTCGACGAGCACCGGGGACGCCTCACCGAGCACACACGGCTCACCGCCGACATCAAGCTCCCCGAACTGACGCGCGAGGCCTTCATTGACCTCTACCCGCTGCTGCCGTACCAGATCGACCTCATCATTCAGGTCGTCTCTGGCCTGCGAACCCAGGGCGGCGCCAGCAAGCACGTCGGCGGTGCGAACCGCACCATCATCAAGCTCGCGCAGCAACTCCTCATCAACCCCGCGGTGAACCTTGCCGATGGCGCGGTCGGCGACCTCGTGCGGCTCGATCAGGTCTACGACCTCGTCGAGGGCAACATCGGCTCCGAGGTGCGCGCGAAGATCGCCGCCATCTCGAAGATGGTCGACCACCCGCTCGCTCAGCCGGTCGCCAAGGTCATCTGTCTCCTCCAGTACGTGAAGAGCGTCCACCGCAGCGCGGAGAACATCTCGGCTGCCTTGCACGGCAGCGTCGGAGGAGACTCGCAGCTCGCCTCGGTGAAGGAGGCCCTGCGGGCGCTCGAAGCGGCCCACCAGGTGCGCCACGGCGACGACGGCTACCGCATCCCCACGCCCGCCGAGGACGACTGGGAGCGCCTGCGCAACGGGATCAGCCCGAAGCCAGGCGACTCGCACCGCCTCTACCAAGAAGTGCTCTTGGGCTTCTGGCAGCCGCAGCCCTCGCACACGCTCTTCGACACCAAGACCTTCAAGGCGGGCCTCGCCATCCACGGCCGCGAGCTCACGGCGGGCGACATGATGTTCCAGGTCCACCTCGCCGAGGACGGGAAGGACTTCGACGGCCTCGCCGCCGAGCTGCGCACGCGCAGCCAGCAGGAGCGCAAGCACGTCTTCTGGGCCATCGCGCTCACCGACTCCATCGACCGCGAGACCGTCGAGCTGTTCCGGTCGAAGGAGATGCTCGCGCGCAAGGAGCGCGAGACCAAGGGTGAGGACACGCCCGCCCTCATCGCCGAGGAGCGCGTTCGCCTGCGCCGCCACGGCGACGAGCTGCGTCGGCTGTTCAAGGCGGCGGCGCTCTCGGGCCGCATCTACTTCCGGGGCAACGACCGCAGCCCCAGCGACCGCGCCGTCGACGTGGGCAAGACGGTCGCCGAGGTGCTCGGCACCGTGCTGCCCGAGGTCTTCGACCGCTTCAAGGAGGCCGCCGCCAAGGCAACGGACGTGAAGAAGGGCACCGACGCGCTCTTCACCGCCGAAAACCTCCAGGGCTTGCCCAGCGTGTTCGGCAGCATCGGCCTGCTCCGCGACGAGAAAGGCAAGACCGTCTTCCGCACCGAGAGCGGCCCGCTCAAGGAGGTGCTCGACCGCATCGAGGAGCGCGCCAACTACGGCGACACCGCGAGCGGTCGCTACCTCACCGACGAGTTCGCCAAGGAGCCGTTTGGCTGGGACTTCGAAGCGGTGCGCCTGCTCGTCCTGTCGCTGCTCCGCGCCGGCAAGATCGAGGCGACCAGCAAGGGGCAGACGCTCGACACTGTCACCGGCATCGAGGCGCGCGACACCTTCTCGAACAACAACCTGTTCCGGCAGGCGTCGTTCCGCCCGAAGAAGGGCATCGAGTTCGAGGAGCTGGTGAAGGCCTCCGAGGCCTTCAAGGACACCTTCGGCAGCGAGGTGAAGGAGCTGAACGCCGGCGCGATTGTCGCTGAGCTGCGCAAGGAGGTCGCGCGCAACGAAGACACCGTCGCCTCGGCGCTCGGCACGCTCACCGCTCATCGACTGCCCGGTGGCGCAGTGCTCGACGGCGCCATCGGCCAGATGAAGGCCATCCTGCGTGGCTCCGAAGACAACGCCATCGCGACCTTCAACACGAGCCACCGCGCCATCAAGGACGCCATCAAGCGCGCCGTCGAGCTGGAGCAGGTGCTGAGCGACCCGCGCCTCCACGACCTCGAGAGCGCGCGCAAGGCGCAGAGCAGCCTGTGGAGCTTTCTGAGCCAGGAGGCGGACATCTCCGACGACCTGCGCACGCGCGCGACCGAGCTCGAAGATCTCTTGCAGCGCGAGACCTTCTTCAAGGAGCTGCCCACCATCGAGCAACACACCAGGGCGCTGGAGACGGAGTACCAGAAGCGATTCGACGAGGCGCTCGACGCCCGCGTTGCCGCGTACACCAAGGCCTTCGACAAGCTCGTGAAGACGCCGGGCTGGACGGAGATCGACGAGGGCCAGCAGCGGCGCCTCGCGGAGCCGTTCGAGCGCGGGCAGAAGCGCGACGAGGGCCGCGTGCCGATCCCGCAGCTCCGTGCCGACCGCGACGCCTGCGGCGGGCGCCTCAGTGCCGCCATCGCCGAGCTGCGACGCATCATCGACGGCGAGCGCGTCGTCACCGTGAGCGTCGGCAGCTATTTCGCCGGAGGCGTCGAGACCGAAGAGCAGCTCGAAGCTGCACTCGACGGGGTACGCGAGGAGTGCGCGCGCCTCATCGGCGCTGGCAAGAAGGTCATCGTTCAATAGGGGCCCGAGAGATGGACAAGGACACACGCAACGCCATCGAACGCGCCACCCAGAAGGCGCGGAAGCTACTCGAGGAGGATTTCTCCGCCCAGCTCGAGGGCGACTTTGATGTCCATCGTGACGGAACTGTCGCGGCGAAGGCGGGGGGGCATCTTTCGGCGAGGCAAGCGTTCGCGCGCGAGCGCATCGTTGCCGCCATCGAGCACAAGCGCTCCGCTGGGATGAATGCCGCGGATTCGGTCGCCGACTACCTGCGCGACGCCGCGTTCACCACGCTCAACCGCTTCGTCGCCCTCAAGATGCTCGAGGCTCGCGAGCTGGTGCAGGAGTGCATCACCAAGGGCGAGCAGTCAGCGGGCTACCGCGAGTTCTGCGGCATGGCGCCGGGCCTGCCGCTCCTGCCCGACAGCGCCGGCTACCGGCTTTACATCGAGTCCCTCTTCGATGAGCTATCGACCGAGGTGAAGGTCCTCTTCGACCGGCGGGATCCCTCGTCGGTGCTTTGGCCCAGGCGCCAAACGTTCGAGTCGCTGCTCGCACTGCTGAACGAGCCCGAATTTGCGCCTGCGTGGAAGGAGGATGAAACGCTCGGTTGGGTTTATCAGTACTTCAACTCGCCCGAAGAGCGGCGTGACATGCGTGAGGAATCGCAGGCCCCGCGCGATTCTCGCGAACTAGCCATCCGCAATCAGTTCTTTACACCCCGGTACGTGGTTGAGTTCCTTGTCGACAACACGTTAGCCCGGCAGTGGGTGGAGATGTACGGTGCCGCGTCGTCGTTGCTCACGAAATGCGGCTACCTCGTTGTTCCTCGCAATGAGCAGTGGGAGCCGCGAGCCGCGAAAGATCCACGAGATATTCGAGTCCTCGATCCCGCGTGTGGGTCGGCCCACTTTCTCCTGTATGCATTTGACATTCTGACAATCATTTACGAGGAGGCCTGGGCGCGCGCAGACTGGGCGCCTGAACTCGGGGGAGCCACCCTCAGAAGCGACTATCCGAACATCGAGGAGCTGCGAGCTGCCGCGCCGGCGCTAATCCTCCGCCGCAATCTTTTCGGCGTTGATATTGATGATCGCTGCGCACAGATCGCAGAGCTCGCCCTTTGGATGCGTGCGCAATCCTGGTGGACGCGCAACGGAGTCCGGCGCGAGTGCCGTGAGCCCATATCTCGCACCAATATTGTCGTGGCAGAACCGATGCCAGGGGAATCGGAGCTGCGCGTCGCGTTTGCGGAGAGCGTCTCGCCGCCTCCGTTGCGGATACTTTTTGAAGCCATCTGTGAACGCCTTGAGCTGGCGTCCGAACTCGGTGTGCTCCTTCGCATCGAGGGAGAGATGCGTCGACTCGTGTCCGATGCTGAGTCGTCCTCGCGGCAGGGGAGACTTTTTGATCAGACCGCGGAGGGCTCGTCGGACTTCTGGCATGTTGCCGAGGAAAGACTCGTTCAGCAGCTCGCAAGCTACTCCGAAGCCGCGGCCGGTCTTGTAGGCACTCGCCGTCGCCTGTTCAGCGAGAACGCAGCTCATGGCGTAGCCCTGATTGACCTCTTGCAGACGCGGTTTGACGTCGCGCTGATGAACCCGCCATTCGGAAAGGCTTCAACCCGCGGGAAGAAGTACTTCGACGATGCGTACTCGAACTTCAAGACGGACATCGGCCTCGCATTTGTTTCGCGAGTGACCGAGCTCCTGGCACCAGGAGGGCTCGTTGGTGCAATCACGTCGCGGAATTTTCTCGCGGTAGACACTTTCAAATGGTTCCGCCAGCATGTTCTGCTCGACGCGGCGCCGCCCGCCGTCTTGCTCGATCTCGGGTACGGGGTCCTTGATGCGGCGATGGTCGAGGCTGCTGCGTTCGTTCTCGAGCCAGGGCGCAGTGGAGAGTCCACTTTCTATCGGGTGCTGGAGTCGCGCGAGAAAGAGACCGCGGTTCGCGCCCACTTTCTCCACCGCGAAGATCGCCGAGACGTCACGAAGTGGACTCACTCGGTAGCGGAGTTTCGGCGAGTTCCACTGCAGGTGCTCTGTTACTGGCTGCCGAAGGCGGTCTTGGAAAAGATTGTTTCGCTTCCGCCTCTGGCTGAGTCCGGCGGGGCGGCACGCCATGGAATGCAGACCACCGATGATTTTCGGTTTCTGCGTCTTCGGTGGGAGGTAATTGGCGGTTCGGCTGGTCGATGGGTCCCGATCGCGAAGGGCGGCGAGTATCAGCCGTTCTGGGAGGATCTCACCCTTACAGTTGATTGGGGAGCGAACGGCTATCTCCTAAAAGCGTACCTGGCTGACAAGCGGCTTCGCCTCCAAGGGTCAGCGGATTGGACGCCCTGGCTCAACCACAGCGAATACTACTTCACCGAGGGTCTCACCTACCCGGAGCGAACAACGAGTGACTTCAGTCCGCGCGTCTTGCCGCCTGGTGCAGCTTTTAGCGGCACGGGCATAGCCATTCAGTGCGCCAGCCGCGAGAAGTGCCTGGCCTATCTCGGCGGTGCTTACACGCGCGTGTTCAAGATGGTGACCGAGAGCTTCGTTGGCTCCGGCGACAACGCCTTCTCGGGCTCGGCTGCGAAGCGATATCGCTCTGGCTTACTGAACCAGATCCCCGCACCCCTGGTAGATGCTGACGACGACACCCTGGCGCGCGTCGTAGAGTCCGCCTCCGTCTACTGGCACCTGGCCTCCATGGACGAAACGGCGGCTACGTTCGCCGGCACATTCGTAGGCAACGCGATCGGCATCCATGAAGCGGCGACAGATCTTGCCCGATGGAAGCTGAACGCCTTCGCCAAGGTTCTGCGGCACAACGAGGCGATCGAGAAGACGGTTCGTACGTACTATTCCCTTGCTGACGAAGAGTCGTCGCTACTGGACGACCTCGTCGGCCCGCACCCGAACTCGTACCCGGTCCTGGAACAGGCGCGTCGCGACGACGCTTTGCGGCTCTATGAAATGAGTCCTGAAGGGCTGATGGAGCGCGCTATTGCCGAGCTTGGTGCGCGCCGGCAGCTCACCAAGAAATCGTACATTTCGGATCGAAAGCTTGAGCTTGTCGCGCACCTTCTGGGCGCCTCGGCGTCGACCGTTGCCGAGGTCCTCAGTACGGACTTGTCGGCAGGCGAGGCCGAGCTCCAGGAGGCTGCGGCCAAGGAGCTGAGCTTTGCGATCGGTATTGCCTTCGCTCGGTGGCGCGCTGATGCGCGCCCCGCGCTCGACAGGACGCTCACGCTCGAAGAGTTGTTCGCGCGTCCGTCCGCAGGAGCTGCACGGCGCGAGGCGAGCAAACCGGTCGTCCTTGTCGATGACGCGGGACATGCGTCAGACATCATCACTGCGATAGAGAACGCGCTAGCCGCCCGCTGGGGTGAGCGCGCCGATCCGGTATTCGAAGAGATTGAGAGGGCGCTCTGCGGACAGGAGCGCGATCTGCGCTCCTGGATCGCGAAGCGCTTCTTCGAGCTTCATGTAAGGCGATACCAAGACGCCCGCAGAAAAGCCCCTGTGTATCTGCAGATGGGCTGCAAGAGCTCCCGGTATTCGGTTTGGCTCTACTACCCGACCATGACCCAGGAAACGCTGTTCGCCGTCTTGCAGGATTTCGTCTCTCCGAAGATCCGGCATGAGGAAGCCGTGCTCGCAGAAAAGCGCAGTTCGGCGGGTGAGAGCGCGCGCCAGCGGCGCGAGCTGCAAGGCCAAGAGAGCTTTCTGGAGGAATTGAAGCAGTTCGCGGAGCAACTGCGGATTGCGGCGAACCTCTGGGCGCCTCACCATGACGATGGGACTGTTGTGGCGTGCGCGCCACTATGGCGTCTGTTTCAAGGCCAGCGCGCGTGGCAGACCGAGTGCCGCGAAGCGTGGCACTCGCTTGAGAGCGGTGAGTTCGACTGGTCCCACACGGCTATGCACGTGTGGCCAGATCGTGTCGTACCGAAATGCGCCAAGGATCGCAGCCTCGCCATCGCCCATGGGCTTGAGGACGTGTTCTGGGTCGAGGGCACCAACGGCAAGTGGACCGCCCGCAAGACGCCGACCAAGAGCGTCGACGAGCTCGTGAAGGAGCGCACGTCGCCCGCCGTGAATTCGGCGCTGAAGAGCCTGCTCGAAGCGCCCGTGGCGAGCGGCAAGAGCACCGGGCGCAAGGGCGGTGGCCGTCGCAAGGCCGCTGCCGCCGCCGAGGGAGGAGACGCCTGATGCACCCGCTTCACGACTACGTGGCCAAGCAGCTCGCCGACAAGCTCAAGGACCGTCGCGTCGTCGTCTGGTACGACGAGCGCGGCGAGTTCCGACCCTTCGTCGATGAGGTGCGCGGTGGGCCGCGCGCGGCGAGCGAGCCCGTGGCGGTGGGCGTCGCCGGCATCAAGGCGAGCCTCGCAGAGTACGCGGGCTCGCTGTTCGAGCTTCGCGCTGTCGTCGAGCCCCTCGTCAGCGGCGACAAGCCCGACGCGCTGGTCGTCTACATCCCCGGCCTCGCCCATGACGCGAAGGCCTCGGTGCTGATGGAGTTGGAGAAGGCCGGTCGCACCTGGAAGCCCGAGCTGAAGCAGCTCGCCAAGAACGTTCTGCTCCAGAAGTACACGCTCGGCGTCGTCGACGAGATGCTGCCCTTCGATCGCAAGGTTTCCTACGAGGACCTCGCGCTCGCTGCGGCGGGCAACTCGGGCGCGGAGCCGCCGTCGATCTTGAAGAGCATCTTCCACGATGCGAGCGGCAACGATGGGCTGCTCACGGCGTGGCTCGTGAGCGACGCGCGCGACGCCGAGATCGTCAGCAAGGAGGCGACGCGCGAACTGACCAAGCTCGTCAAGGCACGCTTGGGCTTGGACCTCGTGGCCGACTCGCCGCTCGCGAAGCTGCGCGCCATCGTGCTGCGCTTCGTGCTCGCAGGCGAGTTCCGCCTCGACCTCTCGTGTGACGCGCCCGCCTCACTCGACAGCGTCGCCAAGCCACCCACGAAGGACGAGGAGTCGGCCGTGCGCGAGCTCGCCCGGCGCCTGCGCACCGGCCACGCCGACACCTACGCGACGCTCGCCGACCGCGTTGAGGAGGAGCTGGGGCTCAAGAACGCCAAGCTACCCCCCGGCGCGCTCGGTTCCATCGACACGTTTCGCTTCGAGGAGCGCGCGCTGCTCCGTCACGCCGGTGATCTCATCGCGAACGGCAAGTTCGAGGGCGCTCTCTCGCTCGTGTCCAAGCGAGAACAGAGCTTCTGGCTTGACCGTGACGTCGCTCGGAAGGCCCAGTGGGAGGCCACTCGGCGCATGGCCGAGCTCGGCCATTTAGCGGTCCAAGTGAAGGCAGCAGTCGGGAAGACCTCGGGAGATGCAGCGGCGTGGCTCGACGCCTACGTCACGCAGTCCGGGTCCGGCTGGTTTCGCCTCGACCAGGCCCAGCGACGTCTCGAGTTCGTCGTCTCGAAGCTCGATGAAGACCCTGATGAGCGCCCGCTCGCGGTCGTGCGCCGCGCCTACGAAGACGCGGTCCACACGATGGCCGAGGGCTTCACCAAGGCCCTCGGCAAGGCCGGGTGGACGGTGCCCAGCGCTCTGCACCAGACGCGCATCTGGAGCGAGGTGGTTAGCGCCAAGCCCAAGCCCGTCGCCTACTTTCTCGTCGACGCCATGCGCTTCGAGATGGGAGTCGAGCTGGCCGAGCGTCTGCCGAAGACCTCTGAGGTCGCTGTGCGTGCGGCGGTAGGCGCGCTCCCAAGCATCACGCCCATCGGCATGGCGGCACTGATGCCCGGGGCCTCGTCGAGCTTTTCGGTCGTCGAGGAGAAGGACAAGCTGGGCGCTCGCATCGACGACGCCTTCCTGCCCGACCTTCTGGCCCGCAAGAAGCACGCTGCCGCGCGTGTGCCGAAGCTGGTCGACCTCGCACTCGACGAGCTGCTGTCGTTGCAGCCGTCGAAGCTGGCGAAGAAGGTCGAGAGCGCGCAGGTCGTCCTCGTGCGGTCCCAGGAGATCGACCACGCAGGCGAGACCGGCTTCACGTTCCAGGCGCGTCAGGTGATGGACAGCGTCATCGACAACCTCAAGCTCGCTATCGGCAAGCTGGCCAAGGCGGGCGTCGAGCACGCGGTGGTGAGTGCCGACCACGGGCATCTGTTCTTCGCCACCGACCGCGACGAGTCGATGCGCACCGACGCGCCAGGCGGCGACAGCGTCGAGTTGCACCGGCGCTGCTGGATCGGGCGCGGCGGTGCGACGTCGGCGGGCTGCGTGCGCGTCTCGGCCACGCAGCTCGGCTATGCCTCGGACCTCGAGCTGGTGTTCCCGGCGGCCACAGGCGTCTTCAAGGCGGGCGGTGACCTGGCCTTCCACCACGGCGGACCGTCCCTGCAGGAGATGGTCATCCCAGTGTTGACCGTGCGCACGAAGACGCGCGACTCGGCGCGCCCGTCGGCAGAGCCGCTCGAGGCCAGCGGTCTGCCCGAGGCGGTGACCAACCGCATCTTCAGCGTCACGTTCATCTACGGCGCGAAGCAGATGCTGCTCGGCGCGACGGGCATCCAGGTCCGGCCGCTGTTGATGGCGGCTGGGAAGCAGGTCGGCGCGGTGGGCATGGCGGTGGACGCTCAGTTCGATCGGGCCACGGGCACCGTGAAGCTCGAGCCGAACAAGCCAGTGACCCTCGCCTTTTTGCTGAGCGACGAGAGTGTTGCCTCGCTGCGCGTCGTGGTGCAGGACCCGACGACCGACGCGGAGCTTTACCGATCGCCCACCGATATCCCGGTTCGACTTGGAGTGTAAGCCATGAGCCACGGAGCAGCTCCGACACGAGATGCGCTCGACGACAAGGTCAACCGCCTGTTCGCCGGGAAGGTGGTGCGCAAGGACCTCGTCCGAAAGGTGAAGGTCGGCGCCAACGTGCCGGTCTTCGTCCTCGAGTTCCTCCTCGGGAAGTACTGCGCATCGAGCGACGAAGTCGCGATCCAGATGGGACTCCAGGTCGTCAACGACACCCTCGCGAACAACTACATCCGCTCCGACGAGTCGATGAAGGCGCAGGCGATGGTGAAGGACCGCGGGCGCCACACCTTCATCGACAAGGTGAAGGTGCGTCTGGTCGACTCGGACTACTGGGCGGAGGTCACGAACTTCGGCCACAAGAACGTCCACGTGCCCGAGCACTACGTGCGCGACTACGAGCGCCTCGTCATGGGCGGCGTCTGGGCGCAGGTCGACATGCGCTTCGAGTACGACGAGGAGTCGAAGGGCAAGAACCCGTTCTGGATCGACAAGCTCACGCCCATCCAGATCGCGACCTTCGACCTCGAGGAGTACCGCCGTGTCCGACGCGAGTTCACGACCGACGAGTGGCTCGACCTCATGATGCGCAGCATGGGCTACGAGCCCAGCGAGATGTCGCGGCGACTGAAACTGCTCTTCCTCGTGCGCCTCATCCCGCTCGCGGAGCGGAACTACAACCTCGTCGAGCTCGGGCCGCGCGGTACGGGCAAGAGCTACGTCGTGCAGGAGGTCTCGCCGTATTCCGCGCTGCTCACCGGCGGCACCACCGTCGCCAACCTCTTCGGCCACATGAGTGGCCGCCAGAAGGGCATGGTGCAGATCTGGGACGTCGTCGGATTCGACGAGGTCGCCGACCTCCAGAAGATGCCGAAGGAGGTCATCACGACGATGAAGACCTACTGCGAGTCGGGCACCTTCCAGCGCGGGCAGGAAGCGGTTTCAGGGGACGCGAGCATCGCGATGTTCGGCAACACGAACCAGCCCGTCGACGTGATGGTGCAGACCGGCCACCTGTTCGCGCCGATGCCGGACATCATCCGCGATGACATGGCGTTCATCGACCGGATGCACTTCTACCTCCCAGGCTGGGAGATCCCAAAGATGCGCAACGAGATGTTCACGAGCCACTACGGCTTCGTCGTGGACTACCTCGCCGAGGCGCTCCGCGAGATGAGGAAGCACAACTTCACCGAGGTCATCGACCGCCACTTCTCGCTCGGCGCGCACCTCAATGCCCGCGACCGCAAGGCGGTGCGCAAGACCGTCTCGGGCCTGATGAAGATCCTCTTCCCGCACGGCGAGATCACGCAGGAGGAACTCGGCGAGATTCTCGAGCTGGCCATCGAAGGCCGCCGCCGCGTGAAGGAGCAGCTCAAGAAGATGGGCTCCTTCGAGTACTACCACACGTCCTTCAGCTACTCGGACAACGCGACCGGCGACGAGAAGTTCGTCGGTGTGCCCGAACAGGGTGGCCGCGATCTCATCTCTACCGATCCGCTCGCCCCTGGCACCGTCTACAGCGCGGGCGTCACAGCCGACGGGACCGTCGGCCTCTATCGGGTCGAGGTCTCCGTTTCGAGCGGCACGGGCAAGTTGAAGCTCGCGGGCGGCGTGGCGGGTGCGATGAAGGAGTCCGTGCAGCGAGCCTTCAGCTTTCTGCAGACGAAGAAGTCGGAGCTGGGGATCGCACGCGACCTCGACGTCTCCGACCTCCATGTCGAGGTCATCGACCTGCTCGCCAACCGCGTCGAGGCCGAGCTCGGCGTCGCCTTCTTCGTTGCGGCCTACTCGGCGCTGCGCAAGGCGCCCGTGAGCCCCGCGCTCCTCATCCTCGGGGACATGAGCGTCCAAGGGAATATCAAGCCCTTGCGCTCGCTCACCGAGCCGCTCCAGGTGGCGAAGGACAACGGCGCGAAGCGCGCCCTCATCCCCATCGAGAACAAGCGGAACTTCCTCGACGTGAGCGCCGACATCATAGAGCACGTCGACCCGATCTTCTTTGGCGACGCGAAGACCGCCGCGATGAAGGTCCTGGGGAGCTGAGTCGTGGAGGAAGCTCTCCGAGGCGCCGTTCGATGGTACCTCGGGCGCCACGAGGAATGGGCCGCCCCATTCTACTGCGACCCCGCGCGCGTCGGCGCCTTCGCGGTCGCGCCCGACGAACTCGCGGCAGGAACTGACGCAGCCATCTTCCGTCTCTTCGTCACGCTCGCGATGTACCAGGCGTTGCGCGACGTGGTGATCATGCGCCGGCAGCGGTCGCTGCCGCATGCGTCGATGCGGATCGTCGCCGATGTGGCCTGCGTGAAGCGAGCCACCACGCGCCACGCGTGCCCGACGCTTGGCTCCGTCAAAGCGTTCGAGAAGGGCTGCGACGTGACGAAGACGGACGAGAGGGTGGATTGCAAGACCTGCCCTGGCGTCCCTTGCCACGTGAAGGACGCCACCGTCGTCTTCAACCGCATGGGCGACATGGGCAAGCTCCCGACCTCGGCATGGCTCCGGCTCTGGAAGGGAGGCGGTGTGAACGTGCTGCTTGAGCGCGTGTGCCAGGTGGAGTCGTCACCCACAGAGCGGGCCGCGCTCCTCGTCGAGCACTTCGCGAGCATCCACCGGGTCGGGAGGAAACTCGCGACTATGTTCGTGAGCGCGCTCTCGACGCCGGCGCTCGCTTCAGGGCTCACGCCGTGGTTCCCAACCGTCGACGGCAACGAGTTGGTCGTGGTCGACACGAACGTCGCGCGCGCGGCCGATGCGCTTCGGGATCCGGGCGCGCCCAGGACGTACGACGCGCGCGAGAGGTGGGTGCGCGAGCAGGCCGCGAAGATCGACCTCCGCGAGTTCCGCGCCGACCTGCCACGTTACTCGCCGAGGTTCGTGCAGCAGGCGCTCTACGTGTTCTGCTCGAAGTCAAACCGTGTGGCTCAAGGGGACGCCTGCGCCGCGCGCACAACGCCTTGCGGGGGCTGCGTGCCTGCGCTGTGCCCCTTCGCGGCGTCGATGGAGAGCGCGGATGCAGTGGCCGGTTAAACGCCAGCGGCGCCGGCCCGCCCAAAGGCCCCCCGCCGTTAAATTCTCTCGGCTTTTCTCTCCCCAGGAGGCCCCAGAGAGCCCACGAAGGCTGTCCACGGACATGCTTCGAGCGCGAGATCGATTCTCTGCGTCTGCGTTGTCCCTGCTCGTCTCACGAGAGGGGAGGAGCAGAACCCGCGGAATCCTTGGGGAAAAGCCAGCAGCCCCGAGGATTGCTCCTCGGGGCCGCTGTTGAAACCCTCGGGCCTGCGTGCTCGCGTGCAGACCCAGGTAGCTCCCCGACGAGGACTCGAACCTCGGACCTAGTGATTAACAGTCACCCGCTCTACCGGCTGAGCTATCGGGGAATATGTCCGCTGCGCGTTGGCCCGTGTGGGCCGCCGCGACAACGAGGTGCTTTCTAAAGAACGGAGTCCGTCCTGTCAACATCCTGTTTTGACCCGCTGTCACGACTTCGCTCGGTTCCCTGGTCGGCGCTCGATGGTCTCGCCTCCACCGCCGCCGAGGCTCTCTCCCTGGTCCTCTCGGGCTCTCCCGCCGAGCGGGTGCTCGATCGGACCCTCCGGGCTCACCGGCTCCTCTCTCGCGAGCAGCGTCAGGCCCTCGCCGAGGTCGTCTTCAACGTCGGCCTCTGGCGCCGCCGGCTTTGCTTCCTGCTCGGCACTCCAGAGGCCACCGCTCCCTCGCTCATCTATGTCTTCCTGCACCGGCTCGCCGGTCTGCCCTCCGGAGATGCGGCCCGGCTCTCCGGGCTCGAGACGCCGCCGGCCCTTGTCTCCGAGGAGCCTCCGTCGCTCGCCCTTCGTTGGTCGCTGCCCGACTGGCTCGCGGCGCACTTCGTCCGTGAGCTCGGCCCCGCCGCCGAGGACTTCTGCGCCCACCTCAATGTCCCCGGTTCCATCACCCTCCGTGTGAATCCGCTGCGGACCACCCGTGAAGCCCTCGGGGAGCGGCTTCGCTCCGAGGGCGTCGAGACCCGGCCCGGTGCGCTCAGTCCCCTCGCGCTCCACGTCGTGGGGCCCAGGCCCAACCTCTATGGGCTCGACTCCCTCCGCGAGGGGCTCTTCGAGGTCCAGGACGAAGGCAGTCAGTTGCTCGGTCTGCTCGTCGAGGCGAGGCCCGGGGAGACGGTGCTCGATCTGTGCTCCGGTGCCGGAGGCAAGACGCTCCAGCTCGGTGCCGCCATGGAGAACCGCGGTCGGCTCCTCGCGTACGACCCGGATGCCGGGCGGCTCGACCGTCTCTTTCAGCGGTGTTCACGGGCGGGGGTCTCCATCGTCCAGGTGCTCCGCTCGCCTCCCGAGGGTGTGCTCGCCGACCGGGTGCTCGTGGATGCCCCATGCTCGGAGCTGGGCTCCCTGCGGCGCGGGCCTGATTCGCGCTTCCGCATCGACCCCTCGTCCCTGTCCGAGCTGCCTCGTGTCCAGCGCGACATCCTCGCGCGGGCGGGTCGTCTCGTGCGCCCCGGGGGCCGGCTGGTCTACGCCACCTGCACGGTGAACCGCGCGGAGAACGAGGACGTGGTCCTCGGGTTCCTGCGCGAGAGTCCCGGGTTCAGGCTCGTGCCTCCCGGGGCGGGGTGGTTGGACCCTTCGTGTGTCCGGGAGGGGTTCTTGTTCTGTGCCCCTCATTCGCACGGGACCGATGGGTTCTTCGCCGCCGTCCTGGAGCGGGCGGACGGGTAGGGGGTGGAACCCGAGGGGGCAGGCACCCTCACCCTGGCCCTCTCCCGGGGGGAGAGGGGAGGTTGTCCCTCGGACATGTCGTGTTCGAAGCTCGGAGACTCTCGCGCACCGGGTGCTATGAAGGCGCCCGTGCGTTGGCTCAAGCCCCTCCCGCTGCGTCCCCGCGACACCGTCCACGTCATCGCCCCCGCCGGCCCCTTCGATCGTCCCAGCTTCGAGGTCGGTCTCGGCGTCATCGGGCAGCGTTATTCGCCCGTCTTCCGGCCCGACCTTTATGAGTCCTGGCGCTACCTCGCCGGCACCGATGCGCGCCGCGCCGAGGAGTTCTCCCGCGCCCTCGTCGACCGTGAGGCCCGCGCCATCTTCTGTGCCCGCGGTGGCTACGGGTGCATGCGTCTGCTGCCCTCGCTCCCGCTCGCCGACATGGCTCCCACGGCGCTCGTCGGCTTCTCCGACGTCACCGCCGTCCACCTGCCGCTCCAGGGGCTCGGCCGTGTCACCATCCACGGGCCCGTGCTCACCCACCTGGGCAAGCAGCCGCCCGAGGTCCAGGAGTACCTCTTCCGTCTGCTCGAATCCCCAGAGCCTCCGCCGCCGCTCCAGGGCAAGGCCACCTTCGTCCCCGGTGTCGTCGAGGGCCCGCTCCTCGGGGGCAACCTCTCCGTCCTGTCCCGGCTGCTGGGCACCCCCTACATGCCATCGCTCGACGGGGCCATCCTGCTGCTCGAGGACGTGGGCGAGCGCCCCTACCGGCTCGACCGCATCTGGACCCATCTGATGCTCGCGGGCGTCTTCGACCGGGTGCGTGGCATCGTGCTCGGCGACTTCACCGACTGCGAGCAGAAGGCCGCTCCCTACAGCAGCGCGGATGTCCTGCGCTCGCTCGCCGAGGAGGCGGGGGTGCCGTGTGCCGCTGGCTTCCCCATCGGCCACGACATCCCCAACTACCCCGTCGCCCTTGGCACCCAGGTGCGGTTGGATGCTGGCGCCGCCCGCCTCACCTTCCTCGAAGGAGCGGTGCAGGCATGAGCAGTCACCCCATCGCGGAGCTCCAGGGTGTTCTCGAGGAGGCCGTCTCACTCGGCATCTTCCCGGCCGCGCAGGCCGTGGTGATGCACCGGGGTGCCCAGGTCTTTGGCGGCGTGGCCGGCAACGTCACCGGAGACACGCGTTTCGACCTGGCCTCCCTCACCAAGGTGCTCTGCACCACCGCGCTCTTCCTCCGCTCCTGGACCGAGGGCAAGGTCGGTCCCGAGACGCCCGTGGCCCGCTTCTACCCGGGCTCGCCCGTGGGGGACGCGGGTGCCACGGTGGCGGACCTGCTCTATCACCGCTCGGGCCTGCCGCCCTTCGTGCCCTTCTTCGCCGAGGCACTCACCTCCACGCCCGAGCTCCTCGAGCCTTCCTGTCCCTCGGCTACCCGCGCCCGAGTCCGTGAGGAGGTCATCCAGGCCGCCGCGCGCACCCCGCTCGTGGCTCCGCTGCGCACCGCCACCGCCTACAGCGACGTGGGCTTCATCCTCCTGGGAGAGATTCTGGCCCGTGCGGGAGGCGCGCCCCTGGACGTCCTCTTCTCGCGCCATGTCGCCGAGCCGCTCGGGCTCTCCGCTCGTTTCCACCGCCTCACGGACTTCCCCACGGATGGCCGCGTGGCGCCCACCGGAGCCACCCGTCCTCGGGAGCCCGCTCCCGGTCAGGACGGGATGTGGGGCGAGCTTCCCTCCCGTGCCTCGATGCCCGGCGAGGTGGATGACGACAACGCCTGGGTGATGGACGGCGTCAGCGGTCACGCGGGCCTCTTCGGCACCGCGGTGGACGTGGCCCGCTTCGGCCAGGCCGTCCTCGCCGGGTGCGCGGGGGAGCCCTCCATCGCTCCCGGTCCGCTCTGGTACCGCGCGCTGGCCAGCGATCCCATCCTGGAGGGCAGCACCCGCTCCATGGGGTTCGACTCGCCCTCCCAGGGCCTGTCCAGCGCGGGCCACTTCATCGGTGACACGCCTCCGGGCGCGGTGGGCCACCTCGGCTTCACCGGCACCAGTCTCTGGGTGGACCTGCGCCGCTCGCTCGTGGTGGCGCTCGTCACCAACCGCGTGGCGCATGGCCGCAAGGAAGTTCGCATCCGCGATTTCCGCCCCGTCTTCCACGATCTCGTCGTGCAGGCCCTCGGCCTCAGCGACCTCACCCCGAAAGCACATGGCTGACGACAACGGCAACGTCCTCGAAACCATCACCCCCGGCGCGGTGCGCCGCATCCACCTCGTCGGCGTGGCCGGAACGGGCATGGGCTCCTTCGCCGGTATGCTCAAGGCCGCTGGCTACGACGTCACCGGCAGCGACGAGAACGTCTACCCGCCCATGAGCGACATGCTCCGCGAGTGGGGCATCCAGGCGCTCACGCCCTACCGTCCGGAGAACCTCGACGTGGCGAAGCCGGACCTGGTCATCATCGGCAACGTCATCCGCCGGGTGAACCCCGAGGCCACCGCCGTGCGCGAGCGCCGCATCGCCCAGATGAGCTTCCCGGCGGCGCTGGGCTCGCTCTTCCTGGACCGGGCGCACTCCGTCGTGGTGGCCGGCACGCACGGCAAGACGACCACGTCCTCGCTGATGGCGCACGTGCTGGTGGAGGCGGGGAAGGATCCGTCCTTCCTCGTGGGCGGCGTCACGCAGAACTACTCGGGCAACTACCGGGTGGGGAAGGGGCCGCACTTCGTCGTCGAGGGCGACGAGTACGACACGGCCTACTGGGACAAGGGCTCCAAGTTCCTTCACTACCGTCCGAAGACGGCCATCCTCACCAGCGTGGAGTTCGACCACGCGGACATCTTCCGGGACTTGCCGCACTACGAGTCCACCTTCGACAAGTTCGTCCGGCTGATTCCCAAGGACGGCCGGCTGGTGGTGTGCGCCGCGTACCCCAACGCCGTGAAGCTGGCGCAAGCGTGCCAGGGCCAGGTCATCACCTACGTGGCGAAGGAGGGCGCCGAGGCGGACTACACCCCGCGCAACGTGCGTTTCGGCCCCGAGGGCGCCCGCTTCGAGGTGGTCGAGCGTGGCACCGTGCTGGGCACCGCGCTGCTGCCGCTCTCCGGCCTGCACAACGTGGAGAACACGCTCAGCGTCATCGCCGCGGCGCGTGGGCTGGGCCTGTCCTTCGAGGAGATCACCAAGGGCCTGGCCACCTTCCGCGGGGTGAAGCGCCGCCAGGAGGTGCGGGCGGAGATTGGCGGCATCCTGGTGGTGGATGACTTCGCGCACCACCCCACGGCGGTGCGGGAGACGATCGCCGCCATCCGCCACCGCTACCCGGAGCGCCGGCTGTGGGCCATCTTCGAGCCGCGCTCGAACACCAGCCGCCGCAACATCCACCAGGAGGACTACGCGCACTCCTTCACCGGGGCCACGAGGGCCAGCCTCAAGGTGCCCGAGCGTCACGACAAGGTGCCCACCGGCGAGGAACTGGACGTGCCCCGTGTCACCGAGGAGCTGAAGTCCCAGGGCATCGCCGCGGATCTCGCCTCGGACGTGCCCACGCTCGTCGAGCGCGTCGCGCGCGAGTCCCAGCCCGGTGACGTGCTGCTCGTCATGAGCAATGGCGCCTTCGGTGGGTTCATCGACAAGTTGCTCGTCGCGCTGCGGGCCCGCTTGGGGGCACAATAAGGCATGCGTCCCTTCCGCCTCGCCCTGGCCGTGCTCGCGCTCTCCGGTTGCGCGCAGAAGATGCCGTCGCTCACGGCTCCCGCGCTGGCCACCTCCCCGGGGGGGCTGGAGTCCGCGCCCACCCCGCTGGAGTTCACCGTCAAGCGCTACCCCGGTGGTGAGCCCTTCTCCATCGCCAGCGACCGGGGCAGCGTGGTGCTGCTCGACGTATGGGCCACCTGGTGCGCGCCCTGCCGCGATGCGCTCCCGATGTACCAGGATTTCGCGAAGCACTACGCCTCGCGGGGCCTGAAGGTGTACGCGCTCAACGTGGATGGGGACACCCGGGGGATTCCCGCCTTCCTCGAGGAGGCGAAGGTGACGCTGCCCGTGCTCCTCGACGCCAACGCCGAGGTGTCGGAGAAGGTGCTGCGGATCCGCGGTATGCCCACCACGGTGCTGCTTGATCGCAAGGGCGTGGTTCGCTACGTGCACGAGGGCTTCGCCGAGGAGTTCCTCTCCAAGTACCAGGCGGAGATCGAGGAACTGCTCGCCGAGCCCGCGAAGTAGACGAAGGAGGGAGGAGCCGTCATGTCGGATGAATCGCCCGCGACCCTGCGCCGCATCGCCGAGGAGGGGGCCCGGCTCGCGGGCCGCGTGCTCGCCGAGCGTTTCCAGGGCGAGCGCACCATCGAGTACAAGGGAGGTATCGATCTGGTCACCGACGCGGACCGGGCGGCCGAGGCGGCGGTGCTCGGCTTCATCCGCCAGCGCTACCCGGGCCATGCGATCCTGGCCGAGGAGAGTGGGGCCTCGAAGGGCTCGGGCCTGCGGTGGATCGTGGATCCCCTGGATGGCACCACCAACTACGCGCACCGGGTGCCGCACTTCTGTGTGAGCGTGGGGGTGGAGGGGCCGGACGGAGTGCTCGCCGGCGCCATCTACAACCCGATGCTGGACGAGCTCTTCTCCGCGGCGCGAGGGGAGGGGGCCACGCTCAACGGTCATCCCCTGAGGGCCTCGGGCACCACGGAGCTGGGGCACGCGCTGCTGTGCACGGGCTTCCCCTATGACGTGCACCAGCGGCCCGAGGGCCCGGTGGGGCTGTTGCGGCGCTTCATCGTCCGGGCGCAGGGCATGCGGCGCACGGGCAGCGCGGCGTTGGATCTGGCCTACGTGGCCGCCGGCCGCTTCGATGGCTTCTTCGAGTTCGGCCTCAAGCCCTGGGACGTGGCCGCGGGCTCGCTGCTGGTGAGCGAGGCGGGCGGGACGATGGTGCGCATCGACGGGGCCCCCTTCCAGGTGGGAATCGGCGACGTGCTCGCCTGCGCGCCGGGGCTGGCCGCGCAGCTCATCTCCGAGTCCCAGGGCTTCCTCGCCGACATCGGCTGGACGCCCCCGGCCCCGCGCGCCTGAGCGCCTAGAAGAAGCTCTCCGGCACGAAGATGATGTCGCCCGGCTGGAGGGGGAAGTTCTTCTCCACGCCGTCGCGGATGTCCTTCACCGGGACGCGAATCTTCAGCTGCTGGCCTTCCATCTGCCGCGCCACCTGGGTGCCGTTGGGCGAGGCCGTCTTGGTGAGGCCGCCGGCCAGGGTGAGCGCCTCGATGACGGTCATCCCCTCCTCGTAGGAGAACGTGCCCGGCTTCTGCACCTCGCCGAAGACGAAGACCTTCTTCGAGTTGTACTCGCGGATGACGACGGACACATCGGGGTGCTTCAGGTAGCGGGCGAGGCACTCGCGCAGCACGTCCGCGGCGGTCCCGGAGGTGCGGCCCGCGAGGTGGATCTTCCCGCACAGCGGGTAGTCGATGGTGCCCTCGGAGGAGACGGCCCAGACACCCGAATGATCGGGCTCCTGGTAGACGCGCACATCCACCAGGTCTCCCGCGCCGAGCGTGCGGCCGGTGTCGGAGGCCACGGGCGCCGAGGGCGGAGGAACGGTGGAGGCGTCGAGCGCCTGGGAGGAAGCGGGAGTGCGGCACGCCGTCAGCGCGCCGAGCAGCAATACGAGCAGGAATGGGGAGCGCATCACGGAGGCCGTCTCAATACACCACGGACACTCGAACATACCCTTCGTGGCGGGAGTAGTTGATTCCGGCGCCGCTCATCGAGGACGAACGGACTCCCAACAGGTAGCCAGCCCCGACGATGAGCCACTTCTCGAACTGGTATTGGGGGCCGATATCCAGCTTGAAGATCGTGTCGCGCCGGTCGCCCTCGAAGCTCAGGCGATCGAACGAGGCGAGTCCCCGCACGGAGAGCCGGCCTCCGAGCAGGGCCTGCGCTTCCATGTACCCGCGGTCATCTCGGAACATGCCCAGGTACGCCACGGGCTCCAGGGTGCGCGAATAGCCGGCCTTGATGCTGGCCGTCTGGCTCAGCAGGTAGTTGGCCTCCAGTTGGGCGAGGAGCGAGCTCGCCGCCACCGTGCCGAAATCCTTGCCCCAGCCCAGCGTGGCGGTCACGGAGATCTTCGGGGTCACCAGTCCCGATAGACCCGCCCGGGCGTGCATCAGCAGGGCGGTCGGAGTCCCGCCCTCGGCGTAGGTGCGCACGTTGAAGTCGGTGTCCATCACCACCGCCGTCTTCGGCAGGAAGCGCCAGCGGGCATTGAGACCCGCCCGCACGTTGCTGTAGTCGAAGGTGCTCACCAGGGCCGGATCGCACTCGGGCCCGTCGCAGCCTATCGGGCGCAGGGCGCCGGTCGCCTTGAAGTGCTCCAATCCCCAGGCCAGCTGGGGCGTCACCTCGAAGGCGCCGCCTCCGGGCCGGATCGGCACCTTCAGCTGCGCCTCGTTGTAGAGCGACAGCACGCCCGCGCCGAGCGCCACGCTGCTCGTCTGGTCCGAGCGCTGGAGGTGGTCCATCAGCTCCACCCCGATGGGTGCTTCCCTGTCGTAGGTGATGCCGAGGTCCGCCAGCGCTTCCACGCGGGACGTGTTGGTCGAGCCCGGAGCGAACAGGCCGGTGTAATGGACGTAGTCGGCGTAGCCCTTGAAGTCCACGTCCAGCCTGGAGCCGGGGAGCTCCAGCTTCAGTCCGGGACGGATGTGCATCACGGCTTCCCCGGAGAGCTGGTCCGACACCGCGGTGGGATCGACGTTACCCGGGGGAGGGAAGTAGCCGGCGGCGCTGTCGTACCGCGTCTCGAAGTCGAAGGTGAGGTGCAGCCGACCGTTACCCACCTTGAGGCCGTTACCGCCTCGCTCCGGGCTTCCCCGGAAGGTCGGAGGTTCCGCCTGTCCGAACGCCGGCCACGAGGCCAGCATCGCCAGCGTTGCCAGCAGGCACCAGGCCCTCGATGTGTTGGCAGGCTGCGTCATGAGACGATCAGTTCCCCGAGCCAGTGCTCATAGCACGCACTTCATCCGTGCTCGAAATGACTTTGCCCAGGCCCCGACGGTCACGGCCGCCTGGGGGGCTGGAAGTCAACCTGGCTGGAATCATCTAACCGCGCTGCTTGGCGGAGGGCGGACGCGGATGTCCTCGAGGGGCCTGGGCTGGGTGGGGTCTCCTCCGGGCAGGCCCTCGGGCTCCTCGACCTCCACCGACATGTTCTCGTCCGCTCGGAAAGCGAGCTGGCCGATGCACTTCTCCGCCTCGGAACGCAGCCCGGACACCTTCTGATGGGCGATCAGGACCTTGGTGTACTCGTGCTCGCTGGAGGTGTTGTCCTTCCTGGCCACCGCCTCCTGGAGCGCCACGTCGGACTGCTCGGAGATGCGCAGCAGGCCCTTGATCTGCGTGAGCTTCTCGTTGACGCAGTTGAGCTTCACCACGTCCCTGGCGCGCCGGGCCTCCTCCAGCTTGGCCAGCACGTCCCGGAGCACCTCCCGCATGGAGGTGAGGGAGTTGTTGCTGCGCTCGAGCTTCGTCACGTCCGGTACGTCGCTGGCCTTCTCCTGCAGGAAGGACGCGGGGCCGGCGGCCGGGGGTGTACGGGGGGTGGACTGGGCCTGCGCGAGCCCACTTGCGAGCACCACCGCTAGCATTCGGATGTAGCGCATGTCCTCTGCTCCAGGGCTGCGGCGAAATGTCCCGACCCTAAGAAAGGCGAGCCGGGGGTGTCAACGCGGGCTGTGGTCTCAGGCTTGCCTGGCCGTGAGGCGGGCATTGGCCTCGCGAACCCGCGCGGACAGGATTCGCGCGATGTTGATGACGACGAAGGTGAAGCCGTCTCGGTGGGTCTGGCGGAAGGTGGCCAGGTGTTGGGTGGTGAGTCGCAGCAGCACAGCCTCCGTGCGCGCCCGCACCGTGGCGGAGCGGTACTCCTTGTCGATGACGCTCATCTCCCCGAAGAAGTCCGGAGCGGTGAGCACGGTGAGCGGCCGGAGCACCCCACCGCCGTCGCCGCGGACCACCTCCACCTCGCCGCGAACGATGACGTAGAGGCTGTCACCCAGCTCTCCCTCCTCGAACACGAGCTCCCCGTCGGCATAGCGCCGCTGCTCGGCCAGCTCGGCCAGATGCGCCAACTCCGTGCTGGAGAGCATCTCGAACAGCGGCGATGCGGAAATGATGGCCAGCTTCTCCATGTCCCCGACCCCCCAGGATGCGGTGCGCTGCTCGGAGTCTACCCCGCGGGCGAGAAGACGAACGGGTAGGCCACCGAAACATCGTCGTCTGGTTTGAAGGGGAACACCCAGCCGCGGATGACCGTCCGGATGCAACTGGCCACCGCGTCATTGCCCAGGGTGTTTTCCTCGATTTCGATCTCCCCCGTCCGCCCGGTGGGCCTGATGCTGAAGCGCACCAGCACCTTGCCCTTGAGGTTGGGGTTGCGCTTGAGCTCCTTCTCGTAGCAGCCCTGGATGGACCGGAGGCGGTTCTTGACGTAGCGGGCGAGCGCGTCCCGGTCCACCTCCGAGCTCTCCACCTCGGGGGCGGAGCTGGTGACGCGGCCGGAGACCTCGACCTCCTTCTTGGAGCCCAGGTCCACCTTGCCGCCGCCGCTGGTGCCGAGGTCGCCGATGCCGGCCACCTTTCCGGTGTCACCTCCGCGGGGCCCGTTCTTGCCCACCGAGGCCTCGGTGGCGACGCCCACTCCGCCCGCGCCCGCCAGCGCCGAGGCGATGTCGCCGCTCCTGGTGCTGCCGCCGAGCACGTCCGCGAACGCGCCTCCGCTGCCACTGCCCGAGGAGCCGAGGATCTTCAACAGGCCCTTGCCCGCCACCTTCTTCGCCACCTCGGCCTTCCGGGCGGCGGCCTCCTCCGCGTTGGCGGGCCTGGAGGCCGTCTCGGCGGGCTTGTCGTCCGGGTTGCTCTCCTTGGGCTTCTTCTCCTCGGGGGCCTCCGCCTGGGCCTTGTCGGCGGCCTGCTGCTTGGGCTCCTCGGGCCTGGGCGGAGGGAGGAACACCCGGGCGAAGCGGTCATCCAGCTGATCCAGCTCCAGCTCGGGCTCGGGGGGCGGCTCGGAGGCGATGATGATCGCCGCGCCGGAGAAGTGGATGAGCAGCGAGGCGGCCAGGATGCCGAAGAACATCCGGTCCATGGTCCGCCACGAGCCGCCCTGGAGGTCCGGGGGAAGCTGCGGCTTCTCGGACTCGGGCGGGGGGGTGATGAACTGGAAGAGGAGGCGGAGATCCTTGTCGAGCTCCACCAGCCCGCGGGCGCTCTCCTGCAGGGGCAGGACGTACTGATCGCCGCGCTCCATGGCCATGCCCTGGGTGCGCAGCGTCTGGAAGTCCACGTCCGAGGAGCCGAGGTTCACCCGGCCCTTCATGTCCTCGTTGAAGACGAGGCTGTACTGGTTGGCCCGGTACTCGAAGACGGGGAAGCTGGCCGGCAGGTCCGGCAGCGGCAGCACGAGGGTGTTCTTGGGATCCTGCCCGACGGTGAAGTCACCGGGCTGGCGCAGGTGACGCTCCTCGAGGATGCGCCCGTCCTGGACGAGGCCGACGCGGAGGATCCTGCTGTGCTGAGGGGAAGCCATGGTTCTTCTCTGGGACCCTTCCTACCCTAGAAAGGTTCCTTCTCCACGCTCTTGACGACCTTGGGCGTGAAGCTCTCGGCCTTGTTGAGCTCGTCGAAGTTCAGGTTGGAGCGGGAGAGGACGTAGAAGGCCTGCGGTTTTTGGATGTGGCCCTCGACGGTGATGGCGTCCAGGCGGATGACCTTCTTCTTCTTGGTGTCCTTGTCCTTGGAGGCCGTGGACGTCGTGGACGAGGCGCCTTCCTGCGCGAGCGCGGGCGTGGCGAGCAGCAGGAGGAGGGCGAGGGCAGGGCGCATGGGCGGGCTCACTTCTTGTCCTCGGCCACTCTACCCGAGCCGGCGGCCTCGGGGGCAGGGGGAGGGGCACCGCCGGCCTTCTTCTTGTCTTCCTCGGCTTTCTGGGCCTTGCGCAGTTGCTCCCGCTTCTCGCGCTCGCGCCGACGCTCTTCCTTCTCGATGCCCTTCCTGGCGTCCTTGACGTAGGTGTCCACCCGCTCGTCCTTGCCGCCCTTCGCGCGGTACTGCTCGAAGTAGGAGAGGCTCGTCTGGAGCCGGACGAGGGTGTCCATGTCCGGGGGCTCGGCGTCGAGGTGGAGGATGGCGAGGTTGAACAGGGTGTCCGGCAGCTCCGGGGCGAGGCGGAGCACGTGCTGGTACTCGGCGAGGGCGCGGGCGAAATCACCCAGGCCGCGGTAGGCGTTGCCGAGGTTGAGCCGGGCGGAGACGAAGTCCGGGGCGGCCTGGACAGCGGCCTCGAGCTCACGGGCGGCGGCCTCGTGGTCCTGGGCCTCGTTGAGGAGGGCGCCGAGGTTGTTGCGCGCCTCGGCGAACTCCGGCTTCAGCTCCGAGGCCTTCTTGAAGGCTTCCAGGGCGGCGGGCTTCGACCCGAGCGCGAGCTGCACCAGCCCCAGGGCGTTGTGCGTGACGGCCTCGCCGGGGGCGAGGGTGCGGGCGTTCTCGAGCACCATCCTGGCCAGCTCGTATTTGCGCTCGCGGTAGTACACCTGGGCGAGCAACTGCATGGCGCGCACGTTGCGTTCCTCGGCCTTGAGGACGCGCTTGGCCTCGGTGGCGGCCGCGTCGAGCTTCTTCTGGCACAGCAGGGCCTGGACGAGCGCGATGCGCGGGGCGACGGCGCCCGGCGTGGCCTGGAGCTGCTCACGCAGCGAGGACTCGGCCTGGGCGGCGCGTCCGGTGCGGCACTGGAGGCGGGTGAGGTTGTCCCAGGCGGCCTGCTGGTCCGGCTTCAGCGTCAGCGCCTGCCGGTAGGAGCGCTCGGCCTCGTCGTTGCGGCCCATGCGCTCCTGGACGATGCCGAGGTTCGTCCATGCGCGGTCGTCCTTCGGGCGGCGCTCGGCCTGGGTCTTGTACGAGGACTCCGCCGCGGGAGGCGCCTTCTTTCCGGTGTCCCGGGTCGGCTGCTTCTCCAACGTGGCGGCCGGTGGGGTGCCCGTGTCCGGGGTGCTCGTGTCCGGGGTGCTCGTGTCCGAGGGTTTCGTGGGCGGGGCGTCCGTCCCGGCCTCCGGGCCGGGCCCGGGCGTGGTGGCGCAGGCCAGCGAGAGCAGCAGCAGGCCCGGGGCGAGCAGTCGGCGCATGCTCACTGTCCACCTTCCAGGGGGCCCTCGGGGTAGAGCAGATCCGAGGCGATGGCGTCCTTGGGCTCCTTGAGCACCGGATACTCCTTGGGCCGGAAGCGGTGGAGCGATTCGAGCGTCTTCTTCGTCCACTCGTTGGAGATACGGCTCTTGCGTGCCTCCTGGAGGGTGGCGGCGTAGCTCTCGACGGCCGCGTCCTCCAGCGTCGCGGTCTGCTGGGAGAGCAGATCCTGGTAGGCGACCACGGCCTCCTCGCCGAGCCGCTTCACGTCGGGTGGGACGGGCGTCTCGATGATGGTGTTGGCGAAGCGCTCCAGGGCGTAGCCACGGCGGTAGAGCGCGGCGAGCGTCCACTCCAGCCGCTTGTAGGGGAAGACGCGGGCGTAGGCGTCATTGACGGACTTCACCGCGGTGCGCTTGGCGGTGAAGCTGCGCTCGAGGGCCTTGCCCTTGCCGCCGATCTTCAGCGCGTCGAACCTGCGCAGCTCCGCCTCGGCGAGGTGGAAGCGGCTGTAGGCGGCGGCGTCCGCGGCGCGCGGGTGGGTGTCCGGCTGGAGCTTGCGGCGGTCGAACTCGTCGGCGGAGGCCGCGTAGGCGCGCAGGGCCTCCTTCTCGTTCTTCTGCTTCGCCCACGCGTCGCCGATGCGGCGCCGGGCCTCCACCACGAGCTCCACCTGCGCGGGCTGGGAGGCGAACTTGCGCACGAAGGACTCCAGCGCGCGGATCTCCCCCTTCCAGTCCTGCTGCTTCTCGAGGATGAGCGCGGCCTGGTACTGGTTGCGCGGGGCGTCCTCGGCCTTGGGGAAGAGCTCGGCGTAGCGTTGGAAGGCGGCGGCGGCCTCGGCGTAGCGCTGCTGACCCTCGAGCAGGCGCGCGGCGTTGAAGAGCGCGGCCTCGCGGTCCTTCGAGGCGGGGTAGTCCTTCACCAGCTTCTGGTAGCTGTCCACCGCCTTGTCGAAGTCGTACGAGTTCTCCGCGTTCACCGCCACGCGGAAGAGGGCTCCGTCGGCGAGCGGCGAGGAGGGGTACTCGCGGAAGATGCGCTCGTAGAGCTTGAGGGCCGAGTCGAAGCGCTGGGTCTTCTCATAGGCCACGGCGGCGTTGTTGAGGGCCTTGTCGGCGAACTCGTGGCGCGGGGCCTCGTCGACGAGCTCGATGTACTTGGCGGCGGCCTCCTCGTACTTCCCCTCGGCGAGGAGCTGGTCGGCGAGCTTGAAGCGGCCGGCGAGCTTGAAGCGGACCAGGTCCTTGTGGAGGTCGCTCGTGGGATCGATGACGTCCTTGTTGTTGGCGAGCTTGCCGCTGACCTCCTCGACGCTCTTCCAGTCCTGGTCGATGAGGAAGCTCTCCACGATGAGGTTGGTGGAGAAGCGGGCCACCTCGTGCTGGGGCCAGGCCTTCACGATGGCCTCGAAGCGCCGGCGCGCCTCGGGGAAGTCGTCGTGGGCGTAGTACAGCTCCGCCGCCTTGTAGGCGAGGGTGGGGTTGCGCTCGCTCGTGGGGAGCTTCGCCACGTGGATGTCCGAGGCGGCCACCAGCTTCGCCTCGAGCGGGGTGAGCGGGGTGGGCGTGACGGCGCGGCCCTCGGGGCGCTCGGTGGAGCGCAGCGGCGTGGGCTCGGGCTGCTTGCCCGCCTTGATGTCCACCTCGAGCTGCTTCTGCCAGGCGAGCACCGCGCTGAAGGCCGACTCGGCGAAGTACTTGTTGCCCAGGGTCGAGTCGCGCACCGCCTCGTAGTGCCGGGCCGCCTCGGCGAACCGCAGCGAGTTGTAGAGACACTCGGCGGCGTAGAACTCGATCTCGTAGGCGTTCTTGCTGCGAGGGAAGCGCTCCAGGTACTTGCCGTAGCCGGTGGCGGCCATCTCGAAGCTCGCCTTGGCCTGGTCGACCTTGCCCTCCTGCTTGAACACGAGCGCCTGCTGGTGGTGGTAGATGGCGCTGGAGTAGAGGCTCTTCTCCGTCAGGTCGTTCGCGGTGGCCAGCACGTCCGGATCGCGCTGGTGCTTCTGGTACCAGGCGGAGCCGGGCGAGTAGAGCTCGGAGAGCTTCTGGGCCTCGGCGGAGGACTCGGTCAGCTTGCGGTCGCGCTCGTACGCCTGGACGATCCTCTGTTGGAGCAGGGGGGCGTCCGGTGCGAGGGGCTCCTTTTCCAGCACCAGCCGCCAGGCCGCGATGGCCGCCTCGTGGTTGGTCTGGTCGAAGTAGACATCCCCCAGGCGCCGATACAGCTCGGGCTCGTAGGGGCGGGGGCCGATCCGCGCGAAGTACGCCCGGGCCTTGTCGAGGCCGCCCCACTGCTCGTCGGCGAAGGAGATGGCCGTGTACTGGAGCGCCTCGGTGCGCAGGTCTCCGCCGGCGTCACTGCCCGTGGCGGCACGCTGGGCCTCATAGAAGTCCACCAGCGCGATGAAGCGATCGACCGCCTCGTCGAAGCGGTCCAGGCGGTAGTACGTCCACCCCAGTTTGTAGAGGGCCCTGTCGTAGAGCGGGTGCGAGGTGTTGCGGATGGCGGCTTCGTACGCCTCGGCCGCCTGGGGGAGCGTGTCCGGGTTGTCGAAGTAGTACTCGCCGATGCGGACCCACGCCTCGGTGGCGAAGCGGCTCTTGGGGTAATGGGTGATGATCTGCTGATAGGCGACGCGGCCCTCTTCGAAGGCCCGCTGCTCCTGCAGGCAGTAGCCGAGCAGGTACCAGGCGCCGTCGTTGAGCCGGTAGTCCGGGAAGCGGGAGAGCAGCTGCCGGTAGAGCGCGATGGACGGGTTGAAGTCCACCTGCGGCTCGGCGGGGGGCTCGGCGTTCTCGGGGAGGGTGCGCAGCTTCTCCTGGTGTTCGCGCATGGCGACGTTGTGCGCGTCGCTGGAGCGCTCGAAGTACAGCTCCGCCAGACGGAACATCACGTCCGGCGTGTAGCGCTGCTCGTCGGGGTAGCGCCGGAGGAACTCCTCGAAGCGCGCGATGGCTTCCTGCCGCTCCTGACGCTCCTGGACCTCCAGGTGCGAGAGCGTCTGCTCGTACGCCTCCGACAGCCGATCGCGCCGCTCCTGGTACTTCTTCTCGATGAGGCGCTGCACCTCGCGCTTGTATTCGCGCGACTCCTCCTCGTAGCGCTGGACGGCCTCGCTGAGCTCCTCCAGCAGCTTCTCCTGCTCGGGCGTGCGGCCCAGGCCCGCGAAGCGCGAGCGCACCGGTTGCTGCTGGGGCGCGGCGGCGGCCGGCTCGGGACGCGCCGGGTCCTGCGCGGCGGCCCGCGCGGTGGCCAACGTCAGGAGGGTGAGCAGCAGGGGGCGGCGCATCTAGTTCACATCCTTGAGGACTTCCTCGAACTCCTTCTCCAGGGAGCGCAGCTCCTCGTCCTTCTGCACGGACAGCTGCTGGATTTCTGTCGTCTTGTCCTGCTTGCGCGTGAAGGCCACGTCCACCAGCCCCACGTCCGCCTTGAGGACCAGGTCATAGAACTGCTTGCGTACCTTCTGGATGCTCTCGAAGGCGATGCGGCCCACCAGGTGGCGCGCGCTGCCCGTCACGCTGGCCACCTCCTGGTGGTAGTCCTGGAGGAGCTTCTGCTCGGCCAGCACCTTGTCGCGGATGACCCTGCCGCGCTGCTCCACCTGGGCACGCAGCACCTGCCGGGCCACCTCCACCCGGGCGCGCAGGGCGTCGGAGCGCTGGCGCGTCTCGTGGGTCCGGGCCACCAGCGCCGCGTCGTCTCCAGACAGCCGCTGCTCGGCCGCGGCCATGAGCGCGTGCTCGCGGCGCAGGGTCTCCCGGTACTGCTCGCGCAGCACGTGCTCTCCCGAGACGTAGGCGTTGGAGGAGGCGCGCTCGTCCGCCAGGCGCGAGCGCAGCCGTTGCAGCTCGTCCTGGAGCGCCCGCGCCGTCTGTTCCTCGTTGCGCAGCTGGGTGAGGAACTCCTTCTCCTCCTCGGGAGTGGCCTGGCTCTCCTCGCGCGTGTCGTCCAGCCACTTGCGCACCGCGGTGGCGATGGCGTTCATGCTCTGCAGCTCGAAGCCCAGCTGGAAGGCCTCGCGGTCCAGCTCGTCCACCCGGTCCTGCATCCGCTGCTGACGTGCCTTCAGCTCCTCCTGGTTGGTGGGAAGGGTGGCCAGGCGTTTGCCCAGGGCCTCCCGCTCGTGGCGCACGCCCTCCAGCGCGGTGCGCTCCTCGGGGGTGAGCTTGTCGCGCAGCACGTCCCCCTCCACCTGCACCAACCACTGCTCCGAGCGCACGAGCGCGCTGTCCACCGCGTCCGCCCGGAGGTAGCCCTCCTGCAATTCGGGGAACACCTCGAGGCCGCGCTCGTCCAGGGCCAGGAGGATGCGCGTGGCGATGGCCTTCGACTCCTCCACGCCCTGCTGGCTGCTGTCGATGTCCTTCTGCATCCGCAGCGCGTCCGCCACCTCCTTCTGCGTGGTGGCGAACTTGAGCGCCATCGGCGGCAGCAGCGTGGTGATGTCCAGGGTGCGCTCGTTGCGCGCCAGCAGGTTGTCGAAGTACGCGATGGGGTCCTGGTTCTCCCTCAGCAGCCCGTCCACCTGGTCGCGCACCGGCTTGTAGGTGCCGATGACGCCCTCATACGTGGAAGTGGCCTCGTCGTAGTTCCTCAGCTTGAGCTGCAGGTGTCCCTGGAGCAGGCGGGCCTCGGGGGCGAGGGTGGACTCGGGCCCCACCAGCAGGAGCATGTCCGTGGCGTTCTTCGCCTTCGCGAAGTCCCCCTTCTTCACGTGCACCCAGGCCATCTCGTAGAGCGAATCCACGAAGGACTCGCTCTCGCGCGGAACCTCCGCGTAGCGGTCGAGCGCCTCGTCGTAGCGGCCCAGCTCGTAGAGCAGCCGCGCCAGCGAAAGACTGGCCAGCTCCTTCAGGCGCACGAGCTCCGGCTGCTCGGGCGTGCCGGCCGCCAGGGGGCGGAACTGCTCCACGGCGCCCGCGTAGTCGCCGGCCTGCACGGACAGCACACCCAGGAAGTACGCGCTCTGCTTCTGGAAGCGTCCACCGGCCGTCCGGGCCAGCGGCTCGAAGGCGGCTCGGGCCCGCTCCCGCCGCTGGTCATCCGGCAGGTCCGTCCGCTTGAAGAGCCACTTGGCGTAGACGTACTCGAGCTCCGGAGGCAGCTGGCCGCCCGACAGGCTCCGGGCCCGTTCGATGTACTCGTCGAGTCCCGTGAACTGGTTGAGCCGACTGGCGACCTCCAGGTAGCGCACGAGCGCTTCCCGGTAGTGGCTCGTGTGGGGGAGCGTGAGCAGCTCGCGCAGGTAGATGCGCGCGGCGATGTAGTTCTGCTGCTGGTAGAGCGAGTCCGAGAGGTAGAAGAGCGCGTCCGGGTAGCGCGGGTTGTCGCGGAACCGGGGGTCTCCCACCAGGTCGTAGAAGAGCACCGACGCGGCGGGCCAGTCGCCCAGCAGGTATTGAATCTCCCCGTCGGAGAAGCGCCGCAGCTGCATCTCCGTCTCACCGGGCTCGGGACGCTGGGTGTACTGCGTCTCGACGAAGCGGAGGTTCTCCTCGGCCGCCTGGAGCTGACCGGACACCTGCTGCAGGCGCGAGGACAGCTCCTTGACGGAGGGGCGGGAGACGGGCGAGGCCTCCGCGGCATGCGCGGAACCAGGAGCCACGAGCGTGGCCGCCGCGAGCAGCAGGGCATGGAGGCGCGACGTACCCAAGGCCGGCCCTCTACTTCGTTTCGGTGGGGGCCGTGGCGGCGGGAGCCGGTGGGGCGGCGTCCGAGGCGGGCGCCGTCTTCTGCTTCCCCGCGTCGCGTGCCGACTCGATGTCGTAGCGTACCGCGGGACGATCCTGCAGGTCCGTGGTCAGGCCCCCCTTCTCGAACCCCACCACGCGCACGGTCGTCACCTTCCCCGGCTCCGCGTTGAAGGTGTAGCTGGATTGCACCTTGAAGCGGTAGCCCTCGAGGTAGCTGAACAGCCCGTAGCCATGGCCCCGGTAGACGAGCCGCACGGCGACCTGGTGCTGGCCCGGCACGATGCGGCCGTTGAAGATCTCCAGCTCCGGGCGGCCGGTCAGGTCCCCGTCCTCGTCCGTGCGGGTGAAGATGGGCGCGCCGTCCAGCGCGTACGCCACCGACTCCAGCACGAACGAGTCTCCCATCTCGTTGCGGTGGACGAGCACCGCGCGCGCTCCGGTGGAGAGGTCTCCGCCCAGCACCGTCTCCTGCAGCACCTGCAGGCGCGCCTTGGAGCGGAAGACCTTCTCCTTCAGGTCGACGACCTGCTCCTCGAGCGTCCTCACCCGGGTGTTGAAGGCCTCGTCGGCCGTCTGGGCCTGGGTGTTGGCGGGAGCGGGCGCCGGGGCCGCGGGGGTGGGCGAAGCGGGCTGTGGCGTGGCAACGGCACCAGGGCCCTGCTGCGCGAACGCAGGGGCCCACAGGGCCGTGCCGACCAGCGCCAGCACTCGGAGGATGGAGGTTGCGGAGCGCACGAAGGAGCGACCTCGTCTGGGGCGGACCCGAGGGCCCGCCACGTGCCTAGCCGCCCTTCTTCAACTCCGTCAACACCAGCTTGGCCACGGCCTTGAGCGTGTCGAAGACGCCCACGCCGGTGGGGGCGACCGCCTGGTACTCGGGGATGTTGCGCGGGTTGAGCGCCTTGCGCATCTCCTCCACGGTCACCGCGTTGGGTAGGTCACGCTTGTTGTACTGGATGACGTAGGGGATCTTGTTCAGATCGTAGCCCTGCTCGGCCAGGTTGACGCGGAGGTTCTCCAACGACTCCATGTTGGCCTCCATGCGCTCCACCTGGCTGTCGGCCACGAACACCACGCCGTCCACGCCCTTGAGGATGAGCTTGCGGCTGGCGTCGTAGAAGACCTGACCCGGCACCGTGTAGAGGTGGAAGCGCGTCTTGAAGCCGCGGATCTCACCCAGCGACAGCGGGAGGAAGTCGAAGAAGAGCGTGCGATCCGTCTCGGTGGAGAGCGAGATGAGCTTGCCCTTCGTTTCCGCGGCGGTCTTGTTGTAGATGTACTGCAGGTTCGTCGTCTTCCCGCACAACCCGGGACCGTAGTAGACGATCTTGCAGTTGATTTCGCGAGACGAGTAGTTGATGAAGGACATGGCTTCCCGGGTTACTCGCTGAAGAGGTTGTCGATATCGTCGTCGGAAATCTCGGCGAACGGCGAGCCGACCCCGGGACCATCCGTCTTCTTCACCAGACTCTCGAAGATCTTGGTCAGCTCGTCGCTGGCCTTCTTGATGCGCAGGCGCACCAGACCGAGACTGGTCCGATTGTCGAAGATGACGACCAGGACCACCCGGCTTCCGACGATGGTCATGTAGAGCGAGTCCTTGGCCCCCTCGTGGAACTGGTGGGGGAACTCGTTCTCGCCAATCAACTTCGCGAGGCCGCCCATCGCCGCCACGTTACCGGCCGTCAGCGAGGCCAGCGAGGTGGTGTCGATGTTCTGCGTCTGTCCCGCGGAGGAGATGAGCTGGCCGTTCTTGTCGACGAGGAACACCACCTTCGCGTTCGCGTCCTTGGTCAGCCGGTCGCAAACCGCGTTGATCTTGGTGAACTCCTCTTCGTACATCACCAATTGCGTGCCCATGGGCGTTTACGCTCCTAAGCGTCTCGCTCGACCTTGTACTTCCGCGGCCCCCGAGGGTTCCCCGTAGGTTTCCGGAATGAATTTCGGAGGTTAGGTGCGGCGCTCCCGACCGGGGGAGCTTTAGCAAAGCCCTTCCAACCCGGCAAGAAGCCACCGCCTTCCGTGGAAGCCCGTGCTCCGGGGGCTGGCGTGCAGGCACGTGCCCACAGTGGTTGCCTGCTCAGGTCCGGCGAGAGTAGGGAGGCGGTCATGCGAGGGGGGACCATCCAGGGCATGGGACCACGGATTTCCATGCGCTTCCAGTTTCCGGGGGCCCTGTCGGGTATTCACTATACTCCGGCCGTGCCGGTTCGCTCGCCCACCTTTTTATCCGCCCTCCTACTTGTGCTCACCCTGCTGGGGCCGATCAGCGCCTCGGCGGGGTCCGAGGACGCGGAGTGGGGTTCGCTGCGACTGCGCTACGGGCTGGCCTTCCGCGAGGGCGCGCAGGAGTCCGTGCCGGCGGTGACGTACGGGGGCCTGACGCCCAATGACGTGGCGCTGTGGGCCGCGGTGTTCGGCGGGGGGTGGTGGGGGGCGTGGGCCGGCGTGCAGCGCGAGGGCCTCGGCTTCTCCCGGGAGACGGAGCTCATCACGAGCGGCGGCCTGCTGCGGGCCTCGGTGGGGCCGGCGGCGCGTGTCTTCCTGGGGCCGGTGCGTGCCGAGCTGAGCGCCGGTTACGGCTTCGCGCAGCTGCCGGCGTTCTCCGGCTCGGGACAGGTGCGGCTCGTGCCCACGGTGCGCCATGCCGCGCTGGTGGGAGCCCGCGTCCTCGTGCCTCTGCCCGGGCATCTGCGCGTGGAGGTGCGCGGCGAGGTGCCCGTGGCACTCGGCTCCACGTCGAGTGGCTTCGCGGCTGGTGGCGCGTTGCTCGTCCCGGTGGTTCGGCGGGACGGGTGGGGTGGGGCGCTGGTGCTCGACTATCAGTATGTGCGCGACGTGCTGACGAGCGCGGAGGGGTGGACGTCCCGACAGGTCATCAGCCGCGCGGGAGTGGCCCTCGAGCTCTCCCTGGGGGGTGGGGATGTCCGCGCGCGGCCGGAGACGGGCGAGCTCTTCCTGTCGGTGGTGGACGCGGACTCCGGCAAGGCCCTGCCCGAGGCCCGGGTGGTGTTGACGGCGGAGGGGGTGGATCAGGCGCCCCGCGTGGCCGGCCTGGACGGGCGGTTGCCGGGTGTGGTGCTGCCTCCGGGCGAGGTGCTCGCGCGGGTGAGCGTGGGTGGCTATCTGCCCGCGGAGGAGCGCTTCACGGTGACGAGCGGTGGGCGCGAGGAGCGGGTGGTGCGCGTGCGCCAGGAGCCGCGCGTGGGCTCCCTGCTCGTGACCGTGGTGGACTCGCGCGGTGGGAAGCCCCTTCCGGGCGCGGCCGTGTCCGTGGGGGGAACCGAGGTGCTCACCGACGCGGAGGGTCGAGCCCGCGTGGAGGGACTCACCCCGGGTCCGCTGTCAGTGGATATCTCCGCCGAGGGTTTTCGAGCCACCCAGGAGGCCGTGGTCATCGTCGCCGGAACGGAGACGGGGTTGCCCGTGTCACTGGCCTCCAGGCAAAAAGCAGCGCTCGCCACCCTGTCGGGACAGGTACGAAGCGTGCGGCGGGGCAGGCCGCTCCGGGCCTGGCTGATCATTCCGGAGGCGAAGCTCCGCCGCCGCACGGATGCCCGGGGGTCTTTCCAGGTCCAGCTCAAGCAAGGTAGGTATCGTCTCGTCTTCTCGGCTCCCGGGCACCTGTCCCAGACCAAGGTCGTCACCGTGCAGGACGGCGAACAAGCCATCTTCAACGTCGATCTCTTCCCCAAGAACCGGTGAGCACCCTCCGCCCTCGACTCCTGTCCGCGCTGTGCCTGCTGCTGGCCACTGGCTGCGGGGAGGAAGAGCCATTGCCTCGCGCACCCGCTCCCTCCGCCGAGGTGGAGAAGCCAGCACGGGCGCAGGTGGTGGACGCGGGCGTGGTGGAGCTCGCGCGGCTCACGACGGTGACGGGCGAGGTGCGGCTCGAGCGCGGAGGGAAGCAGGCGCCCGCGGAGCGGGGCCCGCTGTGGCGCGGTGACGCGTTGGAGACGGGCGCGGACGGAGGCGCCACGGTGCTCTTCGCCGACGGGCGCACGGTGGAGGTGGGGCCGGAGGCGCGCTTCCTGCTCGATGAGGATGCGAGCGGCGTGGTGGTGGCGGTGTCGCGAGGCTTCGTGCTGTCTCGGGTGCCGGCGGAGCGGACGCGGGGAAAGGCGGGCCCGCGGGTACAGCTCACCGTGCTCACGCCCTTCGGCCTCACCCGCACGGGCTCGGAGGAGAGCGAGGTTCGGGTCGAGGTGGGGCAGGACGAGGGCCGTGTGGAGGTGCTGCTCGGCACCGTGGAGGTGGTGGCGAAGAACGGGAAGTCGGTGCGGGCCACGCGGGGGCAGGTGCTGTCGGTGAAGCCCGAGGGCGTGACGACGCGGGTGCTGGAGCTGGCGACCGTCCAGGTGACGGTGCATGCCGGGACGGGCCGTACGGAGTGGCGCCAGAAGGGGAGTGCCCGGTGGCGCGGGGTGGACCGCGACGGCGAGGCGCTGAAGGCCGGAGACAGCGTGCGCGCACGCCAGGGCTCGGCGTTGCTGACACTGGAGGGCTCGGAGTCCACGCTCTCGCTCGGCCCGGGGGGGGAGCTGGTGGTGGAGGGAGTGGAGCGGCGCGGCTCGACGGACGAGGCGCGGTTGGCGCTGCTCAAGGGCGAGCTGGGGCTGATGCTGGCTCCGGGCCGCGCCAGCCGGGTGGTGTTGCCAGGGCTCTCGCTGGAGAGCGACGGGGCGGCGCGGCTCGACGTCCGGCGCACCGGGGATGGCTTCACCGTGGACTCGCGCGCGGGTGACGTGACGCTGGTGCGCGGCGAGGCCCGAGAGTCCCTGCGCGCGGGCGAGCGGGCCACCGTGGCGGGAGCGGCCACCGCGCGTGTCGAGGCCGTGGAGCAGGCCCCTCTCGCGCTGTCCTCGACCGCGGGCCAGCAGGTGTTCCACAAGCGTCCGTCGGAGGTGGCCCTCACGTGGGAGGAGGCCGGCGAGGTGCGGGTGGAGGTGGCCTCGGACGCCGGGTTCAAGAAGCCGGTGCTGGCGGGTGTGGCCCGGCGCGGCTTCGTCAACGTGATGGCTCCCGTGAAGGGCTCGCTGTACTGGCGGGTGCGGCGGCCGGAAGGCGCGGAGGTGGCGCGTGGCAGTGCGTTCTTCGGTCCGGAGCGCTCCGCGAAGGGCGCGCTGGGCCGGCTGCGCAACCGCGTGCCCGAGGGGCCGGAGAAGACGACCATCTTCTTCCAGGACAAGCCCCCGGCCGTCACCTTCACCTGCCAGGCCGAGCCGGGCGCGGCGTCCTACAAGGTCGCGGTGTACCGGAGCGGCGCGCTCGGTCAGCCCGTGGCGGAGCGGTCCGCTTCCGCGCCCCAGGTGCCGCTCGAGGCGGGCGTCCTGAAGGAGGGCAGCTTCGTCTGGTCCATCACCCCGGTGGCGGCGGATGGAAGGCCGGTGCGCGGCGGGAGGATGAGCAAGCTGGAGCTCGTCTTCGACAACTCGGTGCCCACGCTCATCGTCAACGCGCCTCGGGAAGGGCAGCGGGCGGGGCGTCGCGTCCGCGTGTCCGGAGTGGCCCCGGTGGATGCGAAGCTGTTCGTGAACGGACGGCCCCTGTCCCTGGATTCGAAACACCGGTTCGATACCTGGGTATCCTCCGAGGGACGGCCGCCCCGCGTCGTATTCAAGATGTCTCGCCCCGGTGCACCGGACGTGTATTCGGTGCGCACCCTGAAGTGAGGCCCCGCATGACGACCCCCCAAGCCAGGCCGGAGACCGGAGGGAGCACCGAGGCTCAGCCCCGGCCCTATGGTCAGTACGTGCTGGTTCGCAAGCTGGCCGAGGGCGGCATGGCGGAGATCTTCCTCGCCAAGCGGCTCGGGGCGGATGGCTTCGAGCGCAACGTCGTCATCAAGCGGATGCTGGCCAACCTGTCGGGCCTGCCGGACTTCGTGGAGATGTTCCGCGACGAGGCACGGCTGGCGGCGCGGTTGGTGCACCCCAACGTGGTGCAGATCCACGAGCTGGGCTTCGCCGACGGCTGCTACTTCATCTGCATGGAGTACCTGCCGGGGGAGGACTTCTCCACCACGGTGCGCACGGCGAGCTTCCGGGGCGAGTACGTCCCCATTCCGCTGGTGCTGCGCGTGCTCGCCGACGCGGCGCGCGGTCTGCACTACGCCCACGAGTTCACCGACGAGTCGGGCCGGCGATTGAACATCGTCCACCGCGACATCTCACCCTCCAATCTGTACGTGACGTACGAGGGACAGGTGAAGGTGCTGGACTTCGGTATCGCCAAGGCCGAGTCGCGCCTGGCCCACACGCGGACCGGCGTGGTGAAGGGCAAGTACGTCTACATGGCGCCGGAGCAGGCCCGGGGCGCCGAGGTGGATCGACGCGCGGACATCTTCTCGCTGGGCGTGAGCCTCTACGAGGCCCTCACCCACGTGCGGCCCTTCGCCCGGGACAACGATCTGGCGGTGCTCAACGCGTTGATGGAGGGCGACTACCAGCCACCCCGGGCGCTGCGGCCCGAGCTGTCCCCGGAGCTGGAGGCGGTGGTCCTCAAGGCCATGTCGCATGAGCCCGCGCACCGCCACGCCACCGCCGCGGAGTTCGCCGACGACCTGGAGCGCATCCTGGCGCGCGAGCCCCAGCCGACGACCGGAGCCCACCTCGCCGCGTACCTGCGCACCAGCTTCGGAGAGCAGCGCTACGCGGAGAAGACTCGCATCCCCACGCTCGCGACGCTGGGGATGGTGGGGATCCCCGTGTCGCTGTCGTCCGGTTCCTTCCCGACGTACTCCGGGGCCACGCCCACCGCGTCCTTCGAAACCCGGACGAGTGTCGTCCCTTCGCGGTCCGGGACGGGCATCCCGACGGTCCAGCGCTCGCGTCGCGGGGGAGTCGTCGCCGCGCTCGTGGCGGGCTGCCTGCTGCTGGCGGGTGGGGCGTTCGTGGTGGGGCGCGAGCTCGCACCCGTGAGCGCTGCCACTCCGCCGCCGTCGAATCCCGTGCCTTCGGCGAGCCCCGAGGTGCCCGCCGCCGCGTCACCAGGAGCCGCCGTGGCTCCGGCCGCCGTCGCCGAGGCGCGGCCGGTCACCCCGCCGCCCGTGCCGGCGGAACCGGCTCCCACGCCAGAGGCCGTCGTGGCCGCCGCTCCGCCAGAGGTCCAGGCCGAGCCGCCACCTCCGGTGAAGGCATCGGCGCGTAAGACGACGAAGTCGCGCGTGTCACTGGAGGCCGCGGACATCCAACGCGTGGTGTCGCGCAACCGGGCGCGCATCATGACGTGCTTCGAGCAGTACAAGCGCGACCTGCCCGCGGACGAGGGGGATGTGCAGGTGCGTTTCACCATCTACTCCTCGGGCAAGGCGAACGCGGCCACGCAGGGGCCCCTGGCGAAGCGGCCCGTGGGCAGGTGTCTGGAGAAGCAGGTGGAGCGCCTGCGCTTCCCCGCGCACCGGGACAAGGAAGTGACGGTGGTGCTGCCCTTCGGCTACCGCGTCACACGGTAGCCCAGGGGTCTCACAGCTCTCGCCGGGCGCTGAGCGCCTTGGCCAGCGTGGCCTGGTCGGCGTATTCGAGGTCTCCGCCCATGGGCAGGCCCTGGGCGATGCGGCTCACGCGGATGCCCATCGGCTTGAGCAGTCGCGTGAGGTAGAGCGCGGTGGCCTCGCCCTCCACGTCCGGGTTGGTGGCGAGGATGATCTCCTCGACATGCCCGTCTCCCAGACGCGTGAGCAGCTCCTTGATGCGCAGCTGCTCGGGGCCCACGCCGTCCAGGGGCGAGAGCACACCGTGCAGCACGTGGTAGCGCCCCTTGAATTCCCGGGTGCGCTCGAGCGCCATCAGGTCCGCGAACGTCTCCACCACGCACAGGACGCGCTCGTCACGGCGGTTGTCCCGGCAGAAGCCGCACAGCTCCGCATCGGTGAGGGAGAAGCAGCGGGTGCACAGGTGCACCTTCTCCTTCACCTCGCGGATGGCCTGGGACAGCTCCTGGGCGTACTCGCCCGGAGAGCGGAGGATGTGGAACGCCAGACGCTGCGCCGTCTTCTCCCCGATGCCAGGGAGCTTCGCGAGCTGGGCGACCAGGCGGTTGAGCGGATCAGGAGTCATTCGGTATCAAGTAATGCCGGGGATCTTCACGCCGCCGGAGATCTTGCCGAGCTCGCGCTGCATCTTCTCACGGCTGCTCGCCAGGGCAGCGTTGACGCCGGCGGTGACCAGGTCCTCGAGCATGCCCAGGTCGTTGGGGTCCACGAGCGACTTGTCGATCTTGATGCTCTTGATTTCCTGCACGCAGTTGGCGACCACGGTCACCCGGCCGTCACCGGCCTTGGCCTCGACGGTCTCGTCGGCCAGCTCCTTCTTGCGCTGCTCGATCTTCTCCGTGAGCTTGTTGGCCTGACGGATGAAGTAGTTCAGGTCGATGCCGGGCATGAGCTTCCTCGTAGGACGTGCGAGCGGGCATCGGAGACCGCTCGGCTGAGTCGAAGCGCGCACCCTAGCGTCGGGCGCGCCCGTTGTCAGGGGCTCTCGTCAGGGAGGTCGTTCGTCGGGGCGGCCACCGGGCGCACGGGCTGCTCGTACACCTGGATGTGTTCGATCTCCCCCCCCAGGTACTTGAGGGTGGCCCGGAGCGCGGGATGGGAACGTACCCGGCCCTCGGCGCTCTTCTCGTACGCGGCGCGCTCCTGGGCGTCCTGCTCGGCGATGCTGATGAGACCCGTGCCCGGAGCACCCGGTACGTCCGCCGCCGACTTGTCGGCCTCGGCACAGTCCTGCACCACGAGCTTCGTGGGACGACCGAAGTGCTCGGAGAGAGCCTTCTCGACGATGGGGCGCCCGCTACTCCCGGACACCGTTGTCTTGTGGAAGCCCTGGCTCGGAGGGTAGGCGAGCGCCACCTCGCCCTCGCGGATCCACAGCAGGCGTCCGCAGGCGAGCGACTTGGCATGTCGTCCGGACGCCGTGCGCACGGTGTCCACGGCCGCGCGCCACCGCTCCTGGAGGGGTCGCCGGGGGTTGTCGCGGCCCGAGGCGGCCATGGGAGCCGCGGAGCGCGAGGCGTGGTGGACGTCGAAGGGCCGGACGGACTCGGTCTCTGGCTCCGGCTCGGCGAGAGGGACGGGCGGCTCGTCCGGGAGGCACTCGCCGGAGGCACATCCGCCGGCTGGACCCTCCTCGGCGAAGAAACGCTCGTCCTCGACGGGAGGGGGGGGCTGCGTGGGCAGGCGCACGTTCGTCACCCGCACCACGGGCTGGGCGGGGGCGGGAGCCTCGGGTGGACGCGAGACCGGGGCGGCGGGAGCGGGGCCACCTCGGGACATGCCCCACGGAGACGAGGCCGGAGCCGCGGCGGCATTGCGAGGTGCCGGGCCAGGCGGAGCGGACGCCGGACCGGGACCTCGGGCCTCCGCGAGGCGTGACGGGGCCGGAGCCGCCGCCGGAGTCACGGCGGGCTCGGGCGCGCGAGGCGCGGGGGGAGGACGGGCAGGCTCTGGCGGACGCTCAGTGGGCGCGAAAGTTGGGCGAACTGGAGCGACCTCCGGGCGCCCCAGCAGCAACCTTGCGAGCGTCATCGGAACCACCGAGTCCGGCGGCGAGGCGATCCACCCGGGCGAGGAGCTCCGGGATGGAGCCGACCGGCGAGAGCTGGATGGCCTTGAGCAGCGCCATCTCCAGCGCGAGCCGGGGCTGGGCCGCGCGCGACACGTCCCACACGCACCCGTGCACGATGTCGAAGAGGCGGGAGATCTGCGCCGGGTCCGCCTCCTTCGCCAACGCGGTGAGGGCGTTGCGCTCGGACTCGGCGAGCTCCGCGGGGGCCTCGCCCAGCGTCTTGGCCACGAAGAGGTGGCGCAGCTGCAGCGCGAGCTCCTCCGTCAGCCGCTTGAGGTCCGTACCGCGGTTGAAGACCTCCTCCACCCGCTCCAGCACGCGCTTCGCGTCCTTGCGCACCAGCGCCTCGGCGAAGTCCTGCACCACCGTGCGGTCGATGGCGCCCAGCGCGTCGGCCACGGCCTCGTTGGTGGGCTCGGCGCCACAGGCGGAGAAGATCTGATCCAGGAGGCTGAGCGCGTCGCGCATGCCGCCCTCGGACTGGCGTACCACCATGGAGAGCGCGGTCTCCGAGATGGCCACCTTCTCCTGCTCGCAGATGTACTTCAGCCGCTCGAGCATCACCTTCGCGGGGATGCGCCGGAAGTTGTGCCGCTGGCAGCGCGAGAGGATGGTGTCCGGGAGCTTGTGCGCCTCGGTGGTCGCGAAGATGAACTTCACGTGCCCGGGCGGCTCCTCCAGCGTCTTCAGGAGCGCGTTGAACGCCGCCCCCGAGAGCATGTGGACCTCGTCGATGATGTAGATCTTGTGCCGGTCGCGCTGCGGCAGGTACTTGGCGTTCTCGCGAATCTCGCGGACGTTCTCCACGCCGTTGTTGGAGGCACCGTCGATCTCCGCCACGTCCACCGAGGTGCCCGCGGCGATCTCCGTGCAGGCCTGGCAGACGCCGCAGGGATTCGAGGTGGGCCCCTTCTCGCAGTTGAGTGCCTTGGCGAGCAGGCGGGCGGCGGTCGTCTTGCCCACGCCTCTCGGGCCGCAGAACAGGTAGGCGTGCGCCACCCGGTTCATCTTGATGGCGTTGGCGACCGTCCGGACCACGTGCTCCTGGCCGGTCATGTCGTCGAAGGTCTGCGGGCGCCATTTACGGGCGAGGACGAGGTAGCTCATGGGGGGCCGGAATCTAACCACGTAGAACACGCGAGCGCACGAGTTCCATGCGCTGGCCGCTCTACTTTTGAAGTCCTCCCCAGGGAGTCCAGGAAGGGGATGCCAGGAGTCGGGTGCTTCACTCGGCGTCCGATCGCGGCCGGCGTCGTCCATTCGTCGTCTATTGTTGGAACCCGTTCAGATGACCGTGCCCGCGCCCCTTTCCGCTCCTCCGCCCTCCGTCGCTCCCGTTCCCGGGTCGCCACCCACCGTGGCGCGCCGGCGCTGGTCGCACGTCCTGATGTTGGGCGTGGTGGGGCTCGTGCCCGCTGTCGTCGCGGTGGTGCAGCTCGGCCGCATCCACCCGGACGAGGTGTACCAGCTGCTCGAGCCGGCCTGGTTCCGTGCGCATGGCTACGGGGTGCTGGCCTGGGAGTGGCGCGCGGGCCTGCGCAACTGGGCCCTACCCGGAGTGGCCTCGTGGCTGCTGCGGCTGGCGGACGTGCTGGGCCTCACCCATCCGGTGGCGTACCGGGGATTGCTCGCCGTTGCCCAGGCCGTGCTGCATGGGTGGATGCTGTGGTCCGTGTACCGCTTCGCCGAGCGCCGCGCCGGATCCACCGGAGCGCTGTTCTCGGCCCTGGCCGTGGGCCTCTACGGGCCGGTGATCGTCTTCGCGGGGCGGACGCTGGGTGAGTCCCTCTCCACCGCCTTCCTGGTGGTGGCCCTGGAGGCACTGGACCGCACCGAGCGGCCGGTGCGAGCGGGCCTGGTGGGGGGGTTGGCGCTGGGGCTGGCGGTGGTGGCGCGCTACGGCTCGGCGGTGGTGGTGCTGGCGGCGCTCCTCTGGCTGATGGTGGAGCGGCGCTGGCGGGTGCTCGCCTTCACCTGTCTCGCGGGGATGGGCGTCGCGCTCGGCCTGGGCGCGCTCGATTGGGCGACGTGGGGCAAGCCCTTCCACTCCTTCATCGCCTACGTGGACTTCAACGTCCTCTCCGGGCAGGCCGCGAGGCAGTTCGGTGCTTCACCGCCGGGCTTCTACCTGGGGCCCTTCCTCTCCGGACTGCCCCTCTGGATATGGGCGGTGGCTCCCCTGGGACTGCGCTCGCTCCACCAGCGGCGCGCCGTCTCGCTGCCGCTCTCCTGCGCGGTGGCCTACCTCGCGGCGCTCACCGCCACCGCTCACAAGGAGGAACGTTTCCTCTACCCGGGACTGGTCCTCCTCGTCATGGCCGCGGCCCCATCCCTGGCCGCCTTCATGCTGAGCCGGAAGGCGGCCCGCATGCGCCAGGCGGTGGGCTCCCTGGCGTTGATGGCCACGGTGGTGAGCGGGCGCTTCTATCCGCCGGTGGACCTGCGCGGAGACCAGTTCCGAGGCATCGTCGCGGCCACCCGGGACGAGGGCACCCGCGGACTTCTCATCGTCAACGAGGGGCTGTGGGGGGCGGGGGGCTACTTCTACATCGGCAAGAACATCCCCTGGGCGACCTGCGACTGGCCTCGGGACGCCAACTTCCAGGGGGCCATGAGGGACAGGCGCTTCAACCGCGTCGTCACCTTCGAGGGCCGGGCCCTCGCCGAGCTCCAGGCGGCCGGCTTCCGGGTGGTGGGGCAGGTGGGCAGGGAGACGGTGCTCGCGCGCGACTGATACCGGCCAAAAAAAGAAGGAGCCGATTCCCCTTTTCAGGCGAATCGGCTCCTTCACAAGAACGGCCGGGACACACGCGGAGGTGCGCTACCGTTGCTTCCTTCCGGACCTGGCGGGGTTCACGTCCCCACGTTGTCCCGACCACAAGCTCTTCAATGACTGAAACAACTACGGAGAGGGTGGGATTCGAACCCACGATACCCTTTCAGATATACACGCGTTCCAGGCGTGCGCCTTCAACCGCTCGGCCACCTCTCCATGAGACACTCTGCGGAGAGCGTAGGATTCGAACCTACGATACCGTTCCCGGTATGCCTGATTTCGAGTCAGGTGCCTTCGACCACTCGGCCAGCTCTCCAATATTCACTTGTCGCGTTTCTTCTCGCGCAGTCGCTCGAAGAAATCCTTCAGCATCTGGCGGCTCTCGTCCGCCAACACTCCACTCATCACTTGGAGCCGGTGATTGTGCCGGGGCTCCTCGGCCAGGTTGTAGAGCGAGCCAACGGCTCCGGCTTTCGGATCCTTCGTTCCGAAGACCAGACGGGTGACCCTCGACTGGACCAACGCTCCAGCGCACATCGCGCACGGCTCCAGCGTCACATACAGGGTGACACCCGTGAGCCGCCACGCTCCCAGCGCCTTGGAGGCCGCGTCCAGCGCGAAGATCTCCGCGTGGGCCAGAGGGTTCCGGTCTATTTCCCGCCGGTTGAAGCCGACCCCGATGACCTTGCCATCGTGTACGGCGACCGCTCCGACAGGAACTTCCCCGAGCCCAGCGGCTTCCCGCGCGAGCGCGAGCGCCTGCTGCATGAAAGCTTCGTCCAGACTCATGGAGAATGGGGTGAGGGGAAAGGGTGGCGCTCCCTGGAGGATTCGAACCTCCGGCCTTCGGATTCGTAGTCCGACGCTCTATCCAGCTGAGCTAAGGGAGCTTGCCGTTTCCTTTTCACCGCTCTACCACAACCGCAGCCTCTGTACCACAACCTCTTTCGCGCTACCACAACCAAGATGAGTGGCGGAGAGAGAGGGATTCGAACCCTCGATACCCTTTCGAGTATGCAGGTTTAGCAAACCTGTGCCTTCAGCCTCTCGGCCATCTCTCCTCTGCCTTTACTGTCAAAGAACCGCATACCACAAGAACAAAATCGGAGGAGGTAGGATTCGAACCTACGGGAAGCTTGCGCCACCTGCGGTTTTCAAGACCGCTGCCTTCAGCCGCTCGGCCACTCCTCCAACTGCTTGAAGCCGTGCGGACCACCGAACCGCGTGGGCCGCCCTTCTACAACATCCGGGGCCCATTGCAACAACGTTGTGGGGCCCCGGATGCTGACAGCACTCCGGCGACTACATCGGCCGGAGTTCCTTGAGGCCTCCCATGTAGGGCACCAACGCCTCGGGGATGACGACGCTTCCGTCCTCGCGCTGGTAGTTCTCGAGGATGGCGATGCTCGTCCGCCCCACGGCCAGGCCGCTTCCGTTGAGCGTGTGGACGAGCTGGGGCTTGTCCCCCTTCTGGGCGCGGTAGCGGATCTTCGCGCGGCGCGCCTGGAAGTCGCCGCAGTCCGAGCAGGAGGAGATCTCCCGGTACGCTCCCTGGCCGGGCAGCCAGACCTCGATGTCGTAGGTCTTCCGGGAGCCGAAGCCCATGTCTCCGGTGCACAGCAGCATCACCCGGTGGTGCAGCCCCAGGCGCCGGAGGATGTCGCAGGCGTCGTCCGTCATCTTCTCCAGCTCGTCCAGGCTGGACTCCGGAGTGGCGAACTTCACCAGCTCCACCTTGTGGAACTGGTGCTGGCGGATGAGGCCGCGGGTGTCACGGCCCGCCGAGCCGGCCTCGGCCCGGAAGCATGGGCTGAAGGCGCAGTAGCGCCGCGGCAGCGTCTCTCCCTCGAGAATCTCGTCCGAGTGGTAGTTGGTGACGGGCACCTCGGCGGTGGGGATGAGGAAGCGCTCGAACTCACCCGCCGTCTTGAAGGCGTCCTCCTCGAACTTGGGCAGCTGGCCGGTGCCCATCATCGCCTCGCGGAGCACCAGGTAGGGAGGCAGCAGCTCGACGTACCCCTTCTGGGTGTGCACGTCGATCATGAAGGTCACCAGGGCGCGCTCCAGCCGGGCGAGCGCTCCCTTGTAGAAGGTGAAGCGCGAGCCGGACACCTTGGCGGCGCGCTCGAAGTCCAGCATCCCCAGCTTCTCGCCCAGCTCGAAGTGCTGCTTGGGGGTGAAGGGCAGGTTGGGCTTCTCGCCCCAGCTGCGCACCTGGACGTTCTCGTCGGCGCTGGCGCCCACGGGCACGGACTCGTGGGGGATGTTGGGGATGAGGAGCAGGATGCGGCTGAGCTCCTCCTCCACTTCCTTGAGGCGCGCCTCCTTCTCCTTGATGGTCTGGGAGACGGTGCGCATCTCCCCGCGCAACGCCTCGAGCGCGGCCGGGTCCTCCTTGGCCTTGCGCTTCATCTCCTCGTTGGCCGTGTTGCGGCGCGCGGAGAGTGACTCCATGGCCACGTAGAGATCGCGCCGTTCCGACACGAGGCTCTTGAAGGGGCCGAGATCCAGGCTGCCGCCCCGGGACTGAAGCCGGGCGACCACCGCATCGAAGTTCTGCGCGACGTACTTGATATCCAACATGGCGGGGCGGGTTCTAGTCACCCCGCGAGGGCCCGGCAAGGCTGGAAGCACCCGGGCGCCCGGAAACGGACGCCCGGGTGGGGGCAGGTGCCTACTCGAGGAAGCTGATCTCGTCCTCGATTTCCTTGCGGTTCTCGGCCTCGGGCTTGCGCGTCAGGTACTCCTGGAAGGCCTTGAGGGCATCCTTCTTCTTGCCCTTCTCCTTGTAGGCGTAGCCGAGGTCATGCCAGGTGTCGGCGTTGTCCGGCGTGGCGGTGGTGGCCTTCACGAACCACTCGATGGCCTTGGTGTACTGGTTCTGCTCGCTCCAGGCGCGGCCCAGCTTGTAGTAGACGGCGGTGAGGCTCGGGTTCGCCTTGAGGGCCTGCTCGTAGGCGCGGGCGGCCTCCCGCCAGCGCGTGGCGCTGAAGTGCGCGTCACCGATGAGGGCGGAGGCATGGCTGCGCTTGGGATCCGCCTTGAGCGTCGCCTGGAAGGCGGCGATGGCCTGATCGAACTCGTTGCGCTCCAGGTAGGCCCTGCCCAGGGCTTCGTGGGCGTCGGCCATCTTCGGCTCGAGCTTCACGGCCTCCTTCCACTGCTCGATGGCCTCCGGCAGCTGCCTGGCGTCCCGGTAGATGACACCGAAGGCGTAGTGATAGCCGGCGTTGGTGGGGGCTCGCTCCACGGCCGTCTTCATGTTGTCGATGGCCTCGGCGTAGGCGTCGTCCCCGCCCTTGCCAGGGGGCGTCTTGCCCGGATTCACCTTCTGCTGGGCCGCCTTCACCTGGGCCATGTAGAAGTTGGCCTCGGCGTTGGAGGGCTCGCTCTTGAGCGCCAGCATCAGGTTGACCTCGGCCTCCTTGAGGCTGTTGATGGCCCGGGCCGGGTTCTTGTCCTCCGTGGCGGCATTGGCCTTGTCGAAGAAGACGGCGCCCAGGGCGATGGAGATGCCCGCCGAGCGTGGCTCCTCCTGCTTGGCCTGCTGCAGCTCGGTGATGGCCTCGTCCAGCTTGCCCTGACGCCACAGCACGATGCCCCGGTGCAGGCGAGCGCCCTTGAGCGTGTAGGGATCCAGCTCCAGCGCGGTGTCGGCCTGCTTCTGCGCGGTCTCCAGATCTCCGGCGCGCAGCGCCAGCTGGGACAACCCGAAGTGGGCGGCGGCGAGGTTGGCATCCAACGCGACGGCGCGCTCGAACGCCTCGCGGGCCCGGGCATCGTCGTTCTCGGCGAGCGCCAGCTCACCCAGCCCCACGTGGACCAGGGCGTTGTCGGGCGCCTTGACGGCGACCGCCTCGAGCTGCTCCCGGGCCTGATCCGTACGGCGCAGGCGCAGGTGGAAGCGGCCGAGGGCGACGCGGGCCTCGGTGAACTCGGCGTCGGCCTTGAGGGCGCGGGTGTAGTGCTCCTCGGCGGAGATGTTGCTGTCGCGCAACTCGTCGACGCGGCCGTGGAGATACTCGATGCGGGCGTTGTTGGGGAAGGCCTTGACGGCCTCCTGAACGACCCGCTGCGCGTCATCCAGCTTGCCGAGCGTCATCAGGGAGGTGATGTAGCCCTCCGTGGCCTCTCCGTTCTTCGGCTCGGCCTTGGCCACCGCCTCGTAGAGGGGCAGGGCGTCCTTGAACTGGCGCTGGGCGTACAGCACACGCGCCAGGTAGCTCTTGACGAGCAGGGAGCTGTCCTTGTCCATCGCGGCCCGGAGCTCCTGCTCGGCCTCCGGGAGCCTGGCGAGCTGGAAGAGGGCAACGCCCTTGAGGGTGCGAGCGCGGGAGAGCTCCGCCGGCCCCAGCTGCGACTGCTGCTTCTCGTCGAGCGCGCGCTCGGCGGCCTCGAGGCCCTTCTGCGCGTCCTTGCGCAGCATCAGCTCCACGGAGGCCAGCTCCACGGCGGAGACGATGTGGGTGGCGTCCGCCTTGAGCGCGGCCTCGTAGGCCTTGGCGGCCTCGTCCGCCTTGCCGCCGGCCTGGTAGAGGTCGCCCAGGGCATGGTGCGCCTTGGCCAGATCGGATTTCTTCTGCAGCACCCGGTTGAGCGTGTCGATGGCCTTCGCGCTGTCCTTCTTGGCGGCCTGGGCCTCGGCGAGCAGGAGGGCCAGCTCGATGTCCCCCTTGTTGGACTCGCGGCTCCAGGCGTCCTGCAGCAGTTGGAGGGCCTTGCCCGCATCGCGCGAGGCGAGGGCGTTGCCGGCGAGGTACTTGGTGTACTCGACGTTCTTCTCACCCAGCAGCTCCAGGCTCGCCATCTCCGCCTCGGAGCGGCAGCGGCCCAGGTCGGCGCCGTTGGCGGCCGAGTAGCGGCGCTGGAGGTAGAAGACGGCCTGGCACCAGATGGCCCGTACCTCGGGGTACTCGTTGCCGGCCAGCACCTTGCTGGTCAGCGTGTGGGCCTGCTTGTAGCCCTGGAAGGAGTCCTGGAGCAGCGCCTTGCGCGCGGCCTCCACGTCCGCGTAGGCCTGGGAGCCGGGCTTGACCTGGGCGGGGAAGAACTTCTTCATCCCGAAGGCGCCATAGCGCGTGGCGCTGAAGCTGAAGCCCACGCCGAGCACCGCCAACGCCGACGCGGCGGCGATGACCACCGGCAGGCGCTTCTTGACGTGGCCGAGGAAGATCTCCATGCGCGAGGTGCTGTCCACCACGGAGACCTGGGCCATGCGGCCGCCATAGAGCTGGTTCAACCGCTCCATGTTGGCGGCGGTGGCGGCGGGCTGGCCGGCCTTGGAGCCGGACTCGGCGGGAATCGGGGGCGCCGCGGCGGGGACCGCGGGCGTGCCCGGCCCCTCCATCAGCTTCTGGATGGCCGAGGCGAAGATGGACACCGTTCCGATGGGCGCCCACGAGTCACCATCGGTGGAGACGTCCTCGTTGCCCAGGAGCTGGCCGTCCTCGAGCATCTTGACGACGACACCCTCCTCGAACGGGCCGAAGACCTTGCCCGAGCGGCGACGCACGTGGAAGCGGCGCACGTTGGCCTTGGGCTTGTTGCCTCCGTTGTCCTTGGCCGCGTCGTCGATGAAGCTCAACATCTCCAGGCCGTCGGCCGTGCCCGCGGCGGGCGGGGGCGGCAGCGGCGCGGAGAGGTCCGCCTCGAGGTCATCGCCCCCAGGCTGCGCGGGCGCGGAGGGATCGAACTCGAGTGCGTCGGGGATGGAGGGCGCGGGGGTCCCGAAGTCCACGTCGTCGAAGCCCCCGATGGAGGCAGGCGCCATGGGCGCGGCCGGTGGAGGCTCCGAGAAGTCGATGCCAACGTCCACCGTGGCAGGCGCGGCCGCCACGGGAGGCAGGGCGAACGGATCATCCGCCTCGGGAGCGGCGGCGAACGGATCCTCGGCCGGCGCGGGAGGCAGTCCGAACGGATCCTCGGCCGGCGCGGGAGGCAGGGCGAACGGATCCTCGGCCCCAGGAGCGGCGGCGTACGGATCCTCGGCCGGCGCGGGAGGCAGTCCGAACGGATCATCGGCCCCAGGAGCGGCGGCGTACGGATCCTCGGCCGGCGCGGGAGGCAGTCCGAACGGATCCACCTCGGACGTGTTCGGCTGATACGAGCCGAACGCGGCATCTCCCCCGAAGTCGGAGGCGGAGGCGTACGGGTTGCCGGCGGGCGGAGGTGGCAGGGCGATGGCGCCCGCCTGGGGCTCGGCGGCGTACGGGTACGGCTCCTCGGCGCCAGGAGGAGGCGGCGGCAGGGCGATGGCGCCCGCCTGGGACTCGGCGGCGTACGGGTCCTCCGCGTACGGGTTGCCAGCGGGCGGAGGTTGCGTGGCGGCGTACGGGTCCCCACCGCCGTAGTCGAAGTCACCCGCGGTGCCCATGTAGCCATCGGAGGTCCCGCCACTCTGTGGGTACGCGCTGCCCGCGTACGGGTCGCTGGCGCCGGGCAGTGGAATGGCCTCGCCGAGATCCGCCGAGGGCGCGGCGGCGCCGGGCAGCGGGATGGCCGCAGGGGCGGGAGGGGCCACGTTGTCGCGGTAGGCCGCCGTCGGCAGGGGCATGGAGACGACGCGCGTGGTCTCCGCCTCCGGGGGCCGCTGGAAATCATCGTAGGCCGCGTAGGGGTCCGCCCTGGGCACGGCGGTTCCGGGCAGCGGGATGGCGGCGGACTGGGGCGCGGCGGTGCCCGGCAGGGGCACGGCGGCGGGGGTGCTCACCGTCTCGGCGGGCCGGATGGGGAAGGTGTTCTGGCACCGGGCGCACTTGAGCTTCGCGCCGCCCGGGGGGATCCGCTTGTCATCGATGTTGTAGTTCGTCTGGCAAGACGGGCAGGAGACTTTCATGGGTTTCCTTCAGCGGGGGCCATCGGACGCGAGCGGCCGCACTGACCCGCGGCGGGCGCAGGTTATCAGAGGCATTTTCCAGGCGGCAAAGAACGCGACGTCCCGAGTCGACACATCCCCGGCGGCAGGGCAGGCGGGCGGGGGACCGGCTCCCGGCTCATGGCGGTCACGCTCCTGTTGCCCGTCGTAGCGGCGAAGGTGGTAGACCCGGGGCTCCATGGAACCCATCGTCATTCTGGGCGCGGGCCTCGCCGGGCTCTCGGCCGCTCACTTCCTGCAGCGTCCCTGGCGCCTCATCGAGAAGTCCGAGCGGGTGGGTGGCCTCATCAAGACCGAGGCCATCGACGGGTGCTACTTCGACCCCACCGGCCACTGGCTCCACCTCAGGGACCCGGAGATCCAGGAACTGGTGGACACCCGCTGGCTGCCGGGCCAGATGGTGTCCATCCAGCGCAAGGCGGGCATCTACTCGCGGGGCGTCTTCACGCGCTTCCCCTACCAGGTCAACACGCACGGCCTGCCGCCCGAGGTGGTGGCGGAGAACCTCCTGGGTTACGTGGAGGCCGTCTACGGGGAGAAGGGCCGGGAGCTGCGTGAGCGCGAGCCGCGCAACTTCACCGAGTTCATCCTGCGCTACATGGGGGAGGGGTTCGCGAAGAACTTCATGATCCCCTACAACAAGAAGCTGTGGACGGTGGACCCGTCCGAGCTGTCCGCCGCCTGGGTGGGTCGCTTCGTGCCCCGGCCCACGTTGAAGGAGGTGGTGGACGGGGCGTTGGGCGTGGGCAGTGACGCGCTGGGCTACAACGCCTCCTTCCGCTATCCGCGCGAGGGCGGCATCGAGAGCCTCGCCCGCGCCATGCTGGCCCACCTGCGAGGTGGGGAGCTGAGCGTCAACACCGAGCCCACCGCCATCGACTGGAAGGCCCGGCGGGTGACGCTGTCCGACGGGCGCACGCTCGGCTACTCACAGCTCGTCTCCTCCATCTCGTTGCCCGGGCTGGTGCGGCTTCTGGCGAAGGGGGCCTCGGGCGTGCCCGATGAGGTGCTGGCCGCCGCCGGACGTCTGCGCGCCACCACGGTGACGTACGTGTGCGTGGCCGCCCGCGGGAAGAACCGGCAGCCGTGGCATTGGATCTACCTGCCCGAGCCCGAGTTCAAGACGTACCGCATCGGCTCGCCCTCGGCGGTGTACGCGCCGCTGGCCCCTCCGGACACCGCCACCTTCTACGTGGAGTACAGCCACCACGGCGAGCTCTCCATGGCCCAGGCCGAGACGTACGCGGTGGAGGATCTGGTGCGCTCGCACATGGTGCACTCGGCGGACGACATCCTCTTCGCCCATGCACGGGAAATCCCCCACGCCTACGTCCTCTACGATGAGGCGTACGGGCCCGCGAAGACGGAGATCCTCCGCTTCCTGGAGCACGCGGGCATCCTCACCGCGGGACGATACGGGCAGTGGGAGTACTCCTCCATGGAGGACGCCATCCTCGCCGGGCGGGCCTGCGCGCGCAGGTTGAACGGTTGATGGATTGACCGTCGACGGGGCCCTTGGGGGCGTGCTACGTCGCACGTCCGTCCATGGCCCCGTATCTCTCCATCGTCATCCCCGTCTACAACGAGGCCTCCATCGTCGTCTCCGCCGCGGCGGAGCTCACCCAGGGGTTGGATGCTCGCGGGTGGGACTACGAGGTCATCTTCGCGGAGAACGGCTCGCGCGACGCCACGCCGCGAATCCTCGAGGAGATGTGCGCGAAGAACCCGCGCCTGCGCTGGTTCCACTCGGAGCGGCCCAACTATGGCGTGGCGCTCAAGGCCGGCATCGAGAAGGCCCGGGGCACCTACGTCTTCTGCGATGAGATCGACCTGTGCGACCTGACCTTCTATGACACCGCGCTGCCGGTGCTCGAGAAGGGCGGGGCGGACATGGTGGTGGGCTCGAAGGCGGCCAAGGGCGCAAGTGATCAGCGGCCGCTCGTGCGGCGCGTGGCCACGCGGGTGCACAACAAGCTCTTGCGCGTGACGTTGGGCTTCCAGGGCACGGACACGCACGGGCTGAAGGCCTTCCGGCGCGAGGCGCTGCTCCCCGTGGTGGCCCGGTGCGTGGTGGACATGGACGTGTTCGCCAGCGAGTTCGTCATCCGCGCCTGGCGCGAGGGGCTGCGGGTGGTGGAGATCCCCATCAAGCTCCACGAGAAGCGCCAGCCGTCCATCCACCTCTTCAAGCGCGTGCCCAACGTGCTGAAGAACGTGGGCAAGCTGTTCTACGTCATCCGCATCCGCGGCACCTGAGGAGGCGAGGGTGGCGCGGCGGCTCGCATCCATCTCCGTCGATCTCGACTCGCTGCCCCACTACTGCCGCATCCACGGGCTGCCCGAGTCGCTGCTGGACGCTCGGGCGCGAGGGCTCGTCTACACCACGGCGGTGCCCCGGTTCAGGGACCTGCTGGCGTCGGTGGGTGTGCCGGGGACGTTCTTCGCCATTGGCGAGGACGTGGCGGCGGACGCGGGGGCGGCTCGAATGCTGCGCGCCTCGCACGAGGCGGGCGTGGAGGTGGCCAGCCACAGCTTCTCGCACGACTACGCATTGACCCGGCGCCCGCTCGAGAGCATCCGCGAGGACCTGCGGCGCGCGGACGAGGTGCTCGAGGCGGCCACGGGCGTGCGTCCGGTGGGCTTCCGCGCGCCGGGTTACACGCTCAACGCGGCCCTGTACGCTGCGACGGTGGAGCGCGGCTACCGCTACGGCTCGTCCACGTTCCCCGCGGCCCCGTACTACACGGCGAAGGCGGCGGTGATGGGGGCGCTGGCGTTGCTGGGACGTCCCTCGCGGGCGGTGCTGGACTCGCCCCGGGTGTTGCTCGCGCCTCGCACGCCCTACCGGCCCGAGCCGGACCGGCCCTACTCGCGGGGCAGGGGGGCCGTGTTGGAGCTGCCCATGACGGTGACGCCCGGAGTGCGCTTCCCGTTCATCGGCACCTTCGCCACCACGCTGCCGATGCCGGCCGTCCGGGCCTTGTACCGGGCCTGCCTCGGCGAGCCGTTCTTCAACTTCGAGCTGCACGCGGTGGACGTGCTGGGCGCGGAGGACGGAATTCCCCCCGAGCTGGTGCGCCAGCAGCGAGACTTGCGAGTCCCCGTCGCGCACAAGCTGGAGCGTTTGAGGACCCTCTTCGGCTGGCTGAAGTCCGACTACGACGTGGTGACACTGCGCGACGCGGCGTCCCACCTCGCCGTCACCGTGTAGCCCTTCCGGCCCTCAGGGGATGGGCCCCAGGGCGGTCCTGGCGTTCCTGTCCGGGGTGCCCGCGGCTCGTGCCTTCTCCAACACGGGCCGCACCTCGGGGAGCAGATCCGCCGGGGCGAGCTCCAGGGCCTTCTCCAGTCGAGACACGGCCTCGGCGGGTTGGCCCCGGGCCAGCAGGAGCTCCCCCATTCCCAGCAGCCCCTCGGCGTAACCCCGGGGCGAGGGCCTCGACTCCTTCTCCCAGAGCGCCAGTGCCCGCTCCAGCGCGCGTCCGGCCTCGTCCCAGCTCCCGAGTCGCACCAGCGTCCGGCCCAGGCTGTCGAGCGACTCCGCCACCAAGGGGTGCTCGGGTCCCAGCGCCTTCTCGCGCAGGGCCAGCGCCCGCTCGAGCCGGGCCCGTGCCTCCTCGTACTTCTTCATGTCCCGGTTCACGTTGCCCAGCCCATTGAGCGAGACGGCGATGTCGGGGTGCTCGGGTCCCAGTGCCTTCCGCTGGATGGCCAGGGCGCGCAGGTACCGTGACCGGGCCTCCTCGTGCTTCCCCTGGGCTCGGAGCACCTGGCCCAGCTCGTTGAGCGTGCTGGCCACATCCGGGTGCTCGGGGCCCAGCACCTTCTCGCGCAGGGACAGCGCTCGCTCGAGCCGTGCCCGCGCCTCCGGATACCGGCCCAACCCCCGGAGCGCACTGCCCAGGTTGTTGAGGGTGCTGGCGATGTCGGGGTGCTCCGGCTCCAGGAGCTTCTCCCGGATGGCCAGCGCCTGCTCGTACAACGTCACCGCCTCCTCGTACCGGCCCAGTGGGTCCAGCGCCGTTCCCAGGTTCGTGAGCGAGCTGGCGACGTCGGGATGCTCCAGCCCCAGCACCTTCTTGCGGATGGCCAGCGCGTGCTCGAACCAGTCCCGGGCCTCGTCGTACCTGCCCATCGCGCCCAGCGCGGTGCCCAGGTTGCTGTAGGAGAGGGCCACGAGCGGATGATCGGACCCCAGCGCCTTGCGCCGGATGAGCAGGGCGTTCTCGTACGAGGCCCGCGCCTCCTTGTACTTCCCCATCTCCCCGAGCACGGTGCCCAGGTTGTTGAGCGAGGCCGCCACCTTCGCGTGCTCGGGCCCGAGGGCCTTCTTGCGCAGCTCCAGCGAGCGCTCGTACCGGGTCCGGGCCTCCTCGTACCTGCCCATCTCCTGGAACACGATGGCCTCGGTGTTGAGGGCTTCCGCGCGGATCCGATCGTCATCCGCGACCTCCATGGCCGATTCCATCGCCAGCTGCAGGCCCGTCGTCTCCGCGTGGCGAGCCTGCCGCCACACCACCTGACGGAACAGCAGCACCCACGTCTCGGCGACCAGCGCCAGGTTCCTGCTCCGCGCCGCCACGGGGATGGCCTGCCGCGCCAGGGCCTCGGAGCCCGCGTAGTCCCCGGCCAGCTCCTTCAAGTACGAGACCTGGTACAGCGCCTGTGCCAGGAGGGGCTCGTAGCCCACCTTCTCCACCTGCCGCAGCAGCTCCTCGCTGGACGACAGCGCCTCGCGGTACCTCCCGGCCTCCCGCAGCGTGTCCAGCCGGTCCACCTTCTCCTGCAAGGTCGCCACCCTGGCTCGCACCGCCGCATCCTCGGGCGGCGGGACCGTTGCCGTCAGGGCCTTGGCATCCGCACAGGCGTCCAGGGAGGGCAGGGACTGCACCGCCTGCACGGCCTTCGACAGGTTGCCCGCATCGGGGCCCTGGGCGAATACCTCCGTCAGCGCGCGCAGCTGGCCGCGCCGCCGCTCCAGGCAGTACACCTGCAACACCAGCGGATCCTGCGGCGACAGCTCCTGCTCCTGGCCGACCTCGCACGCCTCGGTCCGCATCCGCACCCACGTCCCCGCGTAGCCGTCGAGCAGCGCGGACACGCGCGTGAAGGTGTCCCGCGCGTACGGCAGCCGGGTGTCCAGGAAGGCTTGCTTCATCCGTGCCTTCACCGTGTCGTCCCACGTGCCGGTGAGCCTGCGCTCCAGGTGCGCGCACGCCGACTCCTGCGCCCCGAGCGGGAACCAACTCCAGAGCGTCAGTGCCGTCAGTCCCGTCACCAGCGCCGTCACGGCCATCGCGCGTCGGCGGCTCCGGCGCCGCGCCTCGGGGTCGTCCGCCAGCGCCGCCACCAGCTTCTCCATGGAGGCGGGGCGCCGCGAGGGGTCCGCCCTCAATCCCTGGAGCAGCGTGTTCGCCACCCACGCGGGCACTTCCGTCTCCTCGGGAGGGGGCTTCACCCGGCCCTCGAGCTGGGCCTGGATGGACTCGGCCTGCGTGGCGCCCGAGAACGGGTGTTGCTGGTAGAGCGCCTCGTAGAGGGCCACGCAGAAGGCGAACAGATCGCTGCGCGCGTCGGCGGAGCCGGCCCGTAGCAGCTCGGGAGCCATGTAGCGGGGCGTGCCCAGCAGCGTGCCCTGCAACGTGAGGGGGCTGTCCAGGGCGCCCTGTGGCAGCTGCAACGGTGGAGTCGAGGGCGCGGCCAGGGGAGGGGAGGACTCCGCTCGCGCCAGGCCGAAGTCCGTCACCCGCACCCGCCCGTCGTTCCCCACCAGGACGTTCTCGGGCTTGAAGTCGCGGTGGACGAGGCCCGCTTCGTGCGCGGCCGCCAGCCCGCGTGCGGCGGCCAGGTACACCGTCAGGATCTCCCGCCAGGTGCGTGGGGCCTGCTCGCACCAGCGCCGCAGCGTCTGCCCCTCCACCATCTCCATGGCGATGAAGATGGAGCCGTCCTCGAGCGTGCCGACGTCATAGATGGCCACCACGTTGGGATGCGAGAGGCGGGCCATGGCCTGGGCCTCACGCAACATGCGCGCCTCGAGGTCATCCTGGGACTGGCCGGTGTCCCACTCCCGGCGGAGCAGCTTGAGCGCCACGCGCCGGTCCAGCCGCGAGTCGTAGGCGGCCACCACCTCGCCCATGCCTCCGCGGCCGAGCGGGTTGAGCACGGTGTAACGGCCCGCCAGGGTATTGCCGGGGGCCCTGGGCAGGGGCCCGGTCGCGCGGGGCGTGGAGGAGGTGGGCTCGCGGAAGGGCCGTGGCGCGAGGCTGCGGACCTGGGTGGCGGCGTTCCCCAACTGCTCGAGGTCCTCGCGGGTCTCCGGCGGCGGCGAGGAGAGGCTCCGGACGAGGGTGGGTTCCTCCTCCATGGCGCCGGTGCCCGACTCCTCCTTCGCCCGCGGCTCCATGTCCTTCATGTGCCTGCCTCCCCTGTTGGGTCCTGTCGCCGGGAGGACAGTCATACCTTGGAGGACCTGCGTCTCCAATCCGTCGAGAAGCTGCTGGAGAAGTTCCCTCCCGAGCCGGAGAAGTCGCGGCGGGGCGGGGGCCGGGTGTTCGACGTGTGACGCGGTCTCGTCTCACTGGCGCGCGTGGGCAGGTCGGGTATGTCCCAGGATCCGGTGGCGGCGCTGATCGACGGCTGGGCGCTGTTGGCCCAGCCTTCACGGACCGCTCCGGCGTGGGCCTGCTGGGGGCCACGGCCGCCGCCCTCCAGAACACGCAGGAACTGCTCGCGCGGATGGACCTGTACGCCGGCAGCCTGCCGCGTCAGATGAGATGGAGCGGGCGGTGGACGTGCTGGTGCGCATGGGCGCGGTGCGCACGAGCACCCGGGCGAACCCCACCATTGAAGCAGGAGGGAACTCTCAGTCGCCGATGAAGCCCCTCAGCGTCGCGATCCGCTGCTGGTGGGCCTGGATGACGGGCGAGGTCCTGCTGAGCAACAGGGCGAGGGCTGTGTCGTCGCGGTACTTCTCCAGACCCTGGTCGATGAGCTCCGCGCCCCGCTCCTGGTCCTCCTTCACCTGCTCCAGGAAGGCCTTGTCGAAGTCGCGGCCGCTCAGGCCCGCCAGCTCGTTGCGCTTCTCGAGGAACTGGTTCACCTGCTTGTCGAACTTCTTGTCGTACTTCTCCTCCCCCTGCTCCATCCCCTGCATGACGCCCTCGGCACCCGCACCGCCGATGGCCTGGTCCTGCGTGGACAGGTCCACGGCGGCCAGCGACATGGCCTTGGATTGGGCCAACGTCAGCAGGTCCTGCTGGCTGTTCTGGTGGTTCCGGATGAGATCCTGGGCGAAGGCCTTCACTTCGGGGTGACTGGACTTCATGAGGGCGAGGTGGCCCAGGGCGATCTGCTCCTGGTTCAACAGGGAGAGTTGGTCCGTATAACGGACCTTCTCCGCGAAGGCCTCGCCGATCCTCTCGCCCCGGCTGCGCGCCTGCTTCGCCTCGTCATGGGCACAGCCCGCGCCCATCCCCATGAGCGCCAGCAGCCCCGCGCCCCACAACAATCGCCGCATCCTCATGTCCGCAACCCCCTTGGCCAGATGAACGATGCAAAGCTGATGCGCGGCTCGGAGGCCCGCAAGCGCCGAGGGCGGGCGGCCCGGCGGGGGCCCGGTCCCCACCTGCCCGCTCCCTCCCCCCGCGCCCGGGGACGCACCCGGAACGGCCGCCAGTCGGCACTCGGGCCCCGTTTCCCTCCCGGTGCGGGTCACGATGATATAGACACGCCCCATGCTCGAGCAGCTCGGCGACAAGGTGAAGCAGGAGCTCCGGGAGTGGACGGAGCGCATGGTGGGGCCGGAGCGCAAGGAGCGCCTGCAGGCGCTCGCCCGTTCCGGCAACGAGTACGGGGTGGATCCGTTCGGCTTCAACCTCGACTACAGCCTGTCGGCGCTCGCCCCCTTCTTCTGGCTCTACCGCCACTACCACCGGGTGGAGACCTACGGCATCGAGAAGGTGCCCAAGGGGCGCGTCCTCCTCATCTCCAACCATTCCGGCCAGCTCCCCATGGACGGGGCGATGATCGGCGTGGCGCTGTTGTTGGAGGCGGATCCGCCGCGCGCCATCCGCAGCATGGTGGAGAAGTGGGTGCCCTCGCTGCCCTACGTCTCCACCTTCATGGCGCGGGTGGGGCAGATCGTCGGCACCCCGGAGAACTGCCGGCGCCTGCTGGAGGCGGACGAGGCCATCCTCGTCTTCCCCGAGGGCGTCCGCGGCCTGGGCAAGCTGTGGCCCCAGCGCTACCAGCTCCAGGACTTCGGCCTGGGCTTCATGCGCCTGGCCCTGGAGACGAACACCCCCATCGTCCCCATCGCCGTGGTGGGCGCCGAGGAGCAGGCCCCCGCGCTCATGGACGTGAAGCCCGTGGCGAAGCTGCTCGGCTTCCCCACCTTCCCCGTCACCGTCACCGGGCTGCCCCTGCCGCTGCCCACCAAGTACCGCATCTACTTCGGAGACCCGCTGCGCTTCACCGGCCGCCCGGACGACGAGGACTCCGAGCTGGACAAGAAGGTCCGCACCGTGAAGACCGCCATCCAGACCATGCTCAACCAGGGCCTCAAGGAGCGCCAGGGCGTCTTCTGGTGACGGGCCCGGCACGCGCGCCATGAATCAGGATCCTTCCAAGAGACCGGCCGTCGTCGTCACCGGCATCAGCGGCAACCTGGGCCGGACCCTCGCCAAGCTGCTGCACAAGCACGAGCGCATCATCGGCATCGACCGGCGCCCCTTCGTGGGCCGGCCGAAGGACGTCGAGATGCACCAGTTGGACCTGCGCAAGAAGAAGGCGGAGGACGTCTTCCGCAAGAACGACATCCGCGCGGTCATCCACATGGGCATCATGCACGACCCGCGCATGAGCGAGGAGGAGCACCACTCCTTCAACGTGGTGGGCACCACGCGCCTGCTCGAGTACTGCGCCAAGTACGGCGTGTCCAAGGTGGTGGTCCTCTCGTCCGCCAACGTCTACGGACCCAGCCCGGACAACTCCAACTTCCTCACCGAGGACGCTCCGCTCATGGCGGCCAGCCGCTTCTCGGGCGTGCGCGACCTCATCGAAGTGGACATGCTCGCGCACAGCTTCTTCTGGAAGCACCCCCACATCCAGACGGTCATCCTCCGGCCCGTCCACATCGTGGGCCCCACCATCAAGAACGCTCCCAGCAACTACCTGCGGCTGCGCCGCCCGTGGGTGCTGGCGGGGTTCGATCCCATGGTGCAGCTCATCCACGTGGAGGACGTGGCGCGCGCCATGGTCGAGGCCGCCCTGCGCCCCGAGCCCAAGGGCGTCTACAACGTGGTGGGCCCCGGTGAGGTGCCCCTGTCCGCCATCCACCGCGAGCTCGGCCACAGCCCCATCCCCGTGCCCCACCCCGTGGCCCGGCCGCTGCTCGGCGTCCTCTTCAAGTACCGGCTGGCCAACTTCCCCCCGCCCGAACTGGACCACATCCAGTTCCTCTGCAACGTCGACGGCTCGCGCTGGCAGAAGGACGTGGCCTGGAAGCCCCGCCACTCCATGCGGGAGACGATCCGCTCCGTCGTGGGCGAGTAGGAGCTTCCCCGGGCGCTCGTGTCAGGACCCCCGAACCCCGGGGCTCCGAGGGCGCTCTGACACGGCTGTCAGGGCCCCTGGCTTTTCCGACACACCGCTTCACGGGGGGGGCGCGTTCAACCCCTTGATTTCACGAGGCGGAGCTGGCGCCAGGAGACTGGCACCCGCCTTGCTCAATGGCCGGACATGGTTAGGGGGTTCCATGGGGGAGCCTCCGGCGCCCACCGTCTCGGCCGGCCCCGAGGCGGTGGGCGATTTTTTTGCCCGGCTTGCCTCAGGGCAGCACGCCGTCGAAGGGTCCCCCGAGCTGCCGCTCCAGGAGCCACGTCCCGTTGCGGAAGACGAACTCGGAGGTGACGGTGGCCTTCTGCTCGGATACCGAGGGCAGGCGCGTCCAGCGGATGATGCTGGTGACGATGGCCCGTTGGCCCTCCTCCGCCATCTCGACGTTCTCGATCTCGTAGTCGGTGATGTTCAGGTCCCGCTCGGCCTCGCTCTCCCGGAGGGCCTTCTCGAAATCCTGACGGCGCTCGGGGACGATGTGGCGGGTGGCGAACCGGAAGTCCTTCCAGCGCACACGCTGGTGGAAGGATTCCACCACGGGGCGAAGGCTCTCGATGTCAGTGGTCTTCTTCGTGTGGGCGCAGGCCCCACCAAGAGTGAGGGCGAGGAGCACAGCAAGCAGGCGATTCACCCGGAGGACGGTAGCACCCATCGCGGAGGGGGCGAAACGGGAGCAGTCCCGGTGCTATGGTCCGTGGCCGCATGGCCAAATCGTTGGTGGAGCGCTACGAGCAGCTCCTCGCCCAGGATCCTGCATCGTCGGTATTCGTAGAACTGGCCAAGGCCTTGATCGCCAAGGGCGAGCATGCCCGTGCCATTTCGGTGTGCGAGCAAGGCATTTCCCATCATCCCAACTCGGTCACGGGGCGGGTGCTGTGGGGCAAGGCCCTCATCCTCATGGGTCGCCCCGCGGAGGCGATGGCCCAGTTCGATCAAGCCATCGCGATCGACAAGGAAAACCCACACGCCTACAACCTCATCTCCGAGGTGCTGCTGCAGCGGGGCCTGTTCCGCTCGGCGCTGCCCATCCTGCGCAAGGCCCTGGCCCTGCAGCCCAACGATGGGCGCGTGCGCGGATGGATGGAGCAGGCCCAGGCCGCGCTCGCGGGTGGACCCGCTCCGGCCTTCGGTGAGCTGAACGCGCTCGAGCCCCAGGCCGAGGCCTCCGCGTCGGAAGCTCCTCCCGAGGCGCCCGCGGACGCGGCCCCTGCTTCCGAGGAGCCGGCTCCCGATGCCGAGACCGCCGAGACCCCGGTGGGGCAGGCTCCCCCCGAGGACTCCCAGCCGGTGCTGGCACTGGACACCGGAGAGATCGACGTGGGCGCGTCCCCGGAGGCGCCTCCGGCCGAGGCCTCCGAGGCGGCTCCTTCCGAGGCGGCTCCTTCCGAGGCGGCTCCTTCCGAGGATTCCGGGGAGGGCGTGTCCACCGAGGAGGTGCCGCTGCTCCTGTCGGCGGAGATTCCCATCACGTCGGACGTGGAGGTCTCCGCTCAGGGGGAGGCAGCCTCCGCGGACGAGGGAGGGCTGCTCGCGGATCTTCCTCCCCTGGAGGCGCCCGCCGCGCCCACGGCCGAGGCGCCGCCCGTGGCCGAGGAGCCTCCCACCGTCCTCTCGCCCGCTCACGCCGCGACGGGCTCCCGGCGCGGGTTGCTCGAGGAACTGCCCGAGGCGACCACGGAGAGCGTCGTCCGGGCGCCCGTGCCGGCCGCCGCTCCGGTGAGCCGACTTCCCGCCCAGGACGTGGCGGCCCTCACCGCGGCCTACGAGCGAGAGCTGCGCGAGAAGCTGCTTCCCAAGGGCTCGGATACCTTCTTCTCCGGCCGCACCCTGAAGGTGATGGGCGCGGTGGCCATCGTGGTGGTGCTGCTCGGCGTGCTCCTCGTGGTGCGGGCGAAGCAGGGCGGGCAGGCGCTCGTCGCGGCGCTGGATCGCGTCTCCCGGCAACTCGAGCAGGACACGGAGTCCTCCCGGAAGGAGTCGCTCGCGCTCCTTTCCCACGTGGTGGGGCTGGAGGATGACAACACCCGGGCCTGGGCCCTCTCGGCCTATGCCCATGCCCTGCGGTACGCGGACAATGCCTCCGCCGAGGAGCGCGCGCAGGCGCTCGCCGCGCTGGACCGCCCGGGTGTGCGCGCGGAGCACCCGGTGAGCGCCCTGCTCGTGGACGTGCTGGTGGCCGATGCGAAGGGTCGCGACGCGGCTCGCCGGGCCCTCGTGGGCGCGAAGGTGGAGGCCCCGGAAGCACAGGCGCTGGCTGGCGCCGTCCTGCTCGAGCAGGGCAGGACGAAGGAGGCCCTGGAGCGTCTCGAGCGGGCCCTGAAGGCGTCGCCGCGCAACGTGCGCGCCCTGGTGACGCTGGGTGGTTACTACCGGGACGCGGGTGATCCGGTGAACGCCCTGAAGATGTACACGGCCGCCACGAAGCTGGCCCCCGAGCACCCGGCGGCGCGGCTCGGCGTCGCGGAGAGCCGGCTGGTGCTCGGCCAGGAACTGGAGCAGTTGAAGCAGGCCCTCGCCGACGTGAAGGACCTGGCGGGGGACACGCTGCCGGTCGCCCTGCGCGAGCGCCAGCGCCTGGTGCAGGGCCGGTTGATGACGGCGCTCGGCCAGGCCCCCGACGCGCGGACGCTGCTCGCCGGGGGCACCGAGGGCGCGCTGGCCTATGAGGCCCACCTCGCGCTCGGAGAGGCGAACCGCGCGGCCGGGGACATGGCCGCCGCCCAGCGGGCCTTCGAGGCGGCCCTCAAGCTGAAGCCCGACAGCGAGGACGCGAAGGCGGGCCTGGGCCGGGTGCTGTTGGACCGCGATCGTGAGCGCGAGGTGCTCTCCCGCGTGGATGGCGAGAGCCGTCAGGTGTCGCTGGTGCGGGGCGCGGCGTACGCGAAGCTGGGTGATTGGAAGCGCGCCCGGGTGGAACTGGCCCGCACGAGCGTGGAGGACCGCTACCCCGCCGAGGCCATCATCTACCTGGCCCAGGCCGACATCGCCGAGGGCGAGCGCGACCGGGCGGTGGCCGCGCTGGAGAAGACGCTCGCGGCGACGAAGACGTCCAAGGCCGAGGTGCGCACGGCGCTGGGGCTGCTGCACTGGCAGGACAAGTCCCTGGACAAGGCGAGCTCCCTGCTGGAAGCCGCCGTGGCGGAGGATCCGCGGGACTTCGAGGCCCCGTGCGCGCTGGGCCGGCTCCTCATCTCCCGGGGTCTGCCGGACCTGGCGATGAAGCCGCTGACGCAGGCGGTGGAGCGCAACGGCTCGCATGGCGAGGCACGCGAGGCGCTCGGCCGGGCGCTGCTGGCGCTGGGCCGCACCAAGGAGGCCCTCAAGCAGTTCGAGGAGTGGCAGCTCGACAACCCGGGCGCCCCGTCCGCCCACAAGGGCTTCGCCCTGGCGCTCTTCCACGAGGGCCGGACGAAGGAGGCGGAGGCGGCCTCGGAGCGCGCGGTGAAGCTCATCCCCAATGATCCCGAGGCGCACCGGGTGCGCTCGGACATCCTCTTCGCCCTGGGCGATACCAAGGGGGGCTTCCGCGCCCTGGAGAGCGCCAACAAGCTGGACAGCAAGTCGCCGGAGACCTTCTGCGCCATCGCCTTCGCCTTCATGCGGCAGGGCCTGGTGGCCAACGCGGAGAAGGCCTTCGAGGCGGCGCGGCGCGAGGGACCGGACACTCCCTGCGGCCGGACGGGTGAGCACTGGGTGGAGGACTCGGGCGGCCGGGCCGCGGCGAAGGTGCTGCAGGGCATCGCCGAGAAGGCGCCCACCACGTGGGACAAGGCGTTCGCCCAGGCGGCCATGGCGCGGGTGCTGCTCGCCGCCGGGGCCACGAAGGATGCGCGCGAGGCGGCGGACGAGGCGGTGCGGTTGGCTCCCTTCTCCGGGCGCAACCACCTGGTGCTGGGACAGGTGGCGCTCAAGCAGCGCGACGAGGCCACGGCCCTGAAGGAACTCTCCCGCGCGGTGGAACTGGAGCCCGTGGACGGACTGGCCCGGCTGGCCCTGGCGGACGCGCTCGTGCGCAACCCCGCCGAGACGGCGAAGGCGGTGGAGGCGTACCAGTCCTTCCTGAAGCTGGCGGCGGCCTCTCCCGAGGCGGGCCGGGTGAAGAAGGCCCTGCCGGCGCTGCTACGCAAAGCGGGAGGCAGATGAGCGTGCGGACCCAGACCCCGCCGCCCCTGCCGCTGATGCGCATCATGGGCGGCAATGCCTTCCTGCTGTCCGTGCTCTACCTGCTGGTGGGCATCGTGGTGGAGGGCGCGCAGCGCCTGTGGCCCTCTGTCTTCCTTCAGCGACTCTCCCTGTCACTCGACTCGCTGCCGGCCCGGGCGCTGGAGCTGGTGGGGTTGATGCAGCCGCTGCGTGACGCCTACTACTCCGAACGCCTCTCCGTGTCCGCGGTGCGTCTCGTCTTTGGCGCCACCACCATCGTCATCATCTTCCTGCTCGCGGTGGTGGTGGGGGTGTTCATGGGCTCGCTGCGCAGCCTCCTGTTTCGCAAGGCCTCGCGGAGGTAGCCTTCCGCCCCGCGGGCCTCAGTGGCGGGCGCTCCGGGACTTGCGTACCCGGGGCGGCACGGGGGCCACCGCGACCGGTTCGTGGCCGGCGGCGCGGGCCATGAGGCAGATCTCCACCACCTTGGGTCCGAACCGCTCCCAGCGGCTCTCGCCCGTGCCCTTCACCGTGAGGAAGGACTCGCGATCGATGGGGAGGGCCGCGGCGAGCCCCCGCAGCGTCTCGTCGTTGAAGATGATGAAGGGCGGCACCTCGAGCTCGCGCGCGAGCTCCTTGCGCCAGCGGCGCAGCTCGGTGGCGGCCAGCTCGCTGTAGCCCTCGGGCCGTCCCGGTGCCAGCGTCGGCGTGGCGCGGGGCGCGGTGGAGGAGCGGGCCAGTCCCTCCAGGCGCCTCATCCGGCTCCCGGCGCACGTGTCGCAGTTGCCGCAGGTGGGCTCCACGTCCTGCTGTCCGAAGTACTGGAGGATGAAGGCCCGCCGGCAGCGCTTCGTGTAGGCGTAGTCCGTCATCCGCTTGAGGTGCAGCATGGAGCGCCGCTCCTGCTCGCGCACCTTGCTCAGGTCCACGCCCAGCTCGCGGAAGGGCACCTGCGACAGCGCGCGGATGGTTCGCCCCGAGAAGGGACGGCGCACCCGCAGCGCTCCGGCCCGCTCCAGCAGCTTCAACGCGTGCTGGATTTCATCGCCGGACAGCCCGGTGCGCCGCGCGAGGATGGGGAGCTCGGTGGTGGCGGAGCGCCCCACGGGGAACGTCTCCAACAGCGAGGCCAGCAGGCGCCGGGCATCCGGGGCATGGGGCTGGGTCGTGGAGGCCTTCTCCGTCAGGGTGATGCCGTACTCACCTTCGCCGCGGCTCCCGCGCTCCACCTTGCCCTCGCGCTCGAGGATGCGCAGCGCGGCGGAGATCTCGAACTCGCTGGCGCCCGCCTGGGCGGCCAGGACGTGCAGGCCCTTGTCGTACTCGGGCACGCTCCGCAGCACGTTCCACATGTCCGAGAGCACCGCCTCCGAGGGGTGGTTGCTCTCGATGAGCCGCTCCTGCGTGTAGACGTCCGCGTGGTTGAAGAGGAGCGCGGCGAAGGCCGGCCCCCTGTCGCGGCCCGCGCGGCCGATCTCCTGGTAGTACGCCTCCACCGCCTTGGGGATGTTGGCGTGGGCGACGAAGCGGATGTCCGGCTTGTCGATGCCCATGCCGAAGGCATTGGTGGCCACCGCCACCGCCTCCTTGGCGGACATGAACTCGTCCTGGGCGCGGCGCCGCGCGTCATCGTCCATCCCCGCGTGGTAGAGGATGGCGTTCACCCCCCGCTCGATCAGCGACGCGTGCGTGTTCTCCGCCGACTTACGGGTGGAGCAGTAGATGATGCCGCTGCCTCCCAGCGACGCCAGCCCCGCGCAGGCCCGGCGCTTGTCCTCGTCCCCGCCGACCTCGAACACCTCCAGGAAGAGGTTGGGCCGGTCGAAGCCCTCGGCGAACACCTGCGGATCCTTCATCAGCAGGGAGCGGATGATGTCGTCGCGCACCTCGGGGGTGGCCGTGGCGGTGAGGGCCACGGTGCGCGGCGGACGCAGGCGCTTGCGCACCTGGCCGAGCTGCGCGTAGTCCGGCCGGAAGTCATGGCCCCACTGGGAAATACAGTGGGCCTCGTCCACGGCGAGCAGCTCCACCCCCACCTGCGCCAGCGCGTCCAGGAAGCTGGGGCTGCGGAAGCGCTCGGGCGCCACGTAGATGAGCTTGTACTCGCCCGCCCGCATGCGGCGGAGGCGGTCCGCGCGCTCCATGTCCGACAGGGACGAGTTGATGAACGTGGCGGGGATGCCACGGCCGGTGAGCTGCTCCACCTGATCCTTCATCAGCGCGATGAGGGGGGAGATGACGAGCGTCACTCCGGACAGGAGCAGGGCGGGGAGCTGGTAGCACAGGCTCTTCCCCGCGCCCGTGGGCATCACCACCACGGTGTTGCGCCCACTCAACACGGAGCTGATGACCTGGGCCTGCCCCGGCCTGAACTCGGTCAGCCCGAAATGGCGGACCAGTCCCTCCTGGGCTTGCTCGAAGTAGGGCAGGGCCACCGGCATCCGTCGCATATTCACTGTTCCTTGTTGGCCGTCAACGACCCAGAGGCTCCTGCGTCCAGGTCCAGCCCGTCAGGTACGGGAACAGCCAGGCGCGCCCGCCATTCGGCCACCTCCCGGGCCAGCCGGGCTCCCAGCTCGGCATCCAGGCGGCCCTCCCGTACCACGTCTCCCTCCCGGGCTCCCGGGGGCAGGGTGGAGCGCGGCACCACGTACGCCTTGCCGCCGCCCACGGGCACCACCTGCGCCACCTCGTCCTCCATCACCTCCACCTGAACGGTCCCGCTCGTCCCGCCACATGCCGCTACACCCAATGCACCCAGCATCATCCACGCTCTCCCGCCATGCTCCATGAGCCTTTCGTCTCCCCGCCCAGCAGCGGCAATTCGCCCCGCTCGAGCAGCGAGGTGTACGTCCCGTCTCCCACCACCACGTGATCCAACACCTTGATGCCCAGCACCCGGCCCGCCTCGATGAGCTGCGCGGTGAGGCCCAGATCCTGCCCCGAGGGCTCCGGATCCCCCGACGGGTGGTTGTGGGCCAGCACGATGGCGGAGGCGCGCGAGGTGATGGCCGCGGCGAACACCTCTCGCGGATCCACCGGGCACGCGTTGATGGTGCCCTCGGCCACGCGGGCGTCGTGGAGCAGCACGTTGCGCGCGTTGAAGCACAGCACGTGGAAGACCTCGCGCCGCAGCGCGCTCAGGTTGGGCGCGAGGTACGTGTAGATCTCCCTCGGGGTGCGCAGGCGGGGCCGCCGCTCCGTGACGCGCTGGGCTCGGCGTCCCAGCTCCAGCGCCGCCATCACCTGTGCCGTGCGCACCGGCCCCATTCCGGGACGCGCGCAGAGCTCGCGCGGATCCTGCTGCACGAGTTGCTTGAGCCCCCCTCGCGTGGCGAGCAGCGCCTCCGCCAGGGCCTGTGAGCGCGAGCCCAGCACCACGGAAAGCAGCTCCGGGTCGGTGAGGGCCGCCGCCCCCAACCGGAAGAGACGCTCCCGGGGGCTCTGTGCCTCCGGAAGTTTCTCCCTCACCGACCCATCGCCCGCGGACTCCTCCCACCCCACCGTCGCCAACGCCGCCGTCCGTTCCATCCCGCCCTCCATCCGCGTTGCGTGACAAGAGCAACGCGCGTGCCGGAGGTGCTCCCCTCGGGAGCGTCAGGATTCACCGTCCCGTTGTGCGTGGATCAGCTCTCCACCGAGACGGGCCCATGAGAGGCCGCGGCGCTCCTCACATCCGTTCCGAAGCTCCTCTGTCTTTTCGAAAGCAAAAAGCAGCACGGGCTTCTCGACCCGATCAACGCAACGCATTTCCATACGGAGGAGCACACCATGCCTGTACCTGGTAACTGGACCTTGTTCTACGACTGGGGCTCCGATGGCTCCTACAGCACGACCTCGATGAGGGTGAATGCCAACGGGACCTTCACCACCGGTGGTGGCCTTGGCGGCCTATGGGTCCAGATCGCTGGAATGTTCATGTTCACGTTCAACAACACCGAGACGACCTACGCTGGCACCCTCGCGAGCAGGTCGATCACCGGCATCATGAGTACCTTCTCCGGGTTGAACGGCAGCTTCTACATGCTGCAGCAGGGCGTGCCGACCACGTTCACGGCCGCGCGGGTAGGCTCCAAGCCGAGTGAAACGGGACAGTGAGTGTCCTCGCTACGGCGGGCCTGTGCCGGGCCCGCCGTTGGCGCATGGAGCCAGGATCGGGGTCGGTGAGGCAACACTCCTCACCGACCCCTCTCACTCGGACTTCCCTCCGCACCTTCCTGCACGCCACCCGACACGCCCACTCGCCCTTCGTCCGCGCCGGGATGTGGAGCAACGCGCGTGCCGACCACTCCTGCCTCGGGATTTCCGGGCGGGACCGTCTCATTGTGTGCGGATCGACCCACCGCCGGGATGACGACGGCTGGCGGATCTCCCCGCGCGGTGTCACGTCAGGGATGCGCCTGGCCTCGGCGTCCGTCTGGCGCTCACGCTTCGCACGGGTCCGAGGCCCGGGGGGACCCCGCGCAATCGAGGAGGTACCGATGACCACCGATTCCGAGCAGACGAAGGAGCGCGCGTGGGGGCTCTATCCCTGGCATGGACAATCCGAGGCCGAGCGCCGGCTCGTCCATCCCGATGACCTCGAGCGCCTCACGCTCCTGTGGCCCTACTGCAAGGTCCTCCAGCGGCTCGGCGAGGCCCCGGAGCAGGGCTTCATCGTGCTGCGTTATGGCGAGAGCACCTTTCGCGTCCGGCCGGAGCTCTTCCAACCCGTTGCCCCGCCCGCCTTCGGATTCGGTGGCGAGGTGCGGCTGCGCAGGGATCGCGAGCGGACCGGCGTCATCGTCGCCATCCACTGGCACTACAAACAGGCCCGGCCCTTCTTCCTCATCCGCAGCGGACAGCGGCGAGTCGCCGGGCGCTACTGGGCCGAGGAGCTCCTGCCCCGGGGTTGAGCTCAGCCCTCGATGCGGTTGCCACCCTGGGCCTTGGCCCGGTACAGCCGCTCGTCCGCCACGCGCAGCAGGGTCTCCACGTCGGCGCCGTCCTGGGGCGCCACCGCGAGTCCCGCGCTGAAGGTGACGCGGAAGTGCTCGCCCTTGTCCCCCTCGAAGTCGGCCCGCGCCAGCTCCGCCGCCGTGCGCGCCAGGATGTCGCGAGCGCCCTCCGCCGGTGCGCCCATCAGCGCCACCACGAACTCCTCGCCGCCCCACCGGCACCGAAGATCCTCCTTGCGGAAGCGTGACGTCAGCAGCCGCCCCATCTGCATCAGCACGCGATCTCCCGCCAGGTGCCCGTGCGTGTCGTTCACCTTCTTGAAGCGGTCCACGTCCAGGAAGCCCAGCGACAGCGGCCTGCCCGTCCGTTGCGCCTCGGCCAGCCGCGCGCGCAGGCCCTCCAGGAAGGGACGGCGGAGCAGCAACCCCGTGAGGACATCGCGCTCGGCCCGCTCGCGCGCCAGCCGTGCCCGCTCCAACCGGGACTGCACGCGCGCTCGCAGCTCCTCGCGCATCACCGGCTTGGCCAGGTAGTCGTCCGCTCCCGCCTGGAAGGCCGCTACCCGGAACTCCACCCCCGTGTGCGCGGTGATGAAGAGGATGTGCAGGCCCTGCCACTCGGGCATGGAGCGCACGATGCGGCACAGGTCGAACCCGCTCGGCCCCGGCATCTCCACGTCCAGCAGCAGCAGATCCGGCCGTTGCTCGGCCAGCACGTCCACCAGACGGTAGGGATCTTCCAGTCCCACCACTTCCACCAGCTGGCTGGTCAGGGCCGCGCTCAGGGCGCGCACCGCTTCCGGATCATCGTCCAGCACCAGCACCCGTGAGCGCTCCGGGCGCCGCGCGGACACCATCCGCTCCACCCCCTCCGAGAGCTCCACCGCGGAGAACGGCCGTGGCAGGTAGAGCGACGCGCCGCGGTGGATCGCCGCGATGCGGTAGGTGACGTCCCCCCCGGCGCCGAAGAAGCCCAGGGGCAGCTCCCGCAGCTCCGGCTCGGCGCGCAGCCGCTCCGCCGCGGCGAAGCCTCCCTCCTTGCCTCCCAGGTGGCGTTGGAGACGAGGTTGGTGAGCACCTGGATGAGCCGATCCCTGTCCGCCCGCGCCGTGTCCGCCATGGCCTGCACGCCGCTGAAGGTGGTCTCGATGGCCTCGGAGACCTCCACCGGCTGCAGCTTCAGCTCCAGCTTGCCGGACTCCATCTTCTCCAGGTCGAGGATGTCGTTGATGAGGCGGATGAGGCGCTCGGTGTTGGTGCGGGCGATGCGCACCATGTCCTGGGCCGGAGGGGGCAGCTCGCCCAGGATGCCTCCCTCCAGCAGACCCAGCGAGCCGCGGATGGAGGTGAGGGGCGTGCGCAGCTCGTGGCTGACGGTGGAGACGAACTCGTTCTTCAGCCGCTCCACCTCCTTGCGCTCGGTGATGTCGCGCACGTAGGTGGTGAAGCGCGCGGGGCCGTCGCTGCGCACCCGGAGCAGGGTGAGCTCGGCGGGGAAGGTGCTGCCGTCGATGCGCAGGCAGGACAGCTCCAGGCGGGTGGCGTGGCCAGGCGTGGCATCGGCCCGGAGCGCGCGTCTCACCTTCTCGCGCTGCTCGGCCTTCACGGTGACGGCCAGCTCCAGGGACAGGAAGTCGCGGCCCAGTGCCTGTGCCCGCGGCAGCCGGAAGATGTGCTCCGCGGCGGGATTGAACTCCAGGATGCGGCCCCCCTCGTCCAGGGAGATGATGCCGTCGAGCGAGCTCTCCAGGATGGCGGCCTTGCGATCCTCGCTCTCGCGCAGCCCCGCGTTGGCGGTGGCGAAGGCCGAGGTGCGCTCCTCCACGCGCCGCTCCAGCTCCGCGTTGAGCGTGTCGAGCGCCGCCCCCGTGCGCGCCAGCCGCATCAGCACCATCAACACGAAGGCGACGAGCAGCAGTGAGAAGGCGAAGAGGATGATGCGGAAGCGCTCGGCGCGCGCCAGGGCTCCCTCGTAGAGCTGGAGGTAGGTGGTGATGAGGCGCTCGGCCTCGAGGCTGGCGGGGTGCTCCATCAGCCGCCGGAGCGTGGCGTCGGCTTCCCGCTCCTGGGTGAGGAGGGCCCGGGCACGAGTCTCCAGCTCCGCGCGCGGCGCCTCCAGCTCCGGTCTCCCGGCCGTCTGTTCGTGGAGGCGCGCCAGCAACAGCTCCTCGTCCACCAGCGCGCGGACATAGGCGTCCAGTACCGCGCCCAGGGTGCGCTGCTCCCGCTCCGGCAGCAGGCTCGGGAAGGCGCGCAGCTCCGCCGCCCTCAGGCGCAGCTCGGCCACCTTCTCCGGCGAGGAGCCCTGGGCCTGGGGCAGTCCCAGGTGGGTCCGGAGGGTGTCCTGCTCCAGCTCGGCGCTCTTGACGCGCAGCTGGCGCAGCCGGGTCCGGTAGCTGTCATGCTCGGCGGCCCTCATGGGGCGGCCCAGCGCGAAGAGCACGCAGAGGAGCACGAGCGCCCCCGCGGCGAGCACCACCGAGCGTTTCGAGAGAAGGGTCTTCACGCGTCCTCAGGTGGGCGGCAGCAGCCGCTTGATTTCGGCGGGCAGGGTCATGGGATCGAACGGCTTGCCGATGACGCCCACGGCGCCCAGCTCCAGGTAGCGTGCCACCTCCTGCTTCTGGATATTCGCCGTCATGAAGATGACGGGCGTCTTCGCGGTGGACTCCTGGGCGCGCAGCTGCCCGAGCGTGGTGGGCCCGTCCATGCCCGGCATCATCACGTCCAGGAGGATGAGGTCCGGCTGCTCGGTGGCGGCCTTGGTGAGGGCCTCGGCTCCCGACGCGGCGAGCACCGTCTGCCAGCCTCCCACGCGGCTGAGGCTCAGATGGCCGATGGTCCGGATGTCGTCCTCATCATCCACGAGCAGCACCTTGCGAATCGTCATGGGTCCTCCTGAGCCGGCGAGGGGACTGCGGGGCACTCGGGCAGCTCCACCCATGAGGCCAGGTCCGCGAGCAGCTGGCGCTCCTCGGCGCTGAAGTCGCGTGCCCGGCGATCGAGCAGGCAGGGCGTCCCCACGGGACTGCCGTCGAGGGCGTGGTGGGGCTGGCCCGCGTAGAGGCGCACGTGGGGCTCGCCGGTGACGAGCGGGTTGTCGGCGAAGCGCCGGTCCTCGAGCGCGTCCGGCACCACGAAGGTATGCGGGGTGAGGATGGCGTGACCGCAGAAGGAGATGCCGCGCGCGGTGGAGGAGGCGTCCAGGCCGAGCCGCGCCTTGAACCACTGCCGCGACTCGTCCACCAGCGTCACCAGGGTGATGGGGACGTGGAACATCCGCGCGGCCATCCGGACGATGCGGTCGAAGCGCTCCTCGGCTGGGGTGTCCAGCAGGCCCAGACTCCGGAGGGCCTGGAGACGCCGTGGCTCATCCGGCGGCAGGGGGGCGGAATCATGAGGGGCTCGAACGGAGGCGGGCGGACGCCGAGTGCTAGCGCATCCGAGCCGGTATTGGCGAGGTCTCCCAGGCGGGCACGGGTCACCCCGGCGGGCCCCCATGCCGCCGAGCGGGGAGGGGCTCGGGCCCGGGTGGGGGTGCCCGCCCGTCAGAACCGCGACAGCGCGAGGAAGGTCTTCATCCTCGCGTTCGTCTCGCGCAGACGCACCGACAGGGTGCGCACGAAGGACCACAGCAGCACATAGGCCAGGTCCTTGTCCGTGAACATCAGGTGATCCAGTTGCTCGCGTTCGATGACCCACAGGGTACACGCGGTGTGGGCGAAGGCATCGGCCGAGCGGGGAATGTCCTCGATGACGGACATTTCCCCGAAATATTGGCCCTTTTCCAGGATGGCGAGCGCTTCCTCGCCCATGCCGGGCACCTGCTGGGAGATGCGCACCTTGCCTTCCAGGATGATGAACATTTCCTGGCCGGTATCTCCCTCATGGAACAGGCAGGCGCCCGCCTCGTAGCCCCGGGGACGGGCGATTGACGCCACCCGGTGGAGCTGACTCTGGGTGAGTCCCTCGAAGAGCGCAACCTTCTTGAGGATCGAGGCATCCATGTGGCGCCAGTTCGTACCACGACCCGAGGGGCTCTGGTACGGTGACACCCCACATTCGAGATTACAGAGGAGTGACGACCCGTGGCGGAGAAGATCAACAAGGTGACCATCATCGGCTCGGGGCCCGCGGGTTACACCGCGGCCATCTACGCCGCGCGTGCCAACCTGGAGCCGGTCATGTTCTCCGGCGGTCCCACGCTGGATGACCCGCAGCGCGTGCCCGGCGGCCAGCTCATGGTCACCACCGACGTGGAGAACTACCCCGGCTTCCCCGAGGCGGTGACCGGTCCGGAGCTGATGGAGCGCTTCCAGAAGCAGGCCGAGCGCTTCGGTACCGTCATCCACATGGAGAACGTGGTGAAGTTGGACCTCTCCAAGCGCCCCTTCTTCATCCAGGGCGAGAGCGTGAGCTGCTACTCGGAGACGATCATCATCGCCACGGGGGCGAGCGCGAAGTGGCTGGGCGTGAAGGGCGAGGACCAGTTCAAGAACCGCGGCGTGTCCGCCTGCGCCACGTGCGACGGCGCCTTCTTCAAGAACCAGGACGTGCTGGTGGTGGGTGGCGGTGATACCGCCATGGAGGAGGCCACCTACCTGGCGAAGATCGTCAAGAGCGTCACCGTGGTGCACCGGCGCGACTCTCTGCGCGCCTCGAAGGTGATGCAGGAGCGGGCCCTGAAGAACCCGAAGATCTCCTTCCTGTGGGACAGCGCCATCGACGAGGTGGTGGGTGACCAGAAGGGCATGACGGGCGCGGTGGTGCGCAACCTGAAGACGAACGACACCCGGCTGGTGGCGGCCACGGGCCTGTTCGTGGCCATCGGCCACACGCCCAACACGGCCCTGTTCCAGGGCGTGCTGGAGACGCACCAGGGTGGCTACCTGAAGACGGTGCCGGGCAGCACCCGCACCAACATCGAGGGCGTGTTCGCCTGCGGCGACGTGCAGGACAGCTACTACAGGCAGGCCATCACCGCGGCGGGCACGGGCTGCATGGCGGCCATCGACGCCGAGCGCTGGCTCATCGAGCACGGCGAGTAGGCCCCCCGGCACAGGTTCTTGGAGACCCTGGACACACCATGAGCACGAAGCGGAAGACGGTGGCGGTACACGCGGGCGCGCAACTGACGGGCAGCAGGTCCCAGCCGGTGGTGCCGCCCATCCACGTGTCGGCGGTGAGCTTCTTCGACAACAGCGACGAGCTGGACGCGGCGCTGGATGGCAAGGACTACGTCTACTCGCGCATCGCGGCGCCCAATGCCGCGCTGCTCGAGGAGGCGGTGGCGGCGCTGGAGGGCGCGGAGGCCTGCGTGGCCTACGCGAGCGGTATGGCCGCGCTCCGGGCCGTCTTCGACGTGCTGAATCTCAAACAGGGCGACGTGGTGGTGATGCCGGCGGACGGCTACGGCGTCACCCGGTCGCTCTTCAAGAACCTGGCCGCGCGGATCGGGGCGCGCATCGAGGCGCTCATCCTCTCGGACGCCTCGGCGCCCGAGCGCATCGTCGCGCTGCGTCCCAAGCTGGTCATGGCCGAGAGCGTCACCAACCCGCTGCTGCGCGTGCCGGACATCCGGGCGCTGTCACGGGCGTGCCGGGAGGTGGGCGCGGCGCTCGCGGTGGATGCCACCTTCCCCTCGCCGTACGGGCAGCGCGCGTGCGAGCTGGGGGCGGACTACGCCATCCAGTCCACGACGAAGTGGCTCAACGGGCACAGCGACGCGCTGGGCGGCACGGTGAGCGGCAGCCGCGAGAAGATGGCGGCGCTGCGGGCCGCGCGTCTGCTCGGTGGTGACGTGCTGGGGCCCTTCGAGGCGTGGCTCACGCTGCGCGGGGTGCGCACGTTGCCGGTGCGCATGAAGGCCCACTGCGAGCACGCCCTGCACGTGGCGAAGCGGCTCTCCGAGTCACCGCTCGTCGCGCGCGTCCACTACCCGGGCCTGCCGGAGCACCCGGACCACGCGGTGGCGGAGCAGGTGCTGGAGGGCGGCTTCGGCGGCATGGTGGCCTTCGACATCAAGGACGCGAGCCGGCCGGACTGCTTCCGCTTCCTGGAGAAGGTGAAGCTGGCGCGGGCGGCGCCGTCGCTCGGAGACGTGTGCACGCTGGTGATGCACGCGGCCAGCGCCAGCGCGCGCCGCATGACGCCCGAGGAGCGGCAGGCCGCCGGCATCGGCGAGAGCCTCATCCGCGTCTCGGTGGGCCTGGAAGACCCGGATGACATCGCGGACGATCTGCTCGCCGCGGTGTCGGAGGCGATGAAGCGGTGAAGATGGTGGACGTGGGAGGGAAGGAGAAGACCGAGCGCGTGGCGGTGGCCACCGCTCGGCTGCGCATGCTCCCGGCGACGCTCGAGCGCATCCTCCAGGGGAAGGTGGAGAAGGGGGACGTGTTGGCCGCCGCTCGCCTCGCGGGCGTGATGGCGGCCAAGCGCACGCCGGACATCGTCCCGCTGTGCCACCCCATCGCGCTGTCCGGGGTGGAGGTGCATCTCCAGCCGCTGGAGGACGCACTGGAGATCCGCGTGACGGTGCGGACGGTGGACCGCACGGGCGTGGAGATGGAGGCGCTCACCGCGGCGTGCGCGTCGGCCCTCACGGTCTACGACATGTGCAAGAGCGTGGACCGGGGCATGGTGATGGAGAACGTGCAGCTGGACCACAAGTCCGGCGGCCGCTCCGGCACGTGGGACCGCGCGAGCGAGGCCGGGAAGCCGGCCGGGAAACGGCCGGCGACCCGCTCCCGGCGCAAGACCGCTCGTCCGGCCCGGCGTTAGTTTCGCGCGCTCACCGCGCCCGCCCACCGCTACCGGAACCCCGCGTCCTGCGAATCCGTTCCGTACGATGGGGGTGGCATGAGCCCGGAGCCGCCGAACCCCGCGTCCGTCGAGCCGAAGGGCGAGGGGAAGGTTGGCATCGCGCCGGATCCTCCGGTGCCGGCGTCCATTCCGGTGTCATAGGGAGACGGCTGCGTGGTGGGGACGCTCCCAGGGGGAGGGGAGATCCCCGGCGTCGTCTGGGGGACGCCCGGTGTGGTGGTGGGGGCGCCAGTGGTGGGGTCGAACTGCGCATTGGCGACCGCCAGCGTCAGCATCGAGGCGCCAACCACGGCGCCAGCCAGCATGAGTCGTGTCTTCAGGGTGAGGACCACGTTCCACCTCCTGCCAGGTTCATGGCGTCACGAAAGTGGCCATGTAGGTGCTTTCTGTGCAGCGAGCCCCGCCCCCCCTGTCCGGGGGGGCGGCGTGCAACCGCAAACCCTTGAAATAACTCGGGTTGTGTGCCTTCTGAAGCTTTGCCCTTGACGCCTTGTGTTGGTTCCGGGCATTTACCGACCGGTCGGTAGGTCAGCCGGGAATCATCGGGCTGCCCCCCAAGGAGGAGACACGCGATGCATTCGGGTCGGAGGCAGGATGACGGCGAGCGCTACCGGACGATCCTGGAGACGGCGGCGCGCCTCATCTGCGAGCGCGGCTACGAGGGCACCTCGATGCAGGAGATCGCCGCCGCGTGCCGGATGACGAAGGCGGGGCTCTACCACCACGTGCAGAACAAGGAGCAGCTGCTCTTCGACATCATGAGCTACGGGATGGACGCCTTCGAGCAGCAGGTGCTCGACAAGGTGCGCGACTTCCCGGATCCCGTCGAGCGGCTGCGCGAGTGCATGCGGCTCAACATCCACCTGGTGACGGGCGGGTGCAGCAAGGAGGTCATCATCATCCTCCACGAGCACGCCACGCTCACCGGCGAGGCCCGGGCCTTCATCGACAGCCGCAAGAAGAACTACGTCCGGTTCCTCGAGGACGCGTTCTCCGAGGCCGTGCGCATGGAGCGCATCCGCCCCGTGCAGCCCACGGTGGCCGCGTTCTCGTTCCTCGGCATGGTGCTGTGGATCTACAAGTGGTTCCAGCCCGACGGGCGGCTGTCGGCCGAGCAGGTCGCCAACGAGATGGTGGATCTGCTCTTCACCGGTCTGGTGTCTCCGGTGGTGGCCGCCGCGGGCGCGACGGGTTCTCCCGTGTTGTCCATCGTTCCTCCCAAGGTGGCGGGAGGGGAGTCATGAAGTCCGGTCGCTGGGGCTCGGTATCGGAGCTGGTGGCGTCCATCCCCGACGGGGCCTCGCTGGCCACCGGGGGCTTCATGCTGGGCCGCGCGCCCATGGCGTTGGTGCTGGAGCTGATCGCCCAGGGCCGCAAGAACCTCCAGCTCATCTCGCTGCCCAACCCGCTGCCCGCCGAGTTCCTGGTGGCCGGGGGCTGTCTGTCGCGGGTGGAGCTGCCCTTCGGCGCGCTGAACCTGGAGGGCCGGGTGCGTCCCATGCCCTGCCTCAAGCGGGCCATCGAGCAGGGGAGCATCGTCTGGCGCGAGCATGACGGGTACCGCGTGGTGCAGCGGCTGCGCGCGGCGTCCATGGGGCTGCCCTTCATTCCGGCGCCCGACGCGGACGTGTCCGAGCTGGCCGATGCCGAGCCGCTCCAGGTGGTGGTGGATCCCTTCACGGGGAAGCGGGTGCCGGTCGAGCCGGCCGTCTATCCGGACGTGGCGCTCATCCACGCGCGCGCGGCGGACGAGCGGGGCAACCTCTACATCGAGGACCCCACGACGGATCTGCTGGTGGCGGGCGCCGCTCGCCGGGTGTTGGCGACGGCCGAGGAGCGTGTGACCCGGCTCCCCCGGGTGACGATCCCCGGCTTCCAGGTGGAGCGCGTCGCGCTCTCGCGCGGTGGGGCGCTGCCCACCGGTTGCGTCGGGCTGTACCCGCATGACGACGCGATGCTCGCGGACTACCTCTCGCTGGCCGAGGCCGGGCGCGAGGCGGAGTTCCTCGACTCCCTGCTGCGGCGGACCCGGAGCGCGGCATGAACGTGGAATCGTCCGTGACGCCCGCGGAGGTCGTGGTCTCGCTGCTCGCCCAGGAGATCGACGATGGGGGCGTGGTGGCCACCGGGGTCGCCTCGCCGCTGGCCATCCTCGCCATCGCCGTGGCCCGGGCCACGCACGCGCCCTCGCTGACGTACCTGGCGTGTGTCGGCTCGTTGGATCCGGACCTGCCCTCGTTGCTCCCCTCGTCCGAGGACCTCGGCTACCTGGAGGGGCGCTCGGCGGAGGTCACCATTCCGGACCTCTTCGACCATGCCCGGCGGGGCAGGGTGGACACCGTCTTCTTCGGCGCCGCCGAGGTGGATGCCCGGGGACAGACGAACATGACGGCCTCGGGGAGCCTGGAGCGTCCGCGCACCAAGTTCCCCGGTGTGGCGGGTGCGGCCACGCTGCGGCAGTGGGTGCGTCGGCCGGTGCTGGTGGTGCCTCGCCAGTCGCGCCGCAACCTCGTGCCCGAGGTGCAGGTGGTGACCACGCGGGATGATCGCCGTCCGGTCAAGCTCATCTCCGACCTCGGTGTCTTCGAGCTCGGGGCGGGTGGAGCCCGGCTCCTCTCGCGTCACCCCTGGGCCTCGCTCGACGCCATTCGCGAGCGCACCGGCTTCTCGTTCCACGCGGACGAGGCGCTGCCCGTCACCTCGCTTCCGGATGCACGCACCGTGTCGGCGATCCGGACGATCGATTCCCGCTGCCTCCGCGACCAGCTCGTGGGGGCGTGAGCCACCGTCTTTCCTGTCAGGAGTACCCGGATGAAGGCTGTCGTTCTGCGTCAGTTTGGTGAAGCGAGCAACCTGAAGATGGAGTCCGTGCCCGATCCCCGTCCGGGTCGCGGCGAGGTGCTCATTCGCGTCCACGCTTGCGGCGTCTGCTACCACGACGTCATCAACCGCCGGGGAAACCTGCCGCGTACCCACGTGCCCGCCATCCTCGGCCACGAGGCCGCTGGCGAGGTGGTGGAGGTGGGTCCGGACACGCCGGGATGGAAGGTGGGAGACCGCGTGGCCACGCTGCAGCGGCTCTCGTGCGGCGAGTGCGCCCTGTGCAAGAGCGGCCGCAACAGCCTGTGCAAGAAGGACAACCGCTTCTTCGGAGAGGAGATCTCCGGCGGCTACGCGCAGTACATGACGGCGCCGGTGGCGGGGCTGGGCCGGGTGCCGGCGAACCTGCCCTGGCCGGTGGCGGCCACGGTGTGCTGCACGCTGGGCACCGCCGTCCACACGGTGAGGACGCGCGGACGCGTGCGGGATGGCGAGTCGGTGCTCATCACCGGGGCCAGCGGTGGCGTGGGGCTCGCGGCGGTGCAGCTGGCGAAGCTGGACGGAGCGCGCGTCATCGCGGTGACGTCCGGTGAGGCGAAGGTGCAGGCCCTGCGTGAGGCGGGGGCGGACGAGGTCATCGTCTCGCGCGGGCTGGACTTCGCCGCCGAGGCGCGCAAGCGCACGGGTGGCGAGGGCGTCAACGTGGCCATCGAGATCGTCGGCAGCGCCACCTTCGGCCAGACGCTGAAGGCGATGGCGCCGGGCGGCCGGGTGGTGGTGGTGGGCAACCTGGAGTCGGGCAAGGTGGACCTCAACCCGGGCCTGGTCATCGTCAAGGAGCTGGAGATCCTCGGGGCCTACGCCACCACGCGTGACGAGCTGGACGAGTCGCTCCGGCTGACGGCCGATGGGAAGATCCGTCCCTTCGTGTCGGAGGAAGTCCCTCTGGCCGATGCCGGACGGGCGCACTTCCGTCTGGAGAACCGCGAGATCGCGGGCCGGTTGGTGTTGGTTCCCCCCGAGCTGCAGTAAGCGCACCGCGCGAGGAGCAATTCTATGAAGAAGCAGGTTGGAATCGAAGCGCTGGCCATCGCGGTGCCCCGCCGCTATGTGGACATCGAGGACCTCGCCCGGGCGCGCGGCGTGGATCCCGCCAAGTACACGTCGGGCCTGGGCGCGAAGGAGATGGCGGTGGCGGATCCGGGTGAGGACTCCGTCTCGCTCGCCGCGACGGCCGCGGCGCGGCTCATCCAGAGCAACGGGGTGGACACCTCGCGCGTGGGCATGCTGGTGGTGGGTACCGAGACGGGCGTGGACCACTCGAAGCCCGTGGCCTCGCACGTCCAGGGTCTGCTGAAGCTGCCCAAGACGATGCGCACCTACGACACGCAACACGCGTGCTACGGCGGCACCGCGGGGTTGATGGCGGCCGTGGAGTGGATCGCCTCCGGCGCGGGCGCGGGCCGCTCGGCCATCGTCGTGTGCTCGGACATCGCGCGCTATGGACTCAACACCGCGGGCGAGCCCACCCAGGGTGGCGGAGCGGTGGCCCTGCTCGTGTCGGAGCAGCCGGATCTGCTCGCGCTCGACATCGGGCTGAACGGTGTCTGCACCATGGACGTGTACGACTTCTGGCGGCCGCTCGGCCGGCGGGAGGCGGTGGTGGACGGGCACTACTCCATCAGCTGCTATCTGGATGCGCTGTCGGGTGCGTACCGCGGCTGGCGCGAGCGCGCGCTGGCACACGAGGTGGTACGTTGGGGCGACTCGCTCCCGGGCGAGCAGCTCGCGCGCATCCTGTACCACGTGCCCTTCTGCAAGATGGCGCGCAAGGCCCACACGCAGCTGCGGCTGTGTGACCTGGAGGACGCGCCGAACGCCGCGGCCAGCACTCCGGCGGCGCGCGAGGAGGCCGCGAAGTCCACCGCCAGCTACGATGCGCAGGTGGCGTCGTCCCTGGGGCTCAACGCCCGCATCGGCAACGTGTACACCGCCTCGCTGTACCTGGCGCTCGCGGGTCTGATGAACGGCGAGGGCGCCGCGCTGGCCGGCAAGCGGATCGGCCTGCTGTCCTACGGCAGTGGCTGCGCCGCGGAGTTCTACTCCGGCGTGGTGGGCGAGAAGGCCGCCCAGCGGATGGCCCAGGCGGACGTGGAGTCGGTGCTCGCGAAGCGGGAGCGCGTCACGGTGGAGGAGTACGAGCGCATCATGCGGCTCGCCTCGGACGCGCCGGAGCAGCTGACCCCGGCGCCGGGCGAGTTCCGCCTCGCGGAGATTCGCGACTTCCGCCGCATCTACGCCGCGGGCTGAGCATCCGGCCCAAGTGCCGTAAACCCATCAATGGCTCGATGGAAACCCGAGCCCCATGTTGACAGCGTCGCATGGGGCTTATAGGCCTATCAGCCACTGTTGGTGCGTCAGGCACTTGAACGGAGGAAGTCATGCCATCCACGATGCTCGCAGGGCGTTTCGACCTCACGACGGGGAAGTTTGGAATGGAGACGGTGGCCATTCCGGAGCCCGGTCCGGATGAGGTGCGCATCAAGGTCGCCGCCGCGGGCATCTGCCTGTCCGACATCCACATCATCGACGGCACGCTGCGCCTGGAGCCCCGCGAGGGTCTCACGAAGGTCACGCTGGGGCACGAGGTGTCCGGGGTGATCGAGAAGCTGGGCTCGGCGGTGCCTCCCCTGTGGCAGTTGGGCATGCGAGTGTTGTTGCAGGCGGGACAGAGCTGCGGCGGGTGTCCGTCCTGCGTGGGCCGCCTCGGCCCGTGCGTCAAGCCACTGACCCGCGGCGTGGACTACGACGGCGGTTGGGCGGAATACGCGCTGGCGCGCTTCGACACGCTGGTGGCCGTCCCGGATGAGCTGTCCTCGGAGCAGGCGGCCATCCTCCCCGACGCGGTGTCCACGCCATACGCCGCCATCGTGGAGACGGCCCAGCTCAAGCCCGCCGAGGCGGTGGGTATCTGGGGAGTGGGTGGCCTCGGCGCGCACGCGGTGCAGCTCTGCCGGGCCTTCGGTGCGGCCCCCATCATCGCCATTGATCCGCTGCCCGGTGCGCGGGAGCGCGCGCTGAAGCTCGGCGCGGACGCCGCGTTGGATCCCCGGCAGCCGGATTTCCGCGAGCAGATCAAATCGCTGACGGGCCGCCGTGGTCTCGATGTCGCCCTCGATCTCGCGGGGGTGCAGCAGGTGCGGGAGCAGGCCCGGTCGGTGCTCGGGCCCATGGGCCGGCTGGTGCTCGTGGGGCTCGCGGGAGCCCCGCTGTCGCTCGGCCTGGATGTGCCCTTCTGCTACGCCATGCAGCAGGTGCGCGGCCATTACGGCTCCTACCCACGGCACCTGCACCAGTTGGTGTCCCTCTCCCGCTTCCGTCGTCTGGATTTCTCCGGCTCCATCTCGGACGTCCTTCCTCTGCGGGATGCCCCGCTGGGGGTGGAGCGGCTCATCAAGAAGGAAGGGAATCCCATCCGTCTGATCCTGCGCCCGGGAATCTGAGATCCACCCGGTTTCTTACAGGAGCTACGCCCGTGTCTGCCTCTTCGCATGTCTTCGAGCTCTCCGAGCCCGCGCCGCTCGCGATGGAATTGTTACGCGCCGCCGTGGCCCGCCGCTCCGCTCGCCCCAGTGATGTCCCCCGTCTCGAGGTACGCGTCCGCCACCTCACTCCGGACCCGCGGCAACTCGCACGCTACCGGGAGGTGTGCGACTTCCCGGCGGACGGTCACCTGCCGCTGACCTATCCCCAGGTACTGGCCGCACCGCTTCACCTCTCGCTGCTCAACCGCCCCGAGTTTCCGTATCGGCTGCTGGGCATGATCCACGTGCGCAACCACATCCGTCAGTACCGTCGGCTGACGGAGGACGCCTCGCTGTCCGTGCACGTATGGGTGGAGGGCCAGCGCGAGGCCCGCCAGGGGTGTGAAGTGGACCTGCACACCCGCGTGGAGCAGGACGGGGTGCTCGTGTGGAGCGCCGTCACCACCATGCTGCGCCGTCTGCGTGGCACGGACAAGCGCGCGCGGGGGGAGCGTCCCGCGGGGGCCACGTCCATCGCCACGGAGGAGGACGTGCTCTTCGCCCACAGCCGCCCCGCGCGTTGGTCGGTGTCGGAGGACACGGGCCGGCGCTACGCGCGTGCTTCCGGGGACTACAACCCCATCCACCTGAACGCCCTCACGGCCATTCCCTTCGGTTTCCCGCGCGCCATCGCGCACGGCATGTGGACGGTGGGCCGCTGCGTGGCGGAGATGGGCGAGGCGGCCGAGGCGCCCGCGCTCACCCTCGCCTCGGAGTTCCGCCGTCCGCTGCTGTTGCCCTCTCGCGTGGTGTTCCAGACGACGGCGCTGGGCGGCGGTGGTGTCGCCTACCGCGTGAAGTCCGAGGACGGCCAGCCGCACGTCATCGGCCGGCTGCTGCCCGGGGCGGAGGCGGAGTCCTGAGCCCTTCAGGAAAGCGACAGGCTCCCTCTCCCGAGGGGAGAGGGGAAATGGCCGCGGTTGTCGGCGCATGTTCCCAGGGGCGCTCCTTCGCGGACCTACCCGAAGGGGATTAGAGCCCGGCCACCTTGGAGGAACTGGCCACCGAGTAGGCGAAGGCCAGCTCCTGTTGTGAGCGGGGTGGGGCACCCAGTTCGAAGCGCACGATGCCGTCCTCGCTCACCTTCGCGGGGGCGGGCTTCGTCTGGTCCTGGAGCAGCTTCACCTCCACGGCCTCGACCTCGGACACGGGCATGCGCTCCTCGAGAACCACCTTCTCCGCGCGGGTGCCGGTGTTGGAGAGGAACAGCTTCACCTGGTGGGTCTGGGTCCGCCTGCCGGTGAGGCGCTGGGTGTCCTGCTTCGAGTCCACCAGGCGCGCGATGCGGAGGGTGTCCTCGCTGCCGAAGCCCAGCTTGAGCTTCTCGCCCAGGCCCGTGAACTTGAGCTGGGCCCGGCCCACGTAGCCGCTCGAGCGGACCAGGTCCACCGGGCCGGCCAGCAGCACCGACGGGCCCCGGTTGTCGAAGCGCGCCACCCGGTGCACCAGCGGCGAGTGCTCCGGCTGACCGATGAGCTCGGACGTCGCCGGGGCGGTGAACTGGAACAGCGGCACGCGGTGGGGCGCGCCATCGCTCGGCACGGTGACGCGGTGGGAGGCCCGCAGCGTCAGCGCCTCGCCGCCGTCGTCCAGGCCCGGCATGGACTCGGACGGGGTGGCACCGCCCTCGCCGAGGGTCTGGATGACCTCCTCGCGGATGGACACCTCCACCGAGTGCTTCTCCTGCTCGCTCTTGTCGCGCAGCCGCAGCCAGTCCTCCACGAGCCGGGGTGGCGAGGCGCCCAGGGTGGGGCGGGCCGTGGAGAACAGCAGCTCCACGTCCTTCCACTCCTCCTCGGTGCGCTGCCACACCACGGCCTCGCATTCGAGCGTCACCGCCTCGCCGTTCTCGGCCGGGGCGAGCGTGGCGCGGTACGCCGGCCGCCACACGGCACAGGGCACCAGGTACGTCACGCGCAGCGACACGGTTCCCCCTTGCGGGAGATTCGCGTCCAGCTCCGCGGAGGTGACGAGCCGTTGCTCCGGCTGCTCGCTCTGGGCGAGCACCGCCCGGGCCTCCACCAGCCGCTTCCACGTCGCCTCCACGTGCTTGCGCGCCCGCCGGAGGGCCTCCTCCGTGGAGGCGGACTCCTTGCGTACGGTCTCCAGCTGCTCGTGCCAGGACTCCGGCTTCGCCCGGCCGACGCCCGAGAGCTCGGCGATGGCGCGCAGCACGTCCTCGCGTGCCACATTCACCACCTCCTGGCGGGATTGCAGCCGCTGCGCGTCCGCCTGCGCGCGCTTCAACTCCGTCTCGAGCTCCTCGACGCGGCGGCGCAGCTCAGTCTTCTGTTCGCGCGCGTCCTCGCGGGGCTTTTCCTTCCACGCGCGGCTCACGCGGGCCTGGGCCACGGTGCCTCCGGTGAGCTGGGCCTGGAGCGAGCGGTCCACCGCGAGCGGCGAGAGCCCCTCCACGCACAGCCGCTGGGGCCCCGCGGGCAGCACCACGTCTCCGCGGCGCTCCACCAGCGCGCGGTCCTCGAGGACGGTCACCTTGACGACGGGCAGATGGATGGGGGTACTCATCACGTCCTCCGGTTGCCGCCCACGAGCATCTTGCTCGAGGGAATCCGTACGGCCCACGTCGCGTTCAGCGTCTGCGTCTCACCCGGCTGCAGCGTCACCATCCAGGCCCGCTCGCCCTCCACGGGCATCTCGCCGGGCAGGAGCGTGCGCTTGCTCCAGGCGGGTTTCACCTCGGACTCCTCCACCTTGATGTCCTTCTCCGCCGAGGGCACGGCCGGCACGCGCTCCAGCACCTCCACGGTGACACGTTGCTGCGTCCGGTTGGCCAGCTCGACGCAGACGTGGTGGGTGAGCACGTTGGAGCCGCCGAACACGCCGCCGGAGGCCTCGTCGAAGCGCGTGTTGCGCGACACCTTGATGGACTCCTCGACGCCCAGGCCCAGCTGCTGCGTGGCGCCGGGCGCGAGCGTGGGCAGGGGCGACGTCATCAGGAACTCGTCGCCGAGTGTGATGTCCACGGGGCCCGCGAGCAGCGCGTGCGGTGTACGGTTCTCCACCCTCACGGTGCGGAAGGCGCGCGGCTCCATCGAGGGCACGCAGACGTACCTGGCACTCAGTCCCACCGGCGCGGAGAACACGGGCACGGTGTGCCACACACCGTCCGAGGGCACATCGACGCGCGTCTCCACGTCGAAGCGGTAGTCGAAGTGCGGCGTGGACCTGCGGGGGGGCACGGACCAGGCCGGGAGCGCCACGTGCCGCACGGAGTCCGCCGTGCGCTCGTACTGGGCCACGAGCGCCAGGACATCCACGCGCACGTGGACGCCCATCAACATGAGCTGCTCCCGGGGCATGCCCTTGGGCTGGGGCCGCAAGCGCCCGCGCTGTGCGGGCTGGTCCGCGGCGCCCAGCTCCAGGCTGCCGTAGTCGAGCAGGTCGCTCGCCGGCTCCAGCGCCTCGGCCATCTCGGACGGCTGGCTTCCGTAAGCACCACCACCGCCTTCGCCGAACGACATCGCACCGTCCAGGCCCATGGCTTCGGACTCCGGTGCCTCCTCCTTCGGGGAGGGCTTCCTCATCATCTCCCCGGACGTCGAGAGGTCACCACTCCTCATCATGTTCGCGCTCCTCTTGGACGCTGGAGGTGGCGCGCTTGGAGCAGGGACGGGCGGAGCGCCTCCCGGGGAGCGGAAGGAGCCGGTGGGCCTGGCCGCGGACATGGGAGCGGCGGGCGCGGCCAGGGCGGGCATGGACTGGGATGCGCGCGGCGGAGGCGGAGGGGCGAAGGCGGGGAGTGAGGGCCGTGAGGGGCGCGCGGGCTCCTCCATGACGGCCTGCGGTTGCGCAGTGGGCTCGGGAGGTGGGGACCCGGCCTGGGGGCGCGGCGGACTCGCGGGGCGTACGGTGTCGTAGCCCGCGAACAGCTCGTCGAGTCCGGGCGGTGGCTCGCGCCAACCCGAGCGGGCCGGGGGGGGCTGGCGCCGGCCGATGCGAAGGGCCTTCAGCTCCGGCACATCGGCGCGCCGCTCCAACTGGGCGGTGGACAGGGACACCCGCACGTTGCTCCAGTCCTCACCGGAGCGCTGGATGATGGAGGCGCGCATGCGCAGCGTGCCTCCGTCGAGCGTCCGAGGCAGCCGCAGGTCGTATCCTGGCACCCAGCGGGCTCCGTGCACCGCGTACTCGAGCGCGAGCTGTGCGCCCTCGTGAGTCCCGTCCACCTCCGAGAGCGTGAGGATGGCCGCCCGGTAGAGCTGAGCGCGCTGACCGCGCATCGCGGACGAACCCTCTTCCATCCGGCGTCGGCGCAGCTCCACCTCTTCCATGGCGTCGCGGTGCTGGCGCTCCACTTCGATCTGCCGTGCCAGAAGGGTGGTGAGCTCGGAGTCGACGAAGCTCGCGAGCGAGAGGATGGCCGTGAGGGCCGACTCGCGAGGCTCCTGGAGCACATCCTTCTTGTAGGGAGGGAAGGCGGGCTTGAGCTTCTGGAGGGCCGCGATGTCCCGCTGCACGCGCTCCATCTCGGAGGCGATGCCCGAGAGTTTCTCCTGGGCCTCTTCCAGGGCGCGCTGCGCGGTGGGGATGTCCGTCTCCGGGGGCAGTTGCACGTCGAAGACGGGCCGGATGTCCAGTACCCGGAGCGTGTGGGGGCCCTTCAGCACGGAGGCCCGGAGCGAGCCGGTGCGGAGTCCTGGAGGTAGGCCTTCGATGCGCACCTGTCTGGGAAGTCGGCCGTTGTCGGACGGCACCGCGGCCAGGCGTGTGCAGAGCGCGCCCTCGGCATGAACGGTGACCGCGTCCAATGTGGAAGGTATGACGACCATCGAAGCCCCCTCGGTCGAGACAGCAGCGGAGGGGAGGCTAGCCGGGATGGGGGGTGGACTGCGAGCCCCTCCATGTGCTGGGGAAGACTCATTCGCGGAGGTTCGGATTGATGAGAGACGCGTTGAAACGACCGCTGGTTCTTTTCCTTTGCATCCTGCTGTCCGGCTCCCTGGGCCATGCCGATGAACCCGAGGGCTTTCGCGAGGACGCGCGGTCGATCGAGAAACTGATCAATGAGCATTACGCCTACCTGGACCGTTTCTCGGATGGGCGGATGCCCCTGTCCGCGAAGCTCCGTGCCGAGGCGGAGCAGGTCAGCGACAAGCGCTCGCTGCTTCGCTTCGCCGAGCGAGCACTGCTCACCCTCGCGGATCATCACGCCATCACCGGCAGCTCCTTTCCCGACAGCTGGGCGCTCGTTCCAAGCTATTCCGATCTGTGGATCGAGAAGCGCGGACCTGACTTCAGGGTGGAGGCCGTGCGGCGGAACTCACCCGCCGAGCGCGCGGGGATCAAGGCGGGAGACCGGCTGACCGCGATCGAGGGCATGCCGATAGCGCGAGCGGTCGAGGCTTTCTGGGCGGAGCTCGGCATGGCCTCGACCGAGGAGAGGGCGGGCTTCGCCGCTCGTGTCCTGGCGGCGGGGAAACGGGACCGGCCGCGGAACCTCTCGATTCAGCATGGCCGGGGCAAGCCACAACGGATGGTCCTGCCCAATCTCTATACGGTGACGGCCAATCACCCCCTCGTCTCGGCCAGCACCTCGGGCACCGACCTTCTGATCAAGATCAATGACTCGCTCGGCAATGACGAGACCATCAGGGCCTTCGACGCGGCGATGGAGCAGGCGCGGCCGGAGCAGCGGGTGATCATCGATCTCAGTGAAACGCCGGGCGGCGGCAATACGGTGGTTGCCCGGGCGATCATGGGCTGGTTCGTGACGAAGCCAACCGCCTATCAGGTGCACAACCTTCCCGAGGAGGAGCGGCGGACCGGTATCCCCCGCCAATGGGTGGAGCAGGTGCTGCCGAGGAAAGGCAAGCACCATCCGGGTCCCCTCCTGATTCGCGTCGGGCGCTGGACCGGGAGCATGGGAGAGGGGCTGGCCATCGGCTTCGCCGCGATCGGAGCGGACGTCGTTGGCGAGCCCATGGCGGGGCTGCCTGGCGCCATCTACGATTACAACCTCACCCACTCCGGCCTGCTCCTGAAACTGCCGACGGAGCGGCTCATGACGGTGGACGGGAAGCCGCGCGAACGATTCATGCCTCGCGCTCCCATCGACGCCCCGAGCCGGTAGCCGGGCTCGCGAAGCGTGGATTCGCGGAGGGCCTGGCGTCCCTCATCGGGGTGGCGCCGGTGGAAAGCCGTGACGACTGGAGCGCCAGGCGACCAGCAGCGTTGGGAGCAGCAGGATGACCAGAGCCCAGGGGAAGGAGGCGACGCCGAGCGTTTCGAGGAGGACGCCGCCCAACAGGCCGCCACCGGCGATGGCGATGTTCCACGCGGTGACGATCATCGACTGAGCAACGTCCGCGGCCTCACCCGCCGCGTTGGCGGAGGCTGTCTGGAACAAGGTCGCGGCGCCGCCGAAGGCAAGTCCCCACAGGGTGACCCCCGCATAGAGCACGCCGGGCACGCTTCCCCAGACGCCAAGCGCGATGGACCCCAGAATGAAGAGCGCTGTGCTGAGCAGCACCAGCTCACGCAGCCAGCGGTCGATCAGCATCCCAATGAGCCAGATACCGGCGAGCGCTGCTACGCCGAAGATGAACAAGACGATGTCGATGTCTTCCGCGATGCCCGCGGGGACGAGGAACGGCGCGATGTATGTGTAGAGGACATTGTGGGCGAGCACGAAGGCGAGCGTGACGAAGAGCACCGCCTTCACGCCAGGAATGGCGAATACCTTGGAGATGGGCAGTCGCTTGTCGGTCGCCTGCCCGGGGAAATCGGGAACCTTCCAGAGCACCCAGCCGATCAGGAACAGGGTGAGGATGCTCATGAGCTTGAACGTGTACCGCCAGCCGAGGGCGGCGCCGAGGAAGGTGCCGGCGGGAACACCCAGGGAGAGCGCGAGCGGGGTGCCGACCATCGCGATGGCAATCGCGCGGCCTCTCAACTGGTCCGGGGCCATCCGGCTGGCGTAGCCAGCCAGCAGCGCCCACAGCAATCCGGCGAAGACGCCGGCGAAGAACCGCGCGCCAAGGGTGAGCCCGTAGTGGGTCGAAACCGCCGTGAGGGTGTTGACGACGGCGAACCCGCCTATGGCCGTCAGCAATAACGGGCGCCGCCGCCATCCGCGTGTCGCGGCGGTCAGCGGGATCGCCGCGACCAGTGAGCCGATGGCATAGAGGGTGACGAGTTGCCCGATGAGGGACTCGGAAACGGCGAGGTCCTCGCTCATCCGCGGTAGCAGCCCCGCCGGAAGGGCTTCGGTGAGGATGGTGATGAATCCGGCCGTCGCCAGGGCGAGGAGTCCGGACAGGGGAAGACGATCGGAATCCGGAGCCGTCTTGATTTGGGGTTGGGCTGCGCAGGTGTCGTTCGCTGTCTTGATGGAGAGCATGGGCCGTCCGAGGGGGTGTTCGGGAGGAACTTAAGTTCCCCCTCATGGGCGAAAAACGGGCTACGGTTCCGAATACATCGGACATGGATGTCCGAAATGGTGGGTGACAGGAATGGACAGCCTTGGCGCACTGAGCGCCTTTGTTCAGGCGGCGGAGGCCCGTAGTTTCACGGTCGCGGGGCGGCAGTTGGGCGTCTCGTCGTCGGCGATCGGCAAGGCCATTGCGAGGCTGGAAGAGAAGCTCGGCGTGCGTCTGTTCCACCGCAGCACGCGTAGCATCACGCTGACGCCCGAAGGCTCCCTGTTCCTCGACCGGTGTCGGCGTATCTTCTGCGAGATCGAAGCGGCGGAGCTCGAGCTGTCACAGACCACCGCCGCGCCGCGCGGCAAGCTCCGTGTCAGTCTGCCGCTGGTCGGCATGCTGCTGATGCCGGCGATTGGCGATTTCATGCGGACCCATCCCGAGGTCGAGCTGGACCTCGACTTCACGGATCGGCTCGTGGATGTGATCGACGAAGGATTCGACGCGGTGGTGCGCACGGGAGAGAGCAGTGACTCCCGATTGATGACCCGTACCCTCGGGACGTTCTCCCACCGGGTGGTGGGGTCTCCAGGTTACTTCGCGCGGAAGGGGGTTCCGCGAAAGCCGGAGGACTTGAGCGCCCACGCCTGCCTGCACCATAAATATCCCTCGACCGGCAAGCTGGAGCGCTGGCCGCTTCGCCGGGGGCGCACCGACGTCGAGGTCGACCTTCCCACGACCGCCGTGACGAGCACGCTGGAGCCGTTGATCTACATGGCGGAACAAGGCTTCGGCATCGCCTGCCTGCCGCTCTTCACCGTTCGCCGTCAACTGGACGAAGGCACACTCGTCACCGTGCTCGACGACTACATCCACGACGTCGGCACATTTCGGATCCTGTGGCCGTCGAGCCGGCATCCCTCGCCCAAGGTGAAAGCCTTCGTGGATTTCATGTCGAAGCGGCTGTTCCAGAACGGCACCCCGGGCGCGAAGAAGACCTGACCGCTGATCGGGGCCGCGCCGGGTGGCCTCTCGGATCCATGCGTCCTGGTTGGCGCGGGCCAGGCGGGGCTGCTCCTGGGCTCCGTCGACCCCGCCTTCACCCGCCGATGGAGAGTGAGGGCACCCGCTTCGATATCCTGGGGCCAGACCGGGCCCTCGAGTTTGCCGTCGTCGAGATGCCCTTCAACTTCTGGCAGCGCTACGGGCTCGGTGGTTGGGATTGCGGAAGCCTTCCCGCGCCCACTCTAGTCAGCTGAGAGCCGCCAACGGGAAGGAAGGGTTGAATCGAGGGCTTCTGCGTCTCCACCTGTGCCATGTCTTCGTCTCCTCTCCTGATTTGGTCCTTCCCCGTGTGCTGGTGATGCCCCACGGAGGGACACAGGAATGAGGTGATGATGGCCGTGGGCACCTACAAGTGTGGCTATCTCATGCGTGCGTGCACCGGACCAGCATCAGAGTGAAGGCGCGAAAGGACATGAGGCTCTGTCGGGAGTGCGGGTGCTGCAGGGCTTCTTCGTCGACGGGTGAAAGTTGATGATGCCCGTCTCGGGAATCAATGTGTGGCTTGAGAATCAAAGTCCGGACCCTCTGTTCCCGAGGGCTGGGCAGCAGGGAGGAGGGCATCCCTTCCGCCTCGTCCATCGCCGGCCTGTCCGCGTGCCCTCACTGCGCCGGGACGCCGCGGGGGAGTCCGGCGAGCATGTGCGTCAGCGCACCTGCTCTGCGCCAGACGGCGTGCTGTGCCCCTGCATCTTCTTGCAGCAGTTGCGCTGTTTCTCCCGCACCGCTCTTCTCCGCGGCGGGCACAGCAGGCTTGGCCTGCGCGAAGGCGGCCGAGCAGAGGAGGAGTCCACCAGCAACCAGCATTCCACCGAGCTTCTTCATGAGGTGTCCCTTTTCGGTTGTCCTCCAGGCTTCATCGCCTGGGGAGTAGGGAAGAGCCCGTGCGGTCCGGGGCCATTTCATGAATCGAGGGCAGCACCGCCTTCCGTGACTGGCGGGTGCTGCCCTCCTGGTGTCGTGGACGCTGCGCACCTTCGTGGCTACTGCCGGCGGGGCTTCGCCGCCGGCTGGCGCTTGCCCTCGGTGCCACCGCCCATGCAGTTGGCCATCATCTGCGCGTGCTGCTGCACCTGGGCCACCTTGCTCGGGTCCTTGGTGGTGAGGCGCAGGATGGCGCCGTCCTGGGTTTGCTCCACCTGGACGTCGGCCATCTGGCCCATGTGCTGGCAACCCATGCCACTGCCGCCCATGCCCTCGCCCATCATCATTCCGCCCATCATCCCGTCGTGGCCCATCATCCCCCGCTCGCCCTGCGTGTCCTGGCCACCCCCCATCCCCTGGCCCTCGGCTCCTTTGGCACCAGCACCTCCGGTGCCTTCCCGGGCAGGTGTCTGCTGCGCAGCGGGCGGCTGTTGAGCAGCCTGCTGCTGGCTGGAGCTCTGCTGCGCGAAAGCAAGGGGGCTTGCAAGAAGGCCTGCCGCGGCTACCAGTCCAAGTCTCATCCGCATTCTCTTCTCCTCTCTGTAGTGGGGAGGAGCGGGCCTTGAGCGGCCAGCCCCTTCCGGGTGAATTCGCCTGTGAGGGGAATGTGTGGCGTACCGGGCGGGGCCACCATCCCGCCAGGGTAGTCCTGTCTGGATGCTCCAGGAGGAAGGGGCCTGTCCTGCGCTTCCTGCTACCGCCGTGCCGATGGCCTCGTAAATGGGCTTGCCCCCGCTACGTGGACAGTGGGATTGAGATGCCGACGTCCGGGGTAGGGTCGCAAGCTCAGAATCCACCGGACTGACATAGCCCAGCGATGAGCGTCGCCTCTGGCGGTTGTAGAAGACCTCGATGTACTCGAAGAGGGCCTGCTCGTGTGTGGTGAGGTCGGTGGTGTAGACGAGCTCCAGCTTCAAGCAACTGAGGAATCTCTCCACCCTGGCGTTGTCCCAGCAATTGTCCTTGCGCGACATGCTGCACTGAACAGGGGGTCCACAAAATCGGGGCAGGCCCACTCCAGCCCGCCACCCCTCAACAGGCATTCCATCCTTCCTATGCTCCAACGTTGGTCGTAATGTTACGGCGTTCCGGTGTGCATTGCAGAGTTCGACAAGACAATAAGAAAATGAGAAGACAAGATGCATAGCAAACTGTTTATCGGCGGCTTTGCTGCCTTGCTGCTGGCGGCCAACGCGCACGCTGCGTCAGGCCATTCCTCCGGCTACACCCATCGTGTCAGCAACAGCTCCAGTGTAGTCGCGTCCATCAGCGCCTCCATTTCGGCCAGGTCGAGCAGCTCTTCGTCGTCGAGCAGCAGCTCCAGTACGGCCACATCAAACATCAGTGCCAGCAGCGATCCTTATGTGACTGGATGTGGAACGGAGACCAGCAATCTCGTTGCATCGAAGGTCTACTACGTGACGCCGACGGCGCCCGGCACGGGCAGCGGCACCAGCTTCTCCTCGCCGATGAGCTTCAGTTCCGCACTCTCGGCGGTCCGCGCGGGGCAGATGATCCTGCTGCAACCCGGCACCTACACCGTGCCCTACTCGGCAGGCGCGAAGAACACCATCACCCTGTCGAAATCCGGTAGTGCCAGTGCCCGGATCTACATGGTGGCCGCCAACTGCGGCAAGGCTGTGTTCGACTTCTCCTTCCCGGACCAGAGCTGGGTTCAGGACTCCTACGGCTTCTATCTCACCGGCAGCTACTGGTACTTCAAGGGCATCGAGATCACCCGTGCCGGCTATCAGGGCGCCTATGTCACCGGGGCGCACAACACCTTCGAGAACTGCGCCTTCTACAACAACCGCAACAGCGGACTGGAGATCAACAAGGGTGGCTCCTACACCACCGTGATCAACTCCGACTCCTACCGCAACTATGACCCGAAGAAACTCGGCAGCATGGCGGACGGTTTCGCCTCCAAGCAGACCCAGGGCCCGGGCAATTTCTTCTACGGTTGCCGCGCGTGGGAAAACTCGGATGATGGCTGGGACACTTTCGACAGCACCGAAACCGTAACCATCGAAAAGAGCTGGGCCTTCAACAACGGTGTTGATGTCTGGGGCTACGGTGGCTTCGCCGGCAACGGCAACGGCTTCAAGCTGGGCGGCAATGGTGCCGTGCAGCACAACCGCATCACCCAGTCCGTTGCCTTCGGCCATCCCGGCAAGGGCTTCGACCAGAACAACAACGCCGGCGGTGTTACCCTGATCAGCAACACGTCCTACAAGAACAGGATCAATTACGGCTTCTGTAACCCGGTTGCCTCCGGCGAGAAACACTATTTCCGCAACAACGTGTCCTTGTCGGGTTCGCAAGACATCTGCAATGCCGATGCGAAGTCCAATTCCTGGGATGGCGGCCCCGCGGCCAGCACCGGCGACTTCCTGAGCGTTGACGTGAACCTGGCGCGACGCACCCGGAATGCCGACGGCTCCCTGCCGGATACCTCGCTGTTCCGCCTCGTATCCGGCAGCAAGCTGATCAACGCCGGCGTGAATGCGGGCCTGCCGTATCTCGGTTCGGCCCCCGATCTCGGTGCCTTCGAGCGAGAGTAGATCCATGAAGCGGGGCAAGTCCTCGCCCCGATAGCCCAAAACGCACGCCGAGCCCGGCGTGCGTTTTCTTACGCCAGCGGGTAGCCCGGATGCAGCGCGGTGAATCCGCCCATGTGGCTTGGACTCACGGAACCTCAGGGGGGAAGACATGCAGCCCGTCTTCGCCCAGCGGCAGGGGAACCTCCGACAACACGGCCGACATGGGCAGTGGGCCGTACAGGTGCGGGAACAGTCCCGGGCGGCGGCCGCCCGAGGCCGGCTCCCAACGCAGGGCGGGGCCGAGTGCCGCCGGGTCGACGGCCACCAGCCACAGGTCACGTTCCCCCGAGCGGTGCCTGCGCGCGCTTTCACGTACCTGCTCGGCCGTGGACAGGTGCAGGAAGCCGTCGCGCATGTCGTCGGCCGAGCCGTGATAGGCGCCAATCGTCCTGGCGGCTCGCCAGTCGTCGCCTCTGACGAGCGTATAGATGGGGGCGTTCATGCCCTGGGAAGATATCGCGCGGCCGGCATGTCTTGCGCCGTGAACGTCGTGCCCGTCTCCAGCGCGCACACCTGCCGCGTGGCGGCATCATGTTCTGGCCAGGGCAGCGTCCCGTCGGTCGCGAAATCCACCCGGAGCCGGTGGATGCGATCGGCGAGTGCCTGCGGCGGTGCGGTCCCGGTGAGCCCCTCCGGACCGGTCGTGCACTTCAGCGTGTCGAAGACGATGGGCAGCTCGAGTCCATGGCACGCGCCCAGCCTGCCTCCGCGGGCAGGGGCGCGCCACCCGAACTCGTAGACGTGTGTGCGTCCGTGGTGTGCCGCCGCGAGCTGCCGCGCGGGCCAGCGGAAGACCAGAGCGCTCATGGCCGTACTTCCATCCGTGGATCCTCAGCCGTGCTTCGACCAACATGTCCCGAGGGGCCCCATTCCCTCTTATACTCGGGTCGAGCGCCAGGGCCTTCATGATGTGAAGCACAGGGCTTCCCAGAATCAAGTTCCGTGAATGGCAGGGCTGCCCTATCCATGACCCATGGATGCTGGATGGCGTCAGCGCCTGCCGGCACCCAGGCAGCCGGCTCACTCCTTCGGAACAAGGAACATCGACCATGATCTATTCAACCGCGATGGTGCCCGTGAACCCCGCTGGCGAGCGCCCACTCACCCGCGAGCAGCTCTGGAAGGGCCTCGTGCTCAAGGCGCGTGACGCGCGGCTGTTCCTGCCGCCCGGCGCCTGTACGAAGTGCGACGTGGTCGTCGACGGTGAGGCGTTCATCATCCGCGAGGCCACCATCCTGGGCGACGATGTGTCGGAGATCATCACCTTCGAGCCCCAGACCAAGGTGTCCTTCCACCAGTTCAAGGGGCCTCGCGAGGGCGTGATCGTCAACGAGGTGTTGCAGGGCGACGATGGCTCTCTGTACCTGAAGTTCTACTGCCTGCTGGGCTTGAGGAACGCGGAACCGGGGGGCGAGAAGGAGCGGCTGGAGCAGGCCATGATGGACAGCGAGGAGCGCGGCTACAAGCGGGCCCTGCTCTCGACCCTGGCGCGGACCCGGGCGCTCGTCCAGGAAGGCCGGCTCTGACGGCCGCGGTGGACGGCCGGGGCCACGTGGAGGGGTGGGCCGGCTGGGTTCACCTGGAGGGCTGGAGCCCCGCGGCGCGCACGGCGTCCCGTAGGACTCCCCGGAACCAGAGGTGCTTCGGATCCCGCTCGTGCCCTGGATGCCACGCCAGCTCCATCTTGATGGAGGGCAGCTCGAAGGGAAGGGCTCGCACGACGAGCTCCAGCTCCCGGGTTCGAGCAAGGGCGAAGCCGCGCGGAAGGACCGTGATGCGGTCCGAGGCGATGAGCAGGGGCGTCGCCAGCGCGAACGAGGTCACGACACGTGTGATCCGCCGGGCGAGCCCCCGCGCTTCGAGCAGGTCGTCCACGGCGCTCCGGCGCGACTGCGCCTGGGGCGTGACGAGGAGATGCTCGGCGGCCGCGAATCGCTGAATCGTCCACGCGCCCTTCAGCAGGGGATGTCCCTTGCGGAGCACGCAGACGAAATCCTCCAGGTACAACGGCTCCGTCGAAAGTCCCCGCTCTCGAGCGGTGTCGGGTGTGACGGCAAGGCCACCCTGGTCTCTCAGGAAGGTCGCGACGTCGACCGTCACCGTCCGTACCGTGAGGCTCGCGCGCGGGGCGCGTGCCGTCATCAGACCATCGAGTACTGGTAGGAGGGCTTCGGCCACCCGGTCCGACGTGGTGAGGACGAACTCGCCAGCGTAGCGGTCGGGCTCGAAAGGCGCGCTCTCTTCGAAGAGGCGCTCCGCCGCGGCCAGGACCTCTCGCGCCGGGCCCCTCAGCTGCTCTCCACGCGGGGTCCTCACCAGCGTTCGCCCCGCCCGGACCAGCAGCTCGTCATCGAAGTCACTCCGCAGACGTCGCAGCGCGTTGCTCGCCGCCGCGGGCGTGATTCCCAGCTTCTTCGCGGCCCGGGCGACGTGGGCCTCCTCGAGCAGGAAGTGGAGCGCACGCGCATGGTTCAGGTCGAACGCGGAGACATTCATGGCGTGAAGCATGGAGCTTCCCAGCATCAACCGCCATGAAGGGGATGGCGAACGTATTCCCAGCCACCCGCCCGGCCATCAATTCCGCTCCTGGCCGTCCTGGGGCTTCTCCTCCTCCTGCGTCTGCCGCCCCCTGGCTCCAACCCCACGGGGGAAGCGCACGTCGACCTCCCGCTCCACCCGTGGCGGGCGTGTGACGCCCGGCGGGAGACACTGGGGTTTGATCTCCTCGCGCAACGAGCCGATGGGCGTCTTCACGTTCGTGGTCACCTCCGTCTGCTGCTTGGCGACGACGACCTCTTCCCGGAAGAGGAGGCATTGGTCCTCACCGTAATACCAGGCGGAGTAGGCGTCCTCGAAGAGCTCCGTGCTCGAGGGGGCCCGCTCCATCTTCTCGAGGACCTGCTGCCTCGTCATGCCAGGGTAGATCTGCTTGAACGGGTTGGCACAGCCCCCACACAGGACGAGCAGGGTCAGGGCGGCGGCGGGCTCACGGATGCGCATCGTCACGACTCCATTGCAAGAAGACATCCGCCGAGGAATGGGAGCGCCCGCCTCCCGCCACAATCACCCGCCGGTACGGGGTGACCGTTCCCCGCGGCACATTCGCGGCGCTCGGGGACGGAGGCATGCCGGCATGCGCCTCCGTCCCCCTCCTCCCGCGAGCGCGGGCCCTACGGCGTTAACTGGAAGTAGAGCAGGTCGGCGGAGCCGCGCGGTGTGAAGGTGCGCTCCTCCAGCATGACGGGCGTGGTGAAGTCACTGCCCACCACCACGGAGCCCCCCGGCTGCTGCGCCAGATGGAGCGTGGGCCAGGTTCCGATGCCCTCCATGTTCCTGTCGAAGGCGCGGGACCAGAGGTGCATGCCCGACGACGTGTGGCGCGCCACGAAGGGCGTGGGCCCGAGGGTGGTGTCGATTCCCAGGGGACCGCCGCCCAGGTCGTACTCGTCGCCGTGGCCCGTGAACGTGGCCGTCCCATCGCTCCCCGTGACGAGCTGCCGGACCGTGGTGCTGCCCAGGGGGCGCAGCCACTCGTCCGCGCCCCAGGTGCTCAGCGCGCCGAAGAAGCCGCTCGGCAGGTGCGGCTCATCCACACGGCCCCCGGTGTACGGCAATCCCCCGAAGGTGAAGCTCCCCCGGAGGTTGGCGATGAAGGCCACGTCCGCCGGGCCCAACGGCTGGACTCCCACGATCTCCCCGGAGACGCCAGGCCAGAGCCGCTTCCACACGAGCGTCCCGGCGGCGTCGTACCTCGCGATGAAGGGCGCGGCCGTCCCCACCGGCCCATCCCCGAGGTCGGCGTTGCCGCTCACGCTGCCGCCCACGAAGACGTTGCCGCCGCCATCCGTGGACACGGCCCGCGCCCGGGCGGGCAGGCTGCCCGCCTCGAAGGCCTTGGACCAGAGGTGCTGGCCGTCCCAGGAGAACTTCGCGAGGAAGCCACCGGCGGCCGGAGACGACGAGATGCTGCGGGTGCCCGCGAAGAGCGGCCCCCCTCCGAAGTCCACCTCGCCATGGAAGCCACCGGCGACGATGAGGCTGCCATTGGCGTCAGTGGCCACGGCCTCGGGTGTCACCGGCCAGTAGATGAGCGAGTCCTCGGACGGGCGGACGGAGGTGGCGACGAAGCCATGGGCCCACTCCGTCTGTCCGGTGGGGGAGAACTTCGCGACGAAGAGCGCGCGGAGCAGCGTGTACTCATCCACTGGGGGGACGGCGGGCAGCGGGCCCGTGCCGAGGTCTGGCGAGCCGCTGTAGCTGCCCACCACGAGGATGTTGCCCAGGGGCGTCATGGTGAGAGCGCGCACCTGCACGTCACCGGTGGTCACCTGGCGGGTCCACGAAGGCGTCCCGTCCGCGGTGTAGCGCGCGAGGGCGAAGCCCGTGCCGTTCGGGAAGGGCGCGTTGCCGAAGTGGCCCGCGGCCACGAAACCTCCCTGGGCGTCGGAGGCCAGGGCGTGGAGCCGCTCGGGGCCCAGGCCGCCGTAGTGCCGCGTCCACCCGGTGAGCCCACCCGTCCCCTGGTAGGTGCAGTAGCGCTCCGACTCCAGGGTGAGGCGCAGCCGCGGGCGCAGCGCCACCTCGCTCGAGTCCATCGAGACGAAGTCCACCCCGTTGGTGGAGCCGGGCAGGAGGCCGAAGCCATAGCCGCCGCCGCTCGTCACGGTGCCCGACACGTCGTACTCCACCCAGGTGCCGGGCTCGATGAGGCCAAGGTCTCCCAGCGGACCGCTGACGAGGGCGGGCCGGGTGTTCCAGTCGAAGAGGCCCACCTGCCAGTCATCGCTGGCGCGGTAGAGCAGCGGGCCGTCCGGGGTGTAGTCGGTGGCGTACAGCCGCAGCATCGCCTCGCTCAAATACCACTCGGGGGGAAGGCTGAAGTTGAACTCGAGGAACGTCTCCAGCCGCTCGGGCGCGGCGTCCACCCGCAGCTCCGGCGCGTCCGAGAAGTGGCGCGTGGGCTGGCTCTGGGAGGCGTACCCGTCACGGGTGGGCGAGATGAGGACCGTCTGCGTGTCCGCCCGTGGCATGCAGGAGGAGTCCACGGTGAGCACGAGCTGGGGCCGCAGTTCCTCCCGGTCGTGCTCGCGCGAGGCGAAGTCGGCCCCATTGCCCGACAGGGACACCAGGGCGAAGTCGTACGGGCGGTTGCCGCTCACCACCTCCGTCACGTCGTACTCCACCCACCTGCCGCTGGAGATGGCTCCCGGCTCATCCAGCACACCGCTGAGGGGCGGGTAGGGCCGGTTGTTCCAGGTGATGCCTTCCTCCGTCCAGCCTCCCGAGGAGAGGTAGAGCAGGGGTCCTCGCGAGGTGCCGTCGAGCGCGTACAGCCGCAGCACCGCCCGCGTCACCAGGCCCGTCACCCCGCTGACGTGGAAGCGCAGGAAACTCTCGCTCTGGGGTGACTGGTCCGCCACCAGCTTGCGCTCACGGCCGAAGTTGCGCGTGGGAGACGCAGCCTCCACGCGCGCGTCGAGGCTCGCCGGGAAGGACAGGCGCGTGGTCGCCTCCTGCCGCCGGGTGCCCGGCTCCTCGGGCCTCCCCTCCTCGGAAGTCTGCCCGCCCGCCTCCAGCCCCCCACAGTGGGTCAGTGCCACCAGCGCCGCGAGTCCACCCACGCACCGTCTCGCCCATGTACCCCAATGCTTCATCATTCCCTCCCCGGGTCGTTGCACCACCAGGTATCGGCGTGCATGGGCTGTACCCACCCGCGGACGTCCAGAAGGAGGCACCCTGCCATGACCCCGCCCGGCCGGGGCAGCGCGTCCGTTCCGGAAACAACCCTTTCCCGTCCCCTGGAGGCGCGTCTCGGAAGGCGTCTGTCCTTCGTGTGACAGGCCCTCGTCCATCATGGCTCCAGGTGCTTTCTCGCGCGGAGCCTCCGTGGGTACTGATGGGGTCTTCACCTCTCGAGGGGCCATGGCGAAGAAGATGGAGAAGTTCGAGTCGCCCGGACTCGAACTGAAAGACGAAATCGAGTTCCAGCAGCGCGTCTGGCGCTTGGAGCGCGTCGTCTGGGTGTTCATCGCACTGCTGCTCATCGCGGCGTTGCTGGGCGTGTTCGGAAACGGGCCCCTCAGCCACACGGTGCTCCTGCAGGGCCCTCTGGCGCTGGAATACGAGCGTTTCGAGCGCATCCTCGCCCCCTCCCTCCTGCGCCTCCACCTCCAGCCGGACGCGGCCGAAGGCCGGGTCGAGGTGTGGTTCGAGCGCAAGTACCTGGAGACGTTCCAGGTGCAGCGCATCGTGCCCCTCCCAGAAGAGGAGCGGGCCGAAGCCGACCGGCTGGTGTTCGTCTTCCGCGCCCCGCCGCGCGAGCGGGCGACGGCCGTCAGCTTCTACGTCATCCCGCTGAAGCCCGGCCTCCGGAGGGGCCGCACCGGAGTGGTGGGTGGCCCGGAGCTCTCGTTCTGGCAGTTCGTCCATCCCTGAATGGAGACCGATGAACTCCGTCATCCGCGCCCTGGTCATCTACCTCATCATGATGGTGCTCATCCGCATGACGGGGAAGCGCACCCTGGCGCAGATCAGCACCTTCGACTTCGTGCTGGTGCTCATCATCGGCCAGGCGACACAGCTCGGCCTCATCGGCCAGGACTATTCCCTCGTCAATGTGTTGGTGCTGGTGAGCACCCTCGTTGGCGTGCACCTCGCCCTCTCCCGGCTGGAGTCGCGGTTTCCCACCGCCGCCCGCGTGCTGGACGGAGTGCCACTGCTCATCGTGGAGAATGGCCACCTCATCGAGGAGCGGGTCAACAGGGCAGGCGTGTCGAAGGAGGACATCCTGGACCAGGCGCGCAGCTCCCAGGGGCTCGAGCGGATGGAGCAGATCCGCTACGCCATCCTCGAGCGTGATGGCTCCATCTCCATCATCCCCAAGAAGGAGTAGGTGACCGGCGGCCGGGCCCCGCGTGGCCGCGTCCACCCGGTCCAGGGAGCGCGTCAGCTTCGTGCGCGCGAGGACCTGGTCGCGCTGCCTCGGGTTGAGGCCGTCGCGCGAGACTCCGGGTTTCACCTGGGTCTTCCGCGCTGTGAGCGTGTAGCTTCCGCTCCGTGAAGACCACCGGTATGACGTCACGCGAATCGAGCGTCGCGCCAGCTCCAGAACCCGCCGACGGGCGGACTTTCGTTCACGGGGCGACCGCGAGGTGGCTGGGAGTCATCACGGGCATCGGCTTGCTGATGTGCTGCGCGTTCGGCGGCGCACACGCGGCGGAGCCGGCCCGCTCCATCAAGGACTTTCATCATACCTCGTGGACGCTCAAGGACGGCGCGCCCGCGGGTATCTGGGGCATGGCGCAGACCAAGGACGGTTGGCTCTGGCTGGGCACGTCCGCGGGGCTCTGGCGCTTCGACGGGGTCGTTTTCGAGCGATACGACCTGCTGCCGGAGGAAAGCACGGCGTCGCGCTCCGTCAGCGTTCTGTTCGCCTCCCGGTCGGGTGGATTGTGGGTGAGCTACTCCTACGGTGGCGCCAGCGTCCTCGAGGGCGGCGTGGTGACCCACCATGGCTCCAAGGAAGGCCTTCCTCGGGGCGTGCCGATCGAGGGGTTCGAGGAGGATGGCGACGGGCGGATCTGGGCGGTGACCGCCAAGGGCCTCTACGTGCTCGAGCAGGGCGTCTGGCAGTTGGCCGACGCGCGGTGGGGTTTCTCGATACCCGGCGGCACCTCGCTCGCTCTTGACCGGATGAATACCCTGTGGGCCGCCACCGACGACGGCGTCTATGTGCTTCGCGTCGGTGCGCGGCGCTTCGAACGCGTCGAAACCGACGCACGGCCAGGCGCCTCCTTGTATCGCACGAACGACGGGACTCTTTGGAAGTACGACGACAGGGGGTTCAGTCCGCTTCACGGTCCCGACGTGCCGCCGCGGTCGGCCGCATTCTCCGAAACCACGTCATGGAACTCGCAATCGCGGCTCTTCGACCGCGAGGGAACTCTGTGGATGGTCGCTTGTCCCAGTGCCCTCTGCCGCGTCGAGAACCCCTACGCCTCCGAGTCATCCTTCCACCAGCGGACCTTCTCCGGTGACACGTTCTCGACGGTGAACGGTCTGTCGTCCGATTCCACGATGAGCCTGCTGGAGGATCGAGAAGGCGATATCTGGGTGGGGACGAAACTCGGGCTCGACCGTTTCCGGCGCAATGACGTCACGACCGTCCGGTTTCCCGAGCCTCTGGTGTACTTCGCGCTGCTGCCCGGTGAAGCCGGCGCGATGTGGGCCGGGACGGCGACCCATAGCGGCATGACCGATCGCTGGTGGCGGCTGGAGCCGCGCCCGAGCCCCGTGCCCGGCTTTTCCTCCGAAGTGACGGCGGCCTACCGCGATACCGACGGCAGCTTGCTGCTGGGCGGCCGGGAAGGCTCATGGCGCTTCGCCGACGGGAAGTTCACACCCCTGGCCATTCCGAAGAAGGAGGAGGGCGCCAAGGTGCAGGCCATCACGCGCGACGGTGCCGGGCGACTGTGGATGTCCTTTCGTGCGTCGACCATCTACAGGCTGGATGGTGACACGTGGACGCCGCGCGGTGGTATCGCCGACCTGCCGGAGCTGCATCCCATCCGCGCCGTGACGGACGAGCAGGGGCGCATGTGGTTGGGGTACGGCCAGAACACGCTGGCCATCGTGGAGGGTTCCAGGGCGAGGGTGTTTTCCGAGTCCGACGGATTGCGGACAGGGACCGTGAGCGCGATCCTCCCGGGCCTGGACACGCTCGTGGGCGGTGAGCTGGGAATGGCCGCCTTCGACGGCCGGCGCTTCCGTCCGCTCTCCGCCACGCGGCCGGACGTGCTCACCGGTGTCACGGGCCTGTTGCGGACGCGGGATGGGACGCTCTGGGTGAACGGCAACGCGGGCGCCGTGCGTATCTCGGCGAACGACCTCCACCGGGCGCTCGCCGAGCCGGACTTCCGGATGCCCTTCGAGCTCTTCGACATGCTGGACGGCATGCCGGGCGCCGCGCAGCAGATTCGTCCCCTGCCGACGTTGGTCGAAGGTACGGATGGGAAACTCTGGTTCGCCGCGACGGACGGACTCGCGTGGATCGATCCGGAACGTATCCATCGCAACCCCCTGCCACCGTCCGTCGTGATTCGCTCCATCACCGTCGGCGACCGGCGCTATGCGCCGCGGGCAGGCCTCCGGCTGCCGCCGCGCACGCGCGGCCTGAAGATCGACTACAGCGCGCTCAGTCTCGCCGTACCCGAACGTGTCGCCTTCCGTTACCGCCTCGAGGGCGTGGACGACGGCTGGCAGGACCCGGGAACACGGCGTGAGGCCTTCTATACGAACCTCGGGCCGGGCCACTACCGCTTCCGTGTCATCGCCGCCAACGACGACGGTGTGTGGAACGAGCAGGGCGCGTCGGTCTCGTTCGCGATAGAGCCCACGTTCTTCGAGACCCGGTGGTTCCTGGCACTCTGTGTGCTCGCCGCGTCGGGCCTGTTGTGGCTGCTGTACGTGCTCCGCCTGCGGCAGATGACGGCGCGCGTGCGCCAGCGCCTGGAGGAACGCCATGCCGAGCGCGAGCGGATCGCCCGCGAGCTTCACGACACGCTCTTGCAGGGCATCCAGGGGCTGATACTGCACATCCAGGCCGTCTCCTCGCGTCTGCCGCGGGGCGAGCTCCGCGAGGGAATCGAACGGTCGCTCGACCGCGCGGATGACGTGCTCGTCGAGGGGCGCGATCGGGTGCGGGAGTTGCGCGCGTCGCGTGGCGACATGTCGGACCTCGCCCACGCGTTCACGGCGCTCGTGAGAGAGTTCGGCGAGACTCGAGTCCCGGCCTTTCACGTCCGCGTCGAGGGAGCGGCGAGAGCGTTGGATCCACTCGTCGCCGACGAGCTCTACCGCATCGGCCGCGAGGCACTCTTCAATTCCTTCCAACACGCGGAGGCGAGCGAGATCGAAGCCGGGATTTCGTACGGCGTGGACGAGCTGCGCCTGCGCTTCCGCGACAATGGGAGTGGGATCGATTCGTCGATCCTCGGCGCTGGCCGGGCCGGTCACTGGGGACTTCGTGGCATGCGCGAGCGGGCGGAGAAGGTGGGGGCGCGCCTGGACATCCTGAGCGGCGCCGAATGGGGCACCGAGGTGGCCCTCTCGCTTTCCGCCGACCGGGCCTATGTCCCGCGAGCCGGGGACAGATGGCGGCGCTGGATGCGTCGAGTCTTGCGTCCGCGGGAATAGCCTGCGCTAGATGGCTCCTCCCTCCCCTTTTGGAGACCCTGGCATGACGATCATGGGCGGATGTCGCTGCGGAGCCGTGAACTATACATTGGCGCTCGATGCGCTGCCCGCGACCTACGCCTGCCACTGCCTCGATTGCCAGACGTGGAGTGGAAGCGCGTTCGCTCTGCACGCGATGCTGCCCGAGGCTGTCATCGCCGTGACAGGCCCCGTGGTCCTCTACGCGCACGAGGGGCCCGGCGGTCATACGTCGTGCCAGCGGGTGTGCGGCGTCTGCCACACGCGCATCTACAACACCAACATGGCCGTGCCGGGCATGGTGGTGGTGCGGGCGGGGACGCTCGCGGACAGCCACCTGCTCGACCCCGTCGCGCACATCTGGGTGAAACGGAAGCAGCCCTGGGTGACCATTCCCGACGGCGTGCCGAGCTGGCCCGAAAGCCCGTCTCCGGAGGAGTTCGCGGCGGCGGTACGAAAGGGGTAGGGCCGTAGTCCGGCGGGGCGGGTGAGTCGGGAGCACGCCCGCCTCTCGCTCGAAGGCCTGTCGGTGGGAGACGCGTTCGGGGAGTTCTTCTTCGTGTCCCCAGCCGTCACCCAGTCCATGGCGCGCGAGCCGCTCGACGCGACCTAGGGCGGTGGAGTGGGCGCTGTTCCCTCGGGCTTGTCCGGCGCGAAGCCGAGCACCTTCGCGCCGGCCGCCTTGGCCCCATCCAGCGCGGCCACCAGCTTGCCGTAGCTCGCCTCGTCATCCGCCACGAAGAAGACGACGCGGTCGTCCTGCTTCCGGGTGTCGAGCATCTGGGTGAGGCGCGTGACGTAGTCGGCCGCCGCGATCTTCTCCGTGTTGATGGAGTAGTCCCCAGAGCCGGCAACCCGCACCACGATCTGCGTGTCGTTCGGGTCGGGTGGCGGGTTCTCCTCCACCTCGGTCTCCGGCACGCGCACCTCGATGTCCTTCTCCATCAGCGGCGTCACCACCATGAAGATGATGAGGAGCACGAGCACCACGTCCACCAGCGGGGTGACATTGATTTCCGAGTTGGGCGCCGAGGCGGGTCTGACCCAGGATCTACGAGTCTTGTTATGGGTCATGGTTGGTCCTTCTGCTGTTCGACCCCCAGGGACACGCGTCTGGCCTTGGCCTTGCGCGCCACCTCCATCACCTTGCGCACGTCGGCCACCCGCAGCGAGTTGTCCGCCTTGAGCAGGATTCTGCGGGCGGGGTCCTTGGCGAGCTCCCCGCGCAGCCGGTTCTCCAGGGCCTTCTCGTCCAGTGGATCGTTGTCCAGATAGAGCTTCTTGTCGGGTGTCACCGACAGGATGAGCGCGTTGTCCTTGCCGTCCGTCTTCTTTTCGATCTCCCTTGCCTTGGGCAGCTCCACGCTCTTGCCACGCTGGAGCATGGGGGTGATGACCATGAAGATGATGAGCAGCACGAGCACCACGTCCACCAGCGGGGTGACGTTGATTTCGGCCTTGGGGCCCCCGGAAGGGCCCCCGACTGACATTCCCATGAGTGCACCTGGGTTTCTGGAAGGGTTGGACTCAGGAGTGCGAGCCGCCGACGCGCCGGGCCACCATGTCCAGGAACTCGTTGGAGGACTCGGAGATGTCCACCGAGCGCGCGTCCACCCAGCCCTGCAGGAAGTTGTAGGCCATCACCGCGGGGATGGCCACCAGCAGGCCGAACGCGGTGGTGATGAGCGCCTCGGCGATACCGGACGAGATGGTGGTCAGACCCCCGGAGCCCGCGGCCGACATGAGCTGGAAGGCGTTCACGATGCCCATCGTGGTGCCGAGCAGACCCACGAACGGGGCCGTGGAGCCCACCGTGGCCAGCACACCCAGGCCGCGCTTGAGGCTCTGCACTTCACGCTGGGCCTGGCGCTCGAGGGCTCGCGCCACGGACTCCACCGCCACGTCCTGGTTGGAGGACGACACCCGGTAGGCAGTCAGGCCTGAGTTGATGACCCTGCCCAGGTGCCCCACGTCCTTGCCTGATTGGGTGTTGGCCGCCGTGTCGAGGTCGTCCTTCGCCAGGATGGCCCCCATCCTGGATGCGAAGCTGCGCGACTCGGAGCGGCTCTTCCGATACACCACCATGCGCTCGACAATGACAACCAGTGAGGTGATCGACATCGCACCCAGCGCGAAGATGATGCAGCGGGCGAACAGGCCCGTGTGCTCCCAGATTCCGGCGATCGTGAATTGCATGGTGTGAGGCGCCCCTCCTTGAGCGTGTGGAGTCGGGCCCCGTGATGCCCGTCCACATGCCGTTCACCCTAAAGTGTGGCGGACGCGCCATGGCCGAGAGACGGCCATTTTTTCGTCATGGTCCTGTCATGGCCGCCGAAGGGCACCGACAGCACGCTCTTCCGGCGGTGCGGTGGCGCGCGCGTCGTGGCGGAAGACCCCTCCCTCAACTCTCTCTCGGGCATGTGCCACGGCCATCGGACGGAGCGGGGGAGCGTCTCCCAACCCTGGACGATGATCGATGAATCCGACGAGTTCATCGCGCGGCGCATCCGGGACACCGGGTGGGCCGTCCAGCTCATCCCCGAGGATGAGGAGGAGCCCGCGTTCGCCTATATGATTGGACTGTTCCGCAACTACGGGCACGCGGAGCGGATCCTCTTCGGGCTCTAGTGGGGTGTCCGACAAGTTTTTCAACATAGTCAGGACAGGTGGCGGTCCACCCACGAGTGCATCTTGGCGCGAGTCCAGGACCAGGTGAAGGGGTGGGCGTAGAGGCGGTTGTACTCGGGCCAGCTGGCATCGAGGTGCTCGATGAGCTCGTCACGGCCGGCCCAGTCCCCTCGTTGCAGGTAGCGCTCGGAGAAGGCGCGTAGCAGCAGCTCCGCCTGATTGAGCCAGGAGGCATGAGCTGGAGTGAAAATCACCCGGACGTGCGGATAGTGGGTGCGAAGGAAGTCGTGCGTCTGCCTGGCGGTGTGACTGGGTGCGTTGTCCCAGATGAGGTGGATGCGCCTGGCGTCGCGATGGTCCCCAAGCAGCTGCGGCAGTACGCCTCGTAGGCAGTCCCCGTTGTTTCTCTCCAAGTTCCAGCTGCGCATGCGGCCGGAGTGCACACCAGCTTGGCCAGGAGGTTCACCGTGCCGCGCCGTACGTACTCGAACTCCCGGCGCTCGATGAGGCCAGGCCGCATGGGCCGCGCGGGTTGCTCGCCGTGCAGCACCTGGATGTTGGGCTTCTCGTCCATGCACAACACCACTTCGTCCCTCTGAGCCAACTGCTGCGCCTGCTCGTAGCACCACAGCACCTGGGCCGCTTTGTGACGGAAGGTGTCGTCCAGGGTGGGCGTCTTCCAGTAACGCGTGCGGTGCGGCTGCAAGTCAGCGTGTGCAGGATGAGCGCCACCGTGGAGTGCGAGATGGTGGGCGCAATGCCCCGCTGACGTGCCACCAGGGCCAGGCTCCGGGTGGACCAGTGCGTCATCTCCAAGCCGACGCCCGCCGGCTCACAACACGCCAACTGCTCTACCTCCACTCGCTGCAGGGGGGGAAAGCTCCCGCGGACGGCCGGAGCGGGGTGCATCCAGCACCACATCGACACCGTACGCTTCGTAGCGACGGCACAAGTTCCAAATGGAGGTGCGCTCCAATTCGAGTCTGTCGGCCAGCTCCGACACGACGATGTCCGGGTCGCTCATGGCCAGCAGCACGCGCGCTCGGCGCGCGACGCGCTGCTCGGTACGTCCGTCCTCCACCAGCGTCTTGAGGTAGGCCACTTCCCCAGGCGAAAGGTGGAGCAGATGCGGCGGTCGTCTCCTCATCCACCCAACTTACCCGCTGGTCTCGACTATGTTGAAAAACTTGTCGGACACTCCACTAGCTGGAGGACATGCACTATGTGCTCACTGCCTGCGCCAGTCGTGTGAAGTCCGGCTGGATGCTCGTGGAGTCTCAGGGGTTGGGAGAGTGAGAGGGAGGGTGGACCGGGATTGTGAATCCTTTCATGGTGGGCCTTGGGCGCATGCCGCTATGCTGCGTCTGGAGTTCATCCGACCATGACGACTCTTCGATTCCTTCTGTTCGCCCTGTTCCTCACCACGGGCTGCCTCGGTGCACCAGACAACGCGGACGTGCGTGCGGACGACTCCTCGTCCCAGGTGCGCGTCCCGGGTCCGGACGACAGGGTGCGGGTGTTCGATACCCTCCAGGCCGAATGGCGAGAGGTGCGCCTGCGTGAAGTCCCGGCCGGAGGCGAAGTCCTCCACGAGGGGCGGCTGCTGCGCGTGCGAACCGGTGCGCGGATCCTCGAGTGGGTGAAGGATGTGGACGTGCGCCTCCTGGCGGAGGCGGATCGCGCCTTCTCGCGAGGACCCCACCTGCGCGATCCCTCGGACACGGACATCGTCCGGGTGCTGGGGGCCCAGACGCGGCACTGCGGCCTGACGGCGGTGCGACCTGGAGAGAACTTCGTCTTCCAGGGTCGGATCTTCCGGACGCGTCTGGCCGCGACGGGGGGGTTGGAGTACGCCAACACCGGTCATACCCTCAGCCGCGTCGCCCGAACCTATACCCGCCCGGCGGACACACTCATCGACCTGTCCGTTCACTACGAGGACGCGGGTGGCGAGAGTGTCATCTCCGGCACGCCCGAGCATCCCTTCTTCGTTCCGGCACGCGGCGAGTACGTGGACATGGGCGAGCTCGAACCGGGCACCGTGCTCCACACGTCGGATGGCTCGCTTGCTCGCGTTGTGGCGTCCTCCAAACGCCATGGCGGGTTCATCGTTCACAACCTCGAGGTGGAGGGCACGCACAACTACCTCATCTCCGCGCCGGACTCCGACACCCCCGCGGTGCTCGTGCACAACACGTGCGGGCCGGGTCAGACGCTCTCTCCGGCGCTGAAGGACAGTCCGTATCACCCCGATGCCGTCGCCGCGCGAGTGAAGCCCGAGTACAGGCCCAGTTCCGCGCATGACCCCAGGAGCCCCAACTTCAACGTCCGCAAGACGCCGGAGCCCGCGGATGCCAGGGAGGTCTATGACAGGTCGGTCCGAACCGACATGGGGGTCTATTTCGGCAAGAACGAGAAGGGGGAGATCTACCGCTTCTCTTCGGACAATACGGGCGGCGTGCACTTCAATGGAATCTTCAAACCCTCCGAGCTTCCAGGCGCCATCGTGCGGCAACTGGGGCAATGACCCAACATGATCATCGGAGATCCATCGCGTTTCGCCGTCGAGTTCGAGCTCGATGAGCACCACGAGCGGGAATGGCTGTTGGGTCGATTCTGCTATTGGGTGGGTGGCGAGCGCGTAGGAGACTACGAATCCGGGACCACCCTGAACGTCGTGCTCTTCCGCCTCACGTCCATCGTCAAGGACTCAGGCAAGCGGGAGCATCCCGAACTGGCGGCGCTCCCCGGGGCGGAATTGTTCCGGCGTTTGAACGCGGCGCTCCACGGAAGCGAGCCATCGCCGGACGAGCAGCGGGCCATGGACGAGATGTGGGCGCGGTTCTACGTCTGCCCGCAGCATGTGGATGTCTTCGATTCCTGGCGGGTCTTCCTCGTGGACGCGGCGTCGACGGCGCGGCTGGTCTTCGGCAGGCCCCAGGGAGGAGACACGGTTCGTGAAGTGAATCTCACCCGGGGAGAGTTCGACCGCGTCCTTCGGGAAGCGTACGAACGGCTCGACCAGCTCTACGAACGAGAACTGAAGACATCTCGCTCGTGAAAGCTCATTGCCTCGACACCTTCTTTCGAGGATGTCTCAAGCATCCAGAGTGAGCTCTTCGACATCCATCGTCAGTCCGCTGCGCTCGTCACACTGCTGCTGCTCACCTCCTGCGGTTCTACTCCCGTGCCCGTCATCGCGGACGTGGACTCGGACTATGACGACATCGTCTCGCTCGCGTACCTGTGCCAGGAGCACAAACGCGGCAGTCTGCGGCTCGCCGCGGTCGCCGTCACCAACAGTGGTGCCGGCTACCCGGGCAAGGCCCTGCGCCACGTGCGCTGCGTGCTCGAGGCCTGCGGACTGAATGACATTCCCGTGGCCGATGCATGCCACGCCCTCCACGCCCAATGCCTTTCCTCTCAGGCTGATGGACAACGTGGACCGTATCCTCTCCAGCATCTTCTCCGAGTGCACCGCCAGCACCGAGTCCACGCAGAAGACGGCCCCGGAGTTGCTGGCCGAGGTGGCCCTGGCCTCGTCAGACTCGACTTTCGCCATTTTGAGGAGGGCGAGCAAGGGAGCGACGGAGCAGAAGGGAAGAGACGGCTACCGGACGGGTTGTGAGGTCGACCAAGACTTCTCCCGTCCAGTACACGATGACCGCCCCTTCCATCAACACGCTGCTGCCGTTACTTCTGCTCCTGCGTCCCGTTTTCACGCAGCCCTCGTTCTGCCGCTTCCTCACCCTGTTTGCTGGCTGGGTGAGCACCCGGGGGGTGCACGCCGTCACCGAGTCCCTGGTGAACGCGGGCGTGTCCGGTGTGCACCACCACGCGGCCTTCCACCGCTTCTTCTCGCGAGCTCGCTGGAGCCTCGACCAGGTGGGTCGCCTGCTCTTGCTGAGGCTGGTGGCACTCACGCCGGGGCCTTTGCTCCTGGCACTCGACGACACCTTGAGCACCCACAAGGGGCCCAAGGTCTTCGGCCTGGGGGTGCACCTCGACCCGGTGCGCTCGACACGACGCAGGGGCGTGCTCGCCTTCGGCCATGTCTGGGTCGTACTGACCGTGCTCGTCCCCGTCCCTTTCTCCGCGAGGCTCTGGGCCCTGCCCGTCCTCATGCGTCTGTACCGGACCCAGGCCGACTGCCAGAAAAGCGGGGACAACCACCTGACGAAGACGCAGTTGGCGCGCCTGTTGGTAGAGCAGGTGTCGCGCTGGTTACCTGACAAGCCGATGGAGTTGGTGGCTGACTCCGCCTATGCCTGCCGGGAGGTACTGCGCCACCTACCACAGGGTGTTGTCTTCGTGGGGGCCATGCGCGCGGATGCTTCGCTGCACCGTCCGCGTATGCGCAAGTGCCGCTCGCCGGTCACAGGACGCCCGCTGACCAAGGACATCCCCCTGCCCAAACCCGAGAAGCTTGCCCGGGACAAAAAACTCCCCTGGCTGTCCATGACGCTCACCCTGTACGGCAAGCCGACGCAGGTGCAGTACAAGGAATTGGTGGCACGCTGGTCTCGTCCCTCTGGGAAAACACTGCTCAAAATCGTCATCGTCAAGGAACTTCGTGGGGAACTGCCCCTGCGCGTCTTCTTCTGCACCGACGCGAGCCGCACCGCTCGTCAGGTCATTGAATGCTATGCCCGCTGTTGGGGCATCGAGGTGCTCTTCCGCGACCTCAAGCAACTGCTGGGCTTCTCCTCCTCGCGAGCGCGTTCTCCCCTGGCGGTGCTGCGAACGGCACCTTGGGTGGCCATGTGCTACACCCTCCTGGTGCTCTGGCACATGGAGGTGGGGTTGGACACCTCTCAGATGGGACTGCCCATCCGTCCCTGGTACCGCACCAAACACACCGTCAGCTTCGCCGACATTCTTCGCCTGGCCCAGCGCACGCTTGCTTCCACGGACTGGGTGAACCCACATCTTCTTCTCGCCAGTTTAAATGAGCCCACTTCACGGCCTCAGCCGAAATCCGCATGAACCGAGCGGCTCGGCCGGCCCAAAATGGCGAAAGTCGAGTCAGAGGCGGCGGCTCGTCCAGCACCGTCAACGCTCCACTGTGTCGCCCATCCCGGTGCCTACCTCCCGGGTGTGTTCCACTTGCCCGGAATCGGTGTTCCACATGGCCGGAATGGGCGTTCCACTTGCTCCGGAATCAGTGTTCCACTTGCCCCGGAATCGGTGTTCCACATGGTCCGGTGCACGCACCCAATCACATTCTCGCTCCACTGGAGCTTTTGGCGACGCCGTCACCAAGCTATTGCCAGGCTCTGCCACTACCGCAAGCGCACCTCTCAGCCCAGGTAGTTGATTTTCAACTGTAGTGAAAAATGGCGAAAGTCGAGTCTGAGTCAAAGATTCTTGACGTCATGTCAAAGATACATTACGTCTTGGACCCGTGGATTTCTTCCGCATGGGGGCGGGCATGACATCCGAAGAGAAGCGCGCGTGGATCATGGCGGTGGTCACGCTCGTCGCGTACTCGGCGTACGTCTTCATCATCGTGGGGCGCTCCGAGAACACTCCGCTCACCGAGGTCGCGTACGTCGCGACGTTGCTGTGGAACATCGGCTCCGCGATCGTGGCGTCGATCGTGCTTCACATCGCGGTCACGATCGTCTCTCCGAAGGAGGCGGGCCAGAAGGACCAGCGCGACAGGGAAATCAATCGGTTCGGCGAGTACGTCGGCCAATCCTTCGTCATCATTGGCGGAGTGGCGGCGCTCGTCATGGCGATGGCCGAGCTGAATCACTTCTGGATCGCCAATGCGATCTACCTGGCGTTCGTCCTGTCATCGCTCCTCGGGTCCGCGACGAAGATCGTGGCCTACCGCCTGGGCTTTCATCCGTGGTGAAGCGAACCCACATCACGAACACCCTGCGCGCGCTCCGATTCGCACACGGGGAGATGACCCAGTCCGAGCTGGCGCAGCGTATCGGCGTGACCCGGCAGACCATCATCGCCATCGAACAAGGCCGCTACTCGCCTTCGCTCGAGATGGCGTTCCAGATCGCGCGGGTATTCAAGGTCCCGCTCGAACAGGTGTTCCAATACTCCGACAGTGAAGGGCAGGAACCATGAAGGCAATCGTCCAGGACACGTATGGCTCGTCCGACGTTCTGCATCTCCGAGACATCGACAAGCCCGTGGTCGGGGAGCGCCAGGTGCTCCTGCGCGTCCACGCGGCCTCTCTCCACATCGGTGACTGGCACCTGATGACCGGAATGCCGTACCTGCTGCGCCTCGGCTTTGGATTGCGTGGTCCGAGAATGTCCGTTCGCGGGATGGACGTCTCGGGGCGCGTCGAGGCGGTCGGCAAGGGCGTGACGCGGTTCCAGCCGGGCGACGAGGTGTTCGGCACCTGCGACGGCGCTCTCGCCGAGTACGCGTGTGCTCGGGAGGACAGGCTCCTGCACAAGCCGTCCAACCTCACGTTCGAGCAGGCCGCGGCCGTCCCCACCTCCGCCATCACCGCCCTGCAGGCGCTGCGCGACCAGGGGAAGGTACGCCCGGGGCAGAAGGTCTTGATCATCGGCGCGGCCGGCGGCGTGGGATTGTTCGCGGTGCAGCTGGCCAAGGCGTTCGGAGCGCATGTCACTGGCGTGTGCAGCACCTCGAAGGTGGAGCTGGTCCGCTCGCTCGGGGCGGACGATGTCATCGACTACACGCGTCAGGACTTCGCGGAGATGGGGCAGCGTTATGAGCTCATCCTCGACACCGCGGGGAACCGTGAGCTGTCTCTTCTCCGTCGTGCGCTCACTCCCAGGGGGACCCTCGTGATCGTTGGAGGAGAAGGAGGAGGGCGGTGGTTCGGAGGTATCGACCGTCAACTCAGGGCGCTCATGCTCGCACCGTTCGTGAGCCACAAGCTTCGAATGTTGGCCTCGGTGGCTCGCAAGGAGGACCTGGAGGTCTTGAAGGAGCTCATCGAGGCCGGCAAGGTCATGCCGATCATCGACAGGAAGTACCCGCTGAGCGAAGGCCGCGAAGCCGTTCGCCATCTCGAAAGCGGTCGCGCACGGGGGAAGATCGTCGTCACCTGCGCCGAGGCGTGAGGGGCGAACACGTCCAACACGAACGTGTTCACCCCTCCGTGGCGCGCCTCCCGATGCCCTCCCTCGGTTGGAACGACGGACGCATTCTTTCAAGGACGGAGAAAGGTGGCGGGCGTCCCACGCGGAGCCGAAAAGAATCAGTCCGCCATGAGTTGACGCAGGCTGACGTCGAGCTGGCTGCGCACCAGGCGCAGCAGGCTGTCCAGCTCATCGGTTGTCAGCCCCAGCCGCGCCGTCAGCTCCTCGCGGGTGAGCGCCAGCAGCCGCTCGCGGGCGCGGGCAATCCAGCGCGCCACGGTGGAGCGGGGTGCCTGGTACGTGGCGCTCACCGCGTCCATGGACAGGCCGTGCACGTGGTGCAGCCGGAGCAGGTTGCGCTCCCGGGCCTCCAGCCGGCCCAGCGCGGCGCGGAAGGCCACGCGGAAGTCCTCCTGGTGCCGCTCGCGGATGAAGGCCAGCTCGGGGTCCGCGCCCAGCCGCTCCGCCAGCGCCACCGGCGCATTCTCCATGGGCAGCTCGCGCGGCGCGGCGCGCTGCCGGTCGATGTGGAGCCGCAGCGCCACGGCCCGCACCCACTGTCCCAGGGGACCGCGCCCGGAGTAGGAGGCCAGCTTGGGGGGGGCCCCGTCCACCGGGACCAGCAGCCGCTGGCGCAACAGCTGCCGCAGCTCGTCCACGAGGGCGGGCTGCTCGCGCGGTAGCCACGTCCCCACCTGGGACAGCACGTGTGTGTCGAGCGCCTCGAGCGCCCGCGCCTCCCCCCGCACGCAGGCGAAGGCGAGGAAGAAATCCTCCGCGCGCAGGCTCGCGAGCACCTCGAGGGCCTCGCCCGTGGAGGGCAGCCGCTCCGCCACGTACGCGAGGAAGGCCCCCGCGTCCATGCCCACCTCCGGCCATGCCTCGCGCGCCTCCCGCACCAGCCCCGCGAGCGCTTCCTCCAGGCCGGGAAGCGCCCGCAGCGCCGGGACGAGCGCGTGCGGCGCCCGCGACAGGAAGGACTCGGTCTGCTCGGACGTCACGCATCACCTCCACCGACAAGCCCACCCACGCGGGCGGGAATGAGCCACGGCGCCCCGGCTCAGGGGGAGCCGTGGGCGGACAGCCAGGACCGCACCTCGCGCGCACGGGGCGTGTAGGCGGGCGCGCTCCGTGCGTAGGCCTCCTGGGCCTCCCGAGCCAGGGCGAGCGCCCGGGGCCGCTCCTCGTGCGACTGCCAGAGGACGCGGGCGAGCGCGAAGTGTGCCCGGGCCAGCTCGGGCGGGGCCAGTTCCACCCGCTTGGAGAGCGCCACCGCCCGCTCCAGTGGCTCGCGGGCCTCGCGCAGTTGGCCACCCTCCACCAGTGCCTCTCCCAGCAGTGCGAGCGTCTGCGCCACCCGGGGGTGCTCCACCCCGAGCGACTGCTCGCGCACCTCCAACGCCCGCCGCAGGTGGACGAGCGCCGGGCGCACCCTGCCCAGGCGCAGCTCCACGTGCCCCAGGTTGTAGAGCGCGCTGGCCACCTTCGGGTGTCCGGGGCCGAGCGTGGCCTCCCACAGCGCGCGTGCCGCCTCGAAGTGGGCGCGCGCGTCGCGCAGGCGGCCCGCGTCCATCGCCACCGAGCCCAGGTTGTTGCGCGACAGGGCCACGTCCGGGTGCCGGGGGCCGAGCCGCGCCTCCTGGAGCGCGAGCGCCTCGCGGTAGGCCGCCTCCGCCCGTGGAAGCTGTCCCAGGTCCACCAAGGCATTGCCCAGGCTCAACAGCACGTTGGCCACCCGCGGCTGCTCGCTGTCTCCGCCCTTGCGCAGGCTGGCCAGGGCGCGCTCGTAGTGGGGCAGCGCCTCCGCCAGCTGACCCTGTCGCGAGAGCGCGTCGCCCAGGTTCACCCGGATCACGCTGGTGCTGGAGTGCTCCGCTCCGAGGACGCGCTCGGCCAGCGCGAGCGCCTCGCCGTAGCGCGCCACCGCCTCGGCCACCTTTCCCTGGAGCCGCAGCGCGGTGGCCACGTTGCTGAGGTGCGCCGCGCGCAGCGGGTTCTCATGGCCGTACACCGCCTCCACCAGCGCGAGGGCGCGCGTATAGTGCCGCTCCGCCTCCGCGTAGCGTCCCAGCGCGTTGAGGGCCATGCCCATGCCGGTCAGGACATCCGCGAGCGCCACGTCCTGGGGCCCTCGCGCCCGCTCCAGCAGGGACAGGGCCTCGCTGGCGTCCGTGAGGGCGCGTGCGTACTCGCCCTGCCGGTAGCTGAGGCTGCTGCGGACGCGGCGCAGCTCCGCGGCCACCTCCAGGGAGGCCTCGGGCCCCAGCCGTTCCAGGGCCGCCTCCGCCATGCGCGCGGTGCGCTGGGCCTCCTTCGCCAGGCCCATGCCCTGGACTTCCGTATAGAGGAGGCGATTCCACGCGCGCGCGGCCGTCTCGTCGTCGTGCCCGGCCTCCGCCACGCGCACCGCCTCCTCCAGCACCTCGCGCGCCTCGGCGAAGCTCCCGGAGGTGCCCCGCAGCTCGCCCAACAGGAGCAGGGCCCACGCCAGCGTGGGCCGGTGCCCCAGCTCCCTCAGTGCCGCCACCACCTCTTCCAGCCGGGGGAGTACGCGCGCATGGAACCCGGCCGAGCCCCGCACGCGCAGCCCGTCCAGCTCCCGGCGCAGCGCCGCCAGCTCCCGCCGGGCCTCGGGGGCTTCCGGCAGTGGGTCCACGCGGGCGAGCGCGTCCCGGTCCGCGCACGCGGCCAGGGAGGGGAGCTGCCGCGCGGCTTCGGACGCCCGCGTGAGTGCCTCCCGCTCGCCTCCCTCCAGCAGCTCCACCAGGTCGTGCAATGCCTGGCGCCGGCCATCCAGGCACGCGGCGCGCAGGTCCATCAGCCGCTCGGACTGCGCCTGCCGCACGCGTGTGTCCTCGCAGGACTGCCGCTCCTGGGCCACCAGCGCCTGGGCATAGGCGTCCAGCGCCCGCGCGGTGGACTCGAAGGCGTCCCCCCGCACCGGCGGGGAGTCCTGACGGAAGCGCTGCTCCAGCCGGGCCCGGCGCGCCGCGTCCCAGGTGCCCTCCAGCCGGGCCTCGAAGCCGGTGCACACCTGCGCGGCGTCACCCCGTGCCAGGCCGAAGCCCGCGGCGGCGCTGGCCGCCACGCCCATGGCCAGCGCCGCCGCCCAGCGCCAGCGGCGCGCGCGAGAGCCGGACTCGAGCCGGGCGAGAAGCGCGTCCAGGGTAGGGTGGCGCGAGGCCGGCTCGGCGGCCAGGCCCCGCAGCACGGCGTCTCGTACGGCGCCGGGCACGCCCGAACCGCGGGGCGGCGGCGTCACCCGTCCCTCGCGCAGGGCCCGGGCTCGCTCCTCCACCGTGTCACCCGCGAAGGGCCGCTGGCCGAAGAGGGCCTCGTACAGCGCGACGCAGAAGCTGAACTGGTCGCTGCGCGCGTCCGCGCGCAGGCCCCGCCACTGCTCCGGGGACATGTACGCGGGCGTGCCCAGCCGGACGCCGGTGAGGGTGTCGCCTCCCCGCGGTGGGGGAGGGGTCTCCCGGGCGGGGTCCTCCCCGGCCCATGGCTCCGGTGGGGCCAGGGGCGTGGGCCCCGCGCGCGCGAGGCCGAAGTCGGTGACGCGCACCTGGCCGTCGTCGCCCAGCAGCACGTTGTCCGGCTTGAAGTCGCGGTGCACCAGCCCCACCGCGTGCGCTGCGGCCAGCCCCTGGCCCGCCAGGAGGAAGCGGGAGAGCACCTCGCGCCACGGCCGCGGTGCCTCCGCGAGCCAGTGGCGCAGCGTCCGCCCTCGCACCAGCTCCATGGCGAGGAAGACGGTGTCGTCGTCCTGGCCCACGTCATGCACGATGACGACGTTCGGATGGGACAGCCGGGCCAGCGCCTGGGCCTCGCGCACCAGCCGCCCGCGCGCCTCCGCGTCCGCCACCGCCCCGGGCTTGAGCAGCTTGAGCGCCACCTCCCGGGCCAGGTCCGGGTCATACGCGGCGAAGACGACCCCCATGCCCCCCTCGCCCACGCGGCGCAGCAGCACGTAGCGCCCCACGCGCTCCCCGGGCCCCGGCGGACCGAGCGGCGCCAGGGGCTCCAGGCCCTCCGCGGACAGGGCCCCTCCACTCCTGAGTCCCGCCACCACCGTGCTGCATGCCGCGCACCCATCCAGGTGGGCCTCGAGCCGGGCCACGGCGTCCGCGGACAGGCGCCCCTGCTCCCACTCCAGCAGCTCGTTCTCGTCAGGGCACGGAGTCATGCGAATAACCGTAAGGCCGCAGAAATCCGTAAATATACTTCACCCGAAGACCCGGTTGAAACGAGGAAGGCGGGTTGGCGAGGGGGCGGGGAAGCGGCGAGGAGTGGTTGCCGGGGGCATCAAGGTCGCGCGCCGCACGGCGGGCTTCGAACTCATGCCCCGTCCCCATGGGAAGGACCTCACCTCATTGACGAGGTGGCGGTTGCGCGCATCAAGGCGCGAGGCGCTCCCGGGATGGTGATTGTCGCGTTGTGGCAAGAAAGGAAGGCCGTCCATGTCGAAGTGGACGCAATGGGGCCTTGCCATTTGTCTCGCGTTGGGAGGGGAACTCGAGGTGTCGAATTGCCTGACACGTCTTGTTGGATGGCGTTTGTCGGACCTGCCTTGCGAGATACCGTCAATCACTTGCACTTTCGGCGGCGGTTTCGATTCCCGCCGCCTCCAATAGGTGCGGCGGGTCTGAGGGGCCTCTTACGATGCGAGGCGCGGGGACGAGGCGTCCTCCTCCCGCGGATTCAGGAGCACGAGCCGCGAGGCTTCCCCGGCCCGCCCCCGGAGCGGCTGGCTGACCTCCATGACGGGGAGCCCATGAGCCGCACGCCGAGCCGGCGCAGAAGCCTTTCATCTCCAGCAGACACACGCCAGCCCAGCCCAGCCGCATTCCCAGGAGGGGCGCGGCAGGTGCCTGGCTCTCTTGGCTGGCTGTGGCGGCTTGAGCTTCAACACCACGAGGCGTGGAGGGGCCCGCGCGCCGGGGCCAGCCTCACACCTGCCGTGGGCAGGCCCAGGTTCTTCACAATCGCTCTCACCCCTCCTGCTCCCTTCACGTACGCCAACACCCGCCGCCTGCCTCCACACCTCAAGCACGCGAACACATCCAGGGCGAACGTCCTTTTCAGCCATCGCTGGGGTCGACACGCGGGGGCGCGTGCTCCTCCTGCTGCGGGAGCCCGGGCGCGACACCTGGGTAGGGCAGTGGCTGCGGCAAGACGGAGATGCGCTCACCGAGCCCTTCGCGGTGCCGGTTCCCGCGAACGCGCCTTCCCTGGTCCTCGAGCCGCTGGTGGGGGGCGGATTGGCGCTTCGTGTCGAAGGGGAGTGGGTGCTGTGGTTCCCCGGTGGGGAGTCGGAGGCGCTTCCAGCCCCGGCGTGGCTGGCGGCTCATCCCGGCTCCGACCTGTACCGCATCCGCAATGGCCGGGCCTACGCCCTGGTGCCACCGCCCACGCTCGTCGAGGGCTCTGGCTGCCGGGAGTCCATCCGGCTCTTCTCCAGTGATGGGACGGACTGTGGCGAGCTCACGCTGCCCTTCGGCGCGGGCACTTGCCTCAGTCGGCCCGGCATTGCCCTGGATGGGACGGTCATCCAGCAGCTCCAACTGGCCATCCCCGCCGCGGATCAGTGCGCCTGGCGCTGGTGGCCGCGGCTGTTGAGGTAGCGGGGAAGGGGAGCGAGGGAGTTTCGAGCACCTGGGGTTGCTTGCAGCAGCCGGTGGAGGAGTTGAGGTCTCAGCGCAACCGCACCTCGAGGCGCACCGGATCCTCCCTCGTGGCCTCCTGGAGCTGCTCGCACGCGGTGCCCGCGAAGCGCAATCCCTCGCTCGTCAGGCTCCACGTGGACCCGCCCGGCGCAAGCTCCACCCCATCCAGGAAGACCCTGAGCGACTCCTGTGTGTAGGCGCCCGGGTCATTGAGCGGGAGGAGACAGGATCACGACCCTTTCGCCCTCGGGGCCACGGGAATCAGCCTGGCGCTGTGGAGTGCCCGGCGCGGGCAGCTCGCGAAGGAGTAAAGCTTGACACGATCGTGACGGTTCCCGTCGTAACCTTTCAAAACGCGCGCTTCTGAAGACGGTGCAAACCCCAACAGAGGTCGGTGCCTTGCACCGTCCTCTCATCGAGGCACCCATGGAAGCTGGTCGTAGGTCTCATTCGTTCCGCGTGCTGTTACTCTGTGGACTGTTATTCGCGGGTTGTGTCGTGCAACCCCGTCCACCCGATGGAGGCTCTTCCTCTCCTGACGCAGGCGCTCCGGTGGATGCGGGCGCTCCGGTGGATGCGGGCGCTCCGGTGGATGCGGGCGGCCCTGCCCCTGATGCAGGGGAATCCTTCTGTGGGGCTCGTTCACCGGACGGAGGCGCCTCGGCACCTGATGGAGGTTCCGGCGGAGCGTGGTGCCCTTCGTCCAACCCCAGCACCCGCCTCCCGCCACTTGCGGCCCGGGGGACAGCGGAAGGTGGCAACGCGGACGGCGTCCATGACTGCGGGGAGGGGCGCTATAGCCACTACGAGCACCGCAGCGGGGAGGGACCGCAGCTCCACATCATCTATGCTCATAAGGGTGTAGAGGGAACGGATGGTAAGCAGCGCGTGCAGGTGCGGGTCAAGCGCTCTGGTTCCTCGGTGCTCGTGCTGGCCGCCTACAATGAAACCTCATGGACCGTGCAGGTCGAGCCGGGGGCCACCGTGGAGCGCATCGTCGTGAGTGGATACCATGTGCAGACCGTCACGGCCCCCGCGGGCATCCCCGTGGAGATCCTCAGCCATGAGCAGACGGGAAGCTATCTTGGCGCCTTTGGCTATGAGTGGCCGGCCTATACGACGACCCAGCTCGTGGATGCCGTCGAGGCTCACGTGGGCCGTGAACTCACGTCTTTCCGCGGCTGCTCTGAGGCGGCCAGCTTCGAGGTGGACGAGCCAGGGGCGGTGCGGCCTCCGCACACGGTGTCGGACCGCCAGGAGCCCATGCTGCCCGCGGCTTGCGCTGAGTTCGCCTCGGAGTCGGCGTACTGCCTGACCCTGAACGGCGGCATGCCCACCGTGCTCGGTCTCGACAGCGGACGGATCTGCTCCTCCGGCGTGCCAGCCCAGCTCTCGAATCTCTCCTCCGTCTCTTCATGGGCATGGCAGGGCGATTACACCTACGCCTGTATCCGCGAGCGAGGCCTGGCCCGCGTCTCCCTCGTGGATGGTAGCGTGGACATTGCCCCCATCGCGTGTCAGGCCGTCTCCACCCACCGGGAAGGGCTCCTGCTCCTGCTCGACTACGACGGCAAGAATACTTCTCTGCTGGGGGCACTCGCCCAGTTCGATTCCTTCGAAGCCGCGGCCCGGCGTGAGGCCTCGTGCCTGCTGGACACCCGGCTCCATGCGAGCCACATGGCGGTGCGGGGTGACCAGGGGTACTTCGCCCGGCATGTGGCAGGGGAGATCCTGACGGCCCGGCTGGGCCAGGCGGAAGCGCCGCAAGAGCTTCCACTCCAGGGATACGATGATTGGATTCAAGGCATGCATGCCACCGACGATGGTCGCCTCATCATCCTGGGGCCGGACCGTGCCACGAACACGACCCGGCTGTTCCTCTTCGAGCTCTCGTCAGGTGAAGCGCTCGGCCTCCATCCCATGGAAGCCATCGGCAGTGGGCTCATGTGTCGGAGCCCGGGCGGCGGGACGTGCCGGTAGGAGCCCTCTGCAAGGGAGGAAGCCCGAGATGGTGTCAAAGAACTCGAAAGAGATAAAAAATGGGTAAGCTCGAATACGAGTCCTTTGACACCTTCAGCGGCTCAGAAGCAGCGCGAGCGGGCCTGGACGCTGTTCTGGGCGGATCTGCCACCCAGGAACCAGTAGCCGTCACTCTGGGAGATGGAGATCTGCTCGCCTCCGCCCTGGAACCTGCCGGACACGAACGTCAGCGCGCAGGAGCGGGCGGACGTGGTGCCCATGTTCGTGGAGAGCTGCCCCTGGTACCAGGAATACTCGTTGCTGTAGGACGAGACATTCACGCAGCGCGCGCTCGCTGACAGCCCATGCTGCTCCGAGCTGCCGGTGAGGTACCAGGAGCCGCCGCTGGTGTAGACGTGCACCCACTCGCCCGCGCCCTCGAACTTGCCCGCCACACGCGTCAGGAAGCACACCCTGCCAGTGGCGGACCCCAGGTACGTCGGATAGCTCTGGTCCTGGCTCCAGGAGTATTCGCCCGAGTACGAGCCGCTGGAGGTATACGCGCAGTGGGCCGAGCCGGAGACCTCCTTTTGGGCGGAACTGCCCGCCAGGTACCAGGAGCCACCAGACACGAACGCATGGAGATACTCCAGCTCGCCCTCGAAGTTGCCCGTCATCCGCGACAGATAGCAGACACGATCCGCAGAGGAGCCCATCGGGGTCGCAACCCAGCCCTGGCTCCAGTCGAAGGCGCCGCTGCTGTTCAGCGCCTGCTCACTGACGGCCAGCGGCGCTGCCTCCGGGGACTCCTCAACCGCCTCCTCTGGACCGCAGCCCCACAGCGACACGGCCCCCACCGACAGCAACATCAGCCCCTTGCGAAGTTCCAGCATTTCTTGCTCCTCAAAAAACAGGGTTTATGCGTCGTGCGCCGGACGACATGCGCTCCGAAGCCATCCAGCGCTCCGCGCCCTGGATGTATGGAACATCCCCGCCGGACGCGCCGCATCTGCGCCGTGAGATGCTCCGCCGATGCAGTGAACCGGCCTTTGGTGCCCGTGAACCGTCAGGGGTCGTGAAAGAAGCTCTGGAGCACGGGGTGGCCAGTCTCATCGGCCCGCCCGCCCGACATATGCCTTGAAGAACCTGGAGATCACCGCCAGCGCCTCCTGCGCCTCGGGCAGGTCGGTGTTGAGATGGAAGGCATGGCCCATCCCGTCCCAGACGTGGAGGCGGGCCTCCACGCCGAGCGCGGTCAGACGCGAATGGGTGTGGGCGGCGGCACTGAGCTCCGCCGCGCGCGTGCCGGTGATGAAGAGCGTCGGAGGGAACTTCGCCAGCACGCCTTTCGAGAAGAGCGGCGAGATCAGCGGGTCGGCGAGGTCCGCCTGGCCGTAGTAGAGCTCCTCCATGATGGGAAGGCTGCCGTCCGGCTTCGGCATCGGCGCATTGTTCACGGCCGCGACCACATAGCGCGCGTCGCCCCCGTAGCGCGCGTCGGCGCTCGCGCAGAACACGCCCGCCGCCGCCGGCATGGGGAGCTTCTCCTTCTGGAACCAGGCGAGCGCCTCCGCCGTCAACACCCCGCCCGACGAGCAGCCGAACAGGCCTATGTCACCCGGACGATGGCGCTTGAGCGCCTCGCGATACACGGCGGCGACATCCTCGCTCGCCGCGGGATATCGGTGCTCCGGGCCCAGGCGGTAATCCACCGCCACCACCCTCATGCCCGTCATGGCCGCGACCGGAATTGCCTCCAGCATGCCGAGCGTGCCCGCCGAGCCGAAGATGAAGCCGCCGCCGTGCAGTTCGATCAGCAAACCGCGCGCGACCGGTACCTTCGGCGTCACGATGGTGACCGGTACCCCGCTCCACTTCTCCTGGCGGAGCGACACGCCGTAGCGCTGTCGAAGCGCCTCGACGCGCGGTGCGATCGACATGTCCACGCTGGCGCGGATCTGCTGGATGTTCCGGGCCAACTCCTCGTTGCTCATGTGCGCGAGCGGATCGCCCTCGGCGATCTCCACGCGCGCCGCGGCCTGAGCCTCTGGGCTTATGTAAGGCGAGAGGGGAAGGTCGAAGGCGGGAACGTGCCGGATGCCGTCCCCCTCCCTGGCCGCGGCTTGCTGCGCGGCCACCAGCGCTACCAAGAAGCAGAAGCCACGCAAGAAGGGTCCGATGACGCTTGTGTCGTGCATGGGTGGGCAAGCTAGCTCATCCAGGTCTTCGGCTGGTCGTCTCGATCATTTCTCCCACAGCGAGAAGGAGGCGGCGTACCACATGGCGTAGGTGACGGACGTGGCGTACTGGAAGGGGGCGGAGGTCGTCGGCAGAGAGAGGAAGTACGAGCCGGAGAGACAGGCGAAGCCCGTGGCCGACGTGAGCCCTCCCCCGTTCAGGTCCAGCATCGGGCGTACACCAGCGTTGAGCGTCAGCAGCAGATTGCCGAAGCTCCGGGTGGCGTGCAGTTCCGGAGAAACCACGAGGGACTGCCCCGGCGTGTAGTGGATGCGAGGCGTGAGGGCCAGCTCGGGGGTCGCGAGGTAGCGAACACTGACATCCACCAGCCCGAAGCTGGCGGACGCGGGGCTCAGCCCGAAGACACCCGAGGTACCGGCGATGACGTCGAAGCGCTCGGACAGGCCAACAGCGCCATACAGATAGGGATTGAGTGTCTTTCCGTCGCCCGAGACGAAGAGGGACGGGATGACCATGCCGGTGCCTGGCGGGGCGAACGGGCTCGTCCACAGCAGGAGGGGGTAGGCGCGCGCTGGGCGGGGAACGGCCAGCAGCAGGCCCACGACAACCAAGGTGAGAAAGGACGCGAGGCGCTTCGGGAGCCTGGTCCGTGGCAGCGCCCCGCTCGGGAACCAGCGTCACCACCAGAGAACCGTCCGCCAGCAACTCCACCCGTGCGCCGTATGAGGCATTCGTACAGCACGCAGCCAAGGGAGAAGATGTCGGCGCTGGGCGGAATCTCGGATTGGCCGAAGACCTGCTCCGGCGCCATGTAGCCCGGAGCGCCAAGTACCATGTTGCTCCCCGTCACCTTCAGGGTCGGCACGACATGGCGGGCCAGACCAAAACTCGGAGGGAGAGGAAACGGCATGCAGCAGCTTGAGGGCGTGTGGCCGGTGTGCAGGTCGGCAGCGCGGAGCATAGGAAGGACAGGAGCCCGCTTGGGCGTAGAGGGCGGGAGCAGAGCGGGAGGTGAGGGACGCTGAGGGGGAGCCCATGAGCCGCACGCCGAGCCGGCGCAGAAGCCATTCATCTCCAGCAGACACACGCCTGCCCAGCCCAGCCGCATTCCCAGGAGGGGCGCGGCAGGTGCCTGGCTCTCATGGCTGGCTGTGGCGGCTTGAGCTTCAACACCACGCGCGCTGGGGCGGCCCTCGCGCAGGGGCCAGGTGCGCACGCGCCGTGGGCAACCCCAGGTGCTCCAGAATCGCTCTCACCCCTCCTGCTCCCTTCACGTACGCCAACACCCGCCGCCTGCCTCCACACCTCAAGCAGACGAACACGTCGAAGTCGAACGTCCTTTTGAGCAACTCTGCCCAATCCACTCGCGGCGTCCTCTCCTTCATCCGCTCCTTCCTGGCCGCTACCTCAAGCCTCGCGCTCGCCTCCTCCGCACCTGCTTGAGGGAGTGCCTGTCTGCGGGGCATCCTCTTCATCCTCCGGACGGACCTGCCCTGGGAGTGGCTGCCCCAGGAGGTATTTGGTGTCAGTGGGGTGGCGTGCTGGCGACGGCTGCGGGAATGGGCACAGGCCGGTGTCCTGGAAGCCCTCCAGCAGACGTTGCCGGACGAGTTGGGAGAGAAGGGCTGCCTGGACTGGAGCCGTGCCGCTGTGGACTCCTTCAGCGTGCCGGCAAAAAAGGGGGGCCTCTTACCGGCCCGAATCCTACGGACAGGGGAAAGAAGGGCTCCAAGCACCACCTGGTGGTAGACGGCCAGGGGCTGCCCCTGGCGCAGTCGCTGACGGCCGCCGACGTTAACGACTGCAAGGAAGCGCTGCCGCTGCTCGACGGCATCCGCCCGGTGAGGAGTCCGCGGGGCCGCCCTCGCAAGCGCCCCGCCAGGCTTCACGCCGACAAGGCGTATGACCATCGCTTCATCCGTCGAGGGCTGCGCCTGCGTCACATCCAGCCGCGCATCGCCCGCCGAGGTATTGACTCCTGCCAGCGCTTCGGACGTCACCGCTGGAAGGCGGAGCGCATGGCTGCGCCGCATGCGCCGACTCACCATCCGCTATGAGCGGCGCGATGACATCCACTACGCTCTCCTCCAACTCGGCTGTTGCACCATTCTCTTCAATGCCCTCATGCACTGGCTTTGAAAGGCGCTTCAATCCGGAATTTCGTGGCCGAAGAAGTAGCGAACACCCTCTTTGTATTTCGCTGCCTCCGGGCTGTTGAGCAAGGCCTCGGCAATCCGAGCCGCCGCGAGCGGCTGGAAGACCTTATCTACATACATGTCGTGACAATCAATCCCAGTTGATGCCTCAAAACGGCGACGAAGCTCGAGCTTCAAGTGCCACGCCTCGTCCATATCGTGCGCCAGAATGTTGGCATAGCTCTTCACGCCTGACTGCTTACCCTGGAATAGCAGAATATTTCCTCCTTCGTATTGGGAGCAAAGAGCCTCATGGCGTTGAAGGATGAGCCCCAAATACTCCTCCAAGCCATCGTCAGGCGGCTCCGTTGAGATGATGCTCACCTCTCGCTCCATTATCGTTGATAATAGCGCCGGGAACAGTCGGATATCTGTTACCTTGTTGCTGCGAAGCGTGAGGTAGTGGTCTACAATTACAGGCACGGCATCAAGAAGCCCCCAAGTGGCGAATGCGTCACAGAAGTCAAGAGCCATGTCGCGATAGTCATACATCGCATCCTGAGTTCGCGTCTCCCTCGCGGCCCTTTGCATTCTCTCGAGGTCCTCGCGCATCTGCTGGAAACAGTCAAAGGTGGCGGCGTCCCCCAGAAGGGTGCAAATGGTGGCCCGAAGGAGTCCATCTCTCGCGGAATGGTAGATGGACAAGATCTCCTGCAGGTGCTCAAAGCGCCCAGCCTTGAGAAATTCAAAGATTTCCTCAGTGCGGAGCCAGAGCTTCCTATCCTCATTGCGTAGCAGCTCTGGATGATTGGCGGGAGTGGGGACTGGAAAGTAACCGTCTCTCTGGGGGTTAAGTCTGTTTTCGTAGAATGTCAGGCGTCTTTGGGGCATGGTTTTCGCGTCCGTGACGTGTGAGGCCTATTGCTTTTTTGGCTTCATCCAAGATGGCGGGGAGATACTTCTGAGCCTTGACCTGTTGGCACCAGAGCTTCGGAAGCGCTCGTGGAACCCTTCAGGCTTGTCCGCCTGCCAAGCAGTGAACACGTCGTCGATGGTCTTGCAGACTTTGCATAGGAGGTCATGCGGCTGAAGGTTCCCTGGGTTTATTGGGCAGCCTCCAGCAGTCTTGGGGGTGAGGTGGTCTACTTTCTTGAATCCGCCGCTGCGGCGTGGTGGCTCCTCTCGAGGGTTCCTGGCGACAAATCGCTCGATGATGCCCGGATTCTTGGAAAGAAATTCCGCCTGATAGACTAGGGAAATAGATACACGCTTGCCGGTGCGTGCGTCCTCTAATTCGCCTTTCCACGCAGTTTCGATAGAGCCCGTTGAAACAACACCCTTAGCACGAAAGACGTCGCACGGCGGGGTGGGGAAGACTCGCCCTTCGCAGGTGCACTCTTTCTCCTTCATCGCGCGCATGGTGGCCAAAATGTCGCTGCGACGTTTAGCTCTGGGCGTGGGATTTCCCCTTTCGTCCTTTTCATTCACTCCGTAGAAGTCCTCGAGCGACAGAGGCTCATCGCCTTCGCGGAAGGCTGCTGGGCAGCCCGGCTCTCCACAGCAGGGGCACTGCTTGAGCTTGATGCGCTGGTGGGCCAGCAGTTGACTGGATGAAAGATTTGGGTACGGAGGGGTAGAGCCCGGGTAGCTTGCGTGATTCGAGGTGGTGAGGTCGATATGGCGGGTGACATTTTTCCTTCCATGAGCACATCCATGGACCAGGAGGTGAAGTATGTCTTTCCGGTGATGGTGTGCGTCACTAGGCTGCCACCAAAGTTGCGTGTAGCCGCCTCGTTCCCGAGAGGAGAGGTGGCATAGAACGATTGGTCGCGTAGCATGACGGGCTTCCCATTAATCGTTACGCGCTTCGTGCCCTGCTTCATGTCCCGGGAGAACGAAGTATTCGGGTAAGGCACCGGCACCGGCCCGGCTGGCGGGGGAGGAGGACTCATGCAGACGTCTGGGAAGGCCGCCACTACCTTTCCGTCCCCGTCAGCACAGGCGACTTCATTGCCATTGGCAAATACCTTCATCAGGGCATCCCTCGTGGTGTGTAGGTGTCAGGTCCGCGCAAGACGGCCGCTGCTCTTCCTCCGGCTTCATCGGATGTGGTTACGAGCGCCCGGGGCCCGGGCGCATAGCCGTGGCGCATGGCCACGGAGGCCCAAGCCAGGGCCACGAGGCCTGAAGCCGCGCCTATCTCGCCCAGGGACTCTGCGGGAAGCCACAGTGGCATCGTCTCTCTGCGCGTCCTCAATAGCCTGGAGAGCGCCAGGGAAAGCTCCTTGAATCCATAGCCCTCTCCTGAAGCGTCAGCGATACGGAAGTCTACATCCGCCATGTCCAGCTTGCCTTCCGCAAAGGCCGTGCGGCAGGCCTGGGCGAGGCCCAGGCCCCGGAGTGTTACCGCGCAGCGTAGATGGGGGAGATCGGCCCGGAATCGGACCGACTGGATGATGGAAAGGGGGCCCGGGTCGTGGTGCGCCCCATCACCCAACAGGTTCGGGTCAGCGCCTGACGGCCGAAGTAGGAGGAGCCGAGGAGGGCGGAGCTGAAACGGCATGAAGCCGTCCCCGACGGCCCGGCGAGGGAGGGGGAAGAGAAACAGGGGCAGGTACAGGCCAAGGCCCCAGGCTCCGCCAGAGGCGATGGAGAAGCAGACAGCAGGCCGTCAGCAGCTGGTGCGTAGTCGGGTGGGAGTGGACAGGTGGGCAAAGGCCCTGCCGAGCGTGGAAGCGGCACGGCCGGGGCAATGCCCGAGGTGTGGAGCGGCCAGCCGGCCGGTGGGGGGCGGCATGGTGTTGCAGGGGCATGGCACGCGCAGCCGTCAGGTGCGAGGCCCTGCCCAACCCGGGCAGCAGGCGCAGGTGCGGGTGGTGCAGGTGCGGCGCTACCGCTGCCTGGCGTGCGGTGGCACGTGCACGGTGGTGCCTTGGGAAGTGACGTGGCGGCGGCTGTACTCGGTGGCGGCCATGGCGTGGGCCCTGGCGCTATGGGGGCTGCTGGGGATGGGGCTGGAAGCCGTGCGCCGCCTGGTCAACCCCTGGAATCACACAGGCGCCAGTGAAGCCGGGCGCTGGCGCACGCCGCTGCGCTGGCTGCAGGCCGTGCACCAGGGGCAGCTGCTCGCACAGGTGCACGCCATGCGCCCCTGGCCGCCGCACTGGCGCCCGCGTCAGGCTGCCGCCCACGTCGCCAGCGTCGTGGCCGGCTACGCCCCGCCCGCCGCTCCCTCCCCACCGCTGAGTGTGCTGGCGTTCATGGGCGCCGCGCGCGCTCAGTGAGGGACAGGCCCCAGGCCCAGGGCTCGACAGCTTCACCCACCCGACAAGTCCCCTTCCCGGTCCGCTCCCGGCCGGGCACGCTGGAGGTATGCCCTGCCCCCAGGCCCTGTCGGCCCTGGGGCCGACAGGGCCTCACCGGAGGCAGCACATGCGCTCGACCCTCACGGCATGGAGTCTGACTCGTGCTCCGCGGTCTGCGGCCGCTGCCCGCCCCCTGGCTGGCGGGAGCGCCTGACGGCACCGGCCGGTGCCACGGCCTGAACGATACGCCGAGGCCGTCGGCCCCAAGCCGGTGCGAGCCCAACGCCAGAAGCAGCGCACCAGATGGACTCGCCCTGGCCACAGCCCCTCATCAGCCGTGTCCTCCCCGCGCGCATGCAACATGATGGCTCCATCACCGAGCCTGCTCCATGTCCGCTCATCCTCGTTGATGTCCATCAAGCAGCCTGCTCCGGACCCGCTCATCTTCGTCGATGCCCATCAACCAGCCGGTCCAAATCTCCATCAACAAGCGTGCGCGGTAACAACTGTTCGAGTATTTCGCGACTTGATGGAGCGTCCGCTTCACTCTTGGGGCAGGTTGGTGTGTGAATATCACACAGGCTGCGGGCTGCCCCACCGGCGGGCCTGAGGGTGGCTCAGGACCAGTTCCAACCACTCCGGCCCATTTCGCGGGTCCCCCGCTCCGCTTGCCACGTCGTGGCGCAGCTTTGACGCGCGCATGGTGAGCCCTCGAATTTGGGTAGGCACAGGTGGCGCCACCGGGTTCCACCCCGCCACAGCCACCCCCTGTCCGGCTTCTGCGCCAGCCCGGTGGACCGCGAGAAGCCCTCCGCCTTCGGCATCAGCGTGGACGCGCGCAACGTGTACGTGGGCACCGGCTGCGGCGTGGCCATACCGCGGAAGCACCATTCCAGGGGCCGGGCTTCTCCCGCGCGCCCGTCGCGCGGCGCACGCCGCTGGAGTGGAAGGAGCACCGCCGGCCAGGACACTGCTCCTCCGCCCGTGCCCCCGACGCGCCGAGGCCGGAGCAGGCGGCCGGCCTCCGGGCGCGGCCGGCGGGCTCAAACTTGACGTTGACGTCAAGGTTGAGACGTGGGATTCTCTGCCCCAGCTTGAGGGTGAGATGAGGATTGGAGACCTGGCCAGGGAAGCGGGCGTCACGCCGCGCACCATCCGCTACTATGAGTCCATGGGACTCATGGAGGAGAGTCCCCGTTCGCCCGGCGCCTTCCGCCGCTACACGCAGCAGGACGTCGAGCGGCTCCGAAAAATCGACGCGCTCAAGAAGCTGGGGCTCGACCTGGAGGAAATCCGGAGCGTCATCGGCCTCTACTTCTCGGACCCCACCGGCATCCGCGGCAAGGAGAAGGTGCTCGCCATCCTCCACAAGCACCTGGAGGAGGTGGACTCGAAGCTGGCCGCGCTCAAGGGCTTCCGCAAGGACCTCCTGAGCAACATCGAGCGGATGGAAGAGCTGCTGCGCAAGGCGAATGCGGGCGGGTAGGGCGCGGGCGCCGGCAGCGGACCGCGGCCTTCCGCACGCCCTAAGTTGACGTTTACGTTGACGTTGGAGGATGAAAGTGGAGAGGAATCGGGAAGCGCTGGTGCTGGTGGAGTTCCAGAACGAGTGGCTCCACCCGGCCGGCAAGCTGCGCGGCCTCGTCGAGGACGTGGCCCAGTTGGAGGCAGCCATCGCGGCGGGGAAGCGGACGCTGGAGGCGGCCCGGCGGCAGGGCCTCCGGGTGGTACACGTCCCCTGCGGCCCGTTCGAGCGGGGCTACCCGGAGCTGGGCCCGGGACTGATGGGCCTGCGCCGCGCCATCCCTCGCGCGGGCACCTGGCAGAAGGAGGGGCCGGGCGCCGCCTTCGCGCAGGGCTTCGAGCCCCGGGAAGGGGAGCTCGTCGTCGCCGGGCGCATTGGCGCGAGTGCCTTCGCGCACTCCAACCTGGACGCGCTGCTGCGGGCCCAGGGAGTCACGCACTTCTATCTGGCGGGCTTCGCGCTGCACGTCTGCATCGAGTCCACGCTCCGGCAGGCGCATGACCTGGGCTATGCCGTGACGCTCCTGTCCGACGGCTGCGCGGCCTTCACGGCGGCGCAGCGGGAGCACGTGCTTGCCCATGTCGTCCACCACTTCGGAGAGGCCCTCACCACCCCGGCCTTCCTGGCCCACCTCCAGGGGGCGGCATGAGCGCCGCGCGAGGGCAGGGCGCTGGGCGGAGGAGCGCGCCGGGCGGAACACGGAGCTGGCCGGGGTTCGGAGCGGTGGTGCTCCTGGCCGTGGCCGTGACAGGTTGCACCGCGCCGCAGGGCGCACACAGGAGGCAGGACATGCTGGAGTTCATCCACCCGCCGGGCCCGAGCATCCCCGGCATCTCGCCCGCCGTGGTGATACGCGCCGGGCAGCCGGTGTTCCTGTCCGGGCACGTCCCCACGCGCGAGGACGGCACGCTGGAGACCGGTGGGCTCGAGGCCCAGCTGGACGCGGCGTTCCGCGCCCTGCATCACACGCTGCGCGCGGCGGGCCTGGGGTCCGAGTCCCTGGTGCGCATCACGCTCTACGTGCGCGACTACCAGCCGGCGGAGCTGCCCGTGATTCGCGCGGTGCGAGACCGCTACGTCTCCATGGAGCGGCCTCCCGCCAGCGCGCTCATCGGCGTGTCGAGCCTGTTCGCGGAGGGCGTGCGCGTCGAGGTCGACGCCGTGGCCGTCCGCCCCTCGCCTGGCGGCAGCGCGGAATGACGGTTCCTTCCGGCGCGACGGCCTGACGGCGCCCCGGGAAGGCCACCGCCGCGCACCCGTCCACCGCGCGGCGGTCGCGGAACGAGCCTTCCGTGGGCCCGTTGTCCGCGAGGGTGGCGGGCCAGCCCCACGCGGCCGCTGTGGCTACCGGATATTCGGGTCCGGTGACGAGCGTGCGTCAGCGAACGCGTCATTGCATGCACAGTCCTCCAGATGGGGGTCCGAAGAATGCCGGGGATGGAAGGGTTGAAGGTGGGTGAGCGTTCGCAGGCGTCTCTGTGAGGCCATGCAGCTCGTGACGGGGTACGGCAGAATTCTGGCCTGCTGGCTACGGCCGGCAAGAATGGCGAGATGCGGGTCTTCGTGAAGGCGCTGGTCGAGACGATGCGCTCGGCCCTGCGGAGCCGTTCGGAGCTGGTGCTGGAGAACCTGGCTCTTCGTCAGCAACTCGCCGTCTTCCGTGAGAAGCGCGCATCACCGCGGCTTGCGCGGGGCGACCGCCTCTTCTGGGTGGTTCTCCAACGCCTCTGGCAGGGTTGGCGGAGGCCTCTGTGCTTGGTGCAGCCGGCGACAGTGGTGAAGTGGCATCGGATGGGCTTTCGGCTCTTCTGGCGCTGGAAGTCCCGGAGTCGGGTGGGGCGGCCTCGGGCAACTCCGGAACTGCGCGCGTTGATTCGGCGCCTGGCCGAAGCCAACCCGACATGGGGTGCCCCGCGCATTCACGGGGAGTTGTTGAAGCTGGGGATGGAAGTAGGCCAGACAACGGTCGCTCGGTACATGCGCAGACGAGGAAGGGGAGCGCCGGAACCATCGCCCTCATGGAGAAGCTTCAGGCGCTTGCATCTGGCGGAGTCCGCGGGAATGGACTTCTTTGTCATTCCGACGGCGACGTTTGGGGTGCTACTGGGATTCGTGGTGGTGAGTCACCGGGACAGGCGAATCCTCCACCTCAACGTGACAGCGCACCCGACGGAGGAATGGACGAAACAGCAGTTGCGAGAGGCCTTTCCCTGGGCCAGCGCTCCGAGGTACTTGCACCGGGATAGGGACAAGCTCTACACCGAACGTGTTCGCGCCACGCTCTCCCATCTGGGGGCTCAAGAGGTACTGAGTGCAGCACGTTGTCCGTGGCAGAACCCCTATGCCGAGAGAGTCATCGGCTCAATTCGTCGAGAGCTGCTGGACCATGTCGTCGTCCTGAACGAAGCCCACGCTCGGCGCCTGCTTCGCGAGTACCAGCGCTACTACAACGCGAGCCGGACGCACCTGTCGCTCGGCAAGGATACGCCCGAGAGGCGTGAGGTGCAGGGCCCGGAGCGCGGAGCCAAGGTGATAGAGCTGCGGGAAGTCTTCGGGCTCCACCACCGGTACGAGCGCCGAGCGGCATAGAATCTCGGCCCCTCCAGCAACGGCCTTACGGACCAGCGCCTGCCGCACCACCCTGCCTACCTTCGGAGGGAGGGAGTGGTGTGCCCACACGCAGGCAGAGAGGGGCTGAGACGTCTGGTTCGGGCGTAATTCCGACCCCTATCGAGCAGGACAGGAGGGCTCGACGGCCCGTTGGGCGCGTCGCTCACCCGTCATGACGCGAATTTTGACGCAGCCTGGACGCACCCATGGCACAGCGACCAAATTTTGGATAGGCACAGGGGCCTCAAGAAGCTTCGACCAGGTTATCCGCACTTCTGCACCTCAAGGTCACACCGGGCCATGAAGAGCGTGTCCTGACACGCCAGGCAGGAAGGCACAGTCTCCTCCGACTTGCGTCGCATGGCAACGAAGGCTCGCCACTTCTCCCGTCATGATGCAGTAACGCATGGACGCTTCCAGTCGCGTCCCGAAAGGCTGGGGCATACCGCGCGAGAATGCGCTTCCACCCATTCCTCGCCGCCGCGGCCTTGCGGACGAGTTCCACCGCCTCGGCCACCGACGGGCGCTCGTCGGCCGGCGCAGCGCAGGCCGCGTACTCCTTGCCGGTGGGAAGGCTTAATGACAACGCCTACCTCGTGACGATGCCCTTCAGTCCCGTTTTCATCTCGAAATCCCGTGCTAGCCGCTCCGCCTCCGCTGCGTCCTCGCAGCCAACCACGAAGGAGAAGGTGGGCTGTGTTGGGTGCCGGTAGAGTGAAATCGCGGCGTCTCCTCGCTCGAAAAGCGCGCAGTGCTCAGCGGGGGGAATTCGCTTGAAGCCTTTCTCCTCGGCCAGCGCAGTCACTGAATCCGAGCGGTAGCCAGCTGCGGCCTTGACATCCTCAGGCGTGGAGAATTTCCGTCGGAAGGGCAGTTGCGACATTCGGACCTCCTTGAAGGCCTCGTAGTAGAGGAATTCCTCCAGGCCCACGTACATCGGGTGGCTGCCCTGGGGAGGGTAGTTTTCTTCCAACAGCCTATTGACGACCAAGCAATCATCGGCTCCATGGGGACTTGCCCGATCAAGGAACCAGTGCCATCCAGTAACTCCATTGTCTCCTGCAAAAAAAATGTACCGGCCACCTTGAAGCCAAGCCAAGGTGTAGGCGCCGAGTGCTCCGTCAATGGAAAGGGAGGCGTCGGCAAGCTCAAGGCCACCCATATTTGCTCCCATTTTCTCCAAGAAGCGACGGTAGAAACCAGGAAGAGGGCCAGCGCGCTTCTCCAGGACTCTTATGTCGTATTCATCCGCAGGAAAAATTTCCTCGGAGAATCCAGGGCGGTATTTCTCAACAAACTCGACAAACGCTTCCATTGAATCTCCAGAATCTAGGCGCAATGCGCCTTGCAATACATGGCAGGGAGCTTTGCCTGGCATTCGGAATACGATGGCACGTCTTCACCATTTTTGAAGACCTGTTCACACTCCTCTGGCTCGGAGAGCTTCTTTGTGTTCAAATCCTCCACTCGAACATTGAACTTAATCCTCGGACCCCTATCAGGCTTGATGCTCTCGACTGCCGGATAAAACAGGCGCTCGATAAGCTGCCTCGGCTTGTGCCCTCCGTGGTTCTGTATGATTTGCTTTGCGGCGCACATCCATTTTTCCTCCGGAGCCCCTGAGCCGACAGGTGAATTCACGCACTCAAAGCCCGTGTCTTTCGTGGCCTCCAAGAAGCCCGGAGGCGCATGACCAGAGCATGCCACGAGTTTTGTTTTTTTACAGACACAGACCATGGCGCCAATCATATATCCCTTGGTGTGCGAATTTGTGTTTGAGTCATGGCGAAGCACGGCATTCGCCTTGAAGAACCCGTCAAGGGCATCAATCTGTTCCCCGAGGGCCGCAATCTCACCCGGCAATGCCGCCAGTTCTTCTCGCTGCTTCGGGTTTAGCCCCTTCCCTTTCCTCCGGTTCTCCTCCGTGTTGCGGTCTTCCAGTTGACCAAGAAGCTTTTCCTTCTGGTTCTTCTCCTTGGCCAGCTTGTTGCGCTGGAGAATCTGCTGCTTCTGTGCGTCGAGCGCTTGCTGCACCCGCTCAAACACGGCAGAAATCGCCGTCTGCGTCTCCTCTCCTGCCTCCAGCGGGTGCGTGTTCCCGCAGAGTCCGCACGGCAAGTCGTCACCGTAGATGACTGCCATGACTCCGGAGGCCTGGATGATGCCCGTCATCGTAGCGGCATTGGCGGGGCTGCCGGAGGGGCCGCAGTTGTTGAGCATGGGGTCGCCCAGCAACTGGACGTTCTTCCCCTCGATTTTGACGTTCATCGAGCCGGGGCCCAGAAATTTCGTGGGGCCATGGGTATTGCTGGAGATGAGGCCTCCACCCATTCCCTTGCTGGCCATGTCGCCCTGGCTGCCGAAGCTGGCGCCGGTGATGGCGACGGCGTTCCCGTCAATGGTCACCGTCTTGGAGTAGCCCTGAGGAGAGTCGCCGCTCTTACCAATATTCGGTAGTGGCGTAGGGACGAAAGGAGCTGGCGGACCCGGCATTTTACAGACGTTGGGAAGCGTGGCTGCTGCGACGCCAGAGCTACCCTTGGTGACGGGCGTCTTTGGAAAATTGACGGTGACCTTGGTCATTGGATTCCTCCGACTCTACTCCCGGTCTGCGGCTCTTCCAGTAGCGCCGCGGCTCTCAACCCCGCTTCCGAGCTTCCCCAGAGTAGCGCACGGGGGCCGCGCGCGTACCGACGCCGCCAGGCCTGCGCGCACAGGACGAGGTTCAGCGCCCCCGATGCGGCGCCCACCTCGCCGCAGCTGCTCACGGGCGTGAATACGGCCGAGGCATCGTGGAACGCGGCTCCCAGCCTGAGTGCCACGAAGCCCCACTCCTCGGAGCGGTAACGCTCGCCGTTGATGTCGCTGTGGATGTTCTCCACCCGCGCTTGCGTGCCGCTCAGTGGCGCGAGCGACTCACCTACCGCAGCCGTCAGCCCTTCGCCCAGGTTGATGTCATCGGTGTGGATGAGTCGTGCCTCACGGGCCGTGGCGACGGCACGTACCGTGGCGTGGGGTGCCAGTCCCCACCGGCGCGCATCCGGCGGGGCCATGACCGCCACGAAGGCGGCGGCCTCGCCAGGGGCGAAGCCGGTACGCGCCCCCGCCTCGAGCCACTGGTTGCGCTCTCTCAGTCACGCAAGCGTCTGGATGTCATGGTAGCTGTCGATGCCTCCCACTATCGCCAGTGAGGTGCCTCCGGCACGGCTCACGCGCCTCATCGCCTCCTGCAAGCACTCCAATGCCGAAGCGTGGCCCGCCAGTCGTGGCTCCACCCGCAGACGGAGACGCTCACTCCCGAGGGCTGCAAGTGCGGCGACGACTCTCGCGGCATCCGCCGACTTCCAGCCCGGGCGCTCCTCGGGCAGCCCCACCAGTACCGGAACTTCGACAGTTCCCCGTGGAAGCGCTGGCGCCACCTTCCCAAGGACCTCTTCAAGTGCCGCAGCTCCTAGTGCCGCCATGCGCGCCGCACCACTCCATTCCTGCGGGTCCAGCAATGCGTCCCGCGCAAGGAAGGAGGCTGCCTGGCGCCCCAGCTCTGGCACCGGGAGGCGTCGCACGCGGCTGATTCCCGCCCGCACAGCCGCCGCCACGCTCTCGGCTGTCGTGCTGTTGATGGTCACCAGGAAGCGCGGATTCCTGGTCATGGGTCGCCGGGGGGGACGCGTGCTGCTGGTGGATGACAACGAGGGCATGCGCAGCTACTTGCGGAGCCTGCTGGAAGAGGCCGGCTATACGGTCGAGGCCGTCGCGGACGGGACGAGGGCCCTGGAGGCCATTCGGCTCCGGCGCCCGGAGCTGGTGCTGTCGGACGTGATGATGCCGGGGCTGGATGGCTTCGCGTTGATCTCCGAGCTGAAGGCCGACCCACGCACCGCCAGCACCCCCGTCATCCTCCTGTCGGCCCGCGCGGGCGAGGAGGCCACGGTGGAGGGACTCGCGGCGGGAGCCTATGACTACCTGGTCAAGCCGTTCTAAGCGCGCGAGCTGCTCGCGCGGGTGGAGGGCACCTTGAAGGCGGCCCGGGCCCGGGCGGACCTCGACGCCTTCGCGGGCCGCATCGCCCATGACATGCACAACCTGCTCACCCCCCTGTCCATGATTGGTGCCCAGGTGCGCACCTCGCCCGACGCGGGAATGAAGCGCGCGGGCGAGCGCCTGGAGCGCACCACCCGCCGGGCCTTCAACCTGCTTGATGGCATGCTCGCGTTCTCGCGCACGGCCAACGCGGGGTATGTGTCCACCTCGGAGCTCACTCCGGTGCCCTTCGTCGTCGCGGACGTGGCGGAGGATCTCCAGGGCTTGCGTGAGCAGATCCAGGCCGAGCTGGATCTCAACGGCGTGGAGAACGTGTGCGTGGCGCTTCCCCGGGGATTGCTCTACGTCTTGCTGCTCAACCTCATGTCCAACGCGTTCAAGTTCATGCTGGGCCGCGCCACCCGGCGGGTCGAGGTGTTGGCGCACGCCTCCGGAGACAGGTGCGAGCTGGTCGTCCGGGACACGGGGCCTGGCATGTCACCCGAGGTGTGCGCGCACATCTTCGAGGCTTTCTACAGGGCGCCGGGCTCGAAGGCCTCGGGCAGTGGCATCGGGTTGGCCACCGTGCAGCGCATCGTCCACGCCTACGGTGGCACGGTCGTCGTCGAGTCGGTCCCTGGTCAGGGCTCGGCCTTCACGGTGCGACTGCCCCTGGGCGATCCCCGCTGAGCCACCAAGAACAAACCGCGCCTCCTGGCAGCAGGAGATGCGGCTCGCCGTGACGGGAGCAGCTCGTCCAGTCGGGTTGTGAGGAGGGACCGCATCCGCGTGAGGACGTCCGCGAGGGGGGAAGGATGGCCGAGTGGGGCTCGGTCGAGGACGTAGAATCCCCCGGCCGCGCCTCGGACGCATTGCTACGGCACGCGAGGCCGCTACAGCGCGAGCCTCACCGTCACGGACTGGACCGGCGCTCGGAACGAGGATCAGCTCACCATCACCGTCCGCTGAGAAGGCGGACGGCTGCCGATGGAGGCGTTCGTGATGAGGTTTTCAGGTCTCGTGCTGATGCTGATCTCGCTGTGTGGGGGGGCGGCCTGTCGTGCAACCAGAACCACCGGACCGTCCTGCCCTGACGACGCGCGGGAGGACGACGACACGCTGGAGCAAGGGCTGGCCGTCACTCCCGTCCACCACGTCTTCAACCAGGGGCCGTTGAGGCTCGAGGGCGTGGCGTGCCCCGGGGACGCGGATTGGATTCACTCCCATGCGGACTGCTGCAACCCGGCCGGCGCGGTCGTGCGCTGGGATGCTTCCCGGGGGCCGTTGGAGGTGGAGCTCCTCGACGACAAGGGCGCACCACTTCCGCTCAGCGCGCCCGGCGACATCCTCCAGCGCCAACCGGGTGGGGTGCACCTGCTTCGGGCCGAGCACGGAGGTCCCTTCCTCGTCCGCGTTCGTGCCGGTGGCGAGACGGCGGTGCCGTACTCCGTCGAACTGTCCGCGCCCGTGTTCGTCCGGTAGGCCGGAGGCCGGAAGAAGCGGATCCACCCCCGCCGACCCGGGTGATACGGTCCGGCGCCGCTTCCGTTGTCTCCAACCGAGGGTTTCAAGCCATGACGAACCGTCGACTCATGTCGCACCTGAGCATCTCCTCCCTGGCCGCGCTCCTCTTCCTCGTGGCCTCGCCCGCCCTGGCGCAGAAGACCATTCCGCCCGCGAAGGCTCCCGTCAGCCCGCTCCAGATGGCGGCGAAGAAGCTGGACGACACCACGTACGTGAAGGTGACGTACGGCTCGCCCCGCATCCAGGATCCGAAGTCGGGCCAGAAGCGCGTCATCTTCGGCAAGCTGGTGCCCTATGGCGAGGTGTGGCGCCTGGGCGCGAACGCCGCCACGGAAATCACCACGACCGGCGACATCGAGCTCGCGGGCAAGCGGCTCCCGGCCGGCACCTACGCGCTCTTCGCCATCCCCCAGGCCGACAAGTGGACCTTCATCGTCAGCAAGGACGTCGGTCAGTGGGGCGCCTACAAGTACAACAAGGACAATGACGTCCTGCGCGTGGACGTGCCGGCGAAGAAGATCGCGGACACCTACGAGGCCCTCACGATCGCCTTCAACGAGAAGGGCACCGCGCTGGACTTCTCGTGGGAGAACACGCAGGTCTCCGTGCCCGTGAGCCCGGCCAAGAAGGGCTAGGCGTCGAACGTCAGACGGCCTCGCGCGTCCTCATCGCCTCGGGCTGGGGTGCTTCGGCCCCCGCCGTCAGGAGCTTGGGGGCGCGCGAGAACTCCATCGTGCCATCGTCGACCCTGCCGAAGCGCAGCGTGAAGAGATCGAGCAGGTAGTTCTGGTAGAGCCGCCACGGCCTCTTCGAGCCCTGCTTCGGCATCAGGTCGAGCGCCCGCTGGACGTAGCCCGCCGAGAAGTCGAGGAACGGCCGCTCCTCCACCGAGGGATCCCGGCGCGGCATGCAGGTCGTGGCTCCGTACCGCTCCATGTGGTTGAGCAGCCGGCAGACGTATTCGCTGGTGAGGTCCGCCTTCAGCGTCCACGACGCGTTGGTGTAGCCGAACGTGTAGGCGAGGTTCGGCACGTCACTGAACATCATGGCCTTGTAGCTGAGGCACTTCGACAGATCGCGCCGCTCGCCGTCGATGCTGAACTCGACGTCGCTCAGGAGTTGCAGCTCGAGACCCGTGGCGGTCACGACGATGTCCGCCTCGAGCTGCTGGCCGGAGCGGAGCGCGAGCCCCTTCTCCGTGAACGTCTCGATCTGATCGGTGACGACCGAGGCGCGGCCCCGCTTGAGCGCATCGAACATGTCGGCGTCCGGAACGAGGCAGACACGCTGATCCCACGGGTTGTAGCGCGGCGTGAAGTGGGTGCCGACGTCGTAGTCGTGGCCGAGATGCTCGCGCACCTGGCTGATGAGGAGCTTCTTCACCCGCTCGGGCATCTTCCGCGCCAGCTTGTAGAAGAGCTGGCCGAGCAGCACGTTCTTCCACCGCGTGATTCCATAGGCGAGCTTCGCCGGCAGGATGCGGCGCAACGCATTGGCGATGCGGTCCTCGGCCGGCCGGGAGACGACATAGGTCGGCGAGCGTTGCAGCATGGTGACGTGCGCGGCCTTCCGGGCCATCTCGGGCACGAGGGTGACGGCGGTCGCGCCGCTGCCGATCACGACGACGCGCTTGTTCTCGTAGTCCAGGTCCTCCGGCCAGAACTGCGGATGGACGAGGGTGCCCTGGAAGCGCGCCTCACCGGGGAACTCGGGCCGGTGGCCTTTGGCGTAGTTGTAGTACCCGCTGCACATGAGCAGGAAGTTGCAGGTGATGCGCACGGGCTCCTTGTCGGGACCGCGCAGGGCCTCGACCGTCCAGCGCGCCTCCGCGGATGACCAGGAGGCCTTCTTGACGTGGTGGCCGAAGCGGATGTGCGGGTCGATCCCATACTCGCGCGCCGTCTCACGCACGTAGCGGAGGATCGACGGCCCGTCGGCGATCGCCTTCGCTTCGGTCCACGGCCGGAACGAGTAGCCCAGCGTGTGCATGTCCGAGTCCGAGCGGATTCCCGGATAGCGGAACAGATCCCAGGTTCCGCCGATCGCGTCGCGACCCTCGAGAATCGCGTAGGTCCTGGTCGGGCAGTTGGCCTGCAGGTGATATGCCGCGCCGATGCCGGACAGTCCCGCCCCGACGATGATCACGTCGTAGTGCGCTGCCGGTGTTTCCGTCCGCGCGGCCGAACCGCCAGACGCCTGTTCGACAAGTTCCGTCCGGTAAGCCATTGATGCGATCTCCCGTGCACCGGCATCGGTGACACGACACGTTGTCAAACTGGATCTGACAACGCATCATGTCAACAGGAGTCGTATGGCTACCCCTCCCATGGCTAACCGGCGCTATCGCGGATCCTCGGCCGAGGAGCGTCGAGCCCAACGACGCGAGCAGTTCCTCGAGGCGGCCATCCGGGTCTATGGGGAGCGGGGCTATCGCAGCGCGACGGTGAAGGCCGTCTGCGAGGCGGCCGGGCTGACCGAGCGCTACTTCTACGAGTCGTTCTCCAACAGTGAGGAGTTGCTCGTCGCCTCGTTCCGGGCCGTGACGGACTTCGTCCTGGGTGAGTTGGAGAAGGCGGGGGCCGGGGCTCCGGACCGTCCGGTCGAGCGGGCTCGCGCGATGCTCAGCGCCTATTACGAGGCGCTCAAGAATCATCCCCCGTCGGCGAGGGTGTTCCTCGTCGAGATCTCGGGCGTGAGCCCCGCCGTCGACCAGGTCTTCGAGGCGTTCCTCCGTGCCTTCGGGGAGCTGCTCGCGCGGACGCTCGATCCCCACGGGAAGAGCGGCGCGGCGGGCGAGCCGCTGCTGCGCGCGGGCGTGGTCGGTGGCGTCATCCACATCGCCCTGAGTTGGATCGCGAGCGGTTACTCGCGACCGATTCACGAGGTCGTCGACGCCGCCCTGCGCCTCTGCCTCGTCCTCCGCGGAGATTGAGCCCGCTACTTCAGCACCCCGAGTGCCTCCAGCTTGTCGAAGAGCTCCTCCCGCCGCGGGCGCGGGGGAGGGTGGGCCTCCAGGAAGGACTGGATGGTCTGCACCTCGTCGTAGCGGAAGGTGAAGCCGGTGGCCTGCTGGAAGGCGCGCGCGTCCACCACGATGGGGTACTGCAGGTGGTAGAGCGCTCCGGGGGGCAGCCGTGGCAGCCCGAAGCGGCCGATGAGCTGGCGCAGCACCATCATGGGCAGCGGCACCGGCTGGCGCTGGGCGTGGCGGATGATGACGGACAGCGGCAGCGGCTGCGGTCCCGCCACGTTGAAGACGCCTCGCACGCGCTTGTCCACCGTGAGCGCGATGGCCGCCGCCACGTCGTCCTCGTGCATGAACTGGAAGAGCGGATCATACCCCGCCACCATGGGCACCCGCCGGCCCCTCAGGAAGGTGGCCAGCGTGCCCTGCGCCGAGGGCCCCAGCGTGTAGCTCACGCGCAGCACCGACGTGGTCAGCTCCGGGTAGCGCCACAGCGCCGTGGAGGCGTACAGGTCCGCGGCCACCAGGTCCCCCAGCTCCGGGAAGGAGGCCAGCTCCTTCGGGGGCTCGTCCTCGGTGTGGTACAGCGCCGAGTCCGGTGCCGCTCCGTAGAAGGTGTGCCGGCCCACGAAGATGGCGTGCTTCACCCCGTAGGCGCGGCAGTGCTCGAACACCACGCGCGTGCCGCCCAGGTTGATGCGGTGGCGCTCCTCGCCCTGCACGCGCAGCGACGTCACCGTGGCCATGTGCACCACCGCCTCGGGCCGCCGCGTGCGGAACACGTCCTCCGCCGCCCGCTTGCGCAGGTCCACCTCGTGCACTTCGACATCCGCGGGCGCGTCCTCCCACGGCCGGGTGTCGATGCCCATCACCGTGTGTCCGCTGTCCCGCAGCCGCAACGCCACGCGCTGCGCCACCGCTCCGCCAATACCGAGGATGAGGACCTTCATGGCTCAACGCCCCTCCAGCGCTCGTGCCGGCGCTTCTCGACGATGCCCGCGATGCGCTCCTTCACCTGCTCCACATAGCCCAGGATGACCGAGTCCTCCTCGTTGCCCGTGCCCTCGAAGTGCATCGGCTCGCCATAGTGGATTTCCAGCGGCACGGGGAGGGGCACCGGCAGCACGTAGGGCGTGACGGGCACGTACGGCATTCCGAGCGCCCGGCCCAGGCCGTAGAGGTTGGCGATCGTCGGAATGGCCGCTCCGCCTCCCAGGAAGCCGAACGGGATGATGGGGGTGCGCGTCTTGAGCGCCAGGCGCATGAAGCCCGTGCCGAACTCCACCAGATCATAGCGCTGCGGGTAGAGCTTCGCGGTGCCGCGCGCGCCCTCGGGGAAGATCATCAGCAGCCGGTCCTCCTCCAGGAGGCGTATCGCGTGCTCGGGCAGGCCGGGGAACTGGCCGCAGCGGCTGGCCCACGTGGAGGCCACCGGCATGGCGTTGATGAACTTCTCCGCCATTCCCTGCGCCAGCCGCGGGGGCTCCATCTCCAGGAAGGCCGAGGTGATGACCATGGCCCCGTCCACCGCCACGCCTCCCGAGTGGTTGCCCACCACCATGGCTCTTCCCCGCGCGGGGATGTGTTCGATCCCATGGCAGCGCACCCGGAAGTAGTTCCGGTAGAAGAAGGCCATCACCTCGAAGAAGACGCGCAGGTGCTTCTTGGAGACACCGTAGGGGTCCACCCCATACGCATTGAACGGCAACTCCATCCGCTCCAGCCGCTCCCTCACCGACTCTTCTTGCTTCACGCCTTCTCCCCCTCCGCATCCTGGGGCGACCATCGTGTCAGATTCCGCATGGCCCCGGGGAAATGCGTTGTCTTCCCGCCACGCGCCGCCCTCGCGAGCGGATGTGCACCTCCCGTCACGCGATGCTTTATGTGAAAAGTAATTTTCATTGGATCTGTACGATATCCAGGAATATCAGAACCATCTATAATTGAATGTAATTCAATTTTTCTTGGAATCCGTGGGAGTGAGGAGCGATATGAGGCGGATGATGCGTTTCATGGGCGTTTGGATGGCGCTGGTGCTGGGGTTGGCGCTGGCGTTGCCGGGCACGGCTGGGGCCTGGGGCTCACGAGACGTGAAGGTGGAGCGGCGGGAGTTCCCGGTGCGGCTGTCCGATGGGAACACCTATACGGTGGTGGGCTACCTCTACTACCAGGGCAGCTTGAAGCACCGCCCGGTGCAGATCCTCACGCACGGCATCACCTACAACCACGAGTACTGGGACCTGCCGGAGATCGACGGCCGGGACTACTCGTACGCGCGGTACATGGCCCGCAGGGGCTACGCGGTGCTCGCGGTGGATCTGCCGGGCACGGGTGAGAGCGACAGGCCGGACGGGGACTTCATCAACCTGGCGGAGTCGGCGAGCGCCCTGCACCAGGTGGCGCGGCACCTCCGGGCCACCGCGCCGAGGCACACCTGCGAGAAGCTCATCTACGTGGGGCACTCCAACGGGGCGCTCATCTCCACCTTCGCGCAGGCGCTGTATGGCGACGCGCAGGCCCTGGTGATGACGGGCTGGCTGAACACCCTGCACTCCGTGCCGGTGGACGAGGCGACCATCGGTGCCCTCCTGGCGCAGGGCCCGTACGTCCGCGTCCCGGATGAGCTGCGCACCGCGCTCTTCTACGACGTGGCGAACGCGGACCCGGACGTCATCGCCTACGACAACCAGGTGGCGGACACCGTGACGCGCGGCCAGCTGACGGATCTGCTGACCATGCTGGCCTCGCCGGAGTCCATCCCGGTTGAGCGCATCACCGTGCCCCTGCTGGTGCAGCTGGGGGAGAACGACGTGGTGGCGAACGCGTCCTACGCCCGGAACGAGGCGAGGGCCTACCCCCGCTCCCCCTTCTTGTGGGTGGACACGCTTCCCGACATCGGACACGCCGTCAACGGCCACACCACCCGGCTGCGCAGCTGGGCGGGGATCGAGCTGTTCCTGCGCCTCGTGGTCCGGTGAGGCTCAGGAAGCGGAGGTGAGCTCGCCGAGGATGCGCGCCACCTCCACCGCGGCGGCCTCGGGGCGCAGGCTGGTGTCGGAGATGCCGGCCACCACCCGGGTGATGTTGTGGTCCACCGCGCCCGGACTGGCCCAGACACGGGCCTGGGGCGCGGTGACGTAGGCGGAGAAGCTGTGGTGCCCGGAGCCCGGGCGCTCGCCGATGACGTGGATGAGGGCCCGGGGCCCCTCCAGCGTCGGGTCTCCGAAGAGCAGCTCTCCCGCGCGGTAGCCGGCCCGCACGCGCCCGAGCGTCAGCACGAGGTGCTCGGGAGCCACGCGGTGTCCGGCGGCCTCCAGCCGGGCGCGCAGCGTGGTGAGGAAGGGCCGCAGGTGGCCCTCGTCCATGAGCGAGCGCGCGTCCAGGCCATCCGAGATGACGAGCTGCACGTCATATCGGCCGGCGTGGCGCGCGCGCAGCGCCTCCAGCACGCGCTCGGAGGAGGGCTCCAGCTGCTCGCCCGCGGGTGGGCGGAGGATGTAGTCGCGGCGGGTGGAGACCCGGGTGCGCAGGCGCACGGCGTCGGGGAGGGTCGCGACGAAGTCCGGGGAGAGGTCGGACCAGAGGCCGGCCTTGGCGTCGTCGTAGAGCTGGCGGATCTCCCGCTCGAGCGTGGGCTCCATGTCCCAGGGCTGCGCGCCATGCCCCACCGCGAGGGGCACGCCGCGGGCGTGGACCTCGGCCATCTGCCGCGCGGCCTCGGCGAGCACGTCGGCGTCCGGGCGCGTGTCTCCCTTGTGGCGGCGGTACTGGAGGTACACCCAGGCCGGGTCGCCGAAGTGCTCGGTGGGCTGGCCTTCCGCGTCGATGACACCCAGCCGCTGGAAGAAGGCCCACATCCGGTCATCCACCTTGTAGCCGAACTTCTGGCGCAGCCGGACGTGGTCCTGGAAGGCCGTGGTCAGGTAGCTGAGCATCGGATCATTCCGGGTGGGCAGCGCCATGAGGTAGCCGGGGTTGGCCGGCATGAGCTGCTCCAGGCACCAGCCCAGGTCGTCCAGCGAGACGTCCATGTGCAGGGTGGAGCAGACGTCCAGGCCGATCGTCAGGCCGTGCAGCTTGCCCATGACGATGTCCTCGAGGCAGCAGCGCACCAGCTGCTCGCGGGTGCGGAACACCTCGGGGCCGATGAAGCCGGCCACGTCGTTGACGATGACCCAGGGGGCGGGCTCGGCGACGCCAGCGCGGGCCTGCGCGGCGCCGACGCGCTGCTTGAGGGCGCGCGAGAAGCCGTACTTGCGCGACTCGTGCACCACCATGTCCACGCCAGCGGCATGGCCGTTGGTGGCGTCGGCGCCCTGGCCCGTCTCGAAGTACATGCCCCAGCGCCCGGTGCGCGCGGCGGCGTGGGCCTCCATCTTCTCCAGGGTGACGTCGAAGGTGCGGTTGGCGGCCTCGGTGCTGCCCAGGCTCTGGAACCAGACACCCGTGGTGCCCGGCTGCATGGCCTCCACCACCGCCTGCACGTCCACGTGCGCCAGCACGCAGTGCGGCATCACGTCCTGGAGCCCGAACGTCACCAGAATCTCGTGCAGGGCGGACTCCACGGCGGCCACGGACTCGGGCGCCGAGGACACGGGGTTGGTGCCGAGCACCACGTCCCCCACGGCGAAGCTCCACCCGTTGAAGACCTGCCAGCGGATGTCGTCCGGGTGGTCCGTGGGCGAGTTGGGCTGGATGCGCGCGCCCAGGTAGCCCTTCGCGCCCACCTTGCCGCCGGGCAGCGGATTGAAGACCTTGCGCCCCACCGCGGCGAGCTCCTCGTTGGACATGAGCTTCACGACACAACCGATGGCGTCGCTGCTCAGCCCGTCGATGATGTCGTGGATGTCCTCCTCGCCCGCCGACAGCAGGAAGGCCTTGAGCCCGCCCAGCGTCCAGCTCGCGGTGCGCGCCTGCGCCGACGGCTCGAGCGCCCCCTGCATGTACGAATAGAGCCGCTCCTGGATGAGCGGGTGGGCGTCCAGGTCTCCCAGTCGCGTGCGCGCGAGCAGCTCGCGGGCATTGCGGCGGGACACCTCGTCGGCCGCGGCCACGCCGATGGCCACGTCGCCTTCCTTGAGCTCGTTGGCCGCCCCCACCACCTGCTGGTACAGCCGGGGCTCGAAGCCGCCGCGGACGCGCCGCACGTAGGCGAACACGTCCTCGTCCGGGAGGATGTCGGGGATGGAGACGCGGACCGGGGCGCTCTCGTGGGAACGAGCGGCCTCATGGCCCGCGCCGGAGGGAAGGGAGACGGGGAGCTGCTCGGGGTGCTGCTCCTCGCGGGGCTGCGTCAGGCTTTCCGCCATGGCGAACTCACCTCGTGGGCAGAGGCTAGTGCTGCCCGGAGTACATGTCACGGGGGGGGAGGCCCGGGAGTGGGTCTCCTGTGTGACGCTGGCGTCAAACGCGGCTGCGCACCCGACAATTTCAGCGGGGGCCCGGGGCCTCGGCGTGCAGTCGCTCCAGGAAGAAGGCCACCACCACCAGCGAGTGGGAGATGGCCCCACTTTGGAGCAGCTGCGTCACCGACGAGCGCGGGTGCAGCTCCACGGCGATGTCCTCGCCCTCGTCCTGTTTACCCTCGTGCTGTTTCACGCAGTCGAGCGCCAGGTAGCTGTGACAGACGTTGTTCTGGATGGCGGGGTTGGGGTGCACCTGCCCGAGCCTCACCACGCGGCCCGGCACGTACCCCGTTTCCTCCTCCAACTCGCGCGCGGCGGCCGCCTCGGGGTCCTCTCCGGGCTCCACCATGCCGCCGGGAATCTCCAGCGTCGTCTGCTCGGTGCCGAAGCGGTACTGGCGGATGAGGACGAGCTGCTCGTCCTTCGTCACCGCGATGACGTTCACCCAGTCCGGGCAGTCGATGAGGACGCGCGGGTGCTCGTGGCCGGTGCGCGGGTCCGCCACCACGTCCTGGCGGACCTTGAGGACGCGGTAGTCATGCTCCAGGCCCCGGCGCAGGCGGAGCCACGGTTTGATGGGACTCATCGGCTCAGTTCAACAGAGAGGCGCGCTCGCGCAACTCCCGGGCCGTCAGTTCCAGCCGCTCCCGGTCCGGCGCGTCTGGCGACAGCTCCATGCAGCGCTCCACGTCCTTGAGGGCCGCCCGGTAGGCCCCCAGGTTGGCGAGCAGCGCCGCCCGCGTCCGCAGCTCGCCCGGATGGTTGGGGGCCAGCATCAGCAGCAGGTCCACCACGGCCAGCCCCCGCTCGTAGTCCTCGCGCTCCAGGTACACCCGCCGCAGGTTGGAGAGCATCCGGTAGGTGATGAGCTCCACCGGCGCGGGCGCCAGCATGGACGGCGTGAACTTGAGCTGCGGCGCCACGCGCTCCAGCAGCTCCTTGCAGCCCTCCTCCGTGAGGATTTCTCCCCCGTGGAACGGGTCCACCACCAGCTTGTGGTCCCCGGCGCTGCAGGCCACCAGGAAGTGCCCGGGGAGGGGCACCCCATAGAGGGGAATGCCCGCCCGCCGTGCCACCTCCAGGTACACCACCGAGAGCGTGATGGGCAGGCCCACCTTCCGCTCCAGCACCAGGTCCAGGAAGCTGTTGTCCGGGGCCTGATAGTCGTCCTCGTTGCCGCGGAAGCCCTCGATGTCCGCCAGCACGTGACGCAGCGCGGTGAGGCCCGCCATCACCTCACCATGGCCCGCGTGCCGCTCCATCTCCAGTTGGACCCGGCAGGCGAGGGCATCCAGCGTGTGCAGGCACGCCGCGGCGTCCAGCTCCGGCTGATTGATGGTGGCGATGGCGATGGCCGCCAGGTCCAACCGCGGGGGATCGGCCGCGAGCGCGGACAGGAGGCGTTCGCGGGCGAGCGGCGGACTCAAGGTCGAGGTGATACTCACGGCGGAAGGACTAACCCACGGGAAGGCGGACGGCAAAGGCAGGCAGGCAGTCAGCTCTGGGGAGGTTCGGGGGGCAACAGGCGGCCCTTGATTTCCGCGTTGAGCGCCACCTGCGCGGAGATGAGCCCCGAGAGCAGCCCGTCCTCGAATTCGAAGGTGGGGTGTTCCTTGAGTTTTGGGAAATCATGTGGGTTGCGCAGCTCCTCGGGGGTGATGTTGGGGACCACCTCTCGGGCCAGGCGGAGGACCTTGGCCTGCTGCTGGGAAATCATCCGCTCATAGAGCTTGCCGGCAATCTCCAGCATCTCCAGTCCGCTCTCTTCCGTCATGTGTCTCCTCGCTCACTGCTGGGCGATGTCCCACTTCACCCGGCGCCAGGTGCGCCGGAAGGCCGTCACGTCTCCCTCCACCGCATCCCGCTCCTGCTCGCGTCCGTCGAGGAACGCAACGAAATCCAGCTGCCGCTCCTCGGGGCTGTCGTACTCGGAGTCGAAGAGGCGGACGAACTCGTTGGCGGGCAGGGTACGCCGGCCGGCCACGTCCACCAGCTCCACGCGCACGCCCTTCGTCTCCTGGGAGGGGACGTAGGACTTGTAGACGAGCTCGGTGCACACGAGGGTGGAGTCGGAGAAGAAGTCGAAGTTGAAGTCGTAGGGCCGGCCCTGGAGGTGGAAGGCGCGGGCGATGGCACGGGCCTTGTCCACGGGCCGCAGGCGCGGGCGCATGACGCCGAGGTAGTCCACGCGCATGCCGTGCTCGGGGCCGGTGAAGGACACGCCCTCGCTAATGGATTCGATGATGCGCAGCGCGTCTCCGTGGCTGTCCGGGGTGCCGTAGGCGGCCCACTTGGCGGGGTATTCGCGCGCCAGGTGCTCGGCGAGCGTCTTCGGTGAACCGGGCAGGGTCTCCAGCCAGGCCCGCACCTCGGCGTCGCCGTCGAAGGCGGAGACCCAGTCCTGGGGCGTCCCCACGTACAGCTCGGCATGCGGCCAGAAGCCCGGCAGGCCGATGTTGGAGAGGTACCAGTTCTGCCTCGCCACGATGATGTCGCCCGGCTGCAGGCGGGCCAGCAGGGCGAGTGCCTGCTCGCGCTTGATGAGCGGCTGGCCGATGCGCTTCACCCGGGTGTCGCCCATCCACTCGGCCACCGAGCGCTGCACGGGGAAGACGGCGCGGCTGGTGGCGTCCTTGAGCACGTCCGCGCCGGCCTTGGCGAACAAGGTGGGTCCACGCTCGAGCAGCTTGCCCCGGGCCACCTTGGAGTTCTGCCGCATCTCCTGGATGAGCCACACCGCGCGGCGCACGTTGAGGATGCCCGTCTTCTTCAGCAGGGGCCGGAGCTGCTCGGCGTAGGCGTCCCCCGTCACGAGCTGGGTGGAGGTGGAGACGTGGATGGCCTTCTGCTTGAAGCGGGCGAAGGTGCGCGCGGGCAGGCCGTACTCCTCGGCGGGCTCGTCCAGGATGACCTCGAGCTGCTTGCGGCCGTTGGTGAGCTCCGCGTACGTCAGCCCGTGGGCCAGCTGCGTGGTGAGCGCTCCGTGGGTGAGCAGGAAGCCCCAGGCGTGCTTCGTGTCCTGGGTGCGCTTGGGCATCTCGAGGAAGTCCCAGTAGCGCTGGCGGAGGAGCTCGAGCGCGGCGAAGTAGTCGGAGAAGGCCGCCCAGGTGGTGAGCAGGGTGCGCTTCTCCTCGGGCGTGTAGGGGATGTCCTGCTCGCGCGTGTAGAGGCCACGCGTCTGGGCGATCCGCTCCTGCAGGGCCCGCAGGCCCTGGGCGTGGCGCTCGAGGAGCTCCAGATCCCGAAGGGCCTGGTCCACGAAGGCCCCATCCTCCAGCGAGTAGACACTCGTGGCATCGGCGCCGGGGCCCTCGGCCTCGGTGCTCTGGGGGAGGGGAGTGGGGGTGGCGAACGCGAGCCAGGTGACGAGCAGCGGGGTGGAGAGCATCGGGAGTCCCGAAAGGGGTCTGGGAACCAGCAATCTACCCTGGCCCTGGCCGGTTGGCTGCCCAGGGGACGCGAACGGAGGGGGCATCGCGAGGTGGCCCGCCGGACATTCCATCCCCAGGTTGAAGCCGAAGCCCCGGGAGAGGGAGGCAGGCCCGGGCGGAAAGGCAGAGGACACGATGGCATTCGGATTTGCGGAGAACCCAGCGCTCTCCATCACGCCGCACCTGGACTCCGTGGACTACCCCGCGACCCGCGAGCAGATCGTCGCCGCCGCGGAGGACAACGGCGCCTACATGGACATCATCAACGTCCTCAAGTCGCTGCCGCAGGAGGAGTACCAGTCCCGGGAAGACGTGATGAGGGACCTGGCGGAGGCCGCGCGCCGGTTCGCGCTGGGTGGCCGCCGGTACGACGATGACGGGGTGGATCGGGATCGGCGCAACATCGGCCGGGACCTGGTGGAGAACGCCCCGGACGGGAACCAGCGGCATCCGTAGCGACAAGGGGCTGAGCAACAGGTGAGGCGCTCGCGGGCGCCGGCCAGGGGGGGCCGGTCCTCGTGGGCGTCTGGTGTTTCAATCCCTGTCAGGAGACCGGGCTGGCGGCGACGAGTCGGAGGTACTCGTGCACGGAGCCGGAGGATGGGTGTTGGGTGATCAGCCCGATGTAGCCATCCGGACGGACCAGCACGAGTGCGTTGCCATCGAGGTCGTAGGCCGCACGCGCGTGCCGGTGGCTATCGACGAGCGTGTTCGCGCCGGTGGGTGCTCCCGGTTCGGCAACGGTGTACGCGCGCACGAGCGGACCATACCGGGCGTTGACGTGGGCGACCGTGTCCGCGTGGACCGCGCCGAAGGCCAGCAACGTGAAGTGGGGGCCGCGGAACGTCTCGAACAGTCGCACGGGTGTGCCGGCCGCGTCGTGACAGGGCGCGTCGGGAGCGCGGTCTCCAGCTCGAACGCGTCCATGCGAGTCCCGCTCGTCGCGGGCGAGCCGGCTGTCCCGGTAGTGGAGTCCGAGCTGTTGTGTCTCCTTACCCCGCCGGTGCGCATCCGGCTCTCCCCGGACGGTCTTTTGGTGCAGCTTCGTGCTGATGCCGAGCACGTCCGCGGCGATGGGCAGCCGTTCCTCCTCGTAGCTGTCCAGCAGGGCCCGGGGGGCTCCCGCGAGCACCTGACCGAGCTTCCAGCCGAGGTTGTAGGCGTCCTGGATGCCGGTGTTCAGGCCCTGCCCTCCCTCTGGAGAGTGCACGTGCGCGGCGTCGCCGGCCAGGAACACCCGGCCCACCCGGTACCGATCCACCATGCGGATGTTGACCCGGTACACGGACATCCAGCTCGGGTCGTGAAGCCGCACGTCGGAGCGGCTGGACCCCTCGTCGAAAATCCTCTGGAAGGCGTTCAACGACAGCTCGGGGACGGCGTCCGGGGCGAGCGGCGCCACGAACTGGAAGACGTTCGTGCCGGGCAGTGGGCACATCATGACCCTGGGCGTGCGTGTCTCGGGGTTCACCCAGGCGTGCCAGTGCTCGCGGTCCAGCCCGTCGGCCTGGACGTCGCCGATCAGCATCCGATCCGTCTCGTACGTCTCGCCCGCGAAGCTCACGCCGAGCTGTTTGCGCACGAAGCTGTGCCCGCCGTCGGCGCCGACGAGGTAGCTGGCCCGGACCCGCTCGGTCCTGCCCGCGTGGACGAGCGTGGCGGTCACTCCCTCCTCGTCCTGTTCGAAGCCGGTCAGCTCCGTGGCGAGCTCCACGCGGACGCCATATCCGGCGAGCCGGGTGCGCAAGATCTCCTCCGTCCGCCACTGCGGGATCATCCAGCCGTTGGGGTAGGGCACGTCCGGCATCGGCTCGCGGGGCTCGTGCATGCGACCTTCCCAGACGACCTTCTCCCCGGCGTAGGCGCGCATCAGCGGATACAGCGCGCCCGAGGCCAACACCGCGTCGAGCACCCCGAGATCCTCGAACACCTCCATGCTGCGCGGTTGCAGACCCTTGCCCCGGGAACCGGAGAAGGGCTCCAGCGCCTTCTCGACGAGCCGGCATGCCACGCCACGGCGGGCCAGCTCACACGCGAGCGTGAGTCCCGTCGGCCCGCCACCCACGATGAGAACCGGAACATCCACGTGCTGCTCCATGTGCTTCCTCCTTCGCCAGGGAGGCGAGTTTAACGGCGTTAAGGATGCATTTAACGGCGTTAAGCTGTCAAGCTCCGAGCCGGACCGAGGTGGTGATGGGACTGGATCGCGAGCTCGTGGTGCGCACGGCGCTGCGGGTGCTGAACGAGGAAGGGCTGGAGGGGCTGACGCTGCGGCGGATCGCGCGCGAGCTCGAGGTGCAGGCGCCCGCGCTGTACTGGCACTTCAAGAACAAGGACGAGCTGCTCGACGAGATGGCCACCACGATGCTCAGGGATATGGTGGGGGCGACGAAGCATCCTGGTGCCAGACAGTCCTGGGAGGAGTTCCTGGCCGAGACCGCCCGGGGCCTCCGGCGGATGATGCTCGGTTACCGGGATGGCGCGAAGGTCTTCAGTGGCACGCGCCTCACCGATGAAACGTTGTACGCGGCGATGGACACCATTCTCCGGAAGCTCGTCGACGCCGGGTTCTCGCTTCGCGACGCGGTGTGTGGCTTTTCCACGGTCTACAACTACACGGTGGGGTTCACCATCGAGGAGCAGGCCGTGAATCCGCTGCCGGGCCAACACAACGAGGAGTACGACCCGGAGCGGCGAGCCCAACGAGTCGATGGCAAACGTTTCCCGCTCGCCTTGGCCGCGGGCGAGGAGATGTTCACGAAATTCGATGATCGCTTCGAGCGAGGGCTGAAGTTGATCCTCGGTGGGATGGAGCAGTTGCTCCCGCGTGAGCGGTGAGACTCGCGGGCACCGGCCGCATAGGACCGGTGTTGGTGGGTGCTCGGTTTTCTCTCCTGTGTGAGCTGGATTCACTCGGAGGGTGGGACCTATGCTGTTGCCTCCGAGCGCTTCCCGCGCTCAGGGGGGCCGGGTTGATGAAGCGCGTGCTCGTGATGGCAGGGCTGCTGGTGCTGATGCTCGGGACCGGGTGTCCCGTAGGGGGCGAGGCGGGTGTTCTGCGTCAGGCATTGCTCAGGGACGAAATCAAAAGAATGGTCCGTGGGGGTTGCCAGCCTGCGGCCATCAGGGCCAGGTGTGCTCCTGATGACTACGACGCCTGCATGGAGGTCTGCGTTCAGGAGATGGAAGTGAGGGACTGGCAGTGAGGGGGCGCGCGTGGCCTGTCATCCTGTTGGCCGTTCTGCTGCCGCTTCCTTTGATGTGGGCCTCGAGCAGGCTGCTGGGGGGGGTCCCTGTATCCTCCTCGCGCGAGGAGGGCCGCGGGTTCGTCCCCATCCTCGCGCCAGAGGAGGCGAGACGGCTGCTCTCGTTCGAAAGGACCTGTCAGGGCGATGAGGACTGTGACGACCCACTCGTCTGTCTGCCGGCCCAGCTCATGTTCAGGAGAGCTTGTGTGGCGAGCACCTGTACAACGGATGCGGATTGTAGCGGGGGCCTCTCCTGCCATTCGATTGCGGCGGGCGAGCGCGTGGTGCGCTTGTGTGGTGCTCCAGGTGAGGTCGCGGAGGGGCAGCTTTGCATGGAGTTGCCCCTCCTGCGGAGCCTGGCGTGCGCGCCGGGCCTGGCGTGTACTCACACCAAATGCCGCCGCCCCTGCCAGCCCCAGCAGCCCCGGAGTTGTCCGGAGGGTTTCTACTGCCATGCGGCGGACTCGAAGGGCTCCGTGTGTCTGCCGACCTGCGAGGGGCGCTCCTGCCCCGAGGGGCAACGATGCGTGGCATTGGAGTACGGTGTATCGATTTGCGCGCGGGTCAAGGGAACGGATTGTCAGCTCCATCCCTGCCCGGCGGGCAAGGTCTGCGAAATCGTGGCCCGCGAGTCCCAGAATCGCGTGGGGATGACGTGTCTGCTCTCGTGCGACTCCCAGACGCCAGTGTGTCCCGAAGGCTTCTCGTGCATGGGTGATCGCTGCATCCAGCACTGCGAGTCAGATGAGCCGGGCACCTGCGGGCCGCTGGAAGAATGCGCGGGGGCATCGGAGGGCAAACCCGGATTGTGCCTGTTCGACCTCGACAAGTGAGGCACGTGCCCTGCCCGGCCTGCCTCCCGGAGACACGCGGCGCACGCAGCGCCGCTGTCTCGTCAGGCCCGAACGGAAGGTCTCAGCGCCAGTCCGGCGGGGCCATGTTGACGCGGGGCATGTAGTAGCCCTCGGGTCCCTGCAACACCGTCTCGAAGCGTGGGTCGTTGAGCACCACGCTGCCGGGACTCTTGTCTACACGGGCCGGGTCCACCTTGGCCCCACGCATGGGCAGCCTCGCGTACGTTGGGATGCCGTACTCGTGCAAGCCATCCACGGCCACTCCACAGATGGGATACGAGGTGCCGTCCGGCAGGTACAAACGGTCGAACTGGATGTAGACACGATTGGGGGTCGTCACGGCCTCGCCGGTGATTCTCACGTACAACTCCTGTCCTTTCATGTTCACGAACATGGAGGCGGAGATGGGGCCGGGCTTGAGGTTGAGGGAGCCTCCATCCTCGATGGATTCATCCGATGCTGGAGTGCCGGATTCCGGATCGATGAAGGAACCTTGCTCGTCGGGCACGATGCCCAGCTTGACGGGAGTGGCGCGAGCCTCGGGTGAGCAACTCGCGAGGTATCCGATGGGATCGGGCCGGACGGGAGCGGTGGCACACCCGGCGAGTTGCGCGGCGGCCACTCCCAGCACGCTGGTGAGCAGCACGCACAGGCGTGAGTTTGCCTGGGTCGGGGTAGGGGAAGAGAGGAAGGCTTCGGAGTTGGGAGCGGAGGACACGGACTGCGTTCCTTTGTCGGAATGCACCGGACTGGCCGGCGCGGTGGGCTCCGCACGCCAGCCACCCTCTGGAGGAGTCGCCTGTGCGACGCGGAGGAGCGTCCACCCTATCCCGAGCAACCCCAGCCCGAGTGTCAGCGCGACGAATCGCCGCGTCCGCCTTCCCGCTGGCCCTGTGCGCGCGGGTTGCGGGATCTCCTGGGATGGAGGGGCGGCGGCGGGTTGCTCCGGCTCCTGTGCTTCCTCCCGCGACTCCTCCAGCATGTCCACGTCCGGGAAGAGCGTCCTCAACCCCGTGCATTCGGAAGGCCGCTTCGCGGGAGCCTGCCAGGACTCGGTGTGCCCTTCTTCTCCACGCAGCCGCTCCAGTTCCTCGCGCACGGCGCGGGCGCTTGGGGGCCGGTGTTCAGGGTCCTTCGCCAGGAGCGACAGGGTCAGTGCGCACAGGGAGGTAGGCGCAGTAGGGGCGAGCTGCTGGGGATGCAGGGGGGAGGTGGTGGCGATGGCCACCAGGGATTGCTCCAGCGACAGCCGGGTGCTGAGGGGACGGCAGTTGGTGAGGGTTTCGTATAGCAGGACGCCAATGGCATACAGGTCGGCGGCGGGACGCGCCTCCAGTCGCGAACCCGGGCGCGTGGCGTCGAACAGCACGAAGGCGATGGCCTCGGGAGGCTGGCAGTAGAGGGTTCCGGGAGCCAGCCCTTCCGTCAGGGGGCGCGCCCAGGGCAGGTGCGCCGAGCCGAAGTCGATGAGGAACGGACTGTCATCTCCCTGGCGCACCAGGAGGTTGTCCGCCTTGACGTCCCGGTGGCACACGCCGCGCTCATGCAGTGTCTCCAGCGTCTTCAGGAACTCGCACAGCACGCCCACCGCGCGGTGGAGCGATGCACGTTCGCGCCAGCGCCACACGTGGAACGTACTCCCCGAGACGTAGGGGGTGACGAACCAGGCGTAACCCCTTTCCGGATCGGGCCACCGGCCCCACTCGAGTACTGGCAGCAGGTGGGGGTTGTCGAGGTACTCCAGCGAGGCGACCTCGCGGCGCATCCATGCATCCACCTGGTCCTCATCCTCCGCCGAGGGAGGCCGGGCCGCCATCTTCATCGAGTACTGGCGCCCTCCACGTGCCACCTGGAAGACGAAGGAGAATCCTCCGATACCCAGTTGGCGCACGATGTGGAAGTCCCTCACGCGGTCCCCCGCGCGGAGTTGGTTGGGATGGATGGGCGGGCTCATGGGCGGGTCGGCACTTCCTCCATGGGAAGGCGTTGGTAGGCTCCGGGTGAGTCCTGTCCGTCCAGTGCCAGCTCCAGCCTCGAGGCTCCTTCTGGGAGAAGGTCGGTCACGATGTAGCGCTGACGGATGGGGCTTGCTGTTCCAGAAGTCAGGTGCGCGGGCCATTCCAGGAGGGTTCCATCCGGGAGCGTTGCCCGCAGGCGTGCTTGAACCAGTCTCCAGGGTGGTGCGCCCTTTTTACGGCTGTGCACGGTCACGGTGGCGAAGAAGCGCCGCCCCATCCAGAGCAGGGATTGGACCTGTCCCCGTGACTCCCTTGGATCGGAGTTCACCGTTTCTCGTGGGACGGCGAGCGTTGCGCGGGCATCCGGCGCGGCAAGGAGGTTCCGGGCCATGGACTCCGCCTCCGCCCCATCGTCGGACACCTGTCCGAGCACCACGCGCACCTGTACATCCACCGTGTCGTGCCGGGTGATGAGCACGAAGCGGAGGGGCCTGGCACCGGGCCCGGCCTCCACGATGAGCGGGATCTGTTCACCCTCGGCCAGGTTCGTGGTGGAGATGATGATCAGTGTCTCGTCGTTCATCCGGACGAGCTGGATGCGCTCCTCGTGTGCCGGATGCCTCATGGCTCCGAGCCGCAAGGGGGCCTCGAACCGGACGAGCGTGGCCACTCCGGCGCGAATGTGTAGCTCCAGGGGAGGAACCTCGTCGGGCCTGGCGGGAGCCACGAGCGTGCGCCATTGGAACGCCTGTTCATTGGGCGGGTCCTGCGCGGAAGCCAGGGTGGAGAGCAGCAGCGACAGCAGGAGGAGCCAGGGACCAGGGCGCACGGGGGCCTCGACGAACAGGCGCGCAGGGTAGGGGAGGGCCATCCGAGGGGACAAGCGCAAAACCACTCGCGCGGTCACCCTGCTGGAAATGACTCTGGAGATGGTGCATGGGCTGGAGACGAGCCCCTCCTGGTCGCTCTACCCTCCGTTCAGGTTGGCATGGGCCCGAGGCTCGCTCCCTGATGCTCGCGCCGGGCGTGTCCATGGAAGAGGCATGGACTGTTCCTCCGACGTGGTCGTCCTGGGAGCGGGGGCCTCGGGGCTCGCCGCCGCGGACCGGCTGACCCGCGCGGGCCTGCGCATCGTCGTGCTGGAGGCCCGTGACCGCCCTGGAGGCCGGGTGGACACCGTGCGTGACGCGCTCGATGGCACCCCCCTGGAACTGGGCGCGGAGTTCTTCCACGGCAAGCCCCGCCTCCTCCAGAAACTGGCCCGGAGCGCCCGGGTGAAGGTGGGCACGTGCAACGACTCGCACGCCCTGCTCTGGCGCGGGAGGCTTCGGGACGGAGACGCGGACTTCGACTTCGTGGAAGACCTCGCCAGCGCCGAGCCCCCGGACCGACCCGTGGGCCAGCTGCTCTCCGAGCACGCCCGCTCCGGGCTCTGGTCCGAGCGCAAGGTCCTTCTGGCCCGCGCCTACGTGGAGGGCTTCTACGCGGCCACCGTGGACACGGCCAGCTCGCTCGCCATCGCCCGCATGGAGCGCGCCGCGGAAGCGCTCGGAGGCATCGCGCCCTCTCGCGCGCTCCAGGGGTATGATCGGGTGTTGGCGCCGCTCGTCCGGGGGCTGATGCGCCGGCCCCAGACGCTCTTCTTCAATGCCGTCGCCGAGCAGGTGAGGTGGTCGCCTCGGGGCGTGGAGGTGCGCGCTCGCACGCGCGAGGGCTCTCCTCTTGGCATCTTCCGCGCCCGGCGGGCCGTGGTGTCGCTACCCCTGGGCGTGCTGAAGGCCGCGCCTCCCGAGCCCGGCGCGGTACGGTTCCTCCCTCGCCTTCCGGAGAAGGAGCGTGCGATGGCCCGGCTCGAGATGGGGCCCCTCGTGAAGGTGCTCCTGCGCTTCCGCTCGCCCTTCTGGGAGGAGCGCGAGGACACCCGGCGCCATGGCTTCTTCCATGCCCCACGGCTCTCCATCCCCACCTGGTGGACGCTCTCGCCCCTGCGCTCGCGCTACCTCGTGGGCTGGACGGGTGGCCCCGCCGCCGAGGCGCTCTCCCGGCTTCGCGAGCAGGAGGTGTTCCGGCACGCGGTGGAGTCGCTCGGGCGCATCTTCAAACTCCCCCGGCGCGCGCTCGAGGAGCAGGTCGAGAGCTGGCGGGTCCAGGACTGGCAGCGGGAGCCCTTCAGCCGGGGCGGGTACTGCGTCATTCCGGCCGGGGCCGTGGATGCCATGGATGCCCTGGCCCGGCCCGTTCAGGGCACCCTGTTCTTCGCCGGCGAGGCCACCCACCTCGAGGGCGAGGAGGGCACCGTCCATGGCGCGCTCGCGACCGGGCTTCGCGCGGCTCGCGAGCTCCTGGGGAACGAAGCGCTCGCGAGCAGGGGTGCTTTCTGACAGCGTGCGCGGACGTCATGCGACTCCTTCGTTCGTGCTCCCTGGTGCTCCTCGTGGCCTCGGCCACCGCGTGCAGCCGCAAGGTCCTTCCTCCGGTGCCCGAGCCGACCACGCCTCGTCCTCTTCGGCTCGAGTTCCGGCCCCCCGAGGACTCGCTCCTCACGGAGACGGTGAAGAGCACCCTGCGACGCAGTGGCGCTCCGGGTTCGCAGGAGGCGGCGCTGACGACCGTCACGCGCTTCACGCGCGAGCAGGGCGGCTGGCTCCTCACGCAGCGGGTGACGGAGGCGCGCTACTCGCTGAACGGGGCTCCGGTGGAGACGCTGGTGGATGATGTCCTCACGCGCTTCGTCCTTCGCGTGCGGCTCGCGGCGGATGGCGCCTACGTGGAGGTGGTGGAGCCGGAGGCCGCGCTGGCGGCGCTCGAGGCGGTGGCTCCGCCTGGCCAGGACGTCTCCCTCCTGGAGGACTTCTTCGCTCCGGACGCGCTGGAGGCGCGCACGCGCGGCGAGTGGGAGGTGGCGTACGGGGGCATCTACGGGGGGACGTTGGCTCCCGGGCAACGCAGCTACGCGGTGGGCACGGTGCGCCTGGGCGGGCACGAGGTGGCGTATCTGCTGGAGCGCACCTTCCATGGCACGCGGCCCACCGAGCAGGGCGAGGCGCTGGTGTTCACGCTGCGCTGCCTGGAGGCGCCGGGAGAAGAGGCCTCCCAGGAGGTGCGCGAGACGCTGGTCATGGCGGGGAACCCGACGCTGACGCCAGGGGTTGAGTGTGAGGGAGAACAGTTGCTCGGGAGGGGCCGCTTCCTGCCGGTGCGGCGCGAGCTCACCCTGAAGGCGACGTTGGACGGAGAGACCTGGACGTGGGCGACGCGGTCGGCGCTGGAGTCGCCGCGCGCGCCCGAGGAGGAGCGGCGATGAGCTACGAGCAGAACCTCATCAGCGACGAGGCGGGCATCCGCGCGGTGGTGCAGGGCAGCAGGCGCGTGGCGGTGCTGGGCATCAAGACGGAGCAGCAGGACGGCCAGCCGGCCTTCTACGTGCCGCGGTACCTGGCCGACGCGGGCGTGGACGTGGTACCGGTGCCCGTCTACTACCCGGACGTGACGCACATCCTCGGCAGGCCGGTGTTCCGGCGGCTGGTGGACATCCCGGGGGAGATCGATCTGGTGGACGTGTTCCGGCGGCCACGGGACATCGACCAGCACGTGGACGACATCCTCGCCAAGAAGCCGAAGGCGGTGTGGTTCCAGTCGGGCATCCGCAACGACGCGGCGGCCCGGCGGCTGGCCGAGGCGGGCATCAAGGTGGTGCAGGACCGCTGCCTGATGGTGGACCACCGGCGCTACGGACGCTGAACGCCCCTCATTTGAATCAGGCCTCCTCGAAGGGGACGGGAGGCCGGGCCATGGCGCGCTCGGCGCTGAGCTTCGCCTGGTGCAGCGCATCGAAGCCGCGCTCCATCTGCGTCGGGGACACCGGCGGCAGGTTGGACACCACCACGTAGACGGGGAAGCCGCGCTCCCTGAGCAGTGAGAGCTGCAGCCGGAAGTGATCGTGCCGCAGCGCCGCCGAGCCCGCGGCGATGCCCTGGGCATACGCCATGGGGCCGCCGAGCATCTTGCGCGTACGGCTCGGCAGGTAGTGCACGAGGATGGCGTCGAGGTCCTTGCCGAAGGCGCTCTCCCTCATGAAAAGCGCGGGCGCCTTGTCCACCAGTCCGCCGTCCCAGTACAGGTCGCGGCCCAGGCGCACCGCTCGGAACAGGCCCGGGTAGGCGCACGTGGCGTGCACCCGGGGCGCCAGCTCGCCCGAGGTGAAGATCTCGTGCGTCCCCTGCGAGAGGTTGGCGCTCGCGAGCAGCAGCGGGTACGGCAGCTCCTCGAAGCTCTGCACCGGCAGCGTCCGCTCCAGCAGCTTGCGGAAGCGCTCGCCCTTGAGCAGGCCCGTGGCCCCATGGCCATCACCGGGGAACCCGTTCATCACCGCCCCGATGGGGTCCGGATCCCAGAAGGCCTGCCGCGTCTGCTTGAGGACCAGCTCCTCGATGAAGGGCACGCTCGCTCCCGCGGCGGCGTACGCGGCGACCAGGCCCCCGGCGCTCGTCCCGGCATACGCGGTGGGCTTCAGGCCCGTGGCCGCCAGCCCCTTGAGGAAGCCGGCGTGTCCGTAGAAGCCGAAGTACCCGGCGGAGAGGACGAGTCCGAAACGTTTGCCTTCGAGAAGTTGGCGCAGGGAGGGAGCGGGCATGTCCCGTCTCTAGATGACCCTTCCACACATGGCAACGCGCCGCGTCGATTCTGGGCGTGCTCCCTCTGGTCTTTCACGGCGTATCGACATATGTAGATTCGACGATATGGAGGAACTCTCCCAATCCTTCCGGGCCCTGGGTGACCCGACGCGGCTGCGCATCCTTCGCCTGGTGGCGCGGGCGCCGCTGAACGTGTCGGAGCTGGTGTCCCTGGTGGGGGTGGCGCAGTCCTCGGTGTCGCACCACCTGGGGAAGCTCAAGGGGCTGGGGCTCATCCGCGAGGAGCGGCAGGCGGGCTTCACCTACTACTCGTTGGCGCTGGAGCCGACGGACTCCCGGTGGCCCCTCATCCGTCTGGCACGCGAGGCCGCGGACGAGGAGGGAGACTCGGCGAGGCTCGAGGACCTGCTGCGGCAGCGCGAGGATCGGCAGGCCCTCAACGAGCGGTTGCTGGAGCCGGGGCAGTCCTGGTTCCTGTGGGCGGGAGCCCTGGCCTCGCTGCTGCCGGCGCTGGACGTGGCGGACTTCGGGTGTGGCACGGGCGTGCTGTCGGTGGCCATCGCGCGATGGGCGTCGCGGGTGTGGGCCATCGACCAGAGCGCCGCCGCGCTGGCGCAGGCCCGGGAGCGCGCCGCTCGCGAGGGCCGCTCGAACATCACCTTCCTTCGAGAGGATCTGCACCGGTTGTCGCTGCCCTCGGGCGAGCGCGACCTGGTGGTCATCTCCCAGAGCCTCCATCACGTGGAGTCCCCCCCGGCGGTGTTGGCCGAGGCCGCCCGCATCCTCAAGCCCGGGGGCAAGCTGGTGTTGTTGGAGTTGATGCCGCACGACGAGCGGTGGGTGCTGGAGCGGTTGGGCCACCGGCACCTCGGTTTCGCGCCGGAGACGCTCGAGACCTCCCTGCGCGAGGTGGGCTTTGGCGCCCTCACGCGCGAAACGCATGCACGCGAGGGGGCGAGTCCCTTCCGCGTCTTCCTCATCACTGGAGTCAAGAAATGAGCAGCCACCTTCCCACCCCTCTTCCTCTTCCTCCGGGTGAGCATGGCCGCCGCGTGGAGGCCCTGCGGGCCGCGATGCGCGAGCGCGTGCTGGTGCTGGACGGGGCCATGGGCACGCTGCTGCAGCAGAAGAACCTCAAGGCGGCGGACTTCGGCGGGGCCGAGTACGAGGGCTGCAACGAGCACCTCGTCCTCACGCGGCCGGACGTCATCAAGAGCATCCACGAGACGTACCTCGCCTCGGGCGCGGACGTGACGGAGACGGACAGCTTCGGCGGCACGCCGCTGGTGCTGGGCGAGTTCGGCCTGTCGCACAAGGCGGTGGAGATCAACGTCGCGGCGTCGAAGCTGGCGCTCGAGGCGGCGCTGGAGGCCGAGGCCCGGGATGGGCGGATGCGCTGGGTGGCGGGCTCCATCGGCCCCACCACGAAGGCCATCAGCGTGACGGGTGGCATCACCTTCGAGGAGCTGGTGCACAACTTCGCCGTGCAGGCGGAGGCGCTGGCGCTGGGCGGCTCGGACTACCTGTTGCTCGAGACGTGCCAGGACACGCGCAACGTGAAGGCGGCGCTGCTCGGGTGCGAGCGGGCCTTCGTCAAGCTGGGGTGGAAGCTGCCGGTGGCGGTATCCGGCACCATCGAGCCCATGGGCACCATGCTGGCGGGCCAGTCCGTGGAGGCGCTGGCGGTGTCGCTGGAGCACGTGGAGCTGCTGTACCTGGGCCTCAACTGCGCCACGGGCCCCGAGTTCATGACGGACCACATCCGCTCCCTGGCCTCCATGAGCCCCTTCGCGGTGTCGTGCGTGCCCAACGCGGGCCTGCCCGACGAGAACGGGCACTACCTGGAGACGCCCGAGATGCTGGCGCGCTCGCTGCGCCGCTTCTGTGAGCAGGGCTGGCTCAACGTGGTGGGGGGCTGTTGTGGCACGCACACGGGCCACGTGCGCGCCATCGCCGACGCGGTGAAGGGCCTCGAGCCCCGCCGCGACGTGCCGCCGCCGCGCTCCACGCTCTCCGGAGTGGACTTCCTGGAGGTGCGCGACGAGGAGCGCCCGGTCATCGTCGGCGAGCGCACCAACGTCATCGGCAGCAAGAAGTTCAAGGAGCTCATCGTCGCGGGCCAGCTCGAGGACGCGTCGGAGATCGCCCGGGCCCAGGTGAAGCGCGGGGCGCAGGTCATCGACGTCTGCCTGGCCAACCCGGACCGGGACGAGCTCGAGGACATGCGCAACTTCCTGGAGGTGGTCGTCAAGAAGGTGCGCGTGCCCTTGATGATCGACTCCACGGACGAGCGCGTCATCGCGATGGCGCTCACGTACTCGCAGGGCAAGGCCATCATCAACTCGGTGAACCTGGAGGATGGCGAGGAGCGCTTCGAGAAGGTGGTGCCGCTGGCGCGCCAGTACGGCGCGGCGCTGGTGGTGGGCTGCATCGACGAGAAGGGCATGGCCGTCACCCGTCAGCGCAAGCTGGAGGTGGCCGAGCGCTCCTTCGAGCTGCTCACCGGCAAGTACGGGATGAAGGCGGAGGACCTGTACTTCGATCCGCTCGTGTTCCCGTGCGCCTCGGGTGATGCGCAGTACACGGGCAGCGCGGTGGAGACCATCGAGGGCGTGCGCCTCATCAAGCAGCGCTTCCCCCAGTGCAGGACGGTGCTGGGCATCTCCAACGTGTCCTTCGGCCTGCCCACCGCGGGCCGCGAGGTGCTCAACTCGGTGTTCCTCTACCACTGCGTCCAGGCGGGCCTGGACATGGCGCTCGTCAACTCGGAGAAGCTCGAGCGCTACCCGTCGCTGCCGCAGGAGGAGCGCCAGCTGTCCGAGGACCTGCTCTACAACCGGGGTACGGATCCGGTGACGCCCTTCGCCGCGCACTTCCGAGAGCGCAAGCCGAAGAAGGCGGACGTGAGCACGCTGCCGCTCGAGGAGCGCCTGCAGCGCTACATCATCGAGGGCAGCCGCGACGGCCTGCACGCGGACCTGGAGCTGGCGATGGAGAAGTACGCGCCGTTGGAGATCATCAACGGCCCGCTGATGAAGGGCATGGACGAGGTGGGCCGGCTCTTCGGCGCCAACGAGCTCATCGTCGCGGAGGTGCTCCAGAGCGCCGAGGCGATGAAGGCCGCGGTGAGCTACCTGGAGCCGAGGATGAGCAAGGCCCAGGCGGCCTCGCGCGGGAAGATCGTGCTCGCCACGGTGAAGGGCGACGTGCACGACATCGGCAAGAACCTGGTGGAGATCATCCTCGCCAACAACGGCTTCCAGGTGGTGAACCTGGGCATCAAGGTGCCGCCCGAGCAGCTCGTGATGGCGGTGCGCGAGCACGGCCCGGACATCGTCGGACTGAGCGGCCTGCTGGTGAAGAGCGCGCACCAGATGGTGGCCACGGCGGAGGACCTGAAGCGCCAGGGCGTGGACGTGCCCATCCTGGTGGGTGGTGCCGCGCTGAGCCGCAACTTCGTGGACCGCAACATCGCTCCGGCCTACGGCGGCACGGTGGCGTACGCGCAGGACGCGATGAGCGGCCTGGAGCTGGCCAAGCAGCTCGTCGACCCGGCCGCGCACGAGAAGCTCAAGGGCGAGCTGGCCGAGCGCCGCACGAAGCTGGCGCAGCAGGACAAGGATCGGCCCAAGCCTGGTGCCCCGGTGGCGGCGGCGCGCAGCCCCGAGGTGTCCATCCTGGAGCAGGTGCCTCCGGCGCCGGACTACACGCGCCACGTGCTGGCGAACACGCCGCTGGACACCATCTGGCGCTTCGTGAACCCGGTGATGCTCTACGGGCGGCACCTGGGCCTGCGCACGGCGTCTCGCGCGCTGGGCACTCCCGCCGAGGCGGAGCTGGCGAAGACGGAGGAGGGCCGCAAGGCGCTCGCGCTCAAGGAGCAGGTGGAGTCCATCAAGGGCGAGCTGCGCGGCGGGCGCATGCAGGCCAGGGCCGTGTTCCAGTTCTTCAAGGTGGGCAGCGAGGGCAACCGCATCCACCTCTTCGACGGGGAGTCGGGCCGGCCCGTCGTGGTGTTCGATCTGCCGCGTCAGGAGAAGGCGGGCGGACTGTGCCTGGCCGACTTCGTGAAGCCGCTGGAGAACGGCGAGCCGCGCGACAACATGGCCATGTTCGTGGTGACGGCGGGGCAGGGCATCCGCGAGCTGAGCGAGGAGTTCAAGGCGAAGGGCGAGTTCCTGAAGATGCATGCGGTGCAGGCGCTCGCGCTCGAGACGGCCGAGGCCTACGCGGAGATGCTGCACACCCAGCTGCGCAGCATGTGGGGCTTCCCGGACAAGCCCGACATGACGATGCTCGAGCGCTTCCGCGCCGAGTACCAGGGCAAGCGCTACTCGTTCGGCTACCCGGCGTGCCCCCGGCTGGAGGATCAGACGCTGCTGTTCCAGGCCCTTCGCCCCGAGGACATCGGCGTGCAGCTCACCGACGGCTGCATGATGGAGCCGGAGGCCAGCGTGTCCGCGCTCGTCTTCCACCACCCGCAGGCGCACTACTTCGCGGTGACCTGAGCGGCTCCCGGGCCGGCTCCCTGAAGGTGGTCTCATGTGGGTGAGGTGCATGCGTGCGCCCGCCCGGTGAGTCACCTGCTACCCAGAGGTGGGTCAGGGAGATACAGAAAATTGCGGAATCATGGTAGAAGTCCAGGAACACTGGTTGCGCACGTTGCGCAGCCACGCTCCTGGAGACCGCCCCCATGAGTACGCAGAACTTGGAAGGCAAACATTTCGGAGTCGTTCGGGAGCTTCAGAACCAGTACGCGGAGGCCAAGACCCCGGGCATTCCGAAGGAGCTCCTCGAGCGCGTGCAGGCGCGGGTGAAGGAGCTCATGCCGGGGGTGATGGCGTGGCGGGAGCGCTTCCCGGCCATCGCGGCCTCGCGGCTCAAGGCGGCCACGATGGGGTGTGTCGCCTCGGAGCCCGGAGCGACGCTGGAGCAGCACCTGCTCATCTCCAAGGTGGGGCTGCTGGTGTTCGCCGTGGACGACATCGCGGACGGGGAGATCGGCGCGCTCTCGGACGATGACATCCACAAGGTGCTCGCGCGCTACGCGGAGACGGCGCGCGCGCCCGAGTCCCAGTCGTGGACGGGCGTTGGCGAGGCCGAGTCCGTGGGCGGTGCGGTGCAGGACGTGGCGCGCTCGCTCCACGCACTTCCCGGCGCGAAGCGCTTCCTGGCGCTCTGGCAGGAGCACTTCCGGCGGATGTGCGAGGCCCACTCGACGGAGTTGAAGGACAAGCGCCGCGCGCAGCAGGACGGCACGCTGCCCACGCTGGAGCACTACCTGGACGTGTCGCGGTGGACCTGCGGCGCGCCCATGTACCACGCCGCGGCGCTCGTGGTGCTCGGGCCGGACTTCGCGGGAGATGTCCTCCAGGAGCCGCTCGTCGAGCGCGCCCTCGTGGAGATGGCGCTGCTGGGCCGCTGGATGAATGACGTGCGCAGCCTCGAGCGCGAGCGCGCCGAGGGCAAGGCCAACGGGCTGAGTCTGCTGATCGCCGGAGGCATGTCCGAGGCGGAGGCCGAGAAGTCCGCGGTGGAGCGCGCCGGGCAGCACCTCGAGTCGCTCCAGAAGGTCGTCGGGCAGCTGCCCGAGCCCCTGCGGCCCTGGGGCAAGACGCTGGTCGCGACGGGCCACTTCAGCCGGATGTTCTACATGCAGCGCGAATTCCACCATGCCGAGTCCGGTGGGTAGGCGCGCCCCCGCTGAAGTCCTCCTGAAACCTCCCCCCTGAAGTCCCCCCCCCCGAAAAAGGTGTCTGCCTCACAATGAAACGAATCCAGGATGTCTTGGTGGCGGAGCTGCACTCGTTGATCTCCGTCTTGGGCTCGAAGGGTGGGCTGATGAGCCCGTCCGTCTACGACACGGCCCAGATGCTGCGGATCCTCCCTCCGGCGGAGGGGGTCTGGCCGGCGGTGGATTGGCTGTTGTCGAAGCAGCAGTCGGATGGGGGTTGGGGTGACCCCGCCATGCCGCTCCACCGGGACATCCCGACCCTGGCCGCGGTCCTCGCGCTGCGCGAGTACGGCCGCCGCAACGAGACCCGGGTCGCCATCCGGGAGGGCGTGGCCTTCGTCCGCAGGCAGGCGGCGATGTGGTCCACCTCGGCCAGGATGGCCAAGGACGATCTGCCCGTGGGCGGAGAGATCGTCCTCCCCGGCCTGTTGGATCAGCTCGACGCGGCGGGCGAGATGCACATCCCCCGCAAGCCCTACGGTCATCTGCTGGAGTTCGGTGAGCGCAAGCGCAAGTCGGTGGCGAAGCTGCCCGTCATCCCGGGCATGCCCTGGAACCACTGCTGGGAGATCACCGGCACGGAGCCCAACGCGGTGCTCGTCGATGGCTCGGGTGGCATCAGCCACAGCCCGGCGGGGACGGCGGCGTGGGTGAAGGCCGCCTCGAGCAAGCCGGAGCTGGAGGAGACGGTCGTCCGCGCGCGGAGGTACCTGGCCAATGCCGAGCGCGCGTGCGAGATGGGCATTCCGGGTGTCACGTCGACCATCTACCCGTTCGAGCGCTACGAGCAGCTCTTCTCGCTCTACGCCCTGCAGATCGCCGGTCTCCTCAAGGATCCGCGCATCGAGGGCGTGGTGGCCCCGGTGGTCAAGGAGATCGCCGGTGTCCTGGGGTCCAAGGGCATCGCCATGAGCGACTACTTCCTGCAGGACGGCGATGACACGGCGGCGGCCGTGATGCTGCTGCACGAGTTCGGCTACCCGGTGGACCTGTCCATCCTCTACCGCTTCCAGAACGACAACCACTTCGTCGCCTACGCGGGCGAACTGCACCCGTCACCGACGGTGACGGCCCGCTGCATCCACGCCTTGATGGTGATGGGCAAGGACGTGGCACCCTTCCAGAAGTTCCTGCTGGAGCGCCGCGAGCCGGACGGCCGGTGGACGGTGGACAAGTGGAACCGCTCGTGGCTGTACACGACGGGCCACGCCGTCATCGCGCTGATCGGCTCGCCGTACGAGCAGGAGATGCGCGAGGCGGTCGAGGCCGTGCTCGTGTCCCAGCACCGGGATGGGGGGTGGAGCACCCATGGCGCGCCGAACCTGACGGAGACGGCGTATGCCGTGTTGATGCTCGCCTACCTGGAGCGGCAGGGCTTCAACCACCCGGGCATCGGCGCGTCGCTCGACCGGGCCTCCTCGTGGATGCTGGACAACTACCGCCCCTTCGCCCGGCCCGACACCAAGGTGAAGTGCTGGATCGCCAAGGAGCTGTACCGGGTGGACCGCATCGACACCATCTTCGAACTGAGCGCCATGCTCATGCTCGACCAGCGCAAGACGAAGGAGCGCGGCGCCTGAGTCGCGGTTGAGCGGCCCGCTCCCGGTGGGGGACCGGGAGCGGGGGCCGCGGGCGTGGCCTCTACGCCACCTTCGTCTGGGGGGCGTCGCTGCCGCGGCGCTTCACCCGCATCTTGTACGCGGAGGGGCGCAGCGACACCGTGAGCACCTGGGGCTTGACCTGCTCACCCGCGGGCAGCTCGAGATCCAACTGCTGGAGCATCGTCGCCATGATGAGCTGCGTCTCCATCATCGCGAAGTGGCTGCCGATGCAGGTGTGGGGGCCGGAGCCGAAGGGCATGTAGCTCTGCTTGGGGCGGCTCTTCTCGCGCTCGGGCTCGAAGCGCTCGGGCTGGAAGCGCTCCGGGTCCGGGAAGTACTCCGGGTTGCGGTGGATGCAGTAGGGCGGAATCAGCACCATCTGCCCCTTGCGGATGGGGTAGCCCTCGATCTCCACGTCGCGCACGGCGGCGCGGGCGATCATGAAGATGGTGGGGTGCAGGCGCAGCGACTCCTTGATGACCTGCTGCAGGTAGCTCAGCCGGGGCAGATCCTCGAAGCCCGGGGTCTTTCCGCCGAGCGCGTCCACTTCCTGCCGGACCCTGGCGTACACCTCGGGGTGGCGGGCCAGCAGCTGCCAGGTCCAGCTCAGGGCAAGGGCGGTCGTCTCGTGCCCGGCGCTGAAGAAGGTCACGATGTGGGCGCGGATCTGCGACTCGTCGATGGGCTGGCCGGCGTCGTTACGCGCCTGCAGCAGCGAGCTCATCATGTCCTTGCGGTCCGTGGCGTCACGGCGCCGCTCGTCGATCATCGCCCGGATGCTGTTGTCGATGGTGGCGATCGCCGCACGGGCCCTCTTGTTGCGGGCGGTCGGCCAGGACAGGGGGATGGGCGCGCTGGAGCTCATGTGATCCAGGTGCTCCAGCGTCACCATCATCGCCTCGCGCAGATCGGACGCCTCGTTCTGGAAGTCCACGTCGAACATGGTCTTCCCGATGATGCGCATGGTCAGGATGGTCATCTCATGGACCATGTCGAGCATCTGCCCGTCCTGCCAACCCGAGGCGGCCTCCTGGGTGTAGCGCGTCATGGACTGGCAGAACTCGGCCAGCCGCTTCGGGTGGAAGCTGGGCGCCAGCAGCTTGCGCTGCTCCCGGTGGGGGGCTCCGTCCTGGAAGATGAGGCTCTTGTCTCCCACCAGCGGCATGAAGATGCGGCCAATGGGGCCTCCGTTGAAGTCCTCCGCATGGCCGACCAGCAGGGAGTTGGCGAGCGTGGCGGAGCTGATCACCACGACCTCGACGGGGCCGATACGGAAGGACCCGATGTCGCCGCACTCCCGGCTCACGCGCAGCAGCAGATCCAGCCGGCTGGCGCGGAACTCGGACAGGTTGCCAATGAGGGGAGCCCCCGAGACGCGGGGGATGGACTTGGAGGGCTGGGAAGCTTCCATAGAGATCGTGACTGCGCGGGGGGCGGGGGGAACCGGCGCCACACGTGTGGCGCCGGTGGTGCTACCTGGCCGAGCCGGGGGGGGCGGCTCCAGGCCGTGTGCTGCTCTAGGCCGTGGGCTCGGAACGGGAGACGGTGGCCTGCTTGGCCAGCTCCTCGCTCTCCCACTCGTACTCGCCCACGAAACCGGTGACGCGCTCGACCACGCCCTGGACGACGTTCATCGCCTCCTCCGAGGAGCGCAGCCGCGTCATGGTCTGATCCATCATCGTGGACAGCTCGTTGACGGCCTGGAAGATCTGGCTGATGCCCGCGTTCTGCTGGGCGACCGCGGCGGAGATCTGCCGGACCGAGGCGGCGTTCTCCCGGACGATGCCCGACAGCTGGCGGATGTTGTTTCCGAACTCGCGCACCTGACCGAGGCTGCTGTCGATCCTCGCCGAACCGCGCTCGGTGATCTCCACCGTGGTGCGGATGGCGGTGCTGATGTCCTGGAGCAGCTCGCGCACGTTGCGCGTGGCCTTGATGGACTGGTCGGCCAGCATGCGGATTTCACGGGCCACGACGGCGAAGCCCTTGCCGTGCTCGCCCGAGCGCACGGCCTCGATGGCGGCGTTGAGCGCGAGCATGTTGGACTGGTCGGCCAGGTCCTTCACCGTGGTGGTGATGTTGCCGATCTGCCGCGTTCTTCCGTCCAGCTCCTTGATGCGCCGGGCCATCTCCATCACCTGCTGGCGGATGCTCTCCAGGCCGCTGAGGCTCTGCTCGAGGACCTCCTCGCCGGAGCGGCTGATGGCGTCGGCGCGCTCGGTCTCCTTGAGGACGTTCTCGGCCTTCTGGAAGGCCAGGGTGGAGGTCTCCTTGATCTCCTGGGCGGTGACCTGGGTCTCCTGGAGCGCGGCGGCCTGACGGGAGAGCACCTCGGTCTGCTTCGTGGTGGACATGCCCAGCTCCTGGGCCGAGCTGCCCAGGCTCTGCGCGGACTCCTTCAGGGCGAGCGAGAGCGCGCGGAGCTTCGCGAAGGCCTTGCTCGTCGCCTGCGCCAGATCGCCGATCTCATCCGTGCTCACCCACGCCGGCAGCCTGGGCGTACCGGACACCAGGGCCTCGATGGACTCCTGGACGGCCCGGGCGCCCTCCACCTGGTGGCGCGCCACGCGCCACGCGGAGCTGGCGGCGTTGAGCAGGATGTACACGCCGACGACCACCAGCGGCACCATCAGCTGCCTGGCCAGCATGCCCAGGCTCTGCTTCAGGTAGCCCTCGAGCTGCTCGGACGACATGCCGCTCATGTTGGCGGCCATCTCCGGCATCATGCCTTCGGCGCTCTTGAAGATGATGGTGAGCATCGTCGCCACGGTGCAGGCAATGAAGATGCCGAACGCGTAGGGGAGGAACCACTCCTGGCGCGGCCAGAGGTAGCCCCTGTCCTTGATGTTCGGCGACGGGATGCGATGGAACTCCTTCATCGCGTACGGACGCAGATAGCTCTCGATGGAGAGCCGCACCTGGATCCACATGAGCGAGTTGATGAGGTACATCAACGTGAGGCCCCAGGGGATCGACAGGACGCTCTTGTCGAACATGATGACGAGCGTCGAGATGTAGGCGGCCGCGAAGGCCAGGAGCGCGCCCAGGATCTTCCACTCGAGGATGCGGGGGACCTTGAGGAGCAGCCGCAGCCGGGTCTCGGGATCGGTCGGTTCGAAAGCCTTCTTGAGCTCGGAGCTCGTGACCAGGTTGGGAACGACGCCGAACACCGCGGAGATGATGCCCGCCAGGATGATGGCGGTCGTCGTCTCCTTCCCCGACTTGATTCCGAGGAGGATGGCGAACGTGAGGACCAACGGAGCCGCCCCCAGCATGTTGTTCACCTGGTAGGCGTTGTAGATCTTCTTGGTGAGGCTTTTGATTTCGTCCGATTGCATGGTGGCGTCTACCGACGTGTCTCTGGGAGCGAGCGGTTCCAGCCTAGCTGGATGAAGGGGGGAGATTGAAGACGTTCGGGAACCAGCCCGGGCTGGCCGCTATCCGCCTACGTGAGCATCCGTTCGTCGGAGTCAGGAGCAGTTGATTCGATGGCCATCAAGGATTCTCCCTCGACTGCACTGATGGAGAGCCTACACCGCATGTGCACGGTGGGCCAAATACCCGGGCCCGCTCGTGGAGCGGGCAGGCGCACGTAGGGTTCTGGGCTCCTACCCGCCTGGGAACCTACCCGCACTGAAGGCCCAGCCAGGCCCGGTCGAACCGGCGGGCACGCAGGTCCGCGTCCCGGATGAGGAGGTACAGGTTGCCCATATCTCCCCACATGAAGCCGGACGCGTCGTCGGAGCCGATCTGCCACAGCAGGCTCCAGTCGTTGGCGCCGGGCTCCAGCCGCCGGGCCTGGGGCGAGTCGTAGCCGCGTGAGTCGCCGCAGTACAGGCCATGGGTGACGAGCTGGGCCTCCAGGCGCGCGTCGCTCTGGATCCACCAGGGGTGGCCTCCGACCTGGTGGGCGTGCTCGCCGCCCGTGAGGCGCTCGCGCAGCACGGTGTAGTCATCCGCCGGGTCCTGACCCCACTCGTCCACGGGGAGGGTCGCGCGGCGATCCCAGGGGTCCGGCAGGGACAGGCCGAGCCGGGGCGTGAGCTTCAGGGGAAGGTCGAAGGCCAGGCCCGCCTCCTCCAACTCACGAGGCGGGGCGAGCGCCACCGCGTCCGCGCTTCGTGGCGTCCAGAGGAGCTTCGAGGAGGCGGCGTCCTTCGGATCGAACCCCCAGGGCTGCTCCTGGACGTCATAGAAGAGGGCGAGGACACCGTCGCGGGGCAGGTCTGGCAGGGCCTCGCCCCGGCACGAGGCCAGCTCGGCGAAATCGAGCTGACCCACGAAGGAGAGCGGGCCGCGGGGAGAGTGGGGCCACTGCGTCCCCGGCGGGACGAGCGGGTGTCCTCCGTAGCGGCACCCGGGCATGTCCGGATCCTCCTCGTCCCGGGTGGTGAAGAGGACGCAGGGCGCGAGGGCGGTCTCGATGCGCTCGCGCCAGGCATCCAGCGAGGGGGGCAGGGGGGGCAGCTCGGGCATGTGTACGGCAGGCTACCCGACTCGCCGACAGCGTCCAGCACCGGCCACCGGGCGGCCCATTCCCTCCTGGGACGTGGTAGGGAGGAGGTGATGATCACGCGCACACTCGATCTTGGCGGACCCGTTCACTACATGGACTTCGGTGGCTCCGGGCCGACGATGGTGCTGGTGCACGGGCTGGGTGGCTCGCACCACAACTGGATGATGGTGGGGGAGAAGCTGGCCCGGCGCGCGCGGGTGCTGGCGTTGGATTTGACGGGCTTCGGCCTGACGCCGCTCGCGGGACGCTCGGCGAGTGTCCACGCCAACCAGGCGCTGCTGGACGCCTTCATCCAGGCCGTGTCCCCCTCCGAGCCGGTCCTGCTGATGGGCAACTCGATGGGCGGGGCTCTCTCGGTGATGGAGGCGGCCCGCCAGCCCCAGCGGGTATCCGGGCTGGTGCTGGTGAACCCCGCGCAGCCGAGCGCCGAGAACACCCGGATGGAGCGGGCCGTGTTCATGATGTTCGCCCTCTACGCGATCCCGGGGGTGGGCGAGTTCTTCGTGAAGCGGCGCTCGGCCCGGTATGGGCCCGAGAAGCTGGCGCGGGGCATGCTCCAGCTGTGCTGCCGGGACCTGAGCCGCTTCCCGGAGGAGGTGGTACGGGCGCATGTGGAGTTCGCCCGCGAGCGGTACGAGCGGATGCCCTGGTCCGACGAGGCCTTCGTCGAGGCGGCGCGCTCGCTGGTGATGATGCTGCTGCGCAAGAAGAAGTTCCGCGAGATGGAGACGGCGATTCGCGTCCCCACGTTGCTCATCCAGGGCACCGAGGATCGGCTGGTGCCGGTGGCCAACTCGCGCGAGCTGGCCCGGGTGCGGCCGGATTGGACGTACGTGGAATACCAGGGGGTCGGCCACACGCCGATGCTGGAGATTCCGGAGGAGTTCCTCTCCACGGTGGAACGGTGGCTCGACAGCCAGGGCCTGGCGACGGTGGGGGATGGGGTGAAGGTGGCTTAGATTGGGGGAACCATGAGCGCGCCGAACATCCGCCGTGCCGTTCAGCTGCTACCCACCTGTGCCACCACCGGCATCGGGAGTCTTCCACACACCCAGCTCGAGATGGGCCTGCAGGCCGCGCTCGCGCTGGACATTCCCTTCCTGCCCCAGTTGCCCATCGGGCGGCCCTCGGAGTTCATGATTCCGCAGGCGCTCGAGGGGCTGCCAGGTCTGCGGTGGGACGACGAGGGCCTGTGCACGGTGGACCTGGAGGCGTGGGCCAGCGCGCGCGGGGACTTCGAGGAGCGGCTGGAGGCGGCGCTGTCCTCGGGCGCGGTGGAGGCCTTCGAGCCCTCGCTGGAGGGGTGCCGGGCGTGGCGGCCGTTCCTCTGGGAGGTGGAGAACCGGAAGCTGGCCTTCGCGAAGGCGCAGCTGGCGGGGCCCTTCACGGTGCGCTCGGTGGCTCGCACGAGCGAGGGGCGGGCGGCCCTGGACGAGCCGGGGTTGGACGAGGCCATGTTCCGGCTGATGCTGGCGCGCTCGCTGGCGATGGTGAAGGCGCTGCGCCGGGCGGGGACGACGCCCCTCTTCTTCCTGGACGAGCCAGGGTTGTACGCCTTCGAGCGCTCCAACCCGAGGCACCTGCTGGCCATGCAGGAGCTGCGGCTGCTGGTGGTGGCGCTGCAGCGCGAGGGCGCGCTGGTGGGCGTGCATTGCTGCGGCAACACGCACTGGGCGAGCCTGCTGGAGGCGGGGCTGGACGTGCTGTCGCTGGATGTGCGGCTGTCGCTGGACGCGGTGCTGGAGGAGTCGAGTGCGTTCGCGCGCTTCCTGGACTCGGGGGCCACGTTGAGTCTGGGCATCATCCCCACGGATCTGACCTCCACGTACGAGGTGGGGGAGCTGGTGGACGCGGTGGAGGTGTCGCTCGAGGCGGCCCTGCCACCGGGTTACGACTTCACGCGGGTGGGCGCGCAGGTGCTGCTGACGCCGGCGTGCGGCCTGGCGATGCGCACGGTGGTGGATGCCGAGCATGTCCTCGAGCAGCTCAAGCAGGCTCAGCGGCGGCTCCGGGAGGCGCTGGTGGCGGAGCCCGCCTCGGAGCGGCCACCGTACGCCAGCTGAGCTTCACCGTCGCCATCGCCGGGCACTTCGAGGAGGCACGGCTCGCGAGGGAGAAGGACCTCGAGCGCACGACCATCGCCGACCTGGTGCGGGAGGTGGGGACGCTCGCGCGCTGGGGCGTTCAGCGTCCGAGCCTCAGCTCGCGCTCGGCCTGGAGCCAGTCGTCCTCATGACGGCCGTGGCTACCGCCGCGCGCGAGGTAGAGCTCATAGGCACGCCGGGCGATCTGCTCCTGGGTAGGCCCGGGGCGGCTGGTGTTGGTATTGGCGGCGCCGCGCGGGGTCTCCGTCACCTGCTTCTGGGGAGACGTGTTCTGGGTCTGGGTCGCCTTGGCTTGTGCACGTGCCATGTGTGAGGGCTCCTTCGGGGGCAAAAGGAAAGACTGCTCCCTGCAACATCAGCACCCTCATCGGACCAGGGAAATTGGACCCGAGGCCCTGCGTTCTCGGAGCAACATGCCAGAGCGGAAGCTGTCCGTTGCCGGACAGTTTCAGGCGCGGAGTGCTCCGGCGGCGATAGCGGCCTCGAGGGCCTTGTGCATCGCGGTGCTCATGCCGAGCGAGGAGGCCTCGTCCGGGGTGCACCAGCGCAGCTCGCGGAAGGAGGGCGCGTGGGTGGGGTGCGTGGGTCCCGTCACGCGCAGGAGCCGGAGCGAGAGGGCGCGGTGGGTGAGCTGCCGGCGCACGGTGCCGAGGTGTCCCCGTACGGTGATGTCCGCGCCGAGTGCCTTGGCCAGGCGGGAGGCGGACTCCGTGTCGGGCGTGTCGTCGTCCACCTCCGCGGCGGGCAGCTCCCACAGTCCACCGAAGAGGCCCTTCTCCGCGCGGCGCGCGAGCAGCAGCCGGCCCTCATGGGCCCAGACGGCCACGGCGAGTGTCATCCGCTTGGGCGCGGCGCGAACCCTGGCCGGGGGCAGCTCGTCCACGCGGCCGTGGCGGTAGGCGAGACACTCCTCGCGCACGGGACACAGGAGGCACAGGGGGCTCTCCGGACGGCACACGGTGGCGCCGTGTTCCATGAGGGCCTGGTTGAAGTCGCCGGGCCGCTCGCCGTGGACGAGCTCCGTGGCGAGCGCCCACAGCCGGGCCTCGCGGGCGCGGTCTCCCGGGGCTCCCTCCACCTCGAAGACGCGGGAGAGGACGCGGGCCACGTTGCCATCCACCAGCGGGGCGGGCTCGCCGAAGGCGATGGAGGCCACGGCCCCCGCGGTGTAGCGGCCGAAGCCGGGGAGGGTGAGCAGCTCGGCGGCGGTGGGGGGCAGCCTGCCGCCGAAGCGGGCCACCACCTCCTGGGCGGCGCCGTGCAGGTTGCGCGCGCGCGAGTAGTAGCCGAGCCCCCGCCACAGGGCGAGCACGTCCGGCAGCGGCGCGGCGGCCAGGGACTCCACCGTGGGGAAGCGCTGGAGGAATCGCTCCCAGTAGGGGATGACGGTGGCCACCTGGGTCTGCTGGAGCATCACCTCGCTGAGCCAGATGGCGTAGGGGTCGCGCGTGCGGCGCCAGGGCAGGTCGCGCTTCTGCCGGTCGTACCACTCGAGCAGCCGCGTGCGCAGCGACTCGCGGCGTCCGGGCTCGACGAGTCGCTCGGCGGAGGACTCCTTGCGCTTGCGCGGAGGGCTCATGGCTTCCTGGCGGGATTCACGACGCGGCGGGCGACACGGTCGAAGAGCCCCGGCATCCACCGGTTGGCGAGCACCATGACGCGACCGGGCAGGGTGAGCACTGTCTCCCGGCGCTTGCGGCGGCTGGCGCGCACCATGGCGGTGGCCACGGCCTCGGAGCTCATCGCGTTCAGGGGGATGGCGTCCTGCTTCCAGCCCTCGGCGTTGAGGCGGGAGTCGCGGAACTCCGTCTCGGTGAGGCCCGGGGAGACGAGCAGCACGGAGATGCCCTCGGCGGCGAGCTCGGCGCGCAGGGACTCGGTGAGGAGGTTCACCGCGGCCTTGGAGGAGCCATAGCCACCGAGCAGGGGCAGGCCCCGGTGTCCGAGCACGGAGCTGACGTTGACCACCTGCGAGCCGGGAGCGCGCTTGCGCAGCAGGGGCAGGGCGGCGCGGGTGACGCGCACGAGGCCGAAGAAGTTGATCTCGAAGACCTGGCGCAGCTGCGCCTCGCTGAAGCCCTCGACGGGCCCATAGAGCCCGAGCCCCGCGTTGTTGACGAGGATGTCCAACCCGCCGAACGCGCTCTCCGTCTCGAGCACCAGCCGCGTCACGTCCTCCTCGCTCGTGACGTCGCAGCGCACGGGGAGTGCCCGCACGCCGAGTGCCTCCACTTCACGCGCGGTGTCCCGCAGGTGGGATTCACGACGCGCGGCGAGCACGAGGTGGGCCCCCTGCGCGGCGTAGGCCCTGGCGGCTGCCCGTCCGATGCCGCTGGAGGCACCGGTGATGAGCACCACCTTCTCCTGGAAAGCTTTGGTTGCCATGGCGGCGCGCACCTTAGCCGCTCGCCCGTGTCGGAAAAGGACCTGCCGGGGTGTGCCTGCTCGCCTGTACCTCTTTCAAGTTGGGCGAGGCCCTATCTAGGATGCGCGGCTTCCATGCGGCGCACGTCCTTCACCAACGACTTCTCCTGGTCCAAGAGCCGTCACGAGAAGCTCCAGGAATGCCAGCGGGCCTACTACTTCTACTACTACCGCTCCTGGGGAGGCTGGGAGTCGGGCGCGCCCAGGGAGGTGCGCGAGCTGTACGTGCTCAAGAAGCTGGGCAACCGCTACACCTGGGCGGGCAGCGTGGTGCACGACGCCATCCGGGACGCGCTGCTGGACTGGCGGGCGGGGCGCGAGGTGGATCCGGCGAAGGTGGAGAAGCGGGCGCTCGAGCTGATGCGGGAGGACTTCCGGTACTCGCGCGGCAAGTCGTACTGGACGCAGAAGTACCGCAAGACGTTCTCCGGCCTGGTGGAGCACGAGTACGACGAGGCCGTGCCGGACGAGGCCTGGAAGCAGAACGCGGAGACGGTGCGCTCGGCGCTCGGCTGGTTCTTCAACTCGAGCTGGCCGGCGCTGGTGCGGGCGCTGAAGCCCGCGCAGTGGCTGGAGGTGGACGCGGGCGCGGACTTCTCCACCTTCACGCTGGACGGGGTGAAGGTCTTCGCCATTCCGGACTTCGCCTTCGTGGACGCGGAGGGCTCGCCGGTGGTGGTGGACTGGAAGACGGGGAAGGCGCGGGACGGCTACGACGAGCAGGTACTGGGCTACGCGCTCTACGTGTCGCAGCGCTACCGGCTGCCCCTGGAGAAGGTGCGCGCGTCGCTGGTGTACCTGAACGACGGGGTGGAGCAGCAGGTGCAGGTGGACCGCGACGCGGTGGAGGGCTTCAAGTCCCGCTTCGCGCAGAGCGTGGCGCGGATGCGCGAGCTGCTGGAGGACCCGGCCACCAACACGCCCAAGGGCGAGTCCGCCTTCGCGCAGACGGACAACCTGGCCGCGTGCGCCCGCTGCGCCTTCCGCCGCCCCTGTGGCCGCGAGCAGGCGGCGGCGAAGGTGGCCTGAGTCTCAGGCCGTCAAAGTCTTGCCGCCATCCACGGCCAGGACCCAGAGTGTCCGAATGAAACCCTCAGATACTTGGACAAGGCTCCTTACCCCCATCCTCCTCGTATTGCTGACTTCCTGTGGCGCCACTCATCATGCGGCCCCTGCCAGCCCCAGAGAGCTCATGGGTCTCGTGCTCCTCATCGAGGAGACGCCCCATGGGCAGGTGACTCACTCCTGGCGGCGCGTCGAGGATCTCGACCTCTCGCATTATCGCCAGCCATTGGGTGCTGGCAGGCCTACCGGGACTGCGAGGAACTGCAGGAGTTGCGAGGGCGTCAGACCCATGAATTCACCGCGACAGAGAGCGCCGTTGAATGGCTGAAGCGCAATCGCAAGGCGATTCTGGTTGGAAGCGTCGTCGTCATCGCGGGGGTGGTCTTCGTCGTGGCTTCCGCTGGGGCTGGGGCTCTCGTGCTCGCGCCTGTCGTACTGCTGACCTCGGCAGGAGTCCCTGATGGCTCGCACCTCACGACGGTGTCTCCATGAACATGCATGAGCTCCTTCCCAAAGTGCAGGAGTTGCTCGTACGCCTTAGGACAACTGCTTCCTCCGAAGAGAAGGAACTGCTGGCGGTTGCCTATTTCGCTTTGGACTTCATCGAGGTGACGGGCAACTTCTACCCATTCGAGGCGTTCCTCCAGAGCTGGAACAGCCCGGATGGCACTCTCCCCACGGTGGCGTCCTTCGGCTCGCTCGAGGAGGCGGAGACCTGGTTGAAGGAGCACCCCGAGCCGCCGCATGGAGCCTATGTCCTGGTTTCCGGCCAGCCCTACTCCGTCTTCCACTTCCGCCACCTCGACAGGAGGCTGCTACTCCCGGCCCGCTCTCCTGGGACACGCGCGTCGGAGTGAAACCCTCAAGTCGTTCCTCGACGATACCGCGTGGCGACAGTTGAGGATGACCTGGGGAACCAGAGGCACCAGGGGAGTGCTCCTTCCGCCGCCCCTGTGGCCGCGAGCAGGCGGGGGCGAAGGTGGCCTGAGGCGGGCGGCCTACCGTCCCAGCGAGAGGCGCCGCACCACGACGCCCGCCGCGTTCATGCCGAACACGGAGGTGACGAAGGCCACGCTGCCGTCGATCTGGTTGCGGTGCTCGCAGGAGTGGAAGTCGTTGTCGTTGGGGCACACGCAGGTGAAGCCGTCGTCGGCGTCGTAGCGCAGGGACACGGGCTGGCGGCGCGTCTCGATGGAGTAGACGGCGGTGATGCCCGTGGGCCGGTCGGTGTTCACCGCGTACTTGCGCTTGAGCAGCTTGCGGATGTCCTTGGCGAAGGGATCCATGTGCGTCTCGCACAGGTCCTCCACTCGGATGGCCGTGGGATCCAACCGGGCCGCCGCGCCCATGGAGCTCACCACCGGGATGCCCAGGCTGACGCAGCGGTGGAGCAGGTGCAGCTTCGCCTTCACGTTGTCGATGGCGTCCACCACGTAGTCGTAGCTGCCCGGGGCGAGCAACTGGTCGGCCAGCTCGTCGCGGTAGAACTCGCGCAGGGCCTCGACGTGGGCGTCGGGGTTGATCTCCTTGCAGCGCTGCGCCATCAGCTCCGCCTTGGGCTTGCCCACCGTCTTCGCGGTGGCGTGGAGCTGCCGGTTGGCGTTGGTGACGCACACGGTGTCGAAGTCCACCAGCGTGAGGTGGCCAATCCCGCTGCGCACCAGTCCCTCGGCGGCGTAGCTGCCCACGCCACCCAGGCCGAACACCACGACGCGGGCCTTGGACAGCCGCTCCATCGCCGAATCACCGAGCAGGCGGCCGGTGCGATCGAAGCGCCGGTGCAGCTTGAAGGGCTTGGGCTCCGAGGGGGCGGGGGTGCCAGGGGCGGCGGGGATGGTCTCGGGGGGAGGGGGCTGCGGATTCATGGTTTGCCTCTATAACGCGACGGCATCCCTACCGCGAAGACGTGGGAAAGGCTTCCCGGAACAGGCGGCGGGCATTCTCGGTCGTCCGCTGGGCGAGCACCTCCACCGGCTCCCCCAGGACCCGGGCCATGCCCTCGATGATGCGCGGCAGGTAGCCGGGCTCCGAGCGTTGCCCCCGGTGGGGCGTGGGGGCCTGGTCCGGGGCGTCCGTCTCGGCCATCAACCGGTCGGGGGGGATGACGCGCAGGGCGTCCAGGGGCTTGCGCGCCTCGGCCCAGGTGACGGGGCCCGCGAAGGAGAAATAGCAGCCCTTCTGGATGTAGAAGCGCGCCAGGTCCGCGCCCCCTCCGTAGCTGTGCATGAGCACGCCGGCCTCGGGCAGGGGCTCCTGCTTGAAGAGCTCGATGAGCGCGGGGTGGGCCCGGAAGCAGTGCATGAGCACCGGCAGGCCGTGCTTGCGCGCGAGCTCCAGGTGCCGCCGCAACACCGCCACCTGCCGCTCCAGGGGAGCCCCCGCGGTGGAGGGCCCGTCCAGGCCGCACTCGCCCACGGCGATGGCACCCCCTCGAGCGAGGAGCGCGTCCAGACGCTCGAGGTGTTCCCCGTCTTCCTCGGGGGGGATGTCCGGGAGCAGCTGCGGGTGGATGCCGAGCCCCACCTGGAGGCGCGGCTCGGCGCGGGACATGGCCAGCAGCGGCTCCCAGTTCTCCGGGCCCACGCCCGGCACGAGGATGCCGTGCAGTCCAGCGGCCCAGGCCCGGGTGAGCACTTCGTCGCGGTCCGGATCGAAACGCGGTGCGTCGAGATGGCAGTGGGTGTCAATCATCGGAAAGGTCCGGTGGCGCTTCGTTCGTCCGTCGTTCAGCCCGCGACAACGGGCACGGTGTGGGTGCCCGAATCCCCCTCCCGGTGGTTCGGGGCGAGCCTATACGCACGCGGCGGTTTCGGAGGGTCCATATGACCAAGCGTGTTGTCATCAGTGCGCTCGCGGGCGCTCTGATGGTGGTGGCGACAGGCTGTTCTTCTGAGGAGTGCGTCGACCAATTCGATTGTCTCAACGACAGGGGTGCCCCAGCCGAGGGCCTGCAGTGGGTCTGCATCGCCAACAAGTGCGAGGAGCGGGCAACCCAACCTCCCTCCGGCGAGGACGCGGGCACGGAGATGGACGCGGGCACGGAGACGGACGCCGGTACGGAGACGGACGCGGGCACGGATGCCGGGACGATGACCGTCGACAAGGGTGGGGCCTGCACCGCCTCCGCGGAGTGCATGGCGGGCCTGCGCTGCGAGAGCGCCGGGGGGGGCAGGACGTGCCAGCCGCTCCACATCGCGGTGACCGCCTCCCTGAACGGTGGGACTGGCCCCATCGAGGCGGTGGCGGTGTCCGCTGAGTCGGGCGCCACCGCGTTCGAGCTCAGCGAGGTCGCGGGCCCGAGCCGTTTCCCGCGCTGGAACACGGACGGCTCCGCCGTGGCATTCGTGGAGGAGGAGACCGCTGGCGATCCGGCGCTCGTCTCCCGGAGCATTCCGCGCACCGCGGGGGCGAAGACGCCCCTCACCACCGCCGGCACCGCTGGCACCGAGGACTTCCGGCACCTGGAGTGGGAGCCGTCGTCCAGCGTCACCTGGGTCAAGAAGGCCGGGACGAGCATCTCGGGCATCTACGCCATCCCCGGCGAGGGGGGGGGCGCCGTCGAGGAACTCTCCCCCAACGGCGGGTTCCCGTCGTGGAAGAACGCGCAGACCTTCGCCTACAGCGCCAAGGGGCTGGGTCTGCAGACCCGGACGATCGGTGCGGAGTCCCAGGCGGTGCCCGGTGGCGAGGCGGGCGAGCAGCCCAAGTACAACAGGGTGAACGACTTCCTGCTCTATCTGGCCAGCAAGGGGTCCGACACCTTCTCGGGGGGTGAGGAACAACCCCTGTACGAGCTTTTTACCCTCCCCGCTGCCGGGGCGTCCTCCAACCCCATTGCCAGCCTGAGCGCGCCGACGCCCGCGACGGACGGCGAGGTCAAGTCGTTCATCACGGCCCACAACTGGGCACCGGACGGGACGTACGTCACCTACGTCCGGGCCTTCTATTACGATCCGGCTGACACCACTGCCCAGGCCATCATCTGCGGCAATCCGGGTGCGCAGTGTGGGGACCAGGCGGGCCCCAACGTCTACCTGCAGCGCACCAATCCCGAGAATGGCCAGGTGGTGGGCGATCCGATCCTCGTGGCGAGCAATGCCACGCTGCCGGCGGTCTCCCCGGACGGGTATTTCGTGGCCTACGTGCAGGGACAGCGGCTCTACATGAAGCGCATCAACCCCACGGATTGGAACCTCGGGGAGGCTGTCGTGCTCACCCCGGATACGATGAAGGTGCAGACCAACCTCGGCGACGACCACCGTCCTCGCTGGCAGCCCCGGTAGTCCTCTGTAGAGCGCGGTAGGGGCTGACGCCCGCGTCCCGGAAGTCACGGGGCGCGGGCGTTTCCATGTAGACACTCCCTCGCGTTCGAGGACTTGCCTCCCGGCGCGAAGCGACGTACGCAGGCGCCCCCTGTTTCCCGCTCCGCGGGCGCTCTCGATTGGGAGGACTCTGGATGAAGCTCCACGCCGCGCTCATTCTGCTGGCCCTGGTTGGCTGTGCGACCGTTTCGTCGTCGCGCTCCAGTGATGCCGAGCCCCTGGCCGGCAGCGGTGGCCCCGGGGGAGACGTGCGTGGCGGCTCCGAGCCGGTGCGCATGGAGACGCCCGCGGGGACCTTCCTCGTGCACCCCAACAACGCCGAGGACTTCGCGAAGCTGCTCGCGGGCGAGCCCACCGACAAGCAGTACATGTCCGTCTCGGACGTGCCCTGAGGGCCTCCGAGCGGGCTCACCCGGGAAGGGGAGTCTCAGCGCACCAGGACGATGCGTCGTCCCAGGGCCCGGGTCATCTGGGGCGAGGTGACCAGCTTGAGCACCTCGAGGCGCTCTCCGCCAGCCGTGTCATAGGCCGCCGCGATGAGCTCCCCCACCGTCAGCGCCGGAGCCGCCTTGCGTTGGGTGGCCCGCCGCGGTGCCGGCATGACGCGCCGTCCCTGCCGCTTGACCGAACCGCCCTTGCGTGTCGCCGTCTTGGCCATGGTGTGTCCTCCTACCCGCACCTCTGGGGTTGATGGACTGATACGGCCAAATCAGATGCATGCAGCGTGCCAGGGGGCCGTCCGTCTGCCTCCTGGGCGCCCCCATGGGATATCAGGTATTTACAATCAGCACTTGTCTCGGACCGTGGGGCGGGATTCCAAATTTCGTTCACTCTTCCAGGGACAGTGGCTCGTTTCGTCGAGTCTTTTCGTCCACATCTGACACGCGAGTCAGGTAAGGCCAGCCCATGAACGTCCAGGTTCTGTTCCACGACAGTTGCTTCGACGGGGCCGCGAGCGCGGCGGTCTTCAGCCGCTTCTATCGCGAGCGCGTCCGGCCGGATGCCCGCTTCAGCTACCGGGGCTTGTCCCACCAGGCGGGGGGGGCGGCCATCGATCCGTCCGTCTTCACCGGGGACGAGAACGTCATCGTCGACTTCCGCTACAGCCAGGATCCGCGGCTGTCCTGGTGGTTCGACCACCACGTCTCCGCCTTCCAGCAACCCGGTGACGAGGCCCATTTCCGCGCCGACACCAGCGGGCACAAGTTCCATGATCCGCACCGCAAGAGCTGCACCTGCTATCTCGCGGACGTGGCGCGCGAGCGCTTCGGGTGGGATCCCTCGCCCATGGCGGACCTCCTGCACTGGGCGGAGATCATCGACGGCGCGCTCTTCCCCAACCCGGAGATGGCCGTGGCGTTGGAGGAGCCCGCCCTGCGCATCATGACGGTGCTCGAGGCCAACAAGGACCCCGCGCTCATCCCCCAGGTGATTGAACGGATGCAGGGCGAGTCGCTGGCGTCCATCGCCGCCTCTCCCCTCATCTCCGGGCCGCTCGCGCCGCTGCTCGAGCGCCACCGGCGCCACATCGACCTGGTGCGCGCCAAGGCCCGCTACGACAAGGGCGTCGTCTCCTTCGATCTCGTGGAGGAGGGAGTCGACAGCCTCAACAAGTTCATCGCCTACGCGCTCTACCCCGAGGCCCGCTACACCCTCTGGGTGGGGCAGGGCCCCTCGCGCGCCAAGGTGTCGCTCGGCTCCAACCCGTGGCGCCCCCAGGAGCGGCGGCATGACCTGGCCGCCATCGCCTCTCGCTACGGTGGAGGGGGGCACCCCGTGGTGGCCGCCATCAGCTTCAAGGCCGGCGAGACCGCTCGCGCCCGTTCCGCCTACCTGGAAATCCTGTCCGAGCTGTCCGGGTAGGCACGGCCACTACATTTTGCGAGCCTCGCAAATTTTGCGAGGTTCCAGGCCGCAACACATGCAGTGCCATTTCTCCGACACTCGTCGTTTCAGGGGGTTGGCAGGCGGCCTGCCGTTTGCTGGTCGTCCCGCGCGTGAACGCCTCCCTCCCGAAATTCCAGTGTCATCAGAATGCATTACGTATTCCTGATCCGATGGTCCGTGAGGGCACAAGCAACCTGGCGCCGGCCTGCCCGATAATGGACGTGCTCGGGTTTTCCTGTGATTTTCCCATCGCGGGAGTCGGGTCCGGGTCCGGTCGGGTGCGTGTCGTGGGCCGGTTTGCGTCTGCTCGGAGCAGTGAGGGACCCTCTCCCCGCGAGAGGACTCACGGGGTGGGGCGGCGTGCTTCCTGCGCGGTGTCGGGTTCCGGACGTTCGATGGTCTGAGAATACTTTGTCTTTTCTGTAAGACCGGGTACTGTGCACTCCCGTATAGAGTTGGTGGAATGAACGACCACGTAAATCCAGCGAATCCGGGGCGGCGCGCCGGTGGCTTCACCCTCGTCGAGGTGATGATGGTCGTGGCGATCCTGGGCGTGCTGATCGCGATGACCCTGGTGGCCTTCGACGCGATGGGCCGGCGTGGAGCGCTGCAGAATGTCGCCTTCGATCTACAGGGAGTGCTGACCACGGCGCGTGCCCAGGCGAGCTCGCGCGGCCATCCGGTATGGGTCGTCGTGTACACGACGGCCAGCCGCGAGGATCGGTTGGCGACGACGGGACAGGGCGCGTTCGCCCTGGTCGAGGATCCGGATGGCCGGTTCGTGCGTGCGCCCGCCGATCTCTTCGCGCTGCCCATCGACAAGACGTCGGCGGACGTGTCGGCGACGTACTTCCTGGAGGACTACAGCAAGCAGGTGCGCTTCGCGGCGCTGACTCCAGGTCAAGAGGGCCAGTATGGCCCTCCCTTCGCCGCGCTCAAGGTCCAGACCTGCAGCTTCTGTTCGGTGGATGCACCCGTGCGTGGCGCCATCGTCTTCCGTGCGGATGGGAGCGCCCGTTTCGTCGACGGGCAGGGCGAGCACAAGGACGGTGCGAACCAGGCGCTGGCCCTGAGCACGGTGGACCGCACGAACCAGTACCTCTTCGCCATCTCTGGCCCCTCGGCCTACGTGGCGACCTTCTCCCCCTGATGCCGACCGGAGGATCTGCCATGGACCTCGCTTCCCGACGCCGTCTCCGCCGTATGGGTTCCGCTCCTCGTGGGGTGTCGCTCATCGAAGGAATGGTCGCTTCCGTGGTGTTCCTCATCGGTCTGGTGGGGGTGTTCCAGGGCATCATGGTGGCCAGCGAGCAGAACGCGATGGCCAACCACGTCAACCGTGCTTCTGGCATCGCCTCCCAGGTCCGCATGGCGCTGGACTCGCTGGGCCATGATCGGGTGATCGGCGTGCCGGCGGGAAACGGGGGCCTGCTCTCTGGCGATTGCAACCCGGGCGCGGACGTGCAGGCGCTCGCCGGAGGGATGGAGAACCTGGATCCCGACGACGGTGAGAACTGGAACATCCGGTGCATCTTCGACCTCGATGCCTACGAGCAGAACGTGGCGCCCGGCGCCAGGCTGCTTCCCGGCTATTCGGAGGCGGACGCGGGCCGCTTCCGTCGCGTCCTGGTGTGGGTGTCGCGGTTGGATGCGGTCTCCCAGGTCCGTATCGATGAGGTGGCGATCGTCGTGTCGTGGAAGGAGATGGGCCGGCGGCGCTTCGTGCGTCAGATCATTGGCTTCTACGACGCGAGCGCCTTCGGCAACGCGACCAACGTCGAAATCTGAGTGGTCCCCATGCCCCGTTCGAAATCCCCCCTGCCTCACGCGCCGCGCGGCTTCACGCTGGTCGAACTGCTGGTTGGCGCGGTCGCCACCAGCATCATCCTCTTTGGCGTGGCGTTCACCGTCGCGGCGGTGCAGGGCTCGTATCAGGCCGAGTCGCGCATCAAGGTGGCGGTGGAGGGGGTGCGCACGGCGAGCACCTTCATCGAGCAACGGCTGCGTCTGGCCGGCTACGGGGTGGATCCTCGCTTCGCGTTCGACTTCGATCCCGCCCCGTTGGCTGGCAGGTTGAAGAGCAACGACGTGGTCGACCTGGGGGCCGGGGTCCCCGTGGCCGTGACGGATGATCTGGCCTTCCGTTACCGGGATCCCTCGTGGTTGCGCCGGGGCACCTACAACGACGAGGACGGTCTGGCGCTCGAGAACGAGGACACCTTCGGCAGGGACTTCCGCGAGGGCCAGCGCTTCATCGTCTCGTGCGTGGGCGGGAGTGAATACGTGGTGCTGCGGGGGCGCGAGGGCCTGGCGAAGGGCGCCAGCGGCTCGAGCAACTTCGATGTGGACGCGGGCCTCTCTTCCGTGGGCGCGGACGCCGGGTGTCTGCGCCGGGAGGGAAGCAATGCGCCCTACGTCATGATGCTGCACGAGCTGCGCATCCGCATCATGAACATGGGGGGCCGTCCATTCCTGATGGCCTTCCAGGGGCTCGACACGCTGGATGAGGCCACCGCCGTCCCGCTGGCCGCGGACGTGGAGTCGTTCCAGGTGGCCTATGTGATGAACCGGCCGCCGCCGGCCACGCCCTTCGTGCTCGAGCCCGTGGACAAGGCCTCCGTGCCCGTGAACTGGGTGCTGGGTGACGTGGGCAGCGCGGACACGGAGCGCATCCCCAATGAGTCCGTCCTCCCGGCCCCCATGTACCAGACGGCCTACGACGACCCGGCACGCTTCAACGCGCATCCCGCGAACATCCGGGCCGTGCGCGTGACCATCGGCGTGCGCTCGACGCGCCCCGAATCCAGCGGGCGCCGTGCCTTCAATCGCGCGGACCTGGAGGACTCGGAAGAGGGTGACGAGCCCGGGGCTCCAGCGGATGGCTACTACCGGACCAACATGACCACGACGGTGCGCGTGCCGAACATGCTGTCGCGCTCCGCCTTCAATCCCGAGGTGGGCACCTCGCCCGCCGATATCGCGTGGGGAGGCTGACCCATCATGAAGCTGCCGAGGACCAGGGTCCCCCGAGGCAATGCCCTGTTGCTCACCATCATCGCCATCGCCGTGCTGATGGTGTTGGTGGGAGGAGCCATCCAGTTCACCAACCGCAACCGCGAGGCGTCCGCCGAGAAGCTGCGGGGTGATCGTGTCAACCTCTGCGCGGAGGCGGCGCGCCGCCACCTCCTGTCCCGCCTGTCGCTGTTCCAGGCGACGGGGACGCTGCAGATCCTCGACACGAAGCTCATCGATGATCCGGATCCGGAAGCGCGCTCGCGAATGATGACCGGGCACTACGGTGATGGCCCGGTTGCCACGGTGAAGACCGTGGATGCAGTGACGATGGGTGCCGCGGGCCGCCAGGCCTTTGGCATCGAGAATTCCGTTCCCACCTCCACCACGCTGGGTGGGCAGTACTACCGGGTGGTGGTCAAGTGCGAGGAGCCCTCGGGGAGCGGTCGCGAGTCCGAGGTCGAGTTCCTCTTCCGTTACGGCCTGTGAGGGAAGGCGCCATGTTCCGCAAGCTGACGTTATGTCTCGTTGCCCTGCTGGTGGTGGTGCTCCGGGCGGATACCGCAGTCGCCATTGATCAGGCGGCCTGCTGTCTGCCGACCACGTCCCGGTTGGATTCGTTGATGAACCCGGTGCAGGGCGGAGACGAGAAGTTCTTCTCCCGCCCGGGCGGGCCCCCCAACATCCTCTTCATCATCGACACCTCCGGCTCGATGCACGCCTGGCCGATGACGTGGCCGACCAGCAAGGGGTGCTCGCACGATCAGATCAACAACCTGGGCTACAACGAGGAGGAGACGTACCCACGCCTGTGGACGGGGCTCAAGACCCAGTCCGACGACTGGTTCGCCACGAACAAGTACTACGACGCACCCGCGGGCGGTTACGGCTACAACTTCAAGGGGGCCCCGTCCGCCAACTCGTGGACGAGCCCGGCCGACGCGTGCGGCGCCATGCCCAAGGCGGACCGGTCGCTCTGCCAGCAGTGCCTCGACACCCGGGGCTACTACGTCCAGAACAACTCGATGCGGCGGGTGAAGGGCAACTTCCTCAACTTCTACGCGCCGCGTGACTCCGGTGCCGTCAAGGTGCTGGCCGACGTCATCCGCGACCTGCGCGAGGTGCGCTTCGGGGTGATGGGCTTCCAGACCGCCAACACGAACGCGTGCTGGGGCAGGAAGTCGAACAACTACAACGCCCAGTGCCTCTGCATCTCCCAGAGCGTTGGACCCACGTGCGACAAGTCCTACCCGCTGGACTCCAGCTCGGTGGAGAGCAACCGCAACAGCGTCCTCAACACCCTCACCAACCACGGGGGTGATTCGGGCAAGGGGCTGGCGTGGGACGCGTGCAACACGCCGCTCGCGGATGCGCTCTACGCGGCGGGTTACTACTTCCAGTCCAAGGCGTCCCCCACGCCCTTCACCACCTACTTCGGCCCCTCCCACGCGAAGCCGTCGAACAACAACGACTTCGCGAACACGGACGGTATCTGCTTCGAGTGCGGCTTCAACGCCATCATCCTCCTGACGGACGGCGAGCCCTATGACGAGGGCAAGGTGGTCACCCTGCCTACCGCCATCACGAAGGACACGACGGAGTGCGTCGGCTGCAACACCTCCAGCCATCTGCACAAGGTGGCCAGGTTCCTGTGGAACAACGACCTGCGCTCGGACAAGGAGGGCGTGCAGAGCGTGGCCACGTACACCATCGGTTTCTCCGAGGACGTGGCCTCCAGCAAGCTGCTGCAGGAGACGGCGCGGCTGGGCGGTGGCGCGTTCTTCCCGGCCCGGAGCACCAGCGAGCTCAAGCAGGCCATCCTCGACATCCTGGACAACATCAACGCGCGCAACAACGCCTTCTCCTCGGCGGCCGTCAACAGCCTGCAGTCGCAGACCTCGTCGCAGCTGGCGGTCATCCCGCGCATGTTCCCCACGCGCAACAAGGGCTGGTTGGGCAAGCTCTACCGCTACGAGCAGTTCAACGAGTTCGTCCTGGACGAGGACCTGAACGGCGACAAGGACCGCCAGGATGTCTTCCTGACCGACAAGGATGGGAACGTCGTCGCGGAGGACGAGGAGGGCGTGTTCCGCAAGGTGGTGGGCTTCAGCGACTCGTCGGGCGGCAAGACGACGTTCGGCGACGTCGCCCAGCCGTATTGGGAAGCGGGCGAGCAGATCGAGAAGGACGGGCACGTCAGCCGGAAGATCTACACGGTGACCGACAACGGCAGGTTGAAGGGCGGCAAGGACGGGCTGTTCAATCAGGATGACGCGCTCGTCAGCTTCGACCTCAAGAACCTCGAGGAGCTCCGTCAGTACCTGGCCGTGAGCGGGGCGCCGCTGTGCCCCACCGGCTCCGGCGTCAACTACAAGCCGGGGTACATCCTGGACAAGATGGAGTACACCCCCGCGCAGGCCTCGGCGCTGTTGAACGACCGCGCGGGTGTGGGCGCGGTGTTGGTGGCCAACCCCACGACCCAGGTCGAGTTCGACAAGCTGTGCGCGGCGCTGGTCATCCAGTACGTGCGCGGACAGGACCTGTTCGACGAGGACAAGGATGATTCGCGCTGGGACACCCGGCCGTCCGCGCTGGGCGACATCTTCCACTCGTCGCCCGTGGTGGTGAGCCCGCCGGTGGACAAGTTCCTGTGTGACATGGGTGTCAGCACCCAGTGCGCGCGTACGCTCTACGCCAACTCGAAGCAGCTCGGCGTTCCGGCCACCGAGTTCGTGCCCGAGAACCTCACCATCCCCTCGTCGTGCAAGGCGGACGCCGTGCCGAAGCCGGTGGATGGGTACGACTACTACCACCACAAGCAGGGCATGCGGGAGCGGCTCATCCTCGTGGGCGCCAATGACGGCATGCTGCACGCCTTCAGCGACGGGGTCGGCTCGCAAGACTCCACCTCGTGCAACATCTCGTACGACCCGAAGACGTCGACCGGCAGGGAGGTGTGGGCCTTCATTCCGTCGGACCTGCTGCCGCGGCTGCAGGATCTGCTGCAGGGCCACGCCTACTACGTCGACGGTGACATCATGGTCCGCGACATCTGGGCGGACGAGGACAACAACGGCATGAAGTCCGCCAACGAGTTCCACACGGTGGCCGTGGTGGCCGAGGGCCGGGGTGGCACGCACTACTTCGCCCTGGAGCTGCAGTGGACCGCGGACGAGAAGCCGGCGGCGGTGGCGCCCAGGTTCCGCTGGATGTTCCCGCAGCCGTGCACGGACGAAGCGCAGCGCTTCGGCAAGACGCTCTTCAGCCTCAGCCCCAAGGCGCCACCCATCGGGCCCATCCTGCTCGAGGCGGGCGCGTCGAATGGCGTGGCGCGGGATCCATCGCAGCCGGAGAAGTACTCCGCCGAGCGTTGGGTGACGATGCTGTCCGGTGGCTGGTCTCCCGCCGGGGAGAAGGGCCGCGGCATCTACATGGTGGACGTGTGGAACGGCAGGGTGGACAAGCGTCGTGACAACCTGCTGTGGAAGTGGGAGTACGCGCCGCCGGGGAAGACCTCGGGTGACGCGGAGAAGCCGCGCGAGTACCTGAAGTATGGCTTCGTGGCGCCGGTGGCCATGGCGGACTACGGCTCCAACGACAGGCCGCGTCTCGATGGTTTCTTCGACACCGCGGTGGTGGGTGACCTGGGTGGGCAGATCTGGACGCTGCGCTTCCACGTGCCGGGTGTCACGGACAGCTCGGGCCTGGTGACCAATTGGAGCGGTGCGCGTTCCTTCTCCATGGACCGGCAGGATGTGAACCCCTCCGACGAGGAGGACATCTCCCGGCGCGCGCCCATCTACTACATGACCTCCCTGGGTCTGCAGACGGACACGAACGCCCTGCGCGCCTTCGTGGGCTCGGGCAACCGCTATTCGCTGCTGGATGATGGAGTCGGCTCCTGCCGTTACGACAACCCGCAGGCGTGCTCCAAGCTCGGGTGCTCCCAGACGCTGGTCGACTACAAGGTGACGCGTGGTATCTCGGACTACCAGCAGATGACCAATGAGTGGGCCGACGGCATCTACAAGAGCACGAAGTACACCCCGTGGGAGACCCCGTCTTCGTTCAACTACTGTGGCCCGCAGGGCAGCACGTCCTTCATCAAGGCCACGTACGAGAATCGCGACGTGAAGTCCTGCCCCAAGCTCACCGGTGGCAAGGCCGATTACGAGTTCGCCCACACCAGTGTGGAGTGTGGCCAGTACGCGTTGAACGTCTTCGATTGCCGCGTGAAGGCGACGGGCAACACGCTGAACATGGGAGATCTGGACCTCAAGCAGCCGGCGGCCTCGGACACCACGCTCGGCAGGAACCGCTTCTTCGGCATCTGGGCCTACGGCGGCTCCGAGAACCGCGTCTTCGACGAGGATCCGAACAAGTTCTCGTCCAACATGGCCGCCCAGTTCGACGAGCGGCGGCTGACGGATACCGGCGGCGCGCGTGGCACGGGCGACCTCGTCAACGTGACGGATGTCTCCTGCGCGGCCGACGGCACGTGCTCGTGCGCGAGCGGCAGCAAGACGTGCGACGCGGCGAGGCCGTTGGCCCGCTCGGATGACGCGGGTTGGTTCTACGAGTACGAGGGTCTGGAGCACAAGACGGCCAGCGGTTCGTCGCTGTTGGCGAGCTGCTCGATGTGGAACTCCATGCACTCGACCGCCGTCGCGCCGCCGGCCAACGGCAAGAAGTCCGTGGCCTGCTCCGGCTCGTACACGAGCAAGGCCCGCCTCTTCCAGGCGGACTTCATCTCCGGTGCGCCCAACTGCGCGGCGGGCTTCTCCGAGCAGGGCGTGTTCGCGCGCTACCAGGAGCGTGAGGTGATCGCTCCGCCTCCCGATGTCTCCACGTCCATCCAGGTGTCGAAGACGGGCAAGGTGAAGTACAGCACCGTCTTCCTCGAGGCCGGGCCCAACCGGGAGCAGGCCTCCGAGACGCAGGTGGCATCCGGCACCGACGTGCTGCAGTACATCTACGAGCTGCCCGTGTCGCGCGATCTGCATGCCTGCCGCCACGACCAGGAGAACGGCGGCAGGGAGTCCTGCATCCCCTCGGACATGTAGGCAGGGTTCGAAGCGGTGATTCCGGGGCCCGTCCTCGCCACATGGCGGTGACGGGCCCCGTCGTTTTCAGTCAGGGGGGGTGGGCAGGCAGGCACCTGACACCTTCCCGTGGTGCGGGCGATGCCGTAGCCTGCGTCTCCCCATGTCCCGGCGCGGTCCGTTCGCCCTCTGTCTCCTTCTCCTCGGTGCCTGCCAGCGGATGTCCGCTCCGGCCGTGCCCGATGCGGGCTCCCCCGTGGCCACTTCGGCGCCCGCGCCCGCCGCCGTCCCCGTGCCCGAGCCGATTCCCACCTGCCGGGCCGCGGGGGCCGCTCCGCTCGCCGCGGCGCTGGACTACCTCGACAGCGGCAGGTTCCCGGAGGCCCTGTCCTGTGCCGCCCAGGCCTCCGCCCTGGAGCCGGACTCGGCCGCCGCCCACGCGGCGCGGGGTGAGGCACTGGCCGCGCTCAACCGCACGGCGGAGGCGCAGGTGGCCTATGCCCGGGCGCTCGCCATCGACCCCGGCCACCCGGACGCGCTGCTCGGCGCGGCCCACCTCTACGCCGTACAGCTACCCTCCAGCCGCGAGTACGACGAGCTGGGCGCGCTCTACGCCGAGCGCGGGCTCTCCCAGGCCGACGTGTCGCCGGAGTCATTGCCCCGCTTCGCGCTGGTGGCCGCCATGGCGCTCAATGATCTGGGTCAGGCCAGCGAGGCGCTCCAGCGCGCGCAGCTCGTCCTGGCGCGCGAGCCCCACAATCACGAGGCCGCCTACGAGAAGGCCCTGGCCCTCTTCGAGCTGTGCCGCTTCGCCGAGGCCCGGGCGGCCTTCAGCGGCCTGGTGAACGACAAGGAGCGCGGGGCGCACGCGCACTACCACCTCGGCCTGTTGCTGGAGCGCGAGGGCAGGTGGAAGCAGGCACAGACGCACTTCGACAAGGCGCGCGCCCTCTCGCCAGAGGACTTCCCCGTGCCTCCCACCCCCTCGCAGGCCGAGTTCCGCGAGGAGGTGGCCCGCGCGGTGTCGGCCCTCCCCGAGGACATGCGGAGGGATCTCTCCGGCGTGCCGGTGCGCGCCGAGGAGCTGCCCGCGGACGAGGATCTTCTCTCCGGCGATCCGCCCCTGTCCCCCGCCATCCTCGGCCTCTTCCGTGGCCCGCCGCTGGGGGAGCCCTGCGACGGCACGGAGACGCCCTGCCGCTCGGTGGTGCTGTACCGACTCAACCTCGCCCGCGCCGTGCGCTCCCGGGAGGAGCTGCGCGAGCAGATCAAGGTGACGCTGCTCCACGAGGTGGGGCACCTGCGGGGCGAGGACGATCAGGAACTGGCCGCCCGAGGCCTGGAGTGACACGCCCTATGGTCCGTTCCCCATCCCTTCCCATCGCCCGCGTGAGCCTCAAGGGGGCCAAGGCCCTGCGCCGGGGCCACCCCTGGCTGTACCGCACCGAGCTGGTGGAGCTGCCCGATACGCAGGAGCGCGGCGCCGTGGTGGCGGTGGTGGACCCGCAGGGCAACCCCGTGGGCCAGGCCTTCTACGCGCAGCGCTCGCCGCTGGCGCTGCGGCTGTTGACCCGCAGGGGCCCCACCGAGGAGAAGGTGGACGAGGCATGGCTGCGCCACCGCCTGGAGCTGTCCCTCGCGCGGCGCGCGCCGTTGCGTCACCGCGATGGCCTGCGCCTGGTGCACGGCGAGGCGGACCTCCTGCCCGGCCTCTTCGTGGATCGCTACGGCGCGGGCCTGTCGCTGCAGACGCTCTCCGAGGGCATGGACGTGCGCAAGGAGTGGGTGGCGCGCACCCTCGTCGAGCTCACCGGGGCCACCCACGTGGTGTGCCGCGACGATGCCTCCGGCCGCGACTTCGAGGGCCTGACGCGCGAGGTGCGACTGCTGCACGGCGAGGGCGAGGCCCGCTTCAGCTACCACGAGGGGGAGAACCTCCTCGAGGTGGATCTGCTGGGCGACATGAAGACGGGCGCCTTCCTGGACCAGGTGGACAACCACCTGCGCGCCTCCGAGCTGGCCCGGGGCGAGGCGTTGGATCTCTTCAGCTACCATGGGGGCTTCGCGCTGGCGCTGAGCCGGAGCTGTGACTCGGTGCTGGCGGTGGAGCAGGACGCCAAGGCCGCCGAGCGCGCCCGGGCGAACGCCGAGCGCAACGGGCGCTCCCACGTCACGGTGGAGAACGCCAACGCCTTCGACGTGCTGCGCCGCTTCTCCGAGTCCGGCCGCCGCTTCGACACGGTGGTGGTGGATCCTCCGGGGCTGGCCAAGCGGCGCGAGGGTCTGGCCACCGCCCTGCGCGCCTACCACGAGCTCAACCTGCGCGCCCTCAAGTGCCTGCGCCCCGAGGGCCTGCTCGTCACCTGCTCGTGCTCCGGCAAGCTCTCGCGCGAGGCCTTCGAGGAGATGGTGCTCTCGGCCGCCTCGGACGCGAAGCGGCCTGTGCAGATCCTCGAGCGCCGGGGCGCGGGGTTGGATCACCCGGTGCTCGGTGGCCTGACGGAGACCGAGTACCTCAAGGCGTTCTTCGTCCGAGTCCTGTAGTCCCCGGCGGGGTGGGGCGTTTCAGACGCCCAGCTCCTCGCGCAGCCGCTTCACCTGCTTGAAGTACTCGGAGCGGGAGAAGGGCACGTTGAGGATGTGGAAGTCCTTCTTGGAGAGGCCCACGCTGCCGAAGCAGTAGTTGCTGTCGGACATGTTGCGGCACAGCACCAGGTAGGCGCTGCCGGTGCAGTTCTCGCTCTGCACGCAGTAGGCGCATTGGTGGCACTGCTTGCAGTCCACGCAGTGCGTGCAGTTGTTGCACAGCTCGCAGCGGGTGCAGTGGGTGCACTGGTAGCAGCTGTCGCAGTCGCGGCAGAACATGCAGTTGGCGCACCGCTCGCAGCCCTCGCACGCGTAGGAGCCGGGGTTGCCCGGATCCGCCGTGTAGAGCTTGGCCAGCCGCTGGTACTGCTCGAGGAACTCGCGCTTGCCCATGCCGGCCACCTGCTGGCGTGCCTGGGCCTCCTGCTCGAGCACATCCGGTGCGTTCCCCCGCGACCCTCTGTCCTTCACCACGGATGCTCCTTTCATTGATGATCCGCACCACCGGGGGCGCGGTCCAACCGTGCCAGCCCCTCGAGGTCGATGTCACGCGCCACCCGGCGCACCTCCACGGTGCCCGGGTACCCTCGACTGCTCACCGCGACCACGTACCGGTTGCCCACCAGCAGGCTGGCCTCGGCCTGCCCGGTGGACGCGTCGTAGCGTACGAAGCCCACCGCCTCCTTGTCCTTCCAGAAGATGGGGGCGGTGGGATCGTTCTGGGCCCGGTCCCGGCCCTCCTCGGCCGCGGCGCGGATGGCCTGGCCCAGCTTCTTCCCCAGGGTGGTGTCCACGATGCGCACCTTCACTTCCCGCTCCTCACCGTGAGTGAAGCTGCGCTCGGCCTCGCTGACGGACACGTCGCCGTAGCGGCCGGTGGAGCCCCCATCTCCCGCGCGCGTGAGGCCCTCCAGCGTCTCCGGGAGGAAGCGCCGCAAGTCCTCGAAATGCGTGCAGGGGAAGGGGGCCAGGGTGTCCGCGGAGGCACTCTCCGGGACACCCGGTGTCTTCTTTCCACCATCGGTGCAGGCGGTGCTCGCGACGAGCGCGAGGAGAATGAGCCGCCGCGGAAAAGAATAGTCGCGCACGGGGGAATCAAAGGGTATCCCCGGGCCGCGCGCAATGGACCTCTCGAAGCTCAACCCCCCGCAGCGCGAAGCCGTGCTCACCACCGAGGGCCCCCTCCTGGTGCTGGCGGGCGCAGGGAGCGGGAAGACCCGTGTCATCACCAACCGTATCGTCCACCTGCTCGACAAGCGGCCGGGTGGGCTGCTGGCCCGCAACATCCTGGCGGTGACCTTCACCAACAAGGCCGCCACGGAGATGAAGGAGCGCCTGGTCCACATGGCCGGGCCCCGGGCCCAGAACGTGCTGGTGTGCACCTTCCATGCCTTTGGCGCGGAGATGCTCCGCGAGGACATCTACCGGCTGGGCTGGCCCAAGAAGTTCACCATCGCCGATCAGGGCGACCAGGTGGCCATCATCCGGCGGGCCATGAGGGAGCGGCGCATCGATGATCGCTCCTTCGATCCCCGCAAGGTGCTCAACCTCATCTCCAAGGCGAAGAACGCCGGCAAGGTGCCCGAGCCACTCGGGGAGGGGATGGGGGACGACTACGATCTCATCGCCCACATGGTCTACGAGGCCTACCAACTCGCGCTCAAGGCGCAGGGCTCGGTGGACTTCGATGACCTGCTCATCCTCCCGTCGCGGCTGCTGCGCGAGCACGAGGACCTGCGGCAGAAGTACACCCAGCGCTTCCGCTACATCCTGGTGGACGAGTTCCAGGACACCAACCAGGCCCAGTTGGATCTCCTGAAGCTGCTGGCCAGCGGTGAGACGCGCAACGTGTGCGTGGTGGGCGACGACGACCAGTGCATCTACAGCTGGCGCGGCGCCGAGGTGCGCAACATCCTGAGCTTCGACCAGTACTTCCCCGGGGCGAAGGAGGTGCGGCTGGAGCAGAACTACCGCTCCACCCAGGTGGTGCTGGACGCGGCCAACGCCGTCATCGCGAAGAACCCCGAGCGCAAGGCCAAGCAGATGTGGTCCGAGCGCAAGGGCGGTCCGCGCATCAAGGTGGTGACGGCCCCCACCGAGGAGGAGGAGGCGCGGTATGTGGCCAGCGAGATCTCCAGGCTCGTGGCCGGCGGCATCCCCCCGGATGAAATCTCCATCCTCTACCGCGTCAACGGCCAGTCGCGGCCCATCGAGGAGATGCTGCGAGAGAAGAACATCCGCTACGAGGTGGTGTCGGGCAGCGAGTTCTTCGACCGGCGCGAGGTGAAGGACGTCATCGCCTACTTCAAGCTGATCGCCAACCCTCGGGACGAGACGGCGCTCCTGCGCATCATCAACGTGCCGGCGCGGGGCATTGGCGACGTCACCATGGAGCGGCTGGTGGCGCACGCGCGGCGCGACAGCGTGACGCTCTGGGGCGCCATGGAGCGCGCCGCGGGGTACGAGGACCTGCCCAAGGGCGCGGCCGAGAAGGTGAAGGAGTTCCTCCAACTCGTGGAGCGCTACCGGCAGTCGTACGAGCAGGGCAACCTGGCGGCGACGACGCGCAAGCTGCTGGAGGAGATCGGCTACAAGGACGACGCGAAGTCCCTGACCACCTCGCAGGCCAGCGCGGACCGGAAGCTCAAGTCCATCGACCAGGTGATCAACTCCCTGGAGGCCTTCGAGAAGCGCGAGGGCCCCAAGGCCAGCCTGCTCACCTACCTGAACCGGCTCAGCCTCGATACCCGCCAGGAGGAGGAAGAGGTGCCCGGCGGGCAGAAGGCCGTCACCCTGATGACCCTCCATGCCTCCAAGGGCCTGGAGTACCGGGTGGTCTTCTTCATCGGCATGGAGGAGGAGCTGATGCCCCACAAGGGCATGCAGGGCGAGGCGCAGAACCTCGAGGAGGAGCGCCGGCTCTGCTACGTGGGCATCACCCGGGCCAAGGAGATCCTCTACCTCACCCGGTCCGCCATGCGGGTGAAGCGGGGGAAGGAGGTGCCTCGCACCCCCTCGCGCTTCCTGGAGGACATCCCCCCGGAGCTGGTGGAGCTGGTGGACCTGGATGCCCCCCGCAAGGGCCCTCCCACCGCGGAGGAGAAGAACTTCTTCGCCAACCTCAAGGAGCGCTTCAAGGCCCAGGCCGCCTCCCAGGGGGCAGGCGGGGGAGCGCCCTCTCCCGCCACCCCGACTGTTGGGGGGACGGCGGGAGCGGCTCCCGCCCCCACCGGAACGGCGGGTGGGGCACGCTGAACGCAGTGTGACCTTGACTTGCCTCCCGCCCGCCTCTAAGACGGTCGGCCTTTCCGGGCCAGCTTGGAAGTTCTCGGGGTGGACCCGTGGTTGCTACGGCTACAGGCGCTACACGCGCCAACCATGCTTTTGGAGTTCAAACAATGTCGCAGAGGACCTACAGCGCCAAGCCGGCGGACATCAAGCGCGACTGGCACATCATCGACGTGAACGGGAAGGTGCTGGGCCGCGCCGCCAGCCAGATCGCCACGCTGCTCAAGGGCAAGCACAAGGCGATGTACACCCCGTCCATCGACACGGGTGATCACGTCATCGTCATCAACGCCGACAAGGTGCGCGTGACGGGTACGAAGGAGCAGGACAAGATGTACTACCGGCACCCGCGCGCGGGTTTCCCGGGTGCCCTGAAGATCACCAACCTCGAGAAGCTGCGTCAGCGGCACCCCGAGGACATCATCATCAACGCCGTGCGCCGCATGCTGCCGCGCAACGCGCTCGGCCGCCAGATGATGACGAAGCTCAAGGTCTACGCCGGTGACACCCACCCGCACGCCGCCCAGAAGCCGGTGGCGCGCGAGGTCGAGGCGTAAGAGCTCCTTCCTTCCCAACTTTCCGCACCTTTTAGAGAAGAGACGACATGGCTACCGCCACCGAGAAGGGTTTTTATGGCACCGGCCGCCGCAAGGAGGCCACCGCGCGCGTGTGGATCCGCCCGGGCACCGGCGTTGTGATTGTCAACGGCCGCGACATCAACGTGTACTTCGGCCGTGAGACGTCGAAGATGATCCTCAACCAGCCCCTGGACGTCCTCGAGCAGAAGGGCAAGATCGACATCGAGGTCAACGTTCGCGGCGGCGGTCTGAGCGGTCAGGCCGGCGCGATCCGCCACGGTCTGTCCCGCGCGCTGTGCAACTACAACCCGGACTTCCGCCCCGCGCTGAAGAAGGCCGGCTTCCTCACCCGCGATGCCCGCGCCGTCGAGCGCAAGAAGTACGGTCAGCCGGGCGCGCGTCGTCGGTTCCAGTTCTCCAAGCGCTAAGCCGTCTTTCCGGTTTCGCTGGAGTACCCACGCGGCGGGGGTCCCTTCGGGGGGCCTCCGCCGTTGTGTTTTGCGGGTCAGGGCAGGCGATCGAGCCTCGTCCCGGGAGCCCCCTCGTCGGATCCGTTCGACGTGCTAGCATCCAAGACCATCCATGGAACTCAACGAGATCCTCCAGATTGCGCTCCGCGGCGGTGCCTCCGACATCCACCTCAAGGCGGGCCTTCCGCCCATGTTCCGTGTCGACGGCTCGCTGGTGCCGCTGAAGGACGGCAAGCGCCTCCCCCCCGAGGAGGTGGCTCGCATGGTCTTCGGCATCATGAACGAGTTCCAGAAGGAGAAGTTCAAGCAGAGCAACGAGGTGGACCTGGCCTACGGCGTCCCCGGGTTGGGGCGTTTTCGCGTCAACGTGTTCCAGCAGCGCGGCACCATTGGCGCGGTGATGCGTGTCATCCCCACCAAGGTGATGGCCATCAAGGAGCTGATGCTGCCGCCCATCCTGGAGAAGATCTGCCTGGACGAGCGCGGCCTCATCCTCGTCACCGGCACCACGGGTTCGGGTAAGTCCACCACGCTCGCGGCGATGATCGATCACATCAACGCCACCGAGACGAACCACATCATGACGATCGAGGATCCGATCGAGTTCCTCATCCGGGACAAGCGCTCCATCGTGAACCAGCGCGAGGTGGGCGTGGACACGATGTCGTTCGCCCAGGCGCTCAAGAGCGCGCTGCGGCAGGATCCGGACGTCATCCTCGTGGGCGAAATGCGAGACCACGAGACCATCGAGACGGCGCTCGCGGCGGCGGAGACGGGCCACCTGGTGATGTCCACGCTGCACACGCTGGACGCCACGGAGACCATCAACCGCATCGTCTCGGCCTTCCCGCCGTACCAGCAGAAGCAGGTGCGCATCCAATTGGCGAGCGTGCTCAAGGCGGTGGTGAGCCAGCGCCTGATTCCGCGCGCGGATGGCAAGGGCCGCGTGGCCGCGGTGGAAGTGCTGCGCTGCACCGCGCGCGTGAAGGAGCTCATCGAGGACAAGGACCGGACGAAGGAGATTCCGGACGCCATCTCCCAGGGCTTCGACACCTACGGGATGCAGACCTTCGACCAGTCGCTGATGTCGCTGGTGAGGCAGGGGCTCGTCACCTACGAGGAGGCCCACCGGCAGGCCACCAACCCGGACGACTTCGCGCTGCGCTTCTCGGGCATCAGCGCCACCTCGGACTCGAAGTGGGACAACTTCGATGCCAACGGCGCCAAGCCCGTGCCGGGCTCGGCCAGCTTCGGCCAGAACCAGCAGCCCCAGCCCGCGGCGACTCCGCCGCGTCCGGCGCCCGCTCCCGCCGCCGTGGCCCGTCCGGGGGCTCCGTCCTCGGTGCCCCGTCCGGGAATGCCCGCTGTCCCCAACCCCTCGCGCGCGGGGGTTCCGGCGGTGGGTGCGGCCCGTCCCGCGGCTCCGGCGCCAGCCCCGGCGCCCAAGGCTCCGGCGCCGGCACCGGCCGACGACGACTTCCAGATCGAGCGCTTCTAGGCGGAGTGTCCGCGGGAGGCCCCCTCTCCCGCTGGGAGAGGGCTGGGGTGAGGGTATTTCCCCGCTCGGTGTCCCTGAGCACCAGACGTCACGCCGCAATCCTTGCGGCGCCGGGTGTCGTAACCGCACCTCTGCAGACCCCTGACGGAGCTCCGCGAGCGGTGTGGGGGGCTCCCTGGGTGGAACGTCGTTTGCTCCTCGTGGGCTCATGAATCCCGAGCCCCCGTGGTACGCAACCGATGGTGGCACGCGTTGTTGTTCGTGGTGTTGCTCGCGCTGGGCTACCAGCTGCTGGATCGCGTGGAGCGCACCTCCTTCTCGTACTCGGACTTCCGTGAGGCCCTGACGACGGGGAAGGTGCAGGCGGTGACCGTCTCCGAGGATCGTATCAGCGGGACGATGGCGCCCGAGTCCGCGGGTGGCGAGCCGCGGCCCTTCGTCGTGGTCCGCGTGGAGGATCGGACCTGATGCGCGAGCTGATGGCGCACCAGGTGACGGGGACGGTGCCGGGCAACCCATGGGTCCAGCTCGGCCTCTGGCTGCTGCCACTGGGGCTCGTGTTCCTGATGATGCGGCTGCAGGGAGGTCTCCACGGGTGCGCAGGATGATCTGCTGAAGGCCACGGACATCGCCCGGAGCACATGGTGAAGGGGTATGGGATGAGCGACTCGCTGGGCCCGGTGACGTTCGACCTGGAGCGCCGCTCGCCCCTGTACGACGGGAACGTGCCGGGTCCGCGCGGTGACTACAGCGAGGAGCTGGCGCGGCGCATCGACCAGGAGATCCGCGGCCTGCTGGACTCGCAGCACGCGCGGGTGACGCGGGTTCTCAGTGAGCGGATCGACCTGCTCCGGGAGGGAGCGGCGCGGCTGCTGACCCGGGAGGTGATGTCGGGAGAGGAACTGACCGCGCTGGTGGGCTCGGCGGAGGGGAAGGCGGCCGGACCGGAGAAGGACGACGCCTGAGCCCTCCCCTCCACCCGGGGAGGGGGCCGCTACGCCTCCTCGTCCCCGAGCTGGGCGCGCAGGCGCGAGAGCCGCTGGGGGCCGATGAGTCCCTCCCGGGCCAGCACCTGCAGGAAGTCCACGGTGGCGCGCAGGCCTGCCTCCATCTCTTCCTCGGGCTTCTCGGCGATCTCGGCTTCGTAGAGCGCTTCCATGTGCTCGGGGTTGATGGGGGTGGGCCCCTCGCCCCAGGCGGTGTTCACCAGGGCCCGGGAGATGCGCGCGCGGACGTTTCGCTCCGCCTCGTCCCGGCTCGCCTTCTCGAATCCGAGGATGAGGGCATCCACCTGCTCGCGGGTGAGCGCGGCCAGGGCGGGGACCTCGCCGAGCGTCTCCTGCACGTACGTCCGGTCGAAGGACTCCACCTCCTCCTCGTAGCCGAAGGCCTCCTCCAGCAGGATGGAGGCGATGAAGGCGTCCGTCTCGTCCTCACTGGCGCCCTCCTCCTCGAGGGCCTTGCGGGCCTTGGCGGTGGCGGTGGAGAGGGCGGGGTCCTCGGCGATGGCGCGCGCCGCGGCGTAGGCGGCCAGGAAGACGACCGCCGCCTCGGCATCCGAGGAGAGGTGGCGCTTGCCCTTGCCCCCCATCAGCGCATTGCGCTTGTCGGGGTGGGCGGCGGCGGTCTGGGCGAAGAGCCGCTCCTCGGGCTCGAGGGGCGCGCCGTCCTTCTCCTTCTGGAGCGTCTCGCGGGCGGCTTCGGGGCTGAGGTAGCGGGCGATGAGGGGGTGCATGCCGCGCCTGTTACCACATGCTAGAGAGCTGGCGATGGACTCCGAGGATTCCACTCCCGAGGAAGTCAGGCGCGCGACGGACGTGTGCCTGCGACTGTTATCCGCTCGTGCCCGCAGCCGGCACGAGCTGTTGATGGCGCTCGAGCGCAAGGGCTTCTCCGAGCCGGTGTGCGAGAAGGCACTGGCACAGGTGGAGGGTTGGGGTTACCTGGACGACGAGCGCTTCGCCCGGGAGCGGGCGGCGGTGCTGTTGCAGCGGGGCAGGTATGGGCCCCGGGCGGTGCAACAGCGGCTGGAAGCCCATGGGTTGAGCCGCGAGGCGGCGCGCGAGGCGGTGGCCACGGCCAGCGGAGAGGTGGAGTTCGACGCCGAGGCCGCCGCGCGCCAGGTGCTGGAGCGGCGGGGGCTGCTGGGCCGCAAGCTGGAGCCCAAGGAGGCGGCCCGGGCCGGTCGCCTCCTGGCCAGCCGGGGCTTTTCCTCGGACGTCATCCAGCGGGTACTCGGTGACGCAACGCTGGAACCTTCGGTTCCAGAAGATTAGCTTGCCTCCCTACCCATGCGTTTCCTTCGAGCTGTCTGTCTGACTGCCTTCCTGTGCAACGCCGCTGGCTGCGCGGCCCTCTCCACCGGCCAGACGGCGGCGCCGGACTTCACCACCGCCGCCGAAACCAACCTCCAACGCGGCGACGAGGCCCTGGAGCGGAAGGACTTCCTCCAGGCCCAGCAGTATTACGAGCACGTTCGCACCAAGTACCCCTACCTCGAGGTGGCCAACGAGGCCGAGCTGCGGCTGGCGGATCTCGACTTCGCCCAGGAGCAGTTCGCGGAGGCGCGCGAGAAGTTCTCGTCCTTCATCAAGCTCCACCCCACGCATCCCAAGGTGGACTACGCCGCGTACCGCTCGGCCCTCACCCACGTCGAGGACTTCCCCTCGGACTTCTTCCTGCTGCCGCCTTCCACGGAGAAGGACCAGACGGAGGTGGTGGCGGCGCTGAGCGCGCTCAACGACTTCATCCGCCAGTACCCCAACTCGCAGTACGTCCCCGAGGCGAAGCAGAAGATCGAGGAGACGCGCCAGCGGCTGGCCGCGCACGAGAAGTACGTGGCCGACTTCTATGCCCGGCGCAAGCGCTGGAAGGCCGTGGCGCAGCGGTTGGAGGGGTTGCTGAAGAACTACCCGGGCACCTCGCTGGAGGAGGAGGCCCTCTTCGATCTGCATGACGCCTACGTGCAGCTCAACGACGCCGAGCGCGCGAAGCAGACGCTGCAGCGGGTCATCGAGCGCCTGCCGGGGACGCCCGCCGCCGAGCGGGCCCGGAGGATGATGGGCTCGTGAGCAGCTCCGAGGCATGGAGCCGGCTGGGGGGGATCCTCATCGCCGTGCTGGCCGCCGGGGCCGCCATGGTGGTGCTGGTGCCCCGTTGGTTGGGCGTCGCGGCCGGACCGGAGGCGGAGATCATCACCGTCCTCAAGAGCACGGAGCGGCAGGGGCTGTCGTTGGCGCTCCCAGGAGTGGGCGAGCCGCTCACGTCCCGGGAGCACCACTTCGCGCGCATCACCGTCAACGTGGAGCCGGGCGGGGAGCGCGCGGTGGCCTGGGCGACGCTGGACTTCAGTGGCCGGCTGGGTGGCACCTCGGTCAGCTCCCTGGGCGTGGAGCGGGTGCCCTTCGTCCGCCGCGGGCGGGATTGGGTTCCAGAGGGACTGGCCGCGCCCCGGCTGGCGGCGGTGGTCCGGGCGCTGGAGTCCCGGCGCCAGGCGCTGGAGGCGGGCAATCGCGAGGCCCTGGAGGGACTGCTCTCGCGGGGCGGGGCGGCCGACGCGGGGGGAGGGGAGACGGAGCTGGAGCGGGTGATGGCGCTCCAGCGGCGCCGCTACCGCTCGGAGGCGTGGTACCTGCGGCTCGAGCGTGACGATGCCGTGGCCAGCGAGGAATGGCGGTTGGAAGGACAACTGCCCTCCCGTCCCGTGGACGAGAAGGGCCAGCGTCGGCTCTCCTTGGTTCGTAGTGGAGAGGAATTCTTGTTTTCGCCCGGTCTCATGTAGGCTAGGGCGCTATTATCGGCTGACTCAGCTGCGGGGTCGGGTTCAATGGACGGTAGGGTGCTGGGAGCCAGGGCAACACTCATCATCGAGGGCGTAGCACCGTGAGCACTCCGACGCCGGGCAAGACGACGTACGCGCTCAAGTTCATCTCCGGCAAGTACCAGGGCGGTGAGTTCCCGCTGAAGACGGAGAAGCAGATCGTCATCGGCCGCTCCAGCGAGCTCGACATGGTGCTCGTCGAGGACATGGTCTCGCGCAAGCACGCGCGGATCATCGTCAACGGGGCCGGGCAGATCTCCATCGAGGATCTGGGCTCGACCAACGGCACCTTCGTCAACGGCGAGAAGGTGAAGCAGGCGACGCTCAAGGAGGGGGACCGCATCCTCATCGGGACCTCCATCCTCAAGCTCATCCAGCAGGGGGCCGGTGTCGGCGAGGTCGACGACGCCATGGCCAAGCAGAAGCTGGAGGAGGCTGCGGCGGCGCAGGCGGCGCGGACGTCGACGAAGGCCTCGTCGATGACGGGGAAGATCGAGGAGATTCCCCTGCCGGACCTGCTCCAGCTCTTCCACACGTCGAAGAAAAACGGCGTGCTGGTGGTGAGCAACGAGAACGAGGGGAAGATCTACCTGCGCCAGGGCCGCGTCTACTACGCGGTCATCGACGACAACCACAACCTGGGGCCGCAGAAGAGCTTCAACCGCATCATCACCTGGGAGCAGGGCGACTTCGAGCTGCGTCCGGCGGATCCCCAGGAGTTCATGGTGGAGCTGGACTCGTCCACCGAGGCGCTGCTGATGGACGCGCTGAGGCAGCTGGACGAGTACAAGCGCATCCAGAGGGAGCTGCCGGCGACGAGCACGCAGCTGTCGTTGGCGTCTCCCATGACGGCGCCGCTGCGCGAGCTGACGCCGGAGCTGCTGGACGTGCTGCAGGCGGTGCACAACTACGGCTCGCTGGGCGGGGTGCTGGACCACTCGGAGCAGGACGACGTGGTGGCCGCCGAGGCGGTGCTGCAACTCATCAAGCGCGAGTACGTGCGCGCCAGCTAACGAGGCCTTCCGTGTCCGAAGATCAGAAGCCGCGCCGACTGACGGAACTGTCACATTGCGCGGGTTGAGCGGCCAAGATCCGGGCCGCGGACCTGGCGCAGGTCCTGCGCCAACTGAAGACTGCGAAGGACACGAGGGCGCTGGTGGGCTTCAACACCAACGATGATGCGGCCGTGTATCGTGTGGCGCCGGGGATGGCGCTGGTGAGCACGGTGGACTTCTTCCCGCCGGTGGTGGACGACCCGTACCAGTTCGGGGCCATCGCGGCGGCGAACGCGCTGTCGGACATCTACGCCATGGGGGCCAGGCCCCTGTTCGCGCTCAACCTGGTGGGCTTCCCGAAGGATCGCCCCCTGGAGGAGCTGACGAAGATTCTCGCGGGAGGCCAGGCGAAGGCGGACGAGGCGGGCATCCCCATCCTGGGTGGGCACTCGGTGCAGGACCCCGAGCCGAAGTACGGCCTGGCGGTGACGGGACAGGTGCACCCGAAGAAGGTGCTGACGAACGCCGGGGCGAAGCCGGGGGATGTGCTGATGCTGACGAAGCCGCTGGGCTCGGGCATCGCCACCACGGCCATCAAGCGGGGCGTGGCCTCCGAGGAACTGACGGAGCGCGTGGTGGCGCTCATGTCGACGCTGAACAAGAAGGCGGGAGAGGTGTTCGCCTCGGGGAAGTTCAAGGTGAACGCCCTCACGGACGTGACGGGCTACGGCTTGCTGGGGCACCTGCTGGAGATGATGACGGGGGCCAAGGCGAAGGCCTTCCTGGACCTGGAGCGCATCCCCATCATCTCGGAGGTGCCGGCGCTGGCGCAGCAGGGGGTGGTGCCGGGCGGGACGAAGTCGAATCTGGCCCACGTGGCGAAGAAGGTGCGCTTCCCCAAGGGGCTGCCCGAGGACATCCAGTGGGTGCTCGCCGACGCGCAGACGAACGGGGGCCTCCTGGCCTCGGTGCCGGCGCGTGACGCGGCGAAGGCGTACCGGGCGTTGGAGCGGGCCGGGGTGGATGTGGCCCTCATCGGTGAGGTGGGCGAGGGTCGGCCCGGCATCGAAGTCGTTGGTTAGACGGGAGTCCCCGGTCCGGTTGCTCGGCTGCTGGCGCACCTCCGTTTGCCCTCGTACGATCCGCGCCGGCATGACGCTCCGATTCCTCACACTGGCCCGTGTGCTCGTCCTCCTCTGTCTGCCCGCGTCCGCGCTCGCGGCCGAGCGCCCCGCACGCATCGTGGTGGACCCGGGCCACGGCGGCGCCCAGGAGGGCGCGACGAGCCCCACCGGTCTCCTCGAGAAGGAAGTCTCGCTCCAGATCGCCCACCGGGTGCGGGCGCACCTGGAGAAGCAACTCGGGGCGCAGGTGCTGATGACGCGGGACGAGGATCAGTCGATGCCGCTGCCCGAGCGGGTGGAGTTCGCCAACAAGCAGCGGCCGGACCTCTTCCTGTCCATCCACTGCAACGCGATGCCCACCAGGCGCACGCGCGCGCGTGTCCAAGGTATCGAGACGTACTTCCTCTCCGCCAACGCCTCCAACGCCACCGCGAGAGCGGCCGCGGACCGCGAGAACGCCGAGGCTCCGGCGGCGCGGGAGGCGAGGGGAGACTCCACGCTGGCCTTCATCCTCCACGACCTGGCGCGTACCGAGGCGCACCAGGACTCCTCGCGGTTGGCGTACGCCATCCACCAGAAGCTCATCGCCGCCACGGGTGGTTCGGACCGGGGCGTGTTGCAGGCGCCCTTCTACGTCCTCAACGGCGTGGAGGCTCCCGCCGTCCTCATCGAGGTGGGGTACATCTCGCATCCGGAAGAAGGGGCTCGCCTGGGCCGGGCCGAGCACCAGGAGAAGCTCGCCATCGCCATCACCGAGGGAGTGCGCGCCTTCCTGGCCGAGGTGCGCAAGCGCGACGCTCCGAAGCCCGCCAGGGTGGCGGCTCCCGCCACGCCCTGACACGGGACAACACTCTGGACGGACAGCGGGGCCCTTCGTCTGCTAGAGAGGCGGCCCCTATTCCCTTGCCGAGGAGCCTCCCATGCGGTCCTTCAATCGTGGGGCGCTGGACCTGCGCCCCGTTACCCTCACCCCTGGTATCACCCGTCACGCCGAGGGCTCGACCCAGGTGGAGTTCGGCCACACCCGCGTGCTCGTCACCTGCTCGGTGGAGGACAGGGTTCCGCCCCACCTGATGGGCAAGGGCTCCGGCTGGGTGACGGCCGAGTACGGCATGCTGCCGCGCTCCACGCACACCCGCACGCAGCGCGAGGCCGCCAAGGGCAAGCAGACCGGGCGCACGCTCGAAATCCAACGGCTCATCGGCCGCTCCATGCGCGCCGCGGTGGATCTGCCCGGCCTGGGCGTGCGCACCTTCACGCTGGACTGCGACGTCCTCCAGGCGGATGGCGGCACCCGTACCGCCTCCATCACCGGAGCCTACGTGGCCCTGGTGCTCGCCCTGCGCAAGCTGCACAAGGACGGGGTGATGCCGCGCATGCCGAAGCTGACCCCGCTGGCCGCCGTGTCCGTGGGCGTGGTGAAGGGCGAGGTGCGGGTGGACCTCGACTATGACGAGGACTCCACCGCCGACGTGGACCTGAACCTGGTGGCCACCGGCGACGGCCGCATCGTCGAGGTGCAGGGCACCGCCGAGCACCAGCTGTTCGACCGCAAGGCCCTGGATTCCATGCTGGACGCGGGACTGGCCGCCATCCGCCAGCTCATCGAGGCCCAGCAGAAGGCGCTGGGAGGTTCCTGACATGAAGCCCCGCCTGCTCTTCGCCACCACCAACAAGGGCAAGCTGCGCGAGCTGCGTGGCCTCGTGGGAGACGTGGTGGAGGTGCTCGCCCTGAGCGACCTGCCCCCCATCCCCGAGCCCGTCGAGGATGGAGCCACCTTCGAGGAGAACGCCGAGCTCAAGGCTCGCGCCTACGCCGAGGCCACGGGGCTGCCGGCCCTGGCGGATGACTCGGGGTTGTGCGTGGACGCGCTGGATGGCCGTCCCGGCGTCTACTCCGCGCGCTATGCCGAGGGGAGCGACAAGGATCGCTACGAGAAGCTGCTCGGAGAGCTGTCGGGCGTTCCGGACGAGAAGCGCACGGCCGCCTTCGTGTGCGCTCTCTGCCTGGCGTTTCCGGGGAAGGGCCGCGCCTTCATCGAGGTGGGTCGCTGCGAGGGTCGCATCGGCCACGCACCGCGGGGCTCGCACGGCTTCGGCTACGACCCGGTCTTCATCCTGCCGGGGGGCAAGTCGATGGCGGAGCTGACCTCCGAGGAGAAGGCCGGAATCTCGCACCGGGGCGTTGCCTTCCAGAAGATGAAGTCCCATCTGTTGGCCCTGGCCGGCGGCTCACCTGTCGGAGGGTGAGCAGGCGTCAGGAACGTTGGCCTTGCACGTCCGTTCCAGATGGTTCAACAATGTCGGCCTTTATCGGGGCGTAGCGCAGCCTGGTAGCGCACCTGCCTTGGGCGCAGGGGGTCGGAGGTTCGAATCCTCTCGCCCCGATACAGCAGTACCGCGGTAACGGAGTGAACTGGGCGCCAGTAGCTCAGCTGGATAGAGCATCGGCCTTCTAAGCCGAGGGTCGTGGGTTCGAGTCCCGCCTGGCGTACATCTCCAAGGGGCCGGAATCCTTGGGGATCTTCCTCACTGGATTCCGGCCCCTTCGCTGTTCGCCTTCTCGGGTGCCATGCCCGTCGCGGGAGCCGCCCCGTTCTCCGTCCGGACCCCGCCCGGCGTCAGAAGGAAGAGGGCGCGCATGCGTGCGTCCCACTCCAGCGCCCCCGTGGTGGGGTCCATCTCCCACGTCCCCATCCCCATGGCCTCGGTGGCCAGGCGTAGCCGCTCCTCGGCGGCGAGCGCCTCCATCCGCCGGCGCGCCTGGACCAACTCCGTCACGTCCGAGGCGACGGCGATGACGGCCTCCACCTGCCCCCGGAAGATGGCGATGGCGGTGGGGGCCTGCATGAACAGCGAATCCTCGCCCCGGCGGGACAGGCGCACGAAGTCCGTCACGTCCTCCACCCGGTGGAGGAGGTAGAGCACCTCGCCCTCGGGAGAGAGGACGGGGGTGTTGATGGGACTCCAGTAGCGCTCCTCGAAGCCGCCCCCTTCGGCCGCGAGCTGGGAGTGCGGAGCCGCGTCGGAATGGCCCTGCTCGCGCGCCAGCGCGGTATCGTCTTCTCCCCCCGGGCCCGTTGTGACGCTGGAAAGCCATGGGGCCTCCAGCTCGCGGTCACGAGTCCAACCCGTGCTGCTCCTCGTCCAGGGAGCCCGCTCTGGAGCGGCGCGGTGGCGTCAGTTCCTCCCACCGCACCCGGTAGTTGTCGCCCGCCTCCTCCAGGAAACGCTCGAGCTGGCTCAGCGAGAGTGGCCCCGGCATGGGATGGCGCGCCGGTATCTTCCTCAAGTCCGTGTGGTAGCGCACGAGGGCGGCGAAGTCCCTCGGGTGCTTTCTCGGGTCCAGGCCCAGGAAGTCACCCCCTTGGCGCGCCATCCCCAGCAGTTCCCGCCACCGCTCGATGGATGCCAGCCTTGGGCCCTCCGTGCCGTGCTGGAAGAGCATCAGGTGGATGAAGTCGAAGGGCTCCGCGTCCCGCAGGTACGCCTCCAGCGCGTCCGCGGACGTGTCCTCGTTGAAGGTCATCCAGAAGGGCACCGAGCCCGTGCGCAGCGTCCACCACGGCTCCATCGTCATGAAGGACTCCACCAGCAGCCGGCTCACCCTCATCCGTCGCTGCCGGTACCACCAGCGGTACAGGTCCGCTACCAGCGGGCTCAGGTCCCTCGGCTCGGTGTAGACGAGGCGCCGCACCCGGTAGCCCCGCCGCCGCGCGAACTCCTCCACGTCGTCGCGCAGCGCGGGCTCGAAGCCCCACTCCGCCTCGGGCGAGTCTCCGTCCGGCGTGGGCGTGTCCCAGCGCTGCTTGGGAATGCCGTAGCGGCGCAGGTACTCCTCCACGGCCTCGCCGCCGTGCTCGTACTCCTCGGGCGAGAGGCCTCCCACGGCGCCGTGCTGGAAGACGTGGCGCGGCCCCACCCGCCGCGTCGGCCAGCGCCGCTCGCACTCCACCAGGAAGAGCGTGCCTCCGGGCTCCAGTGCGTCCTCGAGGAACTCGGAGAAGGCCCGGCCCAGACCCAGGCGCTTCACCCGGAAGTACGTCATGTGGGCGAGCATCAGCCGGTCCTGCGCCGCGTCGTGCATGTGGTGAAGCACCAGGTCCGGGTTGCCCTCCAGCAGCAGCGGGGCCTTCTCCTCGCCGAAGCGCAGCGCGTGCCGGGGCTCGTCCGGAGAGAAGTGCGCGCGCACGGGGATGAGGAAGGTCTGCGGCAACCACGGAATGCCGAGCGCCGCGCACAGGTGCACCACCGCGCCTCCCGAGGAGCCGATCGCCACCGCCGGGTAGCGCCGCCTCGGGTACTGGTCCACCGTCCAACGCGCCATCTTCTCCGAGCCCACCTGGGTGAGGTGGCGTGCCTGGATGGCCTCGGCCCAGCCGGACCAGGCGTACACCTCCTCGCGCAGCCGGCGGGGCAGGGCGCTGACGAGCCGCACGAGGGGCAGCAGCGCGTTTCCCCCCCGGGCGCCCAGCGCGGGGAAGTCCTTGCCGTGTAGGAAGCGCGAGAGCGCCCGGAGGCAGCCCGTGGAGGAGTCGAAGTCAGCGACGTACTGGGAAGGTTTCATGCGTGCGGGGTCCTCACGGAGTCAGCCCGGAGCTCTCGCAGGAAGGGCTCGACCACGCGGACGAGCTCGAGCGGCGCGGCGAAGTTCAACGTGTGGGTTCCTCCGGGAATCACCACGAGCCGACCTCGCGGCAGCAACTCCGTTACCCGCTCCGCCCAGCGCTGGGGGACGATGGGGTCGCGGCTGCCCCGCACCACCAACGTGGGCGCCTGGACGTGAGGCAGCTTGTCCTCGATACGGTCCTTCAGCGCCATCCGGAAGCTGTCGAGGAAGCGCCGGAGGCCCGCCTCCCAGTAGTCGTGCAGCATGAGGGGGAGCTGCGCGGAGCGCTCCCGCAGCGAGTTGATCAGCCAGCGCCAGACCTGCTCCCGCGCGGAGCGGGCCTCGGCATCCATCGTGGGCCCTTGGAGCACCAGGCCCCCGGTGCGCTCGGGGTAGCGTGCCGCGAAGTCGGCCACGGTCTGGCACCCCAACGAATTGCCCAGGAGGATGGCCCGCTCCAGTCCCGCCGCCTCCATCCAGCCGGCCAGCGCGTCGGCGAGGTCGGACATGCTGTCCGGCGGGCGGTGCGGCTCGTCACTGCGTCCGAAGCCCGGCAGGTCCGGTGCGAGCACCCGGCAGGTGCGGGCGAGCCGCAGCAGGGTGGGGACCATGTAGCGGCTGGAGACGACGAGCCCGTGCACCAGCACCACCGTGGGCGCGTCCGGGGGCACCGGGTGCGTGGAGACGCGCACGTGAACGCGCCGCCCGTCCACGCGCGTCCACCGGCTGGCCACGTGGCCGGAGTATGTCCCGGCATCACCCGCCATGAGCGCATGCTCCCACCGCGTGAGGGCGAGCCCGAGCACCGGGAGTCTCATCTTCGCCATGCACGCCCTCCACCGCGCCCAGGAGGTGTCACGTCCTGGCACGCGCCAGACGTAGGGGCCCCCCGAGGGGATGGGTGGAAGCTGGGGTTGCTTCCCGGGGCCGACAAGGCGGTCAGGAGCATAGGCAAGCACCCGGTTCCTGGCCTGATGGTCAGGCGGGGGGCCTGGCCAGGTTGCCTGATCCACCTCCTTGCCCCTCCAGGTGACCGGTGGTGGAGCTCGCCAGTCCCGCGGCGAGCTCCACCACCGGCCAGATTTTCGGCGTCTCCGACGGCCGCGGCAATCCCCGGGCTCAGGCGCGCGCGATGGGGCGCTCGCCGGGCTTGAGGATGACCTTGGTGTAGCCGTCGCGGCGCTCGTCGAACTTGCGGTAGGCGCTCGCGGCCTCGTCGAGCGGCAGCCGGTGGCTGACGATGAAGCTGGGGCGGGCCCGGCCCGAGATGATGAGGTCGCGCAGGAAGAGGTTGTAGCGCTTCACCGGGCACTGCCCGGTGCCGATGGTGAGGGCCTTGTCGAACACCTTGCCCCAGGGCAGCGGGAACCGTCCCTGCCTGGCGTCCTCATCCGCGGCGCCCGGGTCCGGCGACATGTAGACGCCCACGATGCCCAGGGTGCCGGTGGGGTTGAGGAGCTCGACGAGCTGCTCGAGCACCTGCGTGGGGCGCTCCGGCCCGCCATGCGCGTCGGCGCGGCGGGTGTCGCGTGCCTGGTAGCCCACGGCGTCGATGCCGCACATGACTCCGAGCATCTTCTCCTCGCCCGGGCGCATGGCGCCGGTGATGAGCGGGTTGCGGCGGCGCAGCTCGCGAATCTGCTCCACCGGGTCTCCCTTCGTGAAGTCGATGGGGGTGGCGCCCATCTGCTTCACCTGGGCCAGGCGCTCGGGGACGCTGTCCACCACGTACACCTCGGCCGCCCCGCGCAGCAAGGCGCTGTAGCCGGCCAGCAGGCCCACCGGGCCCGCGCCGAAGACGGCCACGGTGGAGCCGGGCCCCACGCGCGCCAGCTCCGTGGCGTGATAGCCGGTGGGGAAGACGTCGGAGAGCAGGAGGAAGTCGTCCTCCAGCTCGTCGCCCGGCTGGCCCGGTAGCTTGAGGCAGTTGAAGTCCGCGAAGGGCACGCGGAGGAACTCGGCCTGCCCGCCGCGGTAGGGTCCCATCCCCGCGTAGCCGTAGGCGGCGTGCGGCTGCTCCGGGTTGGCCACCAGGCACGAGTGGGTCTCCCCCCGGGCGCAGTTGAAGCAACTGCCACACGAGATGTTGAAGGGGAGCACCACCCGGTCTCCCTTGCGGATGTTCACCACGCCGGGGCCCACCTGCTCCACCACGCCCATGTTCTCGTGGCCCATCACCAGGCCGGGGCCGGCGGCGGTGCGGCCTTCGTACATGTGCAGGTCGCTGCCGCAGATACCCGTGGAGGTGATGCGGACGATGACGTCCGTGGGGCTCTCGATGCGGGGATCCTCCACTTCCTCCACCCGCACCTCGCGGTTCTCCTTCAGCACGACGGCTCGCATGTCGCTACCTCGCTCGTTGAGTTGGGGTTGACGCCGCACACGTTGCCCATGGGCGGCCCAGAGGCACCTGTCAGGCGCTCGGGGGTCGGGAACGAAGCTCGTGGAGGAGGACTCCGGGATCGCCCGATGCAGGGACAGGTGGTGAGGGCCCACCGGCGGATTCCTAGTCGTTCTCGAGGACGCCCTCCCGCTCCTGGATGCCCTCCCGCTCCTGCACGCCCTCCCGCTCCTGGATGCCCTCCCGCTCCTGCACGCCGGGCTCCACCTCCAGGAGGCGCTCCTCCCCCGGCTCCTCACGCAGGCCCGCGCCGCCGATTCCTTCCTGCTCGTCCACGGCCTCCTCGCGCTCGGCCTCGCAAGCGGTCACCAGCAATCCAGACGTCACCAGCATCGACAGCAGAATGAGCCGCTTCATCGTCTTCCTCCGGGCTGAATGGGTTGGACTTGCGACAAAGCAGGTGACGATGGTTCGTGCTTGCAACAAGGGCCTGGCCAACAGCCAGGTGGGGGGCTTCGCCTTCACTCGCGCTCCGGCGGCTCGTGCCCCTTCAGCTTCGCATCGAGGATGCGAAGGATTCGTGGCCCATTCGTGATGGCCCAGTCCCTCACGCTCGGCTCCACCCGGGCCCCGTGGGCCGCTCGGTCCCCGGCCGCGATGAGCTCACTGAGCCCATAGGTCGCTGATCCATCGAGCAAGCCAAGGCCGCGAAGCCCCTCCACGATGTCCGAGAGCGGCTGGGGACCCTGGAGGCCTTTCTTGTCGGCCAGGGTGCGCAACCGCCTCTCGATGTCGATGCGCAATCCCACCAGGGCCAGATTGGGATCCGGGTTGCCCAGGTATCCGGACATGGAATTCGTGCCGGACTCCGCTTGTGGACCGGCGCTCTTCATCAGCTTGTCTCCCGCCTCCTTCACGTCCCGGAACGTGACTCCGAGGCCACCGGGCAGCTTCGCGCTCTTGATGAGCTCCGACAGCCAGGGCAGCGCGGCCAGGATGAACAGCCCCAGGGAGGTCGCATCTATCTTCAGGTCCGGCACGAGGATTCGTAGCAGGAGCAACGCGAGGGCGCCCAGGGAGACGCATACCTTGGCGACCTGGGTCTTCGTACCGGAATCCATTTCAATGACGCGTCCTTCCTGGCTGCACGCGCTTTCGCTCGTGCACGCCCGGGCCGGCGAGAAGGAGCTCGGACATCCGAACCATCAAGTGGTCCGGACGCGATTCATGAGCGGTCGTTCAGGAGGCGCTCCTGCGGCTCTGGATGAGCCGGTACGCCCCGAATCCCGCGGCGGCGATCACGGCCAGTTTCGTCACACCGGTAAATGTCTTCAGGCCCGCGTACCCCTTGAGCGCCTTCTTGCTCGCGCGTTTGAAGTTCATCGTCTGCTCCCCGTGGAGTGTGAGGTGGTTCGGGTGCTGCCCTCCTCAAGCTAGATGCTGGCCGCGCGAGTGGCCGCACGGAGGAAGGGGTTCGGACGCCAGCCCGGCGGGCCGGGGGGGCGCCGGCGCCGGGTCCTGACTTCGGTCAGCCGGCCCAGGTCGAGCTCGCATGGTTTCGCGGAAACTGCGCCCATTGGGCGGCATGCCGGAAACGGGGGCTCGCTGCGCCTGGACCTCGAGGCCGAGCGCCTCGTGCACATCGGCCGCCACGAGGTGGGCCACCACCTCGAGCGACTGGGGGGCGGAGAGGCGCAGGGGCCGGACGGGTGCGCCGCCGCTCGCGGTACCCGAAGCGCGGTGCACGCGGCAGGAGGGTGAGCGCCGAGGGGGGACGAGCCCTCCGAGCGCGCGGGCTTGCCCGGCGAAGGCCTCGCGCATCAGCCGCGCGCGCCTGTCCCCGAGGGGCAGCCCGTCCGCATCCCGGTTGAAGAGGCCGACCACGACGCGCATGGCATCCACCGAGACGAGCTGGGCGTTGCGCGAGGCCTCGACGCGCGCCGCGCCCGCCGGGGGCAGGTGGAGCCGCGGAAGTCCTCGGTTCAGCCCTTCCTGCCGCCTGGCGGCATCCAGCTCTCCGAGCAGATGAAGGGCTGTATCAGCAACTGCATGTCATGCGCGGCCGTGTGCCCGCGGACGGTGACGTACTGTCTTCAGCAGGGCGGCAAGCACGCGGCGCCCGACCACATCCGGCCATGCTCAAGCTGGAGACGGCACCCCCCTGGCAATTCCAGGTCGGGCTGCGCGAGGACCTTGCGTGCGAGCATTTCGGTGGCCGGCTAGCTCATCCAGGAGTGGTGCGTTCTTGCCCGCACGCCGCGACATGGTGATGTTCTTGGGCATGAGAGCGCGCGTGATGATGACGGTGACGGTGACGGGACTTCTGCTCCTGACGTCTCGGACGGCGGCGGCCCTCGAGCTCGAGGTCCAGAGTCAGGGGGGGGTCCTCACGTTTCCAGGGGAGGCGGCGGCGGTGACCACGGCGGGTGCTCAGTGGGGCGTGCTCCTGGGGCTCGCGCCCTGGCCCGCGCTCGGTGTCGAGCTCTCCTATCAGGGGGCCATCTACCGCACGGATGAGGCCCTCTCACCGGTGCAGGACCAGGTCCTCGAGAATGGCGCCCAGGCCGTGGTGAAGGTCGGCCCGCGGTTGGGCCGGTTCGAGCCGTACGCGCTCGGCGGTCTCGCCGTCTCCCACCGCGACGTGCGGGCACGCGAGGGCGGTCCTGGGGTGCTCCAGGACGGCGCCCTCGCCAAGGCGCCGGTCGGTGCTGGTTTCGACGTCCGGATTCCGTTGGCCCGGGTGGCGGTGTTGGGGGAGGTGGGTCCCTCGTTGCTCCTCGGCGCCCGCGGTACCTACCACTTCCTGCTCCGGACGCCCGCCCTTGGCGACGTGGACGGAGGCCGTGGCGCCGATCAGATCGGCGCCAGCGTCAACCTGGGTGCCCGTTTCTGACTTCGCGCGGCGTTCGTCGCGGCCGAACTTGTTGGGGGGCGGGCCTGCCTCGTGGCGATCGCAGCGCACCAGCAGCTCGCGCAGCTTCTGGGGCAACTGCGCCTCCATGTCGCGCGCCTCCTCGCCGAAGATGCGCTGCTCGGAGCCCACAGAGCACCGACACCGCCGCGTTCTCGGCGGCCTGCTCGTTCTGGAACGGGCCCACGTCCTGAAGGTACTTCAGGAACGACTTGTACGTCTGCGACTGGCGCATCTCGCTGCGCTGGCGGCGCCGCTCCTCGCGTGAATCGGCTGCCGTCCGCGTCTGCTGTACTTCCCGTTGCTCGGCCATGCTGGGTGTCCTCCGTGCTTCACGAAGGTGTAGGTTCAGTTGCTCAAGCTGAAGCGCCCGCGCACGCGGGAGAAGGTACGCACTGTTCAGGCGAGGGGACGCGGCTCCGCGATCGACGGCCAGGGCCGGGTGCTTTCGAAGGCCCGCGCCCCCCTGCGCACGAGATCGTCTCGGAGATAGGGAGCGACGATGTGAAGGCCGACGGGCAGTCCAGCCCGGGTCCGGCCGCAGGGCACGGTCGCGGCCGGCTGGAGCGTCAGGTCAAACGGATAGCTACAGGGTGCCCAGGTGAACCACTCATGGCCAAAGCGCCCGTCCGGTGGCGTGTTGTGGCCTGCCTCGAAGGCGGAGGAGGCCACTGTTGGTGTGAGCGGGAATCGTGGCCTTGATGTCGCGGCCAGGCAGGGCAAAGGCGACCAGGCCGGGGTCACAATCGCTCCAGCGCTCTTGTGACACCGCTGAGTTCCGACCACGAGCCGACGCGCCAGAGCAGGCGGATCATCTCAAAAGGTGCTGTCAGCGGTGGGATGCGTTTCCTCTCGCGGGGAGCATGACTTGCGCGGTCATCTTCCCGAACCTACCTTCCGGGTGGGCAACCAGGAGGGAGCGCCAGACGCACGAGTGTCCAAGGCAGGCGCTGTCTCCTCTTGCGTGTGCGGTCCCACGGCTTTGGATGGCGGCGAGGCGCGGCATGAGGTGGAGCAGGCTCGGTGTGCGGTGGACGATCGGCGACGTGAGCGAGCGGGGCTTCGAGGCGCTCCGCCTCTCCATCTGGGGGGCCTGGTGGCTGTGGGGGCGCACGGCCTGCTACGCGGTGTGCGTCAACTCCATCCCGCTCGAGCGGGCGCGTGCGCTCACCGGCCCCGTGCCGGATGAGGTGGAGTGGATGGACGCGTCGGCGCAGGTGCCCGCGTTCCTCCGCGAGCGTTTCGACGCGGGAATGGCGGAGGGCGTGGGCTGGAAGCTCGCCCCGTTACGCGTCTTCCCGGACCGGCACGAGCTCTCGCTCGACAATGACTGCATCCTTTGGGACCTGCCGGTGGGGATGGGGCGGTGGCTCGCCGAGGAGAAGGACGCCGCCTGTCTGATGGCGGAGGACGTGCGCGCCTGTTTCGGCCGCTTCGCCCCGCTCGGCGGGCCCGAGCCGCGCAACCTGGGCATCCGCGGCCTGCCGCCGGGCTTCGATCTGGAGGTGGCGCTGCGCGAGGTGCTGGAGCAGACGCCCGGCATCCTCTCCTCGGAGCTGGATGAGCAGGGCATGCAGGTGGCGGCCCTCTCGCGTCAGCGGCCGGCCCACGTGGTGAGGGTGGAGGAGGTGAGCATCTGCTCGCCCTTCCCACCGCACCTGCCCCAGCTCGGCCGCCGCGGCGCCCACTTCTGCGGCCTCAACGCCAGGCGCTTCCCCTGGCGCTACTACGACAGGCCCGCGGAGGAGTGCGTGCGCGAGCACTGGGAGCGGCACCGCCTTACGCTCTACTCCCTCGTGGGGCTTCCCGTGCCCCAAGAGCCTCCTGGTTCCGAGAGCCCGGTGGTGCATGGGTGAGCGGCCGGGAATTCCCCGCGAGCCTCCTCTCGCGGCTGCGGCCCGCCGCGCGGACATGCCGCTGTTCATCGGCGGGCAGGTGTTCCCCTATCCCGCGCACGAGCAGTATTTCCGCGACACCCTGCACCCGCGGTTGGACCCGTGGCGGCGCTTCCTCGGGCCACTCGGGAGCGCGCGCAAGCGGCGGCTGCTCGCCATGGCGCGCTGCCTGCGCATCCCCAGCCAGTCGCGCGGCTCGAACCCGCTCATGTCGATGCGGTACCTCCGAAGATGGGGATGGGTCTCCCGCTCCAAGGAAGGCGGAATCTCGGGGTGGTGCTTCGGGTGTGATGGGGCACAAGGTAGGTACTGTCTTCGGGTTCGAGGCCCACTTCCGGCGGACACTTCGAGGCAGGCGGCCAGGGAAGGAACCCCGGCGCTACTTGCTCGCCTGGCGGGCCAGAGCACATGTCCGGCTCCACGGCGCCTCCCTGACGAGCGGGTATGCCACTGCGAATCGAAGACTACGCCCTGATTGGAGATACTCAGACCGTGGGCCTGGTGGGGCGTGATGGCTCGCTGGACTGGCTCTGCTTTCCGCGCTTCGACTCGGGCGCGTGCTTCGCGGCCCTCCTGGGCGTGCGGGGCACCGTGGCGGCCATCGAGCACGAGCTGTTGCGCGACGGCTTCGTGCTGCGCTACGCGACCGGGGACCCGGGCAACGTGGATGGGCTTCCCCCCGGCGATGGCGCCTTCCTCGCGTGCTCCTTCCACCCCGGCGGCCGAACGCCCCGGGACGTGAAGCGAGGAGACGCCCATGCGCGCCCTCATCGTCCAGCCCGGCCAGCTCCAGTCGGCGCGCCTCGAGGATGTGCCAGAGCCGCCGCGCGAGGTCGGCCCGGTGCTCGTCCAGACACAGGCCATCCCATCGGGGTGTGCGGCACGGACGTCGAAATCGTCCAGGGCCCGTATGGCCAGGCGCCTCCGGGACAGACCAGCCGTGATGAACGCCTCCACGCTCGCCGGGCCGATGCGGAGGGCCCCTGCCTCGCGGATGAGTCGAAGTAGCCCACGTGAACAGTGCGAGTAGACGGTCGCGGTACAGACCGACAGCCGGGCGGCCACCTCCCGGACGGTGAGGAGCCTCGCTCCAGGGCCCGATGCCACATCTTGCGGCAAGGAGGCAGCAAGAACCTTGGTAGACCTCTGGAGACGGGGGTGGATGTTGGAAGGAGCCAGCAGTCGGAGTCTCAGTGGTTACGGGCGTTTACGAAGGCCTGCTGACCGTTGGAGGATTCACCCCTCCGCCTCCTGAGCCGAGGGCCGCGGGTTCGAGTCCGCCTGGCGTACCAGGCTCCGCTGTGACAAAGGGCTTGAACCGTAACGGTTTCCACGGTAGGGAAGCCGCCACGTTTCAGCGCGGTTGTTCGACGTAACGGCGGCCATAGCTCAACTGGTTAGAGCGCAGGACTGTGACTCCTGAGGTTACCGGTTCGATCCCGGTTGGCCGCCCTCTCTGAATCCCCCGCTTTCTGCGCCCGTAGCTCAACTGGATAGAGCATTGGCCTTCGAAGCCAAGGGTTGGGGGTTCAAGTCCCTCCGGGCGCGCAGCAGCACCCCCTCTCGAGGGTGCCGCCGCGCCGGGGACTTCTTCCTCCCGTCCTGACTAGGCCTTGGCTCCGTCCGCCGCGGGGACGCGGCAGCGCAGCTCGGCCTCGGTCTCGAGCGCCGCGAGGTTCTCGCGCATCGGCCGGGCCCACTTCGCCTTGGGCTGCTCCATCAGCTTCTCGTGAGCCAGGTCGATCGTCTCTGCCAACTCCTCGTCGCCGAGCTCCGAGGCCGTCTTGCCCTTGTGCGGACCGAAGGCCACCACCACGGACGAGCTCTTCAGCTTCGCCGGGGCCTCGGGGGCCGGCTCGGGGGCCGGAGCGGTCTCCTTGACCACGGGCTCCTTGGCCTTGGCCACGGGCTCCTTGGCCGCGGGCTCGCGCACTTCCTTGGCGGACCGGGTCGCGGGCCGCGCCTTCACGGACTCCGCGGCCGGCTCCGGTTCACGCACGGAGTCCCGGGGCGTCTCCTGGGCGTGCATCTGCGCCGGCGCGGGCTCCTTCTCCTCGCGAGCCTCACGAGGTGCCGTGGGCAGGGGAGGGAAGGACGCCTTCACCGGGCCGGGACGCGCGCCGAGCACCTCGTAGCCACCGTGCCCCGTGGAGGGCGCGGGCTCCGGCTGCGGCTCGAACTCCTCGGCCGGCATCTCCTCGCGCACGTACAGGCCGCCGAAGGCCTCGGGGTACGCCTTGCGCAGCGCCGCCACGCGCGCGCACTTCTCGATCATCGTCGTGGGAATCTTGGCCCACAGCGGCGTCTGCTGGACGTAGCCCGCGAAGTCCAGCCACACCACCACGGGCAGCTTGCCCTCGCGCACCACTCGCGCCCAGGCCCCCACCAGGCTGCCCTTGCGCTTGGCCGGGTTGAAGCGGTGCACCACCTCGCCCTTGCCCTGGTCCACGATGATCTCATCCTCGGCGTACACCGCGCTCGCCTGGATGCCCTTGAAGTCCGGGAAGCGCTCCGCGCGCGCCAGCATCCCCGCTTCCGAGGGCTGGAACTCGTAGCGAGTCACCCAGTTGGGTCTCTCCCGGTTGCCCGCGTTCTGCCGGCGGGCCACGCAGAAGGCCTCCTTCAGCAGCGGATCCAACCCGGAGCGTTTGCACTGCTCGATGAAGAGGGCGAACTCGTCTTCCCCGATGCCCTTGGGGCAGATGGTCCGCTTGATGAGTTCCACGCGCTCGGAGCTCCACTGGCCCGACGCTGTTTCCGCCTTGTTGTGTGCTTCCATGCCGCTGCTCTGTTCTCCGCCTTCGAAAAGGGCGGACGACCTCCGTCCGCCCGCACCTCGGGGTTGATTCAACCCTGGACGGATCGCGTTGGCATCCCCCGGACTGAACATCCGTCCAGGCTAGCCCGGAGGGCAGGCGGGCGCGTCAGCGGGGGTTCAGAGGGGTTGCGCGGCTACGCGAAAAAAAGCATTTGACGTGGACGGCGAGGCCTCGTACAAGCCGTCCCCGTCGACGCGCGGTGACGAAGCCGCGACGGCGCACAAGAGTCGGGAGCGTAGCTCAATTGGTAGAGCAATGGACTCTTAATCCATAGGTTGTGGGTTCGATTCCCTCCGCTCTCAACACCGGGGCTCCTTCAGCAATGAGGGAGCCCCGGTTCCTTTTTGGGGTCCTGGATTCGCGTGTGCCGGACTCCGGTTTCGAGGTAGAACGCACGCCGTGTGCCCGGGCGGGTGGCGAAACTGGTAGACGCGCCAGACTTAGGATCTGGTACCGCAAGGTGTGAGGGTTCGAGTCCCTCCTCGCCCATTCCGGCCATTTCGCGTTGACCGGACAGGACCTATCTCCTAAAGGCGCACGTCCCACATTTTCACGTCTTCACCCAACCGACACGCCGGCGTCCACGGTGCGCCCGGCGCGAGCGAGGCATCCCATGAAGGTCCAGGTCGAGGAGCTCTCTCCCATCGAGAAGAAGCTCTCCATTGAGGTCGAGAACGCCCGCGTGGCCGAGGAATTGACGCGTGCGTATTCGGCCCTTGGCAAGCAGGTGAAAATGCCCGGCTTCCGGCAGGGCAAGGTTCCCCGCCGGCTCCTCGAGCAGCGCTACCGGGAGCAGGTGGAGGACGAGGTCATCCAGCGCGTGATGCAGAGCGCCTGGATGGAGGCCGTCCGGGAGCACAAGCTGGAGGCGGTGGCTCCTCCCCAGGTGACCAACAACTCGGGCCTCAAGGCCGACGCCCCCTTCTCCTTCGAGGCCCGCGTCGAGGTGAAGCCCAAGGTGGAGGCCAAGGACTACCAGGGCCTGCCGCTCACCCGCTCCGAGACCCAGGTCGAGGACAAGGAGGTGGACGACCGCCTGGAGCAGCTGCGTCAGGGCATGGCCCGGCTGGAGCCCGTGGAGGGCCGTGACACGGCCCAGATGGGCGACTTCGCCACGGTGGATTACGTGGCCACCGTGGACGACAAGGAGTTCCCCGGCAGCAAGGCCGAGGGCGTGACGGTGGAGCTGGCCCCCGGCGAGCTGGTGGAGTCCAACGTGGCCGCGCTCGAGGGCGCCAAGGTCGGCGAGACCAAGGAAGTCGACTACACCTTCCCGGCCGACTACCGGGTCGAGGACGTCAAGGGCAAGACGGCCCGCTTCAAGTTCACCGTCAAGGGACTGAAGAAGAAGGTTGTCCCCGAGCTCAACGACGAGTTCGCCAAGGAGAGCGGCGAGGCCCAGACGCTCGAGGAGCTGCGCGCCAAGGTCCGCGCGGACCTGGAGACGGGCAAGCGCAACAAGGCCCAGGGCGAGGAGCGCGACGCCATCCTCAAGGGCCTCATCGAGCGCAACGCCTTCGAGGTTCCCCGCGGCATGGTGGACCGCACCATCGACAACATGCTGGAGAACCGGCTGCGCGCCATGGCCCGCATGGGAATGGATCCCCGCCAGCTCAACCTGGACTTCAACCGGCTGCGCGAGGACCTGCGTGAGGAGGCCATCAAGGAAGTGAAGGGCGCGCTCCTCATCGAGGCCATTGCCCAGAAGGAGAACATCCAGGTCTCCGACGAGGACGTGGAGAAGAAGATCGAGGAGCTGGCCAAGGAGGCCAACCAGGCCGTCTCCGTCGTCCGCACGTACTTCAAGGGCCCGGAAGAGCGTCAGGGGTTGAGCCTTCGACTCCGTGAAGAAAAGACGATTGAATTCCTGAAGGGTCAGGCGAAGTATTCCTAGGAGTTCATTCTCCTTAGACCCTTCGCGAGGTTGTCATGCCCTTCATGCCCGTTCCCTACGTCATCGAGCAGACCCACCGCGGGGAGCGCTCGTACGACATCTACAGCCGGCTCCTGAAGGACCGGATCGTCATGTTGGGAACGGAGATCGACGATGACGTCGCCAACGTCATCGTCGCCCAGCTCCTGTTCCTGGAGTCCGAGGACCCGGACAAGGACATCAACCTCTACATCAACTCGCCGGGCGGGTCGGTGACGGCGGGCCTCGCCATCTACGACACCATGCAGTACGTGAAGCCGCAGGTGTCCACCATCTGCGTGGGGCAGGCGGCCTCCATGGGGGCCGTCCTGCTGCTGGCCGGCGCCAAGGGCAAGCGCTACGCCCTGCCCAGCTCGCGCATCATGATCCACCAGCCGCTCGGCGGGGTGCGCGGTCAGGCCACGGACATCGAAATCCAGGCCAAGGAAATCCTCCGCATGCGGGCCAAGCTCAACGAGCTCATCGTCAAGCACACCGGCCAGTCGATCGAGCGTGTGGAGAAGGACACGGATCGCGACTTCTTCATGGGTGCCACCGAGGCCAAGGCCTACGGCATCCTCGACGAGGTGCAGAACCCCCGGAAGGTCCTGGCGCCTCCGGGCGAGCGGAAGTAACGGCCCCCTCGTGGGGCATACGGGCCGGGGCCGCGGGGAATGATGCACCGCGTCTCCGGCTTCTGTTTTCTGCGCTGGATGTTTTGGGGTGTTAAGTACCCCGCAAGCGCGTGGACGCCCCGGAAGGGGGCTGACTAGATTGGCTGTAGGCAGGGGGGGCGGGGCCGGTTGGACAGCGCACCTCCAGGCAGTTGCAGCGAGGGCTTACATGGCGGGTAAGAACGTGGAGAAGCGAGACAACCAGTCCCTCTGCTGTTCGTTCTGCGGCAAGTCGCAGAAAGAGGTGAAGAAGCTCATCGCGGGACCGACGGTCTACATCTGCGACGAGTGCATCGGACTGTGCAACGACATCATCGCGGAGGAGATCGACCGCGAGGAGACCAAGGACACCAAGCTGCGGATCCCGCGGCCCAGTGAGATCAAGGCCATCCTCGACGAGTACGTGGTGGGCCAGGAGCGGGCGAAGAAGACGCTCTCGGTGGCGGTGCACAACCACTACAAGCGCATCGAGTCCAAGGTGGCCATGGACGACGTGGAGCTGCAGAAGAGCAACATCCTTCTGCTCGGCCCCACCGGTAGCGGCAAGACGCTGCTGGCGCAGACGCTCGCGCGCATCCTCAACGTGCCCTTCACCATCGCGGACGCCACGTGCCTCACCGAGGCCGGCTACGTGGGTGAGGACGTCGAGAACATCATCGTCAACCTGCTCCAGGCGGCGGACCACGACATCGAGCGGGCCCAGCGCGGCATCGTCTACATCGACGAGATCGACAAGATCGCCCGCAAGTCGGAGAACCCGTCCATCACCCGCGACGTGTCGGGCGAAGGCGTGCAGCAGGCCCTGCTGAAGATCATCGAGGGCACCATCGCGAACGTGCCGCCCAAGGGGGGCCGCAAGCACCCGCAGCAGGAGTTCCTGCAGGTGGACACGACGAACATCCTGTTCATCTGCGGCGGTGCCTTCGGCGGGCTGGATCAGATCATCGAGCGGCGGCTCGGTGGCCGCAGCCTCGGCTTCGGCGCGGACATCCAGTCCAAGAAGCAGCGCAACCTCACGGAGCTGCTCAAGCACGTGGAGCCGGAGGACCTGCTGAAGTTCGGCATGATTCCGGAGTTCATCGGCCGTCTGCCGATCGTCACGGCGCTCGAGGAGCTGGACGAGCCGGCGCTGGTGAACATCCTGAGCCAGCCGAAGAACGCGCTGACGAAGCAGTACAAGAAGCTCTTCGATCTGGACGGCATCTCGCTGAAGTTCACGGACGGGGCGCTCAGGGCGATCGCCTCCGAGGCCATCCGCCGCAAGGCGGGCGCCCGCGGCCTGCGCTCCATCCTCGAGAGCGCGATGCTGGACGTGATGTACGAGCTGCCCTCCCGGAAGACGGCCCGCGAGGTCGTCATCTCCGAGGAGGTCATCCTCAAGAAGAGCGAGCCGGTGGTGCTCCACTCCCAGGACAACAAGGAAGCGGAGCCCAAGAAGGAGAGCGCGTAATAACCCTCCCTCTCCCCCTGGGAGAGGGTCGGGGTGAGGGTATGTGCCCCCAATCCGGGCCCGTACCCACTGCCCCTCGCGGACGCCCTCGTTCCTCCCACGCTTTTCGTGGGACGGGCGGGGGCGTTGCCTTTATCTGCTGTCCCACCATGGAGACGAAGCGGATGAACTACCCGCCCACGAGGGCCGAGGCGGTGGTGGACACCCTGCACGGGGTGAAGGTGCCGGACCCGTACCGGTGGCTCGAGGACGAGAAGTCCCCCGAGGTCCAGGCGTGGATGAAGGCGCAGGACGCCTTCACCCGGGAGTACCTCTCCCGTTTCCCCGGCCGCGAGGCGCTGCGCAAACGCTTCACCGAGCTCTTCTACGTGGAGTCGATGTCCGCGCCGGCCGTGCGCGGCAACCGCTACTTCTACGTCCGCACCCACAAGGACAAGGAGAAGGCCGTCCTCTACTGGCGCGAGGGGGAGAAGGGGGAGGAGCGGGTGCTGCTCGACCCCAACACCTGGAGCGCGGACGGCACGGTGTCGCTCGGCGTGTGGGCGCCCTCGTGGGACGGCCGGAAGCTGGCCTTCTCGCGCAAGCCCAACGCGGCGGACGAGGCCATCCTCCATGTGCTGGACGTGGACTCGGGGACGTGGAGCGAGGTGGACGTCATCGAGGGGGCCAGGTACGCCTCGCCGAGTTGGACGCCCGACAACGAGTCCTTCTATTACGCGTGGCTGCCCACGGACCCGTCCATCCCCGTGGCCGAGCGGCCCGGCTACACCGAGCTACGCCTGCACCGGTTGGGCACGGACCCTCGCTCCGATCCCCTGGTGCACCCGCGGACCGGAGATCCGAAGACGTTCCTCAATGGAGGCGTCAGCCGGGATGGCAGGTACCTCTTCGTCTACGTCACCCGCGGCTGGAACGAGAACGACGTCTGGTGGAAGCGGGTAGGGGAGAAGGACTTCCGTCTGCTGGTGAAGGGCGAGGGCGCGAAGTACTCGGTCGACGTCTGGGAGGACGGGTTCTATGTCCTCACCGACGAGGGCGCCCCCCTCCAGCGCGTCTTCAAGGTGTCTCCCGAGCGGCCCGAGCGCTCGGCCTGGAGGGAGCTCGTCCCCGAGGACCCCTCGGCGTCGCTGCAGGGCGTCAACATCGTGGGCGGCCACCTGGCGCTGGAATACCTCGAGGACGCCACCACCCGGGTGCGCGTCGTGACGCTGGAGGGCCAGCCGGTGCGCGACGTGGCGCTCCCGGGCGTTGGGGCGGCGAGCAACCTGTACGGCCTGGAGGACCGGGACGAGGCCTGGTTCGTCTTCAGCTCCTTCAGCACCCCGCCGCAGGTCTACAAGGCCTCCGTGTCCACGGGGCAGGTGGAGCTCTGGGCCCGGGTGGAGCTGCCCATCCAGCCGGAGCGCTACACCGTCGAGCAGGCCTTCTTCCGCTCCAAGGACGGCACGCGGGTGCCCCTCTTCCTGGTGCACCGCAAGGACCTGAAGAAGAACGGCGACAACCCGGTGCTGCTCTACGGGTATGGCGGTTTCAACGTGAGCCTGCTGCCGAGCTTCCGCTCCAGCATCTACCCGTGGCTGGACGCGGGGGGCGTGTACGCCGTGGCCAACCTGCGGGGCGGCGGGGAGTACGGCAAGGACTGGCACGACGCCGGACGCCTGCACCGCAAGCAGAACGTCTTCGATGACTTCCACGCGGCGGCCGAGTTCCTCATCCGAGAGGGCTACACCCGGCCCGGCAGGCTGGCCATCGCCGGGGGGAGCAACGGCGGCCTGCTGGTGGGGGCCGCGATGACCCAGCGCCCGGAATTGTACGGCGCGGTGGTGTGCCAGGTGCCCCTGTTGGACATGGTGCGTTATCACCTGTTCGGCAGCGGCAAGACGTGGATTCCCGAGTACGGCTCCGCTGAAAACCCCGAGGATTTCCAGGTGCTTCACGCCTACTCGCCCTACCACCACGTGCGGACCGGCGTGCGCTACCCGGCCCTTCTGATGATGGGCTCGGACCACGACGACCGGGTGGATCCCCTGCATGCGCGCAAGTTCGTGGCGGCCGTGCAGAACACGGGCCAGGAGGCTCCCGCGCTGTTACGTATCGAGGCCAACGCGGGCCACGGCGGTGCGGACCAGGTGGCCAAGGCCATCGAGTCCAGCGTGGACCTCTACGGCTTTCTTTTCGGTGTACTTGGTGTCCAGGCGGACATCATTGCATCCGCTGCGAGCGAAACGCGGGGCCGCTAAAGCACCGGCCGGACACGCGAAGGCCCCAGGGTGTTCCCTTGCTTGCAGGCCAACGTTCCCCATCTTTCACGCGGGGAACGGCCGCGGAAGGGGCCGTGTTATAGAGACCGTCTTCAACCCTGTTCGTGCTCTCGTGGTGCGAGCGGGCAACATTCCAGGGGCTTGCGCCCACGGGTGGCAAGCAGGCAGGTGGCGAATACATGTTCTTCGGACGAGACGACAAGAGGGATGCCCAGAAGCGTGGGAGCACGGTGCCGCTCCTTCCGCTGCGGGACATCATCGTGTTCCCGCACATGGTGGTCCCGCTGTTCGTCGGCCGGGAGAAGTCCATCGCGGCGCTGAAGGACGCGATGGCGCACAAGGGCCCCGACGACAAGGCCGTCATCCTCCTGGCCGCCCAGAAGAAGGCCAAGACGAACGACCCGACGTCGGATGACATCTTCCACTTCGGGACCATCGGTCACGTCATCCAGCTCCTCCCGCTGCCCGACGGCACGGTGAAGGTGCTCGTGGAGGGCGTGCGCCGCGCGAAGGTCAAGCGGTTCATGCCCAACGACGCCTTCTTCATGGTCGAGGTGGAGGACGTCGAGGAGCAGAGCGAGAAGTCCGTCGAGCTCGAGGCGCTCGTGCGCAGCGTGCACTCGGTCTTCGAGGCCTTCGTCAAGCTCAACAAGCGGATTCCCCCCGAGATGCTCATGCAGGTGGCGAGCATCGATGACCCGGCGCGGCTCGCCGACACCATCGTCGCGCACCTGTCGCTCAAGCTGAACGACAAGCAGGCGCTGCTCGAGACCGAGAGCCCGGCCAAGCGGCTGGAGAAGCTCTACGAGCTGATGCAGGGCGAGATCGAGATACTGCAGGTCGAGAAGAAGATCCGCACCCGCGTCAAGAAGCAGATGGAGAAGACCCAGAAGGAGTACTACCTGAATGAGCAGATGCAGGCCATTCAGAAGGAGCTGGGTGAGCGCGACGAGTTCAAGAACGAGATCCAGGAGATCGAGGAGAAGCTCAAGAACAAGCGCATGAGCAAGGAGGCCACGCTCAAGGTCAAGAAGGAGCTCAAGAAGCTCCGGATGATGAGCCCGATGAGCGCCGAGGCCACCGTCGTTCGCAACTACATCGACTGGATCATCAGCCTGCCCTGGTACGAGGAGACCCAGGACCGTCTGGATGTCGTCGAGGCCGAGCGCGTGCTCAACGAGGACCACTACGGCCTCAAGCGCCCCAAGGAGCGCATCCTCGAGTACCTGGCCGTGCAGCAGCTGGTGAAGAAGCTCAAGGGCCCCGTGCTCTGCTTCGTGGGGCCCCCGGGCGTCGGCAAGACGTCGCTGGCGCGCTCCATCGCCCGCGCCACCGGCCGCAAGTTCGTGCGTCTGTCCCTGGGCGGCGTGCGTGACGAGGCCGAAATCCGCGGCCACCGGCGTACGTACATCGGCGCCATGCCGGGCAAGCTCATCCAGTCGCTGAAGAAGGCGGGCAGCAACAACCCCGTCTTCCTGCTCGATGAGATCGACAAGATGTCCACCGACTTCCGCGGCGACCCGAGCGCGGCGCTGCTGGAGGTGCTGGACCCCGAGCAGAACCACAACTTCAACGACCACTACCTCGACCTGGACTACGACCTGTCCAAGGTGATGTTCATCTGCACCGCGAACACGATGCACAACATCCCCGGTCCTCTGCAGGACCGCATGGAGGTCATCCGGATCGCGGGCTACACCGAGCCCGAGAAGCTCAACATCGCCCGGCGCTACCTGATCCCCAAGGAGCAGGAGGCCAACGGCCTGGCCGAGCTGAAGATCGAGATCACCAACGACGCGCTGCGGACCATCATCCACCGCTACACGCGAGAGTCGGGTGTGCGCTCGCTGGAGCGTGAGATCGGCGGCGTGTACCGGAAGATCGCGCGCGACATCCTGAAGAACGGCAAGCGCGACATCGTGGTCGATCGCAAGCAGGCGATGAAGTACCTGGGCACCCCGCGCTTCCGCTACGGCGTGGCCGAGCGCGAGGACCAGGTGGGCATCGTCACGGGTCTGGCCTGGACGGAGATGGGCGGTGAGATCCTCACCACCGAGGCCACCGTCATGCCGGGCAAGGGCAAGCTCATCATCACCGGCAAGCTGGGCGAGGTGATGCAGGAGTCGGCCCAGGCTGCCATGTCGTACGTGCGCTCGCGCGCCGAGCGGTTCGGGATCGACCGCAAGATGTTCGAGAACTACGACATCCACGTGCACCTGCCCGAGGGCGCCATCCCGAAGGACGGTCCGTCGGCCGGTGTGACCATGTGCACCGCGCTCGTGTCCGCGCTCACCCGCGTCAACGTGCGCAAGGACGTGGCCATGACGGGTGAGATCACCCTGCGTGGCCGGGTGCTGCCCATCGGCGGCCTGAAGGAGAAGACCCTGGCCGCCCACCGCGCGGGCATCAAGACGGTCCTCATCCCGAAGGCCAACAAGAAGGACCTGAAGGACATCCCGAAGAAGATCCGCGCCCAGCTGCGCATCGTCCCCGTGGAGTTCGTGGACGAGGTGCTGCGCGAGGCCCTGGTCCTCGAGAAGCCCGAGGAGTTCGGCCGCAAGACGGAGCCGCAGAAGGCTCCCGAGGCCACTCCGGCCGCCGCTCCGGCGTAGTGACGGGATGAGTCGGTGAAGTGATTCGCGGGCCCCGGGGATTTCCCTGGGGCCCTTTTTTCTTCCTTCCCTCTCCCTCCGGGAGAGGGTCAGGGTGAGGGTATCCGGTTCCGTGTTCCCTCTCGGGCCCCACGGTGACGTGAGTCCGGGCCTCCATGGGGACCACCTGGGCAACCAGGGAAGCGAGTTACCCTCACCCCGTCCCTCTCCCGGGGGGCGAGGGGAGGGGGCTCATTCGGGAACCCACGTCCCTGCACTGACGCGGTACAACCCCGTCCCAGTGGCCCCCCTCGTGCGCTCGTCCCGACTCGCCTTGATGCTCGTCCTGGTCCTCGTGGCCGGCGGCTGCCGGTGCGGCTTCCAGCCCGACCCCGGTATCAAGGTCGTCGTCCCCGCGATGCCCACCACGCTCGACTGGAGCTTCTCCGACCCCGTCAGCTGGGCCAACTACCCCATCATGCTCGCCACCCAGCGAGGGCTCACCACGCTCGCGCCGGATCACTCCGTCCAGCCCGGGCTCGCCGAGCGCTGGGAGCGCTCCCTCCGCCCCGATGGTCAGGAGGTCTACACCTTCCACCTCCGCCAGGACGTGCGCTGGTCCGATGGTGTCACCCCGCTCACCGCCCAGGACTTCGTCCTGGGCTGGCACCGTGCCCTCCAGGGCCGCGAGCGCGGCGAGATGGGGGACCTCGCCGGCGCCGAGGAGGTGTTCGCCCTCCAGGAGCAGGGCGCTTCCTCCGAGCAGCTCCAGGCGGCCCTGGCCCGCGTCGGTGTCGAGGCCGTCGATCCGCACACCCTGCGCGTCATCCTGGCCCGGCCCCGCAGCTACTTCCTCGCGCGGCTCGCCAACGTCTACCTGTTCTTCCCCACGCCCTCCGCCGTCCTCGCCGGCAAGTCCGAGGAAGAGGTGCGTGATTACTTCGATCGGCCTCGAGACGGTCACCCCCTGGCGCTCGGTCCGTACCGCGTGGAGAACTGGGATCGCGCCGGCGAGCGCGTGCGGCTCGTCCACAATCCGCACTCCTCCTTCCAGCCGCCGCTCGGACCCGGCGAGCGTCCCGCGCCCGTGCTCACCCTGCTGAAGTCGGAGATCGGTCCCGCCCTCTACGAGCGCGGTCGGGTGGACTTCGTCTTCGTGGACAGCGCCGTGGCCCTCCAGGGCCGCCGTCCCGACGACCTCCAGCGCGAGCCGCTCCTCTCCACCTACTTCCTCGTCTTCAACACCGAGCGCCCTCCGCTCGATCGGCCCGAGGTGCGCCGAGCCATCGCACGGGCGATCGATCGCGGGGCCCTCATGAAGGGCCTGCTGCCCGCCGCGCGCCCCAGCCACGTCCTCCTCCCGCCCGAGCTGCCCGGCGCCGCCACACCCGAGGAGGCGGCGCGCCTGCCCCACTTCGAGCCCGAGCGGGCCCGCGCGGAGCTGGCCGGAGTCCCCGGGTTGGATCGGCCGTTGCGGCTCGTCTACAAGGCGGGTGACTCCTTCGTGCCCGAGGTGGCCATCGCCGAGCGCCTGGCCGCGCAGCTCGCCGCGGTGGGCGTTCGGGTGACGGTGGATGCCCGCTCGGACTTCACCGCCGAGGTGTCCCGCCGCACCGCCGAGGGCCCGCGCGCCTACGATCTCTACCTGCGCCGCCTGGGCGCGGACTACGCGCACCCCAACACCTTCTTCACCCTCTTCGAGCGCACCGGGCTGCACCAGTCGGGCTGGGAGACGCAGAAGGGCGGCGAGCCCATGGACCGCTTCGAGAAGCTGCTGGACGAGGCCGACGCCGAGCCCGACGAGGCCCGCTCGCGCGCCCTCTATGGCCAGGCCCAGGCGGTGCTCCTCGACGAGATGGCCGTCATCGCGCCGCTCTACCACCCGGACCGCTACTTCCGGGCACGGGCCTCCCTGCACGGCGTGGACGTGGACCCCTTCAACTTCCTCTCCCTCAGCGAGCTGCGCCTGGATGGGACCGTAGCGGAGGCTCGCTGAGTCATGTCTCCCGCGCTCGTCCGCCTCGGCCGGCAACTGGTGCTCGTGCCCATCGTCGCGATCGCCTCCTACTTCCTCATGGCCGCGCTGCCGCTCACCACCGCGGACGACGCCAAGCGCCAGGTGGCCCCGGAGGTGCTCGCCTCGTACCGGAGGGACCTCGGCCTGGGACAGCCGTTCGGCTTCCTGCGCCCGTGGGAGAAGCTCTTCCGGGGCGAGCGTCTGGGCACCAGCGCCCAGGGCGTCACCGGTGACGAGCTGCTGTGGAAGCTCTCCGGCAGCGTGGGCGTGGGCCTGGTGGCCCTGGTGCTCGCGCTCGGGTGGGCCCTGGCCTTCGCGCTGCTCCGCTCCCGGTGGAAGCGCGGCCGCCTCTCGCTCCTCGGGGACGCGCTGCCCGCCGTGGCCTTCGGCACCCCCGTGTTCATCCCCGCGCTGCTACTCGCTCCCGCCGTCGTGGAGCGCGGGCACCTGCTGCCCGAGTTGTCCGCCGCGCTCGTCATCTCCGTGTGGCCGGGCATCTTCCTCGGCACCCTGGTGGCGGATGCGCTCGAGACGGAGCTGGCCCGGGACTACGTGCGCACCGCTCGCGGCAAGGGCCTGTCCCCGCGCGCCGTGCTGTGGCGTCACGTGCTGCCCAACGTGCTGCCCGCGCTCCTGGATGCCGTGGGCCCCGTGGCCACCGCGTTGCTCGCCGGCTCCTTCGCCGCCGAGCGCGTCTTCGGCCTGCCGTACTTCGGCCAGCTCTACGTCCTCGCCGTGCTGCAGAAGCAGGTGGCCGTGGTGGTGGTGGCCACCACCGTCTTCGCCTCGCTGCTCGTCGTCGTCGGGCTCGTGGTGGAGCTCGTGCGGCTCCTCGTGGACCCTCGTGCGCGGGAGGCCCGGACATGAGCGCGCGCCGCGTACCCAGGCGGGCCTGGGTGGGACTCGTGCTGCTCGTGGGCCTGGGCCTCGCGAGCTGGCTCGCCGCCCGCGTCTTCCCCGAGGCGCTCGCCCGCACCTGTCCGCTGGGCATGGACCCCACCCACCCCGATCGCACGGTGTGCGAGCTGGCGTTCGGGGGCCTGTGGGTTTCCCTGGCCGTGGGACTGGCCGCCGGTGCGCTCTCCACCCTGCTGGGGCTGGGTGTGGCCATGGCGGCGCGCGCGGCGGGAGGCACGCTGGAGCACCAGTTACTGCGCGTGGTGGACGCCGTCTTCGCGCTGCCGGACGTCCTGGTGGTGATGGTGCTGCAGCTCGCCGGCCAGTCGATGCTGGACGCGGGCCACGCGGGGGGCCTGGGCCCCTTCGGGCTCATGGTGGTGTCCCTGGCCCTGGTGGGCTGGGCGGGCCCGGCGCGCATGTTCCGCAACCGTCTGGCCTCGCTAGAGGGCCAGGAGTTCATCGCCGCCTCACGGGCGCTCGGCGCCGGACGCTGGCACCTGCTGCGCGTGCACCTCTGGCCCGCGCTGCGCCCCTTCGTGCTCGCCGTCTTCCTCAGCCGCCTGCCGACCGCCATCCTCACCGAGTCCACCGTCAGCTTCTTCGGCATCGCGCGGATGGAGCCCATGTCGCTCGGCCGCTACCTCGGCACCAGCTACGCGGCCCTCATCTACGAAGGCGGTTCACGGGTGGTGCTGCCCGCATGGGGACTGCTGGTGTTGCTCGTGCTTGGCGCCTCGCTGGCCTCCCAGGCGCTCGGGGCGGGGACGCGCCGCGTCTGAAGGGGGCGGCGGTTCGCCCTTCCAGCCGATGCGAGTGTGGAATTTCGAGCACGGGTGTGGCCGTTGCCACCACACCAACACCCCTTTCCTACTGAAGGTTGCCATGTCCATCTCCAACGAGGAGCTTCCCATCGCCACGGGTCACGCCCGCTCCAGGACCCGAGAAGACGACAGCCTGAAGCTGGAGCCGGTCCGGGGCTCGGTCCTGATCGTCGAGGACGATCCCGCGCACCGTGAGCTGCTGGTGGAGCTGCTGACCCAGTGGGGCTACGCGCCCCTGCCCGTGGGCAGCGCGGAGGAGGCCGAGTTCGCCGTGCGTAACAAGCGCATGGACGCGGCCATCGTGGACGTCTTCCTGCCCGGACGCAGCGGCACCAACCTGATGGCCCGCCTGCGCGAGAAGTTCCCCCAGTCCGTTCTCATCGGCGTGAGCGCCATGAGCGATGCGTCCATGGCTCGCAAGTGCAAGGGTCTGGGAGCGGATCTGTTCATCGGCAAGCCGCTGGCGCCGGAGAAGCTCGCCCAGGCGCTGCAGTCCCGGCACACCAGCTGGCACTGAGGCGGGAAGCCGTCTGTCAGTGGTCCGAGGCTCGGGTACGAATCGGTTGCGCGGAGGGGACGAAGCGCCGAGACTTCCTCTGTGCAGACACTCGCTCCCGGCCTTCTCGTGGCCATGCCACAACTGACGGACTCCAACTTCCGGCGGTCGGTCATCCTCATGCTCGAGCACGGCGAGTCCGGCTCCATGGGGTTGATCATCAACCGGGGGGCGTCCCTGACGCTGGGGGACCTGGCGAAGAACCAGTCCCTCTCCATCGCCCCCGAGCGCACGAGCCAACCCGTCTTCATGGGCGGCCCCGTGGAGAACCACCGGGGCTTCCTCCTCCACGACAACGAGCGTGTGACGGAGAAGCACGAGGTGGTGCCCGGCCTCTACCTCAGTCTCACACTGGACACGCTCGGGCCCCTGCTGAAGGACCCGGGGGTCCACCTGCGCTTCTGCCTGGGCTACGCCGGCTGGGGCCCCAACCAACTGGAGAGCGAGCTCGCCTCCGGCTCCTGGCTCTATGCCGAGGCGTCCGCCCGGCCCGTGCTAGAAGGCGACCCCGGCCTGCTCTGGGACAACACGCTCAAGAGTATGGGCGTGGATCCCGCGATGCTCCTGAAGGGAAAGGGACTGAACTGATGCTCGATCCGAATGCCATCCACCAGCGGATTCTCGGCGCGCTTCCCGGCTCGGAGGTGGAGGTGCGCGACACCACCGGGACCGGAGACCACTTCGAGGCGCGTGTGGTGAGCCCCTCCTTCGCTGGCAAGTCCATGGTGGAACAGCACCAGATGGTGTACGCGCCGCTCCAGGACTGGCTGAAGACCGGCGAGCTGCACGCGCTCGCGCTCAAGACCTATTCACCCGAGCAGTGGAAGAAGCTCGGGTCTCGCTGACGAGGTAGCTGACGATGACTCCGGAACTCAAGGCTCGTTTCGACAACGACATCCGCAACCACAAGGTCGTCCTCTTCATGAAGGGCAACGCGCTCTTCCCGCAGTGCGGCTTCTCCGCGCGCGCGCTGCAGATCCTGCAGCAGCACGGCGAGGTGCACACGGTGGACGTGCTGGCCGATCCCGAGGTGCGCCAGGGCATCAAGGAGTACAGCAACTGGCCCACGATTCCCCAGGTGTTCATCAACGGGAAGTTCGTGGGGGGCTCGGACATCCTCATGGAGCTGGAAGAGCGCGGCGAGCTGGCGGACCTGATCGCCGGCAAGACGCCGGTCTGAGCTCCCTCTGCCCGAGGTCTTCCCGAGGAGCGCCGCATGTCCGCCGAGGACGAGAAGCTCCAGCGAATCGTGGAGGCGCGTCTGAAGCTGAGGGCGCGCTTCCTGGAGAAGATGGAGCGCACGCCGGGCGTGAGTGACGAGCGCCCTCAGGGAAGCGGCCCGCCCAACCGGCACGGGATGCCCAGGCTTCCGCCGGGGCAGACCGAGACGCGCAAGTGGCCGGTGCTGGATCTGGGCGCGTCGTTCGAGCATCCCACGTTGGAGACGTGGGAGCTGCGCATCAACGGCGCGGTGGAGCAGCCCGTCACGCTGAGCTGGAAGGACTTCCGGGCGCTGCCCCAGCACGAGGACATCAGCGACTTCCACTGCGTCACGGGCTGGAGCCTGATGGACGTGCGGTGGGTGGGGGTGCAGCTGTCCACGCTGGCGGCGCTCGCCCGGCCGCTGCCCGAGGCGGCGTTCATCCTCGCGCACGCCTATGACGGTTACACCACCAACGTGTCGCTCGAGGAGGCCCTCAAGGACGACGTGCTGCTGGTCCACACGTACAATGGGAAGCCGCTGCCGCGCGAGCACGGCGGCCCGGTTCGGATGATCACGCCCCAGCTCTATGCCTGGAAGGGGGCGAAGTGGATCCGCCGCATCGAATTCCTCCGGTACGACTCGCCAGGCTTCTGGGAACGATGTGGCTACAGCAACACCGCGCACCCCTGGAGAGACGACCGCTACGCCTGAGCCGGTGGAGCCGGCCCCGGAGCCCGTGGGTCCGCTCGGCATCGTCTCCGCGCCCGCCGGCATCGCCGCGCCGGACGACCTGATTTCGACGCGGAAGGCGCCCACGCTGAGGGCGCGGGTGAAGGACTTCCGCGCCCGCCACGCGAAGTGGGAGCTGGCGCTCTTCTTCTTCGCGAGCTTCGCCTACGACATCGCCACGCTGCCGCGCATCGACAACCGGTTCGTGCTCACCAAGCAGGGCGTGTACCTGGGAGTGCTGTCGCTGCTGCTGTTGGTGGAGCTGCGCTGGAACTGGCGCGAGGAGCCACCTCGCTGGGTGGCCCGCGTGTGGCGCTTCCGGGAGGACGCGCTGCACTTCTTCCTCGGCGGCCTGTTGAGCCCCTACACGCTCTTCTATTTCAAGAGCGCCTCCGGGCTGACGGCGTTCCTGTTCCTCAGTGGTGTCTTCGGGCTGCTGGTGGCCAACGAGCTGCCGCGCTTCCGGGCGCGGGGGCCCGTGGTGCGCGTGGCGCTCTACAGCTTCTGTGTCACCTCGTACTTCGCGTACCTGCTGCCGGTGCTGCTCGGCTACTACAGCGGGACGTTGTTCATGGCCGCGGCGGGCCTGTCCTGCGCGGCGACCCTGGTCCTCTCGCTGCTGGCGCGGTGGTGGAGCGGGGACGGGCGGAGCACGCTGCGTCACGTGGCGCTGCCGGGCCTCGGCGTCCAGGTGCTGTTGCTCGGGTTGTACCTGCTGAAGGCCATTCCCCCGGTGCCCCTGTCCATGCTGGCCAGCGGCATCTACCACGGCGTGGAGGTGGTGAAGGGCCCGAGGGGCAAGGACTACCGGCTGCTCCACGAGCGCTCCGAGTGGAAGCTGTGGGAGCGCGGGGACCAGGACTTCCGCGCTCGCCCCGGGGACCGCGTCTACTTCTTCGCGAGCGTCTTCGCGCCCACGAGCTTCAAGCCCCAACGCGCGGGAGATCGCGGCACCCGGCTCGTCATCCGCTGGTACCGCGACGACCCGGAGAAGGGCTGGTCGGAGTTCCACGCCTACGACGACCTGTACCTGGAGCAGGGCGGGCGCGAGCGGGGCTTCCGGACCTTCGCGTACGTGACCAACCCGAAGCCCGGGGACTGGCGCGTCTCCATGGAGACCGAGGACGGGCGGGAGATCGGCCGCCTGTCCTTCTCCGTCACGCCGGACAAGAGTACGGCGCAACGCGAGTTCAAGGTGGACGCGGGGTAGGCCTCCGTGGTGCGAGGGTGCGTGATGACGCGTGACTTCTTCCTGGGCCTCACAACCGTGCTCGTGGGGCTCCCGGGTTTCGTGCGAGCCCAACCCGTGACTCCGTACAACCCCCGCGTCGCGGGCGTGCCCGTGTCCTGCTCGTCCCCTGAGGGCGGGCCGGTGGCCTTCGTCCCGAACTCCTCACTCGCGGACGTCGGGCTGTGGTTTCCCTCGTGGCCCGGTGTGCCGGCGCACGTCGAGTACAACCCCGCGTTGCTCGCGCGGCTGCCTCCCCCGGTGCAGCTCTTCTGGTTCGGCCATGCGTGCACGCACGCGGTGCTCGCGAACGGCTCCAACGAGGAGGGCGCGGACTGCGGGGCTCTTCAGCTCTTGAAGCGCCAGGGGCTCGTGTCGCGCGCTCAGGTGGTGGAGATACAGGCGTATCTCCTGGGTGCCCCCGTGGTGCAGTGGGGGCATCGGCCCGGGCCCGCTCGCGTGCAGCGGCTGCTCGGGTGCTACGACCGGGCCCCCGGCTCCCTGAAGTAGGGGCGGGGGCTCACAGGGGGGAATCCGGGGGCTTCGATACCCTCACCCCGGCCCTCTCCCAGGGGGAGAGGGTCTAACGCTTTTCGCTCCAGATCTGCTTCATCCAGGCTTCTACGTCCTTCGACTGGCGCGGGATGTCCTCGGACAGCACCCGGCAGCCTGTTTTCGTCACCAGGACGTCGTCCTCGATTCGCACCCCGATGCCCCGGTACTTCGACGGCACCGTCAGATCGTCCTTCTGGAAGTACAGGCCCGGCTCCACCGTCAGCACCATGCCCGCCTTCAGCTTGCCGTACTTGTATGCCTCCTGCCTCGCCTGCGCGCAGTCATGCACGTCCAGGCCCAGCATGTGGCTGACGTTGTGCAACGAGTAGCGCTTGTAGAACTGGTGCTCGTCCTTCAGCGCCTCCTCCGGCTTCACTTTCAGGATGCCCAGCTCGTACAGGCCCTCGGCCAGCACGCGCATCGCCACCCGGTTCGGCTCCATGAAGTCGTTGCCCGGCTTCACCGCGTCGATGGCCCGCTCCTGCGCCTCCAGCACCAGCTCGTAGATTTCGCGCTGCTCCTTGGAGAACTTCCCGGAGATGGGCAGCGTGCGCGTGATGTCCGCCGTGTAGAGGCTGTTGCCCTCCACTCCCGCGTCCAGCAGCAGCAGCTCCCCCTTCTTGATGTCGCCGTCGTTGCGCGTCCAGTGCAGCACGCACGCGTGGTGGCCCGCCGCGGCGATGGTGCCGTAGCCCACGTCGTTGCCCTCCACCCGCGCGCGCAGGTTGAAGACTCCCTCCACCTCGCGCTCGCTCCGGGCCTGCTTCAGCCGGCGGATGACGTCCTCGAAGCCCCGGTGCGTGGAGTCGATGGCCGCCTCCAGCTCTCGCACCTCCTGCTTGTCCTTGATGAGCCGCATCTCGGACAGCGCCGTGGCCAGTTGCTTGTCGCGCTCGGCGTGCTCGGGCAGTGCGCCGTCCACCTTCGCGGAGTGGCCGCGCAGCACGCGCGTGGGCATCGCCGCCGCGCCCTTCAGGTTCTCCAGGAATCCCGGCAGCTCGGGCAGGCCACGGGCCTCGTGCACGCCGAAGCGCGCCTGGCTCTCCTTCACGCCCAGCCGCGGGCCCACCCACAGCTCGCCCTTCACCCGGTCCGTGAAGAAGGTGGAGTCACTTCGGCCCGGGTTCGGCTCCACGAAGAGGATGTCCGTGTGGCCACCGTCCTCCCTCGGCTGGAGCACCAGCACGCAGTCGGGCTCCATGTTGCCCGTGAGGTAGTAGAAGTCCGTGCCCGGCCGGAAGCGGTAGTAGGTGTCGTTGGCGCGCACCTTCTCGTGGCCGGTGGGAATGACGAGCGTCTCGCCCGGGAAGAGCTTGGAGAGCGCCCGGCGGCGGGCCTCGAAGGCATCCGCGTTCTTCAACTTCGGCGGGGCCTTTTCGCTCTGCGGCTTCCACCCCTGCATCATGAAGTCGAGCAACGCGGGAGGAGGCGCCGTGTCGTGGCTGGCTGGCTTCCCCTTCGCCTCGGACTCGGGAGTCACGAGGGGCTGCTGCTCGGGCGCTTCGTCCTGCTGAGGCGCGTTCACTGCGACGGCTTGGGCTTTGGATCGGGTCGTCTTCGCCATGGGACGACTCTTGAACAACCCAACGAGCCCCTTCAAGCCCGATGCGCTACGTCGTGCGCTCAGTGTCCTCCCGTAGCAGCGCCAACTGTCCGAGGAGGACGGGAACGGCCGTCTCCACCCGGAGGATCCGAGGGCCCAGCGAGAACGGGCGGAAGCCCTGGGCCTCGAGCAATTCCGTCTCGAAGGGCACCCAGCCGCCATCAGGTCCAACCGCCAGCACCACACGCGGTGCGTCATGGACGCCTGCCCGGGTGAGTGGCTGCCGTGCGGGCGGGTGGGGGAGGAGCCGGAGGGCCTCGGTCCCGAAGACGGTGTCCAGCTCGTCCTCGACGAAGGGGCGGAAGCGCTCGCGGACGAGCACCTCCGGGAGCCGGGTGTCGCGCGCCTGCTCGAGCCCTTGGAGGAGGAGCTCCTGGACGAAGTCGGGGGCGAGCACCTTGGAGTCGAAATAGCTCTTCTCCACGCGCGCGGCGTTGACGAGCACCACGCGGTCCACGCCGAGCTGGGCCACGGCGGGCAGCACGCGCTTGAGGGCCTTGGGGCGGGGGATGGCGAGCAGCAGATCCACGCCCGCCCGAGGCGGAGGCGGGTCGGTGAGGGTGACGCGCAGCCGCAGCAGGCCGGGGGTGTTCTCCAGCACCGCACCGGTGCCCACGAGCCCGCCGAGCTTCCCGACGCGGAGGGTCTCCCCGGGCTCGGCGCGGAGCACCTCGCGGGCGTGCTGGGCACGGCGGCCGGTCATCCGCACGGTGCCGTCGGGGAGGAAGTCGGAGTCCTGGAGGAGGAGGAGGTTCAAGCACGCACTCCGGTCATCTCCTGTGCCGTGGCGCCTTCGAGGGCTTCCGGGAAGCGGCCAGCGCCTCCCGAGCCCACTGCTCGTCTTCCTCGCTCCGGATGTCCACCAGGTCGCCGCCACAGCGCGTGCACGCCACGACGCGCCAGCTCTTCACGACCCGCGGACACTGGAGGCAGAGCGCGTAGGGCAGTGGAACGGATGCGAGGGGCTCGTTCGGCTCTTCGCGGCTCACCGGTTCGTTCGAGCCTCCCGTGACGGTGAGCCACAGTCCACCCAGGATGGCCCCCGCTCCGATGAGGATGCCGGCTGCGGCGAACCCGGCGCCGTGGTGCCTGGGGTCTTCCTTCGCATCCTTCGCGAGCGACAGACCCCCGGCCAGGAAGACGGCACCGACCAGGACCGCCACCACGCCTCCTTTGCGGCCCGCGCTGCGAAAGCCCTCGATGAGCTCGGGGAGGAAGTCGTCCACCTTCATGGCTTCTCCTCCATCAGCCTGTCCCGCTCGCCCTGGGCCGCCTCGAGCTTCTTCGCGGCTTCGCGGGCCCGTTCGAGCAATTCCGTGGGATTGGCGAGCCCGGGAGCGTCCAGGGGCCTCTTGGGACTCGGGTCCTTGTTGGCCGCGGGCGCGGAGCCGGGCTCGGAAGGCGTCGTCACTCCGAGTTGCGAGTCCGCCAGCTTCTCCCGGCCGCGTTGGGACTCCTCGAGCTGCTTCACGGTGTCGCGGGCCCTCTCGATGAGCTCGGCGGGCGTGGCGAGCTGGGGATTCTCCAGGGATTTCTTGGGAGCTGGCTCCCTTCCCGCACCGGACGGGGACTGGGGCTCCGGCGTGGGGGCGGAGGACGTCGGCTCCTCTCCCGCGAGGGGGCCGCGCATGGTGAGGACGCCCACCTCGGCTTCCACGCGCATGGCCCGGGCCCGGTAACGGTCCGGAATCTCCTCGCGAGAACCCACGAAATGGACCGTCCCCTTGTCGTCCTTGTACCGGTACATCTCCGCCGATTCGGCGAAGGCCTGCTGCTCCTCGGACGCGGCCGGAAAGCCCCCACCCGTGAAGTCCAGGCGGAACGAGCGCCCGTCCACCGTCTCGAGCTCGACGGCCTTCCCGTCGGAGGTGTAGCGCGGTGGAGCTCCCTCGAGGCCCCCCTGGCCCTTCACCCAGCTGAAGTGGAGGAAGGGCTCCCGCGCCTGGAGGGGGGCGTTGACGAGGGCCCCGGCCTTCGCGCCCTTCATGCGCACGCCGTGCTCATAGAGCGCGGCCACCTCCACGCCCTTCCAGTTTCCCTGGGGGGAGGCGGGGAGCGGCTCGAGCACGAGCACCCGCTTTCCGTCCGGGGAGACGAACTTGAGCTGCTCCCGGGTCGCGATGCAGGTGTTCCACTCCCAGACCACGCTCGGCTCATCACCCGGTGGCGACAACGTCGAGGTGGTCGTGCAGCGTGGGGCCGTCCCGTTCCGGTGCGCGGCCTGCCGGACCTCCGCTCTCCCATCAGCGGAACGCGCCGACCATGTCTGCTCGGGAAGCTCCTCCGCCGCGGAGGGCTGGGGCGCACCGGGAGCTTCCAGCGCGATGGGTTGCGCGCCGGGGTCCTTCTCCTTCCCGGGGCTGGCGGGGTGCCCGGCTTCGTTCACGGGCTCGGGCCGGGCGGACTGCTGACAGCCGCTCAGGAGCAACACCACCGCCAGACACCTCAATCGCATGCATCCCCTCGTGGCTCGCGTCCGGGCCGGGAGCGTACACGACTCCGGGCCGGGCGAGCCCCTCCATCGAGGAGTCGCTGGGTTACAGCTCCACCGGGAGCGTGACCAGATGCATGTTGAGGGGACCCTGCTGCTCCCACACTGGCGAGGCGCCCTTCGCGGGCCGCACGTTGGGGAAGCGCCGCAGCAGCGTCTCGAAGAAGACCTGGGCCTCCAGCCGCGCCAGCGCCGCGCCCAGGCAGTAGAACGAGCCGTACCCGAACGCCACGTGCTTGCCCGGCTTGCGGGTGATGTCGAACCGGTCCGGGTCGGGGAAGAGCGAGGGATCCCGGTTCGCCGCGGCGAGCATCACGTACACCATCTGGTACGGCTGCATCGTCTGGCCGCCGAGCTCCACGGGCGCGACGGTGAGCCGGGTGGTCATGCCCGCCACGTCGCCGTAGCGCAGCATCTCCTCCACCGCCTGGGGAATGAGCGAGGGCTGCTGGCGCAGCATCGCGAGCTGCTCCGGGTGGTCGAAGAGAAGTGCCAGGCCCCGGCTGATGAGCCGCGCGGTGGTCTCATGGCCGGCGAACAGGAGCAGCACGCAGTTGGCGAGGATCTCCTCCTCGGTGACGAGGCCCTCGTCCTGGGCGCGCAGGAAGACCTCGAGGATGTTCTCGCCCGAGGCGCCGCGGCGGTACTGGGAGAGGACCTCGCGCATGTAGTCCATCATCTCCAGGACGCTCTTCTGGCTCTGGAAGAGCTGCTCGGGATTGAAGTTGGTGAAGATGCCCCCCAGATCGCGAGACCAGCGCTGGAGCAGGTACTCGTCGGCGAGCGGCACGCCGAGCATCTCGGCGATGACGTTCGACGGCAGGGGGATGGCGAGGTCCTTCACCATGTCGAAGGAGGAGCCCCGGGCCGCGGCGGCGTCGAGCAACGTGTCGGTGAGGGCCTGGATGCGGGGCCGGAAGTTCTCCACGGTGCGCGGAGTGAAGTAGCGCTTGAGCAGCGCCTGGAAGCGGAGGTGGCCCTCGTTGGTGGTGTGCCCCATCCACATGTTGACGGCGTCGCGCAGGGGCGTGAGCTGCTTGCGGATGTCCTCGGGGAGGCGCTCGAACTGTCCCGTCATGGGCCCGGCGACCAGGCGGGGATCCTTCAGCACCTGGGAGATGTCGGCGTGGCGGGTGAGCACCCATCCGTGGAGCTGGGGGCTCCAGAGGATCGGCTGCTGGGTCCGAAGCGCGTGGTACATCGGGTGCGGGTTCCGGGCGGTCTCGAGGCTGAGGAGATCGAACGTGAGGGGCTGGGGATTGGTGGCCTGTTGCATGGGGCTCCCTGGGCGCGGTGGATGAGAGAGGTCGCGCTCGCCGGCGGCGCAGCATGACAGGGGCCGCACGAGAGGTCGCCAGGGTAGGGAGCAACCCCTTGCTTTCTCGGGTCTCGGTAGACAGTCGGGCCTCCGGGTTCCCCTCATCCACCTTCGAGCGGCTCGTCGCCAGTCCTTGCCGGCTTTCTCGGGGACCGTTAAAGCGGCGGGGTGCGTTCCCTCTGTCTCCGCTGCCTGCGTCCCCAGTCCACGTGCTACTGCGCACGCGTGCCCCAGGTGGACTCGCGCACGCGGCTCGTCTTCCTCCAGCACCCCCGCGAGCGCCGGGTGGCCATCGGCACGGCTCGCATGGCGCACCTGTCCCTGCCCAACTCCGAGCTCCACGTGGGAGTGGACTTCACCGGTCATCGGCGGCTCGCGGAGCTCGCGGCGCGTCCCGAGCGCGTGGCCGTCCTCTTCCCGGGAGAGGAGGCCATCCCCTTGGAGGAGGCGAAGGAGAATCCCCCCGAGACGCTCATCGTGGTGGACGGCACCTGGCCGCTGGCGCGCAAGCTGGTGAAGACGAATCCCCTGCTCGCGGGGTTGCCGCGCATCGGCTTCGTCCCGCGCCGCCCGAGCAACTACCGCATCCGCGCCGAGCCGGCCGAGCACTGCGTCTCCACCATCGAGGCGGTGGTGGAGGTGTTGGGGGCGCTCGAGGGCGAGCAGGAGCGCTTCGACACCATGCTGCGCGCCTTCGAGTACATGGTGGACACGCAGCTCGACTGCCAGGAGAAGCGGACGGAGCCGCCGCGCCGGCGCATCTACAAGTCCGCGTGGCAGCCGCCGCTGGAGCTGCGCGCCATCGCCGAGAGCTTCGAGCACCTCGTGCTCCTCTACGCCGAGGCCAACGCGCACCCCGCGGAGCAGAATCTTCCCTCCGAGCTGGTGCACCTGGTGGCGATGCGCCCGGCCACGGGTGAGCGCTTCGAGGCCATCCTCGCCCCGAGGCAGCCGATGGCGCGCAGCACGCCACTGCACGTGGAGCTCCCGGAGGAGGTTCTGCTGGCGGGCGAGTCCCTGGAGACGGGGCTCGCGCGCTTCCAGGCCTTCCTGCGCCCGGGAGACAAGCTCGCGGTGTGGACGACGTTCGCGCTGGAGCTGCTGCGCAGGGATGGCTTCCCGGTGCCCGAGGCGCTGAACGTGCGGCTCGCGTGCGCGCGGGCGCTCAAGAACAAGACGGGCGGAGTGGAGCAGGGGGCGGAGCAGCTGGGCGCGCGGCTTCCGGAGCGGTGGGCCGGGGGTCGCGCCGGCCGGCGCATCGCGGCCCTGGAGGCGGTGGTCCGTGCCCTGGATGAGCGGGGCCGGGCCACCCAACCTCCGCCCCGCGAGCGCATGGCTTCCTAGCCAGGGCCGCCGGGCGGGGGGGCGGTGGGGCCCCCGCGTCACCCGATGGCGCGCGGGGACAGGTGCTTCACGTCAGGACGGATCCGGCTTCGGGGTCTTCGGGCCGCTGGCCGGCAGCTTCGGCCTGGCGATGTAGCTCTTGGGCAGCTCGCCGGTGAGCGAGTCGAGGAAGGTGACGATCGACTTCGCGTCGGCATCGGAGATCTGCTTGCCGAACTGGTGCTGGGCCATCAGCTTCACGGCCGTCTGCAGCTCCTTCACCGAGCCGTCGTGGAAGTACGGCGCCGTCTTGGTCACGTTGCGCAGGGTGGGGACGCGGAACATCATCCGGTCCGACTCCTTCTTGGTGAGATCGAAGCGACCCTGATCCTTGGACTGGAAGGGCACCACGAGCCCCAGTTTCTGCATCGAGCCACCGATGGCGGGGCCGTTGTGGCAGGTCTGGCAGCCCTGCTCGAGGAACTTCTGGAGGCCGACCTTCTCCGCCGCGCTCAGCGCCTTGTCGTCACCGGCGAGGAACTTGTCGAAGCGCGAGGGGGTGACGAGCTGGCGCTCGAACGCGCCAATGGCCTTGGCCAGGTTGTCGTACGTCACCGGGTCCGCCTCGCCCGGGAAGGCCTTCTGGAAGGCCGTCACATAGCCGGGGATGGACTTCACCGTCTCCACGACGCGCTCCTCGCTGGGCATCGCCATTTCGACGGGGTTGAGGATGGGGCCCTTGGCCTGCTCCTCCAGGTTGGCGGCGCGGCCGTCCCAGAACTGCAGGAGGTGGCCACCGGAGTTGTACACGGTGGGCGAGTTACGGCCGCCGAGCTGCTTCTTGTGGCCCGTGGAGAAGGGCTTGCCGTCCACGCCGAACTTGTTCAGGTCGTGGCAGCTGTTGCAGGACACGTCCTGGTTCTTCGACAGGCGGGTATCGAAGTACAGCATCCGCCCCAGCTCCACCTTCTCCGGGGTGATGGGGTTCTTCGGATCCTCGAAGCGGGTCGGCAGGACCTTGAACGCCTTGAGCAGGGCGCGGTCGATGACGACGTTCTGGGCGGCGGTGGTGGGGGCGGCCGGAGCAGCAGCGGTGGGCTTCGCCGCCTGGGCGAATGCCGCGGTACCCGCGGTGACAGCGACCAGGAACAAGGGACGAACAAGCGAGTTGAATTTCATGAGGCTGTACTTTCACTGTGCTTCGCGGCCGGGGACCCGTTCGGGTCTGAGTGGGGGGGGAGGCCGGAAGCGTCAGGAAATTAGCAGTCTCTCGGGTGTGGAGGGAAACGCTGTGGAGCGCCGCGTCACTCGGCCTCGTGGGCGGGGACGCGGCACCGGGTGCGGCGGCTAGTCGCCGTACACCATGACGCAGTACTTCGCGTAGAGGCCGAGGATGTTCTCGAACTTGTGATCGATGTGGGTGACGCGGTTGATGCCGGCCTTGCGCGCGGCCTCGGTGGCGGTGGCGTCACCGGTGGTGACGATGCCGAGGATGGACGTCACGCAGCCCTCGCCGCTCTTCGTGCCGAGCCTCGTCTGCTCGTTGATGAACTCGGTGGCGGAGGTGGCGGCGTAGAGGGTGGTGGTGCCGATGACGGGACGGCCGATGAAGGCCGCGCCCGCGCAGCCCGACAGGCCCATGGAGAGGACGGCGATGACGGAGAGCTTCTGCAGCAGATGCATGTTTCCTCGTTTGCTCGGATTGTGAGGGAGAGAGGTGCGCATCTAGCGCACGCGCAGGTGCGGTGTAAATGCTCCACCCACGTCAGGTGCGTTGGCCGGAGCGCAGCGCGGCGCCGTCGATGGGCACGGGGCGGGCGCGCCACTTCGTGGTGTCCGAGGCGCGGCGGCCCCCGCGGATCAGCTTCGCCAGACGGGCGATGGCGTAGCACACCGCGAGCAGTCCCAGGCCCACACCCAGGGCGGGCACCAGCCCCAGCGTGGGCCCCACGCGTCCGGCCAGGCCCGCCGTCCCGGCCCAGCCGTACACCACCGGCAGGTGCAGCACGTAGAGCCAGAGGGACGCGCGGCCCAGGGGCGCCAGCAGGCGCGAGAGCACCTGGGGCACCAGGTTGACGGCGCCCAGCACCAGGAGGCCCTCGCCCACGCGGAAGGCGACGAGCCACGCGCTGGTGGGGCTCCAGTCCGCGGGCAGCCGCCCGGTGAGCAGCACCAGCCCCCCACCGAGCGCCACGAGGGCCAGGCCCTGGGGCCAGCCGGGCCGCAGCAACCGCAGCAGGTGGGCCGCGAGCGCCCCGGCGAAGAAGAAGCCCGCCCAGGGGAAGAGCGGGAAGCGCGCGCCCGGCATGCCCACCGCCTGCCGCAGCTCGATGGGCCAGCCCGTGGCGGCGTTCCACATCCAGGTGCTCGCCAGGGGGATGCCCACGGCCAGCGCGGCGAGCACCACGGCCCGCGTCCAGGTTCCGCGCGCCAGCACCAGCACCGCCGCGCCCACCAGCAGGCTCACGCCAATGCTCTGCAACGCATCGAAGGAGAAGACGAGCGAGCGCAGCTCCTCGCCCCAGCCGAGCGCATGCGCCGTGTCCCAGCCCGGCCAGTGCACCAGGTAGCCGAGGAAGAGGAGCAGCAGCGCGCGCCGCAACCGGCGGCCGAAGGACTGGCCCGCGCTCTCCTGGGAGGTTCCGAGCGCGGCCACCACCGCGAAGCCCGCCACCAGCAGGAAGAGGGGTGCGGTGATGCCGCGCAGCTCCCAGTACCGCTGCACCCACGGGTGGGCGCGCCACTCCGGTGCGAGCAGCGCGTCCAGTGTGTGCCCCAACACCATCGCCACCACGGCCAGGCCTCGTGCCCCGTCAAGTCCAGGATGACGGGAGGAGGGCTTGCTGAGATCGAAGAGCGAGGCGCCGGGTCGGGTCACGGAGCCCGAGCATACGTGCAAGCTGGCCCTGCGTCTCGAAAACCGACGCGACAGGTATTCCAGACCCCTCCCCGCGAGGCGTCCGCGACCCGGGTGCTGACGCAGGCCCCGAGTGGTGGTGTCATGCCGCGCCATGACTGCCCGTGAAATCCCGTGGTTCGTGTTGTGTCTGTCGTTGCTCGCGCCGCTCCCGGCTCGGAGCGAGGTGCGTGAGATTCCCTCCCGGGATGACTGGTTCGGTCGGGACAAGGCGCTGCACTTCGGCGTCAGCGCGGGTCTGGCCGGCGCGGGATATGCCGGCGGAGCGCTCTTCTTCGAGGCGCGCGAGGCGCGGTGGCTCACCGGCTCGGGGGTGGCGCTCGGGGCGGGGGTGGCCAAGGAAATCTACGACGCCGGGCGCGGGAGCTTCTTCTCGGTGAAGGACCTGACCTGGGACGTGCTGGGGACGGCCACCGGGCTCGCCCTGTCCTGGGCCGTCGACCGGCTCTTCTTCCAACGGGAGGCTTCCGCCCGGACGCCCGCACTCCAGCGCTCCCCCCTGGCCTTCTCCCTCAACTCGGGGGGTCATCCCCAAGGAGTGCCGGGTAATGGTAGGAATATGCCCGTGATGTTGTTCCTCTCGGGAGGTTGGTAGATGAAGCAGTATCGGCTCTGGCTCGGCGCGGGACTGGTATCCCTGGGCGCCGTTTCTTCCTCGTGCAGCAAGGAGTCTCCGCCGCCCGAGCCCAAGCCGGCCGCCGTGGCCGCCGCACCCGCCCCCGCTCCCGAGCCGCCGAAGCCGAGGATGAGCCACGAGAAGCTCGTCTCCTTCTTCCGCCTGTCCGCCGCCGCGAAGGCGGCCGAGGCTCCGGTGGACACGCCGGCGCAGATCGCGCTCGGGCGCATGCTCTTCTTCGAGACGCGCCTGTCGAAGAACCACGACATCTCCTGCAACAGCTGCCACGACCTGGCCACCTTCGGCGTGGACGGCAAGACCACCTCCGAGGGCCACAAGGGCCAGAAGGGCAGCCGCAACGCGCCCACCGTCTTCCACGCCGCGGGCCACGTCGCCCAGTTCTGGGATGGCCGCGCCTCCTCGCTCGAGGAGCAGGCCGCGGGCCCGATGCTGAACCCGACGGAGATGGCCATGCCGGACGAGAAGCGCATCCTGGCCACGCTCAACTCCATTCCGCAGTACGTGAAGGCCTTCAAGGAGTCCTTCCCCCGCGACAAGAAGCCCGTGAGCGTGAGCAACGCCGCGCGCTCCATCGCCGCCTTCGAGCGCAAGCTCTTCACCACCGCGCGCTTCGACAAGTTCCTCGCGGGTGACGAGTCGGCCCTCACCGAGCAGGAGCGGCGCGGCCTGGAGTTGTTCGCCAGCTCCGGCTGCACCACGTGCCACAACGGCCCGTCGGTGGGCGGCACCTCGTTCCAGAAGCTGGGCCTCATCGAGGAGTACCCCACCAATGACAAGGGCCGCTTCGACGTGACGAAGAACGAGGAGGACCTGCACAAGTTCCGCGTGCCCACGCTGCGCAACGTGGAGAAGACGGGCCCCTGGTTCCACGACGGCTCCGTGAAGGAGCTGCCCACGGCCGTGCGTCTCATGGCCAAGCACCAGCTCGGCATGTCCTTCTCCGACGCCGAGGTGGACGACATCGTGGCCTTCCTCAAGAGCCTCACCGGCGAGCTGCCCGGGCCGGAGGTGCTCACGCCCCCCGAGCTCCCGCCCAGCTCGCGCACCACGCCGAAGCCGGACCCGACGTAGCGGTCCGCTCGCGCCCCGGGATGGCAGCGGCGCGCCCGCTGTCATCCCGGACTCCCAGGGCCGGAGCGCCTACTCGGGGCGCCGGACCTTGAAGATGAAGGCATCCCCGAAGCGCTGCTCCTCGTAATCCACGAAGCCGGCCCGGGAGAGCGCCGCGGGCAGTCCCGGGAGATCCGTGCGCCGGATGCCCGTCATCCGCACCCCCAGGTGCCCCAGCGGGCGCGGGGACTCGGCGAAGGTGCTGGCCACGTAGGTGCCCCCGGGCTGGAGCAACCGGAAGATCTCCCGGTAGGCCGCGTCCGGATCCGCGTACAGGTGCAGCGAGCCCGCGTTGAGGACGCCCGAGAACGTCCCCTCCCGGAAGGGCAGGGCCCTCGCGTCTCCCCGCAGCAGCGCCACGTTGCGCATGCCGGCGAGCTGCTTCGCGGCCTTCTCCAGCATCGCGTCCGAGAGATCGATCCCCACCACGTGCTGGCCCTTCGCGGACCGCACCAGGCTCTGCGTGTAGAAGCCGGCGCCACACGACAGATCCAGCCACGGGCCTCCACGAGCCGGCACGTCCAGCCACCGCTCATAGATGGCGTACTCGCCCTCGGGCCGGGGCACTCCGGCGTCCGGGCCCGCGAAGATGCGCACGAAGATGGGGCGCATGACGTGCTCGTACAGGGATACGAACACCTCGCTCTCCATCAACTGCTGCGCCACGGTGGGAGGCCGCGGCCGGGACTTCCCGCCGGCCTCCAACATGTCCGTGTAGCCGCCGGCTTCCGGTGCGTGCGTCCGCCCGCATCCGCCACAGTGGAAGGTGTTGCGCTCCACGGTGAACTCCTCGCCGCCGCAGGGCACGCAGCGCAGCAGCGACGCCACGAGATTGGCATCCATCATCATTATTGTCAGACTCCTCGAAGGCTCATCGGCGGGGACCGCCGTTACTCGTCCGGCTCCAGGTCCGCTCCTGGCAGGGGGCGGTTCACCGGCGAGAGGGGAGCTCCGGCCACGTACACCGCCAGGCCGACATATAGGCGAAATGGGTTGTCTGGTGTTGGGAACCTCGAGGCGTGCGCGGGGCGCGACTGACAGTGAGAGGAATTCTCCTGTTCGTCGCTGCGTGGGCGGCCACGGCATCGGGATTCATTTGTGAATTACGGCATGAGGGAAGTTACTGCTACGAAACATGCGGTCTCATGTCACGGGTTGTATGGGCGAACGAATGCGAGACGTTGATTGGCCCGGGCTTGTGTCAGATGCGTGTGCTTTGGTGCGGCGCGTTGAGACTCGAATGCCTGGAGGACGAGAAAATTGAACTTTCTTTGCTTGTCAGTTCGGGGGGGACTGATGCATAAGAAGCATCGTCCCGTCGGTCCTTGCCTTCTTATCGAGCGATCTTGTCGGGACATGCATGACGCCGTTCCGGCCCGTCCGGGTTCGGGGTGGCTCCAGGGGATACCCGTTCAATCACGACACCGAGCGCTCACGAGAGCGCCTGGTCTGTCTTTGTCCGCCCCGAGAACCCGCCGCCTGTCCGCGTATCCTTATGTCTGAACCCATCATCTCGCCCCACCTCGAGAAGTGCTGGTATCCCATCGCGTGGTCGCATGAGCTGGAGCGGAAGCCGCTGAAGGCCCGGATCCTGGGTCGGCAACTCGTCGCGTTTCGTGGCAGACAGGGGACGCCCATCGTCCTCGAGGATCGCTGCCCGCACCGGGGCGTCGAGCTCTCCGCGGGGGACGTCGTGGATGGGTGTATTCGCTGTCCCTACCATGGCTGGCGTTTCGGAGAGCAGGGGAAGTGCGTCCAGATACCCACGCTCGAGGCCGGGGATGCCATTCCCAACGTGTCCGCGCGCTGCCATCGCGTCCATGAGGCGGAGGGGGCCGTCTGGGTCTGTCTTTCCCAGGAGCCCTACACGGCCGAGCCCCAGGCGTGGCAATACCCCCGGCATCAGGCCTTCACCACGGTGCTCGACATCGAGTGTGACTACATCCGCGTCATGGAGAACCTGGTGGATGCCTCTCATGCCGGCTATCTGCACGCCGGCCTGCTGCGAGGCGAGCCCCAGACGGCCGTCGTGGCGGAGGTCAACGCCACTCCCACGGGAGTCCATATCCAGACCCGCGGGGAGAAGGCGAGGAGCAGCTTCCTCTACCGGCTCTTCGGACGTGAGGAGCAGGATGTGTTCCACGCCGAGGAGCTCGTCGTCCCCCACGTCGTCAAACTCATCTATCGCACGGGGAGCAATCTCTCCACGTCCCAGTTCGTATGTGTCCCGGTCGATGAGCACAAGACACGCATGTTCTGCCGGATCACCGCGGATTTCTCCCTGGGTACGCCTCTTCTCTTCCCCGTGTTCAAGCGGGTGATTCAAAAGATCCTCGTCCAGGACAAGGCCATCATGGAGAACACGTCCAAGATGGCGAGGCTGTACCCGGACGAGAAGCTGACCTCCACCAAGGCGGATGTCCCTTCCCTCTGGTTGGCACGCGCGGCCAGGGCCTTCGCCTTGGAAGGGCCGGCGGCGGAGATGCCCAAGCAGGTCTCCGTGGGGTTCCGTCTGTAATTCCTGGCCCCCTCGCCAGGGCGGCGAACTCTCGTATTCCTCGAAGGACGTGCGCGTCAACGGGTGGGGTCTGTCCTTGGGGGACGGGCCCTCCGGTGGATTGCCACGGGTTGAGCCAAGAAACCGGGATGGTATGGACACGCTACTGATTACGCAGCAGGACCTGAAGCAGATCGTCGCCAGGGTCGGAATCCATGCGCTGATGGATGGCCTCCTGCACTCCCTGGAAAGGGCGTTGCAAGAGTTCGACGAGACGCAGACCGAGGTCCGCAAGCGCGAGGGTTTCCTGCTCGAGGCCCCCCAGCCGGGAGTCCTGGAGTGGATGCCGGTGATGCGCAAGGGGGACTCGGTCACCTTGAAGATTGTCAGCTATGCCCCCGCCAATCCCCGGCGCTTCGGCATCCCGACCATCATCGCCAACAACAGCCTCTATGACGTCCAGACCGGCCACCTGAGGGCGCTGGTGGACGGCGTGCTGGCCACCGCGCTGAGGACGGGGGCCGCTTCGGCGATCGCCAGCAAGTACCTGGCCCACCCGGACAGCCGCGTGGTGGGGCTGGTGGGCTGCGGGGCCCAGGCCGTCACCCAGTTGCACGCCCTGTCGCGCGTCTTCGGCATCGAGCGCGTCCTCGCCTACGACATCGACCCGGACGTCCAGAAGTCCCTCCCCGCGCGGGTGGCCTTCCTCGGACTGGAGGTGCTGCCGGCTCCACTGGAGGTGGTGGAGGCCCAGGCGGACATCCTCTGCACGGCCACCTCCGTCGAGGTGGGGGCCGGCCCCGTCATCCGTGGCACGGCGTTGAAGCCCCACGTCCACATCAACGCGGTGGGCTCGGATCTGCCCGGGAAGATCGAGCTGCCGCTGGCCGTGCTCGAGCGCAGCCTGGTGTGCCCGGACTTCCTGGCGCAGGCGCTCGTCGAGGGGGAGTGTCAGCAGCTCTCCCCGGAGAAGATCGGCCCCCACCTGGTCGAGCTGGCCAAGGAGCCGGCGCGCTTCCAGGCGTGGCGCCAGCGCGGCACGGTGTTCGATTCAACGGGCTTCGCGCTGGAGGACCAGGTCGTCACCGAGGTGCTGCTCCAGCACGCGCTCGCGCTCGGGCTGGGGACCGTCGTCCAGCTCGAGAACATCAATGGCAGTGCGTTGGATCCGTACGGCTACGTCTTCCCACGCCCCGGCCTCGAAGTGGCTGCCTAGCCAGACGTCTCACCCCGACAACCGAAAGGCAATCGTCATGCAATACATGATCCTCGCGCGGTACAAGGCCGAAGTCCTCAAGAACCTCCTGCAGAATCCCGACAGCCTGGAGGGACGCGAGGATTACGCGCAGAAGTTCTACGGCTCGGTGGGCGGCAAGGTGATGCACTCGTACTTCATCCGGGGTGCGAAGTGGCACTTCCTGGTCATCGTCGACTTCCCGGACGCGGAGGCCGCCCATACCGCCGTCATGGTGGGCTACGCCTCGGGGGCCTTCGAGGAGGGCGAGCTGCACCACCTGGCGACCATGGACGAGGCGGTGAGCGCCCTGAGGCGGGCGTCCGCTGGCGGCGTGGTCTACTTCCCGCCCAAGTAGTCACCAGGCGGTGACGTGACGTCCTCGCGCCGGGCCGTGGTGGTGGCGCCGGCGGCTCGTGCGCGGGGCGAATACCCGACAGCTTCGTTTCCTTCCCCGCGGCGGCGGTACGGCACCGGTGTGCCCCGCGAGGAATTCCTTCGATGGCATTGATGCAGGTGGGGCATGACCGCAGGCTTTGAAGGCTCTCCAGGCATGAAGGATGTCTCGACGTTGGTGGACCTGTTGCGCCTCCGGGCGACGGTCCAGCCCGAGGCATGGGCCTACACCTTCCTGCAGGACGGGGAGAACGAGTCGGGCCGGCTGACCTTCCTGGAGCTGGACAGGCAGGCCCGGGCGATCGCCGCCCTCATCCAGTCCCAGGTGCCCGCCGGGGAGCGGGCGCTGCTCCTGTACCAGCCGGGCCTGGAGTTCGTGACCGCCTTCTTCGGCTGCCTGTACGCCGGAGTGCTGGCCGTGCCCGCCTATCCGCCTCGGGCGGACAAGAACCTCACCCGCCTGCAGGCCATCGTCACCGATGCCGAGGCGAAGGTGGTGCTCACCACCGAGACCCTCCGGCCCCTCCTGATGGAGCAGGGCGCCCAGAACGCGGTGATGTCCTCGCTGCTGTGGCTGGGGACGGATCGCGTGGACCCGGCGCGGGCCTCGGAGTGGCGGGCGCCCGCCATCCATGGGGAGACGGTGGCCTTCCTCCAGTACACCTCCGGCTCCACCGGGGCGCCCAAGGGGGTGATGGTCAGCCACCGCAACCTCCTGCACAACTCGGAGCTGCTCAAGCGGGGCATGGCGGACGCGGAGGAGAGCATCCACGTGGGGTGGCTGCCCCTGTTCCACGACATGGGGCTGATCGCCATGATGCTCCAGTCGCTCTACCGCGGGCGCCCCGGTGTGTTGATGCCGCCCGCCGCCTTCCTCCAGGCCCCCATCCGCTGGCTCCGGGCCCTCTCCCACTACCGGGCGACCATCACCGGCGCACCCAACTTCGCCTATGACCTGTGTGTCCGGCGCACCACTCCGGAGCAGCGCGCGGGGCTGGACCTGAGCCACCTGCGGATCGCCTTCAACGGCGCCGAGCCCATCCGGCTCCAGACGCTGGAGCGCTTCGCGGAGACCTTCGCCCCCTACGGCTTCCGGAAGGAGGCCTTCTACCCGTGCTACGGCCTGGCCGAGTCCACGGTGTTCGTCGCCGGTGGGCTCGCGGCCGAGCCGCCCGTGGTGGAGTGGGTGGACGGGGCCGCGCTCGAGCAGCACGAGGTGCGGCCCGTCCCCTCCGTGCACCTCGAGGCCCATCCCCTGGTGGGCTGCGGGCGGGCGTGGATGGATCAGCGCTTCCTCGTCGTCGACCCGCGGACCCTCGAGCCCTGCTCGCCGGGCGCGGTGGGTGAGCTCTGGGTGCGCGGCCCGAGCGTGGCCCAGGGTTATTGGAACCGGCCGCGGGAGACGGAGGAGACCTTCGGCGCCCGGCTGGCGGGCTCCGCTGAGGGCCCGTTCCTTCGCACCGGCGATCTCGCCTTCCTGCGCGGCGAGGAGCTGTTCATCACCGGCCGCCTCAAGGATCTGATCATCATCCGGGGCCGCAACCACTACCCGCAGGACATCGAGCTGGCCGCGGAGGAGAGCCATCCCGCGCTCCGGCGTGGCTGCAGCGCCGCGTTCCCGGTGGACGTGGAGGGGGAGGAGCGGCTCGCGCTCGTGCTTGAGGTGGAGAAGGGCTCCCAGGAGAAGCTGCCCGCCCCCGAGGTGATGGCGCGTATCCGCGAGGCCGTCCTGGCCCGGCATGAGTTGCAGGTCCACGCCATCGCGTTGATCCGCACGGGCACCATCCCGAAGACGTCCAGCGGGAAGATTCAGCGCCGCGCCTGCCGCGCCGGCCTGCTGAACGGGACGCTGGAGGTGCTGGCGCAGTGGCGCGAGGGCACGGACGCCACGAAGTCCTCAGGGAGTGTCCGAGCGGGGGAGGAGCGTGCCCCGGCGCACCGGTTGTCCGCGGCGGCGGAGGCCATCCGGGGCTGGCTGGTGGCGCGGCTCTCCGAGCGGCTGAAGGTGGGGCCCCAGTCCATTGATTCGCGAGAGCCCTTCTCCCGCTACGGGCTGGACTCGGCGGCGGCGGTGGGGTTGTCCGGGGAGCTCCAGGAGTGGCTGGGCCGGCCGGTGTCTCCCACGCTGGTGTACGACCATCCCTCCATCGACGCCGTTGCCCTGCACCTGGCGGGGGGCGTTTCCCGGGTCTCCACGCCGCGTCTGGAGCAGGCGGGCCGGGACGAGCCCATCGCCATCATCGGCATGGGTTGCCGCCTCCCCGGGGCGGAGTCGCCGGAGGCCTTCTGGTCGCTCCTTCACGGGGGGCGGGACGTCATCCGCGAGGTTCCCCCGGAGCGCTGGGACGTGGAGTCCTTCTACGCGGCCACTCCGGCCACGCCCGGGAAGATGAGCACGCGGTGGGGCGGCTTCCTCGAGCAGGTGGACCGCTTCGACCCGGGTTTCTTCGGCATCTCCCCGCGCGAGGCCCGGGGCATCGATCCCCAGCAGCGGCTGCTGTTGGAGGTGGGCTGGGAGGCCCTGGAGAACGCGGGTTACGCGCCCACGTCGCTCGCCGGGAGCCGGACGGGCGTCTTCATCGGCATCAGCAGCAGCGACTACGCGCAGCTCCAGTTCTCGCGGACCGGGGCGCTCGATGCCTACTCCGGTACCGGCGGGGCGCTCAGCATCGCCGCCAACCGGCTCTCCTATCTGATGGACTGGCACGGCCCGAGCATGGCCGTGGATACCGCCTGCTCCTCCTCGCTGGTGGCGCTGCACCAGGCCTGCCAGAGCCTGCGCCGCGGAGAGTGCTCGCTGGCCCTGGCCGGCGGGGTGAACCTGCTCCTGGCCCCCCACCTGACCGTCACCTTCTCCCAGGCCCGCATGATGGCCTCGGACGGCCGCTGCAAGACGTTCGACGCCAGCGCCGATGGCTACGTGCGCTCCGAGGGCGCCGGCGTGGTGGTGCTGAAGCGGCTCTCGGACGCGCTCCGGGATGGCGACACCGTCCTCGCCCTGGTGCGGGGCAGCGCGGTCAACCAGGATGGGCGCAGCAACGGGCTGACCGCCCCCAACGGACCCGCTCAGCAGGAGGTCATCCGGCAGGCCCTGGCGGATGCCGGCGTGGACGCCACCCGCATCGGCTACGTCGAGGCCCACGGCACCGGTACGCCCCTGGGGGATCCGATCGAGCTGCACTCGCTCCGGGATGTGCTGATGCCGGGCCGCTCGCCGGAGCAACGCTGCTGGGTCGGCTCCGTGAAGACCAACGTCGGCCACCTGGAGGCGGCGGCGGGCATCACGGGAGTGCTCAAGGTGGTGCTGTCGCTCAAGCACCAGGAGATCCCCGCGCACCTGCACTTCGAGAAGCTCAATCCGCACATCTCCATCGAGGGCGTCCCGCTGGCCATCCCCGCCGAGCGCCAGCCCTGGCCCTCGGGTCGGACGCCGCGCCTGGCGGGGGTGAGCTCCTTCGGGTTCGGTGGCACCAACGCCCACGTCATCCTGGAGGAGGCTCCCGCTCCAGCGGCGGCTCCGGCGCGGGCGTCGGAGGAGCGTCCGCTGCACGTGCTCGGCCTCTCCGCCCGGAGCGAGTCCGCCCTGCGGGAGCTGGCGCGGCGCCATGCCACCTGGCTGGCGGCGCACCCGGAGCTCTCCGTGGCGGATGTCTGCTTCAGCGCCAACACCGGGCGCTCGCGGTTCGAGCACCGGCTGGCTGCGGTGGCGGAGACGGGCACGGAGTTGCGCGCGCGGCTCGAGGACTTCGCCGCGGGTCGACAGGCCTCCACGGTGTGGAGCCGCTCGCTCGCGGGGCGGCGTGTCCCCAAGGTGGCCTTCCTGTTCACCGGGCAGGGCTCGCAGTATGTGGGCATGGGCCGGCGGCTCCACGAGACCCAGCCCGTCTTCCGGCGTGCCCTGGAGCGGTGCGACGAGGTGCTGCGTCCGCTGTTGGAGCAGCCGCTCCTGTCGGTGCTGTTCTCCGGCCCCGAGGAGGGGGCGCTGCTGCACGAGACGGCCTACACCCAGCCCGCCCTCTTCGCACTGGAGTACGCCCTGGCCACCCTGTGGCGCTCCTGGGGCATCGAGCCGGCGTGCGTGATGGGTCACAGCGTGGGCGAGTACGTGGCGGCCTGCGTCGCCGGGGTCTTCAGCCTGGAGGACGGTCTGAAGCTGATCGCCACCCGCGGCCGTCTGATGCAGGCGCTGCCTCGGGATGGCGGGATGGTGACGGTGTTCGCCTCCGAGGCCCGGGTGGCCGAGGCGCTCCGTCCCCATGCCCGCGAGGTGTCGATCGCGGCGATCAACGGGCCGGAGAGCATCGTCCTCTCCGGGCGGCGCGAGGCCGTGCGTTCCGTCGTCGGAGCCCTCGAGGCCGAGGGGGTGAAGACGCGGGCGTTGAATGTCTCGCACGCCTTCCACTCGCCGCTGATGGAGCCGGTGCTGGACGCGTTCCAGCAGGTGGCCGCTGGCGTGAGCTACGCGCCGTCCCGGGTGCCGTTGATCTCCAACCTCACCGGCAAGCCGCTCGACGCGGGAGAGCTGAACGCCCACTACTGGAGCCGGCACCTGCGGGAGCCGGTGCGGTTCCTGGCCGGCATGGAGACGCTGCGGGCCCAGGGCTGCGAGGTGTTCCTGGAGGTGGGGCCGGCCCCGACGCTGCTGGGGCTGGGGCGCCGCTGCCTGCCCGAGGTGGAGGAGGGGTGGCTTCCCAGTCTCAGGCCCGGGCAGCCGGACTGGCAGCCCCTGTCGTCGAGCCTGGCGGAGCTGTATGTGCGCGGGGTGGCGGTGGACTGGGCGGGCTTCGACGCGGAGTTCGCGCGCCGCCGGGTGGCACTGCCCACCTATCCGTTCCAGCGCGAGCGCTACTGGTTGGAGCCCGGCGAGCAGGCCGCGTCCTCCGGCACTCCGGTGGTGGGCGTGCCCAATGGCCGGGGACATCCGCTGCTGGGCCGGCGCCTGCCGGAGCTCGCGCACCTGCCCGGGCACCACGTCTGGGCCACCGAGCTGGCTCAGCGGCACCTGACCTTCATCAATGATCACCGCATCCAGGGCGCGGTGGTGGTGCCCGGAGTGGTCTACCTGGAACTGGCCCTGGCCGCGGCGGCCGAGGCGTTCGGGTCCAGGCCATTGGTGCTCGGCGAGGTCGAGTACAACAAGGTGCTGTTCGTCCCGGATACCGGGGCTCAGTCGGTCCAGGTGAGCCTGACGGGCAGTCCGGACAAGGACCTGTCCTTCCACATCCACAGTCGACCGGCGGAGCGCGCGTCCGAGCCCTGGACGCTGCACGCCCGTGGTCGGCTCATCCCCGGTTGACGCGCCGTCGAGGAGTGCTGCCATGCATTTCGGACTGATGTTCTTCGCCAGCGACGAGACGGCGCTGAGCGGCAACGACAAGTATCGTCTGGTCATCGAGAGCGCCCGCTTCGGCGATCAGCACGGCTTCTCCAGCGTGTGGGTGCCGGAGCGGCACTTCACTCCGCTGGGGTGCCTCTACCCGAACCCGGCCGTGCTCCACGCGGCGCTGGCTCGGGAGACGCGCCGCATCCGCCTGAACGCGGGCAGCGTGGTGCTCCCGCTGCACAACCCCCTGCGCGTGGCCGAGGAGTGGGCCGTCGTGGACAACCTCTCCGGAGGCCGCGTCGGAATCTCCTTCGCGTCCGGGTGGAATCCCGATGACTTCGCCTTCTTCCCCGAGCGCTACAAGGACCGCTCGGCGCAGATGTACGCGAGCCTGGAGACGGTGCGGCGTCTGTGGCGCGGTGGCACCGTCGAGGTGACGAGCGGCAACGGCAAGCAGGTCTCGCTGCGGACGTACCCGGCGCCCGTCCAGCGGGAGCTGCCGGTGTGGCTCACCGCCGCGAGCAACCCGGAGACCTTCATCCAGGCGGGCGAGCGCGGCACCCACCTGCTCACCCACCTGTTGGATCAGGGCGTGGAGCAGCTCGCGGAGAAGATCGCCCTCTACCGGCAGGCGCGGGCCCGGCGCGGTTTCGATCCGGAGGCGGGCACTGTCACCCTCATGCTGCACACCTACGTCGGAGAGGACTTCGACACGGTGTGCCAGCAGGCGCGCGGACCCTACTGCGAATACCTCAAGGCCAACATCGGGCTGCTGAAGGGGCTGGCGCAGAGCCGCGTCCGGGAGGTCGACGTCACCCGGCTCTCGCCCGCGGAGCTCGACGAGTTCGTCGGCTTCCTCTTCGAGCGCTTCGTCTCCACCCGGGCGCTGATCGGCACGCCCTCGTCCTGCATGGAGCTGGTGCGTCAGCTCCAGGGAAGCGGAGTGGATGAGATCGCCTGTCTGCTCGACTTCGGCCCGCCGCAGGAGCGGGTGCTGGAGAACCTGGTCCACCTCGAGCGGCTGAAGGAGCGCAGCCAGGCCGAGCTCCCCGCGACGAGGCCCTCCGCGCTGGCACGTCCGGCCGCTCCCGAGGTGGCGCCGGTGTCCGAGACTCCGGTGTCCGGGGCGCCGGAGCAGGTCCAGGCCCGCTGCCCGGTGAGCGTGGAGGGGTCGGACTTCTACCTCCAGGTGGCCGCCTCCGGGGCGGAGTACGGGCCCCACATGCGGGCCATCGAGCGGCTCTGGTTGGGGGAGGGCGAGGTGCTGGGACGGCTGAGCCTGGCCGAGGCGCTCGCGCCCGAGTCGAAGGCCTACGGCTTCCACCCCGCGCTGCTGGACAACTGCTTCCTGCTGCTCGGGGCGCTGGCGCCGGACAGTCTGGATGGGGCGGGCCGGCTGCTCGCCCTGCCCACTGGGATGCGGCGCTTCCGGATCCACCGGCAGCCCGAGGGACAGGTGTGGAGCCATGTCATCCGATCGAGCAAGGCCGGCAATCGGGAGCTGCTCGAGGGAGACGTGCGAATCCTCGACGCGTCCGGGGCATTGATCGCCGAGGCCAGCGGCCTGCGCATCCAGCTCGTGGATCGCGCGGGTCCGGCGCCGGCCGACAGGGGCGTGGGCCAGCTGCTCTATCAGGTACGGTGGCAGCTCCAGGCGCGGCAGGAGGCACCGGCTCCGGCGGCCCCTTCGGGGGGGTGGGTGCTCTTCTCCGATGGGAAGGGCATCGGGCAGCGGTTGGCCGCGCTGCTGGCCGACCGGGGCGAGCACGTCACGCAGGTGTTCGCGGGTGAGTCCTTCGTGGAACTGGGGCAGGACCGGTACCAGCTTCGTCCGGACGATCCCGAGCAACTGCGGCGGTTGATGGGCCGGCTGTTGGAGGCGGAGGTTCCTCCGCGCGCGGTGGTGCACCTCTGGAGCCTGGATACCCGGAGCTGGGAGGAGACGACCGCGGCGACGCTGGAGCGGGACGAGGCGCTGGGGCTCGGCAGTGCCTTGCGCCTGGTACAGGCCCTGGTGGGCGGCGCGAGGGCCGAGTCGTCCCGGTTGTGGCTCGTCACCCGGGGCGCTCAGCCCGCGGGCGAGGAGTCCGCGCCACTCGCGCCGGTGCAGGCTCCGGTGTGGGGTCTGGGCCGGGTCATCGGAGCCGAGCACCCGGGGTTGTGGGGGGGACTGGTCGATCTGGATCCCCGGGACTCCGTCGAGCTGTCCGCCCGGCAACTGCTGGAGGTGCTCTCCTCGCCCGGTGGGGAAGATCAGCTCGCCCTGCGCGGAGGAGAGCGGCGCGTGCCCCGTCTGGTGCGCGCCAGCGAGGAGGCCCGGCCCGGCGCCAGGGTCCAGCTCCGCCCGGACGCCAGCTACCTCATCACGGGCGGGCTCGGTGACCTGGCCCTGTGCGTGGCCCGCTGGATGGTGGAGCGGGGGGCCCGTCATCTGGTGTTGCTGGGACGGACGCCCCTGCCACCGCGCTCGTCATGGGAGCGCCTCGAGCCGGGGAGCCGGCTGGCGCACCAGGTCTCCAGTATCCAGGCGATGGAGGCGCTGGGGGCCCGCGTCCACGTGGCCTCGGTGGACATCGCGGACGAGGCGAAGCTGTCCGCCTTCTTGAAGGTGTTCCACGACGAGGGCTGGCCCGCCCTGCGTGGCGTGATGCACACCGCGGGCGTCATCCACGGCGGAACGCTGGTCAACCTCGATGCGCGCTCGCTCGCCGAGGTGCTGCGTCCGAAGGTGACGGGGACGTGGCTGCTCCACCGGTTGCTCGAGGGCACCCCGCTGGACTTCTTCGCGCTCTTCTCGGCCATCCCGGCATTGGTGGGGTGGATTGGCTCGGGCGCGGCGAACTACTCGGCGGCCAATGCCTTCCTGGACACGCTGGCCCACTCCCTGCGGCGGCAGGGGCGGCCGGTGGTCAGCATCAACTATGGACCCTGGAACCAGATCGGCCTCGCCGTCCGCGAGGGAGGCCTGGAGCAGCTCGGCCGGCAGGGCATCGGCAGCATGACGCCGGAGCAGGGCGTGGAGGCGCTGGAGGCCATCCTCTCCGGCGGCCTGTCCCAGCTCGCGGTGGCCTCGCTCGACTGGCGGCGCTTCTTCCTGGCCTTCCCCCAGGCGGTGTCCTCTCCGATGCTCTCGGAGCTCGCCCGCGAGCAGGCCTCGGCGGCGTCCGGTGGGCAGGGCGCGGAGGCGGGCCGGGTGCGTGCCACCCTCCTGGAGGCGGAACCCTCGGCGCGCCCCCGGTTGCTGGAGGACTACCTGCGCCAGCAGGTGGGCCGGGTGCTCGCGCTGCCCGAGGCCTCGATGGACGTCCACCAGTCCCTGCTGAACCTGGGCCTGGACTCGCTGATGTCCATTGATTTGAGGAACCGGCTCGAGGCCGATCTCGGCGTGGTCATTCCCATGGTGACCCTGCTGCAGGGTCCCAGCATCTCCCGGTTGGTCATCGACGTGCTCCCGGAGCTGAGCCCGGCCGTCGATGCGAACGGGTCTCCTGAAGAGATGGAAGAGGTTGTCCTGTGAGCCCAGAGCAATTCCTGGCGGAGCTGTCCGCCCGAGGCATCAAGCTGCGCGCGGAGGGAGCGCAGCTCCGTATCTCCGCACCCAAGGGCGCGTTGACGCCCGAGCTGCGTGACGAGCTGGCCCGCCGCAAGGCGGAGATGCTGGCGCTGCTCGGCCGTGGCGGAGACGCCGGTGCCCAGGGGCTGTCCCCGGTCCCCCGGGAGGGGAACCTGCCGCTCTCCTTCTCGCAGCAGGGGCTGTGGCTCATCGACCGCCTCGAGGGCGGCAATGCCACCTACAACCTCCCGAGCGCGGTGCGGCTGCGGGGTCCGCTCCAGGTGGACGTGCTGGAGCGCTGCCTGACGGAGATCGTCCGGCGCCACGAGTCCCTGCGCACCGTCTTCCCGATGGTGGAGGGAGCGGCCCGGCAGGTGATTGCTCCGCCCACGCCCGTGCACCTCCCGGTGGTGGAGCTGCGGGCCTTGCCGGAGTCGGAACGTGAGGCGGAGGCGGAGCGGTTGGCGGCGGCCGAGGCCCAGCGTCCGTTCGATCTGGCCCGGGGCCCGCTGCTGCGGCTCACCCTGCTGCGCCTGGAGGAGCGCTCGCACCTGTTGCTGGTGACCATGCACCACATCATCTCGGATGCGTGGTCGTTGGGGCTCTTCCTGCGGGAGCTGATCTCGCTCTATGAGGCCTTCTCCGCGGGCAAGCCCTCACCGCTCCCGGAGCAGGGGCTGCACTACGCCGACTTCGCCGCGTGGCAGCGCCAGCACCTGGAGGGGCCGGTGCTCGAGTCGCAGCTCGGCTATTGGAAGCAGCAGCTCGCCGGGGTGCCGCCGCAGCTCTCCCTGATGACGGATCGGCCGAGGCCTCCGGTCCAGAGCTTCCGGGGCGCGACCCATCGCTTCCAGTTCGATGCCGGGCTCGCCCGTGGCTTGAAGGCGGTGGGCCAGCAGGCGGGGGCCACCCTGTACATGGTGCTGCTGGGGGCCTTCTCCACCCTGCTGTACCGCCTGAGCGGGCAGGAGGACATCCCCATCGGCTCGCCGTTCGCCAGCCGCAAGCGCCGGGAGACCGAGTCCATCATCGGCTTCTTCGTCAACACGCTGGTGATGCGTGCGCGGATGGAGGGGGACCCCACCTTCACCGAGCTGCTCGGCCGGGTGCGGCAGGTGTGCCTGGACGCGTTCGCGCACCAGGACGTGCCTTTCGAGAAGGTGGTGGAGGCCCTGCAGCCGGCGCGCGGCCTGAGCCACAGCCCGCTCTTCCAAGCGATGTTCGTCATGCACAACGCGCCGGGCGGGCCTCTGCCGATGGCCGACCTGACGGCGACGCCGCTGGAGCAGGAGAGCGGCACGTCGAAGTTCGATCTGACGCTGACCCTGGAGGACAAGGAGCAGGGGCTCAAGGGCAGCATCGAGTACAGCACCGACCTGTTCGACGCGGCCACCATCTCCCGGATGGAGGGACAGCTCCGGCTCCTGCTGGAGGGCATCGTCGCCAATCCCCAGGAGCGCCTCTCCCGCTTCCCGCTGCTCACCCCGGCCGAGCGGCACGTGCTCGTGGCGGAGTGGAACCAGACGCGCGCGGAGTACTCGCGTGAGGTGCGGATGCACCACCTGCTGGAGGCCCAGGCCGAGCGCACTCCGGATGCGGTGGCATTGGTGATGGACGCGCGCCAGCTCACCTACCGGGAGCTGAACACCCGGGCCAACCAGCTCGCGCGCTACCTGCGTGGCAGGGGCGTGGGGCCCGAGGTGCGGGTGGGCATCTGCCTGGAGCGCTCGCCGGAGATGATGGTGGGCCTGCTGGGCATCCTCAAGGCGGGCGGCGCCTACGTGGCGTTGGATCCCGCCACGCCCCGCGAGCGCCTGTCCTTCATGATGGAGGACGCCGACATCCAGCTCCTCCTCACCACGGAGCCGTTGCTGGCGCTGTTCCCCGACAGCCACGTGCGAGCCGTCCGCGTGGACACGGACCGGGAGGAGATCGCCCGGGAGAGTGGCTCCAACCTCCACGTTCCGGTGTCCGAGGACAACCTCGCCTACGTCATCTACACCTCCGGCTCGACGGGGCGGCCCAAGGGCATCGCCATGCGGCACCAGCCCATGTCGAACATGATCGCTTGGACGCTGCGGACCTCCCCGTTCCAACCCGGGGACAGGACGCTGCAGTTCGCTCCGCTGAGCTTCGACATCTCCGTACAGGAGAGCTTCTGCACCTGGGCCACGGGCGGCACGCTGGTGCTGCTCTCGGAGGAGGTGCGCCGGGACGCGGTGTCCCTGCTGCGCCTGCTGGTGGACCAGTCCATCCACCGGCTGTTCCTGCCCTTCGTGGTGTTCCAGCAGCTCACCGAGGTGTCCAGGGCCTTCGGGCTGCTGCCCACGGAGATGAAGGAGGTCTACACGGCGGGCGAGCAGTTGGTGATCTCCCCCGCGGTGGCGGAGTTCTTCCAGAAGCTGCCGGGGTGCCTGTTGCACAACCACTATGGGCCCTCGGAGGCGCATGTCATCAGCGCGTACACGCTGCGGGGTCCCGTGAGCGGATGGCCCACCCGGCCGCCCGTGGGCAAGCCGCTGTCGAATACGGAAATCTACCTGCTGGACCGGCACATGCGGCCGGTGCCCGTGGGAGTACCCGGAGAGGTGTACGTGGGCGGTGACGGCCTGGCGCGGGGCTACCTGAAGCGGCCGGAGCTGACGGCGGAGCGCTTCATCCCGGATCCGTTCAGTGGCCGGCCGGGTGCGCGTCTGTACCGGACCGGAGACCTGGCTCGCCATCTGCCAGGGGGGAACCTCGAGTTCCTCGGCCGGATCGACAACCAGGTGAAGGTGCGCGGCTTCCGCATCGAGCTGGAAGAGGTGGAGGCGGTGCTGGGCCAGCACTCCGATGTACGCGAGGTGGTGGCCATGGTCCGCGAGGACAAGCCCGGCGACAAGCGGCTGGTGGCGTACGTGGCGCCGAAGCCGGAACGGGAGCTGACGGTGTCTGGCCTGCGCCATTTCCTCCGGGAGAAGCTGCCGGAGTACATGGTGCCGTCCATCTTCGTCATCCTGGAGGCGCTGCCCCTGACGCTGGCCGGGAAGGTGGAGCGCCGGGCGCTGCCGGTGCCGGAGGCGACGCGGAGCGCGCAGCAGGCGGACTTCGTTCCACCCTCCACGCCCACGGAGAAGACGCTGGCGGCCATCTGGGCCGAGGTGCTGGGCGTCAAGCAGGTGGGGCTGCACGACAACTTCTTCGAGCTGGGTGGACACTCGCTGCTCGCCACCCGCGTCAGCTTCCGGGTGAACGAGGCCTTCCAGGTGGAGCTGCCGCTGCGCGGTCTCTTCGAGGAGCCCACCGTCGCCGGATTGAGCCGCCGCATCGAGACGATCCGCTGGGCCGCGCAGGGGATGCGGACACCCGCCTCCGGGACACCGGATGCGGAGCGGGACATGGGGGCGCTGTGAGGACGATCGACGCACTGTTGTCCGAGCTCCGGAGCCTGGATGTGCGGCTCTGGGTGGAGGGGGAGCTGCTGCGCTACAGCGCTCCCAAGGGCGCGCTGTCGCCAGCGCTGCTCTCCGAGGTGCGGGCGCGCAAGGAGGAGATCCTCGCGTTCCTGCGGCAGGCCGCCATGGCGACGCGCTCGGGGCCGCCTCCGATCCAGCCCGCCCCGAGGACGGGCGAGTCGCTGCCGCTGTCCTTCGCGCAGCAGCGGCTGTGGTTCCTCACCCAGCTCCAGTCCGACGCGAGCGCCAATGCCAGCTACAACATGCCGGGGGCGTTGCGCCTGGAGGGGCCGCTCGACGTGGCCGCGCTGGAGCGGAGCCTGTCGGAGATCCTCCGGCGCCACGAGACGTTGCGGACCACCTTCCCGGTGGTGAGTGGGACGGCGGTCCAGGCGATCGCACCCGCCCAGCCGATCCGCGTCCCCCTGGTGGACCTGACGGCGCATCCCGAGGCGGAGCGGGAGACGGAAGTGCGCCGGCTCGCGGCCGAGGAGGCGCTGCGTCCCTTCGAGCTGACGGTGGACGCCCTGCTGCGCTGCACCCTGCTGCGGCTGGCGCCCCAGTCCCACGTCCTGTTGATCACCCTGCACCACATCACGGCGGATGCGTGGTCCATCGCCATCCTGTTCAAGGAGCTGGTGACGCTCTACGAGGCCTTCTCGGCGGGGCGGCCCTCGCCGCTGCCGGAGCTGCCCATCCAGTACGCCGACTTCGCCTGGTGGCAGCGCCGGCACCTGGAGGGAGAGGCGCTGGCACGGCACGTGGAGTACTGGAAGCAGCAGCTCGCCGGGGCGCCGCCCCTGTTGGAGCTGCCGTCGGATCATCCGCGGCCGCCCGCCCAGACCTTCCGGGGCGGCTCGGTGCCCTTCCAGCTCGACGCGGGGCTGAGCCGCAAGCTGAAGCAACTGGGTGAGCAGGCGGGGGCGACGCCCTTCATGACCCTGCTGGCGGCCTGGAGCGTCCTGCTCTCCCGCTACAGCGGACAGGAGGACATCGTCGTCGGCTCGCCCATCGCCAACCGGACGCGCAAGGAGCTCGAGCCGCTCATCGGCTTCTTCGTCAACACGCTGGTGCTGCGCACCCGGTTGGACGGAGCGCCGTCCTTCCTGGAGCTGCTGGGCCGGGTGAAGCAGGTGGCCCTGGATGCCTACGCCCACCAGGACGCGCCCTTCGAGCACCTGGTGGAGGCCCTCCAGCCCGAGCGCAACCTGAGCCATCCGCCGCTGTTCCAGGTGATGTTCATGCTCCAGAACGCGCCCGTGGAGCGGCTGGAGCTGGCGGGGCTGCGCGTCTCGCTGGCGGAGACGGAGAGCGCCACGGCGAAGTTCGACCTCACCCTCTCCCTGGAGGAGACCGCCGCCGGATTCAAGGGCGGCCTCGAGTACAGCGCCGATCTGTTCGAGCGGCCGACCATCGTCCGGATGGTGGAGCACCTCCGGGTGCTGCTGGAGGGAATCGTGGCGGCGCCCCACCAGCCGGTCTCCGCGCTGCCCCTGCTGGGGCCCGCCGAGACCTCGCGGCTGCTGCGCGAGTGGAACGACACCGGGAAGGACTTCCTGCGGGAGCGCTGCATCCACGAGCTGTTCGAGGCCCAGGCCGCCCGGACTCCCGAGGCCGTGGCGGTGGTGTTCGAGGACGAGCAGCTCACCTACCGGGAGCTGAATGCCCGGGCCAACCAGCTCGCGCGCCACCTGCGTGCTCAGGGGGTGGGGCCGGAGACGCTGGTGGGCATCTGCGTGGAGCGCTCGCTGGAGATGGTGGTGGGCCTGCTGGGCATCCTCAAGGCGGGCGGCGCCTATCTGCCCCTGGACCCGGCCACGCCGAGGGAGCGCCTGGCCTTCATGCTCGAGGATGCTCGTGCCCCGGTGCTGCTGCTCCAGCGGCGGCTGGCGGGAGAGCTGCCCGCGCACGAGGCCCGCGCGGTGTATGTGGATGACGACTGGGGGACGATCTCCACCCACGCGCGGGAGGACCTGGGGCCGACGGCCTCGCCGAACAACCGGGCCTACGTCATCTACACCTCCGGCTCCACGGGCCGGCCCAAGGGGGTGATGATCGAGCACCGCCAGGTGATGAACTTCTTCACCGCGATGGACGAGCGCATCGGCGGCGGGGAGCCCGGGACCTGGCTGGCCGTCACCACCATCTCCTTCGACATTTCCGTGCTGGAGCTGCTGTGGACGCTGGCCCGGGGCTTCCGGGTGGTGGTCCAGGGGGAGCAGGGCGGCTTCATCTCCTCCAAGAGCGCGACCACGCGGGTGGCGGACAAGGAGCTGGACTTCAGCCTCTTCTACTTCGCGAGCGCCACGGGGGGAGCTCCCGCCGCGGACAAGTACCGGCTGCTGCTGGAGGGCGCGCGATTCGCGGACGAGCACGGCTTCAGCGCCGTCTGGACGCCCGAGCGCCACTTCCACGTCTTCGGTGGCCTGTACCCCAACCCCTCGGTGACGAGCGCGGCGCTGGCGACGATGACGCGCCGGGTGCAGCTCCGGGCGGGCAGCGTGGTGTTGCCCTTGCACCATCCGCTGCGGGTGGCCGAGGAGTGGTCCGTCGTGGACAACCTGTCCAACGGCCGGGTGGGCCTGTCCTTCGCCTCCGGCTGGCAGGCCAACGACTTCGTGCTCGCTCCCGGGAACTACGCCTCCCGCAAGGAACTGCTGCGCCAGGGCATCGAGACGGTGCGCCGGCTGTGGCGGGGCGAGTCCCTCCGCTTGCCGGACGGAGCCGGGAAGGAGATCGACGTCCAGGTACTTCCCCGGCCCATCCAGCGGGAGCTGCCCGTCTGGGTCACCGCGGCCGGGACTCCGGAGACGTTCCGGCAGGCCGGCGAGCTGGGCGCCCGGGTGCTCACGCACCTGCTGGGGCAGAGCGTGGAGCAACTGGCGGAGAAGATCGCCCTCTACCGGGAGGCCTGGCGGCAGCACGGGCACGGCCCCGGGCCGGGTCACGTGACATTGATGCTCCACACCTTCGTGGGCACCGACGAGGCCGCCGTCCGCGAGACGGTGCGCGGACCCTTCACCGAGTACCTGCGCAGCTCGTTCGATCTATTGAAGAACCTGGCGCAGAGCCTGGGCCAGGACATCCGGGACCTGAGCGAGGCGGACATGGAGGCGCTGCTGGCCCATGCCTTCGAGCGCTTCTATGACACCGCGGGCCTGTTCGGCACGCCCGAGAGCTGCCAGCGGATGATCGAGCGGCTGAAGGCGATCGGTGTCGACGAGGTCGCGTGTCTGATCGACTTCGGGGTGGACACGGACGCGGTGCTGGCCAGCCTGCACCACCTGAACACGTTGAAGGAGCGTTGCCGGCCGGAGCGGCGCGAGTCCCGTCCGGACTACTCGCTCCCCGCCCAGGTGATGCGCCACCGGGCCACCCACCTGCAATGCACTCCGTCATTGGCCCGGATGCTGCTCGGCACCACCGAGGGGAGAGAGGCGCTCGGCGTGCTGCGCAAGCTGATGGTGGGCGGGGAGGAGCTGCCCGTGCCACTGGCCCGGCAACTCGTGGAGGTGATGTCCGGCGAGCTCCACAACATGTACGGGCCCACCGAGACCACCGTCTGGTCGCTGACGCACCGGGTGGAGGCGTCCTGCCAGTCCATGCCCATTGGGCGGCCGATCGCGAACACCCGCCTCTACATCCTGGATGGCCACCGCCAGCTGGTGCCGGTGGGCGTGCCCGGCGAGCTGTACATCGGCGGCGAGGGCGTGGTGCGTGGTTACCTGAACCGTCCCGAGCTGACGGCGGAGCGGTTCATCCAGAGCCCGTTCGGGGAAGGGGAGCGGCTCTACCGGACGGGCGATCTGGCCCGGTACCGGCGGGATGGGAACGTCGAGTTCCTCGGGCGCGCGGACAACCAGGTGAAGATCCGCGGTTTCCGCATCGAGCTGGGGGAGATCGACGCGGTGCTGGGACGGCACGCGAAGGTGCGCCAGGCGGTGGTGGCGGCCCGCGAGGACACCCCGGGCGACAAGCGGCTGGTGGCCTATGTGGTGGCGGCCCCGGGCGAGTCCCCCTCCGTGGCCGAGCTGCGCCACTTCCTGGGTGAGAAGCTGCCCGAGTACATGCTCCCGGCGGCCTTCGTGATGCTGGAGAAGCTGCCGCAGACACCGAACGGCAAGGTGGACAGGAAGGCGCTGCCCGCGCCGGACCTGTCCGGCCAGCACAAGGGGGCGGGCTTCGTCGCGCCTCGCGACAGCATGGAGCTGCAACTGGCGGCCATCTGGGAGTCGGTGCTGAAGGTGCAACCGGTGGGCGTGCGGGACAGCTTCTTCCAACTGGGGGGCCACTCCCTGCTGGCCGTCCAGCTGATGGCCCGCATCGAGCGGCAGTTCGGCAAGCGGTTGCCGCTGGCCACGCTCTTCCGGGCACCGACGATCGAGCAGCTCGCGATCCTGCTCACCCGCTCCTCGTCAGATCCGCTCCAGAGGTCCTCGCTGGTGGAAATCCAGCAGGGGGACGCCTCCTCACCCCCACTCTTCTGTGTGCCGGGCGCGGGCGGCAACCTCATCTACTTCTACGACCTGGTCCGGCACATGGGGGGCAACCGCACGGTGTACGGGTTGCAGCCCGTGTACTCGGAGGACTCGCGGGGTGAGGGAACGCTGGTGGAGGAGATGGCGGCGCACTACCTGGAGGCGCTGCGCTCCGTCCAGCCGCACGGCCCGTACCTGCTCGTGGGCCACTCCTTTGGTGGCCACGTGGCGCTGGAGATGTCCCGGCGGCTGCGCCAACAGGGCGAGGAGGTGGCGCTGTTGGCGGTGCTGGACAGCCTCGCGCCGCTGCCGAGGAGCAGGCCGCTGGGTGCGGACTGGGATGACGCCGAGTGGGTGCGCGTCCTGGCCAGCACGTTGGATCGCCTGTACCAGAAGAACCTGGCTGTCACTCGGGAGGAGCTCGTGAATCTCCCGGCGGAGCAGCAGGTGGAGTTGCTGATGGAGCGGATGAAGGCACGCAACCTGCTGCCGCCCGAGGCGGACGCGACGCAGTTCCGCGGCTTCGTGCGGACGTACAAGGCGGACCAGCAGAGCGCGTACACCCCGGCCTCTCCCTATCCGGGGCGGATCACCTTCCTGCGGGCCAGCGTGCTTCACCCGGACAACGTGCCCATCGAGGAACTGCGGTGGACGGTGGAGGATCCGGCCATGGGCTGGGGCCGCTTCTCCACGCAGGCGGTGGAGGTGCACCAGGTCCCGGGAGATCACCTGTCGATGATGACCGAGCCCCATGTCCGGAGCGTGGCCGGGTGCTTGAAGGAGTGCATCGACAAGGCCCTGGCGGGGCTGGAGCGGACGGAAACTCTCGCCTCTGGAATGGGGCGGAGATAGGACAGCACTCCCATGAGACCACTCTTCTATGCCCACTCCGGGCTGCGTTACCTCGTCCTCCTGATGGGGCTGATCGCCGTCGCGTACTTCGCCTTCGGACTCGCCACGAAGCGGCCCGTGGACAAGTCGGTCCGCATCATCGGCTCCAGCTTCGCGGGCCTGCTCGACACGCAGGTCCTCCTGGGGGTCATCCTGCTGGGGGCGGGTTGGCCCTTCTACCCGGCGCTTTGGGGCCACATCGTCATGATGGTGGCCGCGGCGGTGCTGGCGCACGTGATGCTGGTGATGAACCGCAAGCGCCCGAACCCCGGCTACCTGCTGCCGCTCATCGGGGTGGGCGGGGCGTTGCTGCTCATCCTCGGTGGCATCATGGCCATCGGCCGGAGCCCGTTCGCCACCACCTCCCTCGGCGGGTGAGGACGTACCCTTCCGGTTGTGAAATGACGGAGGCGTGCTTCTCCGCTTCTTGAATCGAGAAGCCGCCCTCCGTTCCCTTCCTCCAGGTCAGGCCCCTTTCCCGAGCGCGCGGAAAATGCTGCGCGTCGGGAATGCGCGAGGCGCAAATGCTGCGCACCTGACACTTCGTGTGGAGCGGGCTTCCCCTCGGAGCAGAACCCGATCGGCTGGCTGGCCCCCTGGTTGCACTGCGGCGCGCTGAACCGAGCGAGGGGCTCGGGGTCTCCGAGAGGAGGGGCACGCCGCGATGCGTACACACGTCCCTGGCCGACGCCAGCTGCGAGCACTGGCCATTGCCGCCTTGCCGATGCTGGTGTTGCTCGTTTCTCCGCTCGCTGCGGCGCAGGGGGTTCCCGAGGGCTCTCAGCTCTTCTCCCAGCGCTGTGCGAGCTGCCACACCGTGGGCCAGGGGGACAGGGTTGGTCCGGATCTGATGGGCGTGCTGACGCGCCGCGAGGAGTCCTGGGTCACCACGTTCCTCGAGAGCCCGGGAGCGATGATCGACGGCGGCGATCCGGTCGCCAACGAGCTCCTGACGAAGTTCAACGGCATCCGGATGCCGGACCAGCAGCTCTCCGACGATGAGCGCAAGGGGCTGTTCGCGTTCCTCCGGGACTGTGCCGACAAGGGCAGCTGCCAGCCGGGAGCCTCCGGGCCGAAGCTGGCCTCGGATGCCTCGCCCGAGGAGATCGAACACGGGCGGCAGCTCTTCGAGGGGCGGGTGGCGTTGGCCAATGGGGGCCCGCCCTGCATCGGCTGCCACAACGTGCGTGACATCGGCGTGGTGGGCGGAGGGACGCTGGCGCGAGACCTGACCTTCTCCTTCGCCCGGCTGGGCGAGCGGAAGATGACGCCCGCTCTGAAGGAGATGGATTTCCCTCTGATGAAGGAACTCTACGGGAAGGCGCCGCTGACGGACGCGGAGCAGTACGAGCTCAAGGCCTATCTGGCGCAGGTCTCGCGGGACGGCACGCCGCCGCGCAAGGACCGGGACTTCTTCTACCTGGGCTTCGTGGGGTTGGGCGTCGCCCTGGGTTTCATTGGCATCGTCCTGGGCGGCCATGGCCGCGCGAAGGACTGAGAGAGCGAGGCGACACGTGAGCGACACGTTCCTCTACGATTCCCTTCCCTACGTGGTGCTGGCGCTCGCCGTGGGCGTGCCGGCCTGGCTGCGCAACCGAGAGCGACTCTCCGTCTGGATGAGGCGGTGGGTGGAGCGAGAGGGGACCGGCTCGGCCGCGGTGTCCCTGCTGGTGGGCGCCCTGATCATGCTGCTGTGGCACGCGGCCTGTTTCCTCCTGCCGCACCCGGTGCAGCTCTTCATCCGCTCGCCCATGCGCCTCTTCCTCCTGGAGGTGGTGGGGCTCATCGGCGGGATGATGCTGGCCTGGGGCCTGGTGGCGAGCATCACCCATCGGCTCTCCAGCCGCGAGCCCGGCTCCCGCGCCTGGTTGCCCTTCCAGGTGCTGCTGCTGGCCGAGGTGATCAACGGCCTCTACATCGCCGTGGCGTACCGTTGGGCCTCGGCCTGGTACGTGAGCGTGGTGGTGCCGTACCTGCGCTCGCTGGTGACGCTGCAGCCGGACGCGACGCTCGTGGCCCAGCTGCCGCTGACCGTGCGGATGCACCTCTTCGGTGTGTTGGCGCTGCTGCTCGCCTGGCCCATCACCCGCTGGCTGGCTTCGACGCCCGCGCACCCCCTCGTGTCCAACCGGCGGGAGACCGCCGCCCAGGGCGGGATTGTCACCCCATGATCGACTCGACTCGAGCCTCGCTGCTTTCCGGTGTGCTGGCCGCGCTCGCGATGGGCGGTTGTGACACCACGCCGGTGAACAACAACCAGAACTACATGCCCGCGCAGCCCATCGCGTTCTCGCACGCGGTGCACGCCGGCCACTATGAGATCGACTGTCAGTACTGCCACGTGGGCGCGGAGAAGAGCCGGCATGCCGGCATTCCCCACGCGGGCGTGTGCATGAACTGCCACACCCAGGTGAAGACGGACTCGCCGGAGATCCAGAAGCTCACCCGGGCGGTGAAGGAGAACAAGCCCATCGAGTGGGTGCGGGTGCACCGGCTGCCGGACCACGCGTATTTCAACCACGCGAACCACGTGACGGCCGGGCTGGAGTGCCAGAAGTGCCACGGCCCGGTGCAGGAGATGGTGCGGCTGGAGCAGGTGGAGCCCATGACGATGGGCTGGTGCCTGGACTGCCACCGCCAGACACAGGAGTCGCAGGCCCAGGCGCCGGTGCCGCCGTTGGCATCCGGTGTGCTGATGGCCTCCGCGTCGGGAGTGGCCAGGGCGACCGCGCCCGTCACTCCGGCGCCTCGCTCCCTGAATCCTCCCACCGATTGCTCCGCCTGCCACCGCTGAGGAACGCGCACCATGTCCGAGACGACACCCAAGTATTGGCAGAGCCTGGCCGCGCGGGCGGGAGAGCCGGCGCTGCTCGAACGGTCCCGCGATGAGTTCGCCGAGGAGCTCCCCGTGGGCGTGGCGGCCCAGGCGCCGGACCAGAGCTCGCGCCGTGACTTCTTCAAGGTGATGGGCCTGAGCGCCGCGGCGGCCATGGTGGCCTGCCAGCGCGCCCCGGTGCAGAAGGCGGTGCCCTTCATCGCGAAGCCGGACGAGCTCACCCCGGGCCTGGCCCTCTGGTACGCGTCCACCTGCGGTGCGTGCAGCGCCCAATGCGGCGTGTTGCTGAAGACGCGCGATGGGCGCCCCATCAAGGTGGAGGGCAACGAGGAGCACCCGGTGTCCCGTGGCGGCGTGTGCGCCGTGGGCCAGGCGTCGGTGCTGTCCCTGTATGACGCCAACCGCTCCCGCTGGCCGTCCGTGGGGGGCAGCCGGGCCGCGTGGGCGGACCTGGACAAGGCCGTGACGGAGGGGCTGCGGAAGCTGGCGGGGGAGGGGAGGGCGATCCGGCTCGTCCTGCCCTGGGTGATGGGGCCCACCGCCGAGGCCGCCGTGGCGCGTTTCCTGTCCGCCTTCCCCACCGCGCGCACGGTGCGCTTCGACGCCACGGGGGAGCTGGAGGCCATCGCCGAGGCATACCGCCTCACGCACGGCACCCGGCTGGTGCCGGACTACCGCTTCGACCAGGCGAAGGTCATCGCCAGCTTCGGCGCCGACTTCCTGGGCACCTGGGTGTCTCCGGTGGCCTTCACCCGCCAGTACACCTCGGCCCGGGACGCGGCGGGCAAGCGGGAGATGGCGCGGCACTGGCAGCTCGAGCCGCTGATGTCGCTGACGGGCGCGAGCGCCGACCGGCGTGTCCCGGTGGCCCCTTCGGACCTGGTGCCCGCGCTGGCGGGGCTGGTGAAGCGGCTGGCGGAGAAGGCGGGCCGTGACGTGGCCGGCCTCACGGGAGTGCCCGAGGCGCGGGTATCCACCGACGTGCTGGACATGCTGGCCGGCGAGCTGTGGGCCGCGAAGGAGAAGGCGCTGGTGGTGTGCGGAGGAGACGAGCCCGCCGCCTACGTGCTGGCCAACGTGGCCAACGAGCTGCTGGGCAACGCCGGCACCACGGTCTCCATCTCCGGGGGACTCACCCTGGACGAGGGGGCGATGTCCTTTGGCGAGCTGCTCGGCGAGCTGGAGGCGAAGCAGGTGGGCGCCGTCCTCTTCCACGGCGTCAACCCGGCCTATGCGCACCCGAAGGGCGAGGCGCTGGCGGGCCTGCTGAAGGACGTGGCGGTGACGGTGGCCACGAATGATCGGCTCGACGAGACGGCCTCGCTGGTGGGCTTCCACGCGCCGGATCACACGCCGCTGGAGTCCTGGGGCGATGCCGAGCCCCGGCGCGGTGTGCTGGGCCTGCGCCAGCCGGTGGTGTCTCCGCTGTACGAGACGCGTGGCGCGATGGAGTCCCTGCTGAGGTGGGCGGGGGTGGAGCAGCCGTATGACGACTTCCTGCGTGCACGCTGGGAGGCCGAGGTCTTCCCGCGCGCGAACGTGGCGACGGGCTTCCAGTCCTTCTGGGACGAGTCGGTGCGTCAGGGCGTGGTGGTGGTGTTGCCGCGGACGACGACCGAGGCGCCCGCGTTCCGCCCCGAGAGCGTGGCGGCGGCGCTGAGGGGCTCGGCCGTGACGGCGGGGGAGCTCGAGTTGGTTCTGTATCAAAAGGTGGGCTTGAGGGACGGCGCGCTGGCCAACAACGGCTGGCTGCACGAGATGCCGGATCCGATCTCCAAGGCCACCTGGGGCAACTACCTCTGTGTGGCGCCCTCCACGGCCTCGAAGCTGGGCATCAGCGACGGGCAGGTGGTGGAGGTGGGCATTGGAGGGAGGACGCTCGCGGTGCCGGCGCTGGTTCAGCCGGGCACGCATCCGCGGGCGCTGGGCCTCGCCATGGGTTACGGCCGGACGAAGGTGGGACGTATCGGGAACGATGTGGGGGAGAACGCCTTCGGCCTGGCCTCTTTGACGAACGGGAAGGTGCGCCGCGCGGCGCTCGGCGGGGTGCGGCTGCGGGTGACGCCCGAGCACAAGCCGCTGGCCCTGTCCCAGATACACGCGTCCATGGAGGGGCGCGGGCTCGTGCGCGAGGCGGAGCTGGCGGAGTTCCTCGCCAACCCGAGCGCGGGCAATGAGAAGGAGGAGGGCCACGGAGGCGGCCACCCGCTCTCCATCTGGTCCGGCCACGAGTACAAGGGGCACAAGTGGGCGCTGGCGGTGGACCTGAGCGCGTGCACGGGCTGCTCGGCGTGCGTGGTGTCCTGCCAGGCGGAGAACAACATCCCCATCGTGGGAGAGGACGAGGCGCGGCGGCAGCGCGAGATGCACTGGATGCGCATCGACCGGTACTACGAGGGCGAGCCGGACGCGCCGCGGGTGGTGCACCAGCCGATGATGTGCCAGCACTGCGAGAACGCCCCGTGCGAGACGGTGTGCCCGGTGCTCGCGACGGTGCACTCGAGCGAGGGCCTCAACCAGCAGGTCTACAACCGGTGCGTGGGCACGCGGTACTGCGCCAACAACTGCCCCACGAAGGTCCGCCGCTTCAATTGGTTCGACTACAAGCACGACGAGCCCATCGAGCGCATGGTGCTCAACCCGGACGTGGTGGTGCGCACGCGTGGCGTGATGGAGAAGTGCTCGCTGTGCGTGCAGCGCGTGCAGGAGGGCAAGGCCCTGGCGAAGCGCGAGGGGCGGGAGCTGCGTGACGGAGACATCCGCACCGCGTGTCAGCAGAGCTGCCCGGCCCGGGCCATCCACTTCGGCGACATCAACGACCCGAACAGCGATGTGGCGAAGCTGGCGAAGAGCGGGCGCGCCTACCGGCTGCTGGAGGAACTGAACATCGGACCGGCCGTGACGTACCTCACGAAGGTGCGCAACACCGGGAACGGGAGCGCGACATGAGCAACCAGCACACTTCCCCCCTGCGGGTGCCGCTCGTCAGCGAGGAGCGCACCCTCGGACAGCTCACCGAGGAGATCTGCGCCCCCATGGAGCGCAAGCCCACCACGAAATGGTGGGTGGCCTTCGCCCTGGCGGTCGTCACGCTCGCGGTGGGCGTGGGGATGGTCTCCTACGAGGTCGCCACCGGTATCGGTGTGTGGGGTCTGAACAAGACCATCGGCTGGGCCTTCGACATCACCAACTTCGTGTTCTGGGTGGGCATCGGCCACGCGGGCACGCTCATCTCCGCCATCCTCTTCCTCTTCCGGCAGAAGTGGCGAACGAGCATCAACCGCGCCGCGGAGGCGATGACGCTCTTCGCCGTCATGTGCGCGGCGCTCTTCCCGGTCATCCACATGGGGCGGCCGTGGAACGCGTTCTGGGTGCTGCCGTACCCCAACAGCCGAGGCACCCTGTGGGTGAACTTCCGCTCGCCGCTGCTGTGGGACGTGTTCGCCATCAGCACGTACTTCACCATCTCGGCGGTGTTCTGGTACTTCGGCCTCATCCCCGACCTGGCCACCGTGCGTGACAGGGCGAAGGGGCTGAAGAAGCGCATCTTCAAGGCGCTGTCGTTCGGGTGGAACGGCTCGTCGCGCACCTGGCACCGCTACGAGACGGTGTACCTGCTGCTGGCGGGTCTGGCGACGCCGTTGGTGCTCAGCGTGCACACCATCGTGTCGTTCGACTTCGCGACGTCGGTCATCCCGGGTTGGCACACCACCATCTTCCCGCCCTACTTCGTCGCCGGCGCGGTGTTCAGCGGCTTCGCGATGGTGTTGACGCTGATGATCATCACCCGCGAGGTCCTCGGCTTCCAGCACCTCATCACCATTCGCCACCTCGAGAACATGACGAAGGTCATCATCGTCACGGGTGGCATCGTGTCGCTGGCCTACGGGACGGAGTTCTTCATCGCCTGGTACTCGGGCAACCCGTACGAGAAGTTCACGTTCATGAACCGGGCCTTCGGACCGTACGCATGGGCGTACTGGACGATGGTGACGTGCAACGTGGTGTCGCCGCACCTGTTCTGGTTCAAGAAGGTGCGCACGTCGCCGGCGGCCATCTTCGTGCTGTCGCTGGTCATCAACGTGGGCATGTGGTTCGAGCGCTTCGTCATCATCGTGACGTCGCTGCACCGGGACTTCCTGCCCTCGAGCTGGTCCATGTACACGCCCACGGTCGTCGAGGTGGGTACCTTCGTGGGCACGTTCGGCCTCTTCTTCACGCTGTTCCTGCTGTTCACCCGCGTGTTGCCCATCATCTCCATCGGAGAGGTGAAGAGCGTGGCGGCCTTCGCCCGCGGGGGCCATGCCCCGGCGCAGGCCGGACAGGCGGCCCATGGCTCCGAGACTCCGCACGAGCACCCGGCCGAGGAGCCGGTGCAGATGCCCGCGCCGGCCCTGGCGGCGGTGGCGGTGCGAAAGGACATGCCGGTATGAACCAGTCCGTCCTTCTCAGCTACTTCGACAGCGAGGAGCACATCCTCGACGCCACCCGGGCCGCTCGCGAGGCCGGGTACGCGGTGCACGATGTCTACACGCCGTACGCGATTCACGGCATGGACGAGGCCATGGGGTTGAAGTCCTCGCGTCTCACCTGGGTGTGCTTCGGGGCGGGGCTGCTGGGGACCACGTCGGCGCTGTCGCTGCAGTACTACACGTCGGTGGTGAGCTGGCCGCTCAACGTGGGTGGCAAGCCCTTCAACTCCTTCCCGGCGTTCATCCCCGTGGCCTTCGAGCTCACCGTGCTGTTCGCGGGCCTGTTCACCGTGGCGGCCTTCCTGCTGCGCACGAAGAGCTTCCCTGGCAGCACGCGGGAGGCGCTGCCCCGGGTGACGGATGACCGTTTCGTCCTGGCACTGCGCGCGGACGAAACGGACGCGAAGGTGAAGGACCTGCTCCAGCGCCATGGAGCGCTGGAGGTGGAGCAGATGGAGGTGGCGTCGTGAAGCGGCTCCTCGTCGGTACCGGTGTGCTCGCCGCGGCCCTTCAGTGGGGCTGCGAGCGGGACGTGTCCCAGCCCAACCTCGAGTACGCGCCGGACATGTACAGCTCCGTGCCGTATGACAGCTACGCACCCAACCCCAACACCCGTGACGGCAAGACGCTGATGGCGCCCGCGCCGGGCAGCATTCCCCGAGGCTACTCGCCCCTGCGCTACGGCCCGGGTCCCGAGGAGGCCACCCGCGCCGCCGCGGAGCTGAAGAATCCTTTCGAGGCCTCGGAGCCCGTGCTGACGCGCGGCAAGGTGGCCTTCAATCGCTACTGTTCGCACTGCCATGGCGGGGGCGGACTCGGGGACGGCCTGGTGGCCGCGCGCTTCCCCCGGCCTCCATCGCTGTTGGCCGAGCACGCCCGTGGCCTCGCCGACGGGCAGCTCTTCCACATCATCACCCAGGGACAGGGGTTGATGCCGGCCCACGGTTCTCAGGTGGCGCAGGAGGATCGCTGGAAGATCGTCCACTACATCCGGTCGTTGCAGTCTCCGGCTCAGACCGCGCGGAAGGACATTCCATGAGCTCCTCGGGAATCGACGTCGGCCCCAACCTCCGCCGGGCCAGCCTTGTCGTGGCGGCGCTCGGCCTGCTCGGGCTGGGCGCGGGCCTGGCGCTGGAACCCACCCGCGGCTTCTCCAGCCTGCTGACCAACGGCTTCTTCTTCCTCACGCTCGCGCTGGGCGGCGCGGTGTTCCTCGCGCTCAACGCCGTGGCCAACGCGGGCTGGTACACCGTCCTCAAGCGCGTCCCCGAGGCCTTCTCCTCCTACGTCCCGGTGGGTGCGGCGAGCCTGCTGGTGGTGCTCGCGGGCCTGCCCTCGCTGTACCTGTGGGCTCGCCCCGGGGTGATGGAGGCGGACCACCTGCTACACAAGAAGGCCGCCTTCCTCAACGCACCGGGCTTCGCCATCCGCATGGCGGTGATGTTGGCCCTCTGGGCCTTCTTCACCTGGCGGCTGCGGAAGAACTCACTGGCCCAGGACGCGGAGTCCTCGGCCGAGCCCACGCGGCGCAACGTCGCCACGTCAGCGCTCTTCCTGGTGCTGTTCGCGCTCACCTTCTGCCTGGCCAGCTTCGACTGGCTGATGAGCCTGGAGCCGCACTGGTTCAGCACCATCTACGGGCTCTACAACATCGCGGGGATGTTGGAGTCGAGCGTGGCGGCCATCGCCGTGGCCGTCATCCTGCTGAAGCGCGCGGGGCTGATGAAGGAGGTCAACACCAGCCACCTGCACGACCTGGGCAAGCTGATGTTCGGCTTCGCCACGTTGTGGGCGTACCTGTGGTTCTCCCAATTCCTGCTCATCTGGTACGCGAACATCCCGGAGGAGACCGTCTACTTCATCCAGCGGATGAACCATGGCTGGGGGGCGCCGTTCTTCATGAACGTCGTGCTCAACTGGGCCCTGCCGTTCGTGCTGCTGCTACCGAAGCCCGCCAAGCGCAACCCGGCCCACCTGTGCTTCGTCGCCGGCGTCATGCTGACGGGGCGGTGGTTGGACCTGCACCTGATGATCGCCCCGGCCAACATGCCCGAATACGCCGGCATCGGCGTGTGGGACGTGGCGGGCCTGCTGGGCCTGGGGGCGCTGTTCGTGCTGACGGTGACGAGGACGGTGGGCGCGGTGCCGCTGATTCCGCGCAACGATCCGTACCTCGTGGAGAGCCTGCACCACCACACGTAGCCGCGGGGCTCACTCCCAGGAGAACTCGCACAGGCTGTCGAGCCGGCCCGTCTGCCGGCCGCTCACCTTCGCCCTGCTCGCGCCCACCACCTCGAGCAGCAGCTCCACCATGCCCGCATGGAACGCATGCGGCAGGAACTCGCGCTTGAGGACGACGCGGCCGCTCTTCGGCCCGGTCCATTCGATGCTCTGCGCCCCGTAGCTCACCGACGCCTTGTAGGCCGAGGGCAGGCTGCTCAGCAGTCGCTTCGGGTCCCTCTTCGCCAGCGTCAGCATCATCCTGCCCGCCGGGGACGCCAGGAAGTCCATGGCCGCGCGCCGGCCGAAGTACCGGAGGACCCGCTCGGAGCTGCCGCACCGCGTCAGCAGCTCCGGCATGGCCATGGACATCATCCGCAGCTGGATGCTGATGGAGTAGCTGAAGCCATCCACGAACCGCTCGTGCCCGCAGGCCGCGAGGCAGTCCGCCGCCAGCGAGTCGCCTCCGAGCGTGCGGATGGCCTGCAGCGTTCCGTTCAAGAACGTCCCTCGAACGGTGTCCTGGGCACCCACATGCACCAACCTCATCTCGCAGTCGTGCTTCCAGTCATACGACTCCGCGTTCCACGTCGAAGCCTGGCTCTCCATGACGTCCCCCCACAAGCAATGACAACAGCACACACATCCAGCTGCGCCTCATGGTTATACGGCGCCACTTCGCGCGTGGCTGTGAAGCGGCTCACAGGTTCTCAGGGTTCAGAGCGCTCGAATAATTCGAGGGCTGTTTCAATATTTTCGCTTGGGGAACAGCGTAACTTTCCTTTTAGATGAATTAGTCGGCCTTCCTGTCCAGCGAGGGGTGGGCAATGGCCGGCGAGGGAGATTTCTCGATGAAGACGAGAGTGAAGGGCTGGAGCTCACGGCGCGCGGGGATGTCGCTGTCGCTGATGGTGCTGGCCGCCTGCAGCCAGGTGCGGAACGAGGAGCAGCAGGCTCCAACACCGAGCGCCGAGGCGCTCATCCGCGGTACGCCGAACCAGTCCCTGACGTCCATGGCCGCCAGTCTCACGCCGGAGCTTCAGTGGGCATGGACGGGCAGCTCGGTGTTGCCTGCGCACAAGCAGGTGATGATGACGCCCGTGGTGGTGGACGTGAACGGGGACGGCACTCCGGACATCGTCTTCAGCACCTTCGACGGTGAGTACTTCAACCGCACCAACGAAGAGGGCGGTAACGGCAACAGCAATGGCGTGCTCCGGGCCGTCAGTGGCGACGATGGACGCGAGTTGTGGGCCGCGACGGATCCATCGGCCCGGGTGAAGCCCGCGGCCAGCATCGCCGCCGGTGACATCGATGGCGACGGCAAGGTGGAGATCTGCGGCATTCCGGAGAACGGCCGCGGCATCATCTGCTTCGAGAACGACGGCACCTTCAAGTTCCGCTCGGCCCCGGACGCGTACGACTTCAACGAGTGGGGTGGCCCCTCCCTGGCGGACCTGGAGGGCGACGGCACCGTGGAGATCCTCGACGGCAACCGCGTCTACAGCAACACGGGCGCGCTGAAGTGGGTGGGCTCCGACGGCATGGGCGGCGCCCTCTACACCGGCCCCATCTCCTTCGCGGCGGACATCGACCAGGACGGCACGCAGGAGGTCATCAACGGCCGCTCCGTCTACAATGCCGACGGCAGCCTCAAGTGCGCGAACACGGAGATTCCGCACGGCTTCGCGGGCGTGGCCAACTTCGATGAGGACCCGGCCGCGGAGATCGCCGTCGCGGGCCATGGCTCGGTGAGCCTGCTCGACGACAACTGCGATCTCCTGTGGACCCGCGAGGTCCACTACACCGACCCGGGACAGCCCTTCCCCACCTGGCGTGGCCACGGTGGTGCGCCCAACATCGCGGACTTCGATGGTGACGGGCAGGTGGAGATCGGCCTGGCAGGTGATTGGAACTACACCGTCTACGGGGCCGATGGCTCCGTGAAGTGGACCACCTCCATCCAGGAGTACAGCTCCGGCAAGACGACCTCCACCACCTTCGACTTCGAGGGCGATGGCAGGGCCGAGGTCATCTACGCCGACGAGATCTCGCTGCGCGTGCTCGATGGTGTCACGGGCGAGGTGCGCTGGCAGACCCGTCACAGCTCGGGCACCACGCACGAGCTCCCGCTCGTCGTGGACGTGGACGCGGACGGCAGCGCGGAGATCATCGTGGTGGAGAACAACCACGTGGGCGGCGTTGGCTTCAACGGCATCCGCGTGTTCCGCGATCGTGCCGACGAGTGGGTGGGGACGCGCGGCATCTGGAACCAGCACGCCTACTCCATCACCAACATCAATGACGACGGCACCATCCCCGCGCACCCGGCGGCCAACTGGCTCACCCCGGGCCTCAACAACTTCCGCTCCAATGCTCCGGGCACCCGCGTCGGCGTCTGCCGCGTGAAGGGCACCTGGGAGAACACCGGCAGCCTGGCGCTGCCGCGCATGCTGCACACGGCCGCGCTGCTGCAGGACGGGCGCGTGCTGGTGGCGGGCGGCTTCAACACCACCTCGGAGCTGTATGACGCGGCCACGGGCACCTGGACGCGCACCGGTGACACGCTGGCCACGCACCACTACCACACGATGACGCGGCTGCTCGACGGGCGCGTGCTGATCGCTGGCGGCGGGCAGTGCCCCCTCACGCTCGCCACCGCCGAGCTGTACTACCCGTCCTTCGGCCGGTGGCGGGCCACCGGGAGCCTGGTGGTATTCCGCACGCACCACACGGCCACGCTGCTGCCCAATGGCAAGGTGCTGATCACGGGCGGCGAGGACACCTCGGGTGTCGCGCTGTCCTCGATCGAACTGTACGACCCGGAGAGCGGCACCTTCTCGCTCGCGGGCAACATGGGCACGGCCCGCCGCGACCACACGGCCACGCTGCTGCCCGACGGCAAGGTGCTGGTGGCGGGTGGTGGCAATGACGCCAGCGCCACCCTGAATTCGGCGGAGCTGTACGACCCGGAGAGTGGCACCTGGACTCCGGTGGGCAGCATGGGCACGGCGCGCCGCTTCCACACGATGTCGCTGCTGGCGAATGGCAAGGTGCTGGTGGCGGGTGGTGGGAGCTGGGACGTGGCCAGCAGCACCTCGGCCGAGCTGTATGACCCGGCCACGAAGAGCTGGAAGGCCACCGGCAGCATGAGCACGCCGCGCCGTTACCACACGGCCACGCTGCTGCCCAATGGCCGGGTGCTGGCCACCGCCGGCTACCACGAGGCCACCGGCATCCTGAAGGCCGCGGAGCTGTACGATCCGGCCACCGGGACCTGGTGCCCCGCGGGCAACCTGAACGTGGACCGCTACGGTCAGACGGCCACGCTGCTCGATGACGGCCGGGTGCTGGCGACCGCTGGCGTCAGCAACACCGATACGTCCTCCGCCGAGCTGTTCAGCATCGACGGCGACAAGTAGTCGCGGTCTCGCGAGAGTCGAGGCCCCGGGCCGGTGCACCGTTCGCCGCGCCCGGGGTCGTTCTCGAGCTCCTTTCAACGCCACGACCCATGGCCCGCTGCCCGCTCCGTTCCCGCGCGGTGAGGTGGTAGACGTGACGTGAAAGGACTCACTCGCATGAAGCGCTGTCGATCGTTTCCGCTCCTGTTCCTGCTGATCCTGGTGTCCTGGGCCGGGCTGGCCCGAGCCTCCGAGGTGGTGGTGTGGCACGGCTACCGTGCCTCCGAGCGCACCGCACTGGAGAAAATCGTCGCCGCCTACAACGCGGCCCATCCACAGTCCGGCGTGCAGGTGAGGCTGCTGGCCATTCCCTCGGATGCCTTCACGGACAAGATCTCCGCGACGCTATCGCGCGGGGTGGGTCCCGATGTCTTCGTCTTCCCGCAGGATCGGCTCGGGGGCTGGGTGGAGGGGGGAGGGCTGCTCGAGCCGCTCGACTTCTTCCTCGAGCCCTCCGTGCGGCAACGCTACGTGCCGGGGACGCTGGAGGCGATGACCTATCGGGGCTCCGTCTATGCGCTGCCCCTGAACTTCAAGGCCATCACGCTCATCTACAACAAGAAGCTGATGGAGAAGCCGCCTCGGACCACGGGCGAGATGCTGGCCATGTGCAAGGCACTGCGCGCCAGGACGGCGGAGAAGGACCGGGTCTGCCTCGCCTATCCCTACACGGACTTCTACTACCACGCGGCGTTGATGCACGCCTTCGGTGGCCGCGTGTTCGATCCAGGTCCCCGGGTGCGGTTGGACGCGCCGGAGAACGTCAAGTCCCTGGAGCAGTTGTTGCGGTGGGTGGGCCAGGAGGGATTGATGCCCGCCGAGCCGTCCACGGCGCTCGTCACGTCGTTGTTCAACGAAGGCAAGGCGGCGATGGTCTTCTCCGGCCCCTGGTTCATCGGGGAGATCGCCCCGGGCATCGATTATGGATTGGCCCCGCTGCCCACGGTGGACGAGGCGGGCGGCAAACCCCTGAAGCCGTGGATGACGGTGGAGGGCGTGGGCATCTCCGCGCACTCCAAGCACAAGGACGCCGCCTACGACTTCGTGCGCTACCTCACCGGCCCCGAGGGGGCTCGCGTCATGGCGCTGCAGGGACGGCAGAACCCCGCGCTCGCCCAGATCTACGAAGAGCCGGCCATCGCCTCGGACCCGGTGCTGTCGGCGATCCGCGAGCAGGCCGAGGTGGCCCTTCCCATGCCCAACCTTCCGGAGATGACCATGGTCTGGTCTCCAGCGACCTCGGCCATGAATGCCGTCCTCCACCGGCTCGCCACGCCCAAGGCCGCGTTGAGCGAGGCCCAGAAGGCGGTCCAGAAGGACGTGGCCGGCCTGCGGCGGGGGGCCAGGCCCGCCTCCGCTGCTCCAGCGAAGAGCCCGTAGGAGGGGCCTCGGTGGTGGGCGGGGAGCGGGGTGGACCCGCTCCCCACGGCTCAGCCCTTCACCGCTCCCGCGGTGAGACCCGAGACGATCCGGCGCTGGAAGATGAGCACCAGGATGATGAGCGGCACGGTGACGATCACCGAGGCCGCCATGATGAGGCCCCACGGCAGCTCGTACTGGCTCGCTCCACTCAGCAGCGCGATGGCCACGGGCACCGTCCGCTTGTCCTGACCCAGCGTGAAGGTCAGCGCGAAGATGAACTCGTTCCACGCCGAGATGAAGGCCAGGAGTCCCGTCGTCACCAGCGCGGGCTTGAGCAGCGGCAGGAACACCTTCGTGCAGATGACCCACGGCGAGGCCCCGTCCATCACCGCGGCCTCCTCCAGCTCCTTGGGCAGCTCCCGCATGAACGTCGTCAGCACCCACACCGTGAAGGGCAGGGTGAGCAGGAGGTACGAGAGCGTCAGCCCCGGCAGCTGGTTGTAGAGCCCCAGCCAGCGGATGAGCTCGAACATGCCCGAGAGCACGGCGATCTGCGGGAACATCGACACGCCGAGGATCATCAGCATCAGCGGGGTACGTCCCCGGAAGCGGATGCGCGCCAGCGCGAAGGATGCCGTGACCGCCAGGAAGAGCGACACCAGCACCACCGACCCGGCCACCAGCACCGAGTTGAGCAGGTTCTCCCCGAAGGGCTGCTCGCTGAACACCAGCCGGTAGTTCTCCCACGCCGGTTGCGCGGGCCACGCCTCCACCTCGAAGAGAGCGCTGCCCTTCTTCAGCGAGGACACCACCGCCCAGTAGAACGGGAAGAGGGTGTAGACGGTGATGAGGGCCACCAGCAGCCAGAAGCCGATCTTCCCCAAGACGTGGTAGAGCTTCCTCATGCGCCTTCCTCCGCGGTCACCCGCGCCAACGAGAGGTAGGCCACGGTGAAGAGCGCGATGACCGCGAACAGCAGCGAGGCCGCCGCCGCACCCAACCCCAGATCCTGGAACTCGAACATCTGCTGCCGCGCGTAGACGGCCATGGACATGGATTCGCTGCTGTTGGTGGTGAGGACGTAGAACAGGTCGAACACCCGCAGTGCGTCCAGCACGCGGAAGATGATGGCCACCAGCATGGGCCCGCGGATGAGCGGCAGGGTGATCTGGAAGAAGACGCGCACCCGGTTCGCCCCGTCCAACTTCGCGGCCTCGTAGATCTCCTCCGGCAGCATCTGCAGCGCCGCCAGCAGCAACAGGGCCATGAACGGCGTGGTCTTCCACACGTCCACCGCGATGATCGCCGCCATGGACAATTCGGGATCCGCCGTCCAGGCCATGGGCTGGGAGAGCAGCCCCACGCTCAGCAGCATCGCGTTGATGACGCCGTAGATGTCATGAAACATCCAGCCCCACATCCGGGCGGACACCACTGTGGGAATGGCCCACGGCACCAGCACCGCCGCCCGCATGATGCCGCGCCCCGGGAAGCGGGTGTTCAGCGTGAGGGCGATGAGCATCCCCAACACCGTCTCCAGGGCCACCGACACGCCGGTGAAGCGGAAGGTGTTCCACACCGAGCGCCACCAGGTGGGGTCCTCCATCACGAGGATGAAGTTGTCCACGCCGACGTACTGGGCGGCCTCCAGGTCGGACAGGTTCGCGTCCGTGAAGGCGAACCAGAAGGTCCGCAGCAGCGGCCAGCCGGCCACCCCGGCCAGCACCACCAGCGTGGGCAGGAGGAACATCCACGCCGAGCGGACGCGCTGCCGCTCCAGGAGCGAGCTCCGGGAAGGAGGGCGGGTCTCCTTCTTCAGTGTTTCGGCTCCGGCGGGCGAGGCGGGTGTGATGGGAACGGGAGCTCCGGGTGCGCTCACCACTTCCCCCTGCGGCTCAGGCGCTCGAGCTTCGTCTGCAGCTTCTTCAATTGCTCCTCCGGCTTGCCCCGGCCGGACAGCACGGTGTGCACGGCGTTTCGGAAGTCGGCGCTCACCCGGCTGTACTTGGGCCCCGTCACCTTCGAGGGCCTCGCCACCGCGTTCGTGAAGGTCTCCAGCAGGGTGGCGTAGAACGGGTTGGCCTTGAGCAGATCGGGATCCTTGTAGAGCGAGATGAGGGTGGGGTTGAAGGAGGCCTCGAGCGCGCGCCGCTTCTGCTCCTCGGGGCTCGTCAGGTACTTCACCAGGTCCGCCGCGATGGCCGGGTTCTTGGAGTATTTCGACACCGAGAGCTGCCAGCCCCCCAGCGTGCCCGTGTGCTTGCCGTCCTTGCCTCCCTTGGGCAGCGCCATCACCGCCACCTTGCCCTTCACCGGGCTGTCCGGCGCGTTGGCCAGCGCCCACGCATACGGCCAGTTGCGCATGAACACCGCGTTGCCCGACTGGAAGACGCCGCGCGCGTCCTCTTCCTCGTAGCTGAGCACCCCCTTGGGCGCGATGGTGTCGATCCACGAGGCCGCCGTCCTCAGCGCCTCCACCGCCTTCGGGTTGTTGATCGTCACCTTGCCTTCATCCGAGACGATCGTCCCTCCGCGGAAGGAGTCGACCCACTCCAGCGCGTTGCACGTGAGCGTCTCCGCCGCCTTGGCCTGGAAGACGAAGCCCACCATCTTCGTGTTGCCGGCCTTGCGCTCGGCGTCCTGCACCAGCTTCGCCACCTCGGCCAGTTCCTGCCACGTCGTGGGCGGCTTCTGGCCGTGCTTCTCCAGCAGATCCTGCCGGTAGTAGAGAAGGCCCGCGTCCGTGAACCACGGCATGGCGACCAGCTTCCCCTCCACTGTGTTGTTCTGGACGATTGCGGGGAAATGCTGCGACAACACCTCCGCTGGAATGTAGGGCTTCAAGTCGATGAAGTGCGCCCCGAGGATGCCCGGCCACACCACGTCCACGCGGTAGACGTCGATCTCCGACGCGCCCGCCGACAGCTGCTGCTGGAAGACCGTGAGCTGCTCGCTCGCGTCCGTGGGCCCGCTCTCCACCTTGACCTGATGTCCCGCCTTCTTGGCCCAGGCCTCCGCTCCCTTCCTGCATTGCTCGAACTCCTGGCCCACGGTGCCACACGAGATGGTGACCGTCGCGGCCTCGGCCCGGTTGTGGGTGACCAGGGCCCCGGCGAGGGCGAGCCCCATCAAGGTATTGCGCAGTGCGTCGCGAAAGGCGTTGCGCAGTGCGTTGTCCATTCATTCCTCCAATGCGTGTTGGTTTCCGGACATGGCTTCATTCCCAGAACTGCTCGTCAAAGCAGACAAGGGCGAGGACAAAATATAACGTCGTGTTGACTCCCCAGTCACTTACCCGTTTGGAGGTTCACTTGGTGACATCTGGTAGTCCCCTTCTTCCCGTGCGCGCGGCCTGGCGCACGTGCCTGACGTTGTGTGCCCTCGTGCTCCTGGCTGCTCCCGCCTCCGCCCGGGCGAGCCTGTTCGCGGACCGGTTGGAGATCTCCATGTACGGCCGCGTCGGTCTGGCGTGGTCGCCCGTGACGGGAAAGTTCATCCAGGGCAGGACGATGAACCTCACGGGGAGCGCGCAGGGCGGACGTTTGGAGGAGGGCGACTACCTGGAGCCCACCATCCGCTTCCACCTCATGGAGCCCGTGAAGGATGATCCGACGGCGGCCTACGCGGATGTGGTGCTGACGCCGGCCATGTTCGCCAACAACGGCCTGTTCATCGGCACCTTCGGCAACAGGAACGCCCAGACGCTGCAGATCGAGCTGTTCCAGGCCTACGCCGAGGCGGGCAACATCCTCGCGCCGGGGCTGAAGCTGTGGGCCGGCGCCCGCTTCTACCGCGGCACGGACGTGCACATCGCGGACTACTTCTACTTCAACAACCTGACCGGGCAGGGCGTGGGCGTGGCGTACGGTCCGCTCGATGTGGCCGTGCTGCTGCATACGTCCGCGTCCACCACGGGCGATGTGTACAACTTCGACTCGGACGGGGACGGGAGGGCGGACCTGCGCCGCCAGCGCACCATGCTGGTGGGACAGTACGTGCACAAGCTGGAGGCCGGGCACTCGTTCCACCTGCTGGGCGAGTTCCACCTGCTGCCGGAGCTCCAGGGGGCGCGCCTGGCGGACGGTACGCAGCGCGACCTGCCGGCGGACTTCGGCTGGGTGGCGGGCATCAAGGGTCACTTCAGCCTGGGCGCCGACAACTTCAATGACGTGTCGGTGCGCTACGGCAGCCGCATCGCCTCGGGCAGCCGCGCTGGCTCGCAGACGTGGGACGTGCTGGGGCCCCCGGGCGACAACCGCCTGTACGCGGATGCCGCGGGCCTGGAGGTGGTGGACCACTTCCTCTACAACGTCAGCCCCCTCCTCAGCCTCAATGCCTACGGCATCCTCCACTGGAACCAGGGCACGGAGCGGACCCTCGAGGTGCCCGGCGCTCCCGCGTCGACCGTGACGGATCGCTGGTTCGATTACTCGGTGGGCGCCCGCAGCACCCTGTACCTGTCCGACTACTTCCACCTCGTCAACGAGGCGACCTACCAGGGTCTGCGCGTGGGCAACGGTCCCATGTCCAATGCGCTGAAGCTCTCGATCGTGCCCACCATCGTCCCCACGGGGCAGCGCAGCGTCTGGGCCCGCCCCCACCTGCGGCTCTTCTACACCATCGCCTTCTACGACGAGGACGCGGTGGCGGGGCTCGTCTCGCCCTACCTGCAGACCATGGGGGGCGGTAGCTCCATCGGCCACTACGTGGGCGCTCGTGCGGAGTGGTGGTTCTGATACGCCCCGCCGGCACCTTGTGCTGGCGGGATTTTTCCCAGAATCCCAAATAGTGAGAAGCGTTGGAGTTTGAACCTCCATGCCCCCGACCGCGAGAGAGCGATCCATCTGCGTGGATGGCGACTATTCTCGCGGCGCTTTCGACCCCCGGTTTTCGACCCCCGATACCGAAAGGAAGTTCCCAGATGAATACGCGTTTCGCGAAACACCTCCTCCACAACCGTGTGACGGTGGTTGCCCTGGCGACGGCCCTGCTGTCCTCCGCCTGCAAGAGCGACAAGAAGCCCGAAGGAGAGGCGGGCGCTCCCTCGGCCCCGGCGGCGAAGAAGATCGCCCTGCTGCTGCCCGAGTCGAAGACCTCCCGGTACGAGTCCCACGACCGGCCGATCTTCGAGCGCAAGGTGAAGGAGCTCTGCTCCGAGTGTGAGGTCATCTATAGCAACGCGGATCAGGATGCCTCCAAGCAGCAGAACCAGGCCGAGGCGGCCCTGACCAACGGCGCCAGCGTGCTGGTGCTGGATCCCGTGGACTCGGCTTCGGCGTCGGCCATCGTGGCGCGCGCGAAGCAGTCCAAGGTGCAGGTCATCAGCTATGACCGTCTGGTCGTCAACTCGGACGTCGACTACTACATTTCGTTCGATAACCAGAAGGTCGGCCAGCTCCAGGCCCAGGCGCTGGTGGACAAGCTCAAGGCGGACGGCAAGACCAGCGGGACGCTGGTGATGATCAACGGCTCGCCCACCGACAACAACGCGAAGCTCTTCAAGGCCGGTGCGCACTCGGTCATCGACGGGAGCGGCTTCACGATCGGGGCGGAGTACGACACGCCGGACTGGAGCCCGGACAAGGCCCAGCAGCAGATGGAGCAGGCCATCACCCGGCTCGGCAAGTCGGAGATCATCGGCGTCTACGCGGCCAACGACGGCACGGCCGGTGGTGCCATCGCCGCGATGAAGGCGGCTGGCGTCAACCCGCTCCCGCCCGTGACGGGCCAGGACGCGGAGCTGGCGGCCATCCAGCGCATCGTCGCCGGTGAGCAGTTCATGACCGTGTACAAGGCCATCAAGCCCGAGGCGGAGACCGCCGCCGAGCTCGCCGTCACGCTGGTGCGTGGCCAGAAGCCCGACGCGTCGAAGATCAACGGCCAGGTCAACAACAACAAGAAGGACGTGCCCTCCATCCTGCTCTCCCCGGTGGCGGTGAACCGGGAGAACGTGAAGAGCACCGTGATGGCTGACGGCTTCTGGACGAGCGAGCAGGTGTGCTCGGGCTCCTACCAGCAGGCCTGCGCGACCGCGCAGCTGCAGTGACCTGGGGAGTAGATGCGATGCCATCGACCGCACTGCTGGAGCTGAAGGGGATTTCCAAGCGTTTCGGAGCCGTCCAGGCGCTCAGCCAGGTGGACTTCGAGACCTATCCGGGGGAGGTCGTCGCCCTGGTCGGAGACAACGGGGCCGGGAAGTCGACCCTCATCAAGATCATCTCCGGCATCCTCCCCATTGACGAGGGGCAGGCCTTCTTCGAGGGCAAGCCCGTGACACTGGACGGACCGAAGAGCGCCTCGGGGCTCGGGATCGCGACCGTGTACCAGGACCTCGCGCTTTGCGACAACCTGGACGTGGTGGGCAACCTGTTCCTGGGCCGCGAGCTCAAGTCCAGGGGTCTGGGAGGGATGCTGGGCTGGTTGGATGAGACGGCCATGGAGCAGGAGGCGACGGAGCTGCTCCAGAAGCTGGCGGTGAGCATCCCCAGCGTGCGGACCCAGGTGGCGGCGCTGTCCGGTGGACAGCGGCAGTCCATCGCGGTGGCTCGCTCGATGATGGGCTCGCCCAAGATGGTGTTGTTGGACGAGCCCACCGCCGCACTCGGTGTGGCGCAGACCCGTCAGGTGCTGGATCTCATCCGCCGGCTCCGCGAGCAGGGGCTCGGCGTGGTGGTCATCAGCCACAACCTGGCGGATGTGTTCTCGGTGGCCGACCGCATCATCGTGATGCGGCTCGGCCGTCGGGTGGCGACGTTCGATGTGAAGAGCGCGAAGGAAGTGGAAGTCGTCTCGGCGATCACCGGCCTGCGTGCGGCCGAGGTGTCCCATTCCGTGGCAAAGGAGGCGCGATGAGCACCAACACGGTCGGTCAGTACGCCAGGGATCCTCGGCTCATCGCCGATGCCCCTGGTCTCAAGGGGGTCGTGGATTCCTACCGGCGCCGGTTGTCGCAGGGTGAGCTGGGCAGCCTGCCCGTCATGGTGGGCCTGGTCGTCATCTGGCTCATCTTCTACCTGTCCAACGAGCGGTTCCTCTCTCCGGTCAACCTCACCAACCTGATGCTGCAGATCTCCGCCATGGGCACCATCTCGGTGGGCCTGGTGCTGGTGCTGCTGCTGGGGGAGATCGACCTGTCGGCCGGCGCGGTGAGCGGGCTGGCGGCGGCGGTGATGGCCATGCTCAGCGTCAAGCACCAGCTGCCGGGCGTGCCCTCGCTGCTGGTGGGGCTCGGCGCGGGAGCGGCGGTGGGCTTGTTCCACGGCCTGTGGTTCACGCGGATGCGCGTGCCCACCTTCGTGGTCACCCTGGCGGGCCAGCTCGGATGGCAGGGCGCGCTGCTGTACGTGCTGGGGGACACGGGCACGGTCAACCTCAATGACGATCTGATCGTCTCCCTGACGGGGACCTTCTTCTCGCCGGGCATCGCCTGGGCGCTGACGGTCCTGGCCATCGGTGTCCTGGCTGCGGTGATGCTGAACGGCCGGCGGCGCCGGGCGAAGGCGGGGCTGCCCCTTGCTCCCTGGCGTTCCACGCTGGTCGCCGTGGGGGCCCCCTCCGCGGTGCTGGTGGCGGCGATGACGGTGTTCACGATGGACCGCGGGCTGCCGCTGGCCGTGGTCATCTTCGTGGGACTGGTGCTGATGCTGGAGCTGATGCTGCGGAACACGCGCTTCGGGCGTCACACCTTCGCGGTGGGTGGTAACGCGGAGGCCGCGCGCCGGGCGGGCATCTCGGTGCCGGGCATCCGGACGACCATCTTCATGCTGGCCTCGAGCCTGGCCGCTTGTGGAGGCATCCTGGCGGCCTCCCGCCTCATGGCGGTCAACCAGTCCTCGGGCAGCGGAGACGTCCTGCTGAACGCCATCGCGGCGGCGGTCATCGGCGGAACCAGCCTCTTCGGCGGGCGCGGCTCGGCGTGGTCGGCCCTGCTGGGCGCGCTGGTCATCGGCTCCATTTCCAACGGAATGGATCTGCTCGCGCTCTCGTCCTCCGTGAAGTTCATGGTGACGGGCGGCGTGCTGCTGGTGGCCGCGTCCATCGACGCGCTCTCCCGCAAGGGACGGCAGGCGTCGGGTCGGGCGTAGTCGTACTTCCGCGCCCGGCGGTTCTCTCCCGCCGGGCGCGAGGCCTGCGCCTAGTACTTCGGCAGCTCGGGCAGGCTCTGGTTGCAGTTGCTGGTGATGCCGAGGATCTGGCAGACCTTCTGGCCGGTGGCGTTCACCGTGGCCGCGCCCGCGGGCGGAGTGGCGTGGACGCGCTCCTTCCAGATCTGCCACACCATCATTCCGTCGGTGGGCTTGCCCTTGTTCTTGATGTACGTGGCGAGCGTCTCGACGTTGTAATACTTCGTCGCCATGTTGTTCTGCCCCGTGAGCATCTCGGCGTCGTAGACGGTGCCGGGCTCCGCGTTGAGCTTCAACGTCGCGCCACCCGCGCCCTCCGGGGCGATCTCCAGTCCCATGGCGATGGGCCCGCTGTAGATGGCCCGGTAGGACTCATAGCCTTCACGGGGGTCGTAGTAGTCGCCGCCGTCGTAGGACATGAGGTTGATGTGGTGGAGCTTGTTCCCGTGGTTCTTCACCACGTTGTACATCGTTCCGCCGAAGGGCGAGCCCCACTGCACCTTGCCCTCCTCGAACGGCGTCCCCGCCACGTAGTAGGCGCCCGTCGACCAGCCCGCGATCGAGATTCCCAGCTTCAGGCCCCGGGCCCGGATGGTGCTGTCCAGGCTCGTGATGATGTTGGCGATCTCCCCATCCTTGCTGCAGCTGAACTGAGCCGCCGGGAGCTTGTTGCAGCTGCTCCCGCTCGACTCCCAATCGATGTCGATTCCATCGACCTCGAGGTCCTGCGCCAGGTCGACGACGTGCGGCGCGCTGAACTCCGCCCACTGGCTGCCCTGGCTGTAGCTCCATCCTCCAACCGAGAGCCACACCTGCGTTCCACGTGCGCGCAGCGCCCGGATGTTGTTGATGAGCGTCCGCGCCTGCTCCGGGGTGAACTTCTTCTGCCCGGTGTTCGTCGTGGCGCCCTCGAAGAACTCGAGACCCGCCACGGCCTGATCGAACTCGTACGAGCCCCTCTGGTAGGCCGTGTTCGGCCGCACGAAGGAGAGGTTCAGGTGCGTGTAGTAGCTGGGGATGTTCGCGGTCGTCAGATCGTTGATGCTCGTGTTCCAGCTGCTGGCATACCCGATGTACATCCTCCCTCCGGGAGGAGGCGGCTCGCCGGTGATGTTGACGGTGACGTTCGCCACGCTGGAGGTGGTGGTGTTCCCCGCGGCGTCATAGGCCCTGGCCGTATAGCCATAGGTGCCATTCTGGGTGCTGGAGTTGAACGCGTCCGAGGCGCTGAAGGGGCTGGAGGTATCCGTGCTCAGCAGGGTGCCATTCCTGTAGAACTCGACCTTGGCCACGCCCACGTTGTCGCTCGCCGGAGCCGAAAGGCTCACGCTGCCCGCGCTCGTGAGGTTGGTCGGGCTGGCCGAGAGACCGACCGTGGGAGGCGTGGTGTCGTCGCCGGGATGAGGCTGGCTTCCATCACAGGCATACCCGTTGATGGTGCAGCTGCTCACCCCCGTGTAGGTCCCCGTCCCCGAGAAGGTCACGGTCACGCTGCCGTTGGCGGGCACGACATTGCCGCCCCAGGTGTTGGGGAGGAGGGTCCATGAGCCGTCGCTCCCCCGGGTGGCGGAGCCGCCAGCGCCCCAGGGGGAGCCACTGATCGCGGCGTTGCCGTTGAACTTGAGGGTGACGGCCCAGTCCGTAATCGGACTGCTGGTGGTGTTCTTGATCGTCACCACCCCATTGAAGCCACCCTCCCAGCTGGAGCTGGCGTTGAGGGTGGCCGTCAATCCGGCGGCGGAGGCCGCGAGCTCCTGGCTCTGGGTATTGCTCGACGTCTGCGGCTCCTGGCCGCCACAGGCGACCAGAGAGCCCAACAGGGCACTGACAAAGAACTTCCTCGACTGACGCATGCTTCCTCCGGGCAAAAGGACTGGGAATCGAGACGCTCTGTCTGGATAGAGCGTCAGGCCCGGAACTTCGGGTCATGCCGTCCTTGCCGGAGGGCGGAACGCAGTGCGTCAGGGGAGCTGCACCGGGTTGGCGTAGTACTCCTGGATGCGAGTGATCCAATAGTAGTTATCGGTCGGCTGATCCTCGGGATAGCTCCCTGGCTGGGGAATGCCTCGGGTGCTGATGCCGACACCCGCGCCCATGAGGATGGCGACGACACCCGCGTTGGCGGCCTCCGACAGGTGCGAGCCCCACGTGACCGTGTTGCCGTTCACCGAGACCTTGGGATCATTCCACACGTTCTTCGAGAAGTAGGCCAGCCGGTTACCCGAGAGCGTCAAGGTATCGCCAAAGAGGTACGGGGACGCCGAGTCCTCGTAGCGCTGTACGGTATTGGGCAGGTCCGGGAAGGTGCCGGAGGCGTTGTACGCCGTGGGGCTGCGGCGCGTGGTGCCGTTGATGTGCCCGGTGGGGATCTGCCAGAGCACCACGGGCAACCCGAGCGTCTCCTTCAGTGTCCGGACGAACAGCAGGTAGTTGTTCCAGAGGTCCGCGTTCCAGAACCACAGCGAGCTCGCTGGATCGTTCGGGTTCGCGCCGGTCGCGATGGCGCCGTCCAGACCGTACTTGTCGATGGAGATGAACTCGGCACCGCCATACTGAACCCCAGCCTTCTGGGCGAAGCTCGCGTTGGCGCGTGCGTTCTCCTGGATGCGGAGCTTGCCAGCCTCGAAACCATACACCTCGGTCGCGTGAACGATGCCGGTGCTGGGCGCCCCCGGCGCCGCCCAGAGGTTGAGCTGCCAGCCGAGGAAGGCCCTCGAGGTGTACTTGCGCAGCGTGTAGTTGATGCTCTGGACGAGCCCGGTCAGCGTATTGGGGAAGAGCGGATCCCTATCACGCTGGAGCACTCCCGAGTCGTAGACGGCATGGGTGGCGGCGGGGATCTTCGAGGGATCATTGCCATACTGCGATGCGTATTGCTGCTGGATGTAGCCCAGGGTGTCGGGCTCGATGATGTAGCCGATCCGGCCCGTTCCCATGATCTCCGACGCGGTCCGGCCCACGTCGGCCAGGGCCTGGAAGTACTGCGAGAGGAAGCTGGCGCTCTGCAGGTTGTTCCATACGGCCGAGTGGCTGTCGGTGTTGCCTCCAATCCCATACACCACGAAGATGGGCGTCATGCCCTGTTCCTTGCTCTTCGTGGCCAGCCGCACGGCACGCGAATGCCACTCGCTGATCTGCGAGCCTCCATTGAGGTACAGATAGCCGTAGTCGAGCCGCTTGCCCGCGGGGAAGAGCGGGTTGACCTTGGAGAAGAACGCGTCGGTGCCCGTGAAGGGCTCGTAGACGGTACCGAGCGCGAGGTAGCTCGGATGCCACGAGCCGTCGGGGTTGCCTCCCGTCCCATCGGGATTCGTGGTCACCGACACAGTGCTGCTCGCCACCGACACGTTGCCCGCGGCATCGCGCGCCTTGATGACATAGCCGTACTGGGCCGAAGGAGAGAGACCACTGTCCGTGAAGGTGGTCCCCGTCGTCGTGCCGACCTGTGTGCCATTGCGGAACACGAGATAGCCGGTGACGCCGACGTTGTCCGTTGCCGCGTTCCACGCCAGGGATACCTGGGTGCTGGTGACGCCGGTGGAGCGCAGGCCCGTCACCTGAGAGGGCGCGGTGGTGTCACCCCCGGTACCGCCGTCGCCGCAGGAGCCAATGAGCTTGTACCAGCCGCTGGCGGTGCCCAGGACGGGGTCGGCCGTCCAGATGGCCACCAGGGCCTCGTACAGGTTGCTCTTGTAGACGACTCGATCGCCCGGGTTGTAGATGGTGCTGGCGTTCCACTCGGGGACTCCGATGCAGCTCACCAGCTCCGAGCGGGCCGCTCCGGAAATGTCCGAGGCAATCGGCTCGCCGCTCTCGTCGGAGGACGTCCCCGGCTGGCAGGCTGTGGACATCACGAAAACGAGGGACAGGAGTCCTGTCCAGCTCGTGGCACTTCGATATGGGGTATGCATTCAGGCCTTCCTTTGGGTACGGCGATACCCGTGGAGAGGCCTGGGCGCTTTTTTCCGGGTCAATCCATGTTCCGGGGGCTCGGTCGCCTGCCAGGCAGCCGACTCGAACCGGGATGGACCGGATGCTTCATTTCCTCTCAGCTTCACCGCCAGGCTCTCGCGCGCCGGGGGCACGCTCCACGCGGAGAACCGCTCCGAGGGAGGTGCCCGCTTCGTCCTGCGGTTGCCCGTGGAACCGGCGCGCGCGGAGCTCAACCCTCCATCGCGGGCTCGGCGCTGAGCGGGGCCTGCGCGGGGGCGCTGGCCTCCGTGGGAGCCGCCTCGCGAGACGGCAGGCTGGGGCTGCCCATGGCGATACCGGAGTGGTAGGCGCGCTCGCCGTGGACGTGGAGATCCAACCCCTCGAACTCGGCCTCGGCATCCACGCGGAGGCCCATCACCGCCTGCACCACCTTGAGGATGACGAAGGTGAGGAGCCCGGAGAAGGCCGCCACCGCCACGATGCTGAGCGCCTGCTTGCCGAGCAGGGCCCAGTTGCCGGCCGCGAGGACACCATCGGCTCCGGCCGGGTTGACGGCCACGGTGGCGAACACTCCGGTGAGCAGCGCCCCGAGCGCGCCGCCCACGCCATGCACACCGACGACATCCAGGGCATCGTCGTAGTTCAGGTGCTCCTTGAGGAGGACGCCGCCGTAGCACACCGCGCCGGCCAGGAGGCCGATGGCCAACGCGCCCATGGGCGAGACGAAGCCGGCCGCCGGGGTGATGCCCACCAGACCCGCCACGAGTCCGCTGGCGGCGCCCAGCGCGGTCACCTTCTTCAGGCGCACCAGGTCCACGATGCCCCAGGCCACCGCGCCGGACGCGGCCGCCAGGTGGGTGTTGGTCGCGGCGAGCGCGGCCAGCTCATTGGCCGCCAGCGCACTGCCCGCGTTGAAGCCGAACCAGCCGAACCAGAGGAGCCCCGCGCCCAGCAGGGTGAAGGTGAGGTTGTGCGGAGGCTGACGCGCGCCCTTGCGGCGACCCACCACGAGCGCCACCACGAGCGCCGAGACACCACTGGTGAGGTGCACCACGGCACCACCGGCGAAGTCGAGCGCGCCCAGCTTCAGCAGCCAGCCCTCCGGAGCCCACACCCAGTGCGCCACGGGCGCGTACACGAACGTCGCCCACAGCACCGTGAAGAGGAGGAAGGCGGAGAACTTGAGCCGCTCGGCGTACGCACCGCTGATGAGCGCGGGCGTGATGGCGGCGAAGGTACCCTGGAAGAGGAAGAAGAGGGTGTGCGGCAGCGTGCCCTTGGCCTCCAGTCCCACTCCCTTCATGAACAGGTGCGTGGTGCCTCCGAGGAGGCCTCCCTGCGTCTCCCCGAAGGCAAGTGAGTAGCCCCAGAGCGCCCACACCACCGTCACCACCGCCAGGGCGCCGAAGCTGTGCATGAGGGTGGAGAGCACGTTCTTGCCCTGCACCATGCCCCCATAGAAGAGCGCCAGTCCCGGGACCATCAGCATCACCAGGGCGCACGAGACCAGCACCCACGCCACATCGGCTCCGACGATTCCTGCCGACATCATCACCTCTCACGCAATGGGCCGCATGGGCCCGCTCTCGTTGGAGCCAGTGCAACTGGGGGGCCAGCACCTCCATCCACCGAGGGGGGATGCATCTTCTTGAAATCACGAGGGATTCTGGCTGGAAGCGGCCTGCCAGGCAGGCAGGCGCAGGCCGTCTCCAGGCCTACGAATTTGTAGGTTCGCTCCTGGAAACCGACAATTTCGTAGGCACAGGATGGGCGGGGTACGGCCAGCGGGAGGTGCCTGGAGCCACGCGGTCCTACATTTTTGTCTCCAGAGGGGCGAGTTCCTACAAAATCGTAGGATGTCGCGGGCTCCTCCCTCGGAGGGGTGAGAAGTAAAAAGGGGGCCGCGACACAGCGCGGCCCCCCGAGATGTACTCGAGTCCGGATCAGAGGGACTGCAAGAAGCGGATCAGGGCGGCCCTGTCGGTGCTGGACATGTTGACGAAGGCCTTCTTGGACGACTCCGCCTCACCCCCATGCCAGAGAATGGCCTCCGACAGGTTGCGCGCCCGGCCATCGTGCAGGTAGGCCTCGCCACCGCTGACACCGGCCGTCAGGCCAATGCCCCACAGCGGCGGTGTACGCCACTCCGAACCCGAGGCGTTGCCCTCCGGCAGGTTGTCGGCCAGTCCAGGGCCCATGTCATGCAGCAGCAGGTCCGTGTAGGGGTGGATCGTCTGGCCGCGCAGCTCCGCGTGCGGGTGATAGGGGCTCGTGGTCAGCGTGGCTCTGTGGCAGTTGGCACACCCCGCGCTCTGGAAGAGGGACTCACCCCGCACGGCCTGCGCGTCGTTCAGGTTGCGGCGGGCCGGGACACCCAGCAGGGCGATGTACCTGACGATCTTGTCGAGGTCCTGATCGCTCAGCTCCGTGCTGGAGCCCGAGCAGCCGGTCTGCGCCGAGCCACAATCCAGGGTCTTGTAGACGGAGCTCGTGACCCCCATGTCTCCGTTGAAGGCATCGGCGACCTGATGCCGCAGGCGCGCCAGGCCCGCCTTCCAGCCGAAGCGGCCCAGGCGGGTCTCACCCGTCTGGGGATCCGCCACGGTCCTCATGCGGCCGGAGATGCCGTCACCGTTGCCGTCATTCGGATCGGCCAGGGCGGCGATGGCGCTCTCGGGCACGGCTTCCAGCAGGCCCAGGCCGACCAGCTGCGGGGTGGCACGCGCCGAGTAGTGGGTGGGAATGACATTGAGGAAGCTGTAGGCCGGCTTGCGCAGCCGATAGGTCGTGCCGTCGCTGAACTGACCGCTGCTCTCATCCCACCGGGTGATGCGGGCATCCGCCTCGCGAGTGCCACTGGTGCTGAACGGTTGCAGCTTCGCGCCCAGCTGCGGATCCGCGGCGCCATTGCTCTGCCCCACCTTGACCACCATGTTGTTCAACGTGGTGTTGATGGCGGGAGGCAGGCCCCGTCCGTTGTTCTTGTGACAGGCGACGCAGGAGCGCGCGATGTAGTTCGGCCCCAGCTTGTTCTGCTGCTCCGTGAAGACGGGGTTGCCCGACTCGGAATGGCTGCCATCCCCGAAGTCGGTGTGATGGATGCGCCGCCCCTCGACGAACGTCTGCGTGTTCACCGGCGCAATGTTCAACGCCATCTGCATGAAGCGCTCGGCGGGCTCGTTCGAGTACGGCTGGTTCAGCGTGGTCCGGCCGCCGCTCCATGCGGCCTCCGGCATCGGATACGAGTCCAGGGTGGCGCCAACGCCCTCGAAGGGGACGATGCCGCCGCTGCCCACGATGTAGAGCCATGCACGCGCGTAGTAGTTGAAGCGCCCTTCCACCGGCCGTTGCAGGAAGACGCCCACTTCCATCTCCATGCGATCGCCAACCCGGATCGCCCGGCCTTCCTTGGCGTTGTAGCTGACGCTGGCCGTATAGAGATGGTCATTCACGCGGGAGAAGGTCCCGTTGTGCCAGTACTCCGCCACCGTGTTGATGCCCCGGAAGAAGGCCCGGAAGTTCGTGCCATCATGGGGATGGGTCGTATGCAGGTTGACCGTGATCTGGTTTCCTCCCTTGGCGACCTGGTCCACGATCTCGACGTAGAACGTCCGGTTCACGAAGTACAGCGGCAGGAAGTGGTCGTACGCCTGGAATTCCGATTCACGTGCATGACGGTCGCGTACCCGCTCACCGACGCGAGTGATCAGGGCCTGAGGCGTGTCCTCCACCAGGGCTGGTTCCAGGGGCGTGCCGCTGTTGAAGAGGGGCACGATGTTGGCGATGCCACCGCCGTCCGTACCGGCATCGGTCGTGCCGCCGTCCGTACCGGCGTCGGTCGTGCCGCCGTCCGTACCGGCATCGCCCGTTCCTCCATCGACAACGGTGCCGTGGGTGTACCTGGCCGCGGGCGTATCGCGAGCACAGTTACAAGACACGTCCCAGTAGGTGAAGTTGTAATCGATGATGCTCCCACTGGTCAGGTTGCTCACCGTGTACTGATTTCTTCCATTGGTGACGGTCATCCTGACGTTGAGCTGCCCCCCGTTGTTGAGGCGGTAATGAATGTCCGCCCAGGAGGTGGTGTCGACGTAGAAGATGGCGGATGAACCTGACGGCTGCACACCGTAGGTGGCGGCAAGGGCATCACCTGCCATCAGGCTGGCGACCAGTAATGTGACTGCCATTCCGGTTGTCTTGTTGAGCATGGGGGGCTTTGGGTTTCCTTATGGAACACTGCTCGATCCGGCCGTGCAGGCCTGGACGGATAGTGAAGAAAAACTGGGACGTCGTGTTAGTCGAGGTGATGGTTTGTTGGGTGCTCGACGGTCCTGATCGCCGGGGCTGGACTCTGACGCGGCGAGTCGAACGGCTCGAACGGGTTTGCAAACGCAACTGTGTTGCGATAACTGGGAGCCATCGAAGGAGGATGGACGATGTCCAAGGTGTGTCAGGTCTCGGGAAAGCGCCCACTGGTGGGCAACAATGTCAGTCACGCGAACAACAAGACGAAGACCCGCTCACTGCCGAATCTGCAGTACCACCGGTACTGGGTGCCGAGCCTGAACCGCTTCGTCCGGCTGCGTGTCAGCACTCACGGTATCCGCATCATCAACAAGCGCGGCATCGACCGGGTGGTGGCGGAGCTGCTCGCGAGGGGCGAGCGCTTCTGACTCCCCGGCGTGCCGCCGACAGGGCGGGCACGCCAGCTCATGGACTCGAGAGGAGGGTTCACACGTGGTGGACGAGACGATGAGGAAAGAGGAGCGGGGGAGCCGGTTCCGGGAACCCCTCAGGAGAGACGACGATGAGCGCCGCTCCTCGCGTGGCGGACCGGGACGCCGCAAACCCAATCCACTCGGGGCGGCCCGGAGCGTGGACTTCAAGGACGTGCAGCTCCTCAAGTACTTCGTGACGGAGCGTGGGAAGCTCATTCCTCGCCGGATCACCGGAGTGACGGCCCAGCAGCAGCGCCAGGTGGCCCGGGCGGTGAAGCGCGCGCGAATGCTCGGGCTGCTGCCCTACGTCCATCATGGCTCCTGAGCAGGTGGGAGTGGACGCTTGAGCGTGGTGCGTGCCGTGGAGCCATCGACCGAGCCGCTTGTCTGAGCTGGGCGGTGCGAGGGGTCCTGTTATCATCGGCGGACGTATGCTCTCCCTGGATTCTCCTGAGTGGTCGATGTTGCAGCACGCCTACGGAGCCGCGAGTGACATCCCGGAGCTGCTCACGCGGCTCCGGGTGCAACCCGACGACGAGCTCTGGGATGAGCTCTGGTGCTGTCTCTGCCACCAGTACACGACGTACAGCGCCACCTACGCCGCGCTGCCTCACCTCGCGGACATCGCACGCTCGCAACCGCCCTCGGCCCGGGAGCGATTCCTGAACTTCGCCGGTGTCGTCGCCGCGTGGACGGAGGAGGAGGCGGTGCCCGCGCCCTATCGGGCCGACGTCGCCCGTGCCGTGGAGTCGTTCCGAGCGCTCGCGGGCGAAGCCCTCCTGCTCCATCGGTATGAGCAGTCGGCGTTCATCTACCTGCTCGAGGCGTTCGCGGCACTGCATGGATTACGCAAGCTGGGGCGGCAGTTGTCCCGGTTGGATGATGGAGAGCTCGAGTGTCTCTGCCCGCGTTGCGAGGCGCACCTCTTGATCCTCGTGGAAACGCCGGCCTTCCGGGTGACCACCGAGGAGCCCAACCTCCCTCCGCACGCGAAGAAGACGACCGTGGCGCCCTCGTCATCGAGCGCCCCACCCTGGACACCCTCCCTGCTGAATCACGTCGACGTGGCCTCCCTGCGGGCCTTGGCCACGCATGTGGGGCACCTCCAGGTGGCGGAATGGTTGCGGCAGCTGGAGGGCTCGGCTTGCTGTCCCTCGTGCGGAGAGCGCTTCGAGTTGCTTTCCGCGCTTTCGTGGTGAGGATCAGCGGGAGGGCGCGAGCACCCGCACCAGCCATTCGAGCACCGCGTTGACGCGAGCGCTGTGGCGCAGGTCCGGATGGGTGACTGCCCACAGCTCTCCGGTGGGGAGCCCGGTGGCGCGTGGAAGGACGGGCACCAGGCGTGGCTCACGGGCGGCGAGCAGCTCCGGTACCATGGCCAGCCCATGTCCCTCGGCACAGGCGGTCATGAGGAGGGTGGTGGCACTGGTGCGCACCACGATCCGGCCTCCGGAGGCATTCCGGCGCCGCCATACCTCGTGGGGCGAGGACTCCTGCGCGGCGTCGGGCACCACCCAGTCGTGTTGGGACAGGTCGCGTAGGCTCGAGGGCCGCCCGCGCCGCGCGAAGTAGGGCTCGCTGCCGTACACGCGGAAGGGAAAGGGGACGAGCCGCCGCGCCAGCAGCGATGGCTCTCGGGGTCGGAACGCGCGGACCGCCACGTCCGCCTCCCGGCGCGATAGATCCAACACGCGAGGATCGGCGCGCAGCTCCACCTCCAGGTCCGGGTGCTTCGCCCGTAGCTCCAGCAGCCGGGGCGTGAGCACGTACACGGCCAGGCCGTCCCCCGACGTGAGGCGCACCGGACCCGCCACGCGTTGGTCCTCGCCGGTCAGCTCCCGCTCGGAGGCGAGCACCTCGGCCTCCACGCGCTCGGCATGGGCACGCAGCCGCTCTCCGGCCTCCGTGGGAACCAGTCCGCCCGGCGTGCGCCGTAGCAGCTTCACTCCGAGCTCCGTTTCGAGTGCCCCGAGCCGCCGGCCGATGGTGGTAGCGGCGACACGCAGCGCTCGCCCGGCCGCCGCATGGGTGCCATGGCGGTAAACGGCGAGGAAGTAACGCAGATCATCCCAGGCCAACATGCCGTGCATTCTCGCACGTCCAGCCTGCACGAACGTTCGTTTCCGCAGCCCCCATCCCCATGCATCCTTGAGGGGCATGAAGATCTACACACTGGAAAGCGGAAGCGGTTTCGACGCCCTCCAACCCTCCCAGAGGCCGGACCCGGAGCCGGGCCCGCATGAAGTGCTGCTGCGGCTGCGCGCCGTGTCGCTGAACTACCGAGACCTCGCCATCCTGAGGGGCACCTATGGGAATTTCCCTCGTCCGCTGGTGCCCGTCTCGGACGGGGTGGGTGAAGTCGTGGCGGTGGGGCCGGAGGTGCGCCGCTTCAAGGTGGGGGACCGCGTGATTCCGGCGTATGTGCCGGACTGGGTTCGCGGCGGTCCCACCGCGGAAACCTCACGTCGGCGGCTGGGTGGTCCGCTGGACGGATTGCTGCGCGAGTACGCCTGCGTGCACGAGGATGCGGCCATCGCAGCGCCCGCGCACCTGACGGACGCGGAGGCTGCGACGCTGCCCATCGCCGGGGTCACCGCATGGCACTCGCTCTTCACCCAGGGGCGCGTGGGTCCGGGAGACACGGTGGTGGTGCAGGGCACGGGTGGGGTGTCGCTGTACGCGCTTCAACTCGCACGGCTGGCGGGGGCGCGGGTCATCGTCACCTCCCGCGGTGGGGACAAGCTGGATCGCGCGGTGGGACTGGGCGCGGCGCATGGCATCCACACGCGGGAACACCCGGACTGGGCGGTGCGCGTCCTGCTGCTCACGGGGGGGCGCGGGGCGGACCATGTGCTGGATGTGGTGGGAGGGGAGGGCGTCGAGCGTTCCATCGAGGCCACGCGCATGGGCGGGACGGTGAGCCTGGTGGGCTTCCTGGAGAGCCCCGCGGTGCGGTTCGACCTGCGGCGCGCTTTGCAGAAGGTGGTGCGGCTCCAGGCGATATCGGCGGGAAGCCGCGAGGATCTGGAGTCGCTAGGGCGGGCGCTCGCCGAGCACGGGGCGCGGCCGGTGGTGGACCGTATCTTTCCGTTCAGCGAGACGAGAGCCGCGTTCGAGTACCTCGCCAGCGGGGCTCAGTTCGGAAAGGTGGTCATCGCCGTCTCATGAGTGAAACACGACTCCTGGGCTCGTCATGGCGCGCAGTACAGACGTCCATTACTGAGAGTGTTTGTTGTGAGAGATTGGAGCCGCGCTGTGGGGGCTGCGGCGCTTCATGACAGTCACCTCGCTTCGCGGTGTGGTTGCTGAGCCTCTCGGGCTCTTGAAGCGCCACGGGCCGTGTCTGGTATTCCAGACACGGCCCGTTCATGGATGAATGGGCTGATCGCCCGCGTCTACCTGCTCAGTTTTCGCACACCACCTGCGGGCAGCCGCCACCCGCCGGGGCGCAGGTACCACAGCTCGCGTTGCAGCAGAAGTAGCCCTTGCCGCAGTAGTTCGAGCCGCAGGGGCCTCCGATTCCGATGGAGATGTCCGCGGCGGGCTCCTCCTGCTTCGGCTCGGCCTTCACCGTGGGCTCCTCACACATCACGTCGGGACATGCGCCACCCTTGGGGGCGCAGATGCCACAGCTCGGGTTGCAGCAATAGGTGCCCGCACCGCACACGTTCTCGCCGCACTGCGTGCCGCCGATCGCCAGCGCTTCTTCCACGCTCGCGGGGGCCTGCTCCTGCCCCTGCTGTACCGGGCTACCGCATGCCGCCACCAGGGAGACCAGGGCCACCACCATCAGATGCATCTTCATGATTCGCTCACTCCTCAATCGAGGTTGGGGGGGTCCGTCCATGCCTATCAAATCATGAGAGGCGTGAGCAACGGGGATGCCACGGATCCATGACGACCCGGTCCACACTGCTCGATTTCTTGAGGTAGGAGAAAGATGTGATTCGAGCGAAACAAGTGATGCGCTTAAAGCAGGGATGTGTAAAAATACGCTTAAAACCAGCTTGGAGTGACATGAACCGACTCAAATTGCTGTCCATCGTCGGCCTGATGACCCTGGTGTGGTCATCGGCGGCCCACGCCCTGGTCTATGGAGTGAACATCCACCCGCCGCACGTCAGCACGGTGGATAAAGCCAGGCAGATGGCACTTGTCCTGAGCCAGAGGAACGTTCGTTCCGTCCGGTTGGACATCTCTCCCAATTCGAACATCACCTGGCTCACGCAGGTCGTTACCGCTTTCAAGGAGCGGAACGTCGAAGTGGAAGCCATGCTGTATGATCCGAAGAACAACAATTATACCTGTGGGACCCAGGCCACGGAACAGCAGGCCTATGATGCCACGAAGAACATCGTCAATCAGATGAAGCATCTGATTACGGTTTGGGAGCTCCAGAACGAGCGGCAGCTGAAGATCGCGCCCGGCTCGTCCGCCATGGATGCCTCTCCCTACAACAATGATTGTGGCCGGCGTGAGGCCGCCGTCAACCGCGGCATGGCCCGGGCCATCAAGGATGTCAGGGCGAGCTCCGGGATTCCCCTGCGAATCGTTCTGGGGTTCATCGGCCGGGCCTATGGATTCATCGACTTCATGATCTCCCAAGGCGTGGAGTTCGATGTCCTGGGTTATCATATCTACCCTTGGGAGGAGCAGGCGAACCCGGATACGGATCCCTGGTTTGGTTCCGGTGGGCTTTTCGCCAATATGGCTCGCTTCAACAGGCCCGTTAAGATCAACGAGTTCAACTGCGCGGAGATCTACGCGGGAGATCCCAACACCCCTTACGGTGATAGGACCCTGTATGAGAACCTCGCCGGAAAGCCGATGACCGAGGCCTGTTTCAGGGGCATCACGAGGCATCTGAAGATCATCTTGTCCCAGACGAAGGTCAACGTCGAGTCGATGCATTTCTACGAGCTTCTGGATCAGCCCGAGCTCGATTCTCTGTCCGAGAGCCGCTTCGGGTTGATGTATGACATCAACACTCCGAAGATCCACCTCTTCCTGGTCTCCGCTTTCGCCGGGGGAGACCTCAGCACGGCGGAAAGGACCGCGATCACGAGCCGCGGGTTGCTGACCAATGCGCAGATCGACGCGTATCGAGACGCGGCGGGTGGGGGCGGTGAGCCTCCTCCCTCGGATGAGGAGCCTCCCGAGGTCCACGACTCGATGACGCATGCCGACTATGTGAAGTACCTCTATGAGATCCTGCTGGGCCGGGTGGGCGATTCAGGCGGGCTGACGACCTGGACCAACGCGCTCCTGAATGGCTCGATGACCCGTATCGAGCTGCAGATCGCCTTCCTCGAGTCCAATGAGTACAAGGTCAACAGGCTCGCCACGGGCAACTATGCTCCCGCCTCGACGATGAACGCGATGTCCAACACGTACTTCGTGTCCTATGCGTACGCCGTCTTGTTGGGGCGGGATCCCGATGCCTCCGGGCTCGCCACCTATGTCGACGCGCTGCAGTCGGGAGCGACTCGCGGCGACGTGGTGGAGTCCCTCATCAACAGCGCCGAGTACAAGGCCCGGTACGGGTTGTAGGCGCTCGGTGATGGCCCCGGCTCAGGTCACACTGACGCCGGGGTACCGGCCCGGTGGGTTGGCGGGCTCGATGATGCGCCGCTTGTCGCCCAGGGAGGGTGTCCCGGCCGGTCCGGCGTCGGGGTTCATCACGGGTACGGAGCGCGTGGGCTGCTCGTCCTCCTCCGACCCCGCCTCCCTCTCACGCTCGGGGGGAGTGGGAGCCAAGGGGACCTTCAACACGTCTTTCTCGCTCATGTTTTCTCTCCCAAGGATGTCCCCTCAACATGAGGGTGCCCCGGACGAAGGGCACCTGGTGCCAGGATGGCCGCCTGCTCGACGGGCTGCCCTGGGAGGCTCAGTGGCAGCTTGGGTGGCCCGCGCTGACGCCCACCGCCCGATAGATGAGCACCGCCGCGGCCAGCAGAGGCACCGCGCGTTTCAGCGCGAACTCCGCCATGCGCGGTTTCCGTTGCCATAAGCCCGTCTGGAGCTGGGCCCCCAGCAGCGCCGGGAGCCCGCCCAGCGCGAACGCTCCCATCAACAGGGCTCCGCCTCCAAAGGAGCCGCTCGCCAAGGCCGCCGCGTACACGCCGTAGAGCAGGCCGCACGGCAGGAGCGGGGTTACCGCACCCATTGCGCCCGATTTGCTCAAAAGCGAAAACTTTGCGCTCGCCCGGGTGACGGCACCGGCCAGGTAGGACAGCCCCGGGAGGGGGCGCAGCCGCTTGCCCAATTCCAGCGCCGAGGCCACCAGCGCCGCCGCCATCACCCACGGCAGATAGGGCCGCGTCGAGACCGCGAGGGCCTGGGTCACCCCTCCTCCCAACGCCCCCAGCAGCCCGCCCACCAGTGCGTACGAGCCCACTCGGGCGCTCTGGTAGGCGAGCACCGCGCGCCACCGCTCCGGGCCCTTCACCCCCGGCAGTCCCGCGCACGCCAGCGGCCCGCACATCAGAAGGCAGTGCACGCTGCCGGTGATGCCCACCACCAGGGCTCCCACCGCGCCCGTCCATACGCTTTCGAGAAAGGGAAATGCCGGGGTCATGCCCCGGTGCATGGCAATGGGCATGCCGTTCGCAAGGGGCCCGGTCCGATGCCGGCCTCCCAGCCAGCAGAGCAGCCCTCGGCCTCGTGCCGTCACTGCGGCAGCCCCGTCCCCGAGGGCGCGTCGCTGAAGGACTTCTGCTGCGCGGGCTGCGAGGCCGTCCACCGTCTCCTCGTGGACCAGGGTCTGACCCGGTACTACTCGCTGGCCGATGGCAAGGCGGCCCCGGCGCCCGAACCCAAGCAGGACCGGGGTTTCGCCTGGCTGGAGCCGCTCGTGGCCCGCGCCGAGTCCTCCACCGGCTCCGTCTGTGCGCTCGAGCTGGATGTGCAGGGCATCCACTGCGCCGCATGTGTCTGGCTGATGAACGAGCTGTTCCGCCGTCAGCCCGGTGGGGCCTCGCTCACCGTGAATCCGGCGCTCGGCAAGGTGCGGCTCGCGTGGCGCAAGGGCGCCCTCGACGTGGCCGCCTTCCTCCGCTCCGTCGAGGGCTTCGGCTACCTCTTCGGCCCCAGCCGCAAGCGCTCCGAGTCCGCCTCGCACGACCTGCCCATCCGGCTCGGCATCTGCGCCGCCATCACGATGAACGTGATGCTCTTCTCGGTGAGCTTCTACGTGGGGCTCACGCCCGCCGACGGCGAGGTCTTCTCCCTCTTCAGCCAGCTCAGCGTGTGGCTCTCCACCGGCGTGGTGCTGGTGGGCGGCTGGCCCTTCTTCCGTTCGGCCTGGCGCGGGCTGCGCAGCGGCGTGCTCCACCTGGACCTGCCCATCGCCCTGGGCATCCTGCTCGTCTTCGCCACCTCGCTGCTGAAGGCGCGGGATGGCCGGGGGGACCTCGCCTACTTCGACACGCTCAACACCTTCGTCACCCTGATGTTGGTGGGCCGCTGGCTTCAACAGCGCGTCCTCGAGCGCAACCGCCGCTTCCTCCTGGAGGATGATGGCGCGGACGGCCTCTTCACCCGCAGGCAGGAGGGGGACAGGCTCGTCACCGTGCGCGCCGCCGAGCTGCGCGCGGGGGATGTGCTCGTCATCGCCCCGGGCGAGCTGGTGCCCGTGGACGCCGAGCTGCTCGACGCACGCGCCAGCTTCTCCACCGACTGGGTGACGGGTGAGCCCGATGTGCGCGCGGTGGAGAGGGGAGGGGAGGTGCCCGCCGGGGCCTTCAACGCGGCCCGTGCCGCCGCCCACCTGCGTGCCCGAACGGACTTCCAGGACTCTCCGCTGGTGGCCCTGCTTCGCCAGACGCCCGCCGCGCCCGGCCGGGTGCCCGCGCATGCGCGCTTCTGGAACGCGGTGTCCCGCCGCTGGGTGCTCTCCGTGTTGCTCGTCTCCGGGCTGGGGCTCGCGCTCTGGCTGCCCCAGGGTCAGGACAAGGCGCTGCAGGTGGCGGTGGCCCTCCTCGTGGTGACGTGCCCCTGCGCCATCGGCATCGCCGTGCCGCTCGCCTACGAGCTCACCCAGACGCGCCTGCGCCGGCTCGGCCTCTTCGTGCGCAGCCAGGATCTACTGGACCGGCTTCCCCGCGTGCGCAAGGTGCTCTTCGACAAGACGGGGACGTTGACGCTCGGCCGGCTCGAGCTGGTGGACCGCGAGGCCGTGAACGCGCTCGCGCCCGGGACTCGCGACGTGGCCTTCGACATGGCCGCGCGCAGCAACCACCCGGTGAGCCGTTGTCTCGCCGCGGCCCTCTCCCGCACGGGCGCGCGCTTCTCCGCCGGCGCTCAGGTGACGGAGCACCCCGGGCAGGGCCTGGAGTTGCTCCGGGAGGATGGGACGTGGCGGTTGGGTGCTCCCGCGTGGGCGGCACCTGGGGCCACGGGGTTGGAGGGGACCGTCCTTGCTCGCGAGGGCCAGCCGCTGGCCACCTTCGCCCTGCGCGAGTCCGTGCGTGCCGATGCGCGCCGGGAGATTCAAGCGCTGAGCGAGGCGGGCCAGGAGGTGTGGCTCATCTCCGGCGACGCGCCCGAGCGGGTGCGTGCCATGGCCGGGGCGCTGGGCGTACCGGTGGAGCACGCGCTCGGTGGCCAGCGTCCCGAGGACAAGGCCGAGGCGGTGGCGCGAATCGAGCAGGCGGACACGCTCTACCTGGGCGATGGCGTCAATGACAGCCTCGCCTTCGAGCGCGCCTTCTGCGCGGGTACGCCCGCCATCGACCGGCCGGTGCTGCCGGGCAAGTCCGACTTCTTCCTCATGGGCGAGGGGCTCTCGTCCATCCGCGAGGCGTTGGAGCTCTCGGGCCGGCTGCGCCAGGTGGTGCGCCGGATCATCGGCGTCTCCCTGGTCTACAACGTGGTGACGGTGTCGGTGAGTCTCGCGGGTCTGATGACTCCCCTGCGCGCGGCGGTGGTCATGCCGCTCAGCTCCCTCTCCCTCATCCTCTTCACCCTCGCGAGCCTCTCCGCCAGCCGCCAGCACGCGGCCAGCGAGAAGCCGCGGGCGCTGAAGGAGGTGCCCGCATGAATGTCATCGTCTTGCAGGTCTTCGTCAGCCTGATGCTCGTGGTGGGCTCGGTGCTGCTCTACGCCTTCAGCGTGCGGCACCGGGACTACGAGCACTCCGACCGCCTGGCCCTCTTCCCGCTCGAGGACGACACCGCCCGCCCCTCCCGGGCGGAGTCCTCCGACTCCACGCCGCAGCAATGAATGTCCCGAGGTGATCTCGTGCAACAGCAACGCATCGTCTACGACGACACCACCACCCGGCGGTTCATCACCGCGTCGATCCTGTTCGGCGTGGTGGGCATGCTGGTGGGCTGTATCGTCGCCGCCCAGCTGGCCTGGTGGCAGCTCAACTTCGGCGTTCCCTACCTGACCTTCTCTCGCCTGCGCCCGCTGCACACCAACGCGGTCATCTTCGCGTTCGTGGGCAACATGATGTTCGCCGGCGTCTACTACTCCACCCAGCGCCTGCTGAAGACGCGGATGGCGTCCGATCTCCTCTCGAAGATCCACTTCTGGGGGTGGCAGGCCATCATCGTCGCGGCGGCCGTGACGCTGCCTCTGGGTATCTCCACCTCGAAGGAGTACGCCGAGCTCGAGTGGCCCATCGACATCGCCATCGCGCTCATCTGGGTGGTGTTCGCCATCAACTTCTTCTGGACGCTGGCGAAGCGCAACGAGAAGAACCTCTACGTCGCCATCTGGTTCTACATCGCCACCATCATCACCGTGGCGGTGCTGCACATCGTCAACAGCCTGGCGCTGCCACTCAGCCCGCTGAAGAGCTACTCCGTCTTCGCCGGTGTGCAGGACGCGCTGGTGCAGTGGTGGTACGGCCACAACGCCGTCGCCTTCTTCCTGACCACGCCCATCCTGGGCATCATGTATTACTTCCTGCCCAAGGCGGCCGAGCGCCCGGTCTACTCGTACCGGCTCTCCATCATCCACTTCTGGGCCCTGGTCTTCATCTACATCTGGGCCGGTCCGCACCACCTGCTGTACACCGCGCTGCCCGACTGGGCGCAGTCGCTGGGGATGATCTTCAGCGTCATGCTATGGGCCCCCTCCTGGGGCGGCATGCTCAACGGCCTGCTCACCCTGCGCGGCGCGTGGCACAAGCTGCGTGAGGAGCCCGTCATCAAGTTCCTCATCGCCGGTGTCACCTTCTACGGCATGGCCACCTTCGAGGGCCCGCTGCTCTCCATCAAGTCGGTGAGCGCGCTCGGCCACTACACGGATTGGATCATCGGCCACGTGCACGGTGGCGCCCTGGGCTGGAACGGCCTCATGGCGGCCGGCATGTTCTACTGGCTGGTGCCCAGGCTGTACGGCACGAAGCTGCACTCGGTGAAGGCCGCGGACCTGCACTTCTGGACGGCCACGGTGGGCATCCTGCTCTACATGGTCGCGATGTGGGCCTCGGGCATCAACCAGGGCCTCATGTGGCGCGCCACCAACCCGGACGGGACGCTGCTCTACCCGAGCTTCGTGGAGACGCTGATCGCCATCCGGCCCATGTACATCGTCCGCTTCCTCGGTGGCTCGCTCTACCTGCTCGGCTTCTTCCTGATGGTGTGGAACCTCTGGAAGACGGCCCACTCCGGCCAGGCCGTGGACGGTGAGACCACGGTGGTGGTGGAGGAGAAGGCTCCCGAGTCCGTGGTCGCGGGCAAGCCCGCCTGGGTGGCCGTGGTCACCGGTTGGCCGCTCCTGTTCGCGCTGGCCATCATCGGCATCAGCGTCTTCCTGGGCTGGTCCGGCCCGGTGCGCTCCATCGCCATCATGGGCGCCATCGTGGCGCTGGGTGAGTTCGCGTGGATCATCGCCCGCCGCAACCGCGAGTCCGGTGGGCCCTCCTGGTTCGCCCTCATCGAGGGCCGGCCGCTGGCCTTCACCGTGCTCACCCTGCTCGCCATCCTCATCGGCGGTGTGGCGGAGTTGCTGCCCACCATCCTCGTCAAGCAGGCGGTCCCGGCTCACGGCGAGGCGCAGCAGCCGTACTCCCCGCTGGAACTGCAGGGGCGTGACCTGTACGTGCGCGAGGGCTGCTACGTCTGCCACTCGCAGATGATCCGTCCCTTCCTCGCCGAGTCGCAGCGCTATGGCGACGTGTCCCGGGCGGAGGAGTTCATCTTCGATCACCCGTTCCAGTGGGGCAGCAAGCGCACCGGTCCGGATCTGCACCGCGTGGGCGGCAAGTACCCCAACCTCTGGCACTACACGCACCTGATGGATCCGCGCGCCACCAGCCCCGGCTCCAACATGCCGTCGTACGCGTGGCTCGCGGACAACAGGATCGACGTGAAGCTGGCGCCCAAGAAGCTGGCGCTGATGCAGAAGCTCGGTGTGCCGTACACCAACACCGACGTCGATGGGGCCGAGGCGCGTCAGAAGGCCCAGGCGGAGACCATCGTCGCGGACCTGGCCAGCCAGGGCATCGAGGTGACGTGGGACTCGGAGATGGTGGCCATCATCTCCTACCTGCAGCGGCTCGGACGCGGGCCCCAGGACATCCAGCAGGCTCCGGGCGGTATCAAGACGGCCTCGACGGTGGGAGGGACTCCCTGATGTGGCGCCAATTCTACGAGGGCATGGACCTGGTCCATCTCCCGCTCTTCACCCTTCTTCTCTTCTTCGCTGTTTTCCTCGGCGTGACGGCGTGGGTGATGCTCGCGCGTCGAGGGCAGGACTACGACGCGCTCGCGCGGCTGCCGCTGGCCGAGCCGGGCGCGGTGACTTCCGACTCTCGCGGCGGGAGGAGCCACCATGAGCTCGAGTGACAAGCCGGGCGTTCTCCACATCTATGACGGCATCGAGGAGATGGACAACCACCTGCCCCGGTGGTGGTTGTTCATCCTCTGGACCACCATCGTCTTCGCCTTCGGCTACTGGTTCTACTACCACGTGAGCGGCACGGGCCCCGGCTCCCTCGAGGTGTACAAGGCCGAAGCCGCCGAGGCCGCGCGCAAGGCCGCCTCCGGCAAGCCCACGTCCGACGAGACGCTGCTCGCGCTGATGCAGGATCCCCTGGCGGTGGACCAGGGCAAGACGCAGTTCACGCAGCAGTGCGCGGCCTGCCATGGCCAGAAGGGCGAGGGGCTCATCGGCCCCAACCTCACGGACGAGTTCTGGCTGCACGGCGGCAAGCCGATGGACATCCACAGGACGGTGGCCGAGGGCGTGGTGGCCAAGGGCATGCCCGCCTGGGAGCGGACGCTGGGCGCCGAGCGCGTGCGCTCCATCGTCGCCTACGTGCTGACACTCAAGAACACCCGCGTGCCCGGCAAGGCTCCCCAGGGCGAGCCGGAGCAGTAGGGGAGGGCGTATGCAACCTCGAGCTCCAGGGCCGGATACCGGGCACCTCTCCTCCATCCGGTCGGATGGCTCGCGCGTGGCCATCCACCCCTCGGATGTGCGAGGCCGCTTCGTCCACTGGCGGCGCATCGTCTATGCGGTGCTGATCGCCATCTATGTCGTGCTGCCGTTCATCCGGGTGGGCGGCCATCCCGCCGTGCACCTGGACGTGGCCGCGCGCCGCTTCTACCTCTTCGGGGGCACCTTCAACGCGCAGGACTTCTGGATCGTCCTCTTCCTGCTCACCACCGCCGGCTTCTCCCTGCTCTTCGCCACGGCGTGGCTCGGCCGGGTGTGGTGCGGCTGGGCCTGTCCCCAGACGGTGTTCCTCGAGGGCGTCTACCGACGGGTAGAACGGTGGATCGACGGGCCCCGCGAGCGCCGGCTGCGGATGGCCGCCGGGCCGTGGACGCCGGAGTGGGTGATACGCGCGGTGGCGAAGCACGGGGCCTTCCTCCTCGTGTCGTGGCTGTTGGCGCACGTGGCGCTGGCGCTCTTCGTCTCCGTGAAGGACCTGGATACCATGGTGCGCGAGGGGCCGGGCGGGCATGGCGTCCCCTTCGCCTGGGCCATGGCCGTCACGGGCGCGCTGTACTTCAACTTCGCCTGGTTCCGCGAGCAACTGTGCGTGGTGCTCTGCCCCTACGGGCGCCTGCAGTCGGCCATGCAGGACAGGGACTCGCTCATCATCGGCTACGACATTGCCCGCGGTGAGCCCCGTGGCCGGCTGGTGAAGGCGAAGCTCGGGGCTCCGGAGGCCCCGCGCCAGGGCGACTGCGTGGACTGTCGCAAGTGCGTCACCGCCTGTCCCACCGGCATCGACATCCGCAATGGCCTGCAGATGGACTGCATCGCCTGTGCGCAGTGCGTGGACGCCTGTGACGAGGTGATGGAGAAGCTGGGTCGTCCCAAGGGCCTCGTTCGCTACGACTCGCTCAACGGGCTGGCGGGGCAGCAGCGGCGGGTCATCCGCCCGCGTCTGCTCCTCTACGGGGGCCTGCTGTTGGTCTCCGCCATCGCGCTCACTGTGGGCCTGGTGGGCCGCACGCCCTTCGAGGCCAACCTGCTGCGTTTCCAGGGCCTGCCCTACTTCCTGGAGGGCACCACGGTGCGCAATCAGTTCGAGCTGCACCTGGTGAACAAGAATCCCCTCGAGTCCACCTTCACGGTGCGGGTCGACAGCCCGGTACCGGCCTCCGTGGTGGTGGCACAGCAGGAGGTGAAGCTCGGCTCCCTGGAGAGCTTCCGGCTGCCCCTCTTCGTCACCGTGGAGCGGGGGCTGCGCTTCCCCTTCACCTTCCAGATCCAGGTCACAGACCAGGCGTCCGGGCAGGTGAAGCAGCTGGAAGCCCGCTTCCTGGGGCCTCCCACTCCGGGCCGGTAGCCGGGCGAATGGTTGTTTGAAGCGCAACGCTTGCGTCCGGGCGCAGCCCTTGCGCCCGGAAACGCAGTCGGAATGGGGGGGGCCGAGGGCTCGGCGCTGGCACGGTGCTTGGAATGGCAGGGTGCTCGATGGTCGCGCCCCTGCAAATCCCTACTCCCTCCGAAGAGTTGATGCGCCGGTATGACGTCGCCGGTCCGCGTTACACCAGCTACCCCACCGCCCCCGAGTGGAAGCACGACTTCGGCACCGAGCACTACGCCGAGCGGCTCGACGTGGCGGGCGCCGCTGGCGCCGAAGAGCCCCTCTCCCTGTACGTCCACCTGCCGTTCTGCCGCAGCCTCTGCTGGTACTGCGGGTGCAACGTGGTCATCTCCCAGGACCGGAGCGCCGCGGACGTCTACATCGACCACGTCCTCCGGGAGCTGGACCAGGTGGTGGAGCGGCTGGGCCACCGGCGCAAGCTGTCCCAGGTCCACTGGGGCGGCGGCACGCCCACGTTCCTCTCCGAGGCGCAGCTCGAGCGTCTGTGGAGCGGGCTCAACCGGCACCTCTCCCTGCTGCCGGACGCGGAGGTGGCCATCGAGGTGCACCCGGCCGTCACCTCGAAAGATCAACTCTCCCTGCTGAGGGACCTCGGCTTCAACCGCGTCTCCATGGGGTTGCAGGACTTCAACCCGAAGGTGCAGGAGGTGACCAACCGCCACCAGCCCTTCGAGCAGACCCGGGGCCTGCTGGAGCACGCCCGCGAGCTGGGCTTCTCCGGGGTGAACTTCGATCTCATCTACGGGCTGCCGTACCAGACCCCGGAGAGCTGGGCGCACACGCTGCGGCAGGTGCTGTCGCTGCGGCCGGACCGGCTGGCGGTGTACTCCTTCGCCTTCATCCCGGACGTGCTGAAGCACCAGAAGCGCATGCCGGCCGAGGCCCTGCCGGACGCGCGCACCAAGCTGGGGCTGTTCCGCTCCGCCTGGGCCGCCTTCGTGGACGCGGGCTACCGGCCCATCGGCATGGACCACTTCGCCGTCCCCGAGGACGAGCTGTCCCGAGCCCAGGAGCGGCGCTCGCTGGGGCGCAACTTCCAGGGCTACACGGTGAAGGCGGCCTCGGACGTGGTGGCGCTCGGGGCCACCGGCATCAGTGACGTGGGCGGCGCGTACGCGCAGAACGTCCGCGCCCTGCCGTACTACTACGAGCGGGTCCGCAAGGGCCGCTTCGCCACCGAGCGGGGCATCCAGCTCACCGAGGACGACCGGCGCCGCCGCGCCCTCATCACCCAGCTCATGTGCAACTTCTGGGTGGACCTGGGCGAGGACGGCACGCGCGACTTCGCGCTGGAATTGGAGCGGCTCGCGCCGCTGGAAGATGACGGGTTGGTGCGCCGGGAAGGCAGCCAGCTTGAGGTGACTCCCCTGGGGCGGTTGTTCGTGCGCAACGTGGCGATGGTGTTCGACGCCTACCTGCGCCGGGCCGAGCGGTCCCGCTTCTCTCGGACGGTGTGAACATGGACGCCATCGACATCCTGGTGAACGAGCATCGCCACATCGAGCGCGTCATGGACGTACTCGATCGGGCCGTGGCACATGGGCGCGGAGGCGGGGCCGTGTCCCCGGTGCTCTTCGAGCGCGCCGCGCACTTCCTGCTCAAGTTCGTGGATGGGAGCCACGACGCGAAGGAGGGCGAGGTCTTCCAGGCCCTCATCGCACGGGGGCTGCCGTCGGGCGCGGGCATGTTGGCGGGGCTCTCCGCGCAGCATGAGGTGGGGCGCGAGCTGGCGGGGGAGTTGCTCGAGGTGGCGCGCGGGGTGACACGGAGGGAGAGGGAACCCGAGGAGCTCTACGCGCTCGCGGAGCGCTACGTGCGCCTGCACCGGGGCCATACAGAGGCGGAGGAGGGGCGTTTCTTCCCCATGGTGCGGCGGCTGCTCCCGGTGGACGTGATGGAGCGGGTACGGGCGAAGTTCGCGCGCATCGAGGCGGCGCACGGCTCGCTGGCCGAGGCGGCGGATGCGCTGGAGCTGGCCTTTCCCCTGCCGGCGGCCCCCGTGCGTCGCGCGGGAGGCATGCGTCCTCAACCCTGGGTCGCGAGGTGAGCGCCATGAAGCGCATCCTGGTGGTGGATGGTGAGCCGGCGGCGATGGGCGCGCTGTGCGATCTGCTGTTGATGGATGGCTACTCCGCGGTGGGCTCGTGCGAGACGGAAGCGGCCGTGCAGCGCCTGCGGAGCGAGTATTTCGACGCGGTCATCACGGACGTGGAGCTGCCCGGAGGGCATGGGTTGGACGTGATTCGCACCGCCCGGAGCGAGCGGCCGGACGCGCCGGTGCTGGTGGTGACGGGGCAGGTGAACTCGCTGGCGTCCGAGGCCGCGCGGTCGCTGGGCGCGTACCGCGTGCTGGGCAAGCCGCTGCGCTACGAGACGCTCATCACCGAGCTGCAGCGCTGCATCCAGGGCCGCTGAGGCCCGTTCAGGAGAGGAAGGCGTCAACGCGCACTGGCACCCCGCAGGCGGGGGCCAGGGTGACGCCTCGGCGCGCCACGTCGGGCATATGGTTCGTGGTTGCCCGGAGCCTCACCCGCCTCAGCACCTCGGCGAAGACGATCTTCATCTCGTAGGTGGCGAAGGCCATGCCCAGGCAGCGCCGCGCCCCACCTCCGAAGGGGAAGTATTCGTAGGGGCTGACCCGCCTGCCCACGAAGCGCTCCGGATTGAATCGTCCGGGCTCCGGCCACAGGTCCGAACGGTGCTGGGTGAGATAGATGCTCGGGAGCACGACGACACCCGCCGGCAACTCCCACCGCCCTATCTTCATGGGCCGTTGAAGGACCCGCCCCACGACAGGGGCGACGGGCAGCAGGCGCATCGTCTCCTTCAGGGTCGCGTCCACGTACTCCAGCCGGTTCACCTGCCCGGGTGCCAGAGGCTCCGTTCCGGCGACCTCGTTGATTTCCGCCCGGAGCTTCTCCTCCACGTCCGGCCGCTGGAGGACCTGGTGGAACGTCCAGGCGAGCGTGGCCGCGGAGGTCTCGTGCCCGGCGATCAGGAGGGTCATCACCTCGTCGCGCAACTCCTGGTCTGGTCGGACATGGGCCGGCCGTCCTCGTCACGTGCCTGCATGAGCATCGACAGGATGTCCTCTCGGCCCTCGACTCCCACGGCCCGGCGCCAGGCCATTTCGGCGAAGAGGGAAGTGTTCACCTCCTGGGTGAGACGGCTCAGCCGGGTCCACGGCATGGCTTGGCTCATATCGGCCTTCAACGGACCCAACCGGAGGGGTTTGCTTCCCAGCGACAACAGCTTGTGCATCCTCTCCGCTGGGAGCAGGGCGCTCAGGAACAGCAAGGATGGGTGCGTGCTCAGCTTCAGCATCCGCACGAGCAACTTCCGAAAGCGCTCGAGTGACTCGACCTCGGACAGGCCGAGGACCGTCTTGAGGATGACGTCCAGGGTGATGTCCTGGAACTGCGCGTGGAGGGAGAACGGCCTCCCCACCGGCCAGCGATCGATGACACGGTCGGCTGATTCCCTCATGGACAATCCATAGGAGAGCATCCGCTCTCCGTGGAAGGAGGGCGTCATCATTCGCCGCTCGTGGATGTGCTCCTTCCCATCGAGCAGCAGCAGCGAGTTCTTCCCCACCACGAACTCCGCCAACCGGTTCGCCTCTCCAGCGTGGAGATCCTCCGGTTTGCCCGTGAAGAGCTGGCGGATCATCTCCGGGTCGCTGGTGAAGACGACCGGTGGACTCTTGGGAAAGCGTGCCAGGAAGCAGTCGCCATGGCGCTCGGTTGCCTTTTTCATGAACCCGATGGGGTGGGCGGTCCACTGGAAGAGTTGGAAGAGGGCGGGACGGGGGATGCGTGGCGGAAGCATGAGCAGGTCCTCGAGCTGTCAGGGGGATGGAGTGGACCCGCAGCGGATGTGATGCGTGGCGGAGTGCTCATACGCCCGCCTTATTCTCCGCTTCCACCCTCGTTCGGATGGGCCAGGGCCATCCTTGGGAATCGCGGACACCGGACCTGGTGTAGAGAGACGGCATGGCCGACAAGCGGCGCTTCGAGCTCTTCGCCCAGTTCATCACCGAGCGGTTCCCCGCTCCGCGCATCTACGACATCGCCGGAGGGCAGGGCCGGCTGAACGAGGCCCTGTCCCGGCTGGGGCGCACGGTCACCACCTTCGACCTGCGTCACAAGCACCTGCCCGTGCGCTACGCCCAGCGCATGTTCACGCTGGAGGAGCCGTGCGAGTGCGACCTGCTCGTGGGCATGCACCCGGACGGGGCGACGCGGATCATCATCGAGTACGCGGCGAAGCACCGGCTGCCCTTCGCCGTGGTGCCCTGCTGCTCGGACAACAGCATGCCGTACAACCCGTGGCGGCGGTACCTGGCGGACCTGGCGCGCGAGCTCGGTTTCCCCTCCGTGGAGGAGCATGAGCTGCCCATGGAGGGCCGGTCCCGCGTCGTCCTCGGGGACTTCTCCCGCTCTCCTGACGCTGGCTCACACGGATAGGGACTGGGGCATCTCGAAGGTGGCGTCGTTCCCACCCAGCCCCATCGAGACGGCTCGCCGCCAGTAGGTCATCCCCGCGCTCAGCGCCAGCATGTCCACACCCGGTACCCGCCGTATCAGCTGGCTGGTGCCCGACAGCAGCACCCGCAGCAGCGGTGCCACGAAACGCCAGGCACTCTGGGGGTAGCCCAGCGCGTCCGCGGCCTCGTCACCGATGAGGTAGCGGGAGATGCCGTAACCGAACTCGATGGCCCGCTCCGCCCTGAAGACCTCCTCGGGTGTGTGTGCCTGGAGTCGAGGGCTCTGGATGAGCGCCTCGGCCAGTGCCGCCGAGTCCTCGTCCGGTGGGGCCTGCGTGGTCGTGATCAGCTCCCAGAGGGCGCGTGCCTCGTGTTCGGTGGCGGAGAGCAGCTCCTCGCGCACGCCCATCACGTACCCGTTGTAGCGCCACAGGTGCATCAGGTCTTCCGATTCGTCCGGTGAGAGCTGCACCCCGAGACGCCGCAGCCCATCCACCGCCACGAGGCTGAAGAGGAGCATCGTGCCCGCCATGTCGAGCTGGTTGATGGGGGTGCCCCATGCTCGAGCATTCCACCGCGGCGAGCCCGAGAGGAGGCGTCGGACCTGTGCGTGCATCAGCCGCACCCGTACGGTCGACGCGAAGCCGGGCGCGCCCGGTCGCATCCCTCCTGGCAGGCACACCGCCTCCACGAAGCGGCCCGTTTCGGAGAGCCGGCGCGGCGCGGACGTCGTGAGCCGGCCCGAGAAGGTGAGGGGTTTGTTGCCCGCGGGAGAGCAGTAGCCCATCACGAGAGACCGGAACGCGAGCACGAAGCCACCGAAGAGGCCCGTGCGCAGGAAGGCCGCTCCCCCCCGGTCGCAGCGCTCGTCATCCACCCAGAAGGGAACGTGGTGGACGTGAGCGAAGAAGCGGGTCACCGCCTCGGGTGCCGAGGAGGGCCTGTCGCCCGCTGTCATCCGGCGAATCAGCTCCTCCCTCCGCCGGGGCGAGAGTGTGGAGAGGGCCGCCGCGGCCTCGTCGGCGAGCGGATCTCCCTCGTCGAGCATGGCACCAAGGCGGCCTACCCGGCTTCCGAACAGGCGGTGGGTCTCTTCTGTGTGGATGTAGCGCTCGGGAAACATGGTCCCGGAAGACTAACCATTGCCCGAAAGGGGCCGCCCGCTGAGGTCCCCCGGCTGGTGCGTCAGGCATCACATCGCACGCGTCATGTTGACCCAGCTCTCTTCCTCGCCGCCGCTGAGGCGAGCCCTCGTTCCCTGGTCCACCCGGTATCTTGACGGACGTATCCGGATTTACGTGTGATTCGGAGCGACGGCTTTCAGGCCGCGTCACTTCCCGAGGTGCGACGTGTCCACCCATCTTCCTGGCGCTCGCACGACATGCGCACGGCTGGGCCCCTGCTTTGGTGTCTGGAGCCTGATTGTCCTCTTCCAATTTGCGTGTGCCACGGGCGCCCCACGGGGCAGCTTCCTCCCGAGCCATCACTCGCGCGCGCCACCGTCGGCGGCGAAAGAGCGTGCGGCCGTTACATGGGCGTCCGGTCTCGAATTCTCCACCGCGTACGTCGTGGACTTCATGGAGCCCGGCGCCGTCGCCATCCGGCCGGTGCCCATTTCCAGGGCCGAGTTCCAGCAGTCCTTCCTGCACCTCTCCCGAGACGTGCGGCTGAAGCAGGAGACGCCACGGGAGGCCGCTCACGAGTTGCTGAGCCTGCTGGAGACGCAACCAGACGCCCTCCGGGTGGCGGCGACAGGCGACTGGAAGCTGGAGCAGTATCGCGGCGAGGGCCTCACCTTCATTCCCGAGCGACAGGAGGGCCCGGTTGTCCTCACCCCCGAGGCCGAAGCAGCCCTGGAGGAGAAGTACCTCCGGTGGTGAGTGCACCGGGGCGGCGGCGACTGCCTGGGCCTGCTGGATGATGGGCCCTACCTGCGCACCGATGATCGTCGCACGCTGGCTCTGGCCCTGGCCTTCGGCACCGTGCTCGACGAGACGCGCGCGGCCCTCGTGGGCGAGTTGTTGGACGTGCGGGCACTCGTGTCCCTGGTCGTCTGGACGGTGGCCCTCTACTGCATGATGTGGGCGGTGCCCGAGCCGACGACCAAGGCCCTGGCCGCCGGCGTGACCCTCCTTCTGATGGGCTACCTGGGCCTCGAGACGGTGTACGGGCTGATGGACGGGTGGGCCCGTATGGCCGACACGGCGCACCACGCCACCACCTTCGGGGAACTGCGCGCGGCGGGTGAGGAATTCGGCAAGGTGCTGGGCGAGGATGCGGCACGGGCCCTGATTCTCGCGGTGGCAACGCTCAGCGGGCACACGCTCGGGCAGGTACTGCCTCGGGTGAAGTCGCTTCCGGGCTTCAACCTCGCGGGAGCACGGTTCGAGGCTCAGGGTGGCGCCGCCATCATGGCGCGCGTGGAGGTCGTGGAGACGGCGCTCGCGACGGACGGGGCCCTGGCCAAGGCCGTGGCGACGGTGGAGATGGTGGCCACCTCACCACAGGGCCCCATGGCCGTGGTCATGCTCAAGAAGGGGCAGGGCTCTGGGGCAGGCAGGGCTTCTGGAGGCCGCTCCGCGCAAATGCTCATCCGGCATCGGGGCGGCAACCGGCAGGTGGAACTCAGCGATGGCCAGCGCTGGCACTTGCCACGTGGCAAGTCGGCCGCGGACATTCCCGCCGAGGACAAGGTAGGGGACATGCTCCAGGAGGCCGTCACCCAGGCCGCGAAGGAGTGGGGGCCCGATAAGCTCTCGGCTGAGGAATTCGCCGCCATCCAAAGAGCCGAGAACCAGGGCGAATACTGGCTGGCACGGCTGTTGGAACGCGAAGCCCGGGGTCGCTGGGTCGAAGGTCGGGTGTCCCGCCAGTTCAAGCACCTTTACAACTTCAGTCGGAGCAAGGGCGTCGATGTGGAAGTCCCTGGAGGCTATAAGTACGAGATTCTCTCGGGTACGGAGTCGAACCTGGCGCGGCATGGCCGGCGCATGGCGAGCGAATTCTTCCGGATGCTCACCTTCTGAGAGGGCGGCGGATGCTCTACAAAAAGGTCTTCTACGAGGACCGGGAAATCGAAAACGAGCGGCTGGAGCTGACAGATAAGGGCTCGCTCTACTTCTTTGGCTCCAATGTGACGTTCAGGAATTGCACCCTCGTCCTGAAGGTCTCCGGCAGGAACCTGATCTTCGACCAGGGAACCCGGTTCGTCGACTGTACCTTCGAGGTGAAGCAGGAGTTGAAGAACCATCAGCAATGGGTGTTCGCCTCCCTCAAGGGGTGCCGATTCAAGGGGCGCCTGACGGGGTGCGACTTCGGGCATTGGCCCAATTACTCCAAGGGCGCGGAGCATGGGTCCATTGAGGACTGCGACTTCTCCGAGGCCCGTCTGGGCGCCTGCCGCATCATGGGCTCTGACCCAGCTACCATTCGCTTTCCCAAGTGGCCCTGCTTCACCATCCTGGACCCCATCGGCCGAGCCCCCGAGCTCCGCGACCTCACGTGGCCAGGTCCTTTGGGTGAACTCATTAGGGATATGCTTCCCAAGCACCCACCCAATACCAGGGCCTTGACCTATTACGCCCCCTCGGCCGCCAAGCTGGTCGAGACCACACCCGAAGAGATCCGGGCCGTCATCGAGAAGTTCGACTGCATCGTCTACTGACGGGGTCTCCGCCGATGGCCAGGGCGTAACCGCCTCGGGAGCTTCTCACGACACTCTTGTCAACCTGACAGGGCAGGTGCCCCCCTGATGACGCGTGACAGAGGGTGACATTAGGCTCTCTGGCGTACTTCTCGAAAGGGCCTGTCCATGAAGGCTTCCTATACGCTCAGCCGTCCCGTGCTTCCCGTCGGTACCTCGTCCAAGGTCGACCTGCTGGTGACGTTCAAGGCGGAGGCTTCGGAGGCATCCGCGAAGCGCTCGCTCAATCTCAGCCTCGTCATCGATCGCTCGGGTTCCATGGCGGGCGTCCCGCTGAAGCACGCCCTGCAGGCCTCGCGGCAGCTCGTGGAGCGGATGGGTCCCGAGGACTGGCTCTCCATCGTCACCTATGACGACGCGGTGCACTCGGTCCTCATGCCCACGCGCGTCACGGACAAGGCCGCCATCGGCTCGGTGCTCTCCCAGGTTCGCGCTGGCGGGTGCACCAACCTCAGCGGTGGTTGGTTGAAGGGGGTGGAGCACGTGAGCGCCAACAAGGCCAGCGAGCGCATCAACCGCGTGCTGCTGCTCACGGACGGCCAGGCCAACATGGGTATCACCGACCCGAAGACGCTCGTCTCCACGGCCCGGGAGAAGTCCGCCGCTGGCGTCATCACCACCACGCTTGGCTTTGGCGCCAACTTCAACGAGGACCTGCTCATCGGCATGGCCAACGCCGGCGAGGGGCATTTCTATTACATCCAGACTCCGGAGGACGCCGGGGGCGTGTTCGGCATCGAGATGGAGGGCCTGGGCTCCATCGTCGCGCAGAACCTGGAGGTGACGCTCAAGCCGGCGCCCACGGTGAAGGTGGCGAGCGTGCTCAATCGCTACCGCTTCGAGTCCCGCGGCCAGGAGGTGGAGGTGGGGCTGGGCGATGTGTACTCCACGGAGGAGCGGCAGCTCGCGGCGGAGCTGTCCGTGGACGCGGGGGCGGAGGGCGGTGCTGTAACGCTGGCCACTCTGGTGTACCGGGCGCAGACGGTGGTGGACGGGGCCATCCGGGAGATTTCAGGTGAGGTTCCCATCGTCGCCACCCTGGCGGCGGCCTCGGAGTCGGCGGCGGTGTCGGCGGACAAGAACGTGCTGGCCCAGACGAACCGCCTGCGCATCGCGCGCGTCAAGGACCAGGCCGTCGAGCTCGCCGACAAGGGAGACTTCACCATGGCCTCGCAGCGGCTGCGGCAGGTCATCGCCGAGCTCTCCACCCACCTGGACAAGGCCTCCTATGACATCGCCGAGGAGGTGGAGCAGCTCGCGCACTACGCGCAGCGTCTGGAGTCGAGGAAGTACGATCCCGTCATCCGCAAGGAGCTGAGGGATCAGTCCTACCAGGCGGGCACGCGCAGCCGTGGGGACCTGGCGCTGCGTGGGACGGCGGGCGGTTCGGCGGACGGCCTGGAGGCGGTGTCCAGCGCGGGCACGGGCATCGTCCTCGAGTGCGTGCGCGAGGGTGGCAAGCTGCGCATCCACGCCGCCTCCGAGGGCTACGATCCGAGCTTCAACGTGCAGTTCCCCCGGAGCGTGCGCGAGGAGGGGGTGACGTACGTGGTGGACAAGCTGGAGCCCTCGGGAGATGGCACCTTCTACCGCGTGGTGGGCTCCATCAAGCGGCTGGTCCGGCCGGGACAGGAGCGCGCGGCGCGGGCCTCGGACGCGACTCCCGCGAAGAAGAGCAAGCCCACGGCGTCGAAGGTGACGGCGGGCTCGGCGGCGGACCTGCCCACCACGAACAGCGTGGGCACGGGCGTCATCGTCCAGTGCATCAAGGAGGGCAGCAAGCTGCGCGCCCGCGTGGTGTCGGACGGTTACGATCCCGATCTCAACATCCGCTTCCCCCGCGACATCCGCGAGGAGAACGTGCTGTACGTGGTGGACGAGATCATCACGACCGGCAACGGCGGCTCGTACATCGCCTGCGGGGACATCCGCCGGCTCGTCCAGTAGCGCCGGGGGGAGCGGAACCCGCGGGCTCCGCTCCCTCGTCGGCTCAACCGCGGGCGGCGCGCGCCAGCTGAACCTTCGTGGCCTTGGGGGCCTCGTCCTCGCCCTTCATCCAGCTCTTCATCGCCGGGACGACCTTCTTGCTCCAGTTGCGGCTCGCGCGCACCTCGAGGAAGGCCTGCACCAGGGTGTCCACCATCGCGGAGAGCTGCTCGGTGAGGTAGAGCCGCTCCTGCAGCCGGTCATCCTCCTCCTCGGTCATCAGCTCCGGCAGCTTCGCCGCGCGGATGTCGAGGAACTCGGCGTCCAGCGTCACCTCGTAGGCCTTCTCGCCGTGGGTGAAGCGCAGCCGCGCCTGGTGGATGAGCAGGCCGCGGTCCAGCGAGTGCTTCACCTGCTCCGAGTAGGGCGCGAGCGCTCCCCGGGCGGACATCTCGGTGACGTCGCCGTTGATGCCGCGCAGGGTGCACCGGCCGGTGTAGAGGACGATCAGCCCGGTGCCCTCGAAGTCCACCAGCGCGTCGCCCGACTCCGAGCGCCACAGCAGCCACGTGAGGAACTCGCGGCCCAGGTAGGCCCGCCCGCGCAGCAGTTGCTCGCGCGCTTTGTCGCGTTCGACTTCGGCCTCGTCTCGCGTCTCCTCCTCGGTGGCGGCACCGTCCACACCGGTGTCGCCCCGCATGAAGGCCGCTTCGATCCGGGCCTGCTCACGCTTCCCCATGGGTCACCTCGCTGCTGGGAATCTCGCTGTTGGAAATCTCCACGCCGATGAGCTCGGGCGTGGGAATGAGGGCGTCGTCGGCGATGCCGGCGAGCGCCGCCAGGGACGCGGGCACCAGCGGCTGGAGCTTCACCTCGAAGGCCGTCTCGATGGCCAGGAGGATCTCATCCACCGCCTTGCGCGAGGCGGCCCAGATCTGCACCTGGCTCGTCTTCAGGTTCCAGCTCACGTCGTGCACCTTGGTGCTCGGCACGGCGCGCTGGCGCAGCATGTGGCGCAGGGAGGCGCGGTTCTCGGCCTTCTCGCCCCGGGTGGGCTGGCGGCCGTTCTGCTTCTCGAAGGCCTTGGCCCACTTCTCCAGCTCGGCCTTCAACACGGCCGCGGGCAGCTTGACGGTGTCGATACGGAAGCCGAACAGCGCGTACTCGCCATAGAGGACGCTGCCGGTGGAGAAGTCCACGGAGTCATGGTTCTCCAGCTCCACGAAGCCCGCCGCCCGCTCGTCCTCGGTCTTCTTGAGATCGATGGGCTCGAAGGCTCCGGACTTCAGGCCCTTGGCGAGCCAGCGTTTCGTATCGGAAGGGGCGTTTCCGGCCGGTTCGGCCCGGAAGCGCGAGAAGGTCACTGCACCGCTCAGGACTGGCATGAAGCCCGGCAAATTGGACAAGCCGGGGCCCGCCGTCAAGGCACTGGTGGTGCGCCTGGAAGTCTGGAGTCTCTGCTGGTAGATGGCGGGATCCACCCACGCAGGAGCCCGTCCCCATGCCCCAGATGCTCGACAGCCTGCCGGTCCTCTACAGGGGCCTTCTTCCTGATTTCTTCCAGAAGGAGATTCCCGTCGAGACGAAGGCCACGTGCGCCTCGTGCGCCATGTGTCCGTCCTCGGCCTCGGAGACGGTCGAATCCGTGGACGGGGTGAGCCGTCTGTTCCGGCCGGACACCAAGTGCTGCACGTACTACCCCAAGCTGCCGAACTACCTGGTGGGCGCGCTCCTGTCCGACACGCGTGACGAGCTGGACGAGGGGCGCCGGCGGGTGGGGGAGAAGATCTCCAGCCGCGTGGGCGTGACACCGCAGTGGGTGCGGCCGTCGGCCCGGTACAACCTGCTCTACCGCAACTCGCGCCAGTTCTTCGGCAAGGCCGCCTCCATGCGCTGCCCGTACTACGAGCTGGATCACGGCGGCTGCACCATCTGGCCCTACCGCGAGGCCGTGTGCTCCACGTTCTTCTGCAAGTACGTGGCGGGGGCGGATGGGCGGAAGCTCTGGATGACGTTCAAGACGTACCTGGCGCTCGCGGAGATCCAGCTCTCGCGTTACGCGGTGCTCCAGCTCATGCCCGAGTACATCCTGGCCGGCCGGGACAAGCCGGACCCCTCGGAGACGCCGACCGTCGAGGATCTGGACGACAAGCCCCTGCCCCAGAAGGAGTACGCCGCGCTGTGGCGTCAGTGGGCGGGCCGTGAGCGCGATTTCTACCGGGGCTGCTACGAGGCCGTCCGGGCGCTGTCTCCGGAGCAGGTCGAGAAGATCCTCGGCCTGGATGGGGTCATCGAGCTGAAGGTGCTGGAGAAGAGCCTCCGGGACGCGGTCGCGCCCGAGCTGCCGAAGGTGCTCAAGCTCAACCCCGAGGCCACCGTGAAGTGGCTCGCGGATGGGAGCGTCGCACTGGGGGCCTACAGCGAGTACGACGCCGTCGCGCTGCCCGGGGTGGCCTACTCGCTCCTCGTGGAATTCACCGGCCGCGAGCCGGTCGCGGCGGTGCGCGAGCGCCTGCGCAAGGAGAAGCAGGCGGACCTGCACGAGGACATCCTGCTGGAGCTCTACAGGCACCGTATCCTGATGGAGGCCTGAGCCTTCGTCACGGGGCTCCCGGAGGGGCGGGCCGGGTGACCTGACGCAGGATCTCCAGGGGTCCCAGCTCCTGGAGCTTCTGGAGCTGCTCGGGCGTCTTGACGAGCAGCGAGCCGGCGAACCCCATGGCGTTGACGTTGATGCCGTGGGTCTCCGCGCACGCGCGGGGCACGAGCAGCATCCAGTCCCGCGTGGCGAGCAGGTTGTACGGCGGCAGGGGCTCTCCCATCCCGAGCGCCGCCATCAGGGACTGGTAGGCCTCCAGCATGCGCGCCCCGTCCTTCTGGGGCGAATTCTCCCAGGCTCCGAGCCCGGTCACCGCGTGGAGGAAGCCCAGGGTGGGCAGCGTGGTGGTGGGGCCTCGCGCGGGTGGGGGGGACAGCAGCTTCTCCACGGGAGCGCGGAGCCCCTCGGGGCCGAGCGGCGGGATGAGCTGCAGGTGCTTGTGCCGCTGGCTGGCTCCGGCCATCTCGCCGGAGTTGTAGAAGGCCAGCCCATCCAGGCCGCTCATGCAGAGCGCGAGCGCCTCGAAGTCCGCGGCCGTGAGCAGGGACTCCTGCTCCTCGAAGACGCGCGTCACGAGCAGCAGGTGGTGCTCGACGACGTTGAACTTGTTGAGCAGGCACACGTGCGTGGGCGAGGGCTCCCCGACCACCATGTCCGGCTCCGGGTTCTCGAAGGGATTGAACGGCGCCGCGCGGGGCCTCTCGCGTTTGGTCCGCTCATCCTTGAGGTGTGCCCGGCCGAGCAGTCGCACCTGGAAGGGGATGCCCTGGTGCTCCAGGGTCCGGCAATCGGTGGCGATCGGCTGCAGGGCTCCGGAGGCCAGCGCGTTCCGGGTCGTGCTGACGATGCGAGGCCACAGGTCCTCGGGTCGCAGCAGGGGCCGATGGGAGGCGGGGGTCGTGCTCATCACGGCGCAGATTACCGCAGCGCAATCGTTCCGAGGACCGCTCGTATAGGTGCTCGACATGCGACACTCCGCGTCCCTCACCGTCCTGCTGGCCCTGCTGGGAACCTCGCCCGCCGCCCTCGCCGGGGCTCCGGCCGCCACGCCCGGTCCGCTCAAGAAGATCTCCGTCGTCGAGTCCACCAACCTCAAATTGGACGACCGTTACCGCACCCTGAAGCTGCCCGAGAGCCTCGATACTCCCGAGCTCCAGCAGCTGCGGGAGTATGTCCTGAAGCAGGTGGACCTCTCGCGCGGCTCGGACCCGGAGATCATCCTCGCGGCGCTCGAGTGGGTGAGCATCCAGTGGGACCATGACGGGATGAACGAGCCCCCCGAGGGGACGTCGTCGTACCAGATCCTCCAGAACGTGAAGCAGGGGCAGCGCTACCGGTGCGTGGAGTACGGCACGGTGGTGTCGGATCTGTTGCTGTCGCTGGGCTACCCGTCGCGCCCTCTCGGCATCAAGACCGCGGATGCCGCCTACGGGGGCTTCGGGCAGGGCCACGTGGTGTCCGAGGTCTGGTCCAACACGCAGGACAAGTGGATCTTCATCGACCCGCAGTTCAGCGTGTACGCGACCCATCAGGGGCGCTACCTGAACTTCTACGAGATGTACCAGCTCAAGCGCGAGGGCCGGTTCGGTGAGATCCGCTTCGTCCCGTCCGCGCGCTACCTGGAGCGCCACAAGAAGGGGCCGAAGGATCTGGCGGAGCTCGACAAGCAGTACCGGGGCTTCATCAGCCGGTACTTCGGCTACATGAACATCCCCTACGTGCGGGACGGGAAGAAGGCCACGCTGACGCTGCCGTTGGAGGGGAAGGGCCAGTTCGCGACCTTCCAGGGGTTCCACAACGACGACCTGCTCTTCACCGACGACCCGCGGGACTTCTACTTCCCGCTCAACCACACCCAGGTGCTGTTCGCGTACAAGGACGCGCGCCAGCCCATCGAGCTCATCAAGGAGCACGGCATCACCACCGAGGAGGAGTTCCTGCGCAAGCGGCCGTTGTTCGCCGCCCGGCCGGACTACACGCTCACGCTCCAGCACGGCATGCCCTGGTTCGACCATTACGAGCTGCGCGTCGACGGCAAGGAGTGGAAGCGGCTGCCGGGAGACACGGTGTCCGTGAAGCTCCACGATGGGCTCAACACGCTCGAGGCCCGGGCCGTGAGTCAGGCGGGGGTCGCCGGTCCCATCAACCGGATGAAGATCCGGTACGCGGCGGACCCCTGATCGGCGCTGCCGCGGGCCTCAGCCCTTCAGCAGCCGCTCCACGAGCGCCACGTACTGCTGCATGGCCGCTTCACGGCCCAGGCCCTTGCGGCTGGCCCAGGCGTCGTACTTGGCGCGTCCCTTGAGATCGAGCATTCCCGGGCGCTTGCCCTGGACGTCGCCCTCGGTGGCCTGCTTGAAGAGCGAATACAGCTCCAGCAGCGTGTCGTTGGAGGGGCGGGTGGTGAGCGTCTTCACCCGCTCCTGCGCGGAGCGGAAGTCATCCTCGAGTGCCATGGGGTGTCTCCTCTATTATCGGGTCAGTTCTTCCAGCCAGCGGGCGAAGGGCTCCGAGGCCACGATGGGGGTCAGGCGATCGCGCAGCGCTTCCTGGCCCATCTTCTGGAAGGTGTCGAGCAGGCCGAGCGTTCCGAGCACCTCGCGCACCGGGCGCTTGCCGTCGCGCTCCATCGCCCGGGTGAGCCAGCCCTCCAGCTCCGCGGTGGCATTGCTCGAGGCGAGCCACTGGGAGAGGGACTTGCGGACCACCACCGCGCCACCGGGGACATCCGCGCGGGACAGCTCGCGCCCGAGCCGCTCCAGGGGGAGGCCCAGCACGCCCTCCAGGAGGGCCACGCGCATCTCCGCCTGCTCCGAGGCCCGGCTCGGATCCGTGAGCGCGTCGGCGAGCTGTTGGAAGATGCCGGACAACGCCGATTCGGTGAAGTCGCGGGCGCGCTTCTCCACCTGGCGCTCGATCTCATCGGAGAGCGCGCTGGCGATGCCGCCCAGTGTTCCGCCGGAGCTCCTGGCCTGCTCGGTCGCGAACCGCGCCAGGCCGGAGAATCCCTTGGCGATGCGGTTCTCCGTCACGGGGGCGCTCACCTTGCGGCTGAACTCGATGAGCACGTTGAGCAGCAGCCCGCGCGCCAGCGCGCGGACGGGGGGCCGATCCAGTACCGAGAGCACCAGCGTCCGGTCCGGCGAGTAGCGGCGGGCGGCCAGCTCCGCCAGTCCCTTGGAGAGCTCCGGCGGCAGGGCCTCGCGCACGGTGCGTTTGTCCTGGGTGAGCTGCTCGTGGAGGTGGTCGATGGCGGAGGCGAGCTCGCGATCGGCGGTGTCGGAGCCGAGCCAGCCCTCGAGGGCCGCCTTCAACGCGCGCGCCAGGAGGGGCGGCGGAAAGAGCGTTTCGAGGGGCTGGGAGAGCTCGTGTTCCACGACGAGCGCGGCGAGGCGATCCAACGGACCCTGGGGAGAGGTGTCCTGGAGTCGGGCGAGGAGTTCCTGGGCATTCATGGCTGCACCACGGCGGGAGTCGTCATGTTGACGGGGCGGGCAGTATGGCGCGACCTGCGGCGCCCGCGTGTCCGAAAGAGCGGTGGGTCCGGGGTTCAGTGCGGCGCGCCGGTGAGCGGCGGAGGAGGCGGGCCGGCGGGGGGTTTCCCCTGGCCGAGGCGTGAATGCTTGTGGCCATAACCGAAGTAGATGGCGAGCCCGAGCCCCATCCAGATCATGAGCCGCAACCACGTCGCCGGCCCCAGGCCGATCATGAGGGTCCCGCAGACGAGGATGCCGAGGAGCGGCACCAGGGGGACGAGGGGGGTGCGGAAGGGACGGGGTATCTCCGGCCGCCGGTAGCGCAGCAGGAGGATGCCCCCGCAGACGACGATGAAGGCGAACAGGGTGCCGATGGAGACCAGCTCTCCCAGCAGGCCGATGGGGAACAGTCCCGCCACCACCATGGACACCACGCCGGTGATGAGGGTGGCGACGTAGGGGGTGCGGAAGCGCGGGTGCACCCGGCCGAAGAAGTGGGGGAGGAGGCCGTCGCGCGCCATCGCGAAGAAGATGCGCGGCTGCGCCATCAGCATGACGAGCACCACCGAGGCCAGGCCGGCGATGGCTCCCAGGCTGACGATGGGCCCCAGCCAGGACAGCGCCGGCCCCGCGCGGGAGATGGCCACGTAGACGGGCTCGGGGACGTTGAGCTCGCTGTAGTGCGCCAGGCCCGTCATCACCAGCGCCATGGACATGTACAGCACGGTGCAGATGGCGAGCGAGCCCAGGATGCCCACGGGCAGATCCTTCTGCGGGTTGCGTGTCTCCTGCGCGGCGGTGGAGACGGCGTCGAAGCCGATGTAGGCGAAGAAGATGACGCCCGCTCCCGAGAGGATGCCGCTCCAGCCGTAATGACCGAAGGTGCCCGTGTTCTCCGGGATGAAGGGCTTCCAGTTGTCGGGCTGCACGTAGGCCACGCCGAAGCCGATGACGAGCAGGACGACGCCCACCTTCAAGAAGACGATGATGTTGTTGATGCGCGCCGACTCGTTGATGCCGACGATGAGCAGCCCGGTCATGAGCGCCACCAGCAGCACGGCCGGCAGGTTGATGAGGGCTCCGGTGGCGTGGGGGATGTGCGAGCCCGGCCGCACGTCGAAGGGCGCGCTCGTCAGCTCCATGGGGAGCTGCCAGTGCAGGTAGTCGCGCACGAAGGCGGTGAAGTAGCCGGACCAGCCCACCGCCACCGTGGAGGAGGCGAAGAGGTACTCGAGGATGAGATCCCACCCGATGATCCACGCGACCAGCTCGCCGAGGGTGGCGTAGCCGTAGGTGTAGGCGCTGCCGGCCACGGGGATCATCGCCGCGAACTCGGCGTAGCACAGCCCCGCGAAGAGGCAGCCCACCCCCGCCAGGACGAAGGACAGGATGATGGCGGGCCCCGCGTGTTGGGCCGCCGCCGTGCCCGTCACCACGAAGATGCCCGCGCCAATGATGGCTCCAACGCCCAGCAACATCAGGTGGAAACCCGTGAGCGTGCGGTGCAGCTCGTGCGTCGCTCCTTCCTCGTCCTGCAGCTGGGCAATGCTCTTCTTCGACCAGATACTCATAGGGGCGGCAGTCAACGATGCTCCAACCGCTCGGGAAAGGAGAACCGCGCTGTCGCCCCACCGAATGTCGCCCGGCGAGCGGATGCCTTCGATTCAACTCCTGGTGCGGGGAGGTTCCACAATTCGGGGCGGGCCCCCTTCTCATGTGATACAGGGGGGCGCAGTGCTCCGGTTCTGGCTCTTCCTCAGCATCCTGCTGTTCGCCCCGGTAGGGGGTGCCCTGCTGCCGCCCATTGGCTCGGGTGAGGTGTGCGTGCAGCGCTGCCAGGATGATGACGAGCAAGGGCGATGTGCCCCGGACTGCGTCGATTGCACCTGCTGCTCCCACGTGCGCCTGGTCGTCGTGGCACCCACGGTCTCGACCATTCCGATGGCGCCGTGGTCTCCACTCACCGTCGAACACGACGAGGACGAGCCGTCATCCGTCAATGTGGGTGACATCCAGCACGTCCCAATAGCACCCCTCGCGTAAGGCCCTGTTCGTCCATCTGTCTCGAGCGTCATCAGGAGAGGTGCATCCCGGTCGTCCCGGGTGGCGTCGCTCTCGGGATGCTCGCGTACCTTCGCGAGGTTTCTCATGTTCCCCCGTCTGGCGACGGTGGCCCTCGGGCTCGTCGCCGTATTGCTCTGGCCGCGCCCGGGTGCGGCCGAATCATCCGAGCTCACCCTGGAGGAGGCCCTGGCCCTGGCCCGCCAGCGTGCTCCCGCTTTGTTGGAGGCCGCGGGCCGCGTGGCCGAAGCGCGAGGCCCCGTCGCTGGTGCCTCCCCCTTGCTGCACGGCAATCCCACGCTGGAGGTCGAAGCGGGCCCACGCACCCAGGCCACGGGGGCGCGGACGGCCGACATCGCCGTGGGCCTCTCTCAACCCTTCGAGCTGGGAGGCAAGCGGGGCGGGCGCCTCGAGGTGGCCCGCGCCGGACTCGCCAGGGAGACGGCCCAACAGCGGGACACGGAGCGACGGGTGCTCGGGGAGGTGGCGGACACCTTCCTGCGAGCGCTGCACGCCCGGGAGCGGCTGCGCCTGGCTCGAGCGGCGGAAGAGGCCGCCCGGGACGTCGCCCATGCCACTCAGCGGCGATTCGAGGCCGGGGACGTGCCCGTGGTGGACGTCAACCTGGCGCGCGTGGCCCTGGTGCGTGCCCGCGCGGACGTGCTGGGGGCGGAGGGAGGGGTCGCGGCGCTCCTGGGCGAGCTGTACGTGTTGCTCGGCCTGCCCACGGATGCGGAGCTCGGGATTCGCGGTGACCTGCGCGAGCTGGCCGCCCAACCCGTCGAGGCTCCGTCTTCCCAGACGGAGCGTCCGGACATCACCGCCCTGGTGGCGGAGCTGGAGGAGGCCAGGGCGGAGCGGAGCCAGGGAGCGCGCGCCGCCTGGCCTGACCTCAACGTGGGGGTCCGCTATGAGAGCGAGGGAAATGAGCGCGTGCTCCTCGGTGCCCTGGGCGTGACCCTGCCTCTCTTCGCCCGGGGCCAGTCCGCTCGGGTGAGCGGCGAGGCTCGTGTCCAGCGTCTCCAGGTGGCCCTGGAGGCCGCCCGCCGGGCGCAGACCGTCCAGGTGCGGGCCGCCACCGCTCAGTACCTCAAGGAACGCGAGGCGGTGGAGTTGCTGGCGCGCGAGGTCCTTCCGTTGCTCGCGGACAACGAGCAGCTGGCCCGCAGGTCCTACGAGGCCGGGGAGATGGCGCTGGCCGAGTTCCTCCTCGTGCGCCGTGAAGTCCTCGAGGCCCGCGCCGAGTATCTCGATCGTCTCCTGCGTGCCGCCCTCTCCCGTGTCCACCTCGCCGTCCAGGCCGGAGCCCTTCGATGAAATCCATCCACGTCCTCCTGCTCTGTCTGCTCGGGGTGTGCGCCTGCAAGCGCGAGACGTCTCCGCACGACGAGGCCCGGACCCACGAGAAGGAAGCCGGGGCTCACGCCCATGAAGAGGGTGAAGACGAGCGCATCATCCACATCGGCCCGGAGATGCTGAGGGATTTGCGCGTCACCACGGCTCCGGTGCAGGAGCGCCCCGGAGGCGAAGGGGTGACCGCGTTGGGCGAGCTGGGGGTGAACGAGAACGCCTATGCCGAGGTGGCTTCACCCATCCCCGCCCGGGTGATCGCCTTGCTGGCCTCGCCGGGCCAGCAGGTGAAGAAGGGCCAGCCGCTCGTGGAGCTCCAGAGCCCCGAGCTGGGGAAGGCTCGCGCTGCCTTCCAGTCCTCCCAGGCCCGGGCCACTGCCGCCCGGCAGGCCGCCGAGCGCAAGCGCTCCCTGGGGGCCGAGCGCATCGTGGCCGAGAAGGAGGTGCAGGCCGCCGAAGCCGAAGCGGCCGTCGCCGAGGCGGAACTGGTGGCGGCACGGTCGGAGTTGCTGGCGCTCGGCGTGGATGCCCAGGAGGCGGCGAGTGGCCGGGGCTTCGCGGGCTTCACCCTGCGCTCCCCGTTGGAGGGCACGGTCATCGAGCGCAGCGCCGTGGTGGGGCAGGTGGCGGACCCGTCCCGAGCCCTCTTCCACATCGGAGACCTGTCGCGCCTGTGGCTCACGGTCCATGCCTTCGAGCGGGACGCGGTGCGCATCCAGCGGGAAGCCCCGGCGCGTGTCACCTTCGCCGCCCTTCCGGGCAGGGACTTCGCCGCGAAGGTGGGTTTCATCGGCCAGCGGGTGGATCCCGCCTCGCGCACCATCCCCGTGCGGCTGGAGCTGGACAACCCGGAGGGGGTGCTGAGGCCGGGCATGTCCGCCTCGGCCTTCATCCCGCTGGGGATGCAGGGCGCCACCGTCACCACCGTGCCGGCGGCGGCGCTCCAGCGGTTGGAGGACGGCTGGTTCGCCTTCCTTCCCAAGGATGGGGGGACCTTCGAACGGCGAGCGGTGGGGCGTGGCCGCACCCTCGGGGGAGACGTGGAGGTGCTCTCGGGCCTGAAGTCCGGTGAGCAGGTGGTGGTGGACGGGGCCTTCCTCCTCAAGGCCGAGGTGGAGAAGTCACGGGGCGTGGGTGATGAGCATGGGCACTGAAAGGAGCCGCTCGTGATTTCGCGAATCCTCGAGGCGTCCTTCTCGCGTCCTGGCCTCACCCTGGTGCTGGCCCTGGCGCTCTCGGCTTTCGGCGTGGTGGCCTTCAAGGGCCTGCGCCGCGACGTCTTCCCGGACCTGTCCGCCCCCATCTTCAACGTCATCGTCCAGAACCCGGCCATGGGCGCGGAGGAGTTGGAGACGGCCGTGGCCATTCCCATGGAGGTGGCGCTCGCGGGCCTGCCGGAGGTGCGCCGCATCCGTTCCACCTCGCAGCTCGGCGTCACGCAGGTGACGGTGGAGTTCGAGCCGGACGCGGACTACTTCCGAAGCCGTCAGTTCGTCGCGGAGCGCGTGGCGGCGGCCTCCGGCGAGCTTCCACCCGGCACGGAGACACCGCTCGTCTCCAGCCTCACCGGCCGGCTCAACGAGGTGTTCGAGTTCACCCTGGAAGCGGACCCGGGAGCAGCGGACCTGATGGCCCTGCGCGACCTGGCCGAATTCGAGGTGAAGAACCGGTTGCTCGCGGTGCCCGGGGTGGCGGGCGTGGAGCGGCTGGGCGGCTACCTGCGCCAGTTCCAGGTGCAGATCGACACGGACCAGATGGTGGCCCGAGGCATCACCCTGAACGAGGTGGAGCACGCCCTGGAGGGTGCCAACCTCAACGCCTCGGGGGGCTTCGTGGTGCAGGGGCCCCTGGAGTGGACGGTGCGAGCGGTCGGGAGGGCCCAGTCGCTGGAGGACCTGCGCGGCACGGTGGTGGCCCTGCGAGGCGGGAGGCCCGTGCTGCTCGGGGACGTGGCCGACGTGCGAGAGGCTCCCGCCATCCGCCGGGGCATGGCCCACCGGCTCGAGGGCGAGGTGGTGAGCTGCCGTATCAGCAAGCAGTTCGGCGCGGACACCATGCAGGTGGCGGAGGGCGTGCGCCGGGCCATCGACGAAGTGCAGGCGAGTCTCCCGCCGGGTGTCCACCTGCGCGTCGTGTATGACCAGTCCGAGCTGGTGTCCTCCTCGCTGGGAGGCGTCAGCCGGGCCATCCTCATCGGCGCCTTCCTGGTGGTGCTCGTCCTCTTCGGCCTCCTGGGAGACATCCGCGCCGCGGCCATCGTCACCCTGACCTTGCCGCTGTCCCTGGCGCTCGCGGGCCTGCTGCTGAAGGCCGCCGGCATTGGCATCAACACCATGACGCTCGGTGGGCTGGCCATCGCGGTGGGGTTGCTGGTGGACGCCGCCATCATCGTCACCGAGAACATCGTCCACCGGCTCCGGGCCGGAGGCGACGAGGCCTCCCGGAAGGCCCAGGCGCTGAACGCGGCGCGGGAAGTGGGGCGGCCCATCACCTTCGCCACCCTCATCGTCGTCTCCGTCTTCATCCCCCTCTTCGCCATGACGGGCATCGAGGGGCGCATGTACCAGCCGCTCGCCGCGGCGGTGGTGGCGTGCCTCGCCGCCTCGCTGCTCCTGGCCCTCACGCTGGTGCCAGTGGCCTCGGCCCTCTTTCTCCGGCCTCGGGAGCGGGAGCAGCCGGAAGACGTGTGGCTCATCCGGAAGGTGAAGGAGCTGTATGCCCCGCTGCTCGACGCCTGCCTGCGGAGGGCGGGACTCGTGCGCGTGGTGGCGCTCGCCATCACCGTTCCTGCCCTGGGGCTCGCCTTCGCCGTGGGCAGCGACTTCATGCCCAAGCTGGACGAGGGGGCGCTCCTCCTGCAGACCCTGTTGCCGCCCGAGGCCTCGCTCGAGGAGGTGGATCGGCTCAACCACCGCATGGAGGACGTGCTGCGCAAGTTCCCTGAGGTGGAGGACGTGGTCCGCCGCACGGGGCGCGCCGAGCGCACCGAGGACCCGATGCCCCACACCGTCTCCGACGTGCTGGTGGTGTTGAAGAAGGACAGGTCCCGAGGCCTGGAAGCCCTGGAGGAGGACATGCGCGAGGCGGTGGCGAAGGTGCCCGGCCTGTCCGTGCTCTTCACCACGCCGCTGGGCATGCGGATCGACGAGGGGCTGGGGGGAAGTCCCGCCGACGTGTCGGTGCGCATCTTCGGCCCGGATCTGGAGCAGCTCGCGCAGCTCGGGGAGCGGGCCCGAGACGTCATGGCTCGGGTGAGGGGAGTGGAGGATCTGCGCGTGGAGAAGCTCAGCGGGCTGCCCCAACTGCGCATCGACGTGAACCGCGCCGCCGTGGCCCGGGTGGGGCTCACCCCCGGTGACGTCATCCGGGCGGTGCGCGTGGGTCTCGTGGGAGAGGAGTCATCCCAGGTGTGGCAGGGCCAGCGCCGGTTCGACCTCGTGTTGCGCCTGGCGGACCACCACCGGGGGGACGTCAACGCCATCCGCGACCTGCTGGTGGATGGGCATGACGGCTCCCGGATTCCCCTCAGTCAGCTCGCAACCATCGAGGAGACGACCGGGGCGGGAAGCGTGCGCCGGGAAGCGGGGAGCCGCCGCATCGCCATCGAGGCGAGCGTGGCGGGGCGCGACCTGGGAAGCACGGCGGCGGAGGTGCGAGAGCGGCTGGCGGCCGAGCTGAAGCTGCCCACGGGCTACTTCCTCGACGTCGGGGGCCGGGTGGAGACCCAGGAGCGGGCCGCGCAGTCGCTGATCCTCGCCATCGCGGTGGCGCTGCTCGCCGTTTTCCTCCTGTTGTACCTGGCGCTGGGCTCGTTGGCCGAGACGCTCGTCATCCTCGCCACCCTGCCGGATGCCTTCGTGGGAGGAATCCTCGCGCTGTTGCTGGCCGGGGAGACGTGGAACGTGTCCAGCCTCGTGGGCCTCATCGGCCTGTTCGGCATCGCGGTGCAGAATGGCCTGGTGCTGGTGGCGCAGACGAAGGGACTCATGGCGGAAGGCAAGCCCTTCCCGGAGGCCGTGCGCGAGGCAAGTATTGGCCGGGTACGGCCCAAGCTGATGACGGCGGGGACGGCCATTCTCGGCCTCCTGCCCCTGCTGGTGCTTCCGCTGCACGGCACGGAGATCGAGCGTCCCCTGGCCGTGGTGATGGTGGGCGGCCTGCTCACCTCGACACTCTTCACGCTGCTGGCCCTGCCTACCTTCTACGCGCTCGTGCATGGCGTGCGGGATCGAATGGGCCAGCGCCTCGCGGCCCGGAGGTGAACGGCGGCGGGTTCGATTCCCGCCGCCTCCACTTTGTGCGCCCGGCATGGGCATCGATATGGAGGTGGAAGTCCTCCCGGAAGCAGGTCACCGCGAACGAAGGGAACCGCAGAGCGCCGGACCGCGAGGCCGACGTGAAGGAAGCGGGGAACGAAACCGCGGGGCGACGAACAGGAACCGGCTGCGAGGCGGCACCGAGCGGGGCGAGCGGGCAAAGATTCGCGAAGCCCCGGTGACCAAGGCGAGGTGACGTAGAGCCGGCGCTCGTGCGGTGAAGGTCGATGTTCTTACCCGGGGAGAGCTCGCCTCGTGCCTGAAAGGGCGACGCCGAGAGGCGGAGCGAGCAGTCAGCAGAGGCCGTAGTAGCGGCGAGCGGACCGGCAGGGATGGCGTGGAAGCCTCACCGGAGCCGGGGAGAGGACGAGCCGCGAAGGGCCGAACGATAGGAAGGGAGTCACGAACGTGAGTCTCGAAGGTGCCAGGCGCCAGAAGTCTCTGCAGGGGGAGCTCCCGCTGGGGCATAGGGGTGAAGCCCCGAAGGACCAGCGCAGCGGCGAAGCACTGAGGGCGGCAACCGAAACCGGACACCCAGGAGACGACCGCCTGATGGAGCGGGTGGTCGAGCGCGGCAACGTCAAGGCGGCGTTGAAGCGAGTGAAGCAGAACAAGGGCAGCCCCGGCATCGATGGAATGCGTGTGGAAGAGCTGGGCCCGTGGCTGATGGACAACTGGGAGAGCGTCCGGGCGGAGTTGCTGGACGGCAGCTACCAGCCCCAACCAGTGCGGGAGCAGGAGATACCCAAGAGTGGCGGAGGAGTCCGGAAGCTGGGGATTCCGACGGTACTCGACCGGCTCATCCAGCAGAGCATCCTGCAAGTGCTGCAACCGATGTTCGACCCCACCTTCTCGGAGCACAGCTACGGTTTCCGGCCCGGACGCAGCGCACACGACGCGGTGTGCGAGGCCCAGCGCTACATACAGGAGGGTCGGAGCTGGGTGGTGGACGTGGACCTGGAGAAATTCTTCGACCGCGTCAACCACGACGTGCTGATGGGAAGGCTGGAGAAGAGAATCGGGGACAAGCGGGTGCTGAGGCTGATTCGCCGCTACCTGGAGGCCGGAATCATGGCCAACGGGGTGGTGATGGAGCGGTACGAGGGGACGCCGCAAGGGGGCCCTCTCTCGCCGCTGCTGGCCAACGTGCTCCTCGACGAAGTGGATGAGGAGCTGGAGAAGCGCGGGCTGTGCTTCGTGCGCTACGCCGACGACTGCAACGTGTACGTGAAGTCGTGGCGTGCGGCGGAGGATGCCATGCGGACGCTCAGGCGGCTGTACGCGGGACTCCGGCTACGAGACGAAGAGCGCGGTGGCGCGCCCGTGGGAGCGGCGGTTCCTGGGCTACAGTTTCTGGGTAGCCAAGGGGCGGCAGGTGAAACGACGCGTGTCACCCAAGGCCCTGGACGCTGGCGGGGGCGGCGCTGGTGGACTCGGCGGGGGAACAGGTGGAGCTTGCCCGTTGGCCACTGGCGCCCATCCCGGCGAATGGTGCCGGTGCCGTCGTGGTAGGCATCAAGGGGGAGCGCGCGCAGCTCGGCTGCCCCTGCACCCTCAAGCTGTGGGAAGCACAGGGGCCCCGTACTGTCACCCTCGGGAGCGTCACCTTCCCGGTGAGCCAGCAGTCGGGGCCCTGAGCACGGCCAGCGCGAGCCGTGCCGAGCCTCAAGGGGTAAGCGCGCCCGCCAATCTCCGGGAAGCGCTCGTAGGCCCGTTTAAGCGCGTCCAGGTGGGCCGGGTTGTCCAGGTCGAGCGGCGTGCCCGTGAGCCCGAGGCGCACGACCTCCGTTCTACAACGGCATGCGGTCCTTCGCTCCTCCGAGCAACTCGAACGCGGCGTCCCACGTCTGGGAATCGGATTCAGCGCGTGGCGGCAGACGGTAGTGGGCGGGTCGACCGTCCTCGTCCGGGGCCTTCGGATCGGCGCCCGCGTCGAGAAGCAGCTTGATCATCGGAAGGTCCAGCCGGCGTGCCGCGTGCCCGAGCGCGGTGTATCCGGTCAGCCCTCCCCAGTCGTTGATCGTCCGAGTCGCCCCCGCGCCCAGGAGGAGCGAGGCCATGTCCAGATTGCCAACCTCCGCAGACGTCCGCAGCGGCGTGATGCCGTCGCGGCTGCACACGTTGGGATCGGCCCCCGCCTTCACGAGCGCTTCGACTGCCGCCAATTCGTCTTCGCAGGCCGCTACCAACAAGGGGGTCCTGTCCCGCTCGACATCCCACGCGTTGACGTCCGCGCCGTGCTCAAGGAGCGCCAGGAGCACGTCGAGTTCGCCCCCATCGGAGAGTTCGTAAATGGCCACTTGCAGCGGACGCAACCCCGGCGGCTCCGGCTGCGGCTCGTTCGGATCGGCCCCCGCAGCCAGCAGCGCCTTGACCCGGGACGTATCGTGCTGCTCGATCGCTGTGAAGAGTTCTTTCGACATGACTCACAATTCCGACATTGGATGACCCGGGGCGCAATTCTTCGCTTCAAGAGCCTTGATATCCGCAAGGCCATCTTCGAGTTGGATCATCGCTGTGTTGTGGCCCGGATCGGGCTTGCCTCCAAAGCATTTTTTCTGAATCTCCCACCGCTTCTCCAAAACTTTCTTCACGGCGTCAAGACGCAGCCGGATCCTGGAGCACGGCACCTTGTCCAGCTTCTTTTTGTTCTTCGTGTTGGGCACCTTCGGATTGTAGCGAGGGATTTCGTTGGTGAGCTGATCCTTCTCCGCTTCAAGCTTGTCGAGCAGGCTGTTCTTGCAGGTCTGGTTCGGGTAACGCGGAATCCGGTCATACTCCTCCACACTGGTGTAGGGCTTGCCCGTCGCCGGATTGGTCTCAGTCCGCCAAGAGGTGGGAACCTTGACCGCCGCAACCGGATCCAAATCAAAGTCCGGCACGACCTCCTCTGCATCCTGACGCTCAAATTCCTCCATGAGCCGCCGCGACTCCTCCGCCACCTCCCGCAGACGGGCCTCGTACTCCCCTTGAGCGTCGACCCACTCCGGGCGACGGTCGATGTCTGGCCCGGCGGTGCTGGAGGGGTAGAGCAGGACGAGGCCCACGAGCAACGGGCCCACCCGGGGGAGGAATTCAGCCAACGTCCTGGCGCGTCCCGCCTGCGCGACGCCCTCCGCCCCCCTCACCACCTTGGCGGCGTGCCCGCTCGCTTTCGCGGCGCGCGAGAAGCGCTCGAAGGCCCGTTCCGCTGCGGTGAGCTTGCGGTTCAACTGTTCCCATTGACGCGGCTCGATGTCTTGGCGTGCCCGAGATAGCAGTGCCCTGGCCTTGTCCAGGTCCGGCTTTCCAATCCACGACCGTTCCGGTGTCGGTTCCATCGGCGCGGAAACGAGCCGGATGCGCGGGCCCGAGGTGGGAGTCGACGCGAAGGCATGGGGCCGTGGCATCGACTGCGGGGCGGGCGCGCTAGCGCAGGCTGAGGCCAAGAGCAGAAGTACAAGGCAGGCTCGGAAACGCATGGGAGAGTCCTCCATTCTAAGCCAGTTGGAGTAAGTCCTGTCAGGGGGGGAGCATCGCCGCTTGTCCACGTGGGTGGGAAGGAGCGGCGATGTGGGCCCTGAGCGACAGAAACTGACCCTGACGCCCTCCGAGCGCAAACGCCTCCAGCGTGCACTGCATCAGCAGGAGCACGCGGGGGTGGCATTGCGAGCAGCCATCGTGCTGTGGAGTGCGCAGGGCCAGAGCGCCACCAGCATCGCGCGTACCCTGGGAATCACCCCGCGCACCGTGCACCGTTGTCGGCAACGCTGGCGGAACATGGGGATGGAGGGGCTGGCCGACTCGCCCCGTCCTGGCCGTCCTCCTCGCGTCAGCCCCGAATATCTCGAGCTTCTGCTGCGCACGGTGGAAACAGACCCCAGGCAGTTGGGCTTCGTCTTCTCCCGCTGGACATGTGCGCGCCTGGCCTCCTACTTGGAGCAACGCACCCAGGTGGCCATCAGTCCCTGGTGGGTCAACGAGTTGTTGCACTGCCACGGTTTCGCCTGGCGCCGCACCAAGCTCACCACCCAGCATCTGGCGGACGAGGGGGAAAAAAGGGATCTTCTGTAGCTGAGATGGGCGCTCGTCGGTGGACGGAGGGTCTCCGGTGAGAGACAGGAGAGGGGCAGTGCGGAGAGGTGGCTGTCACTCTCGCAAGAGCCCTGGTCGCGGAGTTGCAGTGCGTGCCGCCGCTGCGAGTGCTGGCGGGAAGGCGGGGAGTGGCGGGGCCGAGTGTGGGGGAGGTGATGGGGCGCGTGCTGCGCATCCAGGGGATGAGCGTGCGCGGGGTGCAGATGGGGCCCGGGGGACTGGTGGTGGTGCAGGTGCGCCCCCGCCAGCGCAAGCCGCGCTGTGGAGTGTGCGGCCGGCCCGCCCCAGGCTACGACACGAAACCTGGGCGACTGTGGCGGCACCTGGCGCTGGGAGAAACCATCTTCTGGCTGCGGTACGCCCCGCGCCGGGTGCGCTGCCGGGAGCATGGAGTGAGGGTGGAGCGGGTGGCGTGGGCGGCGCACGGCTCGAGCTTCACGCACGCCTTCGAGGAGCTGGTGGCCTGGCAGGCGCAACGTCTGGACAAGTCGTCCATCTGCCGGTTGCTGGGCATCAACTGGCGCACGGTGGGCACCATCATCGAGCGACTGGTGGAGGAGCGCCTGTCGCCTGGGCGCCTGGCGGGGCTGCAAGTCATTGGGGTGGACGAGCTGGGCTGGCGCGCCGGGCACCAGTACGTGAGTCTGGTGGTGGACCACCTGCGCTCGCGAGTCGTCTGGGTGGCGGAGGGGAAGAACGAAGAGACGCTCAACGGCTTCTTCGACGAGCTGGGAGAGGAGAGGACGAAGGAGTTGACGCATGCGACGATGGACCTGTCGGCGGCCTTCAGCAAGGCGGTGGGCAACCGGGCTCCACACGTGCGCAAGGTGTTCGACCGCTTCCACGTGCAGAAGCTGGCGAACGAAGCGCTGGACACGGTGCGCCGGCAGCAGGTGCGGGAGCAGGCGGGGAGCCAGGAGGGCAAGGCGCTCAAGCACAGCCGCTGGGCGCTGCTGAAGAATCCGTGGAACCTGACGGTGCGCCAGGGAGAGAAGCTCAGCGAGTTGAAGAAGACGAACCAGACGCTCTACCGGGCCTATCTGCTCAAGGAGAGCCTGGCACGGGGCATGGACTACGTGCAGCCCAAGCGGGCCTCGGAGCACCTGGACAAGTGGTGTCAGTGGGCCAGCCACTCCAGGCTCGCCCCCTTCGCGAAGCTGGCGAAGACAGTCCAGCGGCACAAGGACGGCATTCTCGCCTATGTCGAGACGGGGCTGAGCAACGGAGTGGTGGAGGGAATCAACAACAAGATTCGAGCCCTCATCCGTCGCGCCTATGGCTTCCGCAATCCCAAGGCATTCAGGGCGATGATACTGCTGTGCTGCGGAGGCATGGAGTTCACTCCGCCCCTGCCAGTAGCGGCGTAGCCCCTCGCAGTAGAAGCAGGCAGCTGGGGACCGAGCTCCGGAGCGCCGACAGATTCGACTGCAACCCGGCCAGCAGGGCAGCGGAGCCAGGCGCCCTGTCATGCACAGCCGCGGCTTTCTGGCACCCCAGGTCGTGCCCCTGTCTCATTCATGCCTCGAACTCTCGCGGGGACTTGCGTCCCATGGCCATCGCGCGGCTCCGCACACCCTTGAACCCCAAGTCCTCCCCGTGCGCACGGCCTCGGTTCCTCGACCCTGCCCACTCGACGTACCGAAGACCCACGCGAAACCGGAAGCGGACACAGCCCCTATGCAGTGAGAGTACAGACAAAACCTAGCAGCTCGGCTCCCTCACAGCATCTACGGGCACACTCCCGATCATCGCTCTCCAATGCTGTTTCACCCAAGCCAGCCAGTCGGTCAGCCAAGCGGCCTGCCTCATCCACCGAGAGGCCACCATCCACCGAGAGCAAGTGAACCAGAGATTCCCGATTCGCGTTGGGTCTCAGGCCAGTGAAATAGAGCTTCGGTCCCTTCACGGCTGCATAGAGTCCGATACCTGCACCGAGTTCGCGCACCCGTTTCGCGACCATTTCATTGGAGACCTCGACCATCTCCACTGGCCGAGCAACAATAGAATCCACGATCCGCTTGGAAGCACCAAGCGATAGCTTGAGTTCACGACGAAGAAGATGAACGAGGTCCACCGAGCGCGGATCGTCCTTCCAGCCAGAGAATACGAGTTGAATGGGGCTCATTTCACACGGACTCGAATTGGGCGAGGCGTGTGACCGGGGCGCGCTCCGGTCGTTCGCGTCGCACCTTGAATGATGACTTCGCTTGCACCACGTGATCGCCCGAACTCACGGATAATCTCACCCATTTCCTTCAAACCGCTTGTTCCGGCGCCCTGACCTTGAATGTGGGCCTGCTCAAGCGTGATCGTCCCCTCATTGATTTCGATGTTGCCCATGATTCGATTTTCGCCATTCTCGCCTTCTGCAACGATCTCAATCACCCCCTCCTCTTCCGTGACCTCAGTAATCCTCGGTCCAATCTTCGCATCTTCCTGCTCCTTGGTGTTCTCATTGAACAGCGACGTGAACGATTCAGTTTCAGGCACGGGCCGCGTTTCAGGCACGGGCCTTACCTGGGGACGGCCCCTCTTCACCGCGTAGGTATCCAACGCCTCTTTGATGGCGAAGCCCACCACCACCACGCCCGCGACGATCACCGCCCCCACGATGATCTCCGGCGCCGCGAGGACGCAGACTCCGAGGCCCATGGCTGCGGCGCCCGTAGAGGCCACTGCGCATCGTCCCGTAGTGTCGCGAAACTCGATCCGGTCATGGTCGAGGGCATGAAAGCACCGCTCCGCCAGCACGGGCCAGAGATCGGAAGCTTCGCGGACGGCGCAACGCCCCCGTCCGTCCACGGCAGCGTCGCCGCTCGCTGGAAATTGGCGAGCCTCGGGTCCTGGGCCGCTGACCTTCCTGGGCTCGGCGCTGACGTAGCGCAGGCTGAGACAAAGAGCAGAAGTGCGATGCACGCTCGAAAACGCATGATTACGTCCTCCAATCGATTCAGGACCTGAAGGGTCCTGGCGGGTCGGATCGGAGTATGAAAGCCGCTCCGACAGCCGTGGACGCACGCAAGGGGATCGTTGTGCAGAGACAGGGCGACCGCTTGCCCGTAGCTGGAGGGGGGCCCGGTATCCATGCCGCTCCCGCCTCGACTGGTCCCTCCGGCATCGCCCCGGTTGAGCCCTCGCAGCCGGTGTAGAGCCGATGCCCCCTGCCGCAGCAGCCCCGGCACAGGAACCCGGCAGCGGGAGCGAGCTGCACGTTCAGGACGGCCCCAGCAGCGGCGAGCCACACTGCCCGGGAGGGCCCAACGACGGGAGGTGGGCAGCCCCCGCCATGTTGCACGTATGTCGCAGGAGCCTGCGGAATGACCGGGAACAGGACGGGACACCAGGGGACGCGGCGGGATGACGACTCCCAGGCGTTCCGGGCGGTTACGAGGTAAGGGCGCGATTCCGCTGGGAGCCTCGCACCGCCCGGCGCGGGTTCGATTCCCTCCGCCTCACGGATTCCCACGGCGAAGACACGGATGAGGCCAACGGCCGTCATCGGCTGGTCAGCCCCTCATGGTTCCCTCCCCAACATTCCACCGCACCGGGAGGAGCATGTTGGACATGCAAAACAGTGGAAGCAGGACAAGTAGCACCTTGGGGCTGGCGGGTTTTCTCCTGATGCTCGTGGCGGCTCTCGGCGCCCAGGCGGAGCCGCCCTCCTCCACGCTCCCTGGCCGTACGCCGGACTCGAAGGAGCCCTGGGCGCTTTTCTGGGCAGGGCCGCGCGTTACGCCATTGGCCAGGAGTACCGTGTGCGGCACCCTTCCAACCGCGTCTTCCTCAACACCGCCAGTCTCTCCAGAATCGTGAATGAGGGGAAGTTGGGGGACCCCAAGCGTCTTTCGGAGTTCGTGAGGCCCTTGCGCCCGGACATCACCGATACCCGCCTCCTCGTGCTGTTCGAGCTCAAGCCGGACAATGAGGAGTCGCGCGTGGACGGGAGAGAGCAGGTGTTACCGCGCAGCTTGGATGGAGGAGAGCGGCCCGAAATCGGACCGGCTGAATGATGGGAAGGGGGCTCGGGTCGTGAGGCGCCCCATCACCCAGCGTACATGTTCGGGGCGTCGTCAACCCGGCAACGTCAGCCGAGTCGACGACTTCCCTGACACAGGGGCATCGCCCGGCGTCGTGCGGAGGGGATGGCTTCGTCTCAGTAGGAGATGACCACCGTACCGCCGCAGCTGCTATCGGCGTAGCAGCCCGCGCGAATCACATATGCACCGGGAGTCCGCGCCACGAAGGAGAAGTTGGACCCGAATCCCTTGCACCCGTCGTCATTGGACGCCACCTCCTGGCCTGTCGGGTCCACCAGCCGCAGGTAGGTGTCTCCATTGGTCGAGGCCCCCGGCACACCGCAGGTACCGAAGGTGACGAGCTGGCCGGCCTGGAGCTCGATGGGCTGATCCACCGTGTTCTCCCGGGCGCTGCGCGTCCCCGTGGCGGTGAAGCTGAAGCTCTGGGTGGAGCCCTCGTTTGCCCGCTCGCAGATGAAGTACGCCTCGAGCCAGCACACCGCGTCGTTCCACGCACCGTCCCCCCAGTTGTCCACGGCGCAGGCCTCGACACCGTCGGCGTTGTTGGGCTCGCCAGGGCTCCAGTTGGTATAGGCCGCGGGCACGTCCTGCTCAGGCCACACCCAGAGGTCCTCATCCGTCTTGTGCAGGCCCACCCACCAGGGCTGGCCGCCGCGCAGGATCTCCTCTTTGTGCAGCCACTCCTCTTCGTCGGGGTCGTCGATGGTGACCAGATCGTACCCTCGGCTCCTGCAGCTCTGCCGGGCCTCGTGCCAGGACCGCGGCGAGAGCACGAACAGGTAATCGTGCCTGTCGCGGCTCACGGCCTGTGTCTCGGTGATGACGTCCTTGGGGCCCGTGGTCTCCTGGCCCTCGGCTGGCGCCTCCAGCCCCGCGCCACACCCGGCACCGGCCGCCACCACCGCGGCCAGCAGCCCCGCCCGCCAGGCCCGTTCCATCCTCCCCACCGCGCTCCTACGCCCCCTCGTGTGATTGTCATTCTTCATCTGGATACCCCCTTGGCTTCGCAGCTGTCGCCGGCCCCTGCGCCGGCCTCGGTGCCACGGCTCATTCCGGTGCGCACCGCGACCCGAGGCCAGAGCAAGCGATGTGCCGTGTCGTCCGGGGGAGGCGGTGCCTCGGTGCCACGAGGGCGTGGCGGGCCGCGGCTCTCCGTGCGCGGACCGGCGAGACGCGGTTGCGTGTTCCCGGAGTGCGCTGGGGCACAAGCCGGGTGAAGCAGGTGGACAGCAGGTGCACGAAAACGGCGAGGGCGCCCCCCTGGCGGGAAGCGCCCTCACCGAAGCCTCCAAGAAGAAGCGGAACGTGCTCTCCTGGGGCGATTACTGCCGCGTCCCCAGCGCCGAGCACGTGGCTTTCTGGACGAGCTGAACGTTGTCGATGAACCCGCCAAACGAGTCCGAGTAACTCGGGTCCTCGAACTCGAGCGAGTACGAGTAGGCGGTCGCGGTCACGGGAATGGAGACAGTGGTCCAGTGGGTGTCGTTGAGACCCACCCCGCTCTGGTTGAGCTCCGCCACCACGACGCCGCCCCACCGCACGCGGATCCGGTTGTCGGCGATGCCCGGGCGGGGTGAGTACGCGAAGGACAACTGGTACTGGGCTCCCGGCGTGGTGGAGAGTGATTGGGCGACGGTGGTGGAGCAATAGGAATCCAACTCCAGGAGTTGATTCCCGCTTTCGGCCTTCCAGCCAGCCTCATGATTCTGGAGCTCGATGGCGCAGCCTCGAATGGGACTCCAACCAGGGATGGAGTCGAGGTAGCTGTACGAGCCATGGGGCAAAGCCGGGCTCTCGAAGCTCCCATTGACGATGAGGTTTTCCTGCGCGAAAGCCTGGCTCGCGAGGAGCATCACCGCGCAGCTGACAATCCACCCGTTCTTGTTTCCCATTGTCTCTCTCCGCTTCACTTGACTGCTGGTCGAACAATCCATTGCTTCGGTCTGGGGTGCTCGCCATCCGTCCGGCGCCCCACCGAGGACATCTGCAATCGATTGGCCAGCACGGTCATCCGGGGAGACTCCTTCGGAGGGACCACTGGGAAGTCGCTCGGGCCCAGGCGGCTCGCTGCTGCGGAAGACGCAGGCGCGGCCCTCGCGTCCGCCGCGGTGTGACTCCGCCCCGCGGGGTTACGTGGATTCCCTGCCCGAGGGCCCGGTTTCCTCTTGCAGCTCCGGGAAGGGCAGGGGCTGCTCGATTCCCAACGCCCTGCCCAGCGCTTCGATCTTCTCGAGCTCCCGGCGGAGTGCTCGGTGATGGTTGCGGGTGGCCACCAGCTTCTCGCGACCGAAGCGCTTGAAGGCTTCCTCTCGCCCGAGCCGTTGGCTGGCCACGCCCAGCACGAAGCCGCGGAACGCATCGGTCAGGTCCAGGTCCACGGGCTCGCCCTCGTGCCGCTCCACCGCGTCCACGAGCGCCTCGGCCGCCGCGCGCAGCCGCTCCATCACGGGCGCCCGCGAGCCGGTGGCCGCGTCGTAGCTCAGCGCCTGGGCCACGTGCCGCTCCTCGATGCGCACCTCGCGCACGTCCTCTCCCTGACAGGAGAGGGCCAGCGCGTAGGCCCGACGGATGATGTTGTCGAGCTGCCGCAGGTTGCCAGGCCACGAGGCGGAGGCCAGCCCGCGCTCCGCCTCGGGCGTCAACAGCGCGGTACCGTCCGGCACCCGTTGGCGGTGCCGCCGGCCGGCCATGTACCGCGCCCACAGCGGCACTTCGTCCCGGCGCTCATCCAGGGCCGGCAACCGGATGGGCAGCACGTTGAGCCGGTAGTACAGGTCCTCCCGGAAGCGGCCCTCGCGCACGGCCCCCTTCAGGTCCGCGTTGGTACCAATGATGAAGCGCACGTTGGCGTGCCGCTCCCGCGAGTCCTCGCCCAGCATCCGGTACGTCCGCTCCTCCAGGACGTGCAGCATCGCCGCCTGGGTCCTCAGCGACAGCTTGTCGATTTCATCGATGAACAGCGTCCCTCCCTCGGCACGAGCCACCGCGCCCACGTTGTCCCGCACCGCCCCGGTGAACGCGCCCTTCTTCCAGCCGAAGAGCTCCGCGGCCTGGAGCTCCTCGGGCACGGTCATCAAGTCCAGCACCTCGAAGGGGCCCTGCTTCTGCCTCGAGTTCTCGTGGCACCACCGCGCGAGCCGTGACTTGCCGGCACCGGTGGGGCCGCTGATGAGGAGCGTCTCGTCCTGGCGCGCGAAGACGCGCATCACCGGCAGCAGGTGGCCCATGGCCGCGCCCACCACGGGGAGGAACTCGTCCGCCGTCGCGGCCTCCGCCGGACGCACCGGCAGGTTCACCAGGTAGGGCGCCGCCACGTCGGCCAGCCATTGGAGCGGCTCGGCCAGCTCCCGCCAGATGAAGTCCGTGCCCATGGCGGCTGGGCAGTCCGCCTCCAGGGAGATGAGCCCGTCGATGGCGCCGCCGGGCACTCTCAGTGGAAGGACGAGGACGTGCGAGGCTCGCCGGCCGAGCATGCGCTGACGGCTCTCCGGGCTGTGGAACTCGGAGGCGGGCAGGTTCACCTCACGCGGATCATCGGTGGCAGCGCCGGTGGCGAGGGGTTGCACGGTGCCCGCGTTGACGTCGATCGAAACGGCACCGCGGTGCGTTACCACCGAGCGCCACGCGGTGGTCGAGGTCAGCAGGGTGAGCTCCACGTCCTCGTCGCCCGCCGGGGGCCGCCCCGGGCCCGTCCGCGCGTCCCTCGCCGCGAGCCGGAGGTAACCCTCTCCGGGCCGCAGGTGGACCGTGCCGCGCAGGACGCGGCCGCGCCGCGCGTAGGGGCTGGCGTCGAGCGCCTCCTCCGCGGACCGCAGCATGGACTCGAGCACCGCGTTCGCGGCCTCCTCGAAGTCACCGCACTTCAGAAGGGAGAGCAGCAGCTGCTGGATTCCATCCTGCATCGACGGGGGAGGTTAACAGCGCCCGTCCGCCCGCGACACCCGAGGCTCCCCGAGGGTCAACTGGAAGGCCCTTCCCCAGTTCTCTAGAATCCAGAGCGCGTCCGAGCCGGGGGGGCTATGAGCGCTACATCACAGAGAGCGAAAGTCCCGGGGGGCGGGAGTGCCTCGCCTCCGCTGGAGGTGGCTTCCCTGGGGCCCTATCGGTTGCTGGAGGTGCTCGGCCAGGGCGGCATGGGCGTGGTGTACCGCGCGGTGCATCGCGACACGGGTGAGGCCGTGGCGGTGAAGACGGTCCGGGTCGCGGCCGAGTCCATGCTGGCCGGGCTCCGGCGGGAGATTCACGCGCTCGGCCGGCTCCACCACCCGGGGGTGGTGCGCATCCTCGACCAGGGCCTGCACGACGGGCGGCCCTGGTACGCAATGGAGCTGCTCCAGGGGCAGACGCTGCGCGGCCACCTGGACGCGCTCCGGGCGCGGCGCGAGGCGGGCGTCGCACCTCCGCTGGGCCCCACGCTCACGGTGCTGCGCCGGCTGTGCGCGCCGCTGGCCTTCCTGCACGGCAACGGCATCGTTCACCGAGACCTCAAGCCGGAGAACATCTTCCTGCGGCCGGATGGCGCGCCGGTGTTGGTGGACTTCGGATTCGCGGCGCAGGTGGGTGCCTCCCGTGGGCGCGAGGTGCTCGAGGTCGGCGGCGGCATCGTCGGCAGCGAGGCGTACATGGCGCCGGAGCAGATCCGCGGGGAGTTCGTGGACGCACGGACGGACCTCTACGCGCTCGGGTGCGTCCTCTACGAGGTGGTCACCGGGCAGCCGCCCTTCACGGACCCGAGGGCCGGGAAGATCGTCTTCCAGCACGTCCAACGCCGGCCCGTACCGCCCTCGCGGCGAGTGGCGGGGCTGCCCGAGGGGCTGGACGCGCTCGTGCTCCGGCTGTTGGAGAAGCGCCCCGAGGACCGCCTGGGCTACGCCGAGGACGTGGCGGCGGCCCTGGCGTCGCTGGGCGCGGAGGGTGAGGCGTCCGCCGTGACGCCCCGTTCTCCCACCTACCTCTATCGCCCCGGCTTCTCGGGACGGGCCGAGGCGCTGCGGGTCCTGCGCCGGGGCATCGACGAGGCGCGGGATGGGCGGGGAGGCTGCATCTACCTCGGCGGCGAGAGCGGCGTGGGCAAGACGCGCCTGGCCCTGGAGGCGGCCACCGAGGCGGCCTGGGCGGGGCTCGCGGTGGTGACGGGGGAGTGCATGCCGCTGGATGCGGGAGGGGGCGACACGCGTGGTGCGCCGCTGCACCCCTTCCGTCCCCTGCTGCTCGCCGTGGCGGACCGCTGCCGCGAGCAGGGCGCGGAGGAGACGGCGCGGCTGCTGGGCCCCCGGGGCAAGGTGCTGGCCGCGTTCGAGCCGGGCCTCGCGGACCTTCCCGGCCTGGGGGCGCTGCCGGAGCCGCCTCCGCTGGCCGTTCCCGCCGCGCGTGCCCGCCTCCTGGACGCGCTCCGGGACACCCTGCTGGCCTTCGCCCGCGTCCAGCCGTTGCTGCTCGTCCTGGACGACCTGCAGTGGGCGGACGAGCTCTCCCTGGCCTTCCTCCAGTCGCTGCGGCCCGAGCGCCTGGAGGGCCACGGCGTCCTCGTGGTGGGCACCTGGCGCCTGGAGGAGATGGGCGAGGCGCTGGGGGAGCTGGCCGGGGCTCCGGGCGCGGTGAGCCTCTCCCTGCAACGGCTGGAGGCGGGGAGCGTGGGCGAGATGGTGCGCGGCATGCTGGCGCTGCGCGAGCCCCCGGCGGCGCTGGTGGACTTCCTCGTGCGTCACTCCAGTGGCAACCCCTTCTTCATCGCCGAGTACCTGCGCACGGCGATGGGCGAGGGCATGCTCTTCCGGGACGGGGACGGGGTGTGGCGGCTCCAGCCGCGCGGCGAGAGGGCAGGGGGGCTCGAGGAGGTGCTGCCCCATCCCCGCTCGCTGGCGGAGCTGCTGGAGCGGCGGTTGGGCAACCTCGGCGTGGAGGCGCGGGCGCTGGCACAGCGGGCCGCGGTGCTCGGGCGCGAGTTCGAGCCGGACCTGCTGAAGGACACGGCCGGCCTGGACGACACGGCGGCGATGGAGACGGTGGAGGTGCTGCGCCTGCGGCAGGTGCTGGAGGACGGGGAGGGCGGCCGGCTGCGCTTCGTCCACGACAAGCTGCGCGAGGCGGCCTACGCGCGGCTACCGGAGGAGGAGGCTCTCGCGCTGCACCACCGCGCGGCGGAGGCCCTCGAGGCGCGGTACGCGGCGGCACCCGACGCCGCGCGCCACTCCCCGGTGCTTGGACACCACTGGGCCCGCGCGAAGGTGCACGACCGCGCCGCCACGTGGTTGTCCCGTGCGGCCGAGCGGGCCCGGGCGGCGTACGCGACGAACGAGGCCCTCGGCTTCTACCGCTCCGTGCTCGACGAGCTGCGCCAGCTTCCACCGGAGACGTTGGCACCGGCGCTGCGCGAGACGGAGGCGCGCGCGTACGAGGGCCTGGGCGAGCTGCTGGCCCTCACCGGCCGTCACGAGGAGGCCCGGAGTGCCTTCGCGCGGGCGCTGGCCCGGGTACCCGAGTCCCAGCACCTCGCGCGGGCGCGCGTGCATCTCGGCGTGGGCAGGTCCTGGGAGGCCCAGCACCGCCAGGAGGAGGCCCTGCACGCGCTCGATGCGGCGGAGGCGGCCCTGGGCCCGGTACCGGAGGTGGGGGGCTCACCGGAGTGGTGGCACGTCTGGGTCCAGGTGCAGACCGAGCGTGTCTCCGTCCACTACTGGCGCGCCCGCACGGACGAGGGCGCCGCGCTGCTCCAGCGGGTGCGGCCGGTGGTGGAGGAGCGCGGCACCCCGCTCCAGCGCGCCCACTTCTTTCGCGCGCTCTTCCAGACGGAGGTGCGCCGGGAGCGCTACCGCTTCACTCCCGAGATGATGGGGCACGTGCGCGCCTACCTGGCTGGCTGCGAGGAGGCCGGTGACGAGGCGGAGGTGTGCGTGGCCCGCTCCGGGCTCGCCATCGCGCTGGTGCTCTCCAACGAGCTGGACGAGGCGGAGACGCACCTGCGGCTCATCCTCCGCCTGGCGGAGCGGACGGAGGACGCGATGCTGCGGGCCCGCGGCCTGGGCTACCTGGCGCTGCTCCACCGGATGCGCGCGCGGCCGGAGGAGACGCGGCGCGTGGGCGCCCAGGCCCTCGCGGTGGCCGAGGGGAACAAGATGCTCGACTACACCGGGCTGGCTCGCGCCAACCTCGCCTGGGTGGACTTGCACGAGGGCCGCGCCGCCGAGGCCGAGCAGGGCTTTCGCGCCGCCCTCACCTGCTGGCAGCCGCCCGCCTATGTCTTCCCCTTCCAATGGGTGGCGCTCCTGCCGCTGCTGAGGATGGCCCTGGAGCGGAACCTCCTGGAGGAGGCGGTGGGGCATGCGCGCGTCCTGCTCGGGGGCCGGCTCCAGCGCCTGCCGGATGACGTGGCTCGCCCGTTCGAGCTCGCCTGTGAGGGCTGGGAGCGCGGTGATGTGTCCCGGGTCCGCGAAACCCTCGACCAGGCGCTCACGTCCGCCCGGGTACATGGCTTGCAGTGAAGCCCTCCGCTGTCACGACGCCTCCCCTCACCCCAGGAGAAACAGGATGTCCTCCGAACCTGTCATCACCCTCAAGCTCCAAGGCACCAGTGGTGGGGCTGCTCTCCCGGAACCCAACGAGGCTGCCGTTTTCGAGAACGAGCCGGTGCGCTTCGAGCTGGACCCTCCACCTCCCGCCGGCTTCACACCGGTGTTCTTTCACGAGACCGAGGAGGACGGCGTCACCATCGATTGGGAGCAGCGAACGCTCACCGCGAGCAAGCGGGGCATGGCGAGGATCAGATGCTCCTGGTCCGGTATAGGCATCTCATACGTGGGTCGCTGCTGGCTGGTGGTCCTGCCCACGACCGCCCGTCCCGCCGAGGGAGTCAATGTCATCCGGCACCTGCTCGTCATAGGCCCCGACAAGGATTTCTACCTCTTCAGTCCCCACCAGCCGCAGTGGCCGGTGACTCCGTTCATGCCCGCAAGCCAGGCCGTGCTCTTTGACGGGTTTTGGGGGGGCGGGGAGTTCTTGTTGTCGGTGTCCGAAACCGCTGGCGTCCCCGACGCTTTGTTCGTCATCATTTTCAAGCAAGCGGATGGAACCCAGCACTCCTTCTTCATCATCAACCTCCCGTACCTCCTGTTGATGCTCAAGACGTCGCACCGCGAATACGAGTTCCGCTCGCTGCTTCTCGGCGGCCCCGATCATCGCGGCTACCTCATCCCCTGGACGGGAGAGGGGCACCCCATGGTGTGGCCCACGGTCCCCACGTCCATGGCCAGCAACCCGTTCGTTCCCAGGGAGAATGGGGCGTCCGTCGAGCGGTATCTCCAGGCCAAGGTCCACGACGACCAGCTTGGCGACGTCCTGGCGTATGACCTTGCCGAGCTGCTCCTCCTGCTCAATCGGGAGGATGGCCCCCGAGTGGTGGCCAGTCTGTATTCCAGGTCGGACCAGGGCGCCTACTCGTATCGGTTCTTCCAGGTGGGGAGTCTCGGCATTCAGGCCCTGGATGAAGACATCCAGCAGGACGAGCTGTGGGACTATCAGGGGGGAGCGTTGCGAGCCGGTGTGCTGTGCTCGCGCGTGAGCACGAGCACTCGCGACACCTATCTGTACAACATCAATTCCTACGCCGACGCCGCGGAAGCATGGGCGCCCAGCCATGATTTGCGGAATGAGTTGCTCGTCCGTACGCCCGGGCCCCAGGCCGGGTACGGCTATTACTACTGTTTCTTCAACGAGGGCCACGACGACAACTGGGGGGACTCCGCCGCGGGTGGCAATACCGATATGGCTCAACACCTGGTGGATTCGAGCAAGATTCCTTTCAGCATCCTTCTAAGAGTCAATAGTGGCCTCGCGACCGGAATGATCCTGGATATTGCGTCCTCGGAGCCCGCGCTGCGCGCGGATGTCACTTCTGAGTTCATCAGCTGCTATCTGCTCAACCTCTCCACCCTGCTGCCCAGGCTTGATTCAAAGTCCCACGGGAGAGGTCATCCCACCCGGGCCTACGGCTGAAGTATAGTCCCGCCTACAGGCGCCCACCGGAGGCGAGCAGCCGCGGGCAGATCGCGAGGGGGAGCGCCAGCACAGAGCCGGAGACGGGCCGGACAGGTCCGGGGAGAAGAAGGATGAGTGGGAAGAAAAACCGGGGCGGGAGGACTGGCGGGCCCTCCACCCCCCAAGCGGGAAACGGGAAGGGGAAGAAGGACGAGCAGGAAACCCCCTCCCGCGTGCAGAGGATGATGGCGAGCCTGGGGCTGACATTCAAGGAGGTAAAGGACCCCCGGGCCCGCCGGGGACAGAGGCACCCGCTGGCGGCGATGTTGATGCTGCTGGTGCAGGCGCTGGCGGTGGGGCGGCGGGTGTTGAGGCATGCCGAGGCGCTGGGGGAGGACATGCTGCGCGAAGGCACGGCGCCCGAGGGGCTGAAGCGGCCGGTGTCCGACACGACGTTGGATAGGCTGCTGGGGAAGTTGGAGCCAGAGGGGTTGGAGCAGGAGGTGCACCAGATGGTGCACCGAGGCCTGGAAGTGGGGCTGATACGCCATGAGCTCTTCGCCCGGGGCGTCGTCAGCATTGACGGGAAGGCAGGGGAGAGCACGCCGGGGCAGCCGCCGTGCGAGCCGAGCCACACGACGAAGGATGAGCAGGGGCGGGAGTACTGGTACCCGTACGCGCTGCGCGCCAGTCTCACCAGCAGCGCGGCCCAGCCGGTGCTCGACCAGAAGTTGCTGGAAGGCAAGCAGGGAGAGGCGACGGCGTTCCCGGAGTTGTTCAAACGGGTGGTGGAGAAGTTCGGGCGGCATTTCGAGTACGTGACAGTGGACGCGGGAATGACGAGCGCGGCCAATGCGCGGGTGGTGAGGGAGGCGGGCAAGCACTACCTGATGGCGCTCAAGGAGAACTTCCACCGGCTACATGACAAGGCGTGGGTGGCGCTGGCGGTGGCGCCAGTGAAGGTGCGCACGCGCGAGCGGACGAGCGGGGAGTGGGTGGAGAGGGAGTTGAGGGTGGTGGACAAGCCGCCAGAGGAGGACTTTCCCGGCGCCCAGCAATGGGTATGGGTGAGGCAGACGCGAACCAGAGACGGCGAGCTGCCGAAGGTGGAGACGCGGCTGTTCCTCACCTCCATTCCCACAGGGCAACTGTCCCCGGAGCGGATGCTGACGTTGGTACGCCGGCACTGGGGGATTGAGAACGGGCCCAACTGGACAGCGGACGTGGTGCTGGAGGAGGACAGCGCCTCGCCCAGCCTGCGAGGCAATGCACCCCTGGTACTCAGCTGGCTGCGTTTGCTGGCCTACAACCTGCTGGCCCTGGTGCGCACGCACCTGCCGACTCGCGACAAACGGCCCCAAAGCTTCGCACGCACCATGGAGGTGCTCTACCAGGGCCTGTTGGGTCTGGCCGTGCTGCCCGAGAGTCTGGCCACACTTGCCTGAGCGCCCGCCAGCTGCTCCCGCTCCGGCCTTCCCGCGCCTCTTCTCCCCTGGCTGTTCGGCCTGTGTACCTTCACTCCTGTCCTTCCACGGCGCCCCTCTTTCAGGCGCCGTCCGGAGGGATGCTCCCTCTTTGCCTGTGAATGTCTGGACTTGCTCTCCGCCTCTTCAAAACCTCTCCTACGGACTTTGGATCAATCCTGACCCTGCTGCCGCGGTAGCCGCGAGCTGCCGGAGGAGTATGTTCATGAATCCAGCCACCCGCGCTCCACGGGCAGCGGCCGTCAAACGGTTCCATGCCGGGACGCACCGGATCATCCCGCCCGAGGAGACGCTGGAGCGTCTGCGCCCGCTGCTGCCAGCCATGGGCATCACCCGCATCGCCAACGTCACCGGGCTGGACACGCTCGGCATCCCGGTGGTGATGGTGTGCCGGCCCAACTCGCGCTCCCTCTCCGTCTCCCAGGGGAAGGGGCTGGACCTGGCCGCCGCGAAGGCCTCCGGCATCATGGAGTCGGTGGAGCTCTTCCACGCCGAGCGCGTCGCGGCGCCGCTGCTGCTCGGCGGCCTCCGCGAGCTGAGGGGCTCCCGGCCGCTCATCGACCTGGACGGGCTTCCCCGGCTGTCGGTGAGTGGCTTCCACGACGCGCTGCAGATGCTGTGGTGCGAGGGCTTCGACCTGGTGGGCGGAGGGCGGCTGTGGCTGCCATTCGAGCTGGTGCACATGAACTACACCGTCCCGCTGCCCCCGGGCAGCGGCTCGTTCCTCATGAGCTCTCGAGGGCTGGCCTCCGGCAACCACCCGCTGGAGGCGGTGAGCCACGGGCTGTGTGAGCTGGTGGAGCACGACGCCGCCACCCTGTGGCGTCGTCGGGACGAGGTGGCGCGGGCGCGCACCCGGTTGGAGCTGGGCACGGTGGACGACGCGGGCTGCCGGGAGCTGCTGGAGCGGTACGCGCGCGCGGGTGTCGAGGTGGCTGTCTGGGAATCGACCTCGGACATTGGTCTCGCCAGCTTCATCTGCACCATCGACGAGCGTGAGCCTGACCCGGCGCGCCCCATTCCCCCCATGACCGGCATGGGCTGCCACCCGGCGCGCGAGGTGGCGCTGATGCGGGCGCTGACGGAGGCCGCCCAGAGCCGCCTCACCTTCATCGCCGGCTCGCGGGACGACGTGCTGCACGGGGCCTATGCGAGCGGGAGGGACTCGGACGCCCTTCGCCACTGGCGCGAGCGGACGCGGGGGGAGCGGCCCACGCGCCACTTCCACGAGGCTCCCACCCATCGCGCGGAGACGTTCGAGGAGGATGTGGATTGGGAGTTGAAGCGGCTCGTGGCCGCGGGGCTGACGCAGGTGGTGGCGGTGGACCTCTCCCGGCCCGAGTTCCGCGTCGCGGTCTCCCGGGTGGTCATCCCCGGGCTGGAGCCGCTCGATGACACGCCGGGGTACATTCCGGGCCCGCGCGTCCGGCGGATGAGGGAGTGTGGCGCATGAGTGTGTATGTCTTCACTGGGCCCACGCTTCCGGCGGAGGAGGCCCGCGCCGAGCTGGACGCCGTCTATCTCCCGCCCGCCGCTCAGGGAGACGTGTACCGCGCCGCGCTGGAGAAGCCCCGGGCCATCGGCATCATCGACGGGTACTTCGAGCGCATGCCCTCCATCTGGCACAAGGAGATCCTCTGGGCCATGTCCCAGGGCATCCCCGTCTTCGGCGCCTCCAGCATGGGCGCGCTGCGGGCCGCGGAGCTGGCGGCGTTCGGCATGGTGGGTGTGGGCAATATCTTCGAGGCCTTCCACCGGGGCGAGCTGGAGGACGATGACGAGGTGGCGGTGGTGCACGCGCCGGCCGAGGACGGCTTCCGTCCGCTCTCCGAGGCGATGGTCAACATCCGCGCCACGCTGAGGGCCGCCGAGGCACAGGGGCTCATCGGACCCCCGCTGCGCGAGATGCTGGAGCGGATGGCCAAGGGGCTGTTCTATCCGGACCGCGTCTGGCCGGGCCTGCTCGCGCGGGCGGCCGGGGCGGGGGGCTCGCGGGAGGAGCTGGACGCGCTGCGAGCCTGGCTGCCGCGGGGGAGGGTGGAGCAGAAGAAGCGGGACGCGCTCGCGCTGCTGCGGGCGATGCGGGCGCACCTGGAGGCTCCGCCGGAGCCCCCGCGCGTGCGGTACACCTTCGAGCGGACGGATGCCTGGGTGGCGTTGGAGAATCGCACGGAGCGGCAGCCGCTCGGAGGGAGCGGGACGGCGGACCCGGGCTCGATGGAGTCCCTGTTGGACGAGCTGCGGCTCTCGGGGCGCCTCACGCCCGCGCAGGAGGGAGCGCTGGGCCGTGCGCTGGCGCTGGAGCTGACCCGGAGGATGGGGCGTGCCGTCCCGCCGGAGGTGCTGCGGCAGACGGCCGAGGACTTCCGGCGTGAACGGGGCCTCCTCGAGGTGGCCGAGCTCCAGCACTGGCTCGAGACGCAGCGGGTGGCGGCGCCCGAGCCCTTCTTCCAGGACGAGGCCCGGGTGCGGTGGGTGCGGACGATGTTCGCCTCGGACGTGGCGCGGTGCCTCGCGGACCACCTGCGCGCGACGGGGGAGCTGGGCCCACTGCTGGCGCGCGCGGAGGACAAGCAGCGGGTGCTGGTGGCACGAGGCCTGGAGGAGCCGGGGCTGACCGAGGCCGGACTCACCGAGGAAGCGCTGTGGCGCTGGTACTTCGAGGAGCACCTGCGCACTCCCGTCCCCTCGGAGCTCGCCCGGCACGCGCGCTCCGCTGGCTTCGAGAGCATGGCCCTGCTGCGGCGCGCGGCACTGCGCGAGTACGTCTACGCCCGCGAGTGCGTGCCCGCTGCTTCCGCGTCCGCATCCGCGTCCGCGCGGGACGCGGGCCCCGCCTCCGTGGACAGTGCCTCCGAGGAAGGGGAGCGGCCGCGGCGGGTTGGCGCATGACTTGCTCATCGTCCGCTGGCCTTCCCACCCCACTTCGTGGAGCCACGGATGACCGCGAAAGTCTCGAGACACCTCCTCTCGTTGCACCGCGCTCCGGGCGCGAATCTCCGGCCATTGCTCCCCCACGCAGGAGCGGAGGAGTCGAGCGTGGAGCTCGAGGCAGCGGCCAGGAAGGCGCCGATGACGCAGAGGAATCCGCGAGTGGACCGGGCAGAGTAGCAGAAGAGGATGTTCGACTTTGACGGAGTATAGAGGAGATGACGCAGCTTGGCAGCCACGGGCGCGGAGACCCATTGTTGCCTGGCCTCATCCTCAATGGGCCCGGCCCGCGTCAGTCTGCCCCGTGGGCGCAAGCCGGTGATTGCACCGTCATCGCACTGAGCCTCCCACGAGGCCCACCCCGTGTGAGTTCCTTCACAGCTCGACGCGGGTGCCGTCGAAGCGGGCCCAGCGTCGCCAGCGAGTTCACGAAGCTGCGGCGGCTCCTGGCCGGCCCGGCGCGCTTCTTCACCGGGCCGGCGCTCCCCGCTCGTGCTTGGCGACGAACGCGCGTACGGTCTCGTTGCGGATTTCGAAGACGTCGAACACGCCAAGGGCCCGGAGCGCGGGCAAGAGTTCGACGATGTGCCGCTCCGCTTCCGTGCGCGCCTCTTCCGAGGCAGCCGGATCACTCAGCACGCGAGCGTTGGCCATGAACGCGGCCACCGAGCCCTTCCGCGCGAGAATTCCACCAAGCCGGACTTCGTTCACGTCGTCGGGTAGGATGTCCTGTGGGCGCATCGTCTGCTCCTGGATGGGTTGTAGACGCGGGCATGCTATCTCCCGCGGATTGGCCCGGCTGACGGCTCCGGGACAATCCGCATCGAGAATGGGCCATGAACACACCGCTCATACCCAGGGAGCTCGCCAATCAGTCCGAGGGACCCGAGATCATCGCCGCACGCCGCAAGAGCGAGCCGGACCGCGAGACGCAATGGCATCGGCACGCACGCGCCCAGCTCTTCGCCACCCTCTCCGGTTTGATGACGGTGCGCACGAACGCGGGCCGGTGGGTGATGCCACCGGGCCGGGCGGTATGGATTCCACCGGACTGCCGTCATGCCGTCCGATTCCATGGAGTCATCGACGGATGGGCCGTGTACGTGACACCTCGCGCGTGCGGCTCGCTCCCCGACACGCCTCGCGTCGTCGCCATCTCGGGCCTTCTGCGTGAGGCGATCTGCCGCGCGGCGACCTGGTCTCCGAAAAGCGCTCCGCTCGATGCACGGCAGGCACGGATCGCCCGTGTGATTCTCGACGAGCTCTCCGAGGCCATCGAGGAACCGCTCCACCTGCCGATGCCTCGCAGCCCGGGACTCGCGAAGATCGCTCACGCCATCGCGAGCAATCCGGCGGACCGCCGGACCCTGGACGACTGGGCCCGCTTCGGGAACATGACGAAGCGAACGCTGACGAGGCGATTCTTCGCCGAAACGGGAATGACCGTGGCCGAATGGCGAACGCGCGCCCGGCTCCTCGTGGCACTCGAGCGCCTGGTGGCGGGAGAGGCCGTCACCTCCATTGCCCTGGATCTGGGCTACGAGAGCGTCAGCGCCTTCATCGCCATGTTCCGTCGAACGTTCTCGACAACGCCAAAGAAGTTCCTGATGGCCGACAGCCCGTGATCGTGTGGCTCTGTCGCTTGCGTCGCCGGACTACGGGTGGGTGGACGAGGTGCTCGGCCGGGCCCTGCTCGACCCCTGAGCGACATCCGACCTTGCCGCAGTATCCGGCTCCTTCTGGGGCTCCGTGCACGCACCGAGCACCATCAGGATTCCGGTGACGCAAGCTCGCACTCCGATGCGACGAGCGCTCATTCCACTACCCTCCAGATGAGACAGCCTGGACACCAGGAGAGTGGGGCGTGCCGGAGAGTTCGCGTTCAGCCAGGTCTTCACACCTACGTCTACATCGTGAATTTGTGCTCCTCTTCGAGGCCGCAGGCACTATTCACGAGCGCCAGATGGCTGAACGCCTGGGAGATGCCATCCCGCAGCGCGGCGTTCTCACTCGCGGACGCGCACCTCGATGCCGTTCACCATCGGCTGATCCTTCGATCCGCGCGAAAAGTCCACGTTGATGGTGCCGTTGGCGTCCGCACTCACGGAGTACAGCAGAGTCGTTGCCCTGAACGGGCCGCCCGCGAGAGAAACGACATCGATGTCGGTATACACCGTACCATTGAGGGACACATTGAACCGGCGCTGACCCGGCGTCGAGAAGTACAGCTCCGCGAAGTGGAGAACCACGGCGTAAACGCCCCGCGGATTCAGCCCCGTGAACGAGTAGCCAAACTCACTACCCTGGCGCGCATCCGAGTAGATCTCGGGCGGCCCCGCGAGCCACACACCCGTGGTGTTCACGGGCTGTGAGACGTTCGAGAACACGTCGCCTTGCGTGAAGTAGTCATCTGCGGTGAAGCCACCCACCGCGTCACCGCCAGCGTTCACCGCGTAGACATCATGCGGCGGCAGCACTGCGAGCTCCACGCTGGCGCCGTCGGTCACAGCCGCCGCGGTCTCCGAGAGTGCGGCGTCTGTCTGACCGCTCGGCTCCTCTGGCGAGAGGCAGCCAGTAACACCGACCGAGAACAACAGCGAGATGAGAAATTGATATACAACCTTCATGATCGAACTCCTTGAATATGAATGACGAATCGATGTGGGGCGCGCTCGTCGCGTCGTGGCTAACACGGCTCGCGTGGACGGCGCAACTCGCAACGCATGCCATGGCAAGCAATACAGCCGCGCCTCAGAATTCTACGCTCATCTCGTCATGACGGTGTACGCAAAATGACAGGCAATTTGCTTTTGGTAGATGGCGGGTCGCTCTCGTCGATGTTGTCCTCGACCTTCCCAAGGAGCCGTCCGGTGCTCAGGTCCACCAGAGCGCCCTGGATGTAGGGTGGCGACGTCCATGAACCACAGCCGCCTGGTGGAGTCCGCCTCGGAGGACTGGACCACCAGGGCGCGAGTGCCCTCGGTGTAGTTCACCTCTCCCTCCACGGGCACCGGGTGCACGGTGGCGTATAGAAGCCCGGCCTGGTCCAATCGTGGTGTGCGCTGCTCCTCCAGGCGCCGGACTTCGCGGCCGTCAGCGCGCAGTCGGCGACCTCGCGCACGTTCCAGCTCAGCCCCGGCCTGCTCGCGGTGAGCCAGGATGCTTCGCCGCGAGTAGCGCTCTCATCACTCCTCCGTCATCTCATGGCGGCCTCACCGATGACGGGCCGCAGAACTCCTACCTGGAGTAAATATTCCACCGAGGTGCTGCCACTGTGCATAGGCGGGAGAGAAGCCATGTGGAGGGAGAGGGCTGGAGGGGAGGGCCGAGAAGGGCCTGTGCCGGGGTCAGCAAGGCCGCGCGCACCCCAGCGGAGGCCGTCACATACGCCAACACCTTTCGCCTGCCTCCACACAGCGGACAGGCGAACACGTGTGTCCTCGGGTCCTCCGCACCCCACCACGGTGTGGATATCCGTCACCGTGGGCGGGAAGACCGCGTTCTTCGGCGTGGTCATGCCCGACTGGAACAACAGCACGCGGCCGAACTCGTCCCGTCCCGCTTGTAATTACTGTACGAGCGCCCCACGCTTGCCGCCTCAGGCGGCGGACCCGCCTCTTGCGGATTCAACTCCGCTCCCGCTCGAGGGAGCCCTGAAATCCTCTCGTCCGAGGATCCGGTCGATCTCCTGCATCTGCCGCGGGGTCAGTGGTCCGAATTCCAGAGCGCGGGCATTTTCCTCCGCCTGCGCCACCGTGCGGAATCCCGGAATCGGCAGGGTCACCGGGCTGTGTGCCCACAGCCAGGCCAGTGCGCCCTGGGCAGGGGTCCGGCCCTGGGAGGTGAGGATGTCCTTCACCTGCTCCAGGCGGGCAAGCCATTCAGGATTGGGCTGACCGTTCTGGAAGTACTTCATCCATGGTACGTTGGCACCGCGAATGTCGGTGGAGTCGAAGCGTGCACCCCTGGCGTATTTTCCGGTCAGCAGGCCCATTGCCAGAGGACCCCGGTTGATGCTGGCCATGCCCATCTCCTCGCAGAGCCTGAGCATTTCAGGATTGTCCTCGAAGATGTTGAGCTGGTGCTGGATGGCCGCACAGTGCTTTCCGGCGGTGAAAGCCCTGGCCCGCACCGGATCATCGGTGCTCCATCCATAGGCGCGGATGTGGCCCTCCGCCACCAGGGATTCCAGGGTGTCCAGCACCTCATCCACCTGATCCGCGGGATGGTCGCCCACATGGAACTGGAACAGGTCGATGTATTCCGTACCCAACCTGCGCAGGCTGGCCTCGCAGGAGCGGCGGATGGCTTCCTGATGGACCTCCGGACCGTCTACCAGCTTCTGGTCGTCCAGCACCCGGTAGCCGAACTTCGTGGCGATCACCACGCTGGACCTGTGACTGCCGAGGGCCTTTCCTAGAATCCTCTCACTGTGTCCAGCCCCATAATTGGCAGCGGTGTCGAAGAAGGTCACGCCCAGGTCGACCGCCCTCTGGATCGCCTGGATGGATTCCCGGTCGTCCACCGGTCCGTAACCCCATTCGTCGGTGCCGCCCCGGAAGGGGCCTCCGATGGTCCATCCGCCCAGTCCGAGGGCGCTGACCTGAATGCCTGTGTTTCCCAGCTTGCGTTTAGACATGACTCCTCCTTGGCCTCGCTTCTGGCGAAACCTCTTGCGTGGGTTTTCTGTTGTTGTGCGGGAGTGGTGTTTCCTGGCTCAGCGGATCAGCCAGGCCACCTCGGTGCGGTAATCGGCGGTGTCGTCGGTGTTGCTCTGTTCGAACAGGTACACCTCATAGGGGGGGCCCTGGGTTTCGTGGCCGTGTTCCCGGATCCAGTTCCAGACCGCTTCATAGGCTCCCTGCAGCCCGAAATCCCCGCCGCACTCCCCCCCATGCACCGTGTAGGCCGCCGTTCCTCCCGGGAGGGTCAGCACATCGAACCCTTCTGGAAGCAGCAGGGGTCCATCGATCGTAAAGGGCTGGCAGACCTCCACATCCCAGGTGTCCTCCCCCTCGCTCTCGAAGTACCGCACGATTCCTGACCCGGCCGGGTGGGCTCCCGCCTCTCTGAGAGCCGTGAGCAGCGCTGGCTGTGTGGCATCAATGAAGGCACAGGAATGCTCGGGGACGCAGCGGGCACGCCGGGTGATGCAGCGCTGGGGCAGTACTTTTTTGGTGTCCACCTGATACAGGGACCGCTCGGTCTGTATGAAGGCCCGCAGGTCGCTCAGGACCCGCTGGATGTCCTCCTGCTGGGCCTGCAGCTTTCGCTGCTGCTGCTGGAGCAGGCTGGAGAGCTCGGGTGCATGCCATGCCCTCAGGGCTTCCCGGATGTCCTCCAGAGACATGTTGAAGTCCCTCAGCCGGGTGATTCTGCGGGCGTCTTCCAGTTGGCTGAAGCTGTAGTAGTGGTAGCCCGAGAGGGGATCGGTATGCACCGGACGGAGCAGCCCCTGCTCGGCGTACACCCGCAGCGCCTTGCGGGTCAGGCGGGCTATCTGGGCGAAACGCCCACTGCGAATCAGGTCGCGCATACCGAATCTCTCCTGAATGCAGGCTAAGCGTGGCCCCAGGGGCCAGCTCAAGGCCCTTGTGCTCCCTCTTGTTCCTTCGGCGCTGCCCCCCCCCACTCGATTCCCGCCGCCTCCACTCATCACGAGGGGCGGCTGCCCTTCGCATGTCCGTGAGGCGAGTTCGATGAGGACCCGCAGTTGCCCGTGCTCCAACGGCGCGCGTTGGCCTATCTGGAGCGCGTCTCGGGTCCCCGGGGAGAGACCGTCCTGCGCGCCCTCTCCCGGGCTCGTGGCCTGTCCTTCATCGCCGTGCATGAAAGGAGGGCGGATGCGCGCGGGGCGCTCGCACGCGCTCCTGCTTCCGGGGGGGGCTTCGAGACGCGGCTGTCCTCGCCGACGCCCCGAACCGGCCCGATCAGCTCTCCTTCTTGATCTGCTGGGCGAGGTAGTTCGTCTCGCCTACCTGCTTCATCAGCTCGAGCTGGGCCTCGAGCCAGTCGATGTGCTCCTCGGTATCCTCGAGGATCGTCTCCAGCAGCTCGCGGCTGCCGTTGTCAGCCAACGAGCGGCACATCTCGATGCCCTCGTTGAGGCGCTTCTGCGAGCCGAGCTCCAGGTCCAGATCCAGGCGGAGCATCTCCGGGATGTTCTCGCCCACGTTCACCTTGCCCAGGCGCTGCAGGTTGGGCAGGCCATCGAGGAACAGGATGCGTTGGACGAGCCGGTCGGCGTGCTTCATCTCGCCAATCGACTCTTCGTAGATCTTCTTTCCGAGCCGCTCGTACCCCCAGTTGCTCGCGATGCGCGCGTGCAGGAAGTACTCGTTGATCGCCGTCAGCTCGGTGGTGAGGATGTCGTTGAGGAGGTCGATGACCTGGGGGTGGCCTTTCATAGAACCGCGGACACTAACGGGAGGGGGATGCCCGAACAATCCTCACGAGCAGCGGACCTGGCACAGGCCTCCTGCCGGGTCTCCTTGAGCAGCTGCGCCAGCTGGCCCTTACACCCGCCACACCCGGTTCCAGCTCCACACGCGCGTCCCAGGTCATCCACGGTCCGCACTCCCTCGGAAATCCGGGCTCGAATGGTCCGATCCGACACGACATGGCACAGGCACACGATCATACGAGGCTCGACTCACGACTGACCGCGACAAGCGGCGCTCATTCAAATGAGAATGATAATAAGTTTCAAAAACGCCCCGGTCAAGCCGCGCCCGGGGAGGGCTCCGACCAGGAGCGCACACCTGCGCCTTCATGGCCGCCGGCCCGGCTGGAGAGCAGGCGGCCCTGACAGCGCCAACGGCTCCACAGGGGCCCGTCCCCGCTCCGGGGGCCGTCAGGTGTGCCCCGTGAGCCCCCTCAGCACGCGGAGAGCTGCCGGGCCAGGCCCTGGCGTTTGAACGAGTCGAGGATGAAGTCCACGAACACGCGCGTCTTCGCCGGCAGCTGCTTGTGCCCTGCGTAGTAGAGCGAAATCGGGCCGATGTCGGCGTGCCAGTCCGGCAGCAGCCGCACCAGCCTCCCCGCCTGCAGGTGCGGCAGCGCGTTCAGCGTCGCGGTGAAGGTGATGCCCAGCCCCATCACCGCGCAGTGGGTGCACGCCTCCGGGTCATTGAGGAGCATGCGCGGGCGCATCTCGACGGCGACCTGCTCGCCCGCGCGGTTGCGCAACGGCCAGGAGCGGATGCGTCCGGTCTGCGGTGAGCGCATCAGGATGCCTTCGAAGTCCTTGAGGTCCGCGGGCTTCCGGGGCGGCTTGATCTTCGCCACATAGGAGGGCGCGGCCACCGCGATGATGTGCGCCCGGGCCAGCTCCCGAGCGGCCAGCCCCGTGGGTAGATCGAAGCCACCACCAATCGCCGCGTCGAAGCCCTCGTTGATGATGTCCACCGGCCGGTTGTCGAAGTGCCAGTCCGGGACGACGCCGGGATGGCGCGTGAGGAAGTCTCCTATCAGGGGCAGCACGAAGTTCTGTCCGAAGGCGGGAGACATGCTCACCTTCAGCGTCCCCGCGGGTTGTCCCGCCGTCATCGCCACGTTGGCGATGGCCGTCTGGAGCACTTCCAGCCCGCTGCTGGCCTCGCGCAGCAGGCGCTCTCCCGACTCCGTCAGGGTCAGCCCCCGCGTGCTGCGCTGGAACAGGCGCACGCCCAGGTTCGTCTCCAGCCGGGCGACGTTCTGGCTGACGGCCGCGGGCGTCAGCCCCAGCGTGCGTGCCGCGGCGGAAAAGCTGGAGGATTGGGCGCTGCGGATGAACGATTCCAGGGTGACGAGCGTCTCCATGGAGTGGGACCTTAAAGGCCACCCGGTTCGCTTTGAAGATCATCTTTAAAGTGATTCAGCGGACTGCCCGCTACTGCGGTGAGCGGCCCGTCGGCATTGTTCTCTCCATCAGCAACCCGGCGCGGTGCTGACGCCGAAACGCAGAGCCGCAGGTCCGCCCGTTGGCGCGGGCCGCGGCCTCCGCGATGACCAAACCCCGCTGTCACTGGAGAGTCACCATGAACGCCCCCCGTAACCCGAAGGCCGGTATCGACGCCCTGCTCTCGCCCGACAACTGCGCGCTGATCCTCATCGATCATCAGCCCTTCCAGTTCGCCGGCCTGCGCAGCCACGATTCCCAGACCGTCATCAACAACGTCGTGGGCCTGGCCCGTGGCGCGAAGCTGTTCAACGTGCCGACGCTGCTGACCACGGTGGTCGAGGAGCGCGGCGGGCTCCTCCTCAAGCAGCTCCAGGACGTCTTCCCGGAGCAGAAGCCCATCAACCGCACCTTCATCAACACCTGGGAGGACCCCCGCGTCATCGACTGGGTGAAGAAGACGGGCCGCAAGAAGATTGTCATGGCCGCGCTGTGGACGGAGATCTGCCTGGCGATGCCGGCCATCCACGCGCTCGGCGATGGCTACGAGGTCTACATCGTCACCGACGCCTCGGGCGGCGTTTCCCTCGAGGCGCACGAGGTGGCCATCCAGCGCATGGTCCAGGCCGGCGCGGTGCCCATCACCTGGACGGTCTTCACCTCGGAGCTCCAGCGGGACTGGGCGCGCGAGTCCACCGTGCCCGGCCTGGCGAAGCTGCTGGTGGACCACATGGGCAACGTCGGCACCAGCTTCACGTGGGAGCAGCAGTTGCTCAACACGCCGCATTCCAAGAGCTGAGGCGCGGCATCCCGGGGGCGCCCTGTGCGGCGAACGCCAGGGGCCCCGAAGGAGAACCGGACCATGTCCTTCACCCCGCTGAACGGGCTGCATTCCTTCGTCATGGTGGCGCGGCGGCGTGGCTTCTCGGCGGCGGCCCGGGAGCTGGGTGTCTCCGTGGCGGCGGTGAGCCAGTCGGTCCGGAGCCTGGAGTCCCGGCTGGGCGTGACGCTGCTGTACCGCACCACCCGCAGTGTCGCTCCCACCGAGGCGGGGCAGCGGCTGCTGGAGCGGAGCGGGGCGGCCCTGGAGCATGCACTCGACGGTTTGCGCGCGCTGGAAGCGCGAGGCGATGAGGTGGCGGGCACGGTGCGGCTGGCGGTGCCCTCGCTGGCGATGGAGCAGGCCCTCGCACCCGTCGTGTCCCGCTTCCTCGAGGCGTACCCGAAGGTGTCGCTGGACATCCAGGTGGACAACCGGCGCGTGGACATCGTGCGCGAGGGTTTCGACGGGGGAGTGCGGAGGGACGCCATTCCCCAGGACATGGCGCGGGTGCGCCTGGGAGAGCGCTTCCGCTTCCTGGTGGTGGGCGCGCCCGCGTACCTCGCCCGGCGCGGCGAGCCCAGGACTCCGGAAGACCTCCTCCTCCACGCCTGCCTGGGTATGCGCGAGGAAGCGACGGGCGCGGTCTCCCGCTGGAACCTGGAGTCCGGGAAACGCTCGTGGCGGCTTCCTGTCGTACCGATGCTGGTGTGCAACGACCGCCGGGCCCGGGTGGCCATGGCGGAGGCCGGCATGGGGCTCACGTACGAGCCCGAGCCGGGCGTCCTCTCCCAGCTCGAGCACGGCACCTTGCGAATCGTCCTGGAGAAGTACGCGGCCTGGGTGCCCGGCTTCTTCCTCTACTTCCCCAGCCGCGAGCAGGCGTCGCCCGCGTTCAGGGCTTTCATCGACATGGTGGACGCCCAACCCCCGCCCACCCGGGCTCGGTAGCGCCAGGGACTCAGGCGCGGCCAGCGAAGGCCCCGCCGCCCTGCGCGAGCATCTGCCGCGGCTCGTACTTCATGCACGGCCAGACGGCCCGGAGGTTGGTGTCCAGGACGGAGTCCCACTCCTCCTCGTCGAATTCGTGGAGGGCTTTCGGTGCGTTGGTGGTGCCCGCGTTGTTGAAGGCGAGGTCCAGCCGGCCGTAGTGCTCGACGGTGCCGCGCACGAGCGCCTCGACCTTCGAGGCCTTCGGTCACGTCCGTGCGGAGGGCGATGGCCTCACCGCCTTCCTGGAGGAGCAGCTCCACCGTCTCCGCGTTGAGGTACTGGGGGGCCCGGGCGTCGCGAAAAAGTGTGTTACAGCTCCGGTCGGCTGTCGTCCTCCTCGGGGAAACCTTTTCCTGGAGTGACGAACCCATGCGTACCGACAACCCGCCGCGGCTCCCCGCGCGCTTCGCTCCCCACCGGCGCCTCGCCGGCGGGACTCTTCTCCTCGCGCTGCTGTTCGCGTGTTCGCCCACCGAGGACTCCGGCCGTCCAGCGCCTTCCGACGGCCAGGATGCCGGTTCATCGTTCACCTGTGCCGAAGCCTGCGAGAAGGCCGTGGAGACCTGTCGGATCCCGCCGCTGGACGTCAAGGCATGCACCAACTTCTGCAATGGGCTCCCCGACTCCGAGCGCAACCTGGAGTGCATGCGCACCTCCACCTGCGAGGAGATCAAGGGCGGCAAGTGCGCCGTCGATGTCCAGGAGCCGTTCACCTGTGCCGAAGCCTGCGAGAAGGCAGTGGAGACCTGTCGGATTCCGCCGCTGGACGTCGCGGCATGCACCAACTTCTGCAATGGGCTCCCCGACTCCGAGCGCAACCTGGAGTGCATGCGCACCTCCACCTGCGAGGAGCTCGAGGGCGGAAAGTGCGCTCCGGCATGCACGCCGAGCTGCCAGGACAAGGTGTGTGGAGACGATGGCTGCGGTGGCTCCTGCGGCAGCTGTGGGTCCGGCTCCACGTGCGTCGACGGACAGTGCCAATCCACCTGCCCCGTGGGGAGCAGCCCGCAGGGGGGGCGCTGCGTGTGTGATCCGGGTTACATCCCGGGAGAGGACTGCTCCGGCTGTGTGCTCGATCCGGAGAACGACGGTTGTCCCGCTCATGCCTCACGCGTGAATGGCCAGTGCGCTTGCGACAAGGGCTACATGCTGAACGAGTCCGGCTGCGGGTGCGTCCCCCTGCCGCGCTGCACCAACCTGTATCGCTGCGCCTACAAGCATGTGCATTACGCGGACGGCAGCGGCGTCTCCTACAACGAGTTCACCTGGCTCGATCCCGTCCAGGCCCATGAGTCCGCGTATCAGGCCTGCCTGGTTCGCGAGCGTTATGGCGAGGTCTCCAATGTTCCCCCGGAGCAGCGCTGCCTCTTCCAGGGCTGCGCGAATGTCTTCTCCGAGTCCAGCTGCGCTGGCGCCAATCTCTTCACCTGCAGGTACAAGCACCAGCATTACGCGGACGGCAGTGGCATCGTCTACATCGAGAAGACGAGCAGCTCGCTGATGACCAGCCTGCGGGAGGCCTACGACACCTGCGTGAGCCACCAGATGTACGGGACGTCGACCGAGCTGCCGCCCCAGGAGGCCTGCAGGCTGATGGAGTGCCGGGTCTCCGGCTAGCGGGGCTCAGTCACCCTGGGTGCGCAGCACCCGCTCGAGGCTCAGGTCCACTCCGCTCTGGGCCATCCGCAGGATGCTGTCGAGCTGGGAGCCCTCCAGCTTCAACCGTTGGGAGAGCACGCTCCGGGTGCCTTCGAGCACCTGGCGGCGGGCGTCGGCGAGCCAGCGGGCGACGGAGACCCGGTGCACCCGGTAGAGCTGGGCGAGCTCCGCCGCGCTGAGCCCGTGGACGTACGTCTGGCGCAGCAGGTTGCGCTCCCGGGGGCCAAGCGCCTTCAGGGCCTCGCGGAAGGCGTCATTGAAGTGCGACCGGTAGAGCGACTTGAGGTGGGCCAGCTCGGGATCCTCCTCCGGGCTGGCCGCCTCCCAGGCCTCTCCCAGCTCCTCCAGCCGCTCGGGAGCTCCCGCGGCGCGGCGGACCCGGACCGCGTCGAGCATCTCTCGAAGGGCCACCATGCGAATCCAGTTCCGCAGCTCTCCGCGGCCCGCGTACTCGTGGATTCCCGGCCGCTGCTCCGGCCGCGCCACCAGCAACTTCTGCCATACGCGCTGGCGCAGATCCTCCCGGGACAGCTTGCCCTCGCCCGTCCGCGCCCACGCGGCGTCCACTTCGCGCCCATGGTGCTGCTCGAGCAGCGCGACGGCCTGGGCGTTCCCCATCGCGCATCCGCTGGCGAGGTAGAGATCGGCCGCCCGCAGCGAGTCCAGCGCTCGCGCGTCGGTCTCTTCCGACAGGCATTGGGCGACGTGCGCGAGGAAGTTCCCGGGGTCGAGCGAGAGGGTGGGCCAGGTGCTCTGGGCGGCCCGGAGCCATTCCCCCACGCACCGTTCGAGCTCCACCGTGGCGGGCAGCCCCTCGCGCAAGGAGGGTGGAAGCCGAGCGACGAAGCTCCGAACCAGGCTCTCGAGCGTGTCCATGCCGTCTACCGCTGTTCCTCCAGGCGCGCCGTGCCGGATGGCTATACCATCCCCGGCATCAGGGGGCGAGGCGCCGAATCCCCCCACGGCGTCTCCTCCCACACTGCCCATGTCCACCTGCCCCGACGAGAACCGCTGGGTCGAATTCACGGAAGGTCTGCTCGGTGAGCGCGAGTGCCGGGAGCTCGAGGATCATCTCGACCTCTGTCCCCGGTGTACCTCCCTCCTGGCGCTCTTCGCCCGGAAATCCGAGGCGAAGGAGCCCGGGCCTCTTCCCGAGCCAGACCTCCCCTCCGCCGGTGTGCCCTCGGAGGACGCCCTGCTCCCCGGAGGACGCGTGGGCCGCTTCGTGCTTCTCGAGCGGGTGGGCACGGGCGGGATGGGCATCGTCTACGCGGCCCATGATCCCCGGTTGGACCGCAAGGTCGCGCTGAAGCTCCTCCATCCCGCGCTCCTCGGCCAGGCCCGTGGCGGCTCCGGTCCGTCCCGGATGCTTCGGGAGGCCCAGGCCGCCGCGCGCCTCGCGCACCCCCATGTGATCACCGTCCATGAAGTCGGCTCGGTGGGCGATCAGGTCTTCGTGGCCATGGAGTTCGTCGACGGTGGCACCCTGTCGCGCTGGCAGCGCGAGGCGCCGCGCCGCTGGGAGGAGCTCACCGGGAAGTACCTCCAGGCGGGGCAGGGGCTCGCGGCCGCCCACCGGGCAGGCCTGGTGCACCGGGACTTCAAGCCCGACAACGTGCTGCTGGGACGGGACGGGCGTGTCCGCGTGGCGGACTTCGGTCTGGCGCGCGGCACCTTCCCGGACGTGCCGTCAGGGCCCGCTGGAGCACTCCATCCCCCCGTGTCGGGGCCGCTCACCCGTACGGGAGCGCTCCTCGGGACTCCCGCCTATATGTCCCCGGAACAGCACCAGGGGCGCGAGGTGGGCGCGCCTTCCGATCAATTCAGTTTCTGCGTCGCCTTCTACGAGGCCCTCCACGGAGAGCGTCCCTTCTCCGGGAGTGACTCCCCGGCGTTGCTGGAGGAGATGTCGCACGGGCGGATCCGGCCTCCTCCCCGGGGGACGGCCGTTCCGTCCTGGCTGCGGCAGGTGCTCCTTCGCGGACTGAGCTTCTCTCCCGAGCAGCGCTTCCCCTCCATGGAGGCCCTGTTGACGGCGGTCGAGCAGGGCCGCAAGCGGCGCGGGCGCCGGATGGCCCTCGCCCTGGGCTCGCTCGCGCTGGTGGCCGTGATCGCCGGAGGGGCCTGGGTCCGCACCCGTGCGGCGGCGCAATGCCAGGGCCTGGAGGCGCGGCTCCAGGGCATCTGGGACGCCGAGCGCAAAGCGCGCATCCGCGAACGTTTCCTCGCGGTGGGAAAGATCTTCGCCCAGAGCGCGTGGAGCCGTGTGGAACAGACGCTCGATGGCTACAGCGATACCTGGCTCGCGCTCCAGCGGCAGACCTGCGAGGCCCCAGCCCGGGATCGGACGGAGTGGGGCGAGTTCCTCGGAGCCCAGCGGGTCTGCCTCCGCGAGCGCCTGTCCGAGCTCGGGGCGCTCACCACCGTGCTGGCCGGGGCCGATGAGGAGACCGTCGTGAACGCGGTGCGCAGTGCCCTGTCGCTGGGACGCCTGGACAGCTGCACCGATGCCCGCACCCTCACGTCCTGGGTGAGGCCTCCTCGGGAGCCGGAACGGGCGGCGGCGGTGGAGTCGCTCCGGGGCGAGCTCGCCGAGGTGAAGGCCCTGCTGGACGTGGGCAGGTTCCACGCGGGGACGCCTCGGGCCGAGGCGGCCGTCGCTCGGGCCCGCTCGCTCGAGTATCGGCCCGTGCTGGCGGAGGCGTTGTTCCTGCTCGGGGTGGGCCAGGGCAACCTGGGCGACTTCCCGCGCGCCGAGGAGACGCTCACCCAGGCCGTGCTGGCGGCGCTGGCCGGAGGACACGACCGGGAGGCGGCCCGGGCCTGGACGTTGCTGGCCTTCATCGTGGGCAAGGGCGCCGAGCGCGACACCGCCCGTGCCCGCCTGCTGCTGCGCCACGCGGAGGCGGCCGGTGAGCGCTTCGGCGGAGATCCGGAGCTCACCGCTCGCCGGCTCACCTACGAAGGGGAGCTCGCCTTCGTGGATGGACGTTTCGAGGAGACGCTCGAGCGCTACCAGAAGGCGCTTGAGCTCCGCCGGCGATTCCTCCCGTCCCATCACCCGGACATCGGCACCTCCCTCACCGACATGGCCGGGATTCTCGGTCAGCTCGGCCGCTACGAAGAGGCCGTGGCGCTGTCCCGGAGCGCGCTCGCCAACCTGGAAGCGGCGCTGGGCCCCCATCATCCCGACGTGGCGTACGCGCTTCAGTCCCTCGGGTCCGCCGAGGCCGAGCTGGGCCGGAGCGAGGAAGCCCTCGCGTTCCACCAGCGTGCGCTGGAGATTTTCGAGAGCGTGTACGGCGCGGAGAGTCACACCGTGGCCGTTGCGCTGACGTATGTGGGAATCCAGAAAGGCAACCTGGGCCGCCACGAGGAGGCCTTGAAGGCTCACCGGCGCTCGCTGGCCCTCTGGGAGAAGCTGGTGGGTCCCGAGCACCCGGACGTGGCCACCTGCCTGCAGATGTTCGGGGGCGCCCTGCGCGAGGCGGGACGGCCCGGCGAAGCGCTGGAGGTGCTGCGCCGCTCGCTCCGCATCCGGCAGCGGAGCCTGCCCGAGCATGATCCGCAGTGGGGGATGCTCAACCAGGAGCTGGCCGCGACGCTGGTGGCGCTCGGCCGCCCTTCCGAGGCGCTCGAGGTCTACCGGAGCGCGCTCGGGGACCTCGAGCGGGCCTTGGGTCCTGAGCACCCGGACGTCGGCCGTGCCTTGACGGGACAGGGACGCGCACTGCTGGCGATGAAGGAGCCCCGTGCGGCGCTCGGTCCGCTGGAGCGGGCAGTGGCCCTCTGGGAGCGCACGAAGGGCAACCCGGGCCGGGTCGAGGCGGCCCACGCGCGTTTCGCGCTCGCCCGGGCGCTCACCGAGAGCGGGGGTGATACCCGTCGCGCCATCCTCCTGGCCCGGCAGGCCCGGGAGCTCTTCGCCGCACGAGCTCCGGCCGAACGTCACCCCCTGGAGGAAATCACCGGGTGGTTGCGCCAGCACGGGGAATCCATACCCTGAGTCATTCCCACGGGAGAGGGGTGCCCCGTGCCATCTACACGCGTGGCATGACCCGGGATGGGTTTGCGTGTCCTGGCGGTCCCTTTACTCGCTGAGAACCTGGCAGGACAGCCAGCATCTCCAGGCGGCACTCCGATGGCATGTTTCCTCGGCAGCGCTCCGGGGGCACGTCACGGGTGTCCTTTCCCGATCGAAGCGCGCCCACCCCCGAACGGATACGCTCCCGCGATCTGGCGCGGCGATGTCGTGGAGACCGCTTCTCGCCGACAAGGACACTCCTCGACAAGGACACTCCTCATGTTGAACATCCCGGGCTACAGGGTTGTTGGAACCATCCGAGCGACGGGCTCGAACGCGCTGTTCCAGGCCGTGCGCGAGGCCGATGGCCTCCCCGTCATCATCAAGACGCCGATGACTCCCTCGCCCGGCCCCAGCGAGAGCGAGAGGTACCGGCGGGAGTTCGCCATCCTGCAACGACTGCGAAACGTGCGCGGGGTGGCCACGCCCTACGCCTGTGAGCGGCTTCGCGACAGGCCCCTGCTGCTGCTGGAGCGGGTGCAAGGCGAGACCTTGTCCGAGGCCACGGGCCAGCCGATGGAGGTCTCCCGGTTCCTGGGTCTGGCCTTCTCGCTGGTCTCCACCCTGGGCGAGGTCCACTGCCGCAACGTCATCCACAAGGACATCAAACCCTCCAACATCATCGTGGAGCCCTCGGGTGAGCCGCGGCTCATCGACTTCGGCGTGGCCACGTTGCAGCAGGTGGAGCACCTGGATGCGGCCCCGACGAACTTGATCGAGGGGACGCTGGCCTACATGTCTCCGGAGCAGACGGGGCGCATGAACCGCACGGTGGACTACCGTACGGACTTCTACTCGTTGGGCGTGACGTTCTACGAGCTGTTGACCGGGCAGCGCCCCTTCCAGGCGAACGATGCGCTCGCGTGGTTCCACGCGCACATGACGCGGACGCCACGGCCACCGCACGAGCTGAACCCTCGGGTGCCGCTGGCCCTCTCCGCCCTCGTGCTCAAGCTGCTGGCGAAGGTGGCCGAGGATCGCTACCAGAGCGCCGAGGGACTCCTGGCGGACCTGGAGCGCTGCCGCCAGGCGCTGAGCCGGAACGAACAGGAGGTGTTCTCGCTGGGCACGCAGGACACGCCCAACCGATTCCAACTGCCGCAACGACTCTACGGGCGTGAAGCGCAGGTGTCCGCCCTGCTCGAGGGCTTCGAGCGCGTGGCGCGCACGGGCAGGCCGGAGCTGTTCCTGGTCAGCGGATACTCGGGGATTGGCAAGTCCTCGGTGGTGCACGAGTTGCACAAGCCCGTGGTGCAACGGCGCGGCTTCTTCCTGAGCGGCAAGTTCGACCAGTTCCAGCGGGACATTCCGTACACGGCACTGGCGCAGGCCCTCCGCGGACTGGTGCAGCAACTGCTCGCGGGGAGTGACGAGGAGCTCGCGCGGTGGCGTGAGCGGGTGAACCAGGCCTGGGAGGGGCAGGGCCAGCTGCTCGTGGACCTGGTGCCCCAGTTGGAAGTGCTGGTGGGCCCGCAGCCCGCGCTCCAGGAGGTGCCCCCCAGCGAGGCGCAGAACCGTTTCTACCGGGTGGTCCGCCAGTTCACGTCCGTGTTCGCCACGAAGGAGCATCCGCTGGTGGTGTTCCTGGATGATCTGCAGTGGGCGGACCTGGCCAGCCTGCGGTTGCTCGAACAATTACTCCTACAGCCGGAGAGCCCACCGGTGCTGTGGATGGGTGCCTACCGGGATAACGAGGTGAGCCCCTCGCACCCGTTGATATCGGTGCTGGAGGAGGTGCGCAAGGCAGGCGCGCGGATGACGGAGCTCCGCCTGGAGCCACTGAGCGTGGCGCAGTTGGAGCAGTTGGTGGACGATACGCTGCCGGTCGCGGACAGGGAGGTGGTCGTTCCCCTCGCGGCGCTGGTGCACGAAAAGACGGGTGGCAATCCCTTCTTCCTGCTGCAGTTCCTGGTGACACTCCACCAGGATGGCCTGCTGGTGCGCATGCCCGGCGGAGGCTGGCGGTGGGATGTCGAAGGCGTGCAGGCCCGGGGGTACTCGGAGAACATCGTCGACTTCATGGTGGGGAGGCTGCTCCAGCTCCCTCCTGGCACACAGCACCAGCTGCGGCTGGCGGCGTGCGCGGGCAATGCCTTCTCCCTCCAGCTGTTGGGTACCCTCTCCCAGACCGAGGTGGAGGTGGTGGAGCAGGAGCTCGAGCCCGCGCTCCTGGAAGGCATGTTGGTGCGCACAGGTCCGGAGCAGTACCGCTTCCTTCACGACCGCATCCAACAGGCGGCCCATTCCCTCCTCTCCGAGGCCGAGCGCAAGGCCGTCCACCTGCGCATCGGCCGGTTGCTGCTGAAGAGCCTGTCGCAGGAGGAAGTGCGCGAGTCGCTCTTCGACGTGGTGAGCCAGCTCAACGTGGGTGCGGACCTGCTCGAGGAGCCCTCGGAGCGCCACCACCTCGCGCGATTGAACGCCGAGGCAGGGCGGAAAGCGGAGAGCGCGGTGGCGCTCGGCCCCGCCATCACCTACTTCACGACGGCCTTCGCGCTCATTCCTGGAGACCCCTGGGAAACGGACTACGAGCTGACCTTCAAGGTGCTGTTCGCGCGAGCGAAGTGCGCGCACTTGAGCAGGAACATCGCCGATGCGCACCAACTGATAGAAGAGCTCATCTCCCGGGCGCGGACCCGCGCGGACACCGTGGCCGCCTACTGCCTGAGGAGTGACATCGGTCTCGTCACGGGCGACATCCAGGGGGCCCTCACCTGCCTGCTGAAATGCCTCAACGTGTTAGGCATGCCGCTCTCGCGGCACCCCACCTGGGAGGAGGCGATGGCCGCCCATGAGGAGGTGTGGGCGCTGCTGGGAAATCGTTCCATCGAGAGCCTCATCGACCTGCCACCCATGACCGATCCGGACATGAAGCTGGTGATGAGCGTCCTTGCCATGCTCTTCGGTCCGGCCTACTTCAGCGACAACCACCTGCTCATCATCAATCTCAGCAGGGTGGTTTCCCTCACCCTCCGCCACGGCATCACGGAGGCAGCGCTGGTAGGAATTTGTTGGTTCGGGGTGACGACCGGCGCTTTCTTCAAGCGGTACCGGGAAGGCGAGGCCCTGGGCATGCTCGCCTGTGAGTTCGTCGATCGGTACAACCTGTCCGACCGTCGGTCGAGGGTGGTCTATGGGCTGCTGGTCAGCTGTTACTGGGCCCGGCCTCTCCCCGCCGTGCATGAAATCACCCTCAGATGCTTCCAACACGCGCTCCAGGAAGGGGATTTGCTGAACGCGGGTTTCCTCTGCAGCACGCTCATCCAGAACCGCCTCGCCATGGGGAACAACCTGGAGGAGGTCTACCTGGAGTCGGTCGCGCACGGCGAGTTCTTGAGCAGGACCGGAATCCTGGATCCGATGGACATGCTCCTCTGCTGCCAGGCCTACGTGCAGCAGATGCGCGGGCACTCGCTCGCATTCAGCACGCTGAGCAGGGACGGCTTCGATACGCGGGCATTCGAGGCCAGGCTGACGCCTGATCGCATGGCCCTCATGCGGTGCATCTATTGGATCATCAAGCTCCAGTCGTGCTTCATGTGCGGCGCCCATGAGGAGGCCCGGGAAGCAGCGGACACGGCGGCCGAGCTGGTCTGGTCCATGATAGGCGGGATCTTTCTCAGGGAATACGGGCTCTATCGCGCCTTGACCCTGGCCGCGTGCTTCGAGAAGGCAACGCCGCGGGAGCAGCAGCGGCTCCTCGAGGACATCCGGCGTCACCAACAGCAGCTCGCGGAGTGGGCGGAGAACTGCCCCGAGAACTTCCACGCGCACGAGCGGCTGGTCTCCGCGGAGCTGGCCCGCCTCGAGGGACGGCCAGATGAGGCGACGCGCGCCTACGAGGAGGCCATCCGCTCGGCTCGCGAGAACGGTGCCACCCATTACATGGGACTGGCCTGTGAGCTCGCGGCGAACTACTGGCACACGCGGCAGGCCCCCATCGTCGCCCATGCCTTCGCACGCGAGGCCCATGCGGCCTACAAGCAGTGGGGCGCCCTGGGCAAGGTCCAGCACCTGGAGTCCCAGTGGCCGCACCTCGCATTCTCGGAATCCCCCAAGGATGCGCAGACCACCAGCAGTACGAACTCGACCCGGATCGACGCGCTCACCATCGTCAAGGCCCAGCAGGCCGTCTCCAGCGAGATCGTCTTGGAGAAGCTGGTGACGACGCTGCTGGGGGCCGCGATCGAGAACGCGGGAGCCCAGAGAGGAGCTCTGCTGCTGCCGGACGGGGAAACACTCTCCGTGGCGGCCATCTCCGATGCCTCGCCGGACGGTGAGCTTCCATGGACGCTCCTCGCCTACGTCCGGCGCACACGGGAGCACGTGCTCATTGGCGATGCCTCCAAGCCCCATCCCTTCTCGTCCGATGAGTACCTGAAGCGCGGCGGCTCGCGCTCGGTGCTGTGCCTGCCGCTGCTCAGACAGGAGCAATTCTCCGGAGCGCTCTACCTGGAGAACAACCTGGCCACCAACGCCTTCAGCCCGGCGCGCCTGGCACTCCTGGGGCACATCGCCTCGCAGGCGGCCATCTCCATCGAGAACGCGCGGCTGTATGCGGACGTGCAGCGCGCCAGGATGGAGCTGCGTCAGGCCAATGACGCCTTGGAGCAACGGGTGGAGGAGCGCACGCGTGAGCTCCAGCAGGCCCAGGCCCGGCTCGTGGACACCGCCCGCGAGGTGGGAATGGCCGAGATCGCCTCCAACGTGCTGCACAACGTGGGCAATGTGCTCACCAGTGCCGTCATCAACCTCGAGATGATGCGCAAGGCCGTGGGCAGCTCGCGCGTGGGCCGGTTGAAGCAGGCCTCGGCCCTGCTGCTGGAGAACAGAGAGGGATTGGCGGACTTCCTGACGAAGGATCCGCGTGGCAGCCGCCTGCCGGACTACCTGTCGGCGGTGGCTGACGAGATGATGCGTGAGCAGATGCGATTGATGGAAGACATGGATGCGATGGGCCAGCACGTCGAGCACATCCGCGCCATCGTCCAGGTGCAGCAGACCTACGCCAGGACCTCGCTGATGACGGAGGAGTGCGACCTGGCCCGGCTCATCGACGACGCGCTGAGAATCCAGCTGCCGGCGCTGCAGCGCCACGGAGTCACCGTCCATCGCACGCTATCGCCGGTGCCCAGGGTGCACGTGGACAAGCACAAGGTGCTGCAGATCCTCATCAATCTGATCAGCAACGCGAAGCACGCGCTGGACGGAGTACCCGAGGGGAAGCGCAACATGTGGGTGAGGCTGGCGGCGGAAGGGGGAATGGCGCGCATCCAGGTGGTGGATGATGGGGTGGGATTCGCACCGGAGATGAAGGGGAAGTTGTTCGCGCACGGCTTCACCACGCGCAAGGACGGCCACGGCTTCGGGCTGCACTCGAGCGCGTTGGCGGCGCAGCTCTTGAGCGGAAGCCTCATGCTGGAGAGCGAGGGTCCCGGCAAGGGCGCCGTGGCCACACTGGAGCTTCCGTTCACCGAGGCGTGTCGTGCACGGCAAGGCGCACACCTCACGGGGTCGGAAACAGGATGACGATGAGCACATCCCTCGGGGAGTGAGCCCGTGGTATCGAGCGTCGAGAGCAGGTCAATACCCAGAGGAGACCCTGCGTGCTCGATGAAAGGCTCATCCACGCGCTCAAGGAGACCGAGCGCAAGCTCGATGACGAGGGAAAGCTCCATTCGCGGGCACAGCTCGAGGGGTTCTACGCGCTCTTCCGGGAGCGCTTCGGTCCGGAGCGGCTGCGCAACCTGGACGGGGATGAGCTGCTGTCGCTGATGCACGACCACGGTCGGCGCGACGGGCTGGTGTACTGGCTCGAGTTCAAGGACGACGAGGAGTTTCCGGCCATCTTCGGGAGCATCGCCGGGGGGAGCGCGCTCAAGTTCGGCATCTACCGGCGAAAGGAGACGGGCGCCTGGATGACGGGCAGCCCCCACAACCAGCGAGAGCTCTCCCAGTCCGAGGCGATCCGGATCGCGCAGCGGCACCGCGATCAACTCCTCCTCGGCGCCAGGCTGCTCGAGCGGTTTCCGTCCGACGGGAGCGACTCGGACTATCTCCGGCTCCAGGAGCAGCTCGAGGCCGCGGCACCCGAGCTCGGCGACCTGTCCTGGAGTCACAAGTACTGGAGCCTGCTGTTTCCCGACAAGCTCGACGACTACCACAACGCCGACTACCAGCGGTTCCACCTGATGAAGCTCCTCCAGATTCCGCCTGGAGGCGAGGGGCGGTACGTGTGCGCGGGCCGTTTCGTCGCCCTCGCGAAGGAGCTCGACGTTCCCATGAACACCGCGACCCGTTTGCTCAAGTCGCGCAATGGCAGCCCGCACCGGTATTGGTGCCTCGGCACGTTGGGCGGGAGCGGGCCCACCGCGCACTGGCCCATGATGCGGGAGGGGAACTGCGTCGCGGTGGAAGGGCGGGCGCTGGGAGATCTCTCGGAGATGACCCCCGATCGGGATGGCTTGAAGCGACTGGGGGCCCTCCTGGGGAGCCACGGAGGACTGGCTCCGCGGCAGGGGACGGTGTCCAAGCAGCTCTTCTCCTTCGTGGTGAAGGTGCTCGAGGGGGACTTCGTTCTCGCCACGAGGGGAGAGCGGGTCCTGGGCGTGGGACGCGTCGAGGGGCGCTACTCCTATGAGCCCTCGTCGGACTTCGCCCACCGCCATCGCGTCAAGTGGTTGTCCCTGGACGGGTTTCAGCTCCCCGAGGGCATTGGCGCCGACTCGCAGACCCTGCTTCGCGAGGTGGACTCCTCCGAGAGCATCGTCGCCATCGAGAAGCACCTGTTGAGCTCCTCGGCGCCAGCCTCCACCCCCACGCCCAGGCCCGTGCCCAGGAGCGCGCAGGGCGGGTACCCGACCCCCAGCCTCCCCGGTATACACGGTCGTATCCAGGCCGTGCTGGAGCGCAAGGGGCAGGTCATCCTCTATGGACCACCGGGCACGGGGAAGACCTATCTCGCCGAGCAGACGGTGCGGGACCTGTCCGCGCACGCGGCCTTCGGGGCGCCCTTCGTGGCCCTCAACGCCGAGCAGCAGGACGCCATCACGAAGGGGACGGAGGCGGAGGGCCCGCTGGTCCGCATGTGCTGCTTCCACCCCTCGTATGGCTACGAGGAGTTCCTCGAGGGCTACCGGCCTCGGGATGATGGCTCGGGTGGGCCGATGCGCTTCGTGCTGCGCGACGGCATCTTCAAACGTCTGTGCCTGGATGCACAGCGCCGGCCCCACCTGCGCTTCTACCTCATCATCGATGAGATCAACCGGGGCGACATCCCGCGCATCATGGGCGAGCTGCTCACGGTGATGGAGAAGAGCAAGCGGGGCAAGCCCATCCTCCTGCCGATGAGCGGTGCTCCGTTCCAGGTGCCGGAGAACGTCTACCTCGTGGGCACGATGAACACGGCGGATCGCTCCATCGCGCTGCTCGACACGGCGTTGCGGCGCCGGTTCGGCTTCCTGGAGTTGATGCCGGACTTCACGCGACTCGGGAATGCCATGGTGGAGGGTATCCCGCTCGGCCCGTGGCTGAAGGCGCTCAACGCGCGCATCTGCGAGCACGTCGGGCGTGACGGGCGCAACCTGCAGGTCGGCCATGCCTACCTCATGGAGCGCGGAGAGCCCCTCACGGACTTCCACCCGTTCTCGCGCGTGGTGCAGGAGGATCTCATTCCGCTGCTGGAGGAGTACTGCTACGAGGACTGGGCCGCCCTGGAGAAGATTCTTGGCAACGGCCTGGTGAGCCGCAAGGAGCAGCGGGTGCGTCACGAGTTGTTCGATCCAGCCCGGCAGCCGGAGCTGATCCAGGCGCTCCTCGCTCCGAGCCCGGAGATCGGCTCGTCGGCGCCGGTGATCGCCTCGGAGGCGAGCGCCCGGGACCTCATGGAGGACGAGGATGGCGTCGGCACGGAGCCTGACGAGCCATGAGCCCCGCCGAGCTCTCGGAATGGCGGAGCTGGCCTCCGGAGGGCGGTCCGCGCGGGGCTCCCATCCATCTGGACGACGAGCCCGAGGTGCGCGAGCTGGCGGAGTACCTCGACCGGTGCCGCATGCTCCGGGTGTGGGATTTCAAGACGGGCCTGCGCCTCGAGGCGACGTCCTATGTGGGAACCCTCCGGCTCGGGAGCCTGCCCGTCATCATCCGCCCCAAGTTGCAGGGGGCGCAGCTCCTCTCGCTGCTGCGCTACGCCTACGGATTGCGGAACCTCAAGCTCTTCTCGGGACTGGAGCAGGGGACCTCCACCTGGGCGTTCCAGGATCTCCTCATCCATCAGCTCGAGGCGGAGACCCAGGAGCTCATCCGCCGGGGCCTGCATCGTGGGTATGTGCGCCGGGAGGAGGAGCTCGCGAGTCCCCGGGGAAGGATCGACCTGGGCTGGTGGATGCGGCACGCCGGCTCGGGCCGGGCGGCGCTGCGCTGCTCGCACCATCCCCGGCTGGAGGACCACCCGCTCAACCAGGTGCTGCGTGCGGGGCTCTTCCTGGCCCTGCGGCTCACGGACGACGTGGGGCTCCGGACCCGGCTCCACCTGCTCGATGCGCTGCTTCAGGGTGTTCAGCGCGTGACGCTGTATCCGTCGCTCCTGGAGCGGATCATCCGCGAGACCGACCGGATGACGGCTGCCTACCGGCCGGCGCTGTCCATCATCGGGGTGCTGCTCGACGCGCAGGGGACGACCCAGGAGGCGTCTTCGCGCGAGGTGGAGATCCCGGGGTTCCTCTTCGACATGAACCGCTTCTTCCAAGCGCTCCTGTCGCGGTTCTTGAGGGAGAACCTGCGAGACCTCACCGTGCGCGATGAGTTCCGCCTCGATGGGATGATGGCCTATGCCGCGACCCACAATCCCCGGAGGCGTCAGCCGCCCGCTCCGAGGCCCGACTTCGCCATCCTGCGGGGGCAGCGTGTGCTCGCACTGCTCGATGCGAAATACCGAGACCTGTGGGAGACGCAGCTCCCACGGAACATGCTCTACCAGCTCGCCATCTACGCGCTGAGTCAGGGCTCCACGGGGAGCGCGGCCATCCTCTATCCGACCATGGCCTCGAAGGCCCGGGAGCAGGTCGTCGAGATCAACGATGTCGTCCAGGGCGGCCGCCGGGCCACGGTGGTCCTCAGGCCCGTCCACCTCCACGAGCTGGCGGACCTGGTGAACCCACGTGAAGGCGTGGACGCCGAGCGTGAACGTGAAGCCTTCGCGCGCTGGCTGGCGCTGGGCGAACCGCGCGCGGCTTGAAGGGGGCCGCGCATGGCTGCTCTTCCGCCGCGAGGAGGGCGAGGTCCAGCGGCCTAGCGCAGGCCCTTGTTGGGATTGATCAGGTACTTCTTGCCGGTGGCGCGCTTGCTGTAGACGGCGATCATGTCGAGCCGCAGCGCCTCGGCCAGCGAGAGCTCCGCGGCGTAATGACTGGCGAAGGTGGTTTTCAGCTCGGCTGCCACCCGGTCACGCAGCTTTTGTGCGGCCTGAGGTCCGATCTTCTCCAGGAACGGTGTCAGCAGCCAGCCGCCCACGCCCCAGGCCATGCCGAAGTTGCCCCCGAGCTCTATCGGGCGTGGATCGAGCTTGCCGTAGATATAGACCTGCTTGTGGATCGTTGACCCGTAAGGACTGTAGGTGGTGGCGGTGCGGTTGGCTGCGGCCTCCATGCAGGCCAGGATCTGCCCGGCGAGCTGCCCGCCACCGGTGGCGTCGAACGCGAGCGTGGCGCCGGTCTCCACCAGGGCCCTGGTCAGATCCTCGGTGAACGTGGACGAGGTGCTGTCATACACATGGACCGCACCGAGGTCGCGCAGGAGCGCCACCTGTTCCGGGTTCCGGACGATGTTCACCAACCCGATGCCGTCCGCGAGGCAGATCTTGTTCAGCATCTGCCCGAGGTTGGAGGCGGCGGCCGTGTGCACCAGCGCCTTGTGGCCCTCTCGACGCATGGTCTCGACCATCCCCAGCGCCGTCAGCGGGTTGACGAAGCTGGAGGCACCCTCGGCCGGGGTCGCGTCTTCCGGCAGGACCAGGCAATGGGACGCCTTGAGCACCCGGTACTGGGAGTACATGCCACCGGCCAGCGCGGCCACGGTCCTGCCGAGCAGTTCCCGGGCATTGGCTCCCGCCTTGATCACCACGCCGGCGCCCTCGTTGCCCACGGGCAGGGACTTGTCCAGACGCGGCGCCAGGGCCTTCAGCAGCGGCTGCGGAATGGTCGCCGTGACAACGGGGCTTTCCGCCGTTCCTCCGGCCCGGGCCGTGGACATGTCGGCCGGGCCCAGCAGCAGGCCCAGGTCCGAGGGGTTGATCGGCGAGGCTTCGACGCGGATGACGACTTCGTCGGGAGCGGGGTCCGGGATCGCGACCCGCGCCAGCGACAACTCCAATTCTCCCTGGGAGCTCACCCGCGAGCGAAGTGCGAGCCCCTGTTCCTGCTTCTGGGTGTTCATCTGGATCTCCTCGTCTTGTTCATCGGAAGACGCTTCGTGGCGGACACCTTGGATGCGTCCGTCTCTTGTCGAGGGGGCCAGGTGAAATCAAGCGAGAGTCCGCTGGAGAGCCGCGATGGGCTCCCTCCCGGGCGGGCCCCGGGGTAGCCTGCCGGTGCAATGAGCCTCGTCACCCAGGGCCGCGAGCCGCGGCAGCAGATGGTGCTCCGGCCCCAGCCCGGATCGAAGCAGGTCGTCATCGCCACCCACTCCTCCGCCGTCACTGTCGAGACGGGTGGGCGCTCCGAGCCCGCGCCCCAGGTGCCCTCCACGCGGATGACGTTCATCATCCACGTCCAATCCATCACCCCCGAGGGCGATGTCCGTTACGACTTCACCCTCGACGCGGTGGACCTGCTCGTGGAGCCCGGCACCCTCCAGCGGAGTGTGGACGCGCTCCGCGCCAGCCTCGCCTTCATGCCCGGCCTCACCGGCAAGGGCACGGCGGGGCGGCGCGGCAACACGCTCGACCTCCACCTGCCCTCCAGCCTGGATCCCGCGCGCCGCAAGGAATTGATGGACCTGACCCGCGCGCTCCAGTTCGTCGGCAACGCGCTCCCCACCGAGCCCCTTGGCGTCGGCGCCCGCTGGGAGCAGCCCCTCTACGGCTCCGGCCCGGTGGCGGCCAGCGGCACCGCCAGCTTCGAGCTGGCCTCCATCCACGGAGACCGCGTCACCACCCGTTTCCTCATCCAGCAGACCTCGCGCGACCAACCCGTGCCCGCGGAGTACAAGACCCGAAGCGCTGGTGAGGAACGGATGCTGCTGCGCTCCCAGAGCAAGGGCGAGACGGTCTTCCGGCTGGACCGGTTGTGGCCGGCGCGCTGCGACATGGAGATGCGCGTCCAGGCCGACCTGTCCGCCCAGAAGGAGGACCCACCCCGGAGGCTGCGCCTCATCACCGACATGCGGTTGCGCCTGGAGGAGCAACCGGGCTGATAATTCTTCGATAATCTCCACCGCGAGACATATGGGCCGCACCTGGAGTGCGTCCGTGTATTCAAAGGTCCGCCACAACGAACCGTGCGCGGAGCTGGGGGCATATGCGAGTCAACGACGGCGCTTCTCGGACAGCAGGGGCAGGCGGGGCGGGACAGAGTTCGGCGGCGGCGGCGGCGGCACAGCGTGCGGCGGAAGAGGCCCGGCGTGCGGCGGAAGCGGCCCGTAGGGCGGCGGAGGAGGCCCGGCGCGCGGCGGCCGAGGCGGCTCGCGCCCAGGGACTGCAGGCGGCCCAGGCCCAGCAGCGCGCGGACGCCGCGGCGCGGAGTGCGCAGGAGGCCCAGCAGAAGGCGCAGGCGGCGCTCGGCGAGGCCCGCAAGCACAACCTCCCCCAGAACGAGCTGAGGGCCGTGGAGCAGTCGGCGGCGCAGGCGGCCACGTCGGCCCGTGACGCGATGGCGTCGGCCCGGGGCGCGAACAGCCGCACGTCCTCGACCAGCTCCTTCGTCCCCGCGTCCACGACGCAGCGCCCCATGGGCCCGCCGGCGCCGGCCACCACCCCCGGCTACACCCGTGAGCAGGCCGCCAGGGACGCCACGGAAATCTACCGTGCCACGAAGGGGGGCCTCACCGGCTGGGGCACCGAAGAGGACAAGATCTTCAAGACGCTGGAAGGGCGCAACCCGGCCGACATCGCGCTCATCCGCCAGTCCTTCAAGGAGCACTACAACCTCGACATGGACAAGGTCCTGCGCGAGGAGCTCGGCGGCGACGACCTCACCCGCGTCAACGGCATGCTGGCCGGCAACAAGGGCAACGCGGGCGCGGCCGCCATCCAGCAGCAGACGGGTTGGTTCGGCGACAAGGACGCCATCATCAGGACGCTCCAGCAGGCCACCCCCTCCGAGCGTCAGTCCATCGCCCGCTCCTTCCAGCAGATGTACGCGGAGGATCACCGCGACATCCAGGCCGCCACGCCCGAGGAGTTCATGAAGAAGGCGCTCGCCTCCGACCTGGACGGCGCGCAGGAGGCCCAGCTCGACAGCCTGCTGGCCACCACCCAGGCCACCGCGCCCGCGCAGGTGGCGCAGCTCGAGGCCAGCGCCGCGCGCAGCAAGGTGCATGACTCGCTCCAGGGCTTCTTCGGCCCCGACAGCCAGAGGGTGTTCGACACCCTCGAGGACCTGCCGCCCGAGCAGAAGGAGATCCTCCTGGCGGACACCGCCCTCCAGGCGGAGATGCAGCAGAAGCTGTCGAAGGAGGACTACACGCGCGCCCGCGGTCTGCTGGAGGGCAACTCCGCCGCCGCCAGCGCCGCTCAGATCAACAGCGCCACGCAGGGCTGGTTCGGCGCGGACAAGGACGCCATCCTCGACGTCCTCGAGAACACGAAGCCCGAGGACATGCCCGCCCTGAAGGCGGAGTTCCAACGGCAGACGAACCGCTCGCTGGAGTCCGAGGTGCGCGGCTGGGGTGGCGACGATGCCGCCGTGGGCCTGCGCTACCTCAACCCACCGGCCGCCAATGATCGGATGGGCCAGGCCCGCGCGGACGCCGAGCGGCTGCACCGCGCCATGGACGGCCTGGGCACCGATGAGGCCGCCCTGCGCGAGGTGCTGGGCAACAAGTCCAAGGCGCAGATCAACGACATCACCACGGCCTATCGCGAGCTCTACAAGAAGGACCTGCGCGCGGACCTCGACTCGGAGCTGGGTGGCCGCGACGAGTTCGAGGTCCTCGAGCAGATGTATGACCAGGGGGCCATCGACCCGAACGCCCCGGACGCGGCGCAGCAGCAATTGCAGCGGCTGCGCGAGCAGCAGCAGTTCGAGCAGAGCGGCGGCCTGGGCGTCATCAACACCCTCCAGACCTGGACGAAGGGCGAGTCGGACGCGGCGAGGTTGGATCGCAACCTGAACGCGGCGGAGGCGGCCATCTCTTCCGGCAACACGGACGCGGCCAACCGCCGGCTGGGCTACTCCACCGACGACGTCAAGGACGTGCAGGAGACGAAGGACAGCACCGCGGACATGGCGGCCACGGCCGCGGTGGCGGTGGTGACGACGGCGGCGGTGGTGGCCACGGGTGGCGCGGCGACGCCGCTGGCCGTGGGTGCCTACGCGGCGCTGGGCGCGGGCACCCGCATGGCGACGCAGGCCTACTTCAAGGGCGACGCGCTGGGCACCGACGGCCTGCTGCACCAGGGCGCGTTGGGCGCGGTGGAGGGTGGCACCGCCGTCATCCCTCTGCCCAAGGGACTGGGTGGTACGGGCACCGCCGTCGCCGCCAGCGAGGTCACCGAGCAGGCCGTCAAGCAGACAGTGGCCCAGCGGCTGCGCGGCACGGCCATCCAGGGCGCTTGGGAAGGTGGCGTCGGCGGCGCTACCTCCGGCGCGCTGGATCAGGCCATGCAGAGCGAGACGTGGCGCAACGGCGTGATGTCGGGCCTGTCGCAGGTGGGCCAGCGCGCGGTGGTGGACGGCACCGTGGGCTCGGTGTTCGGCGCGGGTGGCGGTGCGGCCATGGACGGCGTCATGCAGGGCGCGTCGCGGCTGGCGCAGCCGAGGGAAGTCCCCGTGGTGCGCAATCCCACGCTGGAGGGGAGCACCGTCCGCGTGCGCTACGGCGATGGTGGGCGCGTCCAGATTGAAGCCGGCCCCAGGGCCACGTCCGCGCAGATTCAAGCACACATGGAAACGGCCCGGACGCTGCAGAAGTACGAGGGACCGCTGGGACAGGTCCGCCAGCTCCGGGACCGCGCCATGCAGGCCCTCACCCGCCAGCCGGGCTATGGCACGCAGGGCTTCGAGTCACAGCTGGAGGTGAAGAAGCTCAAGTCCCTCATCAGCGAGCTGGAGGGCGTGCAGCGGAAGATCGACACCCGTCTGCACAGTCTGGACAACAGCACCCGGGTGCCGACGGCGGCGCAGCGCGCGGACATGGAGCGCGAGCTGGAGAGCCTGCGCAAGCAGCTGGCGACGCACGAGCAGCAGGTCAACTCGCTCGACCCGGCCCGCGGCTTCGTCGCCGCCGAGGATCTCAGCAAGAAGCTCGAGGGTATCAAGACCGAGCTGGCCCAGCGTCTGCCCGCCGAGCGGGCCAACGCGATGGTCAAGATCTCCGGCAAGATGGACTTCGAGGGCAATGCAGCGCCCCTCAAGGAAATCGAAGACGCCTGGAGCAAGGCCTATAGCCAGGCCTACGAGGAAGCGCGCCGGGCTGGGGACGCGCCGAAGGCCGCGGGGAATGCCGCTCGCCAGAAGGCGAAGGAGGCCGCGACCGTAGTCGCGAACGACGTCGCGACCAGGGCGGCCCGAACCCGTGCCGACAAGGCCCTGGCCGATCCGAGCACGTGGAACCTCCGCCCCGAGGACCAGCGCGCGCTGAACGCCTTCACGAGCGGGAGCCGCGGCATGGCCGCGAAGCAGCTCTCACCGCAGCTGAGCGGACTCCCGGTCGCGCAGATCGAGGCGCGGATGATGGCGGATGTCTCGGCGGGCCGCGCGACGCGCCTGCCCGACACGACGCTCCCCAACGGCAAGCCGCAGCAGGCCTACCAGTACAGCGATGGCACGCTCGTCCGGGTGAAGCCACAAGGCGACCAGTTCACCTCGGAGCCGAGCTACAGCATCGAGGTCCTCGCCGACGGGGTCCACACGGCGGTCGACCAGAACAGCGTGGCGTTCAAGCTCGACGCCAAGGGGCAGGCCGTCCCCAAGGGACCGGGAGTCGTGCCGAACCCGTACGACCGTGGTACGAACCCGATCCAGGCCAAGGCGTTCGAGCTGAGAATCGTCGAGGCCGGTCACCTGCGGTCCACCGAACCGTCCCCCACCAGCGGAGGCACCTGACGTGAAGTTCGAGAGCGCATGGCTCACCCGCACCGACGCTCCGCTCGACGTCTCGGCGATCGAGGCGCACCTCGAGTCCCTACCCTGGGCGTGGCGTGATCCGGTGAACGGCAAGGAGTTCTTCCTCGCCGATCGTGTCCGGAGCGCCCGCGACGCGCGCGAGTGGCGCATCGCCCACCCCACCGAATTCCCGGTCCACGGGGTGCTGGTCGCGGTCTACCCGGACGGTGTGAGAATCGACCAGCGGGGCTACGCCGATTCGATGGCACGCGCGCGCGACTTCCTCACCTGGCTCCTGCGAACCGGCCGGTGGCGCGCGCGCACCGAGCTCATGCCCGAGCGGCCCCTCACCTCGGTCGCGGGCCTGTACCCCGAGCCCCTCCCGTCCGCGGCCGAACTGGTTGACGACCCGCACCTGTCGCCAGTCCTCGAGGGCGCGCTCACCCGGTGGACGGTCGGAGGACGCACCCTGTCGGTGCACTCGAGCGGAGCGGTCCGGCTCCAGCTTCCGGGTGGGGGAGTCGTCGACGCGCAGCTGTCGCCCGGGGCGCTCGAGGACTGGAACCGCGTGGCGGACCTGGATCCCGAGGACCTGGACTCCAACCCGGCGGACACCGCGACCACCGTGGCGCTCGACCGGGAGACCCCCGAGGGCGAGAAGGTCGCATGGTTCGACAAGGGGCGGGTTCCGGAGCAGGTGGCCCCCCTGGCGCGAGCGGTGGTGACGCTCTGGAGCTCCCTGGAGGGCTGGACGCCCGGGAAGCCACTCCCTCCTGGCCTCGTGTCCATCAGGCGAAAGAGCCCGGCCGCGTGACACGGGTGGCCCCGGAGTCCAAGCGGGCCGAGTAGGGCCAGTCATTGGCCACCATCGCGGTGTTCCCCTGCATCGCGAAGGCGCCCCGGCGTGCCAGTACCCCTCGAGCGCGCTGGCACACGTGTGCCGGGCGCCGCGCGGAGGGGGAACTCGTAACCTCCCATGGGGTGATGCCCCGAAAGGGGCTACTCCGTTCTCTGTTTCTTGCTCAGGGGCTCCGTCGCATCCGGCTTGGGATCGTTCTCCCTCAAGGTCTGCGGGCCCCACTTCTGGGTGGTCACGGTGATGGCGTCCTTTCCGTAACCGTCCTTGTTGGCATAGCGATTATGGAAGGAGTCCTGATTGTCGCCCACCCGGTACACGTCCATGGTCGGGTAGGTGTTCCGACTCTTGGCATCCGAGGTTCCCGCGGTCTGCTCCGCGGTGATGGTCTGGTTTCCATCCCTGGCCACGACGGGCGCGAAGTGGAAGGGCGACTGGCCGTTCCTCGGCTCGTGTTGCCGGATGATGCCATAGGACTCGCCAGGCTGGGGATTCGCGTTGTGATTGACGGCGTTGGGGTTCGTCTTCCTGGCCTGCTTGGACACCTCGATGTTGTCTTCGTGGGAATAACCAAACACCTGGCCCGTCACCTTCTCCTTGCTGGCGAGGGTGAACTCATTGTCCGCGTGTTTGGCGGGCGGTAGCAATGGCTTGCCGTGCTGGACCTCCTCGGCGTTGTGCGCGCAGTCCTTCACTCCCTTCTGGAACTGGTAGCGCTCGAAGGTGTCCGTTCCGTGGGCGTAGGTCGTGGGACTCTGCGTCTCATTCCCGATGCCTTGGAATTTGGGGGGCGGGACGTTGGTGTTGACGAAGAGCGAGGCCCCGGTCTTCTTGTCCACGTTCGCGCTATCCAGGTAGACGCCATACTTCTGGTTGTCCGTGCGCGTGACCGCATCCGGTAGGGGCTTGTTGTTACCCGTGAGCTGGGAGGTGGACGGTGACGGTGGCGGTGAGGGCTTGCGGTTGACTCTGGGCATGGTGTGGATTCGCTTTCTTGTCGCCGGAAAGGCGGACAGGGTCCCTGACAAGGGTAGAACCGGTGCCCGACAACCTGTCAGAACTGACGTTGTGTGACAATGGTGAGCGATTGCTCCCCCTTTTGGGGGGGCCGGACTCGCTCCTCCGGCCCCGGCTACCTCCTAGCGAACCCAGGAGACGTTGCTGACGGTGAACTTCGAGCCGTCCTGCTTCTCCGCGTTCGTGTAGGGCGAGTACACGCGCGTGGAGAAGGTGTTCGCGGCGGTGTCGATCTCGAGCAGCCGCGTCGGGTTCGTCTTCGAGTCATGGTAGGTCGTCAGGATCTGGTGGATCTCGTTGCCCTGGACACCGGTTGTCTTGCGATAGGCCGAGGAGCCCACATGGCCGGAGAAGATGAACCGCACGTTGGGGTACTGCTTGAGCGCGTTGTCGAACACGTACTGGGGGCTGTTGTTGCCATAGCCACCATTGCTCTGCTCGATGCCGCCGCTGCTCGTCTGGTGCGAGTGGGTGATGACGATGACGTTGTGGTGGGGATGCTGGGCCAGCACCGTCTTCGCCCAATTGACCGCGCCCGTGCGGGCCCACAACTCCAGGTTGAGCACGAGCCAGTTCAGGCCACCCGCCGTGAACGTGTGATAGGCGTTGTCGCACTTCCCCGTCTCGTACACGCCAGTGAGCGCCTTGAACCGCGTCGTCGGGAAGTACGTGTTGAACGTGGTGGTGTTGCGCAGGTTGGCGTTTACGTTGCCGGGGCAGGCACCGCCGCCCGTGCAGGTGGCCGCCGTGTCATGGTTTCCAATGGCGAGCGCGTAGGGAATCCCGGCGGCCTCCAGTCGCTCGAGTGCATTGCTGGCGCGCTCGTACTGGATGTGGTCGGGCGTGTCCCAGTTCATCATGTCGCCGGTCTGCATCACGAAGCGGATGTCGAGCGCGGACTTGTTGTCGGCGAGCCACTGCATGCGGTGGTCGATGAGGGTCGAGTTGTTGACGACCTCGTTCTGCGTGTCCGGGATGACGACGAGGGTGAACTTCGTGTCGACGGGCTGGGTGGAGGCGGGCGCGGCGTAGAGCTTGATGCCCTCGTCGATCCACCCGGCGGCGCTCAGGCTGTTGCGCTCGGCCTCGGTGGTGGCGAAGCGGTGCTTCCTGAGCGACGTGTGGGAGTAGCGGTACACGGGGACGAGGCACGGATCCGCCGTCTTCGAGGCGTAGAAGCCGATGCCCTCGTCGGTGGTGAAGCCTCCCGTGCTCACGAGGTTCTGCTTTTCCGTCGCGTCGATGGTCCAGAAGTGCTCGCCCCGGCTCGGGCTGTAGATGCGGTAGACGGGGGACAACCCCGTCCCCGTGGCACGGGCGGCGTGGAAGGCCACGCCGCGGTCTTCGGTGTAGCCGTAGGTCGTATCGGCGTTGGCCGCCTCGTTCGCGTTGGTCGTGTAGAGGCTGTCACCCGACGTCGGCCGGATGCGGTGATACACGGGGGCACTCAGGGCGGCGCAGTCCAGCGAGGACTCGACGGAGTCGAGCTCGAGAGCCTCGGCCGGGGCTCCGTCGCCACAGGCGGAAAGCGCGCCTGCCAGTGCCAGGGATGTGACGAATCTCAGGATCCTCATGGGTGTCTCCTTCCAGGGGGGGGTCAGGCGGGAGAGGGACCGGCCCGGCCACCATCTCAAAAAAGAAGGGCCGCCAACGGATTTCTCGAGCGCCGTGCCCGCTACTCTCGCGGCATCCGGATATCCGGGGGCGCTGGTTCCAGCCGCGCCTTGAGTGCTTTCACCCGGCTCCGGCCCACGGGAAGCTGGAGGCCACTCTTCAGCTCCACGGTCGTGCGCGAGCCCTCCAGTGTCCACAGGCGGGCCACGTCCTGGAGGGGAACCAGATACGAGCGGTGGATGCGCACGAAATCGGTGGGGAGCAGTACCTCCAGCCGGTCCAGACTCTTCTCGCTCAGCTCGGTGCCGCCATCGCGGAGCACCAGCTCCGCGTAGTCCCCGGCGCCCTGGATGTAGGCCACGGTCTCCAGGGGCACGCGGAGGATGCCACCGCCCTTGCGCACGGCCAGCGTCCGCAACGGGCCCGCGCCACGGCCCCGGACGCGCGCGAGCGCCTTCTCCAGGCGCTCCCGCGTGTAGGGCTTGGCCACGAAGTCCAGCACCCCGAACTCGAAGGCGCGCAGGGCCTGGTCCGTGTTCGCCGACACCACCACCGTGTGGAAGGAACCGGCCGCGACCTCTTCCAGCAGCTGGAAGCCGTCCTCTCCCGAGAGGTCCAGGTCCAGCAGCACCAGGTCCACGGTGCGCTCGGCCAGGACCTCTCGCGCATCCGCGAGGCTCGCGCGTACGAGGGGCGGCGGCAGGCCCTGTCCCAGCAGCTCCCGGCAAAGTCGCTCCAGGCGCCGGGCCGCCATGGGCTCATCCTCCACGATGAGCACCTTCACGCGGGAATCTCCATCACCGTGGTCCACCCCGTCTCCGTGGGTTCCTGCACCAGACTCCAGGCGCCAGGGAAGGTCTCATCCAGCCTCGCCTCGAGGTAGCGGGTACCCGTCCCCTCGCCCACGCGAGGCGTGGCGCCCGTGCCGGCGGGCGCGCTGAAGACGTAGCGCCTGCGGCCTCCCGCGTGTCCCTCCTGGAGGTGGAAGGTGACTGGCGTCGTGTAGCGATTGTGGCTGAAGGCGTTCTCCAGCAGGGTGTGGAGCACCGCTGGAGGCACGATCGCCTCACCATCGACGCCCGGGGCCTCCAGCGTGAAGGCGAGGCCATGGCGGAAGCCCATGACCTCCAGATAGGCACGACACAGCTCCAGCTCCCGGGCGAGCGGGATGGCCCGCTCTCCCGAGATGCTCAGCAGGTGCCGGTACACCGCGCCCAGGGACTCGATGAAGCGCACGGCCTGGGCGGGTTCCGTCTCCACCCATTCGCTCATGGCGCCCAGGGTGTTCATCAGGAAGTGGGGCTGGATGCTGCGCTTGAGCAGCTCCAGTTGGAGGCGCTCCGAGGCACGCGTGGCGGACTCCAACCGCTGCTGCTGGCGGCGGAGCTGATGGGCGTGCACCGCGCCCAGGTACAGCAGCAACCCTCCGAAGGCGATGAAGAAGCCGCGCTCTGGAAAGTCCAGGGGGCCCGTGAGGTAGAGCGCCAGGGCAAGGCCGAGTCCTCCCAGGGCGGCCCACGCGCCCGGTTCCCGCCGCCGCCGGGCTCGCAGCGCGATGAGGAGGGAGGCGCCCAGGGAGAGCCCCAGGGCCACCGCGTTCCTGCCATCGAAGCCAGGGACCGCGCTGAGGCCCATCAGGCTCACGGCCAGCGCGCCCCACCAGGGGGCCCGGCGGGGTTCGCGGAAGGCCGCGTGCAGGGTCGTGGGGAGGAGGACGGCCACCGTCAACGTGGAGGCGGACAGGAGCCAGAGCCGGACGATGTGCAGGGGATAGGGATAGTTCGCGAGCCCTCGCCACGCCTCGAGGAGCAGCTGCGCCGAGGCAGCGAGGCAGAGCAGTCCCAGCAACAGGGTGGCGCGGCCGCGGCGCTCCATGAAGTACCGCGCGAGGTAGTGCGAGCCCATCAGCACCAGCGCGCCCAGGAGGGCCAGGGAGGGCACGAGCCAGAGCAGGCGGGCCCGGGCGAGCTGGGAGGCTGCGCCTACCTGGAGACGGTGGAGCGTGCCGACGGGCTCGAAACCGAGATGGTGCGCGGAGGCCCGGATGACCAGCAGGTGCGGGCCCGCCGTGGCGTGCTCGGGCGGAAGGGGGAGCAGCACGTCCACGTGGCCCGGGAGCTCCTCTTCAGGCGTCCGTCCCACGTGGCCATTGCGCCCCAGGAGCGCTCCATCCCACCAGGCCTCCCATGAGCCCAGAAGGGAGAGGGCCAGGACGGGCGTGGGGGCCCCTGGCGCTCGCGGAGGCACCTGGACCCATGTGCGAATCCAGAAGGGCGCCGGCCCCTCGGCGACTCGCGATGGTGGGACGGTGCGCCAGCCCTCACCACCGGGGGTCAGGGCACGTTCCACGGAGAGGTCTTCCGCGTGGACCTCCACCGTGCGCTCCACGCTCTGGGCGAGCGGCGCCTGGGCCGGCGGCAGGACTCCCAGGCACCCGATGAGCAGCCAGCAACGCATGACGCCAGCATACGCACTCCGGCGCGGCCCGCCTGCATCCGGGCGACGCCATGAGACGTTGGGCGATGTCCTCCGAGCCGAGGCCCCGGTGGCTCATAATCTCAGGGCGCACCCACTGGAGGACATCCATGCGAGCCGTGCTGCTCTTCACCCTGCTCATCCCCCTGGCCGTGGCGAATGCCGCGAACCTTCGACTGGAACCCCACACCTTCCGCGCCCGGGATGGCAGGACGGTGGAGACCGAGCTGGGCAGCCTGACGGTCCCCCTCAGGCACGCCCGGCCCGAAGGCGCGTCACTGACCCTGCGTTTCGTCCGCTTCAAGAGCACGAATTCCCAGCCGGGAGCCCCCATCGTGTACCTGGCGGGGGGGCCGGGCGGCTCGGGCATCGAGGCCGCGAGAGGCGTCCGCCATGAGCTCTTCCTCGCGCTTCGCGAGGTGGCGGATGTCATCGCACTGGACCAGCGAGGGACGGGACAATCCACCTTCCACCCCGAGCTGAGCCGACCCTGGTCGGTCCCCTTGGACCAACCCATGGATGAGGCTCTGCTGACCGCGACGCTGAAGAAGGCCACCACCGAGGCCGCCAGGGCGTGGGCCGAGGCGGGCGTGGACCTCGGCGCCTACACCACGGTGGAGAGCGCGGAGGACCTGGAGTCCCTGCGCGAGGCCCTGGGCGTGCCCCGCTTGAACCTCTGGGGCATCAGCTATGGCACGCACCTGGGGCTGGCGTACCTGAGGCGCCATGCCGACAGGGTGGACCACGCCATCCTGGCTGGAGTGGAGGGGCCGGACGACACCTGGAAGCGCCCCGTCCATGCCGAGGCATTGCTGGACCGATGGGATGCGTTGCTGCGTGCCCGGGACGCGAAGGACAAGGGCCTGCGGGTCCGCCTGCGGGCCCTGATGGATGCGCTGGGGCGCCGCCCACGCACCGTGAAGTTCACCGACGAGAAGACGGGCACCGAGCAGACGTGGGTGGCAACCCGGTTCGATCTGCAGCGGGCGGTGTTCGAGTCGATGCGAGATCCCGCCTTCTTCGAGCGCTTCCTGGCGCTGCTCCCGGCGCTGGAGGCGGGCCACTTCGATGCGATGGCCCCCTTCGCGTCGCTCCTCCGGAACGGAGAGCTGGAGCCCATGTCGATGGCCATGGATGCCGCCTCCGGCATCAGCCCTGCTCGTCGCGCACGGATTGCCCGTGAGGCACGCACGGCCCTGTTGGGGGGAGCCGTCAACGCGGGCGCGGTCGAGGCCGCCTGGGTTCCCGGGGTGGTGGACGTGGGCCAGGACTTCCGGGGCCCGCTGAAGGCGCGGTCCCCTGTGTTGATGATCAGCGGCACACTCGATGGCCGCACGGCGCCCGACAACGCGGAGGCCCTGCGCCCCGGGTTGTCCAGGGCCGTGCATCTGGTGCTGGAGGGCGCGGGCCATGACGGGCTCTTCCAGTCGGACCCGCGCATCCTGGAGCGCATGAAGGCCTTCCTGCGGGGAGAGCCGCTGGCCGACGAGCGCCTCCAGGTCACCCGGGCGCCCTGAGCCGCACCTGAAAGGGGCGCGGCGCGGTATCATGCCCGCGATCGTGAATCCCTCCGCGCTCGATACCTGGTTGGACCGCTGGTTCCGGTGGCTGCTGCTCGTGGGCCTCCTGCTCAACCTGAGCGGTCTGACCCTCACCCTCATGGAACCGGATGCGACCCTGTACGGGACCATTGCCCGGAACATGGCCGAGAGTGGCGACTTCGTCGATCTGATTGCCGATGGCGGCGACTGGTTGGACAAGCCCCACTTCCCCTTCTGGCTCACGGCGCTCAGCTTCCGGCTGTTGGGGGTGAACGAGGTCGCCTACAAGCTGCCGGGCCTGCTGTTCTGGGGCCTGGGGCTCGTCTACACGTACCTGTTCGCCCGGCACTTCTACTCACGTTCCGTGGCCCGGCTGGCCGTCCTCTTCCTGCTCACGGCCCAGCACCTGGTCATGTCCAACAACGACGTGAGGGCGGAGCCCTATCTCGTCGGGCTGATCATCGGTGCCGTCTACCATTACGTCCGGGCCGGGGAGCATCGGTTCAGCCACCACCTGATCTGGGGCTCGCTGCTGGCGGCGTGCGCGATGATGACCAAGGGTCCGTTCGTGCTGCTGACCGTGGGCGGGGGGCTGGTGGTCCATTGGGTGATGCACAGGCAGTGGTCCGAGCTCTGGCATCCCCGGTGGTGGGTGGCCCTGCTGCTGGTGGGCGTGTTCATCCTCCCGGAGCTGTACTGCCTGTACCAGCAGTTCGACCTGCACCCCGAGAAGGTCGTCTTCGGGCGCACGGGCGTGTCCGGCGTGAGGTTCTTCTTCTGGGACAGCCAGTTTGGCCGCTTCTTCAACACGGGCCCCATCCGGGGGAAGGGCAATCCCTTCTTCTTCCTCCACACCGTGCTCTGGGCCTTCCTGCCCTGGTCGCTCTGGCTGTACGGGGCGGTGCTCGGTGGGCTGGCCGGGTGGAGGAAGCGGACCGGGGAGGCGAGGGAGTATGTGACCTGGGGAGCCGCGGGGCTCTCCTTCCTCGTCTTCTCCCTCTCGCGCTTCCAGCTGCCGCACTATCTGAACATCCTCTTTCCCTTCTTCAGCATCATCATCGCGGGTTGGGTCTGCCAGCCGAGGGACGAGTCCCGGCTGCGGTGGGTGGCGGGAGTCCAGTGGCTGGCGACCGTGGCGATGATGCTCCTGGCTCCGTTCCTGTTGTGGCTCGCCCGGCCCCAGCAGCTCGTGCCGGCGCTCCTCTGGTGTGTCCTGGCGCTGGGCCTCTCCCTGTGGATCTTCAGGGGACGCGGGTTGCCGGAGCTGGTGGGAAGGAGCTTCGGGGCATCCGTGGCCTTCAACATCCTGCTCAACGTGTTCCTGTATCCGGAGCTGCTGCTCTACCAGGGGGGCAGTGAAGCGGCCTTCTTCGTCAACGCACAGCCGCCGCGGACCGTGGGCACCTACGGCGACAAGTCCTATGCGTTCGAGCTGTATAGCCATGCGCCCGTGCACCGGTGGGACCTCGCGGCCCTGAAGGAGGCCGCCAGTACCCGGCCGGTCTACCTGTACGTCGCCCGGGAGCGCGTCGCCGAGCTGGAGCAGGCGGGCCTGTCCGTCTCCCCCCTGCGGACGTTCGACCAGTTCCGCGTCACGCGCCTGACCGGTCGCTTCCTGAACCCCGCCACCCGGCCGGGCGTCGTGCGGCCGATGCTGGTGGCGGAGGTGGGCGTGGCGCCGTCCTCCCAGGAGGCCCACGCGGCCGAGGCGAATTGAGCGGACGGGAGCGACTCGGGGTGCTCCGGACGCCCGCGACCCGATTTTCGCGGTCAGGTCCGAAAATGGCCAGACAGGGGCGGGCCTCCAGGCTACGAAAGCCCCGTGATGAACACGCTGGAATCCGAAACCTGCTACCGGGCCCTGTCCGCGCGAGACCGGCGCTTCGATGGGCTCTTCTTCGTCGGAGTGTCGACGACGGGCATCTACTGCCGGCCGGTGTGCTCGGCGAGGACGCCCCGCCAGGAGCGATGCGCCTTCTACCGGACGGCCGCCGAGGCCGAATGCGCGGGCTTCCGCGCGTGTCTCCTGTGTCGTCCCGAGCTCGCTCCGGGCAGCGCTCCGGTGGACTCCGTGCCGAGGCTCGTGGCGGCCGCGGTCTCCCGCATCGAGGGGGGATTCCTCAACGAGTCCTCGATCGATGAGCTCGCATCGGAGCTGGGCGTCACCAGCCGGCACCTGCGCCGGGCGATGGAGGCCGAGCTCGGCGTCTCACCCGTGGAGTTGGCCCAATCGAAGAGGCTCGCGCTGGCCAAGCAGCTCCTGCAGGACACCTCGCTCCCCCTGGCGGAGATCGCTTTCGCCAGTGGCTTCCAGAGCGTCCGGCGCTTCAACGCGCTCTTTCAGTCGCGCTTCGGCAGGTCGCCCTCGGAGCTGCGGCGCAAGGGGGGAGAAGGGGAGGGGGCGCGCTCGCTCGTCCTCCGGCTGGACTACCGCCCACCGCTCGATTGGGAGCAGCTCCTGGGGTTCCTTCGTGGACGCGCCATTCCGGGTGTCGAGTACGTGGGGGACTCCGACTACCGGCGCACGGTGCGCCTGGGTGGAAGAACGGGCTGGCTCGTGGTCCGGCACGATCCGAAGCGCCCCGCGCTGCTGGCCGAGGTCTCGCTCTCGCTGGCGGGCGTGCTGATGCAGGTGGCCGCGCGGCTGCGTGCGCTCTTCGACCTCGATGCGCAGCCGGAGGTCATCGCGGAGTGTCTCGGGCGCGACGCGCTGCTCGGAAAATGGGTGCGGGTCCACCCGGGGCTGCGTGTCTTGGGGGCCTTCGATCCCTTCGAGATGACGGTGCGAGCCATTCTCGGACAGCAGGTATCCGTCCGGGCGGCGACCACGCTGAGCGGGAGGCTCGTGGCGCGCTTCGGCGAGCCCGTCGACAGTCCTCATGTGGAGTGCTCGCGGCTCTTCCCTCCGCCCCAGACGCTGGCGGCGGCGACGGAGGATGACGTGGCGACGCTGGGAATGCCCGGAGCGCGTGCGCGGAGCCTCCTGGCGGTGGCGCGGGCCGTCGCCGAGGGCTCCGTGCGGCTGGAGCGGCACGCCGACGTCGAAGAGACGATGGCGGGCCTCGAGGCGCTGCCGGGCATCGGGGCCTGGACGGCGCACTACGTCGCGATGCGGGCCCTGCGCTGGCCCGATGCCTTCCCCGCGAGCGATCTCGGGATTCGCAAGGCGCTCGGGGGGGTGACGGCGAAGGAGGCCGCCGAGCGTGCCGAGGCCTGGCGGCCCTGGCGCTCCTACGCGGCGATACACCTCTGGACTTCTCTCTCCGAAGGAGCGGGCGGATGACGCTGTTCACCACGACGATGAAGAGCCCCGTGGGCCCCCTGCGGCTCTACGCCACGGAAGGCGCGCTCACGGGCATCTACATGGAGAACCACAAGGGAGCGCCGGTGCTCGTCGCGAGCGAGCGGGAGGACCATCCGGTGCTCCTGGCCGCGCGACGCCAGCTGGAGGAGTACTTCGCGGGCGAGCGCGTCTCCTTCGATGTGCCGTTGGAGCCGGTCGGGACGCCCTTTCAGAAGAGCGTCTGGGCGGTGCTCCGGGAGATTCCGTTGGGCGTCACCTGGTCCTACGGGGAGCTCGCACGCCGCCTCGGGCGGGCGAGCGCGGCGCGGGCCGTGGGGGCCGCGAACGGGAGGAACCCCATCTCCATCATCGTCCCGTGCCATCGGGTCGTGGGCACGGACGGGAAGCTCACCGGGTACGCGGGGGGCGTGCCCACCAAGCAATGGCTGCTCGAACACGAGCGGCGCATCCAGGCCCGGCCCGGGCTCGTGGTTGGGTGAGGGGAGGGCGGAAAAGAGAAGGGCCCGGAACCGGCGCGCGGCTCCGAGCCCTCTGTCTCGAAAACTCCGAGCCCGTGGGCTCAGATGTTCCAGCGGATCATGCCCTGGAGCACGTTCTCGTTCTTGTTCTGGATGAGGTAGCGGTTGAAGGCGAGCTGGTACTCGGCGCCGATGAGCAGCTTGTCCGGGGTGAAGGTGATGGTCTTGCCGAGGTCCCACAGGAGCTGGGGCTGGGCGAGGAAGAAGCGGTTGCCCCTCTGCGTGGGATCGCGCCGGTGCACGCCCTCACCGAAGAGGCCGAGCGAGAAGAAGCCGAGGAACTTGAAGTCCTGGCTCCCGAGGGAGAAGGACTTCTGCCAGGCCGCGCCCACCTGGAAGTCCACGCCGCGGAACATGTAGTCATCGCGGACCACCGTGGTGGCCGTCACGAAGTCCATGCCAGGCACGGCGAGGTCCCACTGAATGCCGTAGTAGCTCAGCATGCCGAACTTGGCGACGTGCTCCGCCTCGTACTTGAACGAGACGTTGGTGAGCGGGCCCCAGTCCAGCTGCCGCTGCAGGAGCCGCTCGCTGAAGAACTTGCCCGACAGCGTCAGCGTGATGCCTCCGAAGAAACCGCCCTTCTCGTTGAGGCTCGTCACATCGGCGATGGCGCTGCTGAAGGGGCCGGTGATGTCGTAATACAGGAACATCGTCCCGAACTCCCACGCCTGGAACGCCTTGATGCTCAGCGTGGTGCGGGAACCCCCACCGTTGAAGTCCTTGTTGAAGCAGTCGACGGAGCCCCGGTACCGGCCGATCGTTCCGTTGTCATGGGCGATGTTGCTCTCGTCGCCCGTCCAGCAGGGGGCGTGTAGGAGCTCGAACCACACTCCTGCGGAGGCGTTGGACGACGACAGCAGGACGGCGAGAACGGCGATGAGGAACAGCGGCTTACGCGTCATGAGGCTCCCCTCTGGTACGCTCGCGTTCTCGATTGTCCGGTAGCCGTCAGTCAAGTCTGGAGTTCTTCGCCTCCGCTCCGGGCACTCCGGCCCTCAGGGCACGGCCATGTTGAGCATGAAGTAGATGCCCTGGAGATATCGGTTCAGGGCCGACATCAGCATCGGGATGACCGTGATGATGCTCACGCCACCGGCGAGCGCGAGGAAGAAGACGATGGCCGAGTACTCGACCATCGCCTGGCCCCTTCGGAGCAGGCGGCCTGGAGCCATGAACGCCGGAGCGCGCCTGACGCGCTCGTTTCTTGGATGGGAGTTCGTGGTCATTCGTCCCTGACCTTCACGCCCGGGGGCGCCTTGGGCACCTTGATGTGCTCCATCATGTACTTCTCGTCGATCTTCCCCTTGCTCTTGCAGCTTCCGTTACACGTGCTGGCCATCTGGGTGCAGTTGTTCTTGCACGCCGCCTTGGCCGGCTCGTTGTTCTTGATCTTGTTGCAGGGGTCCGCGCAGAAGGTGTTGAGGAGCTCGCACTGATCCGCACACGTCTTGGGAACCTTGGTGACGGCGGGCTTGGGTGGGGTCGGCTTGGCGTCCTTCTTCTTGGGCGACTCGGCGGAGGCCAGCCCGGCGGCGAGCAGCAGCCCCAGCACGGCGGTGCGCAAAGAGGTGGAGTACACGGTTTTTCCTCTCACTGATCGAGCCACAGGATGCCCACGGCCACGGCCGTTGGATCCGAATGGGGTTTCGCGGAAATGGACAGCAGGGTGCTGCCCTTCTGGTAGCTCTCCATCCCCGGCAATCCGTCCTGCACGGTGACGGGAACGAACCCTCGCCGGGTCAATTCTTCGCGATAGAACGCCTGGATCTTCTGCACCGAGCTGTCCCGCACCACGAAGAGGCTGCTGCGCGATGCCAGGCCGGGCTCCATCTGCTGGATGGCCGTGGGCATCTCCGCGTTGGGCGGCAGGGGCACGTCCCGCGGAAGGGGCGGGCGCCCCTGGATCAACTCCTCCGGATTGCCCACGGACGCCAGGATGACCGTCCCCGCGCCATGCGGCACGAGGGTGACCGTCTTCATGTTCTGGCTCCCAGCGGGCCGGAAGCTCAGGTACGTCATTCCTGGCACTTCATCCACCCGGCCGACGATGTAGTGGAGGCCCGCCTTCACCATGGCTTCCCGGTAGAAGTTCATCACCATGTGCGGTGGATCCTCGACGATGAGCGTGGCGATATCCATCCGAGCGCCGTTGATGAGCGTCTGGCTGCCCATGGGCTCGGGGCGGACTCCGCGGTACACGCTGAAGGCGAAGGGATCCGCATCCGGCGGCTCCGCCTCGGGCTCGGGCTCCTCCTCGTACACCTTGCGCACGAACTCCCGCCACGTCTCCTCCGAGGCCAGGGGACTCGGCGCATCGGTGTCGGAGTGGAGCGCGTCATGCGCGGGTTGCGTGGCGCTTCCACACGAGCCACCGCCGGACCCATCGCAGCATGAACCCCCGGAAGCGGAGTCGGCCGGCTTGTTGGTCGCGGCGAGCGTCCTGGCGATGGCCTTGTCCGTCTTCCCCGCCGCGAGGCCGGGCGCCGCCCAGGCCAGGACGGCGATGAAGACAACGGCTCTCAAGGACATTTATCCTTCTCCGCTTGCTTGCAACCCATGTAGTGCACGCCTCGCTTGTTGTAGGCGTTCACGTACTTGTTGTTGACGCCGCTATAGGGCGTGGACTGGTAGCCCTTGCCACCGATGAAGTCCTGCGGGCTCTGCTGCTTCTGCCCGGGACTCTGGGGCTTGTAACGGGCGACCAGGAAGGTTCCGGCCATGTTGGGCAGTCCGGCCACCTCCCGTGTCCGCGCTCCCGCGGTGACGGCGGTCATCAGGTCCGTCGACATGGCCTTGGACGTGAAGTTGGCCGAGGCGGCCGTCACCGCGGCGTACGAGGGAATGTCCGAGTAGGTGGCCACCACGCGATCATAGAAGGGGCCCTCGACATTCTGGGGATCCCCACCGCCCTCGCGCGCGCCGATGTCCGTCTTCTCGTCGAGCCTGCCGGTCTCCGAGCCGGTGCGCAGCGCCCACGTGTTGAAGAAGAGGGAGCCTCTCTCCTTGGCGATGATGTTGTTGCCCTGGCCCTGGTAGGCGTGCGAGTCCGAGCCGGTGCCACGCTTGGTCAGATCCGACATCTTCACCTCCGTGAACTCGGTGAAGAGCTTCTCCGGGAGGAGGTAGTTGTAGATGTAGCCGGTGGCCTCGCACACGACCTGGCCGCCCGCGTTGTAGCGGGAGTTGGCGAACGTCGGCAGCACGTTGGTGACGTCGTTGGCCCAGCTCGAGTCCTCCTTGACCGTGCACTTGAACTGGGTGTCCGGACCCACGTTGGCGTCGAAGCGGAAGGTGTACTGGGCCGCGAAGTAGATCTTGTGGTGCTTCTGGTGGTCGTGGTTGCCCCGGATGCGGCTCGTGTCGCCGTACCCGGGGGCGTCCACTTCCGCTCCATCGTCGAACGCGGAGGTGTGGTCCGAGTACGTGGCGCGCACGGCCCGTGACGTCAGCGCCAGCTCGTCCAGGCGCTCGTTGTCCTTCTTGCCCGCTTCGCGGTTGCGGGTGGAGAAGTCCCAGAGGCCCGACACGACCGTCTCCTGCAGGTCCAGCTTCATGTACGCCGCGTCCATGAGGAAGATGGCGTAGAGCAGCAGGGGGATGAGGACCAGCATCAGCAGCGCGGTTTCCACCAGCGCGGCGCCACGCCGGCGTCCGTGGGGTCTGGATGCGGTGTTCATTGGATGTTCACTCCCTTCCCACCGCTGTGGGGCGCGCCGCTCGCGGCGCCAGCCACGGTGGCGGCATTCGTGTCGATGGTGGCCAGCGTCGCCATGTCCGTCTGGGTCAGCGGGTGGAGCTTGGCACGCCAGTAGGGATTGAAGAGGTTGGGGTAGTCGGACCAGTCGCCGATGCGGTGGTAGTAGACCAGGGCCTTGGAGAAGGCCTTGGTGCGCTCGTTGTTGGTGAGCGTGATCTCCCCGTCCTGCGAGCCCACCTTCCCGATGCGGAGGGTTCCCGTGCCGTCCTTGGCCACTTCGTAGGGACCCCGGATGCCGAACTCATTGACGCGGCCGTCCGTGCTCACCGCGGCGAAGACGGCGGGCTGGTTGAAGGGAGCGTTCGCGTCGATGTTGAACTCCATGAAGCGCTCCATCTTGATCTGCGGGGAGCTGTGCTGGCTGCCCGAATGCGGCCGGTTGAAGAAGTCGAGGAAACCTCCCGTGTGGCGCGCGCTCTGGCCGCTCACCATTTCGCCAGCACTGATGGGTCCGAGCATGGGGAGTTGGCCCACCCCGGCGCCGTGCCGCCACGTGCCGGTGAGCGTGCCCCAGTCGAACGAGCTGATGCTCTGTCCACGCGTCGAGGACGGCTGGCTGTCCTGGGTCATGAAGACCATGCCTCCGGACTGACCCGGGAAGTTCCCGTCCGTGGCGCCCGTGCGGCCGTTGACGCCTCCGGGCGATTGGAGGACGGCCCAGGTGCCGTTGGGCCCCATCCACAGGGATGCCTTGATGAGCTTGGCGAGCTGGGGGAAGAGCACCGGCTGGACGAGGGGCGAGCCCTTCCGGTTCCAGGCGAAGTCCTGCCGGGTGGCGTTCACCGTCTCCGCCATGATGCGCTGCTTCTGCTGGGTGTTGCTGAAGAAGACCTGGTTCCACTGCTGGGTGTTGAAGATGTTCACCGCGTTCTCGTCCTGGGTGACACCCGCGGCCTTCTGCATGTTCTCCTGCATCAGCGAGCCCAGGTTGCCCTGCATCAGCGTGGCGGTCACGCCGAGCCGCACCGCCTGCTGCGAGCCGTTCAACATGGTGACGTGGGCATCCAGGGCGCGCATGAGGTTCATGGCGGGCTGATCCAGCTGGCGGATCTTCTGCCCCATCCTGCCGCTGACCCAGTCGATGAGCAGCCCGATGGAGTTGATGTTCGCCTCCATTCCGTGGATGCAATGACTGAAGCAGCAGGGCCCGGCCCAGCAGCAGTAGCACTCGGCGTATTCGATCCCCGAGATGATGCCCATGACCGAGGACGCGGCCATCTTCAGGTCGACCAGCATGGCCGCCTCGGACATATAGGCGTGCACGTTGGCCATGCCGACGTAGGACGAGGCGATGGCGCGGTTGGTGTAGGCGAAGTGGTTGAGGGCGCGGGCCTCGACCACGGCCAGGGAGAAGGCCTTGGCATCGGCGTAGTTCTGCAGCCGGATCTTCTGCTGCACCGACACCGTCACGTTGAAGGTGATGAACACCACCAGCGCGAGGATCAGCAGCGTCACCACGCCCAGGATCATGGCCTGGCCACGGGTGCGCGAGACTCGGAAGAGTTTTTTCATGGGGGATCTCTTCAAGGCGTATCCGAGGGCGCTCCTTGGCTCAGGGCGCGTAGTGGTAGCACTCGTTCCTATCGGGCAGTTTGAAGCGGTTGAGGAAGAAGTTGCTCTGCATCCGCATCGCGTAGCTGACGTTGATGGGGATGGTGTAGATGCGCTGGTTGAGCAACGCGCGGACGGGGATGGCCTGGTCCTTCGTCCTCTCCTTGAGGGTCTCGCCCTTCCGGGTCATCATCAGCACCGAGGGCAGCGAGAGACCCAGATACGTGCGGGTCATGATCCAGTTGGCGAAGGGAATGGGCATCCGGTACAGCAGCTGGAGCTGCACACGCAGACGCAGGCGGTTGTAGCGGCGCATCTCATCGCCCCCCAGACCCGTGGAGCCATCGTCGTCCGGATTGTCCGAACTCGAGACCTCTCCGTTGAGCACCAGCTCCGGATCGTCGAAGTCCACCTCGTTGCGGCTGCCCCGGCCTCCGCGGGATTGCTGGTCCGCCGGCGACAGCGCGTCCCTTCCGGTGCCACGCAGCTCGGAGATCGTGGGCCCGCAGATGACGACCTTCACCTGCTTGGAGCCCGCCGCCAGACGGGTCGTGTTCTCCGTCAGTGCGCGGGTGTACTTGCTGATGACCTCGCTGCTGCTGCCGGTCGGGAGGATCGTTCCCTGCTCGGTGGCGAGCACGGGCAGCAGATGGAAGACGGCCGCCGCCTCCATGGCCTCCACGCTGGCGTGGTTCATCGCCCCCACGCGCGCCGCCCGGTAGGCGGCGTACTTGGCCATCACTCGAGCCTGGGCCATCAACCCAAGTTGTAGGACTCCGAGAATCAGGAACACGAAGAGCGGAATGATCAGGGCCGTTTCGACCGCGACCTGACCTGACTCCCGGCGCACGTGACCGCTGCGTTGGATGAGGGCCATAGATGCTGCCACATTAGAGGTGCGTGTAGTTGCAGACTATCGGTCAACTTGCCGCACCGACTTTGGGGTATTAGGGCTCTCCAGGAGGATAACTGATGCGCAAAACGTGGTGGACTCTGGGATCCGTGGTCGCTCTGTCGCTCGCTGCGTGCGGCGGCAACAACGGTGGCGGCAACAACGGTGGCGGCAATGACGCGGGAACCGGTACCGAGGTCGTCTGCACCGGCACCTTCAGCGGCGCCGTGACAGGGAAGGTGAAATTTTGCAGTCTGGAGGCGGCGACGCTGGCCAACGGGCAGCTCCAGTACAGCCTCCAGATCGAGCCCGAGGAGGGCAGCGGCACCATCGAGAGCAGCGACACCCTGCTGCTCTTCATGTCGGGTGATCCCAAGACCGGTACCTACAGTGCTGGGAACGGCATCACGCAGGCCCTGGGCGGCGTCGAGTCGACGGACGGGAAGCGGTACTCCGTGCAGCTGAGCTCCGGCAGTGGCATCGGCGCGGTGACGCTGACGATCGACTCGGTGCCCGCCGGGAAGGATTCCGGTGGGAATACGCTGTATGAGTGGTTTGGCGGGAAGGCGCAGATCCAGTACGCGCCCCCCGAGGGGTCGGATTACTCCGGCACGGTGAACCTGTCGCTGGACTTCAAGCCCCAGTCGTAGCCCGTTCGCGCGGACCGGCCCGCTGCGGGGTACCGGCGGGCCTCCGTTGCGATGCGGAGCGAGGGGATGGGTGGAAGGACGAAGGGCCCGGAACCGACTCGCGATTCCGGGCCCTTCTATTGGCGAGGAGTACGGGACTTGAACCCGTGGCCTCCGGCGTGACAGGCCGGCGTTCTAACCAACTGAACTAACTCCCCACGACACTTCGCTTCACCTACCACGACTGCTGCTTGGGCGGAACAGGGATTGAACCTGTGACCCTCGCCTTGTAAGGGCGACGCTCTACCGCTGAGCTATCCGCCCCTCGCTTGCGTCACCGCGTTGCGACGGGGCGGCCTTGTATCGGCCACCACCTTCACTGTCAAGCATACGTTTTGGAGGGACGGATCATTCCGCACCGCCCTGACAGGGTCGTTGACCCTGGCGACCGCACCTGACAACCCTCACCCCCCGCCCGCTCCCCGAGGGAGAGGGGGCAGACACGGAGCCCGACCCTTGAACGACCGCCTCCTTCGAGCCGCTCGCCGTCAGCCCACCGACACCACGCCGGTGTGGCTGATGCGCCAGGCTGGCCGCTACCTCCCCGAGTACCGCGCCGTGCGCGGCACCATCGGCTTCCTGGACCTGTGCAAGAACCCGGATCTCGCCGCGGAGGTGACGGTCCAGCCCATCACCCGGCTGGGTGTGGATGCCGCCATCATCTTCTCGGACATCCTCATTCCCGTGGAGGCCATGGGCATCGAGCTGGAGCTCGGGGACAAGGGGCCGCACTTCCCCAACCCCGTGCGCACCGCCGCGGACATCGAGCGCCTGGGCGTGCCCGACCCCGTCCAGGGGACCGGCTTCGTCGCCGAGGCCATCCGCCGCACCCGGCGCGCGCTCAACGACTCGGTGCCCGTGATCGGCTTCTGCGGCGCGCCCTTCACGCTGGCCGCGTACATGGTCGAGGGCGGCGGCTCCAAGAGCTACATCCTCATCAAGCGGCTCCTCTTCGAGCAGCCGAAGCTGGCGCATACACTCTTCCAGAAGCTGACCGACACGCTGATTCCCTACCTGCAGATGCAGGTGGAGGCGGGCGCGAGCATCGTCCAGATCTTCGACTCGTGGGGGGGTGAGCTGTCGCCCTGGGACTACGAGCGCTTCTGCGTCCCGTACCTCACGCGCATGGTGAAGGAGGTGCAGGCCAGGGGAGTGCCCGTCATCGTCTTCGGTACGGGGATGTCCAACCACCTGCCGTTGCTCAAGCGCACTGGCGCCGACGTCATCGGGCAGGACTGGCGCACGCCGATCGACGAGGCGCGGCGCGTGCTCGGGCCCGACGTGGCCGTGCAGGGCAACCTGGATCCACTCCACCTCTTCCTGCCGCGCGAGGAGCTGGAGCAGCGCGTGGTGGACATCCTCCGCCGCGCGGGGCCCGTGGGGCACATCTTCAACCTCGGTCACGGCATCCTTCCGCCCACGGATCCGGACGCCGCGAAGTTCATGGTCGAGGCCGTGCACAAGCACGGCGCCGCGCTCCGCCAGGGCACCTGAGTACATGACCCCGTGAGTTGACCGGGGATGTCAGGGGCACCCGGTAGGGTGGTGCGAGTGGGGCAGGGGAAGGGGACGGGGTCGTGACGGACGAGGGCAGGAGCAGCGAGTACCAGCGCAGGGTGCTCGCGCTCGAGCATGAGGAGTTGCTGAAGCTGTGGAGGGCTCTCCTGGCGGGTGTCACGCCCGCCGATTGGCCCGGCGGTGTGCTGCTGGAGTACCTCATCCTGAGGGCCTTCCAATTGGAAGGCGCCGAGGTGACCTGGCCGTATCGGGTCTACCGGAAGGGTGTCCTCCTGGAGCAGATCGATGGGGTGGTCTATTTCGATGGGGTGTCCTGTCTGGTAGAGTTCAAGGACATGACCAGACCGGTAGATACCGTGACCATCGTCAAGCTGAAGTCTCAGATCCTGCGTCGGCCGCGAGCCACCATCGGAGCGATGTTCTGCACGGGCGAGGTTTCATCGGCTGCGTCCATGCTGGTGGAGATGTTGCCTCCGCCGGATGTGCTTCTGTGGGAGGGGGATGAGATCGACGTGGCGCTCAGGGGGCATCGGCTCCTCGATGGCATGAGAAGGAAGCTGCGGCATGCCGTGGAGACGGGGTTCGCGGATTTGAGCCTGCTGACCAGGAGCGATTTCTGATGAGTGCGTTCATCGTGACCCCCGGACTCGTTGCTGGGAAGCTCATGCGGCGTCTGGTGGACGGTCATCCCCTCCTTCGCGATCGAGGAATCCGAATCCGGGCGGCCAATAGCAATGGTGGGGCCTCGAGAGCCGCGCGGGAAATCCTCTTCTGGGGGAGGGCGCCCGTGGCGGTGGTGCTTGATTCGCATACGCTCTCGCCAGACCTGTTGGCGGAGCAGTGTGGCTGGGTTCAATTGATGCTGGAGCAGGTGGCGCCTTCGAGTGAATGGCGGATCCTGGCGATCGCACCCGAGGTCGCGGTGCTCCTGTTCCGGGACGAGCAACTGCTGCGTTCCCTGCTACCGGTGAGCCCCTCGTTCGAGCAACTCATCCGGGGCCGTTACGAGCCCAACCGGGTTCTCGCCGAGCTCTTCGCTCAGGCGGGTGAACAACCCTTTCCCGAGTCCCTGGTGCGCCGCATCGAGCAGGCCGAGCTGTCCTCGCTATGGGCCGCCCCGGAGCTCCGTCCCCTGGAGGAGTTCCTTCTCGAGAAGTCGGCTGCTCAACAGTCTGGCACCGCACCCTGAGCCCGCCCTCCGAGGGGGCGGAGGAGGCCTTGGCCCTCTTGTTGACTCCGGAGTCAATCTCCCGTTGACGCGATGCGCAACGGCTCATTAGATGCGCCTCACCACGCAGTGAAGGTGAGGAACACATGGCACGCGAGAAGCAGCGCAACGGCCACCGGCGAGTGGCCATCGTCCGCGGATTGCGGACGCCCTTCGTGAAGGCGGGAACCGACTTCGCGAAGCTCACCGCGCTGGACCTGGGCCGCATGGTGGTCCAGGAGCTGGTGCAGCGAGCGGAGATCGATCCCAACGAGATCGACCAGGTGGTGTTCGGCCAGGTCGTCCCCACGCTCACCGCGCCGTCCATCGCGCGCGAGGTGGTGCTAGCCGCGGGGCTGCCGAAGAAGATCGAGGCGTTCACCGTGGCGCGCGCCTGTGCCACGTCCATCCAGGCGATGACGGCCGCGGCCAATGCCATCGCCGTGGGTGAGGCGGAGGTGGCCATCGCCGGTGGTACCGAGTCCATGTCGGATGCGCCCATCTTCACCAGCCGTCCGCTGGCCCAGGCGCTGGTAGCGGCCTCCAAGGCCCGCAGCCTCACGGAGAAGCTCAGGGCCTTCCAGGCCCTCAAGCCGCGCGACCTCGTCCCGGTGCCCCCGGCCATCGCCGAGTACTCCACGGGCCTCACCATGGGTGAGAGCGCGGAGAAGATGGCCAAGGAGAACGGCATCTCCCGCCAGGAGCAGGACGGCATCGCGCTCGCCTCGCACCACAACGCCGCTCGCGCCTGGAAGGACGGTTTCTTCGACTCCCAGGTGATGCACGTGGTGGTGCCGCCGAAGTACGAGAAGGTGTCGCAGAAGGACAACATCGTCCGCGAGGACACGAGCCTGGAGGCGCTCTCCCAGCTCAAGCCCGTGTTCGATCGCAAGTACGGCACCGTCACCGCCGGCAACGCCTCGCCGCTCACCGATGGTGCCGCCGCGCTGCTGCTGATGAGCGAGGAGAAGGCGAAGGCGCTCGGCCTGGAGCCGCTCGGCTACCTGCTCGCCCACGCCTATGCCGCCACCGACCCGGGAGACCAGCTCCTCCAGGGCCCGGCCTACGCGGCGCCCATCGCGCTGCAGCGCGCGGGCATGAAGCTCGCCGACATCGACCTCGTGGAGATGCACGAGGCCTTCGCCGCCCAGGTGGCGAGCAACATCCAGGCGCTGGCCTCCAAGGACTTCGCCCGGAAGGCCGGCTGGAGCGCGCCGGTGGGCGAGGTGGACCGCACCCGCCTCAACCTGTCGGGTGGTTCCATCTCCCTCGGCCATCCCTTCGGGGCCACGGGTGCGCGCATCGTCACCCAGGCCCTTCATGAGCTGAAGCGTCAGAACAAGAACACGGTGCTGTGCACCGTCTGCGCCGCCGGTGGCCTCGGAGCCGCGGTGGTCCTGGAGCGTGCGTGATGGCTGCGATGATGGCTCAGGAGCTCGAGGCGAAGCAGGGCTTCACCTATCACGTCGAGGACGGTGTCGCGGTCCTCGTGTTCGACCTGCCGGGAGAGTCGGTGAACACGCTCTCCCCCGAGACGGGCGAGGTGTTCGCGTCGCTGCTGTCCCGCGCGGAGAAGGAGCCCACGGTGAAGGCGGTCGTCTTCATCTCCGGCAAGAAGGACAGCTTCGTGGCCGGAGCGAAGATCGACTTCCTCCAGACCATCAAGACGGCCGCGGAGGCCACCGCTGCCTCGCGTCAGGGACAGCAGGGCTTCGACCAGCTGGACGCGTTCCCCAAGCCGGTGGTGGCGGCCATCCATGGCGCGTGTCTGGGCGGGGGCCTGGAGTGGGCGCTCGCCTGTGACTACCGCATCGCCACCGACAGCCCGAAGACGACGCTCGGGTTGCCCGAGGTGCAGCTCGGCCTCATCCCCGGCGCGGGTGGTACCCAGCGGTTGCCGGCGCTCATCGGCGTGCAGGCCGCGTTGGATCTCATCCTCACCGGCAAGAACGTGAAGCCCTCCAAGGCGAAGAAGCTGGGCCTGGTGGACGAGGTGGTGCCCGCGCCCATCCTTCGGGAGCTGGCCGTGCGGCGCGCCCGCGAGCTGGCCGAGGGCATGCTGAAGGTGGAGCGCCCCCGGGGTCAGGGCCTCAAGGCGGTGGCGCAGCAGGGCAAGAAGGGCCTGGGTGGACTCCTGCAGGGGTTGACCAACAAGGAGCTGTGGGCCGAGGTCGCGCTCGAGGACAACCCGGTGGGCCGGAAGATCCTCTTCGATCAGGCGCGCAAGCAGCTGCGCAAGAAGACGCGCGGCAAGTACCCGGCGCCGGAAAGGGCGCTCGAGGCTGTTCGCATCGGCGTGGAGTCCGGCCGTGCGGCGGGTCTGGAGGCCGAGGCCCGGTTCTTCGGCGAGCTGGTGGTGTCCGACGTCTCCAAGCGGCTGGTGGAGATCTTCTTCGCCACCACCGCGCTCAAGAAGGAGAACGGCACGGCCAACGCGGACGTGAAGCCGCGCGAGGTGAAGAAGGTGGGCGTGCTCGGCGGCGGTCTGATGGGCGGAGGCATCGCCTACGTCAGCTCGGCGCTGCAGGGCGTGCCGGTTCGCGTGAAGGACAAGGACGACGCGGGCGTGGGCCGCGCCCTCAAGCAGGTGCAGGGCATCTACGACGAGCGGGTGAAGAAGCGCTCGCTCACGTGGCGGGAGGCGGCCGCGAAGATGGCGCTCGTCACCGGTGGCACCGGCTACGAGGGCTTCAAGAACGTGGACGTGGTCATCGAGGCCGTCTTCGAGGACCTGGCCCTCAAGCACCGCATCATCGGCGAGGTGGAGGCCGTCACCCACGCCGACTGCATCTTCGCCTCCAACACCTCCAGCATCCCCATCACCGAGCTGGCCAAGGGCTCGCGGCGGCCCGCGCAGGTCATCGGCATGCATTACTTCAGCCCGGTGCACAAGATGCCGCTGCTGGAGATCATCACCCACAAGGGCACCGCCGACTGGGTGACGGCCACCTGCGTGGAGGTGGGCAAGAGGCAGGGCAAGACGGTCATCGTCGTCAACGACGGGCCGGGCTTCTACACCTCGCGCATCCTCGCGCCGTACATGAACGAGGCCGCGCACCTGCTGGCGGATGGGGCCGACATCGCGGAGCTGGACAAGGCGCTCGTCGAGTTCGGCTTCCCCGTGGGTCCCATCACCCTGCTGGACGAGGTGGGCATCGACGTGGCCCAGAAGGTGGGCCCCATCATGGAGGCCGCCTTCGGCAAGCGCATGTCCGCGCCCCGCGCCCTGGAGAAGGTGGTGGCCGAGGGCCGCCTGGGCCGCAAGAACAAGAAGGGCTTCTATACCTACGACGGCAAGAAGAAGAAGAAGGAGGTGGACGTCACCGTCTACGATCTTCTTCCGCATGGCAGGAACCGCAAGCAGCTCGACTCGCGCGAGATGGCCGAGCGGTGCGCCCTGCAGATGGTGAACGAGGCCGTGCGCTGCCTGGGTGAGGGGATTCTGCGCAGCGCGCGTGACGGCGACGTGGGCGCCATCTTCGGCCTCGGCTTCCCGCCGTTCCTCGGAGGCCCCTTCCGTTACGCGGACAGCCTCGGCCCCGCCGAGCTGCTGCGCCGCCTGGAGCACTTCCAGGACAAGTACGGCGAGCGCTTCACCCCCGCGCCGTCGCTCGTGGAGATGGTGAAGGCGGGCAAGACGTTCTACCCGCGCTAGTCACCCGCTCCGGCAGGGGAGGCAGGAGGCTCCGGACGAGGGGCCTCCCGCTTCTCCGGCCCGCGTCAGTCGTCCACCGCGGGCAGCACGCCCACCTTGAGCGAGCTCGGGTGGGCCGCCGAGCGGTACACGCGGTGGAAGGCGCGCACGAAGTCCTCTTCCTTCGCCTCGAAGATGTTGGGCACGAAGGTCTGCGGGTTCCGATCGATGAAGGGGAACCAGCTCGACTGCACCTGGATCATCACCCGGTGCCCTCGCTTGAAGGTGTGGAAGACGTCGTTGATGACGAAGCGCACCTTCGTCACCTCGCCCGGCTTGAAGGGCTTGGGCTCGCTGTAGCTGTCGCGGAAGCGGCCGCGGAACGGCTCGCCGCGCACCAGCGTCTGCTGGTGGCCCCGGTTACGTTTGCCCTCCTCGTCGTCGCCACCCCTCGGGCCACCGGGCATCTTGCCCGGATTGACGTCCACGAGCTTCACCACCCAGTCCGCGTCGGTGCCGGTGGTGGAGACCCACAGCTCCGCCTCCAGTGGGCCCGCCAGCGTGAGATCCTTCTCCAGCGGCGCCGTCTCATAGACGAGCACGTCGGGACGGCGCGCGGCGAAGCGCTGATCCTCGGTCATGTAGCTCTTGGCCCAGCCCGTCGTGAGCTCCATGGTGTAGGGGACGGGCTTGTTCGGGTCGCTCACGTACTCGTCGAAGGACTCCTCGGTGCTCGCGGGCGGCGAGTACGAGAGGCCCCCCTTGGGCTGGAAGTAGAGTCGCGCCTCGCGCACCTGCTTCGGCGGCCACGTGTCGAAGCGCCGCCAGCGGTTGGCACCCGTCTCGAACACCAGGGCCTCGGGCAGGTCGGGCTTCTCGCCTCCCTTGAGGTGGTGCTTGAAGAAGGCGAACTCCAGTTCCTGGTAGATGGCGGCCGTCTTGAAGCCGAAATCGGCGTCACCCAGCGAGGAGCCGTCCGTGCGCATCCAACCGCCATGCGGCCAGGGACCCATGACCAGCGTGTTGGAGGTGCCCGGGTTCTGCTTCTCGATGGTGGCGTAGGTGCGCAGGGGCCCGTACAGGTCCTCGGTGTCGTACCAGCCGCCCACCACCAGCATGGCGGCCTTGATGTTCTTCAGGTGCGGCAGGAGGTTCCTCGACTGCCAGAAGGCGTCGTAGTTGGGATGCGCGGAGAGATCCTTCCAGAACGCGATGTCGCCCTTGAAGTAACGCGCGTCCGCGTTGCTCAGCGGCCCCAGGTCGAGGAAGAACTGGTAGCCGTCCGGGGTGCCGTGGTCGAAGCGCTTCCAATCCTCGCTGTCGGTCGGCTGCGGCCGAGGCCTGCCGAAGCTCGAGAAGAAGTTGAATGCCATCGTCAGGTTGAAGGCGCCGTGCCGGTGGAAGTCGTCCCAGAACCAGTCGGCGATGGGTGCTTGCGGTGACGCCGCCTTGAGCGCCGGGTGCGAGTCGATGGCGCCCGCCGACGTGTAGTAGCCGGGATAGGAGATACCCCACTGTCCCACGCGGCCGTTGTTGCCCGGCACGTTCTTCACCAGCCAGTCGATGGTGTCGTAGGTGTCGGTGCTCTCGTCGATGTCCCTGGGCCCGCTCTTCTTCGCGCGGTGCGGGCGCATGTTGACGAACTCGCCCTCGGACATGTGCTGGCCGCGCACGTCCTGGAAGGCGAAGATGAAGCCGTCCTTCTCGTACTGCGGGTTGGGCCCGAGCCTGCGCGCGTACCGGTCCAGCCCGTAGGGCGCCACCGTGTAGGGCGTGCGCGTGAGCAGGACGGGGTAGCGCTTGCCGGGGCTCGCGTCGTTGGGGACGTAGACGGCGGTGAACAGCTTCGTGCCGTCTCGCATGGGGATGCGGTACTCGAACTTGGTGTAGTGCGAGCGGATGTACTCGGCGCGCTCGGACTCGGCGGTGGGCTGCTGGGGCTTCGCGGCCTGGGCCCTCGCGGGTCCGGCGAGCGCGACAAGCACGAGCACCATGAGGCCGCGGAACGTGATGGGCATGCACTCTCCTGGTGGGGAGGCGGCATTGTCGGTGAACGGTGGCGGTGCGGAAAGCACCGTGTGATGCCCGCGGGGCGGGCGCGGGTGCACCCGCACCCCAGGTCCAGGCCTATTCCCCTCGGAGCTTGACCCTGGCGGGGTTCTGGAAGGAGCCTGCGCCGCATGCGTCTCTTCGTGTCGCGTACCCTGGCTCTCGTCATCCTGACCGCCGTCATCGCCTGCGCGGCGGCGGCGGGGGCCGGTGCCTGGCGTTTCCACCACAAGAATCCACAAGCCCCGGTGGTGCGGCTCGACGAGTACGTGGTGATGGGCTGGGTGGGGTGGGACTCGAGCTGGTACATGCGCATCGCCCAGGAGGGGTACCAGTACGTGCCCGGAGCGCAGAGCTCGGTGGCCTTCTTCCCGCTCTATCCGTTGGCCATCCGCGCCGTCGAGCAGCTGGGCCCGAACGTGTACCAGGCGGGGGTCCTCGTCACCCTGCTCTGTGGTCCGCTCGCGCTCCTGCTCTTCTCGCGATGGGCACGCCTTCGCGTGAAGGACGAGACCACCGCGCTCCAGGCGGGGTTGCTCCTCGCCCTGTATCCCTTCACCTTCTTCCTCTATGGAGTGATGTACTCCGACGCGCTCTTCCTCCTGCTGGTGGTGGGCGCCTTTGGAGAAGGGGCACCTGGTGCCGGCGGTCCTGCTGGGCGCGATGGCGACAGCGGCGCGGCCGGTGGCGCCCGCGGTGGTGCTGGGGCTGGTGGCCCGCCGGCTCGAGTGGAAGCGCGAGCGGGGTGAGCGCTGGAGTGCCCTCGACTTCTTGCCGGTCCTGTCCTCGCTCGGCTTCGTCCTCTCGCCTTCGTCGACGCCCAGGTCGGCTGGGGACAGACGCCCGGCTGGGAGTCGTGGCTGAAGCTGTACTGGTTCAAGACCGTCTTCTCACCCGAGTCCAACGCCGAGACCGTTCTGCGGCTGTGCCTCCACGCGCTGTTGACCGTGGCGGCGCTCGCGTTGGTGTGGCCCACGTTTCGGCGGCTGGGGTGGGGGTATGGCGTGTTCTGCGCCGCCCTCGTGGGCATCCCCACCCTGTCGACCAAGGACTTCATGGGCATGGGGCGCTACCTCATCTCCGCCTTTCCCCTCTTCCTCACCCTCGCGCTGCTGCTGCGCGACCACCCGCGCGTGCGCCACGGACTGCTCGCCGCGGGGGCGGTGGGGCTCGTCCTCCTGTCCGCCGCCTTCGGCCTGGACCACTACGTCTCGTGAATGCTCCCCTCCCGCCAGCTCTCGCGTTGTTCTCCCACTTCCCCCCGGCCGAGCGCTTCCACGTGCATGCCCGGGCCTTCTCCGCGCCGCTCGAGGCCGTTGCCGCCCGTGTACCCACAGGTGGGTCCGTGGCCGACGTGGGCTGCGGCCATGGACTGCTCTCCGCGCTCCTCGCCCTGGGGGACTCCCGTCGCATCGTGCATGGGGTCGATCCCGACCCACGTAAAATCGAATGGGCCCGGCGGGGTCCTGGTCGTCTCCCCAACGTGAGGGCGGAGGTGGGGACCGTGGAGTCGCTCGCCGAGCGGCTGCCCGGCCACTTCGACGCGGTGGTGGTGAGCGATGTCCTCTACCTGCTCCCGGTGGAGCGTGGTGGAGTCGATGCTGCGCCAGGCCGGCTTCACCCCGCTCGAGATGGCGGATCCTCCGGCACGTGGGGTCGGCCCTCGCCCGGGTGGCAGCCCAGCTCGAAGTCTCCTTCCGGCAGGGACTCCAGCAGCGCGAGCAGGGCGGACTCGGTGAGCTGGCCCGCCTCGAAGATGCCGCCCGCGCTCACCCGCCGCACTCCGGGCTGGGGCCGTGGCGCGATCCGGGCCAGCAGCGAGAGCAGCGACGTCTTCACCGCCGGCCCGGGGGCCCGCAGCCAGGACACGCGGGGCAGCCGATCCGGCCAGCGCAGGGGCAGTCCTTCCCGCCGAGCCAGGGCCTCCACCACCGGCCGCACGCCCGGCAGCAGGTGCAGGTGTTGGTGTGCGTCCAGGTGGTCCACCTCCACGCCGAGGGCCCGCGCACGTTCCACCTGCGCGGCGAGCTCCAACTCCAGCTCTTCCCGGCGCACCTGTCCGGTGAGCCACGCGCGCGCGAAGTCCGCCCAGCTCGCGCGCAGGCGCCCACCCGGGGGCCACCGTGGGCACGTGCGAGGCGGGCGCCGCCGGGGGCAGCCGGGTGGAGAGGGCCAGGTGGACTCCCAGGGCGAGTCCCTGCGCCCGGGCCCGGCCCACCGCTTCGGGCGCGTCGGGGCCCATCACCAGCACGGTCGCGCTGGTGACGATACCCTCGCGGTGTGCCCGGAGGATACCCGCATCCAGGGCCGGATGCAGCCCGAGCTCGTCCGCGTTGACGACGAGGCGCGTGCGAGCCACCGCTCTACCCGTGGCCGCGCGTCCGCTCTCGCTCGCGTGACGGGCCGTGCAGCGGGGCCACCGAGGGCGGCAACCGCACCGGACGCTTCGTCGCCCGGGGCCAGCGCGTCTGCGGGTACAGCTTCGCCAGCTCCCGCACCATCTTCACGATGACGGCGGGCGAGGACAGTGTGGACACCCCGCGCGTGCGCGGGAAGTAGTCCACCCCCATCTGGAACACGCGGAAGCCCTGGTGGATGGCCTTCACCACCAGCTCCGCGTCGATGAAGGAGCCCTGGCTGTTGAGCTCCACCGCCTCCAGCACCCGCCGGTGCATCACCTTGAAGCTGAAGTTGATGTCCTTCACGTGGACACCGAACAGCGTGCGGATGAGCAGGTTGTAGGCGAACGAGTAGGCGATGCGCTGGGGTCCCTCGCTGGTGCGGTCGAACCGGAAGGCGCAGATCATGTCCGCCTCCAGGTAGTTCATCAGATGCAACGCCCGCTCCAGCTCGTTCAGGTCGAACGGCAGGCCGATGTCCGAGTAGACCACCACGTCCTTGGTGGACGCGGACAGGCCCGTGCGCAAGGCGCCGCCCAGCTTCAGATTGACCGGGTGGGTGATGACCCGGACCTGGGGGATGCGCGCGGCCAGCTGCTCGCAGATTTCCTGCGTGCGGTCCGTGGAGGCGTCGTTGACGATGATGATCTCGAAGTCATCCGTGAGCCGGGGAAGAACGTCCATGGCGCGCGCCACGGACCGCTCGACGTAGTCCTCCTCGTTCCACGCGGGGAAGAAGAGGCTGATGCTGGGGGATTTGCCCACGATGAAACCTCGGCGCTACGCCAGGGTGACTGAGGTTGCGTGATGGGGCTGGCTATCAAACATTGCTGGGCGATCGCAATCCAACGGTCGCTCCGCTTCACCCGGCCGTGGTAGCGTGGGTGCTTGGGCTTGGTTTCGGGGAACGATGTGGGAGACAGGCGCCTCATTCTGCTGGTGGACGAGTTGCCGGAGCGGCACGCCGAGCTGGCGAGCACGCTGGAGCAGGAGGGTTTTTCCGTCAGGCTCGTGGCGGCGGGCCCGGAGGCCCAGCGCCGCATCGACGAGGCCCAGCTGGTGCTGCTCGGCCTGGGTCCCGCCGGGGGGCCTTCGCGCGCGTTGTTGCAGCACCTGATGGCCCGGGACGACGAGGGGAAGGGCCCCCCCATCGTCGCGCTCGTGCCGGCGGAGGAGCGCGCGGCGGTGCTGGCCGTGCTGCGGCTGGGCGCCGAGGTGGTGTGCACGCCGGTGGACTCCGAGGAGCTGCTGGCCCGCATGGCTCGCTGCATCCAGGAGCGCGAGCGTCTCAACTCGCTCATCACCCGCGTGGCCGCCCTGGAGCGCCTCTCCATCACGGACGGACTCACCGGCGTCCACAACCACCGCTACTTCCAGGATCGGCTGCGCGAGGAGTTCCGGCGCGCCCAGCGCTACGACGATCCGCTGTCGCTCATCCTCATCGACCTGGACCACTTCAAGGCCTTCAACGACGACCATGGCCACCAGGTGGGCGACATCGTGCTGTGCGACGTGGCCGCCTCGCTCCAGCGCAGCGTGCGTGAGACGGACCTGCTCGCCCGCTATGGAGGCGAGGAGTTCGCCATCCTCCTGCCGCGCACACCTCTGGCCGGCGCCCTCACCGTGGCCGAGCGCGTCTGGCGCGAGCTGGGCGCCCTGCACACCGGCCCCCAGCGGACGTTGCGCGTCACCGCCTCGCTGGGCGTCTCCGCCTTTCCCCACCACGCCGTCAACAACGCCGAGCAGCTGGTGCGCTCCGCCGACCAGGCCCTCTACCGGGCCAAGGACGAGGGCCGCAACCGCATCTGCGTCCACATCTCGCCCATGCCGCTCACCGGCCTCGCCTCCCGCTAGCCTGCCTGGGTTCGCGTCCTGGGTCAACATTGACCCGATTCATGGGTCGGGGTATTGAGGGACCCAGGGTGGGCGTGAGCCCCGGGTGTGGAAGCACCCGGTATCAGGGGGCTTTGCGAGGCGGTGGATGTTGGCAGCGTCATTGCAAACGCTCGGGTCTCGGACCCAGGACGAGGTTGCCACTGGAACTGGCGCAGACACAGGGAGTGGTGCCACGCGGACGGCTGCTGCTGGTGGACGACGAGGAGTACATCCTGAAGTCCATCCGGCGGGTGCTCCGTCGCGGCGATTGGCAGATCGAGACGGCCTCCGATGCGGAGGAGGGCCTCAAGGCCCTCGAACGCTTCACGCCGGAGGTGGTCATCTCCGACTTCAGGATGCCGGGCATGAACGGCGTGGAGTTCCTCAGCCGGGTGAAGGCGCAGGTCCCACGGGCCCAGCGCATCATGCTCACCGGTCAGGCCGATCAGCAGGCGATCGAGGAAGCCATCAACCGCTCGGAGATCTTCCGTTTCATCTCCAAGCCGTGGAACGACAGCCACCTGGTGCTCACGGTCAAGAGCGCCTTCGAGCAGTACGCGCTCCAGGCGGAGAACGAGCGGCTGCTCCGGGTGACGCAGCAGCAGAACGAGGAGCTGCGGCGGCTCAACGCGGAGTTGGAGACCCGCGTGGCGCTGCGCACGCACCTGCTGAGCCAGGCCAAGCGCGAGTGGGAGTTGTCGTTCGACTCCATGGACACGCCGCTGGCCGTGGTGCGCCGCGATTACGGCGTGCGCCGGGCCAACAAGGCGTACACGGTGCTGGCGGGTGAGCGGCTCCAGGGGACGCTGTCCGAGGAGGGCAGTGATCAGCTCTGCCACAAGCTGCTGTTCGATCGGGACACCCCCTGCCCGGGCTGTCCGCTGCCCGAGGCGCTCGAGGCCGGCAAGGGCGTGCGCGCGGAGATCAGCCAGCGCGGACGCACCTACGCCATGGCCGCCTACCCGCTGACGGGCGAGGGGCGCGCGGTGTGTGCCTACCGCGACATCAGCGACGAGCGCGAGATGACGCGCCGGCTCATCGAGACGGAGAAGATGGCGGCGGTGGGTCAGCTCGCCGGCGGTGTGGCGCATGAGATCAACAACCCGCTGGGGGGCATCCTCGCCTTCGCGCAGTTGATGAAGCGCGACGAGGGCCGCAGCGCCTCCGACATGGAGTCGTTGGAGCTCATCGAGGAGAGCGCGCTGCGCTGCAAGCGCATCGTGGAGAGCCTGCTGAAGTTCAGCCGTCACAGCAAGACGGAGGATCGCCGCACCTTCCAGCTCAACAAGTGCGCGGAGGACTCGGCGGTGCTCTTCGGGGCCCAGCTCAAGGCCTACCCCAAGGTGCGGCTGGAGCTGCGCCTGACGCCGGATCTCCCGGATCTGTTCGGCGATCCGGGACAGTTGTCGCAGGTGATGCTCAACCTGCTGCAGAACGGACTGCACGCGCTGCCGCCCTCGGGCGGGGTGCTGACCCTGGAGACGGGCAAGGACGGCGACCGCTGCTTCTTCCGGGTCATCGACACGGGCAGTGGCATCGATGAACGCTACGTGGCGCGCATCTTCGAGCCGTCCTTCACGACGAAGCCTCCCGGCCAGGGCACCGGCCTGGGTCTGTCGATCGCCTACCGGATCGTCGAGGACCACGGCGGCATCTTCAAGGTGGACACCCACATGGGTGAGGGTTCGCGCTTCACCGTCTACATCCCCATTCCCCTGCAGCTCGAGAGGTTGCCGTGAACCCGCAGTCGTCCAGCGCCATGAAGCGCGCCAAGATCCTGGTCGTGGATGACGATCAGATCGTCCTCAAGGCGGTCACGTCCATCCTCAGCCGCGAGGGCTACCAGGTCGTTTCCATCGACGACGCCGTGGAGGGACTGACCGCGGCGAAGGACCCGTCCATCGACGTGGCCGTGTTGGACATCAAGATGCCCAACCTGTCCGGCATGGATCTGCTGCGCGGCATCAAGGCGGCGCGGCCGGACGTGGAGGTCATCATGATGACCGCCTTCGCCACCGTGGAGACGGCGGTGGAGGCGGTGAAGTCCGGGGCGTACGACTACCTCACCAAGCCCTTCGAGAACATCGACGAAGTGAGCATGACGGTGGCCAAGGCCGCCGAGCGCAAGGCCCTGAGGGACCGGGCGCGCGCGCTGGAGGAGGCGCTCACCGCTCGCAACCAGTTCGAGGAGCTGATCGGCCAGTCGTCGCAGATGCGCGCCGTCTTCAAGCTGGTGGAGACGGTGAGCCACTCCACGGCCACGGTGCTCATCCAGGGCGAGAGCGGCACGGGCAAGGAGCTGGTGGCGCGGGCCATCCACTACCGCAGCGCGCGCAAGGACAAGCCCTTCGTGGCGGTCAACTGCTCGGCGCTGACGGACACGCTGCTGGAGAGTGAGCTCTTCGGCCACGTGAAGGGCAGCTTCACCGGAGCCACCTCCAACAAGAAGGGCCTCTTCGAGGCCGCGGACGGCGGCACCATCTTCCTCGACGAGATTGGCGACGTGCCTCCCGCCACCCAGGTCCGCCTGCTGCGCGTGCTGCAGGAGGGCGAGGTGAAGCGCGTGGGCGCCAACGAGCCGGTGAAGGTGGACGTGCGCGTCATCGCCGCCACGCACGTGGACCTGAGCCGGGCCAAGGAGCAGGGCAAGTTCCGCGAGGACCTGTTCTACCGGCTCAACGTCATCACCATCGACCTGCCGCCGCTGCGAGACCGCCCCGAGGACGTGCCGCTGCTGGCGCACCACTTCCTCAAGCTGTACACGGCGAAGGTGGGCAAGCGGGTGACGGGCTTCACGCCGCGCGCCATGGAGGCGCTCACCTGCAACCGGTGGACGGGCAACGTGCGCGAGCTGGAGAACGTCATCGAGCGCGCGGTGGTGCTCACCTCCAAGGAGGTGTTGGACGTCGACGACCTGCCGCCGGGCTTCCAGGACGCGCCGCAGGCCGGGGCCCAGGTGGAGGTGTTCAGCCTCGCGCACCTGCCGTATGCCCAGGCCAAGCGTCTGGCCATGCGCGCCTTCGAGCGGCGCTACCTCACCGCGCTGCTCGAGAAGCACAACCACAACGTCTCCAGCGCCGCGCGCGCCGCGGGCGTGGATCGCTCCAACTTCCGCCGCCTGCTCAAGCAGTACGAGGTGGCGGGGCGCTCCATGAAGCGCTCCAAGGAGGACGATGACGCCCTCGAGGTGGCGTCCTAGCCTTCCTCTCCCGGCTCGCGGGTTCGGCCCGCGAGCTGGCGTTGGATGTCCTCGTAGCGCTCGGCCAGCTCCTGCTCGAGCCCGTTGCGCGAGGGCTGGTAGAAGCGCCGGCCGCGCAGGGCCTCGGGGAGGTAGTCCTCGGGGACGTAGTGGCCCTCGAAGTTGTGCGGATATTTGTAGCCGGCGCCGTACCCGAGCGACTTCATCAGCTTCGTGGGCGCGTTGCGCAGGTGCATGGGGACGGGCAGGGGCCCTCCCTCGGTGACGGCGGCGCGGGCCGCGGCGTACGCGGTGAGCACCGCGTTCGACTTGGGCGCCAGCGCCAGGTACGTCACCGCCTGGGTGAGGGGCAGGGTGCCCTCGGGCAGGCCCACCAGCTCGAAGGCCCGCAGCGCGTCCACCGCCACGCCCAGCGCCCGTGGGTCCGCGTTGCCGATGTCCTCCGAGGCGAAGATGACCATGCGCCGGAAGATGAAGACGGGGTCCTCGCCCGCCTCCAGCATGCGCGTCATCCAGTAGAGCGCGGCGTCCACGTCCGAGCCCCGCATGGATTTGATGAAGGCGCTGACGACGTTGTAGTGCTCCTCGCCGGCCTTGTCGTAGAGCAGCGCCTTGTGTTGCAGGGTCTCCTCGGCGATGGCCTTGTCCACCCGGGGGCCGCCGTGCGCGGCCGCCGCCTCCAGTGCGGTGAGGGCCCGGCGCGCGTCTCCCCCCGAGGCCTGGACGATGAAGGTCAGGGCTTCGTCGTCCACCTCCACCTTGCCACCCAGCCCCCTGGGGTCGGCCACCGCCCGGCGCAGCAGCGCCACGAGCTCCTCCTCCTCCAGCCCACGCAGGGTGACGACGCGCGCTCGGGACAGGAGGGCGGCGTTCACCTCGAAGGAGGGGTTCTCCGTGGTGGCGCCGATCAAGGTGACGGTGCCCTTCTCCACGTGGGGCAGCAGCGCGTCCTGCTGCGCCTTGTTGAAGCGGTGGATCTCATCCACGAAGAGAAGGGTGCGCTGGCGGTGCAGCCTCCAGCGCTCCTGGGCGCGGGCCACCGTCTCCCGGATGTCCTTCACGCCGGAGAGCACGGCGGAGAGGGACTCGAAGGCGGCGCCGGTGGAGCGGGCGATGACGTGGGCGAGCGTCGTCTTTCCCGTCCCCGGGGGCCCCCAGAGGATGAGCGAGGGCACCTGATCCTGCTGGATGGCCCGGTGCAGGAAGCGCCCCTCACCCGTCAGGTGCTCCTGCCCGACGAATTCCTCCAGGCGGGTGGGGCGCATCCGTTCCGCCAGGGGGGCCAGCAAGGCCTCGTCCTTCCGGCTGGCATGCTCGAAGAGGTCCATGGAGAAAACCTGCGGTCCGGGTACCACGTGTCACAGGATCATCGGAGGGTCCATTTCGTCCAGCGCTCTCCTGTCCGTCTGGATTAGAACCCTTCTTCATCGTGCAGACCCTGGTGCTCGTAGCGAAGAAGGACAAGCCCGAGGCGGCGGAGCTCGCCGCGCGAATCCGTGAACGCTATCCCGCGCTGGAGGTGCTGGGCGACCGGCTCCTGGCGCATACGCTCGGATGGCAGAAGGTGGACGACCGGGAGCTGGCGGCTCGGGCGGACCTGGTGGTGGTGCTGGGCGGGGATGGCACCCTCATCCACGCGGCCCGGCTGCTCGACGGAAGCCCCAAGCCCATCCTCGGGGTGAACCTGGGCAGCCTGGGCTTCATGACGGAGATCCCCGTCGATGGGCTGTTCTCCGCCCTGGATGATGTGCTCGCCGGCCGCTTCAAGGTGGACTCCCGGATGAAACTCACGTGCCGGCTGATCCGTGAGGGCAAGGTGGTGGTGCAGGACGAGGTCCTCAACGACGTGGTCATCAACAAGGGCGCGCTGGCGCGCATCGCGGACCACGAGGTGTCCATCGAGGACGTGCCCATCGCCACGTACAAGGCGGATGGCGTCATCCTGTCCACGCCCACCGGCTCCACGGCGTACGCGCTGTCCGCGGGGGGTCCCATCGTCCACCCGTCGGTGGATTGCACGGTGCTCGCGCCCATCTGCTCGCACGCGCTCACGCACCGTCCCATCATCGTTCCCGCGGACCGCACCATCCGGGTCGCCCTGCGGAGCGAGACGGCGGACACCTTCCTCACCCTGGACGGGCAGACGGGTCACAGCCTGCGGTGCGAGGACATCATCGAGGTGGTGCGCTCGCCCAACCGGGTGTCCCTGGTGCGCAATCCTCGCGTGGGCTACTTCACCATCCTCCGGCAGAAGCTCCACTGGGGCGAGCGGTAGCACGGCGTGTTCGTCTTCCTGTCGAAGCTGTTGGATCTGCTCCTCTCTCCGCTCTCCTGGGGATTGCTCCTGGGGGTGGCGGGCCTCGTGGTGCGCCGGAGGAGGGCGAGGCTCGCGGCGTGGCTGCAGGGGCTCGGGCTGCTGGTGCTGTACCTCTTCTCGACCCAGCCCGTGGCCACCGGACTGCAGCGTTGGGTGGAGGCGGGCGTGGTGTCCACGTACCGGCCGGAGGAGGTCTACGACGCCGTCATCGTGCTGGGAGGAGCGGTGGACTCGTCCGCCACCGAGCGCTCGGGCCTCCCCGAGTACAATCAACCAGTGGAGCGCATCCTCCGCGGTTTCGAGCTGCTGCGGAGCGGACATGCGCGCAATGTGCTGCTCGCGGCGGGCACACTGGACATGAGGCCAGAGGCGCTGGTGGAGGCCGACGTGCTGGCGAGGCAGTTGCGGATGTGGGGCATCGAGCCCGAGCGCATCTTCACCGAGAAGCGGAGCCGGAACACGCGGGAGAACGCGGTGGAGTCGGAGCGCATCATCCGGAAGCAGGGGTGGACGCGGCTGGTGCTGGTGACGAGCGCGGCGCACATGCCGCGGGCACTGGGCACCTTCGAGGCGGTGGGGCTGAAGCCGGACACGCTGGCGGTGGACGTGCGAGCGCACGAGTGGGATCTGCACAGCGCATCATGGCAGCCGAGGGCGTCCAACCTCTCCGCGGGGACGGACGCGCTGCGAGAGCTCTTCGGCCGCCTCGTCTACCGGCTGCGCGGCTGGGCCTGAATTCCCTCTCCCCCTGGGAGAGGGCCAGGGTGAGGGTATTCGCTCCTGTCACTGTTCCACCCTGGGAACAGTGATTTGCCCGACTGGAGCTGGTGCAACGCCGGGTCGCCGAGCATGATCTCCTGACTCGCGAGCACCATTCATGTCCCCCTACCGACCTGGCCGACGCAGTGTCCTCAAGGCCGCCGCACTCGGCGCTGCGACCCTTCCATTCCTGGGCTGTCGCGATTCGGCTCGCGCCGAGCGTCCGGTCCAGGAGGGGAGCTCCACCATGACCACCTCTTCTTCCGGATCCCGCCTGCCGGTGCTCTTCATCGGGCACGGCTCCCCCATGAACGCCATCGAGGACAACACCTGGACGCGAAGCTTCAAGTCGCTCGCCGGGCAGCTGCCCAAGCCGAAGGCGGTCCTCGCGATCTCCGCACACTGGTTCCTTCCCGGCACCTTCGTCACCGGGAACGAGCGCCCGCCCACCATCCACGACTTCGGGGGCTTCCCTCGCGCGCTCTACGAGATGCAGTACCCGGCCGCTGGCAGCGTCGAGCTCGCGCGGCGGGTGGTGGAGCTCCTGGGACCCTCTCGCGCGTCGATCCAGAACGACTGGGGCCTGGACCATGGCTCCTGGACCGTGCTCCACCACCTGCGTCCCGCGGCGGATGTCCCGGTCGTGCAGCTCAGCATCGACGCGCGGCTCGCGCCCTCCGAGCACCTCGCGCTGGGCCGCGCGCTGGCCGGGCTCCGCGACGAAGGCATCCTGGTGATGGGCAGCGGCAACGTGACGCACAACCTGCGCCATGCCTTCAGGAGCATGCAGTCGGGCGAGAGCACGCCCCCGAAATGGGCCACGAGCTTCGACGAGGACGTGGCGAGGGCGCTCGAGCAGCACGACGGCGCGTTCCTCTCGCGCGTCATCGAGACCGAGGCGGGGCGCATGTCGCACCCGAGCATCGATCACTTCCTCCCGCTGCTGTACGCCGCCGGCGCCGCCAGCGACCGGGATCCGGTGCGCTTCCCCATCACCGGATTCGATCTCGGCTCGCTGTCGATGCGCTCCGTGCTCTTCGGCTGAGGCGGGTGCCGAGGCCCAATCCCCCGCGGCTCAGCCCGCGTTGGGATGGGCCGAGAGCGGCCGTCCCTCGAGGAAGTCGAGCAGGAAGTCGCGAAAGGCGGACACCTTCCTCGGGACGTGCTGGGTCCTCGGGTACAACAGCACGAGCGTCGTCGACCGTTGCGTATAGCGCGGCAGCACACGGACGAGCTGCCCGGACGTCACGTCCGCCTGTGCGAGGAACGTGGGGAGGCTGGCGATGCCAACGCCCGCCTTCACCGCCTCGCGCATGAAGAGCATGTCGTCGGCGAGCACGCGCGCGTTCTTCTCCGAGAGGCCCAGCTCGTCCAGGTATTTGCGCCCCCGGAACGCGACGAAGTCGTGGTGGGCCAGGTCCTCGGGCGTGCGAGGCGTCCCGCGTCGTGCGAGGTACGTGGGCGAGGCGAACAGCTGCACGTCGATCGTCCCGAGCCGCCGCACCATCAGCGATGAGTCCGCCAGCTTCGCTCCAGAGGCGCGGAGCGCGAGATCGAACCCCTCCGCCACCAGGTCCACGTTCAGGTTCGTCAGGCGGCAGTCGACGATCACCGAGGGATAGCGCGCGGTGAAGCGCGCGATGACCTCTGGCAGGAAGGTGGCTCCCATGTCATTCGGCGCGGTGATCCGAAGCTTGCCCGAAGGGGCCTCCTCCCGCTCGGGCAGGGTCCCGACCGCTTCCCGCAGCGAGGCGAGCAGCGGCGCCGCTCGCTCATACAGTGCCGCGCCGGCGGTGCTCAGCGAGACGTGCCTCGTCGTGCGGTGGAGCAGCTGCGCACCGACCGAGGCCTCGAGACTCGCCACGCCCCTGCTCACGGACGACTTGGGCAGCCCCAACTTCCGGGCCGCCGCCGAGAAGCTACCGGTCTCCGCGACGGCCACGAAGAGTCCGAGGAGGTTCAGATCCATGGGCCGCGGACGAACGCGCCTACTGCGCGGCCTGGGCAGCGGCCGCCGGGCAGGTGGGGGCGTTCGGGTCGTCCATCTTCGCCAGGTCGCGCGCGCCACCGCGCAGCCGCTCGATGCGGCCGTCCGTGACCGGGGCGATGGCCTCGGCGGAGGCGAAGGCGTCGCGCAGCACGTCCTGCGTGGTCTTCCCCTTCTGGGGCGATACCAGGTACTTCGCGCCCTTGAACATGGTGTACCCGTCACCGCCCTCGGCCATGTACGAGTTGGTGGCGAGCGTGTACGTCCGCTTCGGCTCGAGCGGCTCGCCATTCACGGTGACGCGCACGATGCGGTCACCCGCGGGCCGGCACACGTCGAAGGCGTAGTGGATGCCGGAGACCTGGGGGAAGCGGCCCGGGTCCGCCTCCTCGGCGCTGCGGCTGACACCCTGCTCGAGCGCCTGGCGCAGCACCGCGCCCGTGACCTCGATGCTCACCACCGAGCCCGGATAGGGGTGGATGGCCAGCACGTCGCGCCGCAGGAGCGGACCGGGCCTCAGCACCGAGTCCGAGCGGATGGAGCCCCCGTTGATGATCGCCACCTCCGCGCCGGTGGCCTTGCGGTAGGCGTCCGCGACGAAGGAGGCCAGGTTCGTCTCACGGGTGCGGTTGGCCTCCTCGCTGGCGTCCAGGGTCACGGCGGTGCGGCCCACGGGCTGGGAGAGTTCGGCCGTCAACGCGTCGTACTCGCGCATGGCGGCGGCGAAGGCCGGATCCTCCGGAACCTCGGGCGTGATCGGCATCACGTCGAAGTCCATGCTCTTGAGCTTGTGGCTCCGGGTGCCCACGTGCAGGGTGACGCGCCCCAGCTCCCGCGCCTCGGAGGACATCTTCACGATGGGCGTGCCGTTGGACACCGCCTGCATCATCACGTGCTCGTGGCCTCCGATGATGAGATCGATGGGCGCGCAGCGGGCGAGCACCTTGTCCTCCGCCACGAACAGGTGGGTGAGCCCGATGATGATCTGCGCGCCCTGCTTGCGCATCTGCGGCACCAGCTCGCGCGCCTTGGCGCACGTGTCCGTGAAGTACACGTCCGGTCCCGGCTTTGAGCTGTACTTCGTCTTGCCCAGCAGCACGCCGAAGATGCCCACCTTCACGCCGCCCACGTCGCGGATGACGAAGGGCGGGGTGTCCCCGAAGGTGCGGCCCGTCTTCTTGTCCATCACGTTGGCGCCCAGCCAGGTGAAGTGGGACTCCTTCATGCGCTGGCGCATCACGTCGGGGCCGAAGTCGAACTCGTGATTGCCCAGCACCGCGTAGTCCAGACCGAGCGCGTTCCACGCGTCGATCATCTGCTTGCCCTTGTGGAAGGTGGACTCCACCGAGGGCCCCAGCGTGTCACCGGCCATCAGGAACAGCGTGTTCGGGGACTCGGCGAGCACCTGCTTGCGCAGCGTGGACAGCCGCCCCAGACCACCGCGCTCCCCGAAGTCCACCGGGGTGAACTGGTACACGTCGTTGACGTGCAACAGCGTGAGGGTGACGGTGGGCTCGTCGTCCTGCGAGGGCTCGGGAGCCGCGCTCGTGACGGGCGCTGGCGCGCTCCCCGATAGCGAAGCACAACCAGCGAGGAGCAGGGCAGCCAGGGAGGAGGCCAGGGGGCTCGACAGGCGGGACGGATGGGACATGGGATGTTCGTTGGGGCCGCGAATCTCCCACGTCCGGCGCGCGCGTGCATCTTTCGCGTGACGCACACGTGACGCGCCGTGGCGGCGGAGGCGGAGCGGAGTACCGCCCGACCGCTCGGTAGGTGAGCTCTACACGCTGTAGCGGCGCCCCTGGGCGAGCGGCTCGATGTTGCTCGCCCGGAGGTCGAAGTCATCCGGGTAGTGGATGAGCCGCATCCTCGCGCGCAGGGGGGCGGGTAGGGCGGCCAGCTTCGCGTAGGGCGTGTGCACGCCGTAATTCGTCTCGTGCACCACGAGGTCCGCCTCGGAGAGCCAGGCGATGAGTCCCTCGTCGTAGGCGGTGTCCGCGCTGTAGCCCAGGCATCGCCCTCCCGCGCGGATGCGCAGGGCCGTGGTGGGGACGTGGTGGTACGTCATGCGGCTCTCGATGGAGAAGGGCCCGAAGCGCACGGGCTCCTTGGTGGAGAGCGCGAGGGGCTCGAAGTAGTCCTCGAAGCCGTGGCGCTCGGGTGCGCCTCCGGGCTTGCGGATGAGATCCTCCATGCCCGCGGCGAGGTGTCCCTCCCAGAGCCGGCGCGTCACGTCCGGGTGGGCGAGCAGCCGCAGCTTCCGCTTCAGCACGAAGAAGGAGAAGTAGCCGAGCCCCTCCACGCCCGAGCTGTGGTCCGCGTGCAGGTGGGTGAGGACGAGGCCCGACACCCGGTCCGCGTCCAGCTCCACGCCCGAGGAGAGGCTGGCCTCGCGCATCATCTTGCGGATGGGGTGCGGACAATCCAGGAGCAACACCTGGCCCTCGGCCTCGAGCGCCAGGCACGAGGAGTAGTGCAGCGCGGAGAAGGCATCCCCTACGCCGAGGGTGACGAAGGACAGGCTCATCGAGGGCTCCGGTGGGTGGGGGGGTTCATCCGTTGGCGCAGCTTCGCCGCGACGGCGGGCGGGCAGAAGTCCGAAACGTCCTCGCCGCGCTCCAGCTTCTCCTTGAGCGCGCTGCTGCTCACCGCTGCGAGGTGGGCCTCGGCGGGGAGGAAGAGGGTGGACAGGTCTGGTGCCAGGGCGCGGTTGGCCTGGGCCAGCGTCGTCTCGAATTGCGCATCCGTGGCGCCCCGTACGCCACGGAGCAACACGCTCGCGCCGATGGCCCGTGCGTAGTCCACGATGAGCCCCTCGGTGCTGGACACGGTGACGTTGGGGTGGAGCGCCACCACCTCGCGCAGCAGCTCCACGCGCTCGGCCACGGTGAGGAGGGTGCGCTTGTCCGGGTTGATGGCCACCACCACGACGACGTGGCCGAAGAGCCGAGCGGCCTGGCGGATGACGGACAGGTGGCCGGCGGTCACCGGGTCGAAGCTGCCGGCATAGACGGCGATGGTCATCACGACACCTCCGGTTGTTCCCCGGACACGAGCGTTCGGGGCGGATGAAAGGTGAGCGCCACCCAGGCCACGGCCACGGCGCACAGGGCCGCCGCGAGCGTGAAGTGCCACGCGTAGCCGAGCGTCTGGGCGCTGAAGCCACTCACGGCCGCGGCGCCTCCGGTGGCCAACACGACGAGCGAGGCCTGCACCGTGTAGTCGGACGCGGCGTGCTCCGGGCGGCAGATGTCCATCATCACCGTGAAGAGGGCCGCGGTCGCCATGCCGCTCGTGAGGTGCTCCACGCCGCAGACGACCGCGAGCACCGGAAGGGAGTTGGCCCCGTGCGCGGCCAGCGCGTAGAGGAGCACCGCTCCCGCTTGCAGGACGCCGAAGACGAGCAGCGCGCGTCGCTGGCCCAGCCGGTTGACGAGCGCCCCTCCCGCGAGCGCGCCGAGCAGCCCGGTGGTGAAGCCCACGAACCCGAGCATCCATCCGACTTGAGACAGGCTCAGCCCCACGTCGACCAGGAAGGTGCGCAGCATTCCCGTCGCCAGGTTCTCACCCGCCTTGAAGAGGACGAGCAGGGTGAGCCACGTGCCCGTGCCGGGGCGGCGAACCCAGTACAGCAGGGACTCGCGGAGCCAACGCCCCATGCCCACGTGTTCGCCTCGGGGGATGGGGGAGGGGGGCTCGCGGAAGAGCGCCACCGGCACCGTGGCCACGAGCAGCAGCAGCCCCAGGCTCAGCAGGGTGGGGCGCCAGCCCAGCGCATCGAAGAGGATGAGCATGAGCCCTCCACCGAGGATCATCCCCACCCGGTAGCCGGCCACCTGGACGCCGTTGCCCCAACCGAGCTCCTCGGGCTCGAGCAGGTCCACCGCGAGCCCGTCCGTGGCCACGTCCTGCGTCGCCGCCAGCAGGTTGACGAGCAGCACGGCCACCAGGAGCGTCGTCACGCTCACGGTCCCCTCGGGAAGGGAGAGCCCCAGGAGCAGCGCCGCCGAGAGGAGCTGCAACGGGAGGATGTAGCCACGCCGCCGTCCGAGCCTCTCCGAGCCGTGGCGATCCATCACCGGGGCCCAGAGGAACTTCAGCGCCCAGGGCAGCGCGAGCAGGTGCGTGAGCCCGATGGCTGGCAGCGACAGGCCCTGCTTGCGCAGCAGCACCGGGAGCGCCTGGGTGAAGAATCCGAAGGGCAGACCCTGCGACAGGTAGAGGCTCGTGAGCAGCCCGAGCTTCAGCGGCGTCTTCAGCGCGGTCTTCATGAGCCCTCCGAGGCGTCCGCCGCGTCGAGCAGCCCCGCGGCCATGCGCTTCACCGTGCTCGCGGCGGAACCTGGAGGGATGAGCCCCGGGGCCGCCGCGGCCAGGACGAAGTAGCCCTGCACCGTTGCGAAGAGACCCGCCGCCACCGCGCGCGAGCGTCTGCGCCCGATGCGCGTGGCGACCAGCTCCTCCAGGAACTCCAGGTCCGAGCGGACCACCTTCTCGTAGGCCGCGCGTACCTCGGGCTGCCGCACCGCCTCCGCGCTGATGGTCACCCACGCCGCCACCGAGGCTGGATCCGCGTCGTCACCCGTGGCCAGGTACGCATCGATGAAGGCATCCACCTGCGCTCGGGCGCCGCTCCTCACCCGCTCCACCCGCGCCTTCACCCGCTCGCGCACCCGCCCCGCGAGCTGCTCCACCAGCGTCAGGAGGATCTCCTGCTTCTCCGTGAAGTGGTAGTGCACCAGCCCCGGGCTCAGCCCCGCCGCCCTGGCGATCTCCGAGATGGACGCGCGCTCGTAGCCTCGCTCGGCCATGACGCGCAGCATCCCCTCGACGATCTGCTGCCGGCGTTCCTCCGTATTCGATGGGCGGGCCATCCGCGGCTCCATTTATAGGTTGGTTGACCAACTTATATGGCCGTGGAGGCGCGGCGTCAACCCGAGCCCGGTTCCGGGTGGTGTCGGTGGGTTGAGCCCCCTATGCGCAGACAACCGCGACCATTTCCCCTCTCCCAAGGGGAGAGGGGAGAGCAGGCTCAGGGCTTGTGGAGGATGGCGGAGTCTCCCACGAGCCACACGTCGGACGTGGAGGCGGCCCATAGCCCTCGCAGGGCGCGGCCGGTGCCGGTGTGCTCGGAGGTCCACCGCGAGCCGTCGTAGCGCAGCAGCGTGCCGTTCTCGCCCGTGGCCCACACCGAGGACGAGGACGTCCCCCAGAGCGCGGTCAGGTTGGTCGTGGTGCCACTCGTCGAGCTGGACCAGGCATTGCCGTCATGGTGCAGCAGCGTGCCGTTGGCTCCCACGGCCCAGATGTCCGAGGGCCCGCTGCCCCAGACTCCGTGGAGGTCCGCGCCGGTGCCGGAGCTCATCCTGGACCAGGCGTTGCCATCCCAGCGCACGATGGTGCCCGAGTCGCCCACGGCGATGGCCAGTGAGGGACCCTGGACCCAGACATCGTTGAGCGCCTTGCCCACTCCGGTGGGCTGGCAGGCCCACCCGGAGCCGGTGTTGTGCAGGGCCAGTCCGGCTCTGCCCACGGCCCAGACGTCCGTCTCCGAGCTACCGTGGACCGCGAGCAGCCCCTGGGGATGCGAGGAGAGCTCCTCCGTGTAACCCGTGCCGTTCCACCGGTAGATGCGGTTGGAGCTGGTGTCACTCCCTGAAGTGACGATCCAGACGGCGTTGGCCGAGGCCGCGTAGAGGCCAGAGGCCGAACTGGAGCCGTAGCTGGGGAGCTGGTACCAACCGCCGCCATTCCAGTGCATCAACCGGGAACCCACCGCCCAGAGGTTGGTGGCGCTGATGCCATGCACGTCCTGGAGGGAGTCACCCAACGCGCGGGCGGGTGCCTGCCTGGTCCATGCGCTGCCGTTCCAACGTTCGACGTGACCCTCCTCTCCCAGCAGCCACATGTCGTTCGAGCTGCTGCCGGCGAGCGCACCATCCCTGCCGGAGCCCACCTTCTTCCATCCCGTACCGTTCCATTGGTAGCGCAGGCTCTCGCCCACGGTGAACAGGGCGGAAGAGTCGACGGAGTGCACGTGGAAGAGCTGGTCGTCGATGCGAAGGCTCTCGGAGAGGCCGCCGGGCGTAACGCGGTAGACGATGCCGTAGTCGTTGCAGAAGAAGCAGGGGTCCTCGGAGGTGACGGCCCAGACGTCGTTGGGGCCGGCGCCCGTCACCTCGTAGAGGGGCAGGGTGGTGCCCGCGTCGATGGCGGCGAAGGTGGTGCCATCGTAGTGACGCAGGGTGCCGCCGTTACCCACGACCCAGACGTCGTTCGGGCCACTGCCCCACACGTCGTTGAGCTTCTGGGTGGTGCTTGAGGTCACGGGCTTGAAGCCGCTGCCCTGGTTGCGCAGCACGGTGCCAGAGTTGCCCACGGTCCAGACGTCATTCGACCCGGAGGCCCAGAGGGCGGAGAGGTTCTGGGTCGTGCCGGAAGAGACGGGAGAGAAGGCCGCGCCCGAGAAGCGCAGCACGGTGCCAGAGCTGCCCACCGTCCACACGTCCGTGGCGGACACGGCGTGGACGTCGTTGAGGTCGCTGGTCGTGCCGCTGGACACACGCGACCACTTCGTACCGTCCCAGTGCTGGATGTGGCCGCCCTTGCCCACGGCCCAGCCATCATTCGTAGCGCGGAAGTGGGCTCCATTCAGGGCGTAACCATGGGGAAGAGGGGCCTCCCAGCACCAGCCGTCCTCGTTGCACCAACGCTCGGCGGCGGGGATGGCGCAGGTGTTGGCCCGGCCTCTGCCACCGCATACCTCCGGGGCGGTGCACGTGCCGCAGGAGAGCGTTCCACCGCACCCATTGGATGGTTCGCCGCAGTTGGCCTCGAGTTGCTCGCACGTCAGGGGTTGGCAGCCCGCGTCGGGAGCGCTACCCGCGTCGGGCGTGCTACCCGCATCCGGTCGAAGGATCTCCCCCGGACGGGTGCAGAGCTCGACAAAGGGTTCCTCGGCGGGCGTGCCCGAATCAGCGGGGTCCGATGGCGACGAGGGCGGATCGTCTCCGCAGGCCGGGAGCAATGTGAGCGTGACGAGTGCGAGCAGGAGCATGCTCCTGCGCTGGCCCTCGTGGGCCGCTCGTATCGAGAAGGCGGGGTCGTGTGTCATGGATTCTTTCAGGGAGAGGTCGTGAGGGAAGGGAGAGAGGCGGACTTCAGGGCTTGTGGAGGATGGCGGAGTCGCCCATGAGCCACACGTCGGACGCGGAGGCGGCCCACAGCCCTCGCAGGGAGTGGAGGGTGCCTGTGCGCTCGGGCGTCCACTTCGTGCCGTCGAAGCGCAGCAGCGTGCCCTTGTCTCCCGTGGCCCACACCGCCGTCGGGGAGACGCCCCAGAGGGCATTCAAGGTGCTCGAGGTGCCGCTCGCCACGGGACTCCAGTTGATGCCGTTGTAGCGCAGCAACGTGCCGTTGGCGCCCGAGGCCCAGATGTCCTTCGGCCCGCTGCCCCATACGCTCTCGAGCGCCGCGCTGGTGCCGGAGCTCATCGTGGACCAGGCGGTACCGTTCCACATCTGGATGGTGCCCGCGCCTCCCACGGCGATGGCGAGCGAAGGTCCATGGACCCAGATGTCGTTGAGCGCCGCCGTCGCGCCCGTGGGCTGATGTGTCCAGCGGGTGCCATCGAAGTGGATGGCCTCGCCGGAGGTGCCCACGGCCCAGACGTCCGTCTCCGAGCTGCCGTGCACCGCGAGCAACCCCTGGGCGTTGGACGCGAGCTCCTGCACGAAGCTCGTCCCATTCCAGCGGTAGATATGGTTGTAGTCGCTGTCGCTATTCCCGAAGGAGTCGTAGGAAGATTCGAGGGTGATCATCCAGACTGCGGTGGGTGAAGCCGCGTAGACGCCCCGGGTCTGGATGAACGACGAGTCGTAGGGGGCGGTCCGCTCCAACCAACCGCCGCCGTTCCAGTTCTGTATCTGGCCTCGACTCCCCACCGCCCACACGTTGCTCGCGGCACTGCCGTGCACGTCCTGGACGTTCATCGACAAGCGGACCGACGTCTGTATGGACCACTGCGTTCCGTTCCATCGCTCGACGTAGCCGTAGTCGTCCAGGAGCCACACATCGTTGGGGTCGCTGCTCGCGAGGATTCCTCCGCTACGTCCGGAGATCGCGCGCCAACCCGTGCCATTCCAGAGGTAGTGCGAGCCATCACCCATGGCGAACGTGGTGGAGGGGCCAGCGGAGTACACGTGGAAGAGCTGGTCGTCGATGTGGAGGCTCTCGGAGAGGCCGCCGGGCGTGACGCGGTAGACGATGCCGTAGTCGTTGCAGAAGAGGCACGGGTCCTCGGAGGTGACGGCCCAGACGTCGTTGGGACCGGAGCCCGTCACCTCGTAGAGGGGCAGGGGGGTGCCCGCGTCGATGGCGGCGAAGGTGGAGCCATCGTGGTGACGCAGGGTGCCGCCGTTACCCACGACCCAGACGTCGTTCGGGCCACTGCCCCACACGTCGTTGAGCTTCTGGGTGGTGCTTGAGGTCACGGGCTTGAAGCCGCTGCCCTGGTTGCGCAGCACGGTGCCAGAGTTGCCCACGGTCCAGACGTCATTCGACCCGGAGGCCCAGAGGGCGGAGAGGTTCTGGGTCGTGCCGGAAGAGACGGGAGAGAAGGCCGCGCCCGAGAAGCGCAGCACGGTGCCAGAGCTGCCCACCGTCCACACGTCCGTGGCGGACACGGCGTGGACGTCGTTGAGGTCGCTGGTCGTGCCGCTGGACACACGCGACCACTTCGTACCGTCCCAGTGCTGGATGTGGCCGCCCTTGCCCACGGCCCAGCCATCATTCGTAGCGCGGAAGTGGGCTCCATTCAGGGCGTAACCATGGGGAAGAGGGGCCTCCCAGCACCAGCCGTCCTCGTTGCACCAACGCTCGGCGGCGGGGATGGCGCAGGTGTTGGCCTGACCACGGCCACCGCACACCTCCGGGGCGGTGCACGTGCCGCAGGAGACGACGCCCCCACAGCCATCGGGCGCGACGCCGCATTCACCTTCGGCGGGCTCGCATTGCTTGCGCGGGGTGCAGCCGCACACGTTGGCTCTGCCTCCGCCGCCGCACGTGGTGGGTGCGGTGCAGCTTCCACAGGACAGCGTTCCTCCGCACCCGTCGGACACCTCGCCGCAATCGGTTCCGAGCTGTGCGCACGTGCGCGGGGTGCAACCGCAGGTGTAACTCTCTCCGCCACCGCCGCACGTGGACGGCGCGTCGCAGCTTCCACAGGACAGTGTTCCTCCACATCCATCGGACGGCGTGCCGCAGGTGGCCCCGAGCTGCTCGCAGGTTTTCGGAGTGCAGGGTTCTTCGTCGGATTCGTCCCAGAAGAGTGGGATGCAGCAACCGGTGAACGAGATGCTGGCGGCGATGGTGGCCGTCAGAAGGAATGTGACGCTGCGTGTCATGATGGCTCCCCCGGGCGCATGACCGCTGCCGGAATTCCCGGTGCCGCGAAACTCTCGAGCGCCCCTTGAGTGTGGAATTGCGAGCAATGGGCTTTGGTGGATCGCCCGCCCTCCCGGATCCAGTGCGGGTGCCATGTTTCAGACTAGCCGTTGTCATTCAGCGGACGGCTCGTGGGCCCGTACGGCCCCATTCCTTCGCGATCAGCGTATTTTCAGCGGCGACGATTGCGTTGTCTTCCCGGGGGGGATGGCCGTGAAACAGACCGCCTTGAAGGAAGTGACCATTGCGGGAGCCCGTCTCCAGCACTTCCATATCGCCGCGTTCTTCCGCTCGCGTGAGGAAGAGTTCGAGGTGCTTCGCTCCTATATCCGAGAGGGAATCGACTCCGGCGAGAAGGCCGTCCACATCTGCGATCCCAGCCAGAAACAGGATCACCTGAGGCGCCTCGAGGCGATGGGAGTGCCCACCAGCAACTGCCTGAGGACGGGGCAACTCGAGGTGCTGGGGTGGAACGACGCCTACCTCAAGGAGGGTCGATTCGACGGCGATACGATGATGGCGCTCCTCGAGGAGCTGGTGATGACGAGCCGGGCCGAGGGCTTCTCGCGCGTTCGGATGATGGGCCACATGGAGTGGGTGCTCGAGGAGAAGCCTGGAGTGGCGCGCTTCATCGACTACGAATCGCGCGTCAACCTCCTGCTCAACCGGCTGAAGCAGCCCGCGATCTGCGTCTACGATGTCAGCCGGTTCAGTGGCGCGACCATCATGGACGTGCTGCGGACCCACCCCTACGCCCTCGTCGATGGAGTGGTCCGCGAGAACCCGTTCTATGTCCCGCCCGAGGTGCTTCTCGGCTCCTCCCCGACGGACGAATGAGACTGATCCAGGAAGGCCGTTCATTTGATTCGTGAGGGGACAGTCTTCCGGCTGTCGGATCTCGCCGAGTTGGGAGCGCTCGCGCTTCGCCGGCAGGTCAATGACCTGTTCGCGCTGCTCGAGCTACCTTCCGTCTGGCAGGGCAGGGGACCGGGGGAGATCGCCGCGAGCGGTCTCGACGTCCTGGTCGACCTGCTCCGTCTCGACGTGGCCCTCCTGCGGCTTCACGGTCCGGAGGGGGGGCTCGAGCACCGCTTTCCGGCGGAGCTGGACCGCGAGGCGCTCCTGTCCGTGGGGCGTGGTGCGAGCCCGGACTCGCCGGTGAGCTTCGAGCTGCCACGGCCGAACACCGTGGGCCGGACCACCGTGCGCGTGGTCGCGGTCCCAACACTGGGCGGGTCGGGCACGGTCATCGCCGGCTCGTGGCGCGCGAACTTCCCCACCGCGCACGAGCGTCACCTGCTCCAGACGATCGCGAACCAGGTGGCGCTCGCGATGCAGTCGAGCCGAGAGGCGCGCGCGCGGCGTGAGCTCGCCGAGGAGCGGGTTCGCCTCGCCCGGGTGAACGCCGTGCTCGCGACGCTCCACGCCGTCTCGGATGAGCTTTCCCGTACCCATACCTTTCCGCGAGTCGCGGACGTGATCCTTTCCCGGGGATTGGCCGCCTTGGGCGCCCACGCGGGGCTCATGTTCCTGGCGGATGAATCCGGGACCGAGCTGCGGCTGCTCCGCGGTGTGGGCTACTCCGTGACGCTCCTGCGCGGCTACCAACGCATTCCGGCGAACGCCGACCTGCCGATCGCGGAGGCCTTTCGCCGGAAGCATGGCATCTTCCGAGGTGATGCACCCCCTCCCTCCAGGGGCTTCGCCGCCGTGCCCCTGGTGGTCGACGAGCAGTGTCTCGGTGTCCTCTGCTTCGGCTTCTCCGAGCCCCAACGCTTCGTGGACGATGAGCGCGCGTTCATCCATGCGATCGCCCAGCAAGCGGCACAGGCGTGTGAGCGCGCGCGGTTGCTCGAGGCCGAGCGGTGTGCCCGGCTCATGGCGGAAGCAAGGCAGCAGCGGGCGGATCTCCTGTCGGAGACGAGCGCCATCCTCGGCTCCTCGCTCGATCTGGGAATGTCCCTCACCCGGGTTGCCCATCTGCTGGTGCCTCAGGTGGCCGACTGGGTCGTGATGCGGGTGGAGCAGCGCTCACCGTCCGGTGCCGACGAGACGAAGACGGTGGCCGTGCACCGCGACCCGGGCCGGGTCGGGATGGCGTGTGCGTTGGCGCGCTCCCTGCTCGCGACGGGGGACGCGCCGCTTTCGTGTGTCACGAACAACTCGGTCCTCGCTCCGATCTCCGTTCGGGATCGAGCCCTGGGAGCCATCGTCCTGGGGTCGGAGGACACGGGTTGTTACGACAACGAATCCCTGGAGCTCGTCGAGGAGCTGGGGCTTCGAGTGGGAATGGCGCTCGACAATGCCCGCCTCTATCAGGAGGCGAGGGAGGCGGACCGCCGGAAGGACGAGTTTCTCGCGATGCTCGGTCATGAGCTCCGCAATCCGCTCGCGCCGATGATCACGGCGCTCCACTTGATGCGCATGAAGGAGGGGGGCGGCTTCGAGCGCGAGCGGACGATCATCTCCCGGCAGGTCGAACACCTCGTTCGCCTCGTGGATGACCTCCTCGACGTCTCGCGCATCACGCGCGGCAAGATCCAGCTCAAGCGGAGCCGCATCGATCTGATGACTGTCGTGGTCAAGGCCGTCGAGATGGCCAGTCCCCTGTTGGAACAGCGGTCGCATCACCTGGAACTGCCCCAGGCGAGGGAACCCCTCTTCGTCGATGGAGATCCGGCCCGGCTCGCCCAGGTCCTGGCGAACCTCCTCAACAACGCCGCGAAGTACACCGATCCCGGTGGGCGTATCGTCGTCACCGCGGCGTGTGAGGGAGGACAGGCCGTGCTCCGGGTTCGGGACAACGGGGCGGGCATCGCACCCGACGTGCTACCGAAGGTCTTCGACATGTTCGTCCAGGAGGGCCGGTCCCTGGACCGTTCCCAGGGAGGACTGGGTCTGGGCCTGGCGATCGTTCGCAGCTTGATCGAGCTCCATGGCGGTACGGTGTCGGCGTGGAGCGAGGGCCTGGGCCGTGGGAGCGAATTCGTGGTCCGTCTGCCGCTCGTCGCGCCGCTCACCCCAGCGGCTGACGAGCACCGGAGCCCTTCCCCCGAAGCGTCCGTCCAGGGGGCGGCGAGCTCCGTGCGACTCCTGGTCGTGGACGACAATCGAGACGCGGCCGAGCTGCTCACCGAGCTGCTGGACTCGAGGGGCTACGTCGCGCGGATGGCCTTCGATGGTCCCGCCGGGCTCGCGGAGGCCTGCGCGTTCCGGCCGCACATCGCGCTGTTGGATGTCGGCCTTCCGGTGATGGACGGTTACGAGCTCGCGTCGAGGATCCGCCAGGAGCCCACCCTCGTGGGCATCAAACTGGTGGCTGTCACCGGCTACGGTCAGGACTCCGACTGCCGCCGCGCGCTCGCGGCGGGGTTCGATGTGCACATGGTCAAACCCATTGACCCCGGCCAGTTGCTTCGTGTCATCCGAGACCTGGTGGGTGTTCCGGAGGATGCATCCCATGTCTCCCCAGAAGGAGGGGAGGGGATGTCTCAATAGGAGAGCAGCGCGCAGACCTTCTCGGGGCCCAGCCGCTCGCGCCCGGGCAGGAAGTCCAGCGAGATGAGGAAGCTGAAGCCCACCACCTCACCTCCCAGCCGCGTCACCAGCTTCGCCGTGGCCTCCGCGGTGCCACCCGTGGCCAGCAGGTCGTCCACGATGAGCACCCGGTCCCCACTGCTCACCGCGTCCTCGTGGAGCTGCAGGCCGTCGTCGCCGTATTCCAGCGCGTAGCGCTCCGTCACCGTCTTGTAGGGCAGCTTCCCGGGCTTGCGCGCCGGCGCGAAGCCCGCGTGGAGCGCGAGGGCGACGGGCGCTCCCACCAGGAAGCCGCGCGCCTCCATGCCCACCACCCTGGTGATGTGCCGGCCGCGAAAGGGCGCCGCCATCGCGTTCACCACCCGCCCGAAGAGGTGCGGATCCGCCAGGAGCGGCGTCACATCCTTGAAGAGGATTCCCGGCTTCGGGAAGTCCGGCACGTCACGGATGCGTGCCTTCACGTCCTCGAGCAGGGTGGAGTCGTGGCCGGGAACGAACAGGGAGGATTTGTTGCTCATGTGAAGAGCTCCGGGTTGACGCAGTGAGGTGGTTTTCGCCCTTCCAGCGCGGCGAGGAGATTGTCGACCGCCATGGGACAGTCCGGCGGCAGCGGTTCCGGAGCCGTCACATCCAACGCGGCGCCCCCAGGTGCCCGCTCGCCAGGGCTTCGAGCGGGGCGGGCCACGTTGCTGATGGCTCGCAGATGGGGGGCTGCGCCGAGCAGGGCCCCATCCACCCGGTCGGTCAGCAAGGTGATAAGCCCCCCTACTTCCAGCGTTTCCGCCAGCAACACTTCTCGTGGGGGAGGTGGCTGCTCCTCCCACACCCTGCGTGAGACCCGAGCGGCCAGCCGGGCGAGGGCGTCGCCGGGAAGTTGTCGCGTGACGAAAACTCGGGGCCGTGTGGGGCGTTCCATTTCGACTGTCGATGCTCGCACACCCGCGAGCCGTGCGGTGGAAGACCGAGCGACCATCGCCCGGCCACCGCCCTTCATTTTTCCCGCGACGGAGCCCGCCCCGTCTGTGGTAATCGAATGGATTCCCCTCGTACCGGGGGGAAGGGACTTGAGAGAACGTGCCCTCCACCGCCGACACCCGAGAAGCCTCTTTCCCGCTTGATGGCCAGTGGCTACGCGCCCTCAAGGCGGAGGTTCAGCCCACCACCTTCAAGAAGGGCCGCGAGGTGGCCGAGACGCGCCGTGTCTTCGGCCTCCAACGGGAAGGCAACCGCATCCGCGCCCAGGTGGCTGGTTCCTCCTCGCCCGAGGAGCGCTACGAGGTCGCCCTCGAGGTGGGTGACGGCAAGGCCACCTCCAGGTGCACCTGCCCGTCCTGGAACGTCTACGGGCCGCACTGCAAGCACGTGGTGGCCGCGGCGCTCGTCTTCGCCGCCCGCCTGCGCGCCTCGATGATCGCCTCGAGCGCGACCGCCGCCGCTGCCGCCGCCGCGTCCGCCGCCGCGCCAGCCGCCGCTGTCTCTCCCGTGCGGGAGGCGGCCGAGGCCCCGCCAGAGGGTGAGGCGGAGGCCGACTCCGAGGTGCCCGTTCCCATGGCGGAGGACTCGGCCGTGATGGACCCGGTGAGTCTCCCCGCGCTCGCCAAGGTGGAGAGCTGGCTGGGCCTCTCCGCCCTGCCAGACTACGAGTTCCTCTACCGGCTCACCCCCTCCAACACGGGCCCCGGCGGCCGGCATTGGCTGGTGGACGTGCGCCGCCAGGACGCCCAGATGAAGGGGCCCGTGCATGTGAAGCGCATGCTCCAGGCCGGCACCCGCATCGCCCCGGCTGACGAGCGCATCTTCATCGTGCTCGCCCGGCACGAGCAGCGGTACGACTCGCGTGTCGTCCTCTCCGACGAGGACCTGTGCGAGCTGTTCGACTTCCTGCGCCAGCGCCGCGTCATCTATCGCGGCACCGCGCTCCTCTTCTCGGATCAGCCGGTGCGGCCGCAGATCCACCTCGAGTCCCGTCCGGACGGAGCCACCGCTCGCATCGAGCTGCTCATGCCGGACGAGACGAGCGTGTCCCTCAAGGACGTCATCCTGCTGGCGGGCATGCGCACCTGGATCATCTCCGGGCAGTCGCTCTACCCGGTGGAGCCGGACCTGCCACCACGCCTGGTGCGCAAGTGGATGCTGGAGCCCACCATGGCCTTCCCGGTGGGTCAGCTGGACCGGGTGCTCACGTTCTTCGCCGCCCACCTGCCGCGCTTCCGCATGGCGCTCAAGGCGGATGACATCGACGTGGACGAGTCCGTGGAGCCGCGCTTCCTCCTCACGTTCGAGGGCTCCGCCGAGCGCGTGAAGGTGCAGCTCGCCGCGCGCTACGGGCAGACGACCGTCCCCGTGTCTCCCAACGCCGCGCACCTCGGCTACGCCAGTGGCGTGGGCTCGGAGGGTCGCAAGTTGTACCGGCGCCGTGAGGAGCTCGAGCGCGCCGCGGGCAAGCGCCTGCAGGAGTTGGGGTTGCGCTACGACGGCCACACCCACGCCTACGAGGCCAGCGGGGATGGAGCCATCGAGTTCTGGGCGCGTGGCCTCGCGTCACTGCCCGACGACTGGGAGCGCTACGGCGTGCAGGCCCCCAAGGTGCGCCTGCGGCCCAAGCTGCGTCCGCGCATCCGCGTGGGGATGAGCGGGGTGAGCTGGTTCGACCTGGATGCCGAGTTCATCACCGATGATCAGGCGGTGGACCTGGGCGCGGTGCGCATGTGGCTCGACTCGGGCCGGCGCTTCGTGCCCCTCAAGGACGGCACCTACGCCGAGGCGGACATCGCGGAGCTCAAGCGCGCCGCGGACCTCCTGGAGGAGGCCGGCGCCATGCCCGGCCGCACCCGCACGCGCCTGCCGCTGCATCAGGCCGTCGCGCTGGATCTGCTCGTCGAGCTCGGTGAGTTCACCGAGGTGGAGACCAAGGCGCGCAAGGCCATGACGGAGCTGCGCGACACCAACGGCGTGCCCAAGGTGGCGCTGCCCGAGGGGCTCAACGCCACGCTGCGCCACTACCAGGAGGCGGGTCTGTCCTGGCTGTGGTTCCTCCACCGGCACGGGCTGTCCGGCATCCTCGCGGACGACATGGGTCTCGGAAAGACGATCCAGTCCCTGAGCCTCCTGCAGAAGGTGGCCAACGAGGAGGGCCGCAAGCCGTCGCTCGTGGTGGCGCCCACCAGCGTGCTCGCCAACTGGGAGCGCGAGGCCGAGCGCTTCACCCCGAGCCTCAAGACCGTCGTCTGGCACGGACAGGATCGCAAGGAGCGCGTCGAGGATCTCAAGGGCGCGGACCTCGTGCTCACCTCGTACGCGCTGGTGCGGCGCGATCTGGACGCGCTCAGCCAGGTGGGCTTCCGCTATGTCATCCTCGACGAGGCGCAGAACATCAAGAACGCGGACAGCGCCACGGCGCAGGCGTGCAAGTCGCTGCCGAGCGACACGCGGCTCGCGCTCACCGGTACGCCGCTGGAGAACCGGCTCAGCGAGCTGTGGAGCCTCTTCGATTTCCTCATGCCGGGCTTCCTCGGCAGCGCGGAGGGGTTCAGCGACCGCTTCGAGCAGCCCATCCAGGTGGCCAATGACACCGCGGTGCGCGACCGCCTGCGCCGCCGCATCCAGCCCTTCATCCTGCGCCGCCTGAAGACGGAGGTGGCCAAGGATCTGCCGCCCAAGACGGAGAGCGTGGCCTGGTGCGAGATGGAGCCCGGTCAGGCGGCGCTCTACCGTGAGGTGCTCGAGGAGAGCCGCCGCAAGGTGAACGAGTCCATCGAGAAGATGGGCTTCAAGCGCAGCCGCGTCTCCATCCTCGCGGCCCTCATGCGCCTGCGCCAGGTGTGCTGCGATCCACGCCTGCTCAAGATGCCGCCCGGCACGCTGCTGCCCGGCAGCGCGAAGCTGGAGCGCTTCGGTCAGCTCGTGGACGACCTCGTCGCCGAGGGCCACCGCGCGCTCGTCTTCAGCCAGTTCACCGAGATGCTGGAACTGCTCAAGGGCGAGGCGGAGCGGCGGGGCCTGAGCTACCTCTACCTGGACGGCCGGACGAAGGACCGTATGGGCAAGGTGGACGAGTTCAACCGTCCCGACGGGCCGCCGCTCTTCTTCATCAGCCTCAAGGCGGGCGGCACCGGTCTCAACCTCACCGCGGCCGACTACGTCATCCACTACGATCCCTGGTGGAACCCCGCCGTGGAGGACCAGGCCACGGACCGTACCCACCGCATCGGCCAGACGCGCGCCGTCATCAGCTACAAGCTCATCACCCGCGGCACCGTGGAGGAGAAGATTCTCAGTCTCCAGAAACGCAAGAAGGACCTGGCCGCGGGTGTGCTCAGCGCGGATGCCGACTTCGGCAAGCTCCTGACCGAGCAGGATCTCGTCGACCTCTTCCAGGGCGAGTAACCCGGGAGGACTACACGAGAGTCCGACCGCTCACATCACCCTCCGTGCATGCAAGCTGCCGCACGAGCCACGGGACGGAACGCTTGTGCAGTGTCAGAGCCCACTGCTAGGTTGTTCAGGTACGGTCCGAATGGCGAAGGAGGGCACCGTGCTGCTGGGCTTGCGCATTTCGAATGTGGCGGTGATCGAGGAGGTGGAGGTGACGTTCGGGGCCGGCCTGACCGTGCTCACGGGCGAAACGGGAGCGGGCAAGTCCATCCTGGTTGATGCGCTCGGGTTGCTGCTGGGCGGCCGGTCGGATGCGGACGCCATCCGCGCGGGCTGCGAGGAGGCCTCGGTGGAGGGGGTCTTCGAGCGCACCCCGGTGCTGGCCGCGCGTATGGAGGAACTGGGGGTGCCGGACCTCGGTGAGGAGGTGCTGGTGCGCCGGGTGGTGGGCCGCAATGGCCGGGCCAAGGCCTACATCAACGGCTCCCTGGTGACGGTGGGCGTGCTCGCCCGCTTCATGCGTGGCGCGGTGGACATCGCCGGCCAGCACGAGCACGTGAGCCTCTTCGACGCCGGGCTGCACCGGGTGCTGTTGGACCGCTACGGGCGGCTGGAGGAGCAGCTCGCCGCCTACGGGCGGGACTACGCGGCCGTGGCGGAGGTGGTGGCGCGTATGGAGGCGCTGGGCGGGGACGAGTCCCGTCTGCGCGAGCGTGCCGAGTTCCTCCGCTTCCAATTGGAGGAGATCACCCGCCTGGATCCGGAGCCGGGCGAGGACGCGCGGCTGGATGCCGAGCGGCGCCGGCTGGCGGGCTCGGAGAAGCTCAAGCGGCAGGGGGCCGAGGCGGAGCTGTTGCTCGGCGGCGAGGAGTCGAGCGCGGTGGAGACGGTGGGCCGCGCGTTGGGGCTGGTGAACGAGGCGACGAAGTGCGACGCCTCTTTGGCCCCGGTGGCCGAGGCCCTGGGCTCGGCCCTGTCGGAGCTGGAGGAGGCGCAGCGCCGGCTCAACCGGTACGTGGAGGGTCTGGAGTCCGACCCGGCCCGGTTGGGTGAGGTGGAGGATCGCCTGGATGCCCTCAAGCGGTTGTGCCGCAAGCACGCCACCAACCTGGAGGGCGTGCTGCAGAAGCGCGACGCGCTGGAGACGGAGCTGTCCACGCTGGACAACCGGCAGGAAGTGCTGGAGCAGCTCGCCCGCGAGCGCAAGGCGGTCGAGGAGCGTGCGCGCCGTAGTGGCGAGGCCCTCTCGCGGGCGCGCATCGCGTGCGCCGGTACTTTTGGAGCCCAGGTGCGCGAGGGCCTGGCGCAGCTGGCGCTGGGCAAGGCGGCCTTCGAGGTGCGCGTGACGCCCGGTACCCAGCTCAAGGCCGAGGGCCTGGACGAGGTGGAGTTCTTCTTCAGCGCCAACCCGGGCGAGCCTGCCCGGCCGCTGGCCAGGGTGGCGTCGGGTGGTGAGGCCTCGCGCCTCCTGCTGGCCCTCAAGCGTGCGTTGGCGGACAGTGACGGCTGTGGCTGTTACATCCTGGACGAGGCGGACTCCGGGGTGAGCGGCGCCATCGCCGACGTGGTGGGTCGGATGATCAAGGATGTCAGCGGGCACCGGCAGGTGCTGTGCATCACCCACCTGCCGCAGGTGGCGGCGTACGCGGACGCCCACCTGCTCATCCGCAAGGGGCTCAAGGGCGAGCGCACCGTCTCCGAGGTGGTGCCGCTGGAGGCGGGGACCGAGCGTACCCAGGAGCTGGCGCGCATGATGTCCGGAGTAGAGGTGACGCGCGAGGCGCTGGGGGCGGCCGAGGCCCTGGTTCGTTCGGCCCATCGAGTGTCCGGACCCCCTCGGGCCAGGCGGGAACCCACTCCGGATGGCGGGTCCCGGAGCCGGCTGCGCCGCACCGCCTAGCCGGGTACGTGCAACGCCTCCTTGCTCCGATAAGGTCCCTCACATAGCATCCACGCCGTGTCTAGAACCGCAGGGCAGACCGCGGCTCCCCGCATGAAGGTCGTCTCGGCCGGCCTCACGGACGTGGGGCGTAAGCGCAACCACAACGAAGACAGCTTCCTCATCGACGACGAGCTCCAGCTCTATGTCGTCGCGGATGGCATGGGTGGCCATGCTGGGGGCGGTACCGCCTCCCGCATCGCCGTCGAGACCATCGACAAGGAACTGAGACGGGCCCGGGACAGCCGGGACAACCCGTTCGTCACCAGTCCCAACCTGCAGGACGCGCTCCTGCCGGATGCCTTACGCACGGCGGTGGAGAAGGCCTGTCTGGCCATCTTCACCACCGCGCAGGAGGATCCGCGCCTGTCGGGCATGGGCACCACGGTCATCTCGCTCGTCGTGCGCGACAACCACGCGTTCTTCGCGCACGTGGGTGACAGCCGGGCCTACCTCGTCCGGGGTTCCCTCATCCAGCAGATCTCCGAGGACCACTCGCTGGTCAACGAGCAGATCAAGGCCGGGATGATCACCCCCGAGGAGGCCAAGCACTCCCGCTACAAGAACATCATCACGCGCTCCGTGGGCTTCGAGGAGGAGGTCCAGGTGGACGTGATGGGCGTGGTGGCGGAGGCGGGAGACGTCTTCCTGCTGTGCTCGGATGGTCTCGCCAACATGGTGGAGGACCGGGAGATCCACGAGGTGGTGCAGGCCACCTCCAATCTCGCGGACATCCCCAAGCGCCTCATCGACCTGGCGAACGAGCGCGGTGGCGACGACAACATCTCGGTCATCGTGGTGCAGATGACGGCCTGAATCGGTCGCCCGGATTGGGCGACTGGAATTGTTCCACGGAGATGTACGTGGAGCGTCGGGTGTCGTGTGTCCCAGCTTGACACCCTCGGAAGTCGAGTGATAGCTGCCCAAACGATTACCGTGACTTGAGAGTCATGGTAGTCGACGGAGAGCTGGGCTGCAGGGCGTGGGGGAGATGAAACGCGCTCGGGGACGACCTAACCTCTCGCCCCGGGTCCGCACGCCGAAGCGCAGAGGCGCAAAGGGAGCTGGAATTGGCGAAGGCGAAAAAGTCCTACACCCTGATGTTGATCGCGGACCATAACTCCCCGGTCAGGCGGTTCAACGTCTCGAGGTCGCTCATCCTCCAGGTGGGTGGCGGGGTGTTGTTGATGGCGGGTCTGGCCCTGGGGGCCACCGTCCACTACTTCCAGGTGGCCCGGGACGCGGCGGAGAATCGCATTCTCCGTGAGGAGAACCTGACGCTGCGGGGCCAGTTGAAGACGGTGCGCGAGCGCATCGAGCACATCGGCTCCACGCTGGACCGCGTGGAGCGCTTCGACCAGAAGCTGCGCTCCATCACGCTGCTGTCGGATCCGCAGCGCAACCTGGCCATGGGCCCGGTGGAGCAGGCGCCCGGTGTGGGAGCGCCCGCCGCGGAGACGCAGTTCACCGAGTTGACCAGCATGGAGTCCCCGAAGGCGCTGGTGGGGAAGTTGGATCGGCTGAGCGCCGAGGCGACCCGTCAGGAGCAGAGCCTTCAGGAGATGCAGGCCTACTTCCAGGATCAGAAGTCGCTGCTGGCCTCCACCCCGTCCATCTGGCCCACGCGCGGTTGGGTGACGAGTGACTTCGGTCAGCGGTTGGATCCATACACGGCGGAGCGGGTGACGCACGCGGGTATGGACATCGCGGCCCCGCACGGCAAGGAGGTCAGCGCGCCGTCGGATGGCACGGTGGTGTTCGCGGGGCTCGAGGGCGGTTACGGCAACGTGATCGTCATCGACCACGGCTACGGCATCAAGACGCGCTTCGGCCACCTGTCGAAGATCCTGGTGAAGGCGGGCGACCGCGTGAAGCGCGGCGTGCCGATCGCGGCCGTGGGCAACACCGGCCGCTCCACCGGTCCGCACCTGCACTACGAGGTGCGCGTCAACGGGATTCCCCAGAACCCGCGCAAGTTCATCCTCGAGGAGTAGGACACACCTTCCGCGAGAGCGCTGGGGTGGGGGTCGATGGCCCTCACCCCTTTCGCGTTTTCAGGGCTCGGAGCGGCCGGGCACGAAGCCGCCGAGCTGCAGTCGTCGGCGCTGGAGGCCTCCGGCGGTGCCCATCCGCTCCAGGGTGTAGGCGCGCTCGAGCTCGCCCCACACGAGGGGTCCCAGCACCTGCCAGTGGGTGGGTTGCTCGATGGTGAGCTCCAGCAGCGCGATCGTGAAGTCCGGAGGCTCGGCGCCTTCGGGCAGCGCGGCTCGCGCGTCCGCCACGAGCCGGGAGCGGGTGGAGGCACGGAGCTCTTCCGTCACCGAGAGCCCCGAGGTGGGCACCAGCAACGCGGCGAAGTTGTCTCCCTGCAGCCGCACCACCTTCGCCCCGGGGAACCGGGCCCGCAGGGACTCCACCACGCCGCGCAGCATCGCGTCCCCCACGGGGAAGCCGTGGCGTGCATTGAAGTGGATCATCCCCTTCACGTCCGCGATGAGCGCGCCCACCGTCCAGCCCGAGTGGTGCGCGTGCGTGGAGAGATCGAACTCCTCCTTGAGCAGCGTCCCCTGCGTGAGGGCGAGCGGGTTGAGCGCGCCCGTTGCGTCCGGCACGCCTCGGCGCGCGTGTTCCTCGTCGAGCAGGCGTTGGAGCGCCACCTTCACGGGCTCGGGCGAGCGCTGCACGAGTCGTGGGTAAAGGGTCACCAGCGCGGTGGCCATGGCTTCATCGATGGCGTAGGGCATGGCCGCTCTTTAGCGCGGGCGGCGGAGCCGCGCAGGGGGTCCGTGATGGCGGGCGGGTAGACCCTCACCCTGGCCCTCTCCCAGGGGGGAGAGGGGATTCACACCGAGGGCGGGCTTACAGGCCCCGGTGGGCGGTGACGGTGACCTCGTCCCGGTCATGGTAGAGCTGACGCATGGTCAGTCCCTGCCAGCCTCCGTCCTGCGTGAGGATGTGACGCACCCGCACGAGGATGGGGTTCTTGTCCTTCATGGGGAGCTTGATGTTGGCCACCATGTGGGTGGCCCAGCCGCGCCGGCCCCACTTGGCCAACAGCTGAGCCACCTCGAGCGGACGCCAGGCCATGTCACAGAAGAGCCAATCGGCCGGCTCCTCCGGCGTGTAGGAGAAGGCGCTCTCCTGCACGTGCTCCACGCGCGGTTGCCTGGCCAGCTCCGGCATCAGTTTCGCCGGGTCCACGGCAATCACCCGCGCCCCACGCGCCACCAGCCGCTGCGTCCAGCCGCCCGGAGCCGCGCCGAGGTCCACGCAGACCTCGCCCCGGCCCGGTTCGAAGGGCAGGCTGACCAGCGCCTCCTCCAGCTTCATCGCCGCGCGCGAGGGGGAATCTCCCGAGCGCCGCATCCGCTGGCGGCCACCCGGAGCGAGCGATAGCGCCTCCCTCGCGGGCACCGCGCCCACCATCACCACCCCGGGGGCGACGCACAGCTCCACGAGCATCGCGCCTGCCTCACGGGCACGCCACGTCTCCTCCAGCAGCCGGTCGGCGGGCAGGCGCGTGCGCACTGCTTCCAGCAGGGCATCCGCCTCGTCCGCCAGCCGGTTGCCAGCCGGACTGTCCGGGAGGAAGGCCTGTAGGACGAGCGAGCCCGCAGGCGCGGCCTCGGCCGTCCGGGCGGCGATGGCCTCGGCCAGCTGCTCGGGTGCCTGTTCCGTCGGGAACGAGGCCAGCACGCGGATGCCCGTCCGGGCGAAGACAGGGGGCTCCGCCGGGCGCTTCTCGCTCTCCACGAGCACCTCTCCGAGCATCCGGGGGGATGCCCCCGCCCATGCCAACTCCTCGAACAGGTGCGGCTCGAAACCGGCGCGGCAGGTCCACAGCCACCGCCCGGGTTGTGCGGGGAGGGTGTCCGCCGGAATGGGGGGTGGTTTCACCCGCGGCGGAATGGAGGGAAACGGGGGAGGCGATGGCTTCGCGCTCCGAGAAGAGGTAGTGCCCTTCTGCGGACGGGGAGCAGGACGCCTGACTGGACGATGGGCTTCTTTTCGACGAGAGGGCATTGCGTGGCCTCGGTTCCGCTTTACTCTGTCCTGCCGCTCGCGCGGCGGCCAACCAAGTGGAATGACTCGGGGGAAACCCGTGGTTTCCTTCCTACATCCCACCTACAATCCAGGGATTTCCCTTCACTCGCCGCGTTCCTTCGAGGATTCTCCGGCGAGAGAGTCAGAATCGCATGATCGAATGGACGCTGAAGAAGATCATCGGGACGAAGAATGAGCGCGAGCTCAGGAAGGCGCTCCCGAAGGTAGCCCGCATCAATGAGCTCGAGAGCAAGATGCGGGCGCTCAAGGATGAGGATTTCGCCGCCGCCACCGCCCGGATGAAGCAGGAGGTGCAGAACGGCCGCCCGCTGGACGACCTGCTGTTCGATGCGTTCGCGCTGGTCCGTGAGGCCGCTCGCCGGGTGATCGGCCAGCGGCACTATGACGTGCAGATGATCGGCGGCATGTTCCTCCACCAGGGCTGCATCGCGGAGATGCGCACCGGTGAGGGCAAGACGCTCACCGCCACGCTGCCGTCGTACCTCAACGCCCTGTCCAGCCGCGGTGTGCACGTGGTGACGGTGAACGACTACCTGGCCCGGCGCGACGCCGAGTGGATGGGGCGCGTGCACCGCTTCCTGGGCATGACCACCGGCTGCATCCTCCACGAGCTGAACGACCGGCAGCGTCAGGAGGCCTACCGGGCGGACATCACCTACGGGCAGAACAACGAGTTCGGCTTCGACTACCTGCGCGACAACATGAAGTTCCGTCTGCAGGACTACGTCCAGCGTGAGCTCAACTACGCCATCGTCGACGAGGTGGACTCCATCCTCATCGACGAGGCGCGTACCCCCCTCATCATCTCCGGTCCCACCGAGGACACCACCGACAAGTACTACATTGTCGACAAGGTGATCCCCGGACTCGTTCCGGACCAGGACTACATCCTGGACGAGAAGCACAAATCGGTTTCCCTCACGGACTCCGGCATCGAGAAGATTCAGCAGCGCCTCAAGATCGGCAACCTCTACGATCCCAGCGAGATCGAAACGCTCCACCACGTGGAGCAGGCGCTGCGCGCCCACACGCTCTACAAGCGTGACCGCGACTACGTGGTGCGTGACGGCGAGGTGATGATCGTCGACGAGTTCACGGGCCGCCTGATGGCGGGCCGCCGCTGGTCGGATGGCCTCCACCAGGCCGTCGAGGCCAAGGAAGGCGTGAAGATCGAGAACGAGAACCAGACGCTGGCCACCATCTCGTTCCAGAACTACTTCCGCATGTATTCCAAGCTCTCGGGCATGACCGGCACCGCCGACACCGAGGCCGAGGAGTTCGCGAAGATCTACAACCTGGAGGTCCGGGTGGTGCCCACCAACCGGCCGATGATCCGCAAGGACCAGGACGACGTCGTCTACAAGACGGAGCGCGAGAAGTTCGAGGCGGTGGCCAAGGACATCGTCGAGCTGCACAAGAAGGGCCAGCCGGTGCTGGTGGGTACGGTGTCCATCGCCAAGAGCGAGGTGGTGGCCAACTTCCTCAAGAAGCAGGGCATCCCCCACAACGTGCTCAACGCCAAGCAGCACGAGCGCGAGGCGGACATCGTCGCGCAGGCGGGCCGCAAGGGCGCCGTCACCATCTCCACCAACATGGCCGGCCGCGGTACGGACATCCTCCTGGGCGGCAACGCCGAGGTGATGGCCAAGGCCGAGGTGGGTCCCGAGCCCGTGCCGCCGCCGCCGAGCGCGGACGGGCAGCCGGTGGACATGACCGCGTACCAGCAGGCGCTCGAGGAGCACAAGCAGCGCTTCGAGGCGGCGCTGGCGAAGTACAAGGAGCAGACGGCGAAGGAGCGCGAGGAGGTGGTGGCCGCCGGTGGCCTCTACATCATCGGTACCGAGCGCCACGAGTCGCGCCGCATCGACAACCAGCTGCGTGGCCGCGCGGGCCGCCAGGGTGACCCGGGTGGCAGCCGCTTCTACCTGTCGCTCGAGGACGACCTGATGCGCATCTTCGGGTCCGAGCGCATCTCGGGCCTGATGGAGCGCCTGGGCATGGAGGAGGGCGAGGTCATCGAGCACGTGTGGCTCAGCCGCGCCATCGAGAGCGCCCAGCGGCGTGTCGAGGGTCACAACTTCGACATCCGCAAGAACCTGCTCGAGTACGACGACGTGATGAACCAGCAGCGGCGCACCATCTACAAGCTGCGCCGCAAGGTGCTGGCCGCCGGCGCCGGCATCCCGCTGGTGGAGTACGACGAGGACAAGAAGACCCGCACCAAGATCCGCACCGAGCAGATCGTGTCCTGGGCGGACTACAAGGAGATGATCCTCGACGCCGTCGAGGACGTCATCGTGTCGCTCACCGACACCTACTGCCCGTCGCGCAACCCCGCCTCCTGGGATCTGGAGGCGCTCAGCCGCGGCGTGAAGGAGACGCTCAACCTGGAGCTGTCCTTCCTCAAGGCCGGCTCGCGCGAGGAGATCCAGGAGGACATCTACAAGGCGGCCGAGAAGATCATCCAGGCCCGCGAGGAGGAGTTCGGGGAGGAGTTCCTGCGCTTCCTCCAGGTGCGCTACCTGGTCACCATCGACACGCTGTGGAAGGACCACCTGCTGGCGATGGACCACCTGCGCCAGGGCATCGGCCTGCGTGGCTACGGCCAGAAGGATCCGAAGCAGGAGTACAAGAAGGAGGGCTACTCGGGCTTCATCCAGATGCTCGGCGCCATCAGCTCGCAGTTCGTCAGCCAGATGATGCGGGTGCAGGCGAAGGCGGCCTCCGCCGCCGCCGAGGAAGCGGCCCGGCTGGCCCGGCAGATGGCCCAGCGGCAGCGGCAGATGCAGGAAGGCCGAGCGGACGCCGAGGGCAAGCTGGCCGAGCCCGTCGCCGCCCGTCCTCCGGCAGCCGCCACGCGTCCGGCCGCCAGTGCCGCCGCGTCCGCCGGGGGTCCCAAGGTGGGCCGCAACGATCCGTGCCCCTGCGGCAGTGGCAAGAAGTACAAGAAGTGCCACGGCGCGGCCGAGGCCAGCGTCTAACGGGCACACCCGGTGGACCGGGCCCCGGTGAGCTCTCCCGGGTGCCCGGCATCCGTCCACCAACCCCCATCTGGTGACGCGAAGCTTGCGCCTCCGGCATGGGTTTTGTTAGAGAAGCGCGCCCGTCGTCGGCCCAGGTCGATGGCGGGTTCGTTGTTCCAGTCAACCCCACTACACACACGTCCGTGCCGGTCCTCGGTGCCTCCCTTGAGGGGCAAGCGGCCGGAAATCCAGCGGGCGTGGAGGAAGAACCGAGATGGAAACGCAAGAGACGACTCAGCAGCAGGCCATGGCCGCCGCCAGCGGCATCACGATGCGGCAGCTCCTGGAGGCCGGTGTTCACTTCGGCCACCAGACGAAGCGCTGGAACCCGAAGATGAAGCCCTACATCTTCGGCGCCCGTAACGGCATCTACATCATCGACCTGCAGAAGACGGTCAACATGGCCCGCGCGGCCTTCCGCTTCGTGTCGGACATCACCGGCCGTGGCGGCTCGGTGCTCTTCGTCGGCACCAAGAAGCAGGCCCAGGACGTCATCCAGGAGGAGGCGCGCCGCGCCGGTCAGTTCTTCGTCACCAGCCGCTGGCTCGGTGGCACGCTGACCAACTTCAAGACGATCAAGCAGGGCATCGATCGCCTGAAGACCCTGGAGAAGATGGCCGAGGACGGCACCTTCGAGCGCCTCCCGAAGAAGGAGGTCGCGGCCCTCGAGCGTGAGCGCGAGAAGCTGGAGAAGAACCTGGGCGGCGTGAAGGAGATGACCAAGCTGCCCAAGTGCATCTTCGTCATCGACCCGAAGAAGGAGCACATCGCGGTGCACGAGGCCAACCGCCTCGGCATCCCCGTCATCGGCGTGGTGGACACCAACTGCGACCCGGACGGCATCGACTTCGTCATTCCGGGCAACGACGACGCCATCCGCTCCATCAAGCTCTTCACCTCGAAGATCGCCGAGTCCTGCATCGAGGGCGGGGCCCGTTACCGCGCCAGCGGGGCGGCCGAGCGTGACGAGGACGAGGCGCGCGAGGAGCGTGGCGATCGCCGCGACCGCGATGACCGTGGCGACCGCCGCGGGCCGCGCCGCGGGGACCGGGGTGATCGCCGGGGTGGTGACCGTGGCGGCGACCGCCGCGGGCCTCTCGTGGAGATGAAGGGCGCTGCTCCCGCCGCTGCCGCGGGTGAGGGCTCCGAGGGCGGCGAGGGCGGGGAGACCGCCGCCGAGTAATGCCGCCGCGCTCCCTCGGGAGTGCGTGAAGTCCAGCCGGGCGGCGCATGGTCGCCGTCCGGCTTTTCGTTTTCAACCCCGCAGTACCTTCAAACCTGAACGCCCCTTCCGGTGCCTGGCGCTGGGGGAGGGCCCCTGGGAGACGAACATGGCCGAGGTCAGCGCCACGATGGTGAAGGAGCTCCGCGAGAAGACCGGCGCGGGCATGATGGATTGCAAGAAGGCCCTCGCGGAGTCCGGTGGTGACTTCGTCAAGGCCGAGGAGTGGCTGCGCAAGAAGGGCATCGCCAAGGCCGGCAGCAAGGAAGGCCGCGTGGCCGCCGAGGGCATCATCGGCACCTACGTCCACGGTGGCCGCATCGGCGTCATCGTGGAGGTCAACTGCGAGACGGACTTCGTCGCCCGCAACACCGACTTCCAGGACCTGGTGAAGGACGTGGCCATGCAGGTCGCCGCGGCCAGCCCCAAGTACGTCCGCCGTGAGGAGGTCCCCACCGAGCAGCTGGAGAAGGAGAAGGAAATCCAGCGCGAGCTGCTCAAGCAGCAGGGCAAGCCCGAGGCCATGTGGGACAAGATCCTCGTGGGCAAGGTGGAGAAATACTACGAGCAGGTGTGCCTCGTGGACCAGCCCTGGGTGAAGGACGACAAGAAGAAGGTCGGTGAGATGATCACCGAGCGCGCGGCGAAGATCGGCGAGAAGGTCGCCGTGCGCCGCTTCGTCCGCTACGAGGTGGGCGAGGGCATCGAGAAGAAGAAGGACGACCTGGCCGCCGAGGTGGCCAAGACGCTGGGCCAGGCCTAGCCGTCCCGCGCCTCATGCGCTTCGGAGGGCCGCGCGTCCCGGAAATTCCGGGGGTGTGCGGCCCTCGCCGTTTGGGGGCCCGGGTGATAGGAGAGGGGCCACTGGAGGACGGCGCAGGCACTCCGGCGTTGATCGCCGCCGGGGCGAGGGATAGAAGCGGGACCAATGTCCGCTCCAGCCACACCCCTACGGTACAAGCGCATCCTCCTCAAGCTGTCGGGCGAAGCCCTGATGGGAGAGGGGAAATACGGCATCCATCCCCCCACGCTGACGCGTATCGCCTCGGAGTTGAAGGAAGTGGCGGATGCGGGCGTGGAGCTGGCCGTGGTCATTGGAGGCGGAAACATCTTCCGCGGCGTGGCCGGCTCCACCGAGGGCATGGACCGCGCGAGCGCCGACTACATGGGCATGCTCGCCACGTGCATCAACTCCATGGCGATGCAGGACGCGCTGGAGAAGCAGGGCTGCCATACCCGGGTGCTCTCGGCCATCAAGATGGAGCAGATCGCCGAGCCCTACATCCGCCGGCGCGCGGTGCGTCACCTGGAGAAGGGCCGCATCGTCATCTTCGCGGCGGGCACCGGCAACCCGTACTTCACCACGGACACGGCCGCCTCCCTGCGTGCCATGGAGATCAACGCCGAGGTCATCCTCAAGGCGACCAAGGTGGACGGAATCTATAGCGCGGACCCGAAGAAGGACCCCGAGGCGCGCCGCTACCGGACGCTGACGTACATGGACGTCCTCAAGCAGAACCTGAACGTGATGGACTCCACGGCCATCTCGCTCTGCATGGACAACAAGCTGCCGATCATCGTCTTCGACCTCACCCAGCGCGGTAACATCCACAAGGCCATCCTTGGCGATGCGGGAGAGATTGGAACGGTGGTGGGCGTGGGCGAGACGGCCTGGGCCTGAGAGAAGCACGGACGCTTCATAAGGAGACCTGCACATGGCAGACGTCGTGACCGAACTGAAGGGCCGTATCGACAAGACGCTCGATGACCTTCGCAAGGAGCTGACGAAGGTGCGGACCGGCCGGGCCAGTCCCAACCTCCTGGACGGCATCCGGGTGGACTACTACGGCACGCCCACGCCGCTGAGCGGGGTGGCCAACATCACCTCGCCCGAGCCCCGGCTCATCGTCATCAAGCCCTGGGAGCGGACGGTCCTCAAGGACATCGAGAAGGCCATTCGCGAGGCGAACCTCGGCATCAACCCGATGAACGACGGAGAGGTTATCCGCCTGCCCTTCCCCCCGCTCACCGAGGAGCGGCGCAAGGAGATCGCCAAGCAGGTGAAGACCAAGGGCGAGGACCACAAGGTCGCCATCCGCAACATCCGCCGCGACGCCAACGAGGCCATCAAGGCGCAGCTCAAGGACAAGAAGATCACCGAGGACGACTCCAAGCGCCTGACGGAAAAGGTGCAGAAGGAGACGGACGACGGCGTGAAGAAGGTCGACGAGATCATCTCCAAGAAGGAGAAGGAAGTGATGGAGGTCTGAGATGGCCTTCATCCTCGTCGCGGAGCCCTCCGCCTCGGTCGCCGGGGCGTTGCGTCGGTTCCTGGAGAGCGCCAGTCACGAAGTGACGTTGGCAACCGACGTGCGGGAGGCCCTGGAGCGCGTGCGCGAGCTGGCGCCCGCGATGGTGCTGGCTTCCGTCACGGAGAGTTTCGACGGCGAGTGGCTCTGCCGGCAGGTGAAGGAGGAGGCGCCGGGCATCCCGGTGCTCCTGCTGTACCTGCCGGAAGAGGAGCAGCCGGAGACGCGCTCGTCGGCGGCCGGTGCGGAGGCGTGCCTGGTGGGTCCGCTGAAGCGGGCCACCGTGGTGTCCTGCGTGAGCTTGATGATGCAGCTCGCGAAGGCCCGAGAGGCGGTGTCGGTGGTGCGGACCGAGATGCAGTTGATGCAGCACCAGGGGCCGCGCCGCGAGCCGACGTCCTCCGGATCGGATCTCGAGTTCCTCAAGCGGCTGCTCTTCATGGAGGTGAAGCGCAGCCGTCGCTACCGCTACCCCATCGCCTACCTGTTGCTGGAGCCGGACCGGTACGCGGAGCGCATCGCGCCCCTGCCGGCCGCGCAGCGCACGTCCGCCCTGGCGGAGGTGCTCCGGCGGCTCACCGAGTCGCTGCGGGACATCGACGTGGCGGTACCGTTCGCCGAGGGGCGCTTCATCGTCTTCCTGCCCTACACGCCCTACGAAGGGGCGGTGGTGGTGGCGGAGCGGTTGAGGCAGCGGGTGAAGGAGGTGGAGTCGGTGCCGGGGCTGACGGCGTCGATGGGGCTGGCGGTCTTCGAGCCGTCGGCGGCCAAGGGGCAGGCGCAGGTGAGCTTCGGCAGCCTCATGAAGGAGGCCGGAGACTCGCTCCGGCGGGCGCAGTCGGCGGGTGGAGACCGCGTCGAAGGCGGCCGTCCGGTGCTCGCGGAGCCCGTCTCGGAATGACCTGGAGTCCCTCTCCCTCTCCCACTGGGAGAGGGCAGGGGTGAGGGTCTACCTCGGTCCCCGGCGGCTCACGCCGGGTACGCGAGCTCCTCGCCGGAAATCTCCCGGACGACGTCGGCCACGAAGCGGAACAGCTCGAGCCCCTTGCCCTTGTCGTCCTTCCAGGAGCCACTGGCGGAGTCGTAGGAGAAGTGGATGCCCTGGCCGCGGCCGGCGACCCAGATCTGCCGCACGGCGCGCTGGGTGTTGATGATGCACTTCTCGCGCGAGGCGGCGGTGAGGGTGACCATGTCACCCGTGCTCTCGGCCTCGAGCACGTCCGGATCGAGCGCATCCGCGGCGGCCAGGATTCGCTTGAACGCCGCGGAGATGAGCTGGTTGTAGGTGGTTTCGTCCATCATCACGGCTGGATGACGTCGAGCACCTGCTGACCGGGGGCCGCGAAGAAGAGCAGCTTCGCCGGAGCGGGCGTGGCACCGGGCTCGGTGGAGTCCGGACGCTCGATGGCGATGACGGTGCCCGGGTTCACCTGCTTGGGGAAGGACTGCATGCCCAGCAGGTGGGCGGCCAGGGCGCCCATGGAGGGCTGGTGGCCCACGAGCACGATGTTCTCACCCGCGTGCTCGTCGATGACGGGCGCCACGGCTCCCACCGGCATGTCCGGCAGGAGGCAACGGTGCGCGCGCAGCGTCCCCTCGTGCTTGAGGATGGTGGAGAGCATCTGCGCCGTCTGTACCGTGCGCACCAGCGGGCTCGCGAGAACGAGCGAGACAGAACCGATACGCTCCGCCAGCGACGCGAAATGTGCGGCCGTGCTGGCTCGGGCCTTGGCAGTGAGCGCGCGCGCCTCGTCGCCGAGCCCCTCGGGGGCTTCCGCGTCCGCCTCGCCGTGCCTTACCAGGAAGATCCTCAAGGTGCCTCCACCTCTCTGAACGAACCGCGGTTCGTACACGACCGCGACCGGGTTGGTCAAAGGTAATACAGCGAATGTTGGCTGCTGGCGGCCTCGCCCTCTGGTGGGCAGGCAACCAGGGCCCGTTCCGCCCCGAGCGGATGCAATCCCGTCCGTGGGGAGACGTGTGCGGACGTATACTCCGCCCCTGTGACAACCGGGGAGGACCCCTGGAGGAGTGTGGATGCGCAAGCTGCTGTGGGTGCTGTTCGCCGCGGGGATGGTGGCCGGTTGCAAGAAGGAAGAGGCCCCCGCGCCCGCCCGTGAGGAGACCGGGGTGGCGGCCGGCATGGGCGAGCAGGCGGCACCGACTGGGGTCGCCGAGGACTTCGATGACAGCAAGCCCTACGTCCTCACCCAGGCGAAGCTGGACGCCTATGTGGGCTACCAGCACAAGGTCCTGGAGGCCTACGCGGCCATGGCGAAGGAGCTCCAGGCCGTGAAGGCCCGGCTGACCGCCGGGACGGAGACGCCGGGCAAGGGACCAAGCCTGAGTGAGTCCATGAAGGCCATCGAGAGCAAGGCCGAGTCCGAGGCCAGGGCGCGTCGCGAGGCCGGCCTCACCGAGGAGGACGTCAACCGCATCGGCGCGCTGGTGACGGACGTCATCACCCAGCGGCACATGTCCACCATGCTGGACCTGGCCGGCGAGCTCAAGAAGCTCGAGGACATGCAGGCGAAGCTCAAGCCCGAGCAGGCCCGGGAGCTGGCGCCGCAGATCGAGGTCATGCGCCGGCGCGTCCAGGAGACGGAGAAGCTCGTGTCCGTCCGGAAGGTCCACGGGGACGCCAACGTGGACCTCGTCCTCTCCCGCGAGCAGGAGCTGATGACCAACTACCAGGACATGCTCCGGTCCTTCGGTGCCAGGGCGCAGTAGGGGCGAGGCGCGCGGTCACCACGGGGACAACCCGTGGCTCGCGCTACCCTCACCCCAGCCCTCTCCCGGTGGGAGAGGGAGTTTTCAGACGCGGCGCAGACCCGGCGCCTTCTTCAGCAGCTGCGCCAGGTACAGGTCCGACACCTTCTCCAGCACCGTGTTGCCCCGCAGGCGCTGGTTCAGGTTCACGAAGTCCACCTGGTCCAGCCGCTGATCCTGGTTGAAGCAGGAGAACACCCACGTCTCCTTGCCCGTCCGCGGCTCCACGTGCCGCTGCAGGCACTGCGCGCAGATCTCCTTCATCATGCACTGCATTGGCGAGTTGATGGAGCCGATCGCCTCGTGCTCGGGGTTCAGGTACGGCTGCAGCACCCCGTGCCGGGCCTCCTGCACCGCCCTCATCATCCGGTCCGAGCCGATGGCGATGATGCGGTTCACGTCCTTGAGCGACGCGATCGGCGCCACCCCGAGCTCACCCTTCGCGTAGGCCAGCATCGCCTGCACCACGTTGCCCCGGAAGGCCGAGTCCTGCGGGCGCCGTGTCTCGATGAGGTCTCCCGCGTCCACCGACCACACCACCTGGTCCGTGTCCGCCTCGATCTCCTCGCGCTTGAAGACGTCCGAGCGCTGACGGAAGCCGGCGAAGTAGATCACCTTGCAGCCGGCCGCCTTCAGCGAGCGCGCGATGGAGAAGAGCACCGCGTTGCCCAGGCCACCGCCCACCAGCAACACCGTCTCGTTGCGGCCGATCTCCGTGGGCGCGCCCGTGGGTCCCATCACCACCACCGGCTCGCCCGGCTTCAGGGCGGCGCACAGCCGCGACGAGGAGCCCATCTCCAACACGATGGTGCCCATCAGCCCCTTCTCCTTGTCCACCCACGCGCCCGTGAGGGCCAGGCCCTCCATCGTCAGGCGCACGCCGTCCACCACCGGCGCCGTCCGCTCGAAGTTCTGCAGCCGGTAGAACTGGCCGGGCTCGAAGTGCTGCGCCGCGAACGGCGCCTTCACCACCACCTCCACGATGGTGGGCGTGAGCCGGTTGACCGTCACCACCCTCGCCAGGAAGGCCTCGTCCTGCTTCGCGAAGTGCTCGGCCAGCTTCTCGTCACGCCGGGCCTGCGCCAGCTCGTCGTGGAAGTCCATGGCCGCCACTTCCTTCGCGTACAGACGCGCCACCTCGGGGTAGCCGTCCTTCGCGCTCGCCATGGCCTTCACCACGTTGCCCGCGTACGTGGGGTGGTTGTCGCCGAAGTACGAGATGAAGTGCCCGTCCTTCCGGTACGAGGTGAAGAAGCCCACCTTCGCCGCGATGTCCTCCACCGGCTCCACCGGCGCCAGGCCGAAGCCGTCCGCCTGCTCGGCGAGCTCGAAGCTCTTGAAGTACTCGCCGTTCTCGTCCAGCTCGAAGGTGCCCGGGTACTCCTTCTCGTACGTGACGTTGGGCGCCGTGCCCGCCGCCACGCACACCGTGCGCGCCGGCAGCTCGAAGAACTCGCCGCTGCCGCGCAGCTTGCCGTCCTTCGTCACCATGCGCTCGAAGCGGATGGCCCTCACCGCGCCCTTCTCGTCCGGCACCGCCTCCACCGGGCTCATGCGCTCGATGAAGCGGATGCCCTCCTCGAGCGCCTTCGCCACCTCCTCGTGGTTGAGGCGGTAGGCCGGCGACTCCGTGAGGCCACGCCGGTACACCAGGCTCACGCCGCCCCAGGCGCGCACCAGCCGGATGAAGTCCGGCGCCCGGCCCTCGGCCCTCGCGCTCTCGCGCTCGGCTCGCACCGCCCGGCCATGCTCCAGGAAGGTCTGGTAGGTGGCCTTCTCGTCGGCGTCCAGGCGCGCGAGCACGGCCTCCTCACCCAGCTCGGCCACCAGCTTCTCGTGGCGATCGAGCGTCTTCTCCACCTGCACCGGGTAGTACGCCAGCAGCTCCGTGGCCGTGTCGATGCCCGTCAGGCCTCCGCCGATGACGATGGCCGGCAGCTGCACCTGCAGGTTGGCCAGCGAGTCCCGCTTGAAGGCGCCCGTGAGCTGCAGCGCCATCAGGAAGTCGCTCGCCTTGCGGACGCCCCGGATGAGGTTGTTCTTCATCCCGATGATGGTGGGCTTGCCCGCTCCCGCCGCGATGGCGATGTGGTCGAAGCCCATCTTCCACGCGTCCTCGATGGTCAGCGTGCCACCGAAGCGGATGCCGCCGTAGATGCGCAGGTTCTGCCTCCGCTCCAGCGTCAGGTGCATCAGCGTGAGGAAGTTCTTGTCCCAGCGCACGGTGATTCCGTACTCGGACACGCCGCCGAAGCCCTCCTGGATGCGCTCGTCCAGCTCGCGGGTGAGCTCCTTCCAGTCACGGATGGGCCTCATCGCCTTGCCGTTGCGGCCCACCAGGTCGTCCTCGAAGGGCTCGATCTTCAGGCCGTCGATGCCGGTGACGCCAAAGCCCTCGTTGAGCAGGTAGTGCGCGAGCGTGTAGCCGGCGGGGCCCAGGCCCACCACCAGCACGTTGCGGCCCACGTACGGCAGCGCGTACGGACGGCGCACGTTCAGCGGGTTCCAGCGCGTGAGCAGGCCGTAGATTTCGAAGCCCCAGGGCAGGCTCAGCACGTCCGTCAGCGCCCCCGTCTCCACCATGGGGATGTTGACCGGCTCCTGCTTCTGGAAGATGCAGGCCTTCATGCAGTCGTTGCAGATGCGGTGGCCGGTGCCCGGGCACATCGGGTTGTCCACCATCACCACCGCCAGCGACGCCAGCGGGTTGCCCTCGCGCTTGAGCGCGTGCGCTTCCGAGATGCGCTCGTCCAGCGGGCAGCCGGTGAGCGGAATCCCCAGTGGGTTCTTCTTGAAGGTGTGGCCCTCGATGACCGGGTCCTTCGCCTTGAAGCCCTTGGAGCACGAGTCCTTCTCGCGCTCGTGGCAGATGACGCAGTAGTCCACCTCGCCCATCACCTCGCGCTGCGTGCCGCGCGGGTCCGTCAGCTTGAAGCCGTCGCGGTAGCGCAGGTGGTGGTCCGAACCCTGGGTGATCTCCGGCAGCTTCTCGTCCGGCCGCTCCAGCTGCACCAGCTGGTCGAACACCAGCGGCTTGGGCACCCGGTGCGTGGGCCACTTGTGGAACAGCTCCTTCATCTCCGGGTGCAGCGCACGCGCGTACGTCCAGCGGTCCGCCAGCGCCAGCAGGTTGCGCACCGACTGCAGCTCCGCCGCGTCGTCCCCGTGCGTCACCAGGCTGGAGCCGAAGGCCTCCTTGCCCTCGGCCTCCGCCAGCAGCGCGGCCCGGATGCCCGTCCACTTCTTGCGCAGCGCCTCGCCCTGCTCCGGCGTCAGCGGCGGCAGGTTGCCGGAGCTTCCGGAGAAGAGCCGCTCCAGGTCCATCAGCGTGAGGATGGACTCGGCCAGGGCGCGCTCCACGTCGTCACTGGCGAGCGCCTCGGGGAAGGCGAGCGACAGCATCAGCCGCATCCGCGCGTCCAGCGAGGGGTACTCGGCCAGCGTGGGGCGATCCGCCGCGCCCTTCTTGAAGACACGGCGGGTGATGAACTCGCGCTTGAAGTCGAAGAGCGGCAGCTCGCCCTTGATGGCGCGCGCCACCCGGTCCGCATCGGACTCGAGGCCGAAGAGCCGGGTGATGAAGGCCGACACGTGGCGCGCCACGCGGATGAGCAGCTCGGACTCGGCCGGGCCGCTGACGCTCTTGCCGCCGGACTTCCGGTAGGCGTCGAAAGTCTTGAAGAGCTCGGGCTCGGCGGTGGCCAGCTGCTCGTCGAAGCGCTCGGCCAGGCGGCGCAGCCCGCGGGGGCGGTACAGATCCTCGAAGCTGAAGCCGGGGATGCCGAGGGTCAGCGTGGAGCCGTCTTGGGTAGGAAGGGCGGTCAAGGGACGCATGTCACTGAGAGTAGGAGAAGGCAACCGGAGAAAAACGGCTGCCAGACCGGGCCTATTTCGCGGCTTACCGGTTGGAAAGCAAGCAGACTTGATGAGGTGGGCTACTGGTGCTGGTGTAACCGGCGGTGCATCTTCCTCAACCCCCAGAACATGCGGGCCGCATCCACGCCGAATCGGACCTTCGAATCCCCGGCATCAGCCCAGTCGATGGGGACCTCGAGCGGGCGGGCGCCCTGCTCCCGCATGAGCACCAACAACTCCACGTCCAGCAGCCACCGGTCCTCGCGAAGCCGGTCCAACAAGGGCCGCAGCATCGAGGCCCGGAAGAGCTTCGCCCCACATTGGGTGTCGTAGTAGCCCAGGTGGAACTGGAGGTCCGTCAAGGTGGCGAAGACGCGCCCCTGCAGGTGCCGGAAGAGGCTGCGCTCCACGTGCCGCCCCGCCATCTGGACACGCGAGCCCACCACCACGTCAAGGTCCCGTGACGCGGCCGCCAGGGTGGCCAGACGCAGGAACTCCTCCGCGCTCACCGAGCCGTCCGCGTCCAGGAAGGCCAGCCACTCGGCCTGGGGAGCGGCCTCCCGCCAGCCCCGCCGGATGGCCAGGCCCTTGCCACCATTGCGCTCGGCCGCCATGAAGCGGAAGCGATGTGGCGAGCCCTCCGTCGCCAGCCGGGCCTGGGCTGCCTCGACGCTCGCCCGTTCCTTCTCCGCCTGCTCCCGGGCGCTCCCGTCGTCGAAGACGATGAGCTCCAGGAGGGGTGACGCGGTGGCGAGGCAGACCCGTGTGAGCAACTCCACGAAGCCCGGAAGCCGGGCCCCCTCGTTGTACGCGGGAATCACCACGCTGATGGTTGGCGGAGCCACTGCGCGGGAGCTTGGAACAGGGGCTCCAGGGGGTCAATCCAGGATGAGCGCGGTGTGCACCCGTCACGAGCACCCGCCTCGTGCCGGGTCATGGACCGTCGACCGGCCCCGCTGTCACGGCGCCATCCGAGGAGCCCGCACGGGGGGGCGTCCAGGCCGCGATGGCGGAGCATAGGGTGGCGACGATGAAGTAGTAGTAGTTGCAGAAGGCCTGCTTGCTGAACGCGAAGAAGACCAGGAACGTCATCGCCACCGCGGCGGCGAAGCCCGCGGGCGTCCGGGGCGCTCGCCAGATGCACAGCCCGAGCGCGGGCAGGACCACCGCGAAGCCGAGCCACGAGGGCGGCTGGACCCCCGTCTCCTTGGCCCACCACGACAGGTAGCTGAGCGCGTCCATGCGGAAGGGCTGACGGAGCTGGAAGCCGAGCAGGTCATGGACGAAGGCCTTTGGATCCAACACGGCGAAGGGCAGCGTCACCACCGCCGCGACCGCCGCGGCCTTCAGCAGCGTGCGGAGCGTGTCCCGCCAGGGCCGGGGGCCCGGGTGCAGCAGCACGACGAGCGGGGCGGCGAGCTCCATGTAGTGCTTGCTGGCGAAGAGCAGGCCCAGCGCGACGGGTATCCACCGGGGCGCCCGGCATGCACACCACACGGTGGCGGCCATCAGGAGCGCGACGTACACGTCCGTCCACCCCTGCTCGAGCACGAAGAAGGTCCGGGGCGTGAACAGGAAGACCACCGCGGCCACCGGGGCCCACTGTCCCGGCCGGCAGGTGGCGATCATCAGCGCGGCCAGTCCCATCGCCACCAGGTTGGCGAAGCGGTAGTCCCCTCCGAGCAGGTGTCCGGCACCGGCCAGGAGCAGGCTGAGCGGAGGGTAGGGGAAGCCCACCTGCAAGCGCCCGTTCTCCGTCAGTCCCGGCCCGTAGAACAGGTCATGCCCGTAGATGTTCGGCATGGTGATGGCGTAGGGATTGATTCCCTTGCCGAGCGCCTGGAACGCCTCGATGTGGAACGTATAGACGTCGATGTGCGGATGCGGTGATGCGCGGATGATCCACGTGCCCAGCACGACGTGCACGCCCACCAGCAGCGGCACGCGCAGCTTCCCCAGCCAGGGCTGACCGCCCAGTCCCGCCCCGGCCAGCACCGCCGCCATGGCGATTCCTCCGAGGAACGGAGCGAATCCCCGAGGCCCCGTGCGCAGGTACATGGCGGGGGAGGAGGTGGCGAGCTGGATGAACTGCCAGACCAGACCCACGCCGAGCACCAGGAGCGTCGCGCGCTCGGCCATGCGTACGAGCCGCGCCTGTCCGGACAGTGGCAGCAACACGGCCAACAGCGAGGTCCCCAGCGCCACCGACAGCAGCGTCATCGAGGTGGGGTGGCGGGTCCCATTGGAGACCTGGATGGCATGTCCGAGCGCCACGGCCGCCAGGGATAGCAGTGGACCCAGGAGGGTCCGCTCGTCAGGGGCAGGAGGGGTGGACGTCTCCACGGGCTGGGGACCCGGTGTCACATCGCCCCCCGGGCCTGCTCCTGCGGGGACTCGATGTTCAGCTTGCGCCCCTCCGGGGAGAGGAAGCGGGGCTGGGGCATCAGGCCCATCCGCATCAACCGAAGCTGCGCGGCCGCCTCGAGCACGCCGAAGCCGTAGCGCACGCTCTTCGCGAAGCCGATGGAGGACGACTGCTCCTCGTAACGCGTGGGGCAACTCACCTCGCCGATGCGGAAGCCGAAGTGGATGGCCTGCACCAGCATCTGGTTGTCGAACACGAACCCGTCGTCATTCTCCTCGAGCGGCAGGGTGAGCAGCACCTCGCGCGAGAAGGCCCGGTATCCCGTGTGGTACTCGCTCAACTTCTGATCGACGAGGATGTTCTCCACCGCCGTCAGGAAGCGGTTGGCCACGAACTTGTACAGCGGCATGCCGCCCTTGAGGGCCGTGTTGCCGAGGATGCGCGAGCCCAGCGCCACGTCGTAGATGCCGCTGCTGATGCACGAGGCCAGCGCGGGGATGAGCCGGGGCGTGTATTGATAGTCCGGGTGGACCATCACCACGATGTCCGCGCCACGCCGCAGCGCCTCGGTATAGCAGGTCTTCTGGTTGCCGCCGTAGCCCCGGTTCTTCGGGTGCACGATGGTGTGGACTCCCAACGAGCGAGCGATCTCCGCCGTTCGATCGCTGGAGCCATCGTCGACGAGCAGGACGTCATCCACGACGTCCTTGGGAATCTCGTCATAGGTTCTCTTGACGGTGTGCTCGGCGTTGTAGCCAGGCATCACGACGCAGATCTTCTTGTTGTTGAGCATGGATACGTCTCCGCGGCCCTCTCTAGCATGCCTGGGAGTGGTGGGAAGCCGCGAGGCGGCAGGTGGGCGGGTGGCCGAGCAGGGCCGGGGACCTGTCCACGCTGGACGAGGTGGGCTATGTGAAGGGGCCGCATGGAAGCCCACCTGTTCGAGGAGATGGCTCGGACCGAGGACCACCATTGGTGGTTCCGGGGCCGCCGCAACATCATCGAGGCCGTCCTCCGGCAACACCTGCCGCCGGCCTCCCAGCGGCGCATCCTCGACGTCGGGTGCGGCACGGGCGGCAACCTCCCGCTCCTCCAGCGCTTCGGCCAGGTGGTGGGCCTGGAGGGCTCCCCGGACGCGCTGGCGCTGTGCCGGCGGCGGCTCGGGCTGGACTTCCCGCTCCACCAGGGGCACATCCCCCAGGACATCCCCCCGGGCCGCTTCGACGTGGTGACGGCCTTCGACGTGCTGGAGCACATCCCCGACGCCGAGGGGGCGCTCCGGGGCATCCGCTCGGCGCTGGCTCCCGGTGGGCTGCTGGTGCTCACCGTGCCCGCCTTTGGCTTCCTCTGGAGCGAGCACGATACGGTGCACCACCACCAGCGCCGCTACACCGTGGACCTGCTCACCGCGCAGCTCACGGGCGCGGGGCTGCGCCCGCGCTGGTCCTCCTACTTCAATAGCCTCCTGTTCCCGCCCATCGCCGTGGTGCGCCTGCTGCAGCGCCTGCTTCCGAGGCCGCGGAATGGCGCGCCGCGCTCCGATGTGGAGGTGACGGACGGCTCGGGCCTGACCAACCAGGTGCTGGAGGCCGTCTTCAGCGCCGAGCGGCACGTCGTGCCGCGCGTCTCGCTGCCCTTCGGTGTATCGCTGATCGCCGTGGCCTCCGCCGAAGCGGGGAACTGAGGCCGGCTACTCCTCCGAGGCCTTGCTCTGCTTCGCCGTGCGCCGCGCGCGGGACGGCGTCGGCTGCGGCTCCTGGGCAGGTGAGGTCTGGACCTGGGGCACGGCCTGGGCGGCGCGCAGGGCCTCCACCTCGGCGCGCAGGCGGATCACCTCCGCGGAGAGCTGCGCGTACGAGTCGCGTACGTGGCCGTTGAAGACGCGCTGGCGGCCGAGCGCCTCGTTGATGAACACCTGGCACGTCTTGCGGAAGGCCCACTTGGCCACCAGCACGAACTGGCCCGTCCCGCCCCGGTGGGTGTGCAGCGGCAGCCCACGCGTGGCGTCCGCGTTCTCCTCCAGGGCCTGGAGGTTGAAGGAGAGCGGATCCACCCGCGGCTCCACGCCCTGCTCGGGCACGTCCACCTGCTCCGACGTGGGCAGACCCCGCGTGCGCAGGCGCTCCTCGATGCGCGCGACCAGCTCTCGCGCGGGGATGTCCCGTCCCAGCAGCTTCATCGGCTCTTCTCCCTGACGATGCGTTCCATCTCTTCCCGGTAGGCGTCCACCACCCTGGGCCACGTGTACCGCGCCGCGTACGTCTTCGCGCGCCGGCTCAGCGCGGCGCGCTGCTCGCCCAGCTCGCGCAGTCCCGTGATGAACGATTCGATGTCCGTGTACGTCCGGCCCGCGCGGCTGCGCTCCACCTGGCCCACCAGCACCTCCGAGTGCCCGTTGACCAGCACCGGCGTTCCCGCGGCGAAGGCCTCCAGCGTGAGCAGCGAGAGGCTCTCGAAGCGCGAGGGCACCACCACCGCTAGAGCGCCCGCCAGCGCGTCGTACTTGTCCTGCTCGCTGATGCGTCCCACGTGGCGCACGCCCTCGCCGCGCAGCTCCATGTGCGCCTCGCCCGCGAGCACCAGGTCCGGCGCGTCGTGGAAGCGCGAGCGCAGCTCCCGGTGGTGCGCGAGCAGCTCGGGGATGCCCTTGCCGGCCTCCAGCCGCCCCACGTAGAGCAGGTAGGGATTGCGCACGCCGTACTGCTCGCGGAAGCGATCCGGGTCCACCTCCTCCGGCACGTCCACCCCCACGCCCACCACCGTCGCGGGAGCATGGTTCGGGTAGTACTTCCCGATGAGCTCCACCTCCTCGGGCGTGTTGCACAGCAGGGCGCGTGGGCGCTCGAAGACGTCCGAGTACACGCCGAAGCGGATGGGCGGCTCGTCGTGTGCCGTGGGGACGAGCAGCGAGCGCCGCGCCACCATGGGCAGGCCCCACACCGTGGGCGCGTACAGGTAGGTGAAGAAGATGAAGCCGTCGTAGTCCGCCCCGTGCGTCTCCAGGTGCTCGAGCAGGCCGGGCACGACCGGGCCCTGCTCCGCCACCCAGTGCTCCTCGCGCAGCCGCTCGTTGGGCTTGTCGAAGACCTGCCTCGACAGCGCGTTGAAGGGCCGGATGTGGCGCACGCGCGTCACCGGGAAGCGCAGCACCCGCACGCCCTCCACGTTCGCGTCCTGCTCCTCGCCCGGCGGGAAGACGTTCTCCCAGGACAGGTGGTTCTTCGCGCACGTGGTGAGCACCGTCAGCTCCCAGTGCGGCGCCAGCTGCTCCACCACCTGCTGTGCGTGCCGCTCGGCCCCGCCCGTGACCTCGCCGTAACGCTGCACCACCACTCCCACCCGTGGCTTCTTCCTCGCCGGCGCGGCGCGGCGCTTGGGCCGTCTGTCCTCACCCAGCGCCTTCGCGAGGGCCTTCTGGCTCGCCTCGGCGGAGAAGTCCTCCAGCCTCCGGGCCTGGCCCGCGAGCAGGCGCTCGCGCAAGGACGGGTCCTCGCACAGGTCCACCACCAGCTCGGCGAGGAAGGCGAAGCGCTTCTGGTCGAACGCGATCCCCGCGCCCCCGAGCGTCTCGGGCACCGCCGCCGCCGCGTAGGCCAGCACCGGGAGCTCCGCGGCCATGGCCTCGATGAGGGGGACGCCGAAGCCCTCGTGCTCGCTCATGGAGACGAAGACGTTGGCCGAGCGGTACGCGGCCACCAGCTCCGCGTGGTTGAGCCTCCCGAGGAAGTGCACCCCGGACAGCTCTCGTGCCTTGCGCTCGAGCGACTTGAAGTACCGGCTGCCCGGCTCGTAGCCGCCCACCACCAGCAGGCGCGCCTCGGGCCGCAGCCGGAGCAGCTCCGCGTGCAGCGCGAGCAGATCCTCGAAGCGCTTGTGGGGCGCCACCCGGCTCACCGAGAGCACCACGGGGCCCGGGCCGGACAGGCGCCGCAGCATGTCCTGGTCCGCGTTGGACTCGGAGAAGCGCTGGGGCTCGACGAAGAGGGGGACGGTGTGGACGTCGCGGTAGCCGGCCTCGCGCAGCTCGGCGCTGTTGTAGTCCGACACGCCGATGGCCACGTCCGTGAAGGGGGCCATGGCGGCGAGCTGCGCCCGTCCCGTGAGGAGCGCCTCGGCCAGCGGGGTGCCCGCGTAGTAGCGCGCGGGGCTGATGTTGTGGAAGACGACACCCCGGCGGCAGGGCAGGTGCAGCAGCCGGCTGCTCAGCGGCGAGGCGATGCCGTGGTGGTAGAGGACGAGGTCATCCGGGCCCGGGCGCAACGCGGAGACGGGGTGGGCCAGGGACTCCAGGCCCGCGCCCACCTCGCCCGCGTACAGCTCGCCGAAGTGGCCCAGCCGGCGCAGCAGGAGTTGCAGGTGCAGTGCCGCCTGTCCGGTGGCGTCGCCCGCGACGAAGCTCGGAATCAGCTGATGGACCGCCATAGGGGAACCCTGCCTATCACAGCACCGTGCTATGAGGCGCCCCGTGTCCATCGGTCCTGTCGCTTTCGATGCGAGTCTGTGGGACGAGCCCACCACGGGTATTGGCCTGTATGCCCGCTGTCTGGCCGCGGGCCTCGAGAACCGGGGCGTGCGCCTGCAGCGCCTGGGGGCTCGGGTTTCGGGAGAGGACCCACGGGGTCGGATGGGGCGCACCGCCTACGTGCTCGGCCGGCTGCCCCAGGCCCTGAGGAGCTCGGAGGCGTCGCTGTACCACGCGCTCGGCAACTTCAACCTCCCGCTGGTGCGCATCCCCGGCAAGGCCTACGTCGTCACCGTCCACGACCTGATTCCCCTGCTGATGCCCGAGACGGTGTCCCGGGCCTACCGCTGGCAGTTCCGCCTGTGGCTCGCCCGGAGCGTCCTGGTCGCGGACCGCATCGTCTGCGTGAGCGCGTGCACCCGGGACGACCTGCTGGCCCGTCACCCCGAGGTCGCGCACAAGGTGTCGGTGGTGCACAACGGGGTGGACCACGTGGACCGCCATGTGACGGATGCCACCACCGAGGACTTCCTGCGCTCGCTGTCGTTGCCACGGCAGTTCGTTCTGTACGCGGGCTCGCTGGACGTGCGGAAGAACGTGAGCCTGGTGCTGGACGCTCTCGAGCGGCTGAAGGCGAGGGGCCGGCCGGCGACGCTGGTGCTGGCGGGGCAGAGTTGGTTCGGCTCGGGCTCGGTGGAGAGCCGGGTGGGGCGCATGCGCGCGGAGGGCCACGACATCCGCCCGCTGGGGTACCAATCCGAGCCCGTCTTCTACGAGCTGATGCGGCGGGCGACGGTGTTCGCGTTCCCCTCGAAGTACGAGGGCTTCGGACTGCCGCCGCTGGAGGCCATGTGGCTGGGGACGCCAACCATCGTGTCCACGACGGGGGCCACGCCGGAGGTGTGCGGAGAGGCGGCGCTGGCGGTGCGGCCGGACGACGCGGAGGGACTGGCGGAGGCGATGGATCGGCTGCTGCGCTCGGACACCGAGCGGCGGCGTTGGGCGGAGGAGGGAAGACGGCACGCGGCCCGGTTCACCTGGGCTCGCTGCGCGGAGGGGACGCTCGAGGCCTATGAGGCTGCGCTGCGGCGTTAGGACGTCCGAGCCAACTCCAGCGTGAAGGCGAGTCGGGGGATGCCGGACTTGCTCTCGTGAGCCTCCAGCAACAGGCCTCCCAAGAGGGAGAGCGCGAGGCCCGCGGCGATCCACCGGGTGTAGCGCTCGCGTGGAGGCCACAACCATGAGGCGAGGCAGAGCAGGGGCACGGCCTTGCTCGCGAGCCGCAGCCAGAACAGTTGCAGCCAGATGCCGGAGAGGAAGGCGGCGACACCACCGCCGGGCTGGGACCGTCTGGTCAATCTTCCCGTGTTGACCGGTGTGATGCGGGCCATGGTGCTCGCGTGGGAGCCGGATTGGGCCGTTGCCGCCACCGATGACTTCCGCGAGCAGATGTCGCGGAACCGCTACCCCGGCACCTTCGTGGGCTGGCTGACGTACTACTCGCGCCAGTGGGGCGAGGTGCCCGCGTTGCCAGTACCCGCGCGCGTCGAGCCCGTGGAAGACAAGGGTTTGCTCGTCGTCCTCTCTCCCGAACGCCTCACCGCCGCGAATCCCGAGCATGTTTCCCTGGGTCACCGTATCCAGGGAGTGCTCGAGGAACGCGGCCTGCTCCGGGAGGTTCTCGAACCACGGGCATGAGCCCACCTCGAGAGCTCCTTACATCGCCGAGTGCATCGGCTCGGGGCCTCTGGGCGCCGCGGGCCCGGTGGCTTCCGCGTCCCTCCGCGCCATGACTTCGGGGACGCGGTGCTTTTGGATCCACTCCTGGAAGTTCCACTTCTGGAAGAAGCGCTCGGCGGCCTTCTGGCCCGAGACGCGCAGGGCCTGGCTCCGCTCCCGGCGGATGCCGAAGTCCGTGGTCTTCACGCCCAACGTGGGGATGGGAATGGTGCGATCGAAGTTCTTCTCCTGGATGTAGCGCCTGTCGTGCGCTTCCATCATCGTGGAGAACAACGCCCGGAGGAGGGAGACGGGGCCTTGGATGCGGCTCGGTGCCTCCTCCGCGACTCCCAGGTCATTCACCTGATCCACCAGCTTGAGACCGAAGGTGGGCCAGGGCGGCTCGAGCGACTTGTCATCGAGGATGTCGACGGGGAAGTTGCTGAGCACTCCGCCATCCACGATGTAGCAGGTGAGGCCTCCTCCATCCTGGAGCCGCACGGGCTCGAAGAAGAAGGGGATGCTCATGCTCATCCTCACGGCCCGGGCCACGTCGAGCTCCTCGGGCTCCATTCCGTAATCCCGGATGTCCCAGGGCAGGACGAGCTGCTTGCGCCGGGTGAGATCAGCGGCGATGACCTGGAGCTTGTAGAAGTATTTCGACCCGGGCTGTTCGCCCTGCATGTGCAGGTCGCGGAAGGTACGGACCTTCCGGGGGGCCCTGGCCAGCAGGTCGCGCAGCCAGCGCTCGAAGTAGGCACCTTCGTAGAGCCCCTTCTCGCGCAGCACGCTCAGCGCGGGGCCGAGCAGGGGCACCCTGTCCAGCGCGCTCATGTCCGTGAACCGTCGATAGTCGAGCTCCTCCATGATGGTGCTCAGCTCTCCGGCCGAGTAACCCGCCGCCACGAGTGCCGCGACGATGGCTCCGGCCGAGGTGCCCACGACGTTCTGGAGCTTCACGCCGCGCTCCTCCAGGTGCTCCAGCGCGCCCACCAGCCCGATGCCCTTCACTCCTCCGCCTTCGAAAACCGCGTCCGCCTTGTCGAGCTCCGCCATGCTCTTCCTCTCCCTTTCTGGGGGAGAGTGGCCGGGGTTGGAAATGTGACGGCGCGCAACATCCGCGAGGACTCCCACCTTGCGCGAGCGGGGCTCCATGGCCACCCCGTTGCGACGAATACCGCCCAGGGGGCCGTCGTGCGCTTCCGAATATTCCTTGTCCTGGCTGTCCTTCTCTCCGGCGTACCCGTGCTCGCCCAGCAGACGATCCAGGTGCTGCCCACGCTGGAGACGGATCCGGCACTGGGCACTGGAGCCGTGGTGCAGGGCGCCGCCCTGTGGCGACATCCCTCGGATCCCCTCAACAGCTTGTTGCTCGTGGCGGACAACCAGGTCGGGCTCCTGCTCTACGACATCAATGGCACCCTGCGGGCGCAGCTCTCCGAGGGCGTTGTCCTGGGGGTGGACGTGCAGGAGGGCGTTCCGGTGGCTGGCATCACCCAGCCCCTGGTGATGGTGGCCAACCCGACCCTTCAGGCGCTCGTGTCGTACGTCATCGAGCCCACGACGCTCGAGATGCGCAGGGCAACGGGGCTCTCGCCCATCATCGCGCAGGGGTTCTCCCCCAGCACGGTGGCCCTGTACGCGAGCCCCACCACGGGTCGCATCTTCGCCTTCGCGGGGAGCGCGACGGGCGCCCTCGTGCAATTCGAGCTCACCGCCCAGCCGGATGGGAGCACGACGGTGGGCCTGGTGCGAACCCTCGACGTGGGAGGCGCCGTGGTGGGCCTGGCCGTCGACGATGCCCAGCGCACGCTCTATGTCGTCGAGCAGAACACCGGCATCTGGCAATACGGCGCCGAGCCCGATGCCTCGGACAGCCGGACCTCGGTGGATGTCGTCACCGGAGGAGGGCTCGTCCAGCCGCTGGGTGGAGTGGCCCTCTATACGGCTTCCGGAGTCCAGGGCTACCTGCTGGCGGTGAGCGGGGGCGAGAACGCGGTGCGCATCTACGAGCGTCAGCCCGGCGCGCATACCTTCCGGGGCAGTTTCTCCCTCGTCCAGGATGGGGGAATCGACGCGGTGGAGCGCCCTCGCCAGGTGGTGGTGACGAACCGTTCCCTGGGCAGTCTCTTCCCGTTGGGGATGGTGGCCGTGCACGACAGCTCCAACGGCGCCGCCAACGAGAACTTCAAGCTCGTCCAGTGGTCGGCGATCGCCACCGGTTTCCCGACTCCACTCGTCACGGACACCAGTCCCGGGACCAGCCCGGATGCGGGGACGTCGGATGGGGGGACGGATGGGGGGGACGACACGCCGCCCGTCAGTGTGCCGCCCCCCGGCATCGGTGGTGAGTCGCCGCCGGGCTACGACGGGAATGGCGCCAGTTGTGCCTGTGCCTCGGCGTCCGTGCCGGGGACGCTGCTGCTCGTGCTGGCGGGCGTGTTGCTGCTCTCGCGCCGGCGCCCTGGCTCCTGACGTCGGTTGCCTGCGGGGGGCGGCTGGGCTCAACTCAGCGCCCGCATGGATTCCTCCCGACTCGTCCTCCCGCTGGTGGCCCTCGTGGCCGCCGGTTGTGCCGGTGCTCCACGTTCCGCGGAGTCTCGGCCTTCCTCCGAGCCCCCGTCCCTCCAGGCCTCCGCCGAGCCCGTGCGGCTCACCCTGGTGGCCACCAATGACTTCCACGGCTGGCTGATGCCCCACACCACCTCGCTGTCCGAGGGACTCCAGGTGGAGGAGGGTGGGGCGGCCGTCTTCGCCGGCTACATGGCCCGGCTGCGCGCGGACAACCCGGGAGGCGTACTGCTGCTCGACGCGGGCGATCTCTTCCAGGGGACGCTCGCCTCCAACCTCACCGAGGGCGCCGCCGTCATCGACGTCTACAACCACCTGGGCTACGCCGCCGCCGCTCTCGGCAACCACGAGTTCGACTACGGGCCGGTGGGGCCCCGGGCGGTTCCCGGGCCGGGCGAGGATCCCGTCGGAGCGCTCACCGCCCGCATCCGACAGGCGCGCTTCCCGCTGCTCACCGTCAACGTGCGTGACGCCGCCACCGGTCGGCACCCCGCGTGGCTCGGCAACGACGGCACGCTGCTGGTGACGCTCAAGGGCGTGAAGGTGGGCGTCGTGGGCCTCACCACTCCGTCCACCCCGCGCATCTCCAACCCCGCGCACATGGTCAACCTGCGCTTCGAGGACATGGTGCCCACCACGTTGGAGGCCGCCAGTCGCCTGCGTGCCCGGGGCGCCGAGGTGGTGGTGGGGCTCGCCCACGCCGGTGGCAAGTGCGCCGATCTCTCCAACCCGCGCGACACCTCGAGTTGTGATCGCTCGGATGGAGAAATCTACGGCCTGGTCGAAGCGCTGCCACCGGGCACGCTGGATGCCGTCTTCGCGGGCCACACCCACCAGGCCATGGGTCATTACTTCGGGAACGTGCCCGTCCTCTCCACCTCGGGACTGGGCCGCTCCTTCGGGGTGGTGGAGCTCTTCGTGGACCCGGCGAGTCATAAGGTGTTGCCGGAGCGCACCCGCCTCCAGGCCGCCATTCCCGTGTGTGCCCGGGTGGATGCGAAGACGGGGAGCTGCGACCCGCGCAAGCTGAAGGAACTGGGGGCCGCGGTGCAGCTCGTGCCCTCGACCTTCCTGGGGGGGCCGGTGGTGCCGGACAAGGAGGTCGAGGCGCTCGTGGCCCCCGCGCTGGCGCGCGTGGAGGAGGAGCAGCGCCGGCCCCTGGGTGTCACCGTCACCACGAACCTGGGGCGCAACTACGAGACCGAGAGCGCGCTCGGCGATGTGCTCACGGACGCGCTGCGCGAGATGGAGAAGGCGGACGTCTCCCTCCTCAACTCCGGCGGCCTGCGTGCCAACCTGAAGGCCGGGGCGCTCACCTACGGGGACCTCTACGAGGTGTTGCCCTTCGACAACACCGTGGCCATCGTCACCGTTTCTGGAGAGGAGCTGCGGCGTCTGGTGGCGGTGGCCTATGGCTCGCGCTCGGGCGTCTTCCAGCAGTCGGGTCTGAAGGTGACCCTCGCGAAGTGCGCCGGCCCCGAGCGCCTGCGCGACGTCACCCTGGCCAATGGCAAGCCGCTCGAGCCCAAGCGCCTGTACCGGGTGGTGATGCCGGATTTTCTCGCCCGCGGTGCAGCCGGGCTGGGGACGGTGCTGTCACAGGTGCCTCCCGAGCGCATTGATTTGGGAGTCGGCCGCGAGCTGATCCTCCGTGACGCGGTCGCGACATGGTGGAAGAGCCGCGGCAAGCCCATCTCCGCGCCTGCTACAGGTCGCATCCGCTTCGTGGAGGAGGGGGCGAAGTGCGCCTCCAAGGGTCCCGAGGCCGCGACCTCCGCGCGGCCTTGACAACGAGGCCGGACTCGCGCGCGGGCCGGAAAATCGGCTCGCGCGCGGTTGGGGCTCCACCGGGAGCGCATGCAAGTGGCCGAGATCCGGGCAGATCGCGGCTCACGCCGAAAAATCGGCCTGGGATCAGTTTTCAACGACCGTTTTCCTCCTTAGTCTAGTGGGGGCGCGCCGTGATCCGAGGAGCCTTCAGAGGCACCGATCGTGGCCCGCCGGCAGGGAGGGACACACATGCTTTACAAGGTTACCCCGATGATGCCGCCGCCGGCCTCGAAGGAGGCGAAGACGACGCGCGAGCCGGGGCAGCCGCGCAAGCGGCGTAAGTCGGCGGTCTACGATGCCGACGGGCACGAGGTGCTCATTTCGCTGATGTGCCTCAAGTGCCGCTCGCTCAAGCCGCTGGCGCAGTTCGGTTTGCGCAAGATGGCGGACGGGGCCATCCGCAATCAGCCCTGGTGCCGCACGTGCCGCTCTGGCGCGGGGACGCGCAAGCCGAAGGACAAGGCCACCGGGACGCTCGAGGTCGAGGCCGAGGCCATTGCCGAGGCTCCCGCCGCGGTCGCCAACCTCCAGGTGGTGCCGGTTCCCGCCGTCGCCGTCGAGGAAGAGCCGATCTCCGTCGCTTCGCAGGGCTGAGCGGGTCCGCGAGTAGACGCCTCCTTCGAGGGGCGGAGCCTCGTGCTCCGACCCGAGGGAGCGCTCTACCCTTCGAGCAGCTACAGGCGCAGGCCCGCGGGCAGGGTGTCGCCGAGGGCCCGCGCTTCGTCCGCCGCCTCGAGCGCCACGACTTCCGTCACCATCCGCACCCAGGTGTCGGAGGCCTTCGCCGCGCGCAGGGCCTGAGCCGTCTTCTCTCGGAGCTCGGGGCGGATGTCCCGCATCCGGTCCCCCGTGAGTCGCGCGAGCTGCGCGGCCGCGAACGGGGCTCCGTCGATGCGTTTGAGATCCATCTCCAGCAGCAGCGACAGCCAGGCCTCGGCGACCTCCACGTCCACCACCTTGTGGCTGCTGCCATACAGTGGCACTCGCGCGCCCAGCCGTCCCAGCGCCCAGGCCCACGGGCCGCCGCTCTTGTTCTCCGCCTTCAGCCGCGCCGCCACCCAGCCGCCGACCTCCGCCTTGTCACTCGGGTCGAGGTGCTCCAGCGACGCCGCCGTGCGCACCATCTCGTCCAGGCCCTCGGGCTGGATGCCCTTGAGCTTGCCCTGCTGAGGTGCGTCCAGCGGAACCTTCCTCGACAGGTGGGGCTTCAGGTAGTCGTACAGCTTGCGCTGCTGCGCCTCGCTCAGCCCGCCGGCGATGCGCCGCCACATCACCCAGAATTCAATCCACACGGACTTCTCGGTGTGGTGCTGCACCAGTGGCTCGAAGAGGGAGAACGTCTGCTCCGCCCGCCAGTGGTCCAGCGGGTAGCCGAAGCCCGGCCGCAGCGTGTAGCCCGTCAGGCTGTAGAAGACGCGCTCGTGGTCCGCCGTACGGCGACGCTTGGAGGCCCCCGCGAAGAGCGAGCTCCACAGCTCGCGCAGCACCGGCACCCGCCACGTCTCGCGCGGGCCCAGCACCTTCTCCAGCGTGCGCGACAGCTGCTTCACGTCCTTGGGGCCGATGGGCAGCGGCTTGTTGCCGTACACCCGCTCGACGTTGTCCTTCGCCTCGGCGAAGCGCGCGGGCATGGACTCGGTGACGGTGAGCTCGCGCTCGCCGCCCGTGCCGCGCAGCTCGAACTCCAGGCGCCAGCGCTCGTCCGCCACGTTCGACACGGCGAAGAGCTCCAGCGTGCCGATCTCCGTGAGCCCCGCCTGCAGGTGCACCGGCACCTCCGCCGTCTTCCCCGCGGCGCCCTTGAGCACCGTGTGGATGGGAGGCAGCGGCTTCAGCTCCTCCGACAGCGTCACCACGTCGCCCGGCTTGTCGATGCGGTCGCTCGTGGTGGAGTACAGCGTGAACTGCACCGGCCGCTCCAGCGTGAGCGTGAAGGATCGCTCGCCGATGGCGACCTGGTTGCCCTCCTCGAAGCCTCGGGGGATGAGGCACAGCACCGGCTGCTCCGAGCTATCCGCCGGGCGCTGCAGGGCCACGTAGTACGCACGCGCCGCGCCGCCTCCGATCTTCAGGCCGTGCCCGCGCCGCACCAGCCCGTAGTAGGCCGCGCCGCGCGCCACCGCCAGCTCGAGCGACTCGTGCTTGAGCAGCCGGATGCGCGGAGCCCCTGGCCACCACGCGCTCACCGCCTCCACCAGCCGCTCGGCGAGCCGCGGCGAGTTGAAGACGCCACCATTGAGCAGGATGGCGTCGGGGCGGGGCAGGGCACCTTCCGAGGGCGCCGTCTCTCCCAGCGCCGCGAAGCCCGCCGCCGCGTGCTGCGCGAGGAAGGCCGCCAGGTGTCGCGTGATGGCCGCGTCCTGCGCGTAGGGCAGTCCCAGCTCCTGGAGCGCCATGCGCGACACGCGCCGGGGCCGCTCCTGTGGGCCCGAGCGGGGGAAGAAGCCGTCCATGACGAGCGACTCCGCCTCCTCGCGCGTCAGCTCCGTGGACAGCGAGCCACCCAGGAGTCGGCTGCCCTCGGCGACGAGGGACACGCCGTAGCGCTCGGGCGGGTTGTTGCCCAGCAGGGCCTCCTTGGCGGTGCGAGCGGCCTGGATGGCCTGCGTCCACTGCGTGGCGGACAGGCGCCGGTTGCCGTCGGGGAAGAGCTTCTCCTCCACGCGTCTGGCGAGCGCGGCGTCCATGTTGTCGCCGCCGAGCATCAGGTGCTCGCCGACCGCGAGCCGCCGCAGCATGGGGCCCTCGGGGGACACGCCCGCGTGCACCAGGGTGAAGTCCGTGGTGCCGCCGCCCACGTCCACCACCAGCACCAGCCGCACGCCCTCCAGTGACGTCGCCAGGTCCTTCCGGTGGCGCGCGGTGTAGTCGTAGAAGGCCGCCTGGGGCTCCTCGAGGAGGGTGAACTTCTCCAGGCCCGCCTTTCGTGCGGCGCTCACCGTGAGGGCGCGGGCCGCCTCGTCGAAGGAGGCGGGGACGGTGATGACCACCTCCTGCTGGGACAGCGGCGCGTCCGGGTGGGCGTGGTTCCACGCGCGGGCCATGTGCGAGAGCAGCAGGGCGCTCGCCTCCACGGGGGACAGCTTCGCCACGTCCGCCGGAGCGCCCCAGGGAAGGATGGGGGCCGAGCGATCCACGCCCGGGTGGCACAGCCAGCTCTTCGCGGACGTCACCACCCGGCCCGGCACACGGGCGCCCTGCCAGCGGGCGAGCTCACCCACGACATGAGGGCCACCGTCGCCCCAGGGGAGGCGCAGGGAGCCGGCGGCGAGCTCATGGCCGGCGGGCACGTAGACGCACGAGGGCAACAACGACCGTGGGCTCACCTCGCCCTGGCGCACCAGTTGGGGGACGGGGAAGTCCTCCACGGGGGAGGTGGGGCCCCTGGAGGGGTCCACCGAGGCGACGGCGCAGTGAGTGGTTCCGAGGTCGATGCCGACGATGTGCATAGGCGTGCGTGCGGCCCTCCTGACCGCGGGGCCCCTTCTACTCCTTCATGCGGACGTTGAGCTCCAGCTTCCACTTCCCGGGGCCATTCTTCTCCAGGCAGCGCAGCTCCAACGTGCCCACCTCGGTGACGGCGGCCTGGAGGTTGACGGGAGTCAGGTCCCCGAAGGGCGCGGGTGTGCCCGGGAGCGTCGTCTCGATGGGGGCGAGCTCCTCGAACTCGTCGCTGTCCACGTCGTCCACCAGGGTGCCCACCTTGTCGTCGCGCCGGACGGACGAGGCGAAGAAGCGGAAGCTGGTGGGCTCGCCGGTGACGAGGCCGAACTCCTGGGGAGGCACGTCCGCCTGGGTTCCCTCCTCCATGCCGAAGGGGGCCACGCACAGGGCCTTCACGGGGGGCTCCATGCCGGGCACCGCGGGCATGGCCGTCTCCACGCCCACGTAGTAGGCGCGCGCCGTGCCGCCGCGGATGCGCAGGCCGTGACCCTGCCGCACCCACCCGTAGTAGGCCGCGCCGCGCGCCACGGACAGGTCCAGGTCCGCGCCCGCGAGCTCCTGCGCCGGCTGGCCGCCGTCCGCGGTGAGCCAGCCGTTGAGCACCTCCATCACCCGGGCCTTGAGCGGACCCGCCTTGAAGACGCCGCCGTTGAAGAGCACGGCGGTGGGGTGGATGAAGGTCTTGCCGCCCACGTCCACGGGCGAGTCCGGCGAGTTGGCCAGGGCCTGGGCCTGCCGGGTGAGGAAGGCGGCCAGGTGCCGCGTCACCGCCGGGTCCTGCGCGTAGGGCAGGGCCATCTGCGCGAGACCCGTGCGCCGGGCCACGCGTGGCATCTCCGAGGCGGGGGAGGGCGGGAAGAAGCCATCGGTGAGGACGCGGTCGAGGTCCTCGCGGGCCAGCTCCGTGCGGAGCGTGCCGCCGATGAGCGACGAGCCCCGGCCCGGAATCGCGATGGGCGCCTTCGCCATGGACGGATCCGCGTACAGCGTCTCCTTGGCCACGCGGCAACCATGGGTGAGGGCGTTGAACTGCCAGGCATCCAGCTTCTTGCCCTCGGCGGTGAGGCGCTGGTTGAGCGTGTGCGCCAGCGCGAGGTCCATGTTGTCGCCGCCCAGGAGGATGTGGTCGCCCACTGCCACGCGGGTGAGCTCCACGTCGCCCGCGCGGTCGCGCACGGTGATGAGCGAGAAGTCCGTGGTGCCACCGCCCACGTCCACCACGAGGATGACCTCACCCACCTTCACCCGCTTGCGGAAGGTCTCTCCCTGGGCCTCCAGCCAGGAGTAGAGCGCGGCCTGGGGCTCCTCCAGGAGGATGATGTTCTCCAGGCCCGCGGCCTTCGCGGCCTCGAGCGTCAGGTCGCGCGCGGCGGCGTCGAACGAGGCCGGGACGGTGATGATGACGTCCTGTGCGGCCATGGCATTGGCGGCGTCCTCCTTCACCCGGGCGAAGGTGTGGTCCCACGCCTCGCGCAGGTGGCGCAGGTAGCGGGTGGAGGCCTCCACCGGAGAGACGCGCTGCACCTCCTCGGGGGCCTGCCAGGGGAGCAGCGCGGCGCGCCGGTCCACGCCCGGGTGGCTCAACCAGCTCTTCGCCGAGGACACCAGCCGCGTGGGCACCTTGGCGCCATGCGTGCGGGCGAACTCACCGGCGATGCTGGTGGCTCCCGGGTTCCACGGCAGCGCCAGGCTGCCCTGGGGGAACTCCTGGGCGCTCGGCAGGTAGAGGAACGAGGGCAGCAGCGGGCGGGCCTCCACGGTGCCCGGCGCCGTCAGCTGCGGGATGGGCAGCATGGACTGCGCGGGGCCGCGGGGCTTTCCCTCCTCCAGGTTGAAGTAGGAGACCGCGGAGTGCGTGGTGCCGAGATCGATTCCAATCGCGTAGCGGGCCATATGGGCTCAATCTGATGTCAGGACAGTTCGACTTCAGCGGGCGCGAGCACCCGGGGATCCATCGCCGGACTGGTGGATGGGAATTTCACGGCCGTGGTCACCCAGCCGTGGTGCTTCAGGGCACCGCTGTAGGGAGGCTGGCCGGCCACGTTGCCGGTGAGGCGGATGCGCTGGGCGTCGAAGCCGGCGGGCACGTTCACCCGGTCTCCCTCCGTCTGGGGCAGTACGGGCTCCAGCGAGAGGTACTGACGCACCACCTTGCGGCATCCCTCGTGGACGATACGGGCGGCGGCGCCCACGTCCGCGTCCGGGAAGGCGGCCACGTCCTCCTGGAGGAAGTCGATGAAGCGACCCTCGCGCTGCAGCATGGACAGCAGCTGCAGGGCCGGGGCGTGCTCCCGCTCGGGGGGCGGGGGGGCGACCGGCGTTGGCGGCGCGACGACCGGCGTCGGGACGGGGGCGGCCTTGGGCTGCTCGGTGGCGGCTGGCAGCTCCGCGGGCGGGGTGACGGCCGGCAGCGTGCCGGCCTTGTCGGCTTCACGGACTGGCAGTACGGCCTGGGCGAACGCCTGGTCGAACCAGATTCGCCAGAAGCACACGAACGCGAGCCAGAAGCGAGCGAAGAACGAGATCGAAGGCTGTTCGGTCATCGGCCCCGGATAACAGACCCCGGGCGCTTTTCAATTCACTCGTAGCCCAAATGAAAAGGGCCTCACTGTTTCCAGTGAGGCCCTCTTCACTTCTTCATGGTGGAGGTGGACGGGATCGAACCGACGACCTTCGCATTGCGAACGCGACGCTCTCCCAACTGAGCTACACCCCCATACCCACTACGTACCACGTGTCCCGCCGGCGTGGGCTTTTTTCCGCCGCCGAAAGACGAACGGGCAGATACAGGACCCTATTCCACGTGTCAAGCCGGGAATCTTTCGGTCCGCATGGGCGATTGACGCGCGGCAACTCGGGGTGTCATAAGAACCCCCTCCTTACAGGCGCCTCCATTCGGAATGTCTACTCCCTCATCGAAGACGTTGAGCCCGGCCGAGCTTGCGAAGCTGGAGCACGCGTTCGCTTCCGACCCTTCCTCTGACGCTTACAAGCCACTGGCCGAGGCGTATCTCGCCGCGAGCCGCTTCATGGAAGCGATGGTGGTCTGCAAGAAAGGGGTGAAGGCACACCCCGATCGCGCGGAGCCTCGCCTCCTGCTCGCTCGCGTGTACTCGGAGCAGGGCAAGGACAAGAAGGCCCTGGAAGAGGTGCTCGGCGCCCTCCAGGTGCAGCCCAACGACAAGGCCTCCCTGCGGATGGCCGGTGTCCTTCAGCTCAAGACCGGTGAGGCCGACGCCGGCAAGGCCAACCTCCTCAAGGCCCATGAGGCGGACCCCGCTGACGCCGAGACGCTCGCGGCGATGCAGCAGTACAAGGTGCCGGTGCCCCAGGCCGCCGCGCCCGCGCCGGTGGCCGCCGCCCCCGCGCCGGTGGCTCCGGCTCCCGCGCCGGTGGCCCCCGCGCCCGCGCCGGTGGCCGCCGCCCCCGAGCCCGCTGCTCCCGCTCCGGCCGCCACCCGCAGGGCCCAGGTTGCCGCGGACGATGACGACGCGCCGCGTCCCAAGGCCCGTGCCGAGCAGCCCGTGCGCACCGCGGCCCGCCGCCCGCCGGTGGTCGTCGACGAGGACGATGACGTCGACACCGACGACGACGATGACGCGCCTCGCAAGCCGCGCAAGAAGAGCGCTGGCAACAGCAAGTTCATCACGCTCGGCCTGCTGATCGCGGTCCCCATCATCCTGGGCGGCTACTTCGTCCAGGGGCGTATGGCCGCGCATCGCAACCGGGAGATCAAGAAGCAGCTCGAGGCCGCCACCGATCAGCTCAAGCACGACTCCTTCGACTCCTACAAGAAGGCGTGCGAGGCGGCCGACAAGGCGCTCGAGGTGGATCCGGACTCCACCGCCGCCCACGGCTACCTGGCCTATGCCTACGCCATCCGCTGGGGTGAGCACGGCGGTGGCGACGACGCGCGCAACAAGGCCGAGGAGCATCTGAACGCCGCCAAGAAGAGCGGGGAGATCAGCTCGCACCTGTATGCCGCCGAGGCCCTCTTCCGTACGTACGGTGGCAAGGGCAAGGACGCGCTCACCGAGCTCGAGAAGCACGTCAAGACCTTCGACGAGCAGGGCAAGCGCAGCTCGCTGCTGTACCTGACGCTCGGCCTCATCCAGATGAACGCGGGCGACCTGGATCGCGCCAAGGACAACCTGGAGAAGGCCCAGGCCCTGGCGCCGGACGACCCGCGCATCTACGCCGCGCTCGGCGCCGTGTACCGCCGGCTCGGCCAGGACTCCATCGCCTGGAAGAACTACGACTTCGCGCTGCGCTACGAGAAGGACCACCCCGAGTCCCTGCTCGGCAAGTCCCTGCTGATGCTGGAGCAGGACGAGCCCAACTTCGGGCTGGCGGCGCAGATGATCAAGAAGCTCGTGGATGCCCAGCCGCCTCCGTCGCCGCGCCAGCTCGCGGCGGCCTACCTGGCGCGCTCGCTGCTCATCTCGCGCGTGGTCGCGAGCATGGACAAGCTCAAGCCCGATGAGCAGACGCGGATGGTGGAGGCCACCGGTGTGCCCGCCGACAAGGAGAAGGCGGCCCAGGAGCTGAAGAAGGCCGAGGAGACGGGCTTCGCGCTGGACAAGAGGAGCCCCGAGCTATCGCTCATCAAGGGCCGCCGGCTGCTGTCGGAGAACAAGTTCGACGAGGCCGCCACGGAGATCCGCAAGGCCATCAAGATCGACGGCACGCGCGCTCAGCTCTACGCCGAGCTGGCCAAGGCCCTCATGGGCAAGCCGGGCGGCGAGAAGGAGGCCGCCGAGGCGCTCGTCACCGCCCTCAAGACGATGGGCGACAGCCCCAAGCTGCTCACCATGCTGGGCAACGCCTACCGCCGTCAGAACAAGCTCGACGACGCGCTGGCCGCGTACCAGCGCTCGGTGAAGGACGCCAACGCGAAGAACCCCGAGGCCCGTCTGGCCATGGGCTCCATCTTCCGCGAGCGCTCGGACTGGGCGAAGGCGCAGGACGCGCTGGAGAAGGCGAGCACCGAGTTCATCGGTCAGCCGGACCGGGCCGCCGCCGCGCTGCTCGAGCTGGCGCGCGTCTTCGAGGGCAAGGGCGACGCCGCCAAGGCCGACGAGACGTACCAGAAGGCGCTCAACGCCGATGAGAACTACGCCCCGGCCTACTACTTCTACGCGGCGTTCCTCTCGAAGGACAGGAAGCAGGCCGACAAGGTCAAGGCGCTGGCGAGGGAGTACATCAGTCGCGAGCCCAAGGGCGAGTACGTGGCCCAGGCCCAGGCGCTGTAGCCGGGCTGCCGTTTTCAACAAGCGGTGCTGATGCCGACGGGCGCGGGGAGATGCCAGATCCCGCGCCCGTTTGCTTGAAGTGGCGCTCTCCTATGTGTAAGGGGAGGGGCGTTTTCCACCCTGGGCGGAGTCGTCATCCGCCTCCAACCGCGTCAGCCGCCAGCCTGTCGCGCCTTGGGGAGTTCCGCGTGAGCGCGCGTGCCGTGAGTGAGTCGAGCTTCGCTTCGGATCTGCTGTCCCTCACCAAGCCGAGGCTGTCGGGGCTGGTGCTCGCCACCACCGCGGGCGGCATGTGGTTGGCTCCTGGCGAGCTGACGGTGTCGCGCATCCTGGTGACGCTGTTGGCCACCTCCGGTCTGGTGGGCGCCGCCAACGCGCTCAACTGCTACTGGGAGCGGCACAGCGATCGCTTCATGGCGCGCACCCGCAACCGCCCGCTGCCCTCGGGGCGCATGGAGCCGTCGGTGGCGCTGGCCTTCGGGCTGGGGCTGGCGGCCATCTCCCTGCCGGCGCTCGCGCTGGGCGCCAACCTGCTCACCGCGGGGCTGGGCCTGCTGGCGCTGCTCAGCTACGTGCTCGCGTACACGCCGCTCAAGGCGCGCTCCTCCACCGCCATGCTGGTGGGCGCGGTGCCCGGCGCGCTGCCGCCGCTCATGGGCTGGACGGCCGTCACCGACCAGATCGACGCGGGCGGCTACGTCCTCTTCGCCATCCTCTTCCTGTGGCAGATCCCCCACTTCATCGCCATCGCCCTGTTCCGCAAGGACGAGTACGCGGCGGCCGGTCTCAAGTCCGTGCCGATCGAGCGAGGGGACGACTCCAGCCGGCTGCAGATCGTCCTGTACCTGGTGGCCCTGGTGCCCATGACGCTGCTGCCCTTCCAGTTGCACATCGCCGGCGCCTGGTACCTGGCGGCCGCGGTGCTGTTGGGCCTGTCCTTCCTGGGGTTGGGCGCCATGGGGCTCTTCCGCCGGCTGGGAAGGACCTGGGCGCGTCAGACGTTCCTGTTCAGCCTGCTGTACCTGGCCGGCCTCTTCGCCGCGCTGATGCTCGACAGCGGGGGACACGGTTGATTCGAGGATGTCCACGGTCCTGACGGCTGTCCCTTCCCCGGCGGGCCGCGCCCCGGCGCCACTGCTCCAACTCGACGGGCTCACCCGCCGTTTCAAGGATCGGGTGGCTGTCGACGGTCTGAGTCTCGCGGTGGGCAGCGGTGAAATCGTCGGTCTGCTCGGCCCCAATGGGGCGGGCAAGTCCACCACCTTCCAGCTGCTCGCCGGCCTGCTCGCCCCGGACTCCGGGCGCGTGCTGTTCGAGGGCAAGCCCCTGTCGCTCCATGATCCGGCCCTGCGCCGACGCATGGGCATCATCTTCCAGCGCGGCAGCCTGGATGACCTGATGAGCGCGCGGGAGAACCTGATGCTCGGCGCCCGGCTGTACGGGCTGACGGGCGAACGGGCCCGCGAGCGCGTGGAGCGGATGCTCGGCCTCATCGGCCTCCAGGAGCGCGGCGACGAGCGTGTCTCCACCTGGTCCGGTGGCATGCGCCGGCGGCTGGAGCTGGCGCGCGCCCTGGTGCACCAGCCGCGCATCGTCCTCATGGACGAGCCCTCCCAGGGGCTCGACGAGGCCGCCTTCCGCTCCTTCTGGGCACACCTGCGGGCTCTGCGCGACGCCGAGGGCCTCACCGTGCTGCTCACCACCCACCGCGCCGACGAGGCGGAGATGTGCGACCGGCTCGCCGTGCTGGACTCCGGCCGGCTGGTGGCCACCGACACTCCAGCGGCCCTGGCCGCACGGGTGGGCGGTGACATCGTGACGCTCGAGGCGCGTGAGCCCGAGTCCCTCGCGGCCGAGCTGCGCGCGCGGCTGGGCCTGGAGGCGCGCGTGGTGGAGGGCCGGGTGCAGGTGGAAGTGGAGCAGGGGCATGCGCTGGTGCCCCGGCTGGTGGAGGCCTTCCCGGCCGGCCGGCTCGCCTCGGTGTCCCTGCGCCGTCCCACGCTCGCGGACGTGTTCCTCCAGCTCACCGGCCGCGTACTCGGCACGGATCAACCCGCGGCCGAGCCCGCCCGTAGGAGTCGTCGTCGATGAACGCCCACGCCACCACCGCTCCCGAGTCCTCCGGCGAGCCCGAGCGAAACCTGGCTGTCGTGGACTCCCGCGCCTCGCGCGAGGAGGAGCGGACCCCCGGCGCGCTCGCGTTGCAGTGGGCCACCGTGCGCGTGCTGCTCGTGCGCGACGTGGTGCGCTTCTTCCGCCAGCCCAGCCGGATCGTCGGCGCGCTCGCCCAGCCCATCCTCTTCTGGTTCGTCATCGGCGCGGGCTTCGCCGGCTCCTTCCGCGTCGACGGCGCGCAGGGGATGGACTACCAGCGCTTCTCCTTCCCGGGCGTCGTCACCATGGTGGTGCTCTTCAGCGCCATCTTCGCCACCATCTCCGTCATCGAGGACCGGCGCGAGGGCTTCCTCCAGTCGGTGCTGGCCGGGCCGGGCTCGCGCCTGGCGGTGGTGCTGGGCAAGGCGCTGGGCTCCTCGGCCATCGCGCTGCTGCAGGCCTCGCTCTTCCTGCTCTTCGCCCCGCTCGCCGGAGTGAAGGCCGCCACCCTGAACGTGCCGCTGCTGGCGTCGGTGATGCTGCTGTCCGCCCTGGCCCTCACCGGTATGGGGATCGCCCTCGCCTGGTGGGTGCGCTCCACCGCCGGCTATCACGCGGTGATGAGCATCGTCCTGCTGCCCATGTGGGTGCTCTCCGGTGCCATGTTCCCCCTCAAGGGCGCCGGGCCCCTGCTGGCCTGGGTCATGCGCTTCAACCCCATGCGCTTCTCCGTGGAGGGCATCCGGCGCGCGCTCTACGGCGCCGAGGCCTCGCTCGCCGTGAGCACCTCCTCCTCGGGCGCGGGCCTCGAGGTGCCGGTGCTGCTCGCCTTCGCCACCGTCTTCCTGGGGCTCGCCGCTTTCAGCGTCAGCCGCCGGGAATAACCTGGATGACGGTTCTAGCGGTGGCTTCTGGGTCTACTTTTCTGTTACGACTGAATGCATTGGTTCATCTGACCGCTGGTGCAGGACCCGATACGGGCCAGCGGCATGAGGGAGTGTTGACATGAAGCTGCGTACGCTGGGCGTCGCGGTGCTGGGGGTGGTGGGGCTCGCCGCCCTGCCGGCCTGCAAGAAGGACGAGGCGCCTGCTGCCCCCGTTTCCCGGTCTCCCGCGCAGGACAAGGCCACGGCGAAGCTCGAGGCCCCCGTGGCGGAGTCCGCCCCCCAGCCCGTCACCGGTGGAGGCACCGTCCGGGGTGCCGTCACCTTCAAGGGCGTGGCGCCTCCGCCGGCCGCCGTCGCGCCCAGCGAAGATCCCGCCTGTGACGGCATGCCGTTGACGGACCAGTCCCTCCGGGTGAAGGACGGCAAGCTGGAGAACGTCCTGGTGCGCGTGCGCGGCCTGGTGCCTCGCTCGCGTCCGGCGCAGCCCGCCGTCATCGACCAGCAGAAGTGCACCTACACCCCGCGGGTGCAGGGGGTCGCCGTCGGCCAGCCCATCCTCATCAAGAACAGCGATGGCACGTTGCACAACGCGCGCGCGCTCGCCGGGACGAAGTCCATCTTCAACGTGGCCCAGCCTCCGAATGGCAAGGCCGTGCAGCGCCCGCTGCCCGCCGATGCCGAGGTGATCCGCCTCAAGTGCGACATCCACCCGTGGATGTCCGCCTGGGTGGTGGTGAACCCGAACCCATACTTCGCCACCTCCGGCGCGGATGGCTCCTTCACCATCGAGCACCTGCCCGCCGGCACCTACACCCTCGAGGCCTGGCACGAGACGCTGGGCATCCGCACGGCCGAGGTCACCGTGAAGGAGGGAGAGACCGTCTCCGCTTCCTTCGAGTTCTCCGCCGGGGACGCGAAGGCCATTGCCTCGGACGTGAAGTAGAGCTCCCAGGCGCGTGGCGCTCGTTTCTTCACGTGGGGGAACGGGCGGACGCGGGGGGGGCCTCGTTCGGGGAGGGACCCTCGCGCCGCAGGGTGAAGCCCACCCGGGCGCCTCCTCCGGGACGGTTCTCCGCGAAGGTCTCTCCGCCGTGGGCCCGGGCAATCCGCTGCACCAGCGCGAGCCCCAGCCCGAGGGAGCCCGCCTCGCGGGCCTCGCCACCCCGGTCCTTCCGGTAGAAGGGCTCGAAGATGCGAGTCTCCTCTCCCGGCGACAGCCCCGGGCCCCGGTCGTCCACGCAGAAGGCGAGTTGCCCGTCGCGCTCGAGGAGGCTCAGGGACTCCACTCCCTGGCCGTGCTTGCGCGCGTTGTCCAGCAGGTTGGCCAGCGCGCGTCCCAGCAGCGTGGCATCTCCCACCAGCTTCGTATCACTCACCTCCACCGCGAGTGCCTCCGCCGGCAGCCCCGTCCGCTCCAGCGCGCGCGCACCCAGGTCCTTCCCGTCCAGCTCGCGAGGCGTCAGTTGCCCGAAGTCCAGTCGTGAGCTCGCCAGCAGCTCGCCCACCAGCGCGTCCAGCTCCACCACCTCGCGCTCCATCTGGTCCGCCGTGTGATCCGAGCCCCCGGCATCGCGCATCAGCTCCACGAGGACGCGCAGGTGCGCCAGCGGCGTGCGCAGCTCGTGTGACACCGCGGCCAGCAGCTCGCGCTGATCCGCCATCTGCCGCTCGATGCGCGCGGCCATTTCGTTGAAGGCATCGGCCAGCACGGACATCTCCCCGGTGGCGTGACGGCCCATCTGCACGCGCGTGTCCAACTTGCCCTTGCCGAGCTCCTGCGCGGCTCGCGCCAGCGTCTCCAGGGGGCGGGACAGCCGCCGGGCGAGCCACCCCGAGGCCATCCACAGCGAGGCCCCGGCCAGCACCAGCACCATCGGCCCACGCCAGGGCTGCCGGGCCCGGGTGTGTCCATGACAGGCCCGCACGGTGCCGAGCCTCACGCCCTCGCGCTCCACCTGCGCGGAGAACGCGGCGTGCGCGTGGCAGGGGGGGCCCGTGCGCACCAGCAGCGCACCGGAGGCGTCCCTCAGCTCCACGTCGACGTCCAGGTCCCTGGCCACCGAATGGACGATGGCGTCCCTTCGCGCGGGATCATCCCACGCCTCGGCGAGGCGGTTGCCGACGAAGGTGCGCACGCGCTCCACCTCCTGGCGCCAGCCGGGCCCGCCCACCAGGCTCATCACCGTGCCGACCACCAGGCCGGTGATGAAGATGGACACGCCGAACCAGAGGAAGAGCCTGCGGTGCAGTCTCGCGCGGATGAACCACCCCAGCCGGCTCATGCGCCAGCGCGGGTGGTGCCCGCCGTGATACCGCTCCTGGCGGTGGCGGTGGCGCTGCTCCCATTCCTTGCGTCTCATGGGCCCTCTTTGGAGAAGAGGTAGCCCACCCCTCGCACCGTCTTGATGAGGCGCGAGCCCTCGTCGCCCAGCTTCTGTCGCAGATGGGAGATGTGCACGTCCACGGTGCGCTCGCCCACGACGGTGTCTCCGCGGCCCGCCTCACCGAGCAGCGCGTCGCGGGGAATGACTCGCCCGGCTCGCCGAACCAGTGCCACCAGCAGATCGAACTCGAGCCCGGTGAGCTCCACCGGCTTGCCACCCACGCGCACCTCCCGGGCGGACACGTCGATGGAGACTCCGCTGGACTCCAGCTTCTCGGCCACGGCGGCGGGCTGGGCCCGCCGCAGCACGGCCCTCAACCGTGCGAGCAGCTCGCGGGGGCTGAAGGGCTTGGCCAGGTAGTCATCCGCGCCGAGCTCCAACCCCACCACGCGATCCGTCTCGTCGCCGCGCGCGGTGAGCATGATGACGGGGAGGGTGCTCTTCGCTCGGATGCGCCGGCACACCTCCAGTCCGTCCATGCCCGGCATCATCACGTCCAGCAGCACGGCGTCGTAGGTGCTGGCCTCCAGGGCGGCCAGCCCTCGCCCTCCATCGGGTGCGTGGGTGACGGTGATGCCGTTCTGCCCGAGGTATTGCGCGAGCAGCTCGTACATCCGGGTGTCATCGTCGATGAGGAGGACTCGGGTGGCCATGGGAGGGCGCCGACTCTAACGCGGCTCCGGGGTGGGCGCCCGGGCCTGGGTCGTTGGCCGTGCCCAGGGCGCGGTGCTGTCGTCGAAGTGGGAGTCCCGGTGCTGCCCGTGGCGGCAGGCGTGGCCGGGGCCGTGGTGGCGCCAGCGGTGGAGACTCGCGAAGCCGGAGGCGTAGCCGGTGACGGTGCCCAGGGCCAACAGGAAGATGAGCGCGCGGCGGCGGATCATGGTGGGTTCCTTTCCTCGTCCGGTGTTCGGGGCCGCTCAGTAGGACCGGGCGCCGCGCCAACCCCCGCAGCCTCCGCCATGACCGCGAGGGCCGTAGCCCCAGCCCCATCGGTACTCGAGCATGTCCGCCAGCTCGCGCCGCTGCCTGGGATCCAACGCCTCGTGGATCTTCGACAGCGAGGTGCGCAACGTCCGGCGCAGGTTGGCCACGAGCTCCTCGTGCCGGGCATCCAGCTCGCTCAGGGCGGCGGAGTCGAACGTCTCGCCGCGCAGCGAGCGGGCCACGGCGGCGCGGGTGGCGCTCAGCTCATCGCGCAGCTTCTCGAAGGCCTCGGTGAGATCGTCCGCGGCCTGGACGATGACCTTCTCCTGGCCGGGCGAGGTGTCCAGGTGCTCGAACAGCCCGCGCATCCGGCCGCGCCAGCTCCAACGGCCGCGGCCTGCGTGACGGGGGTGCCAGCGGCCCCGGCGCAGGGTGTAGATGAGGCCGGCCAGGCAGGCGGTACCGAAGAAGAATCCGAACATGTGCTGCTCCTTCCGTGAGCGGCCGAGCGATCAGGGCCCGGCATCCATCGGTTGGTGCAGAAGGTACGGGGGGGGTGTGAAGCGCGCGCCCAGTACTTATGAAGAAGTGTGAAGGTCCCAGAGGAATGTGAGGAATGGGGGAGGCATGTGGACCGTTACCTCTCCCAACTGCCCTGGAGTTCAGGGCGGTGTTCGTCAGTCCGTAGAAGCAGAACGCAGAAAGCAGGGATGTACATGGCAACTGGTACCGTGAAGTGGTTCAACGACGCGAAGGGCTTCGGCTTCATCGCGCCGGACGCGGGTGGCGAGGATGTCTTCTGCCACCACTCCGCCATCAACATGGATGGCTTCCGCTCCCTGGCCGAGGGCCAGAAGGTGGAATACGAAGTGACGCGCGGCCCCAAGGGCCTGCAGGCACAGAACGTGCGTCCCGCCAGCTAAGGACTCCGAGCCACGGCCTTCGGGCCGTGCCTTCGCGCCCGCTCTTCCCTTCGAGGGGGGAGCGGGCGTTTCCTTTGCGGGGTTCGCCCCGTTCTTCCCTCCTTACCTTGTCCGGCAAAGACAACGCGACGCCAGCGTCCGCGAAGGAGACGAGATGGGCGACACCAGCGTGAAGAAGGTCGACTCGCAGTTCTCCCCCAGGGGAGAGATGGGGCAGAAGTACCTGGCCGGAGGCATCCGGGTCTCCATGCGCCTGTGGGAGAACGAGCAGCCCGCCGAGCCACTGCCCGCCACCGTGCGCGATTATGAGACGGTCGGCTACGTCATCAAGGGCCGCGCCGAGCTGCACCTGGAGGGACAGGTGCTGCTGCTCAACCCGGGAGACTCGTGGCTCGTGCCGAGGGGCGCCAGCCATACGTACAAGATCCTTGAGCCCTTCACTGCGGTGGAGGCCACCAGCCCGCCGGCGGCCGTGCACGGGCGCGACGAGACGAGCCGCGAGCAGGCCAAGGCCTGAGAGCGGAAGCGCGTGGGGAAGGGGAGTGGGCCCTCCTGGATTCGAACCAGGGACCAATCGGTTATGAGCCGGGAGGGAGCGGGTTGGCAGGGGCTCGCAGCCCCTGTCACCGGCTCGCAACCTGCGGAAGGAACTGGGGTTCCTCAAGAAACCCTACGCCCCCGCCTCCAGTTGCTCGAAGAACTCTCTCAGCTCGCTCGGAGGTGGGACTTCAGCGAGCGACACACCATCTCTTTCAAAAACGAAGTCACCCGATGGGAGATCCATGACCGCCATGTGGGCGGCTCCATCGTCCCATACGGTCAATTCACCCAGACGCTTTCCATGCTCTACTCTCAATCGGGTCGAGGCCCTGGGAGTCTCGTGGAAATCGAACTCAACGGTCGCGCCCGACCTCTTGAGCGCCTCGCTCTTCGTGCGCAGCCATCGAACAAAGTCGGCGAATGACCAGGTAGCGTTGCTCATGGAACAGTGACTCGAATGTTTGTTGCAGGCGGCATCTGTGTGGGGACTGCGAATCCCTTGGCCGCAGCAGCCCGTGCCTCGAGTGAGCCAGGTCCAAACACCCGTCCCCACCCATTCACGGGGTCATGGATACGAAGCTGACTTGTGGGAACATCAAACTCCACAAAGTGGGTGCTCTGTGGCGGAGGCCTGAACGCAGAAGCATTGGGCGGAACCGTCACGTGGGTGGCACCGGCGCCGTTGAGCGGAGCCTGCACGTGCCCGCTCTCCAGCATCGCCTTGTACTCGGCCTCAGACATCCACCGGCCAACCCGGGTTGTTCCCGTCTCATTCGTGGGCAGCCCTGTCAGGCTACCCTGCTTCGAGGGGGGTGCTCCGCCGCCCGGCCCCATGGCCATGGTGGCTACGGCGGTAGGCGCCAGCCCCACCACCAGTTCCTGGGTCCCCAGCGCCACGGTCCCCACCTGCCCGGCCGCCTCCAGCCTCACCCCCATGCGTGCCGTGGAGGCCGCCGCCGCTTGAGGGAAGCCGGGCAACTTGGGCCCTTTGGTCAGGAAGCTCGTCTGGCCCGCGATGGCTGCCGTCGCCAGCAGGAGGAGCACTCGCATGCCGTTGTCCCCCAGAACCCGACCATAGCGGCGGCCTGCCTGCCCCAACTCCTCGGTGGTGGTCGCACGCTGGGAATCCTCCAGCAACTGCCACCCGGCTTTCATCATGGCCCATACCGGGCCCATGCCCAGGTATGCCACCAGCCAGATCGTGAGCACAGCCGCGAGCCCCTTCGTCAAAGGATCAGGGAGCAGGAGCGTCACGAGGTATGTGCTCAGGGCCGTGTAGACCATCACTTTGAAGGCGAGTGGATCCAGGAACTCGCTGATGGGCACTGTAGCCCCCTCCCACACGGAATCCATGGCGTACGAGAGTGCCAGCCGCAGGCGTGCCAGCGTTTCTGGAGGTGGCGCGTTCTTCGGTAGCAGGAGGCAGCCGTCTGGAGTCTCCGAGGGCGCGCACTGGCTCAGGAGCATGTGTTGGGCCTTGTCCTGCGACCCTCCCCAGGAGGCGAGCACCACCCGGCCCTGCCGCTGCGGTGGTGGAGCGAGGGTCAGAGGCATGTGCACCACGAGAGCCGTCAGGGCTTCAGCAAATTCCTCCTGGCGGATCTCCACCGGTGGGGGCTCGGCGGCTGGTGGGGTGTAGACGATGGGCGGACCCTGACCCGTGTCGAGGCGAATCTCGGGCCGGGTCACACAGTTCGTCAGCCAGGGCAACACCAAGAGCAGCCCGAGTCCACTCCACGTATGACGCATAGGCTTCTCCACACGCCTTGATAGGTTGGGAGCACGGGACAGGAATCTACAGGGCGTGTCTGACGTGGGCGGCCGGGGCGATCGGTCTGCGCGCTTGGAGTGTGTTGAGCAGCATGCGGTGCGAGCGCCGCTGGACGTGCGTCAGCACCGTGCTCGTGCCCGGAGTGATGCGTGCCGTGGTGCGGCCGGTGGGCCCGCCGATGTTCACGATGTGCGAGGTGGCGGAAGAGCTGGCCGTCTGCCGGGCCACGGTCTACGCGCTCCTGAAGTGCGGGGAACTGGAGCGGGTGTGGGTCGGACGTTCCATCCGCATCCCGGCCCGTCGCGTGAGGCACTCCTCGCCCACCATCACGGCAGGGGTCTACGGCCACCTCGACGTTGACGACATGCGCGCGGGCCTGGAGCAGCTCAGCTTCCAGCCAGCCGAGGCGCCGGTTGCCGAGGTGCTCCCGCTGGCCGTGGGCGGCCCGCATGGTGCGCCGGTGGTGCGGAACTCGGAGGGGGCGGGATTCCGCTCCCGCGCCTCAGCGGAAAATCCCGAGGCGCGGGGCGGGGTTACGGGGAGTGGGCCCTCCTGGATTCGAACCAGGGACCAATCGGTTATGAGCCGACAGCTCTGACCGCTGAGCTAAGGGCCCTCGAACCACGCCAGCACGGCGCCGAGGCACTGTGCTGACCGGGGAAGTATCGCGCACCCCGCGCGCGCGCAAGGGGGCGCCCGCAGTGATGCTCAGCGCCGCACGCGCCAGGGGGGGGCCCTCTCCGTCCAGGCGCACCCCCTCGGCCTTCAGCCGCCGGGCCTGCTCCACCGCCACCGCGGGTGCCAACGTCCCGTCCGCGCGGATGACGCGCCACCAGGGCACGTTCTCCATCGTCTTCAACTCCCGCCCCACGCCGCGCGCCGCCCCCGGCCGCCCCGCGTAGAGCGCCACCTGCGCGTACGAGCGCACCTCCCCCCGCGGAATGGCTCGCACCGCCCGGCGCACGGCCTCGGGGAAGGGGAGGGGTCTGGCCGGGCCCGTCGGCTTCTTCCGCTCTGGTTTCTTCTCCGTCCTGCTCGCGGTCTTCCGCTTCGCCGGCATGAGGCCTCCCCTTCCGCTCACGAAAAAGCCCCCGGTCCTCGGTGGGAACGGGGGCTTCTTCCTACTTCATCCGGGCTGACTCACGGAGCGACCTGGTGGGGCGGATACCCTCACCCCGACCCTCTCCCAGGGGGAGAGGGAGGGTCAGCTCTCCACGAAGGAGCGCAGACGCTTGGAGCGGCTCGGGTGACGCAGCTTGCGCAGCGCCTTGGCCTCGATCTGCCGGATGCGCTCGCGCGTCACCTCGAAGTCCTGGCCCACCTCTTCCAGCGTGTGGTCGCTCTTCTCGCCGATGCCGAACCGCATGCGCAGCACCTTCTCCTCGCGCGGCGTGAGCGTGGCCAGCACCTTCCGCGTCTGCTCGGCCAGGTTCATGTTGATGACCGCGTCCGACGGCGACACCAGGCTCTTGTCCTCGATGAAGTCGCCCAGGTGGCTGTCCTCTTCCTCGCCGATCGGCGTCTCCAGCGAGATGGGCTCCTTGGCGATCTTCAGCACCTTGCGCACCTTGTCGAGCGGCAGCTCCATCTTCTCCGCGATCTCCTCGGGCGTCGGCTCGCGGCCGATCTCCTGCACGAGGTAGCGGCTGGTGCGGATGAGCTTGTTGATCGTCTCGATCATGTGCACCGGGATGCGGATGGTGCGGGCCTGGTCCGCGATGGCGCGCGTGATCGCCTGGCGGATCCACCACGTGGCGTACGTCGAGAACTTGTAGCCGCGCTTGTACTCGAACTTGTCCACCGCCTTCATCAGGCCGATGTTGCCCTCCTGGATGAGGTCCAGGAACTGCAGGCCGCGGTTCGTGTACTTCTTCGCGATGGACACCACCAGACGCAGGTTGGCCTCCACCAGCTCCGTCTTGGCGCGCTCGGCGCGGCGCTCACCCAGGCGGATGGCGTCGTAGTTGCGGCGCAGCTCCTCCACCTCGAGGTTGGCCTCCTCCTCCACGCGCTTGATGTTGCGCGTGGACGTGCGCACGTCGCGCTCCAGCGCCTCGAGCTGCTCGGCGGTGATGTTGAGCTTGCGCTGCGCCTTCTTCATGGCCTCGGGGTCTTCCTTGGCCTCGCGCAGCAGCTCGCGCAGCGTGTCCATGGGCACGCCGTAGCGGCGCTCGATGTCGCGCAGCTCCGCCTCCGCCTTCTCCACGCGCTCGATGAGCCCCTTGAGGTTGGCGACGATGCGGTCCACCTGCTTCTTGTTGAGCCGCATCTCCTCCAGGACCTCCATCATCTTGGTCCGGAGATCCTTCACCTCCTGCTTGAGCTCCTTCTTGCGCACCTCGGTGAGCTTCTTCTTGCCGGCGAGCTCCGCGTCCAGCGCCTCGCAGTCCTTGGCGAACTTGCGGATGCGCTCGATCTGCTTGTTGATCTGCTCGATCTTGTTGAGCTCGCTCTGGGCCAGCTGCTGCGGCTGGGCCTCGCCGTCAGCGCCCTCCTCGGAGACCTCGGCCTCGGCCTCCTCGCCCTCACCCTGGGCCTCCTCGGGCGCGTCCTTGATGACGTCGCGCACGCGAAGCTTGCCGTTCTTCAGCTTGTTGCCGATGTCGAGGATCTCCACCATGGCCACGCGGCAGGCCAGGAGCGCGCGCAGGACTTCCTTCTCGCCCTCTTCGATGCGCTTGGCGATCTCCACCTCGCCCTCGCGGGTGAGGAGGCTCACGCTGCCCATCTTGCGCAGGTACAGACGCACGGGATCGTTGGACTTGCCACCCGGCTCGTCGTCCTCGTCCTTCTCGTCGTCGTCGGCCTCGGCGCGCTCCTCCTCCACCGCGACCGTGGGCTTGATCTCCGTGTTCTGGGCGGCCTTCTGCGCGTCGACGATCTCGATGTCGTTGTCGCCGAACATGCTCATCACGTCGTCGATCTGATCCGACGACACGATGTCCGCGGGCAGGGCGTCATTGACCTCGTCGTAGGTGAGGAAGCCCTTCTCGCGGCCGGCGGCCAGGAGATCCTTGACCTCCTTGCGGTCCGCGATGGGCTCCTCGTCCACCTCGTCCTCCACCGCGTCCGGATCGACCTCGACCGCGGCGGCCGCCTCTTCCGCGGCCTCCTCGGGATCGATGTCGCCGTCATCCACCTGGGTCACCGCCTTGCGCTTCTTGAGCGCCTCGGTGGCCTTCTCCGCGGCGGCGGTCCTCTCGCTCCGGTCGGACTTGTCCGCCTTCTTCGCGGAGGCCGGGGCGGCGCTGGCCTCGGCGCTCTCAGTTCCCTTGGCCGAGGCTTCCTCCGGGGACTTCTTCTTCTTACGGATCTCCGGGGCCACCTTCTTCTTGGGCTTGACGGCCACCTTCGAGGAGGGCTTCTGCGTCGGCATTCGGGTACTTCTCCTTAGAAAAACAGGGGCTTGGCCTGGAGCGAGCCGGCCGATCTATCGCAAAGTAGAGGATTCTTACAAACGCGAACTCAAACCGGTTGCATTGGTGCCTTTGTTCCCGGGGGAGGCGGGCGGATTTCCTCCTCCACGCGTTTCTTCAGGGCGAGCAGTTCGATGCGCTGGGCAAGCAGGCGTCGGGTCTCCTCGGAGAGGTCATGTGCGCCGGCCGTCTGACGGGTGGCGCGCTCGATGTAGGAGAGCTGCTCGCGGATGCGGCGGAGGATGAGGTTGCGGCAGACGAGGAGGAAGGTGTGTTCGAGCGCGGAGCCGCCCTCGGGCAGCTGGCGCCAGGCGCCCTCCAGGGCGCGTTTGACGGTGTCGTGGGCCTCGAAGAGGGCGTCCTCGGTGCCGTGGCCGGCGGTGGCGTGGGCGAGGGCCAGGCGCAGGCCGGGGTGGGACAGCTCGTCGCAGACGCGGAAGGCATCCCGGGCCACCAGCCGGGGCTCGCGCAGGGCGGCGGCCACGTACAGGGCCTCCAGTGCGTCCGGGGGCTTCACGGGGACCTGGCGGGGCGCGGGGGCACCCTGGGAGGCGGAGCCCCGGGCGGGCGGCTGACCGGGACGGCCCTGGCCCTGGGCGGGAATCTGTCCCGGCTTGGGCACGGGCTTCACCGGCGGGGGCGCCTTGCTGCGCAGCGAGGCCTCCAGCTCGGCCGCGGGCAGGCCGCACCAGATGCTCAGCGCGGAGAAGAAGGCCGAGCGCACCAGCCCCACCGGGAGCTGCGCCGACACGGGCTTGAGCCGCTCCAGGGCGGCCATCTTCTCCTCGAAGCTGGCCTCCTTCCCCTGGGGGAGGAGGGTGAGGAAGACGTGATTGGTGAGGGGCCGGGCCTCGGTGAGCAGCCGCTCCAGGCCCGCGCTGCCCTCGCGGCGGATGAAGGTGTCGGGGTCGTCGCCCTGGGGCAGCAGGGCCACCTTGGCGGCCGCTCCCGCGGCGAGCAGGGGGCCGGCCAGGCGCTCCACGGCGGCCAGACCCGCCTGATCTCCGTCCAGCAGCAGGAAGAGCTCACGGGCCTCGGCGCGGCCGAGCACCTTGAGGTGGCCCGGGGTGAGGGCGGTGGAGCACAGCGCCACCGTGTGCTTCACCCCCTCCTGGTGCAGGGCGATGCAGTCGAAATAGCCCTCCACGAGCACGGCGGCCTTGCGGCGGCGGATCTCATCGCGCGCCTGGTCCATGCCGAAGAGCGTTTCACTCTTGTTGTAAAGCCGGGACTCGCGGGAGTTGAGGTACTTGGGGCCTTCCTCCGCGTCCACCAGTCGGCCGCCGAAGGCGATGGGGCGGCCCTCGGGGGCGCGGATGGGGATGATGAGGCGGCTGCGGAAGAAGTCGAAGTAGCCGTCGCCCTTCTGGCGCTTGGAGATGAGGCCCGCGTTGAGGCCCCATTCGATCATCCCCGCCTTGCCCAGCTTGTCCGCCAACGAGGTCCACGCGGCCGGGGCCCAGCCCAGGCCGAAGCTCCGGGCGGTCTCCTCGGAGATGCCGCGGCTCTCCAGGTAGGCGCGGGCGCGGCGTCCCTCCTCCTCCCACAGCAGGGCGCGGAAGTGCTCGGCCGCCAGGTCGGTCACGTCCTTGAGCTGCTGCCGCTCCCGGGCGGCTGGATCCTGCGCCGCCTCCAGGTCCACCCCCACCTCACGGGCCAGATCGCGCACCGCGTCGAGGAACGTCTTTCCCAGGTAGCGCTGGACGAAGGACACGGCGTCGCCGCTGGCCCGGCACCCATGGCAGAAATAGAAGCGCTTCTCGGGGACGACGTAGAAGGAGGGGGTCTTCTCCTGGTGGAACGGGCAGCGGCCCTTGAATTCGCGCCCGGCCTTCTTGAGCTCCACGTAGCGCGAGACGAGCCCCACCAGGTCCACCCGCTCGAGGACTTCCTGGATTTTGTGCTCGGGGATCATGAGAGCCACCCCCTCCGCCCGGCGTGGCCGGACCCCCATGGTCCGCGCACCGGCCCCAGCGGACGAGTATGGGTCATTCCCCTGACATGCGCGATACGCCCGCACGAAGGACGGCGGATGTAGGTGCGGCTCGGGTGGGCGATGTGGAGATGAAGGGCCATTTCGGCGCGTCGGAGCTACCCGGGAAAGTGGGTAGGAAGACGACCGGACTACCCTTAATGGCCGATCAGCGACCGGGCAAGTTCAAGACCCGCCCGGCGCCGTTCGAGGCCAGAGACCTCAGGACAGCTTGGAGAGCTGGTTCTTCACTTCCTCGGAGATGGCGCGGCCCTCGGCGCGGCCCTGCAGCTTGGGCGTGAGGAGCTTCATCACCGCACCCATGTCCTTGGCGCTCTTGGCGCCCGCCTGGGTGATGGCGGCCTCCACCTCGGCGCGGAGCTCGTCCGGGCTGAGCTGCTTGGGCAGGTAGTTCTGGAGGACGGAGATCTCCGCCTCCTCCTTCTCGGCCAGCTCGGGGCGGCCGCCGGTCTTGTACTGCTCGATGGAGTCGCGGCGCTGCTTGATGAGGGTACCGATGACCTGAAGGATGGCGGCCTCGTCGAGAGGGCCGGTGGCGCCGGGCTCCACTTCCTTGTACTTGATGGCGCTCTTGAGCATCCGCAGGACGCTGGTGTTCAGCTCGTTCTTCGACCGCATCGCGTCCTTGAGGTCGGCATCGATGCGCTCTCTGACGGTGGCCATACAGGGCTCCAGAATGTGTGGGAAGGGTGCTACACGGACGGGAGCCGGGGCGCCGGACTGACGCGGCCCCAGCTCCCGGACGGGGCGGCTAGTACGTCTTGCGCGCCTTCTTCACCGCGCGCTTCTTGGCCGCGAGAGCCTTCTTCTTCCGCTTCACGGAAGGCTTCTCGTAGTGCTCGCGCTTGCGGATCTCGGAGAGGATTCCAGCCTTCTCGGTGGCCTTCTTGAAGCGCTTGAGAGCGCTCTCGATGGACTCGCCGTCCTTGACTCGAATGCCGGGCATTGACTGTCACCTCCTTCCGTGTGCCTGCAAATGTAAGGGGCGCCGATATGACGCAGCGGGCATGAAAACGCAAGGATGCCCTCAGAAAAGGATGTAACGGGTGGGCTAAAGTGGACCCTCCGTGAGCCCCGCACTCCTCCTCGTCCTGCTGTTGTCGGCCGGCCAGCATGGTGGCCAGGGAGCGATTGGTTGCTGGAGGTCCTGCCAGCGGCATGTGCAGGACCAGTCCCTTCGCACCCGGGTCTGCCAGTCCTGCGTCACCTCCGGCCGCGCCGATTCCTGGGTGCTGGAGCTGGCGCGGGTGAAGCCCGGTCCCGCGTCCCGGGCGGCCCTGCGCTCGGCCCTGACGGACCCCGAATGGCGGGTACGGTGGGGGGCGCTGAGGGCCCAGGCGAAGGCCCAGGGTCTGCTCGAACGCCGGGTCCTGGCGGACTGGGTGGCCGAGGCTCCGGCCAGGGACGAGGTGCTCGCCTGTCTCACCGCCGCGCGGATCGCCGCCGAGGAGGGCCAGTCCACGGCCTCCTTCCTGAAGGACGCGGGGGCGAAGGGGGGGGCGGCCGCCGCCCGTATCTGGGCTCGCCGGGAGGCCATCCGGGATGCCCTGGAGGTGGAGGTATACGCGCAGGAGGCCTCGGTCCGGGGAGAGGCGCTCCTCCACCTCGCCACCTTCCTGGGTCGAGCTCCGGCCCGGGTTCTGCTGGAGGCCATGGCCCGCCGCCCCGAATCCGGTGATGGGATCGCCGCCTCCGCGCTCCTCCGGGTGGCGGAGAAGCAGGGCGGCTCGGTGGGTCGGATGCTGGTGTTGGAGGCGAAGCCGGAGGATCGGGTCCTCATCAACCGGCTCTTCGCCGTCTACTCCCAGGACATGGAGCCGCTGCGCAAGGGGCTCGGTTCCCTCGACGTCGCGGAGCGGCGCGCCGCCGTGCAGTCGCTGCGGTCCTATGGTCCGCTGGCGCAACGCGAGCTGGAGCGGGTCCTGGGAGACACGGAGGTCTCGGTGCGCCGGTTGGCGGCCCGGGGGCTCGCCGAGTCCGAGGGCCTGTCCCTGATGGAGGTCGCGGGCCGGCGCATCCGTGCGGACGAGGTCCCCCTGGCCACCCGGCGCGTGTGGTTGGAGGTGGCCGCGACCGACAAGGGGTGTGAGCCCTTCCTCCTGGACGTGGCGAACGACACGCGGCTTCTCGCGGACGTGCGGGGCGAGGCGGTCGCGTGGCTCGCCGAGTGCGAGGGCCGTGCCCGGCCCCGTTTCCAGGTGCTGTCCACCTTCCTGCGGGACGCGCAGGCGCTGGTGCGGGCGGGGGCGGTGCGGGCGCTCGCCAGACCTCGCTCGCCGGAAGGAGACGCCGCCGTGGGTGCCGCGCTCGGGGACTCCGCGCCGGAGGTGGTGGTCGCGGCTCTTGGCGTGGTGGGCCAGCAGCGTCAGCGGGTGCAGGGGGAGACCGCGGTGGCCCTGCTCGATTCCCAGCACGCGCAGGTGCGCGAGGCCGCCGCCCGTGCGCTGGAGCAGCTCGGCCGCGCCCAGGACGTGAAGCCCCTCGCCCGGACGCTGCGGGAAGACGGCGTGGCCTCGGTCCGGGTGGCCGCGGCGGAGGCCCTGGGCTCCCTGGGCGGCCCTTTCGCCGCCTCCGCGCTCAGCGAGGCCCTGGCCAGGGATCCGGACTCCCACGTCCAGCACGTGGCGCGACGGGGACTGGTGCGGTTGGGGTTCAGACCTCCCTGAGGCCCGCTCGGCTCCCTTGCGGAGATTTCAGGTACGTCAGTATGGTTTGAGGTCTGGAGAGGTGGTCATGAGGATTACACGAGCCCTCGTCATCGAACCGGCTGCGGCCGGGCGTCGCAAGCTGAAGGAGGGACTGGAGAAGGCGGGACTCGAGGTGTCCGCCGTGGCCGAGTGGGAGGAGGAGCCGGGCCGGGCCCAGGTGGTGGTTTTGGGGCCCTCGGTGGAGCGGGCGGCGCAGGTGGCGCGCACGGTGCGCAAGCGGTTGCCGCAGGCGCTCGTGTTGGCGGCGGGGGAGTCGCACGGCAAGGCCGGCTTCGCGGATGGCGTCCTTCCCCTCCCTGTCTCCCCCAGGGATTTGAAGGTGCGCCTGCCCGAGCTGATGAAGCTGCGGACGCTCTCGCGAGGCACGCCGGTGCGCAAGGGGAGGGCCGCGCCCGCTTCCGAGCCGGTGCGAGCCTCGGGCGAGGGGCTGTTGGATCCGCTCACCCAGTTCTACGTCTTCGCGCACTTCAAGGACTTCGTCTTCGTCGAGGTGAAGCGCTCGCGGCGTTACGGCCTGCCCCTGGCGCTCGCGCTGGTGGCCTTCGATCCGCTTCCGGTGAAGGGGGACCGCGCGCTGCGAGAGCAGCTCCACGGAGGGCTGGCGCTCGCCATCCGGCGCTCGCTGCGGGACACGGACTTCCCGGTGCAGTACTCGGCGGACCACGTGCTGCTGCTGCTGCCGCACACGGACCTGGCCGGGGCCCACACCGTGGCGCGCCGCGTCTGCGAGCGCGTGGCCCGCTCGAGCCTCTCCTTCGATGATCAGCTCCTCCGCCCCACCGTGTCCGTGGGCCTGGCGGCGCTCGCTCCGGGGAGGGAGGTGTCCTTCGCCGACCTCGTGCGTCAGGCGCGCGGCTCGCTGGACCTGGCCCGGGAGGCGGGTGGCAACCGCGTGGAGATGCTCGCGGAGACGCCGGGGCTGGAGTTCGAGGGGACGTGAGCCCTACGGACCGCTGATGGCCTTGCCGTCCACGCGGTTCCGGCCGGCCCGCTTCGCGCGGTAGAGGTACTTGTCCGCCGCGGAGATCAGCTCCTCCGCCTGCGCGAAGTCCGAGTCGTGCAGCGTGGCCACGCCCAGGCTGATGGTCACCTTGATGGGCGTGCCGCTGAAGATGAAGTCCGTGCGGTCCACCGCCTGGCGGCAGCGCTCGGCGCAGGACAGCGCCTGCTCCTCACCCGACTCGCGCAGCATGAGGGCGAACTCCTCGCCTCCGTAGCGCGCGAACAGATCCTCGGTGCGGATGGTGTCGCTGACGCGCTGCGCGATGCGCGTCAGCACGTAGTCGCCGGCCGGGTGCCCGTACACGTCATTGATCTTCTTGAAGTAGTCCACGTCGAACATCACCAGGGACATGGGCTCCCGGTGGCGCAGGCAGTACGCGAACTCCTTGCGCAGCGTCTCCATGAAGTACTTCTTGTTGTACAGGCGCGTCAGGCCGTCCCGCGTGGCCGACTCGTAGATGCTGCGCTGGTAGGCCTCCTCGAGCTGATCCTGGATGGAGAACTTCAGGACCGTGTTGGAGCCGATCTGGATCTTGTCGCCATCGTAGAGCGGCGCGGCGTTCACCTTCAGCCCGTTGAGGAACGTGCCATTGGTGCTGCCCAGGTCCACCAACTGGAAGCGGCCATCGCCGAGCGACACCACCTTCGCGTGCTTGCGCGAGATGCCATCGTCCTCGACCTGGAACTGGGCCTCGACGCTGCGGCCGAGCACCGACTCGGACCGGTCCAGCTTGAACATCCGGCCGATGCCGGAAGCGGACTTCGCGCTGATGACGATGAGGTACGCGCTCTGCTGCTGAGGCGCGGCTGACCCCAGCAGGTCCGAAATCGAATGGACGGCGGTCTTCTCGTCGGACATCGTGCCCCCCATCTTATGGGTCGAGGATTGGTACCAGCAAGCAGGCCTCGAGCCGGACGCCCAGGGATGGTCTCTCTTAACGCGCGCGCTTCGACTTTTTGGCCGGTGTCTCCTGAACAGCGGGCGCCCGCTCGGTCATCTCCCCGACAATTGGCGTCTGGATGAAGCGGGCCAGTGCCTCCCTGTCCCGGTGGTAGGCGAGGCCCTGCATCAGCTTCACCAGCGCGGCCGAGGGCGTCATGTCGCCCCCGCTCGAGGCGCCTTCCGCGAGCGCCGCCGCCCCGGACTCGTAGAGCGTGAGGTCCACCCCGTTGCGGTAGGCCTGGCTCACCACCACCACCGGCACTCCGCGCTCGCGGGCCTCCCGGAAGAGCGGCAGGAGCGAGCGGCCGAGGCGGGTGTCGAGGGGATAGTTCCCGGCGCCATAGGCCTCCACCACCAGGCCACGCACATGGGGCAGCAGGGCCAGGGGCAGCGCGGGATCCAGCCCCGGGAACACCTTGAGGAGGAAGACGCGCGATTCCAGCTTCTCGCGCAGGCGGAAGGGGCCCTTCTGTCTCAGACCGGGAGCGAAGGTGGCATCCACTCCCAGTGTGCCCAGCAGGGGGAAGTTGGGGCTCTCGAAGGCGTCGTACTCGGACACCTTCACCTTGCGGGTGCGGTTGCCGCGGTAGAGGTGGGAGTCGAAGCAGATGCTCACCTCGGGCGGGCCCTGGAGGGCGGAGAGCACCGAGTCGATGAGATTGAGCCGGGCGTCCGTGCGGATTTCACCCAGGGGCCGCTGCGAACCCGTCATCACCACCGGCTTGGGCAACCCCGGCAGCATGAAGGAGAGGGCGCTCGCGGTGTGGGCGAGGGTGTCCGTGCCGTGCGTCACCACCGCGCCGTCGAAGTCCGGCAGCCGGCGGTAGAGGTGCTCGGCCAGCCGGCTCCACAGCTCCGGCTGCATCTCCGAGCTGTCCAGGTTGGAGAAGAGCTCCAGCTCGATGTCGGCGAGCTGGAAGAGCTCCGGGCAGCGGGACTTGAGCGTCTTGAAGAAGGCCGCGGGGCGCAGCGCGGACGGCCGGCCACCGGCCATCCCCAGCGTGCCGCCGGTGTGCAGCAAGAGGATTCTGGGCATATCGCGGGGCACCTCCCTGGCAGAGCCGGGGTTGCTTTACAAGCCTCGCGCGCATGGCTAAGACCGGCGCGTGCTCCCCGACCGCCGCAACCGTGTCCTCCTCGCGCTCACCCTGGCGCTGACGGGCCTCGCCTGCTCCAAGAGCTCCGAGGCGGCCAGCCCCGCCCAGCCCGCCGCGCCGAAGCCCTCCACTCCGGCCCCGGCCCAGCCGCCCCCGGCCGGTGCGCCCTCCTCGGGAGCTTCCGCCCTCGCTGGCATCCCGGGCATGGATTTCTCCGCGCTGCCGCCCGCCGCGCAGCGCGAGCTGTCCACTGTCTTCTCCGATGAGTTCTGCTACTGCGGCTGCCCCCACACCCTGGGGCAGTGCCTCAAGGGCCACACCGGCTGCCAGCACGCCAAACGCATGGCCCGGCTCGCCGCCCGTCAGGCCTCCGCCGGAGTGCCGGCCTCGGAGATCATCGTCGCCCTGTCCGAGTACTACTCCGCCTTTCGCGCGCCCCGGAAGACGTTCGACGTGGATCCGCGCATGTGCACGGGCGACGCCAAGGCTCCGGTGACGCTGGTGGAGTTCTCCGACTTCGAGTGCCCCTACTGCGGCAAGGCCCGCCCGGTGCTCGAGTCCTTCGCGAAGAAGAACCCCACCAAGGTGCGCTTCTGCAACATCCCGTTCCCGCTCCCCATGCACCCCAACGCGGTGCCCGCGGGCCAGGCCGTCCTCTGGGCGCGAGACCAGGGCAAGTTCTGGGAGATGCACGACGCCCTCTTCGAGAACGCGCAGAACCTGTCCCAGGCCACCATCGTGGGGCTGGCCAACAAGCTCGGGCTGAAGGGCGCGGAGCTGCAGAAGGCGCTGCAGGCTGGCACCTACGCGAAGGAGCTGGACAAGTACAAGTCGATGGGCAACGCGGCGAACATCCGCGGCACCCCCAGCCTCTTCTTCAACGGCCGTTTCTTCGACCTGCAGATGGGCCTCTCCGAGGAGACGCTCAACCACACCCTGGAAGACGAACTCGAGTGGCGCGCCAACAACAACGCGTGGGCCGCTGACTGACGGTGACATGAGCCAGCGCTTCCGCATCGACGGCACCCAACTCGTTCCCGACGAACGGCCGGGGACGCAAACCCAGCAGCCACCAGCGCTGGCGGGCCGCACGGGCTCGTACGTGCTGCAGCCGACCTCTCCGGACCTGCTCGTCTTCTCGCGTTCGCCCGCCGAGGGCGGCTCGCTTCCCACCCCGCGCGTGGTGCTCTCCGGTGACGCGGCGGGCTTTCCTGTCTCGGACCTCATCGCCTTCCTCAGCCAGGCGCGCTGGAGCGGCGTCGTGCGCGTGCATTCGCCCGGAGGCGAGCGCTCGGTCATCCTGCGCGAGGGCGAGGTGCGTGGAGCCACCTCGGACGTGGCGGCGGACCGGCTCGGCGAGGTGCTCGTCCGGTTGGGCTACCTGGATCGTCCCCAGCTCGAGGCCGTGCTGCGCGAGCACCCGCCCTCCAAGATTGGCCGCGCCCTGGTGGAGCGGGGCCTGCTCCAGGCGCACGATCTCTTCAAGTGCGTCACCCACCAGGTGAGTGAGATCTTCCACGCCATCGTCCTGTGCCGCGAGGGCAGCTTCTTCCTCGTCGACCAGCCGGTGGAGGACAAGCTCGGCCACAACATCCAGCTGTCCACGCAGAGCCTGCTGATGGACAGCATCCGGAAGATCGACGAGCTGGCGCACTTCCGCAAACGCATCCCCCACAGCCGCCTCTACGTGCTGAAGAAGGGGATGGCGAACGCCAAGCTGGAGCCGGACGAGGACAAGGTGCTGGCCCTGGTGGATGGCCGCCGCACGCTGCTGGACCTCGGGCAGGCCGCCCGGCTGTCCGAGTTCGACGTCACCAAGGTCGTCTACGGCCTGCTGGAGGGCGGCTTCGTGCAACTCTCCGACAAGCCCCTGGGCGGCACGGCGCAGTCCCTCTCCGGCATTCCGGCGGTGCGCCCGAAGACCTTCATGGGGATTCCCGTGGTGCGGCCGTCCTCCACCGGCATCCCCACGGTGCGCCACTCGCAGTCGGGGCTGCGCGCCATCACCACGCCTCCGGTGCCGCCCCCGGTGGTGGACGTGCGCGACGTGGTGCGCGTCTTCAACCGCATCTTCCGGGAGATCGCCACCGAGGTGTCCAAGCAGGGCCTGGCGCGCGAGTTCATCGCCTCGGCCAATGCCGCGCTCTCGGGACAGGCGCTGTCCTCGTCGCCGGTGCTGACGGGGCTGGCCTTCGCGCCAGACGGGAGCCTTCCGGACGCGAAGCTGCTGGATGCCTACGATCAGAACCGCGCCCTGTTGGGCACGGAGCCGCTGGTCGCCTTCCGGCAGGCGCTCAGCGACGTGATGTTCTTCCTCCTCTTCCAGGCGGGGGAGCTGCTCGAGTCGCGCGCGGACGAGGACCTCGCCCGGCGCGTGAAGGACATGCTCGCCGCGCTCGGCGGGTCCTGACATGAGCACCGAGAGACCCCGGCTGACGGAGGACGTGCCGGGCTGCGGTGGCGCCTTCAAGCTCGTCCCCGAGGACTTCGAGGTGGAGGAGCTGCCCGCCTACGAGCCCTCGGGAGAGGGCGAGCACCTCTACCTCTGGGTGGAGAAGCGCGGCCGGGACACCCGCGAGGTGGTGCGGGCCCTGGCCACCCTGCTGGGCGTGGACGAGGGCGACGTGGGCGTGGCGGGGATGAAGGACCGGCAGGCCATCACCCGGCAGCTCCTCTCCGTGCCCGCTCGGGCCGAGGCGCGCGTCGCGGACTTCACCCTGGATGGCGTGCGCGTGCTGTGGACGCGGCGCCATGGCAACAAGCTGCGCACCGGACACCTCAAGGGAAACCGCTTCCGGCTGCGCCTGAGGGGCGTGAAGGACCTGGGGGCCGCTCGCGAGAGCTTCACCCGGCTGAGCGCCGGGGGCGTGCCCAACTACTTCGGCGACCAGCGCTTCGGGCGCGAGGGCGACAACGCGGACTTCGGCCGGCTGCTGGTGCTGGGCCAGCGGCTGCCGCGCCGCCCCGACAAGTTCCAGCGCAAGCTGTACCTCTCGGCCTTCCAGTCCCGCCTCTTCAACCGCGCCCTGGTGGACCGGCTGCGCGCGGGCACCTTCGACAAGGCGCTCCTCGGTGACGTGCTGCGCCGCGAGGACTCGGGGGGCCTCTTCGTCTGCGAGTCCCCCGAGGTGGATGGGCCTCGCGTGGCCGCCTTCGAGGTGAGCCCCGCCGGGCCCCTCTTCGGGCCGAAGATGACCTCGGCCGCTCACGCCGTGGCCGAGGCCGAGGCGAAGCTGCTCGCCGACGAGGGCGTGACGCTGGATGACTTCAGACGTGGAGGCGACGAGACCCAGGGCGGGCGCAGGCCCTACCGGGTGCGGCTCGGGAACCCCTCGCTGGAGGTGGAAGGGGAGGACCTGGTGCTCACCTTCGAGCTGCCCAAGGGGGCCTACGCCACCGAGGTCCTCCACGAGCTGCTGAAGGACGGGTGAGGAAGCGACAGCGGATTGCTGGCGAGCCCTCCCGCCAGCCGTCCCGTGGAGCAGGAGATCAACCAGGCGCTCCCTGACGGGAATGGACCTGCTGAGCAGCTTTCTGGCTCACATCGCTTCCTCTCAAGGAGAGACACCATGTCCAGGACCAGGCTTCTTCTGACCGGCCTCCTCGCTGGCGCCATGGCCTTCGGTACCGCGTGCAAGTCGGACAGCGCCGCGCAGCGGGGTTCGTCCACGGATCCGGCGCAGACCCCGGCCGAGAACCAGGGCGGCACCACTCCGGACTCCACCAGTCCCGGAGGCACGGGCGGCGCCGGCACCGAGGAGCGTACCCCTGGCATCTATAAGGGCTACACGGTGCCTCAGGAGGACCGGGGAAGCACGGGCGGCTCCGGTTACGAGGACCCCGTGACCGACCCGGATGCCATCGATACGAGTGGCTCCAGGCTCGAGCCCCGCTCGCAGGACGACCTGGGCACCGGCGGTGCCGGCGCCGAGGAAGACGACTCCTCAACCACGCAGGAGCCTCAGTAGCCGATCGGATGCCGGAGAACGGAGTCGAGCGGGTTCTCCGGCATCCCCGCCGGGCTCGAGTCAGGGCGCCCAGGGGGCGGCCACGCTCCAGCTCACGTCCTGGTTGAAGCTGGTGGGGCTGTTCCAGGTGCTCCCCGCGCCTTCGGTGCTCCACAGCTCCGCGCTGTAGTGGCGGATGAAACGGCCGGGGTAGTTGTAGGACTCGAACGAGACGCCGCTACCGGCGCGACCCGGCTGGGCACAGAACGTGGCGTCCTGATCGAACAGCGCCGAGCCATCGCGCGCATCGTTGCGGATACGGGAGTTGGCATGCCGCAGGTAGCGGCCGGGGTAGTTGCGCGACTCGAAGGAGTAGCAGCTCCCTTCTGCCAGGCCGGCCACGATCTTGAAGGTCGCGTCCTGCTTGAGCGTGCCACTGCTCGTGGCGCTGACGAGCGCGGTGGCGCCCAGACTGTCGGCGTGGCGCACGTAGCAGCGGTCGGTGTAGCCCGGTGTCACCACCTGGAGCGAGCGGTACTGGTTGAGGGGCAGGGGACCCTGGTTGTTGAGCTGTCGCGACGCGGCGATCAGGGTGTCGTGGACCGCGCGCACCTGGGCGGCGTCTGGCTTCACCACGGCCCGATCGTAGGTCAGGATGCCGTTGATCTCATTCTCCACGTCGGTGATCACGGAACGGTGAAGGTGCGCCGGTACCACATGCGATCCTGGTGACGCTGGATGCCGGAGAGCGCCGACTCGATGGGAAATGGGACCAGCACACTCTCCGCCAGGTTCTGGCCGAAGGGCGGTGTCTGGCCCGCGGTGGCATTGGCGAACTGCCACTCACCATTGAGGTTCAACCAATGGGCCCGCACCATCTGCGGGCGCGGGTACTCCGGCAACGCGTTGCTGGGGGAAACCTGGGCAGTCCGAGGCGTCGACAGCGGAGGCGTCTTGGGCGCCCAGGCCCGCGAGTGAGCCCCCGGGCGAGAACAACCCGCCCAGCAGCGGTAGCAGCACCAGGAGACGCCCGCCGACGTTCGTGGCTCCAACGTGACGATTCATGACCTATCCTTTAAGCGGGAAAGACGGGATGTCCCCGTATTCCCCGAGGAGGTCCATGAAAACGTGACGTTTGGTTGAGTAGTGGATGGATGTCTCGAGCGAGGCGGCGCGCTCGAGAGTCGCTATCTCACCGTGACGCTGTCCATGTTCGAGTAGGCGGAAGACGTCGCCCCCTGGAAGGCCTTGGCCCGGTACAGGTAACTGCCCGGGACCACCGTGTCCACATACGTCGTGACGTTGGTGCTCACCCGCCCGATCTCCACGAACTGTGGAGGCCAGGTGTCGGGTGAACGCTCGAGGATGAAGCCCTCTTCCGTCAGGGAATTGTCCGTCCAGCGCAGCGTCACCGTCGGGCTGGTGTACTGGGTGTAGAAACCGGTCGGTGCCGCCAGTGGGATGGGGGTGAGCACCGAGATCGTCACGGTGTCGGAGGCGGAGGCTCCCTCATTGTCCGTCACCGTGAGCGTCGCGGTATAGGTACCCGGCTGTGTATAGGTATGGCTCACCGTGGAGCCCGTGCCCGACTGGCCATCGCCAAAGCTCCAGGCGTACGACACGATCGTTCCGTCCGAGTCCACCGAACCCGCACCGCTGAAGCCCACCGTGAGTGGCGCCGGGCCCGAAGCGGGGGTCGCCGTGGCGTTCGCCACCGGGGGCTGGTTGACGCGGCCGGCCGCGATGACGAAGAGCGTGACGCTCTGCGGAGGCACGCGGGTGGTCACCTTCCCAGCCGAGACGGCGACATCCGGCAGTCGGGTGATCGTGTTGGCCGACGTGAGCTGCCAGCGCTGCGCCCCCCCCGCATGGGTGAAGCCCGGCAGGCTCAACGTGACGGGGGTCTCTCCCGTCAGCACCTTGTTGATGACCATGACGGTGAGGGCTCCATCGCTGGAGCGCTCGGAGGCGAACGCCGAGAGCGTGTCCGGGTTGGGCACGGTGCACGAGACGCTCACGTCCCCGAAGGTCGAGTTGAGACCGTCATAGTTGCGGTACAGCTTCATCGCCTTGAAGGTGGGCGTGGAGGCGGCTGGCGACTCCCACCGGACACCATAGTCGAGCCCCTCGCGCCCGAAGAGGCCCAGGATGTCGGCCTGCGCGGTGGCTCCGTTGATGTGGGCATCCGCGCCCCAGTTGTATTCGGTGATGCCAATCCTCGTCCCGGGGTAGTAGCTCTGGACCCAGCTCTTCAGACGGGGAATCAGCATGACCTCGTCCTGGATCCACGACTCGTCCGTGTAGCTGGGATCCCACAGCGCACGCGTCGAGCGGTTGCGCCGCAGCTGCATGGCGGTGGTGGTGTCGCTGCTGAATTCGCCGCCCTGGGGGTAGTAGTGGACGGTGAAGATGTCCAACAGCCGCCGCCCGGTGGACTGCTCGTTCTGGCGGAACTGGTCGAGCAGCCACGGCAGGTAATCCCAACCGCCATGGGCGATGCGATCCGGAAGCCAGCCCCACCCGTTCGCGGCGCCATATTGCTGGTCATACCCGCTGTAGATATAGCCGCTCCACCCCCACTCCTCGGGTCCGAGCACGAGCGCCCCCGGAGCCGTGTCCTTCACCATGGCCGCATGGTTCAGCAACCGGTTGCGCACCTCCTCCATGGTGGCTCCCGTGGGATGGACGTCGCGGTGGGTGACGTGCCAGATGCTCGGTTCGTTATCCATCGTGAAGAGTCTCACCCCACCGGAGACTGGCGAGCCCCAGCGCGCGAGGAGGTGGAGCACCCAATCCCGCTGGAAGAGCTGATCCACCGGCATGTTGGCGTCGTTGGGGTCGTTGTTGGTGATGTACTGCCCATTGGTCCGGATGCCATTGCCCGCGTCGGGGAACCACTGCACGTCGCGATCCTGCTGCGGGCCATATTTGGCGATGGAGAAGCTGGCCAGGCCGGAGCGGTTGGCTCCGAGCCGTGCCACCCACCCTATCATGGGCACGGTGATGAGGGGCTCGGCACCCGCGGCCCGGGTGCTGGCGATGAAGGCATCCACCTCCGCGCCAGGTTGCGTGCCGGAGGAGAGGGGGAGGCTCTCGAAGTACCAATCCCTGGCCCGACTGGTGGCGTTCAACCGCCAGTTGTAACGGGTGGTGGCGTTCCCTCCGCTGCGGTTGAGTGGAGCATTGAGCTCATCCAGATCGGCCTGGCTCGCATGGGCCACGCCGTAGATGAAGGGGCTGATGGGATGCCTGCCGGCGCTCACGTCCACGTTCACGGTCACGGCCGGGTTCTGCTGCGCGAAGGCGGGAAGGGCCATGATGACGAGCAAGCCCGCGAGCCAACCCGCCATCCCCGTCCGTTGTCCGCAATGCCTGTCCTCTTGTGTTTCCATGGTACCCCCCGCGCTACGAGTTACACGGCTAGGTGCGCTTTCCTGTCGCGCGCGTGCGGAGATTGTCGAGCAGCACCGCGAGCAGCAGGATCACGCCGCGAACGACGTATTGGTAGAAGGCCTGGATGTTCATCAGGTTCATCACGTTCTCGGCGATGCCCATGATGAGCACGCCCACCAGCACGCCGGAGATCGCGGCCCGCCCGCCGGCCAGCGACACACCACCCAGGACGCAGGCGGAGATCACGGACAGCTCGAGTCCCTGTGCCGCGTTCGGCTGACCGCTGGTGATGCGTGAGGACAGCAGGATGCCCGCGACCGCGCAGGCCAGTCCCTGGAGGGTGAAGATCCAGATGCGGATGGTGCCGACGTTGACGCCGGCCAGCCGCGAGGCGTCCGGATTGCCGCCGATCGCCAACGTGTTGCGCCCGAAGACCGTGCGGTTCAGCACGAAGCCGAAGATCAGGAAGAAGAGCCCCATCACGACGATGGGCCGCGGGATGCCGAACAGGGCCGTCTGCGCGATGTCGAAATACGCCGGGTCGTCGACGCCGACGGCGCGCCCATCCGAGGAGATCAGCGCCAGACCGCGGACGATCTGCATCGTCGCCAGCGTCGTGATGAGGGCGTTGATCCGCAGCCGGGCAATCACCAGGCCATTGATGGCGCCGACCACCACTCCGGACAGCAGGGCGGCCAACAGGCCCAGCCCGATGTTCTCCGTGTGGTTGGACACCATCACGGCGATCATTCCGGAGAAGGCCACCGTCGAGCCGACGGAGAGATCGAAGTCACGCGACGCCAGACAGAGCATCATCGTGCAGGCGACGATGCCGATGGTCACCACCGATTGCAGCAGACCCAGCACGTTGCGCTGGGTCATGAAGTTGGGGACGGTGACGGAGACGATCACGAGGGCCAGCAGGAACAGGATGACCAGCCCCTGTTCTCCGAGCACGACTCGTTTCAGGCGATTCATTGCAAATCCTCTTGAGCCGCCGAGCGGTCGGGCAGTGCCGCCGCCAGGAGTTTCTCCTCGGCGAAGTCGGGGCGTTGGAATTCCGCGGCGATGCGGCCGCCGCACATCACGAGAACGCGGTCGCAGATGCCCATGACCTCGGGCAGTTCGCTCGAGATGACGATGAGGGCGATGCCCTGCTCGGCCAGCCCGTAGAGCACCTCGTAGATTTCGCTCTTGGCGCCGACGTCGATGCCTCGGGTCGGCTCGTCGATGATGAGGACCTTGATGCCGCGCTCGGCCAGCCAGCGTGACAGGATGACCTTCTGCTGGTTGCCGCCCGACAGGTTGACGATGTCCTGGTGGCGCGAGGGGGTCCTCACCCCCATCCCCTTGATGAAGTCGTTCGCCGTTTCGGCTTCCCGGGCCATGTTCAGCACGCCGAGAGGCGAGAAGTGTCGCCGGCAGGAGATGTTGATGTTCTCCTCGACGGACCGGCCCTGGAGGATGCCGTCGCTCTTCCGGTCCTCGGGGCAGAGGACGAGCCCGGCGCGCACCGCCTGCCGGGGGTTGTCGATCCGCACCACCCGACCGTCGATCCGGAGCTCCCCCGCATGGCGCTCGTCGGCTCCGTAGAGCAGTCGCGCCAGCTCGCTGCGTCCCGCTCCCACCAACCCGAAGAAGCCGAGGATCTCCCCGGCGCGGACCTCGAAGCTCGCGGGGGCCGACAGCCGCGCGCCGCTCACTCCCGACACGGAGAGGCGCACCGGGCCCAGGGTCCGGGGCCTCCAGCCCCAGATGTTCTGGATCTCCCGTCCCACCATCTCGCGCACCAATGTCTGGCGCGTCAGGCCCTCCATGGTCTCGTGCCAGGCGACGAGCCGGCCATCGCGCAGGACGACGCAGCCGTCACACAGGCGGAAGAGCTCGTCCAGACGGTGCGAGACGTAGAGGATGACCTTGCCAGCCTTCCGGAGACGGTCGACCAGCCGGAAGAGGATCTCGCTCTCGTGCGCGGAGAGCGACGAGGTCGGCTCGTCCAGGGCGATGACCGAGGCGTCGAACATGGCGGCCTTGGCGATCTCCACCATCTGGCGGGCGCCAATCGACAGGTCCACGACCTTGGTGCGCGGATCCACGTCGATGCCGAGGTCCCGCAGCACCGCGCCCACCTTGGAGAACAGCTCCCGATAGTTGATGACGCCGAACCGCTTCGGGAAACGGCCCAGCATGAGGTTCTCGGCCACCGTCAGCTCGGGCACCAGTTGCAGCTCCTGGTGCACGACCGAGACCCCCGCGGTGATCGACGCGCGCGTCGAGGCGAAGCGGTGGACCTTGCCGGCGATGCGGATCTCCCCGGTATCGGGCAGATGGTCGCCGCCGAGGATCTTGATGAGCGTGGACTTGCCCGCTCCGTTCTCACCCAACAGACCGATGACGCGTCCGGCTGGAACCGTGAAGCTCAGATCCTTGAGGGCTCTGACGCCAGGGAAGCTCTTGGAGATGTTCGTGAATTCGAGAAAGGCCGTCATGCACCCTCGCCACGTTCCGGGACCACTGCTACTGCAGGCCGAGCTCCTTGCGGACGTCCTTGTACGTGTCGCGGGTGGCGAGCTTGCCGGAGGTGAGGATGAGCCTCTCCGGCTCCTTGTTGGCGGTCACCCAGTTGTACATGTTGAGCGTGGTCTCGTAGCCGTGACGCTTCGGCGAGATGATCACGCTGCCGTAGAAGCCGGTGGGAGAGGGCTTCTTGAACTCGTTGATGGCCGCGTCCGAGCCGCCGATGCCCACGGCCACCACGTCCGTGGCCTTCAGGCCGGCCACCTCGGTCGCGCGGACGGCGCCCAGCACGGCCTCGTCGTTGAGGCCGAACGCCACCCACTTCTTGATGCCGGGATTCTTGTTGAGGACGACGGTGGCGGCGTTGAGCGCCGCCTCGGTGTCCGTCTTGCTCTGCGGCGCGTCGAAGATGTTCTGCGCCAGGAAGCCATTCCGCTTCAGCACGGAGATGGCGCCCTCGACCCGGTCCTTCGCGGTGGGGAGCTGATCGTAGGACACGCGGATGGCTCCGACTTCCTTCATGTTCCAGCCACGCGCCTTGATCTGATCCACGATGGCCTGGCCAACGGTCTCGCCAATCCTGGTGGCGGAGATGCCCATGTGGGGCACGTTCTCGAGCGGCTTGCCCTTGCTGTTCACCAGGCGGTCATCGACCGTCATGAGCTTGAGCTGGTTGGCGTTGGCCCGGGCCACCAGCCCCGGGCCAAGCTTGACGTCAGGGGTGCAGATGATGACCCCCTGCGCGCCCTGGACACCCAGGTTGTCGAGTGCGGAAAGGGCCTTCTCTCCGTCCTCGGCGGCAATCTTTACCAGGGTGAAACCCTTCTCCTTGGCGGCGATGTCCGCGAACTTCCACTCATCCTGGAACCACGGCTCCTCGGGCTGCTTGACGACGAAGCCGATCTTCACGTCGGCGGCAGCCGCCACGGCCGACACCACGAGCACGGACATGGCACCAGCCATGAGCAGATTCTTCCAGAGGCGCATTTTTCCTCCCTGAGCTGTCAATCTCTGACGCCTGGGTGTTGTGTGGTCCACGATTGGCGGGGATCAATCGTACGACGAGCGTAGTGTACGGACGGTATGAGTCAATACAAACCAAGGGGCTGTACCCGTGGAGCGCGATTCGCGCCGCGCAACGCTCGTCTGTAACGCGAGGCGTCATCCTCGGGACGGGCCTTCCCGTGTGAGGTATTGGACAGAGTGCTCGAGGGCGGGCGGTGGTGGGTGTCTGTGTTTTTGATGCGGGCAAGTACAGACACTTGTGGATGTATGGATTTTCAGCGGTCCGAATGGAGCCTGGAAAGAGGCTTCATCACGGAGTAGGGGGTGGTCTCACTCAGGAGGGTGATGTGACGACACTGTTGGGTGGCATCGAAGCGGGTGGGACCAAGTTCGTGTGCGCGGTGGGAACGGGTCCGGATGACATCCGGGCCATGGTGCGCATCCCCACCACGACGCCCGAGGAGACGATCGGTCAGGCCCTGGCGTTCTTCCAGGAGCAGACGCGCCAGCGGGGTCCTCTGGCCGCCCTCGGCATCGCGTCCTTCGGCCCCGTGGAGCTCCACCCGGGTTCACTCCAGTACGGCTTCATCACCTCCACGCCCAAGCCGGGCTGGAGGAACGCCGACGTGGCCGGTCCGTTCCGGCGGGCCCTGGGGATTCCGGTCGGCTTCGACACCGACGTGAATGGCGCGGCCCTGGGCGAGCATCACTGGGGCGCGGCCCAGGGGCTCGACACGTTCGTCTACCTGACGATCGGCACCGGCATTGGCGGGGGAGGTCTGCTCAACGGCCGGTTGATGCACGGCCTCATCCATCCGGAGATGGGCCACATCCGCCTGCCGCGAGACCCGAAAGCGGATCCCTTCCCGGGCGGCTGTCCCTTCCACGGCGACTGCTTCGAGGGACTGGCCTCCGGTCCGGCCCTGGAGAAGCGCCTGGGCCAGCGCGCCGAGTCCCTGCCGGTCGACCATCCGGTCTGGGCGCTCGAGGCGCACTACATCGCGCTCGCCCTGACCAGCTACATCTGCACGCTCTCACCCCAGCGCCTCATCCTCGGCGGAGGGGTGATGGCCCAGCAGCACCTCTTCCCGCTGGTGCGCGCCGAGGTGCGGAGACTGCTCAACGGCTACATCCAGTCTCCCGCCATCCTCGAGCACATCGAGTCGTACATCGTCCCGCCCGCCCTGGCGGAGCGCTCCGGGGTGTTGGGGGCCCTCGCGTTGGCTCGCGCCGGGCTCTCCTCCCCAGCCCCCACGAGGTAGGGGAGCGCGCATGCTCCCTCTCCCTCTGGGAGAGGGGAGCTCGCCTCAGGGCTGGAGCTGCGCCGTGGCGCAGGCGCTCGCGTAGGCACCCTCGCAGATCTGCGCGGCCGTCCAGAATCCGTCCGCGATGACGGTGCTCTTCACGTTGTCCTTCGTCACGATCTGGGCGGGCAGGAGGATGGACGGCACGTCCTTGGTGCCATTGTTCACCTTGCCGTTCACCCGGCCCTCGGGCGGCTGGCCCCCGCGCATCAGCGCCACCGCGACCTCGGCGGCGATCTCTCCCTCCTTCTTGATGGCCTTGTAGACGGTCATGTACTGCTCGCCGGTGATGATGCGCTGGATGGCGGCCAGCTCGGCGTCCTGACCCGTGACGGGCGGCAGCGGGTTGATGCCGGCGGCCTTCATGGCCGAGATGGCCCCGCTGGCCGTACCGTCGTTGGCCGCGTACACGCCGACGATCGTGTCCTTGCCGAGCCGGGTGAGCGCCTGCTCCATCTGCTGCTGCGCCTTGTCCGGGCTCCAGTCGGGGGTGTCGTACTCGACGCCCACCTTCAGGCCGCTGCCGTCGATCACGCTGTGCGAGCCGGACTTGTAGAGCTTCGCGTTGTTGTCGGTGGGCGAGCCGTGGATCATCACGATGGTGCCGGTGCCCTTGCCGTCCGCCTTCAGCTTGTCGACCAATGCCTGGCCCTGGAGCTTGCCCACCTGCTCGTTGTCGAAGGAGATGTAGTAGTCCACGTCCGCGTTGAGGATGAGACGCTCGTAGCTGAGGACCGGCACCTTGGCTTGTTTGGCGCGCGCCACGATGGCGGCCGCCGAGGCCGAGTCCACCGGATCCAACACGAGCACCTGGGCGCCGTTGGTCAGGGCCGCCTCGGCCTGGTTCTGCTGCTTCGAGGCGTCCTGCTCCGCGTTGCTATAGAGAATCTGGCAGTCCGGACACAGCTCCTTGACCTTGCGCTCGAAGTGCGGGCGGTCCTGGGTCTCATAACGCGCGGTCTTCGATTCCGGCAGCAGCAGGGCGATCTTCCCGCCGGAGGCGGCCTTCTCCGCGGCCGGGGCCGCGTTTCCCTTCGCCTCCGTGTTGTCACGCTTGCAGGCCGGTGCGAGGAACATCAGCGCGGTGAGCACCCCCACGGTGCGAATACGAGACGTCGATGAATGCATGTCCACCCGTCCTTCTCCGATGAGAAGATCCCTTCATGGGACCGGGGCTCATCCTGTGATTCTCCTTGTCGATGCGACAAGTTTCTCTGTGTTCATGCGGCACCCAGGGATGCAACTCCGCTGCAAACTTCTGTCTCTGGCTTTGGCGGGATGCGTCACGCTGGCATTGACACATCATTTCTACCTTTGACCCTCAGGTTTTTGAGTTCGACAGGGCTCGGTGGGCGGGCGCTTCCGGGGTCCGTTCCTCTGGAGCACCGGACGGGGTGGCCATGGCATCCGGGTTGCTTCATGAGGAGCGTCTCTCTTTTGGAGTCCTTCATGGAATCGCCTCTGCTTCGCCGTATCTTCTCTCGCGCCCTGCGTGCGTCACTCGCTTCGCCGTTGGTGCTGGCTGGATGTGGGCACCTGGACCTGTCAGATTACTCCGCGCCCGTCTGCGAGGGCGGGTCGCTCGCGGTGAGCGGATTGTCACCCGCGTCGCGGACGGACTTCGTGCAGCTGCGGCGCATCTACTTCTCCCCGGGAGCCGATGAGAGGAATGAGGTGGCGACGTCATCCTCGGGCACGGCCTGCGCGACAGCCTCGGACCGGGGGGCTTGTGAGTCGGCCCTGAGCGCCCTGTCCTCGCGCAGCGGCTTCAATTCCTCCTGCGTGGATGCGTGCACTGCGTACTACCTCGCGGTGACACGGGGCGACGAGGTGGCGGCCCTCACGACGTTGGAGTCGCTCAGGAGCTTCCTGGGTACCATCGAAACGCAGCAGGAGGCCGCGCTGCTCGCCTTCGCGGAAGGCTACGACCTGAGCTGTGGCAACCTGCAGCGTGGCGCGGTGAGGGCGAACGCCGACGGCAGCTTCAACGTCGTCGCCACCCGGGGTTTTGCCTGTGGGGAGAACACGGCGGTGACGCGCTTCGTCCTGGAGGTATCCGCCTCGGGCGACGTGAGGGAGGCGCACCGCGACGTGGTCGAGCGTGGCAGTGGGGGTTGTGCCATCGGCCGGCGGCCGGTGGGGTTGCGCGTCGCGGGCCGGGTTACGTGCGAGGACGCGCTGGGTCTCCACTTCGCTCGGGCCGCGCACCTGGAGGCGGCCTCCATCAATGCCTTCCTGCGGCTGCGCGAGGAGCTCGCGTTGCATGGGGCGGATGTCTCCCTGCGGGACGCGGCGCTGGTGAGCGCACTGGAGGAGGTGGTGCACACGGACGTCAGCACGCGGCTCGCCCGCCGCTTCGGCGCGACGCCGCCGCGGCCCGAGGTCGAGACGCTGCCGCTGCGCTCGCTCCGAGAGGTGGCGCTGGACAACGCCGTGGAGGGCTGTGTGCGCGAGACGTTCGGGGCGCTGGTGGCGCACCACCAGGCGCTGCACGCGCGCGACGCGGAGGTGCGCGAGGCCATGGCGCGCATCGCCGAGGACGAGACCCGGCACGCCGAGCTGTCCTGGGCCATCGATCGCTGGGCGCGGGAGCAGCTCCCCACCGCCGAGCGCGAGGCCCTTCGCGAAGCCCAGCGTGAGGCCATCGCGATGCTGCGGGAGGAGGTGGCCTCGCCGCTGGACGCCGCGCTCGTCACGGAGGCCGGCATGCCCGCGCCCGAGGTCGCCGCTTCCCTGGTGGACTCGCTCGAGCGGGAACTCTGGGCCTGAGTCTGGAAGAGGGTGCTCGCGGCCCGGTGGCGCGCGGCACCCTCTCCTCGTCCCCTCCCGGTGGAGGAGGGGATGACTACTCGGCGATGTTGAACTCGGTGCGGCGGTTCTCCGCGCGCCCCTTCGCCGTCCCGTTGGTGGCGATCGGCTTCTCCTCACCGTAGCCGATGGCCTGCATCCGGCCCGGGTCGACGCCGCGCTTGATGAGCTGCGCCATCACCGCGTCCGCGCGCGCCTGCGACAGCTTCAGATTCGTCAGATCCTTGCCCAGCGAGTCCGTGTGGCCCTCGATGCGGAGCTTCTTGATGTTGGGCATGTCGCGCATCACCTGAGCCACGTCGTCGAGGATGGTGAAGCTCTCCTTGCCGATGATCTTCGAGGAGCCGGCCGCGAACTTGATCTGCTTCTTGATCTCGATCTTCTGCTTCTTGACGACGACCATCTTGTACTTCTTGGCGCACCCGCGCTCGTCCTTCACGCCGGGCTCATCCGGGCACACGTCCACGCGATCCGGGATGCCGTCCTGGTCCGTGTCGGGATCCGGGCAGCCGCGCATCTCCTTCGGGCCGGCCTGATCCGGGCACACGTCCATCCGGTCCACCAGGCCGTCGCCGTCCTTGTCCTCGTCGGGGCAGCCCGCGTTCTCGAGCGGGCCGGACTGCAGTGGGCAGCGATCCAGGCCATCCGGGATGCCGTCGCCGTCGTTGTCGAGGTCCGGGCAGCCGTCCTCGTCCTGGAAGCCGTCCTTGTCCTCGGGCTCATCGGGGCACTTGTCCTGCGAGTCCTCGATGTTGTCCCCGTCCTTGTCGGTGCGGGGGCAGCCCAGGTTCTGGATGGCGCCAGCGGCGTCGGGGCACTTGTCCGCGCTGTCGATCAGGCCGTCCTGGTCATTGTCGGGATCCGGGCAGCCGTCCTCGTCCTGGAAGCCGTCCTTGTCCTCGGGCTGGTCGCGGCACTTGTCCACGTTGTCGGGGATGCCGTCCCCGTCGGTGTCCGCGGGCGCCTCCTCGGGGCAGCCCTGGTTGGAGAGCGGACCGGGCGTCAGCGGGCACTTGTCGTTGCCGTCCAGCACCCCGTCCTTGTCGTTGTCCGTCTCGGGGCAGCCGTCCGAGTCCTCGAAGCCGTCGCGATCCTCCGCGCGGTCCGGGCAGGGGTCATCCTTGTCGAGGATGCCGTCCCCGTCGGAGTCCCGCTCCTCGATCTGCACCACGACCTGCTGGGGCGGCTTGGGGGTGATCTCCACCTGGGTCTGCGGACCGGGCTCCTGCGTGGTGGGCGCGTCCCGCTTGTCCTTGACCAGGACCTTCTGGGGCGCGCAGCTCTTGGAGAGCTCCAGCGCCTTCTTGATGGCGGTCTCGGCGGTGCGGATGTGCTCGGAGGCACGGTAGCTGGTGCCCTGGCTGAGCTCGCCGCGGGCGAAGTCGAGGTTGGCCTCGGCGGTGGCGAGCTCCACCGGGGCGCAGCGCATGGCGCCACTGCGGCGGGCGCGCTCGATATCGGCCTGGATGACCTCGGAGTCCGCGCGGACCTTGTTCCCGCTCACGCAGGCGGCGGAGAGCAGGAGCAACGAGGAGGCGAAGAGACGTCGCATCGGTGGGGACTCTCGCGTCAGGGGTTGGGACTGGAGGAGGAGGACTCGTCGCCGTTGGCGTTGGCCATGGCCTTTTCACGGGCCTCGGCGGCGAAGCGGGCTGCCTTCTCGGCGAAGTCCACGCCGGCCTGGTAGTCGGAGTAGCTGACCTCCTCCCGGGCCTTGTGGATGTAGAGGTTGGCGGCCGTCCACTCGTAGGGGGCCAGTTTCGGGGCGCCGGCGGTGCGGGCCGCCTGGATCTGCACTTCGGCGTCCAGCAGGTGCGAGGTGGACTTCACGGGGCCGCATCCGGCGAGGGCTCCCGCCGCAGCCACCAGAACCAGGAGTCGCTTCATGGAAGGGGCCTCGGGATAAGGGCTGGAAGACACTGGGCCCCGGTCGTATCAATCACGTCGGTGAGGGTCAAGAATCGGGCAGTCGTACATCCGCGAGGGAGGGAGCGGGCCCGGCCGGGGTTTTGACAGCCTCGCGCCAGCCTTGTCATCGTGGCCGACCGTGCGCAACCTGCCCGCCTGCCTGCTACTCGTCCTCGCACTGACCTCTCCGGCCGTCCTGGCCGCCCCCCCCTCCGTCCAGAAGCGCATGGAGCGCCAGGGGGAGACGCGCGGGCTCGTCCAGGCGCTGCTGAACGGGAACCTGCCGGTGCCCACCGCCACTTCCCGCCTGCGCATCCTGCGTGAGGAGGCCTACGCGGCGGGGCTCATCATCGAGGCGCTCCCCGCGGTATTGGAGCCCCGGCGGCTGCGGGACGTGACGGCGGTGCTGGCCGGGCTGGAGACGCGCGTGGCCGAGCCCACCCTCCTGCGGCTGAGCGGGCACGAGGACGGCGCGGTGCGCATGTACGCCGTGCAGGGCCTGGGCAGGCTGCGCAGCCAGCGCGTCGACGTGCTGCTGCCGCTCCTGGAGGACAAGTCGCTCGGGGTGCGCCGGGAGGTGGCGCGCGCCCTGGGGGCCACCCACAACCCCAAGGTGGGCAAGGCGCTCCTGAGCACGGCGAGCACGGAGTCGGATCCCCAGACGCGTGTCCTGCTGCTGGAGGCGGTGGGGGCCTCGGGTGACAAGAAGCAGGCGCCCGCCCTGAAGGCCTTCCTCGACGACAGCTCGGAGAGCACCCGCTTCGCCGCCGCTCGCGGGCTGTGCCTGCTGGGTGCTCCCGAGGGCTTCGCCTTCGCGCGCAAGCTGCTGGCCTCGGAGGACAAGCTGGTGCGCCGCCAGGGCCTGGCCCTCTACGAAGGGCTGCCCGTGAAGCAGACCGGGACCGCGCTCCGGCCGCTGCTGGAGGACAAGGACAGGACGCTCGCGGCCGGCGCGGCCCGCGTGCTCCACCAGGGGGGTGACAAGACGATGAAGTCGTGGCTGGTGCTCGCCTCGTGGAATGCCCAGGGCGAGGAGAAGCTCACCTACGAGAAGGAACTGGAGACGCTCCAGCTCGCGGATGACGAGCGCAAGGCCATCCTCCGGAAGGCGGGACTGGTGAAATGAAGGCATTCGCCCTGATCTCCACGCTGCTCGCCCACACGCCGGCCCCCGGGGCCGCTCCGGCCGCGGTCAAACCCGGCTCGCCGGTGCGCAACAAGATCACGGAGCCGGTGGTGGTGTGGGCCTCGCTCAGCCCGCAGGAGCGCGCCGCCTTCATCACCGGCGCGGCGGCGCTTCCGCTGAAGGATCGGCTGCTGCGTGTGAGCGAGCGCTTCCTGGGTACGCCCTATGTCCACTCTCCGCTGGGGGAGGGGAGCGGGGTGGATCCGGATCCGACCTTCCGGCTGGACGCGGTGGACTGCCTCACCTTCGTGGAGCAGGCGCTGGCCATGAGCCTGGCCCACTCGGAGTCGGAGGTGCCGGGGATTCTCGAGCGCCTGCGCTACGCGAGCACTCCCCGCTACGAGGATCGCAACCACCTGATGGAGGCCCAGTGGTTGCCCAACAACCAGCGCAAGGGCTTCCTGGTGGACGTGACGCGGCGCTACGGCGGCGCGGACACGGTGCGCGTGCAGAAGACGCTCACCGCGCTCACCTGGACGTCGCGCTCCTCGATGGCGCTGGGGTTACCCAAGACACATCAGCCGCGGGGCACCTACAGCCTCGACATGATACCCCTGGACCGGGTGCTGGAGCACGCGCGTCTGGTGCCCTCGGGCACCATCCTCGTGGTCCTGCGGGAAGATCTGCCGCTGAAGGCCACGCGGGTGACGCACCTGGGCTTCGTGGTGCAGAAGGGCAAGCGCACCTGGTTGCGCCATGCGCGGCGCGGCGCGGACGGCAACGGCCGGGTGGTGGACGAGGATCTGGAGACGTTCCTCGCGCGCAACGCGAAGTACGACAAATGGCGGGTCTCCGGCGTGAGCCTCTACGAGCCCCACCAGCCCGACTCGAGCGGTGACGAGCTCGTGCGCTCTCCGTAGGCGGAGTCCTCGCGTCCGGCCCGAGCGGCCCCCCGGCGGATGTCTCGGGGGGCGGCCCTCCCGGGATGGTTCAGAGGGTGCCCGCCGGTGGGGCGGAGCCCTCCGTCTCACGCTCCTCCTCCTCGGCGGCACGGGCGGCCTCCTCGGCGGTGGCGTCCAGCTGGGCCTTCTCCCGGGTCAGCAGCTGGGTGGCGCGCTCCAGGAACTCCTCGCCGACCATGATCTCCCACCAGGGCTCCAGGCTCCCGGTGGTGAGCACGTCCACGGTGCCGGTGCGACGCGGCCGGACGAACACGGGGATGTGTTGGAGTTGGAGCAGGCGGGCGTAGTCCTCCGCGGTGAATGGATCCTCCGCGGTGGCCGCCCGGACGAACTTGCGGGTGTCCCCCTCGCCGGGCAGGGGGATGTGGTGCTCGCGCATGGTCTCCGCGTCCACCAGCGCGCTGCCAGGACAGTCCGCGCACTCCTTCACGCCATCCTGGTATTCGGAACCGCACTGCATGCAGTACTTCATCGTGCCTCCCTCCAGGAACAACACCCTGGCAACCGAGCACGAAGTTAGCACGTCCCGCTTCAGTGCCTGGCTGCTTCCCCCAGGCTCCCCACGGCCGCTGACAGCCGCTCGACATCGATGGGCTTGCGCAGCACCACGTCACAACTGGTGGAATCCACGTTCGTGTAGCCGGAAACGAGGATGACCCCCGCCTTGGGTTGACGGTGTTTCACTTCCTGTGCGAGTGCCGTGCCACACATGCCGGGTAGTGACTCGTCCGTGACGACCACATCCGGGTGGTCCGCCTCGAAAGCCTGTAATCCCGAGACCCCGTCCGCCGCCGTGATGACGTCGAAGTCGAGCTCGAGTAGCTCCGCGAGGAGCTCACGACTGTCGCCATCGTCCTCGACCAGCAGCACCTTGATTCGCTCTCCCATGCGAGTGGGCAACCCGGGAGCGACGACAAAACGTCCGCGCGGGTCGTGCACTCCGCCCCTCGCCAGGGGAGCGGACGAGGGAGCCTGCGCGATGACGGCTCACCGAATGTCACCGGGCTGCCCATTTTGAGGGGCCAAGGGAGGTGACGCCATGAAGGTGTTGCTGCGAGGAGTCCACCTGGATCTGTCGGATTCGCTTCGGGATTACGCCACCCAGCATCTGGTGGAGCCCATCGCCAGGTACATCGAAGACGAGGCGAGCGAGATCGAGATCGCCCTGGTGGACATCAACGGGACCAAGGGGGGCGTGGACCAGGAGTGTCGGGTGACCGTGCGCATGCCCGGCTTCGCGGGTATTCACATCACGGAGACGGCGGAGACCATGTTCCAGGCGATCGACGCGATGCGTGACCGTCTGGAGAGGACCATCAAGCGGACCGTGGAGAAGCGGCGGGAGGCGAGCAGCCAGGGCCTCCCCGACGACGTGCGCTTCTAGCTCGCGAGCGGAGCCCGGACCCCCTGCCTGGTGTCCGGGCTCCCAGGCGGATCTCGTCCGATTCTTGCTGGCCCCGAGCGGTGGACGCTATAAGCGGGACCCTTCACCCCGGGCTAAAGGTCGGCGATGGTCCGCTTCAAGTTCTTCCTCTTCGCGCTCCTGGTCCTCGGACTGGGGTTGGCTCATCTCCCCCTGGTTTCCGGACCGCTGAGTGTCCGGGCCACGGAAGGAGCATCCGCGCCCGCCACGGCGGCCATCTCCGAGATGGCGCGCTCCCTGGTGACGCGGCGGCTCGCCGTGCAGGGCGTGGCGCTGAAGCTGGCGGCGAGCCCGGATGTGGCCACCGCGGTGCATCCCCAGGTGGTGCCCCTGCCCAAGGGCAAGGGCGTGCGCATCGTGGAGCCGCCCATGGGCGAGCGTTTCTCCGGTCTGCGCGCCGCCGCCCGGGGCCTGGTGCCCGAGTCACTCGAGGGCTCGCTCATCCTCGCGCTCGCCACGAACGACGGCTCGCTGTACGCGCGCGCCGGCGGAGAGCCCGCCTCGGACGAGCAGCTCGACGTGCGGGCGTTGGTGAAGGCGGGGAACGAGGGCCTGGTGGTGGACGCCTTCGACGCGCCCCACGTCTTCTACTCCGTGCCGGTGCTGTGGAACGCCGAGGGAGGCCCCTCGCAGGTGGTCGCGACCCTCGTGGTGGGCGCCCCGCTGGTGGATGGCAAGGCCCTGGAGTCCGCGGCCCTGGCTTCCGGTGTCGCCGCGGTCGCGCTGGTGAAGGGGGACAAGGTGCTGGGCACCGCCGGCTCGCAGCCACAGCTCGCCGCCGAGGGTCTCGAGAAGTTGTCCGCGGGCCAGTCCGGTCGCGTGGTGCAGCGCGGCAGCGTGCGCGGGTGGCTCCCCCAGGTGCCGCAGGTGAAGCTGCCCGTGCTCACCCACCTCGATGACACCCGGGGCGGCGATGCTCCGCTCGCGGTCGGCTCGCGCCGGGCGCTCGAGGAGGGCCTCGAGGTCGTGGCCGTGGTCAGCCTGCAGCCCTTCATGACGGCGCTGGCGGACTACCAGCAGATCGCCCTCCTCGGGCTGATGTGCCTGCTGGGCTTCTCCCTGGTGTGGACGCTGGTGATGGGCTCCAGCCGCGGTGCCGCCGCTCCGGCCCAGGCTCCCGCGAAGGAGAAGAAGGACAAGAAGAAGAAGGGCAAGAAGGGTCAGGAGGCCGAGGCCCCGGTGCCCGCTCCCGTGGCCGCGGCGCCGCTCCCGGTGGCGCCCGTGCAGGAGCCGCCCGTGCCCGGTCCGGACGACTTCCCCTTCCCCGCGTCTCCCGCTCCCACTCCCACGCGGGCCGCTCCCGACTCCGACTTCCCGTTCCCGCCGCCTCCGGTGCCGGGCGTGGATTCGTACGCGGCGGCTCCGGCTTCGGGGGGAGATGCCTTCCCGTTCCCGGCGGCTCCGGCTCCGGGCGCGGATCCGTATGGATCGCCCACGGTCCCGGGCAAGGATCCGTTCGCCGCGCGGGCCTCGGCGGGGGATGCCTTCCCCTTCCCCTCGTCGGAACAGGGCGTCGGCGTGGCCACGGCGTCGCCTCGCGGCGCGTTCGCCTTCGAGGATCAGCCCACGGCGGCCTACTCGCTGAAGCAGGCGGCGGATCCCTTCGCGGCCGCCGCCGCGCAGGCGGGCCTCCCGCCCTCGGGCTTCGGTGCGGAGACGGCTCCCGAGACGACGCGCGTGGCCGCCATCCCGCAGGAGCTGCTCGCGCGCTCGGCCCGTCCCAACACGGCCGAGGTCCCGCTGCCGGGTCACCCGGGCGTGGCCGCTCCCTCCTCGCAGGGCCTTCCGCCGCCCCCGCCTCCTCCCACCGGCGGCGCCAACGTCCTGTCCGAGGAGAGCCACTTCCAGGACGTCTTCCGCGAGTTCGTGGCCACGAGGGATCAGTGCGGTGAGCCCAACGACGGCCTGACCTACGACAAGTTCGTGGCCAAGCTGCGCAAGAACAAGGAGCAGCTCGTCCAGAAGTACGCCTGCAAGACGGTGCGCTTCCAGGTGTACGTGAAGGAGGGCAAGGCCGCCCTCAAGGCCACGCCCGTCAAGGACTGACGCGCGCGGGCACGGACACTGTTATCCAGAGGGCTCCAGGTCTCCATGGCCTGGGGCCCTCGTGCTTTTTCCTGTTAGCTCTGGCGCCTCGCTCTCGAGGAGGAAGCACATGAAGGTTGGCTTCATCGGTCTGGGGAACATGGGCCACGCCATGGCGAGGAACCTGCGCGCGGCGGGGCATGAGCTCGCGGTCTACAACCGCACGGCCGGGAAGGCCGAGTCGCTGCGCCAGCAGGGCGCCCGGGTCGCGGACTCGCCCGCGGACGCGGCGCGCGGGGCGGAGGTTGTCTTCTCCATGCTCGCGGATGATCCCGCCGTGGAGGCGGTCGTCTTCGGCGGCTCGGGCCTGCTGGCCGGACTGGAGCGGGGCGCCCTCCACGTCTCGTCGAGCACCATCTCCGTGGCGCTCTCGGATCGCCTGGCCCGGGCGCACGCGGAGGCCGGGCAGCGGTACGTGGCGGCACCGGTGTTCGGCAGGCCGGACGCGGCGGAGGCGAGGCAGCTCTGGGTGCTGGCCGCGGGCGCGCGGGACGACGTGGAGCGATGCCGGCCCCTGCTGGAGTCCCTCGGGCGCGGTCTCACGGTGCTCGGGGAGAAGGCCTCCGCGGCGAACGTGGTGAAGCTGTCGGGTAACTTCCTGATCGCCTCGATGATGGAGGCGCTCGGCGAGTCGTTCGCGCTCACGCGCAAGTCCGGCATCGAGCCGAAGGTGTTCCTGGAGGTGTTCCAGTCCGTGTTCGCGCGCTCGCCCATCTTCGAGCGCTACGCGGCGCTGATCGCCCAGGAGCAGTACGCGCCGGCGGGCTTCAAGCTGCGGCTGGGGCTCAAGGACGTGAAGCTGGCGCTGGAGGCCGCTGACACGGCGGCGGTGCCGATGCCGCTGGCCAGCCTCCTGCGTGACCACTTCCTCGAGGGGGTGGCCCAGGGGAGGGGGGACCTCGACTGGTCGGCGCTGGGGGCGCTGGCGGCGGAGCGGGCGGGCCTGGACGGGAAGTGAGGGCGGTGCTCGAACTCTCGATTTCCCGAGAGCCAAGAAAAATCGCTTGGAGCTGCATTAAGGTAAGGAAGCCGCGCCTTTTTCACGCAACTTCTCGCCGTTTTCGGCGACAATGATCCCGAGAACCGAATTTCGCCATCCTTCCGGTCTTCTCCTGTATCGCCGGGGACCGGGGTTGCTCAGATGCTGGGAGAGAGCCATGGGGTCGAATGTCAACAGGACGAACTACACCCGTTCCCCTATCGCGACCGAGTCAGTCCGGAAGGCACTGACGGAGGAAGTCCAGAAGGCACTGACGGAGGAGCTCCAGAAGGCACTGACGGAGGAAATCCAGAAGGTACTGACGGAGGAAGTCCAGAAGTCCCGATGGAAGGACGTCCGGGTCGTCGATCAGCTCAATCCCGAGGGAGCCACTCCCCAGACCTACCGCAACGGCGTCTACAACTGCGCGGGAGCGGTGGCCGCGACGGTGGCGCGCGCGCTGGGGACGAGGGAGGGCCAGTCGGACGCGGACCTCATCAACGACCTGTCGAGGGATCGCACGTCGAGCAAGGGCACCACCGCCGCGAACATGGTCTCCATGCTGAAGGAAGTGGGGGCGAAGGTCGACGGCAAGGTCATCACCGGGCGCTACACGGACAACCGGCTGGATTCGCTCCTGGCCAAGGGTGACAAGGTCGTCGCCCAGGTGGGCGTGCGCAACGAGAGCACCGGCAAGTACGACCCGCACTACGTCCTCGTCGACGGCAAGCTCAAGAACGGCAACTACATCATCAAGGATCCGATCAAGGGCACCTACTCGGCGACCGCGCAGCAGTTGCGCACGGCCGTCAATCACGCGCCGGGTGCCGGAGGCGTGCTCATCCCCATCAAGCCGGCCGATGAGGGCATCGCCAAGGTGGCGGAGAAGTCCGCCAAGGAAGTCAGGGAGGCCAAGAAACCGGTCGCCCCCGAGCCCTTCAAGACCGACAACAGCAAGGTGGCGGGGAAGGAGACGACCTTCAAGCCGTACCTGACGGACAGCTTCCAGGACTACACGCCCCCGGCCCCCGTCGAGCTCAAGCCTCAGGACACGTCCGACTTCAAGCCCCAGGCTCCGACGGTGAACGAGGCCCCGCAGAAGGTCACTCCGGGTATGTCGCCAGAGAGCTACGCGCAGTCCGTGCTGGGCATGTTGAACAGCGAGGACCTGGCGCTGAAGGAGCAGGGGCAGGCGCTGTACGCGGACCTCAAGATGAGCGGCAACCCCGTGGACAAGGCGGCCAGCGAGGTGATCCTGGCCGAGTTCGCGAAGCAGCCGGGCATCGGCCAGAAGGTGAAGTACAACGGCTACGGCGACTGACGTGCCCCCGTGAGCGGGTCGGTCTAGAGTGCCCACATGTCTCGCTCATGGCCCCCAGAAGGTAGAGATTCCGAGCAGCACGAGGAGGAGACGGAGGAGACCCAACCCCTGACTCCCGTGCCGGTGAGGGAGGCCACGATCGCCGCGGGCCCGCGTGCGAGGCAGGCCCGGACTCCCTATCCGATCGACGGTGAGGCCTCGCCGGGGGGAGAGCTGCTGCGGGGGGCGCGCGTCGACCGCTACGTCGTCCTCAAGTCCGTGGGCGAAGGCGGCATGGGCGTGGTGTATGCCGCCTATGATCCGGAGCTGGATCGCAAGGTGGCGCTCAAGCTCCTGCGCCTGGAGACGAGCGATGTGGAGAACGGACGGGCCCGGTTGCTGCGCGAGGCGCAGGCCATGGCGCGCGTCTCGCACCCCAACGTGTGCTCCGTGTACGACGTGGGGACGTTCGGCGATCAGGTCTTCATCACCATGGAGTTCATCTCCGGCTCCACGCTGCACCAGTGGATGAAGCAGGAGCACTCGTGGCGGGACATCCTGCGGGTGTTCCTCCAGGCGGGCCGGGGGCTCGAGGCGGCGCACGCGGTGGGACTGGTGCACCGCGACTTCAAGCCGGCCAACGTGCTGCTCGGCAAGGGCGAGCGCGCGTACGTGACGGACTTCGGCCTGGCCCGGCTGGTGTCCTCCCCCGAGGAGGATGAGCCCTCCGTCGCGCTCGCTCCGCCGCCGGGCTCGGTGTCCGGGAGCATGCCCGGGGCCGCCGCGTCCGTCACCCAGGCCGGAGTGGTGGTGGGGACTCCCAACTACATGCCTCCCGAGCAGTACCTGGGGCAGATGCCGGATGCGCGCTCGGACCAGTTCAGCTTCTGCGCGGCGCTCTTCTGGGCTCTCTACGGAAAGCGTCCCTTCGAGCCCTCGAAGGTGGCCCAGGCCGCCGAGAAGCTGGGCGACCACACCACGGCGCCGCGCTCGTTGACCTCCCGGGTGCGTGGGGATTCGGAGCTCCAGGGTGTCATCCATGAGCCTCCCTCCAACACGAAGGTGCCCGCATGGGTGCGGCGCGCGGTGCTCAAGGGGCTGTCGCTCCACGCGGAGGATCGCTTCGGCTCCATGACGGAGCTGCTGACGGCGCTGTCGCAGGAGCCCCGGCGGGCGGCGAGACGGCAGGGGCTGCTGGTGACGGCGGGCCTGGTGCTCGCGGGGAGCATCGCCGCGGGTGTGCAGATCCATCAGCAGAGCCAGGTGTGCGCCGGGTCGGATCAGCTCATGGCCCAGGTGTGGAACCCGGACGTGCGACGCAAGGTGGAGGCGGCGTTCACGGCGACGGGCCGGGCCTTCGCTCCGGAGGTGGCCCACAGCGTGAGCCGGGTGCTCGATACGTACGCGGGCGAGTGGGTGCGCCAGCACACCGAGGCGTGCGAGGCCACGCGGGTGCGCGGCGTGCAGACCGAGGAGCTGCTGTCGCTCCAGGTGGTGTGTCTGGAGCGGCACCGCCAGGACTTCCAGGCGCTGGCCCACCTGCTCACGGAGGCGGACCGCAAGCTGATGGAGCGCTCGGTGGACGCGGTCAACGGCCTGCCCTCGCCTCGGGAGTGCCAGGACATCGTCTCGCTGTCCAACCAGGTCGGCATGCCGACGGACCCGGCCCTGCGTGGACGGATCGATCAGCTCGGCAAGGAGCTGTCCGAGGCGAAGGCGCTCGGCAGGGCGGGGCGCTACAAGGACGCGCTGAGCCGGGCGAAGGAGCTCGAGCCCAGGGTCGTGGCCACCGGCTACCTCCCGCTCCAGGCCGAGCTGCGCGCCAGCCTGGGGTGGTACCAGCAGCTCACGGGCGATGCCGACGCCGGGGCGGCCCACGTGGAGCAGGCGCTCAACGACGCGGAGGCGGGGAGGGCGGATCGTCTGAAGGTCGAGGCGCTCAACCGGCTGGTGTTCATCCGAGGCATCCAGGGCCGCCAGGAGCAGGCGGAGCAGTGGGCTCGGCTGTCGGGCTCGGTGCTGAGCCGCCTGGGCGGCGACACGCTCCTGGCCAGCGAGCTGGAGGGCAACCTGGGCAACGTGGCCCTGCGCCAGGGCAACTACGCCGAGGCCAGGCGCCACTTCGAGAAGACGCGCGAGCTGCAGCAGCAGGTGCTGGCGCCGGAAGATCCCCGGCGGACGAAGACGACGTACAACCTGGGCGTGGCCGCCCTGATGCTGCACGAGCGCGAGCGCGCCCTGGAGTTGCTGACCGAGGCGCTCGGACGGATGGAGGCCACCCTGGGCGAGGGCCACCCCCAGGTGGCGGACTGCCACTCCATGCTCGCCTGGACGAACCGGGAGCTGGGCCGCATGGAGCCGTCGCTGGAGCACGCGCGGGCGGCGGTGGCCATCCAGCGGGCCTCGTTCGGCGAGGAGCACCCGGCCGTGGCGGATGCGCTGGATGCCGTGGGGATGAGCCTGCTCGCGATGAAGCGCCACGACGAGGCGCGGAAGACCTTCGAGACCGCGCTGGCGATGAAGGAGAAGGCCCTGGGGCCCGACAGCCCGGACCTGTCCTTCTCGTACGATGGCATCGGCCAGGCGTTGCTGGCGGCGGACCGCGCGGAGGAGGCCATCGCTCCGCTGGAGAAGGCGCTCTCCTTCGAGGACGTGGAGCCGGAGCCGCTGGCGGAGAGTGGTTTCGCGCTGGCGCGGGCGCTCTGGCAGGCGGGGAAGGAGCCCCTCCAGGCCCACGCCGTGGCCGCCAAGGCCCGCGAGCGCTTCGCCCAGATAGGCGAGAAGGAGCGCGTGGCCGAGGTGGACGCGTGGCTCCAGTCCCATCCCGTGCCGGAGGAGAAGCCGAAGCGCTCGCGCTCCAAGGCCGCGGCCCAGATGCGGAAGAAGAAGGGCCCGGGGCGCCTCGCTCGCCCGTAGGCGCGTGTCCCCGGAAAGGGAGGAGCGCCGCCTCCGTCTCCGGAAGCGGCGCTCCTCGAGTCACCTCACGGCGGTGACGACCCCGGCGCCGATCGTCTTCCCACCCTCACGGATGGCGAAGCGCATGCCGGGCTCCACGCCGATGGGGTGGATCAGGCGGAAGCCCACCTGGGCCCGGCCCCCCGGCTGCACGAGCCCCTCGCCCTTCACCTCGATCGTCCCCGTCACGTCCGTGCTCCCGAAGAAGAACTGCGGCGTGTAGCCGGTGCCGAACGCCGTATGGCGGCCACCCTCGTTGGCGGAGAGCACGTACAGCTCGGCCTCCCCGGCGTTGTGCGGGTGGATGGAGCCCGGCGCGCAGAGCACCTGGCCGCGAGCCACCTCCTCGCGCTTGAGACCGCGCAGCAGCAACCCCACGTTTTCACCCGCACGAGCCTCCGGCCGCTGCCGGTGGAAGGACTCGATGCTGGTGACCACCACCTCCCGGGTGTCCGGGCCGCCCGTCCCCACCAGTTCCACCGCCGACCCCGCCGTGAGAACCCCGCGCTGGATGCGGCCCGTCACCACCGTGCCGCGCCCCGAGATGGTGAAGACGTCCTCGATGGGCATCAGGAACGGCGAGGTGTAGTCCCGCACCGGCTCCGGGATGTGCCTGTCGAGCGCGTCCACCAGCTCCCGGATGCACCGGGTGGCCTCGTCCCGCACGCGCCCGGCGGTGACGGCCTCGAGCGCCTTGAGGGCCGAGCCCTTCACCATCGGCACGTCCGCGTAGCCGTGCGCCGCCAGCAACTCCTGCGTCTCCAGCTCCACCAGCCCGAGCAGCTCCGGGTCCGCCACGTCCACCTTGTTGATGAACACGACCATGTGCTCCACGCCCACCTGGCGGGCCAGGAGGAGGTGCTCACGCGTCTGGGGCTGCGGCCCCTGCGAGCCGTCCACCAGCAGGATGGCGCCATCCATCTGCGAGGCGCCGGTGATCATGTTCTTCACGTAGTCCGCGTGACCGGGGCAGTCGATATGGGCGTAGTGACGCGTGGCCGACTCGTACTCGACGTGGGTGATGTTGATGGTGATGCCGCGGGCCTTCTCCTCGGGCGCGCTGTCGATCTGGTCGTAGCCGAGACCCTTCCCGCCATGCAGTGCGGCCATCACCTGGGTGAGGGCGGCGGTGAGGGTCGTCTTACCGTGATCCACGTGGCCGATGGTGCCAACGTTGACGTGCGTCTTGGTGCCCATGGGATTGCTCCTGGTGGTGGGCCGGGCCGGCCCGGTTGAAGGCGCTGGAAAAGAAAAACCCCTCGAGCCACGCGGGCCCGAGGGGTCGGACGGGGAAGACCCTGACGGACTCAGCCGGTCAGGGCGCCTCCTCGCGCCGCACACGCGGGCCTCGCGACGAGCGGGTCGCCGCTGAGACTGAGACTGATGACGTGGGCGCGAAGGAGGTCATGGCCGTCGGAAGGAAGATGAATCCAGGGAGCACTGACGCACCGGGCCGCCGGAACTGACACGCCCCGGCGCGGAGGCACCGGTGCGTGGTTCATCCACCGAGCGGGCGGGCAGCTGGAGCTCCCTGGGCGGCTCCACCCAGGTGATGCGCACGGGGATGCGCTGGACCACCTTCACGAAGTTGCCCGAGGCGTCGTCCGCCGGCAGCAGGGAGAAGCGCCCCCGTGCCGCCCGACAGATGGTGACTTCTACGAAGTGTCGCTCGCTAAGGTGGGACTGCGAGCACCCGGGAAGCAACACGTGTGCTAAGGCCACGGATGAACCACACCGAGCGGAGGCTCGCCGTGTCGACATGCGTGGCCGTGCGGTGGCTGTTGGCGCTCCTGTTCCTGCTCCCCGTCGTGGCTCGGGCCGGGGAGGGGATGCGCTGGGATGTCCCCAGCCGAGGGGCGGAGAGGAGCCATGGGGAACTGAGGCTCGTGCAGGAGCCGGTGGTGGACTCGCCGAGGCTCTTGCCGGATGTCGTGCGGGTGCCGCCCCCCGTGCATCCCTTGGGGCAACGGCTGCTCGTCGAGGGCGTGGCGGGAGTGGGGACAGGACTGGCGGGAGCCCTCGTGGGCGTGGGGGTGTTCATGCTGGGGCGCGGAATTCAACTCCTCGTGCCCGGTGACGGCCTGACGGTGCTTCCCTTCGCGCTGGCGGGCATGGCCATCGGTTTCCCCCTGGGCGTCTGGTGGGGCGGCGAGCTGATGATGGGAAACGGGAGCCTGCTCGCGACACTCGGGGGCTACGCCGTGGGGGGGCTCGCGGCGGCGGGGTTGTGGGCCCTCTCGGAGCCCGCGAGCCAGCCGCTCTCCAGTGTCCTCAAGGGAGTGGCCATCCCCCTGCCCGTGGTGGGGGCGTTCCTCGGATACGAGGTCTCCTCCGGCCTCCGGAAGAAGGCCAGGGGACTCGAGGTGCAACCGGCTGTCGTCGTGTCCACGGAGCGTCAGGCCCTGGTATTGGCCGGCCGGTTCTGAACCACGGCGGAGGGGAGCCCGCCGGGCGCGATCTCCGGCGACTTGTCCGACAGTCGGACAAGTTCGCGCGAAACGTGCCCGGGAGGCCTTCTGGCTCGTGGTTCTCACCGTCATGGCGTGGTACCCCCGTGCCGTGAGCGACACCTTCGACCAACTCGGCCTGTCCCCGGAATCCCTCGAGGCGCTGCGCCGCGCTCGGTTCGAGAGGCCGACGCCCATCCAGGCGCGGGCCATACCTCCGGCGCTCGCGGGCAAGGACGTCATCGGCTGCGCCGCCACGGGGACGGGGAAGACGGCGGCGTACGTGCTGCCCCTGGTGGAGCGGTTCGCCGGCCGGAAGGGGACACTGGGGTTGGTGTTGGCGCCCACTCGCGAGCTGGTGCAGCAGATCGCCGGACCGGTGGAGTTCTTCGGAGGACCGCGAGGTGTCTTGCACGCGGTGGTCATCGGCGGCGAGGACATGGCGGCACAGGCCGAGGCGCTGAAGCGGAAGCCCACGCTGGTGCTGGCCACGCCGGGGCGGCTGGTGGACCTGCTGGAGTCGAGGGTCGCGTCGTTCCCGCAGCTGGAGGCGCTGGTGCTGGACGAGGCGGACCGGATGCTGGACATGGGCTTCCAGCCGCAGCTGGAGGCCATCCTCGCGGCGCTGCCCCGCCGCCGGCAGACGCTGCTGTTCTCCGCGACGCTGGGCCCGGACGTGAGCCGCTTCGCCCGCGAGGAGCTGCACCGGCCGGTGCGCGTGGAGGTGACGAGGAGTGGGACGCCCGCCGAGCGCGCCGAGCAACGGCTGTACGTGGTGAAGCCCGAGGAGAAGTCGGCGCTGCTGCTCACGCTGCTGGCGAGGGACGAGGCGACGGCGCTCGTCTTCACGCGGACGAAGGAGCGGGCGGACAAGGTGCACCGGGGGCTGGAGCGAGCGGGGTACCGGAGCGGGGTGCTGCACGCGGACCGGACGCAGAACGAGCGAAACCAGACGATGAAGGCCTTCCGCGAGGGCAGGTACCGGTGCCTGGTGGCCACGGACATCGCGGCGCGAGGGCTGGACGTGGAGGACGTGGGGCACGTCATCAACTACGACCTGCCGCACGTGCCGGAGGACTACGTGCACCGGATTGGCCGCACGGCACGAGCCTCCGCGAGTGGCGTGGCCTCGACGTTCGCGACGGCGAAGGACCGGCAGATGGTCGAGCAGATTGAAAAGCTCATGCGGGGAGGGATTCCCCGCGTGACGGTGCCGCGCGAGGACCCCGTCTTCCAGGCGGAGTGGGAGCGCCACCAGGCCGCGCAGCGAGACCCGGGCCCGCCGCAGAAGGACCATGGGGTGTCAAAGAAGGCTCCGGGACAGGCCCCAGGGCGGCACGCGAGGTCGCACGGAAAGGGCCCGCGCTCGGGCCCAGCGAAGGAGTGACGCTCAGGTTCAGGAGCGAAGCCGACCTGGCGGATCCCACGTGCCCTCTGAGATGAGGTGGGTCCACCCCATTCGCTGAGTCCTTCACTGTCTCTGGCTCGAGACCCTCCACTGCGGGCATGGAGACACGACGTGCCTGGTTGGCGCTCTCTCTGGGGGCAGAGCGCGAGTACGCAGGGAACGTGGGATATGACGATGAGTTGGACACGGTCTATCGCTACGACGACTATGTTCCGAACCACCTACAAGTGGCGAAGGGGGATCTGCTGATCCTCTGCGACCGAAAGGCCGTCTTGGGCATCGCCAGGATCTCCAGGATTTCTTCCTCGGAGGAACTCAAGAAGTTGAGGCGTTGTCCAGAATGCAGGATCGCGACCATAAAGGAGCGCAAAAAGAAGCGCCCGTCGTTCAGGTGCAGGGATGGCCATGAGTTCGATGAGCCAGTGCCGGATGAGATGCCGATCGTCAAGTACGAGGCTCATTATGATGGGGTTTTCCAAAGAGTTCCTGGGCACATCCCCGTACAGGCGGTTCGCCGGGCTTGTCCGAATTACAACCCGCAGCTTTCCATGCAGAAGGTGGAATTGGAGCATTTGGAAGAGGGGCCAGCGAAGCTCTTGCTTCGCTTGGCGGAAGCGTTGCCCGAGGCAATCCTGGGCCTTGGTCTCATGGCAGAGGATTCGTCAGAAGAGCCGTATGTTCTTGATGAGAGGGATGAAAGGAGGCGCATCGCACGTCAGATCCGCGAGCGCCGAGGACAGGGGCTATTCCGTCAGGAGCTTCGTGAGCGTTTCGGTGACACCTGCTTGGTGACCCGGTGCAGGCTTCCTGACCTGCTCGAAGCGGCTCACATTTCTCCCTATCGGGGAGAGAAGGACAACCATCCCTCGAATGGGCTACTGCTCCGTGCGGACATCCACACGCTCTTTGACTTGGACCTGCTTGGGATCAATCCGGAGACGCTCCAAGTCAGCCTGCATCCCAGATTGAGTGGCATGGGGTACGAAGACTTTGGAGGCTCGGAAAAATAAATGTTCCATTGTGCGTGAAATTCAAACCACGTTGGGTATGAATACGTAGTTCCATTCCCCATGGAACTTGTTCCTTTTTATTCGGAGCGACTCCATCTCATGGTTGGTTACCTTTATGCCAAGAGGGTAGTCGTCCGTATCGAGTGCTGCCTGAATGTGTAGGCCCTTTTCGGTAGTCGTGCTCCCGATGAGGTTGACGACGATCTCTCGACTCTCCAGGGGACGCCCTCTCCAGTTGTGGGTGATATGGCAGAACATCCGATGCTCTATCTTGTTCCACTTGCTCGTTCCGGGCGGTAGGTGGCTGACGCTGATTCGCAGCCCCATCTCGTCCGCCAGGTGCTGCAACTCCACTTTCCACAACCGAGCACGAGCGCTGTTGCTGCCACCGCTGTCTGCGATGATGAGCAACTCCTTCGCTCGCGCGTAGCGCTCTCGGCCCATCTCCAACCACCAGGTTCGGATGGTGGACGTGGCGAAGGCGGGCGTGTCGTGTGTCACCCCTACGCTCACCCATCCCTCATTGGCGCCCACGTCATAGACGCCGTACGGCAGGACTTTACCCAACTCCTTATCTACGAAGTCGTATACCCGAACCTCGGACGGCTTGGCTTTCGGGTGCCACTCCCTTCCTGCGTTCTTGAAGTCCCCCACCAACTCCTTTTTCTTGGCATCCACCGAGATGACAGGCTCTCCGCGCCGGTGGAAGGCCCGCACCAGCGCGTTGATGTGCTCGAATTGTGCGTTTCGGTCGGGATGCTTGCCGCCCTCACGCGTTTTGCGGTTACTCTGGAGGCTGTAGCCCGTCTGGCGCAGAAGTCTCCCCACGGTGCTGGGATCGATGGCATGGCCTCGATGACTCAACTCAGCGGCCAGTTTCACGGTGCTCTTGCAAGTCCAGCGCAAGGGCGACATCGGATCGCCGCGCGTGGCTGGCTCCACCAACACCTCGAGGTCCGACAGCAACGTTGTGTCTTTCTCTGTCGCTTTCTTCCGGCCTCCACCATGGCGGCGTGCGCGGTGGATGTCGAGAGTCACCCCCTGTTCAAGCTCTTTCAACCCCCGCCGTATTGCCGACCGGGACAGTCCTGTGGCCTTTGCCACCAAACTGATGCCTCCCCTTCCCAAGGACCTGGCCTCCGCAGCCGCCCAGCGCCGACGAACCACCTCGTTCATTCCCGCACGCAGCGCCTCGAATTTGCGTTGAACAGCCTCTATCGATGGCGTTACGTTCATCTGTCACCCGTTTGCTGAGTTCAGACACTCAACACGCCGTGTGGAACATTTATTTTTCCGAGCCTCCTTTGCAGGCGCTGTGCTTGCCTGTGATTCGCGCCTGCTGAGCAAGGATGCTCTGGCATCCCGCTGGAGGAGATTCCAGGCAGGTTTGCCACAATAGTCAGGGTGATGTGAGGAACGGTCATCGCTCGAGAGGTCGCGACAGATTGATGCAGGTGCCGCTGTCTGGCTCACCACCCACGTCCTGCTTGCTGCCGTGCTCTTGGATGATTTGCTCGGCAATCGCCAGTCCCGGGAGTGCGTGCCTCCGTCCTTCGTCGTGGAGCAGGGCTCGAAGATACGTGGTCCGGTGTTCGAGCGGAATCCCCTGGCCGCTATCCTGTGGACATTGGGGCTCTTCAGTTGGCCGTAGCCGTGAGTGGAACAGAGGAAATCTCGTTGCTCCGGTTGTCCCCTCGCTATAACGAAGACCACGGGCGTGGGGAGGATCTTTTGCGACGGCTGTGGTGGTTTGTTCTACTGTCACTTCTGCTGGCATGTGCTTCTGGGCGGTCGAGACCGGTAGCGCCGCAGGGGTATGGTGCCTCCACGGAATCGCCTGATCGCAGTGAGGTCGTATCCGATCTGGTGCCAGCCGGGTCCTGTCCGCAGGTGATTCTGGCTGGGGGGCGGAGCAAGTCGGGCAGTCCCTCCATGCTCGGGGCCAGGCCACTCACGATGGTCCTATTGCGGCAATTGGCCTGGAGTCGGGGAATCGGTATTTTTGGCGCATCAGTGACGCGCAACCGCGAAATCGGACGTGCTCTTCAACTCGCCGTAGGACGGAGCCTCAACATCCCAGAGAACTTCCAACGGTTTCCGACCGTTGCACGTAGCCGGTTCTCCAGTGTCGTGCCGGACGGGTTGTTGCTGGCTGGCTGCCTCCACCTGCCCGGTGGTGTGTCATTCAATCCCCAGGGGGCGTTCCTGGAGGTCGTCGGCCCGGACTTCCTTGAGGTGAAGGGTCGAGACGGTCCCCTCAATCTCTCGACGGCTCATGGACAGCTCCTGGGCCTCGTCGACGCACTTGCTCTGATACGCAAACCCTCCAGTTCTCTATTGGGGGCCAAGCGCCACGCCCAGCACTGCTGCTTGTGACGACGGAGGATGCGAAGGTGAACAAGGATCTGGTTTGGGAAGCTGCGAAGCGCAATGTCGCCCTCTACCAATCCATCGTCCTGGAGAAGGAAGGTTGGTTGGTGGTCGGCCCCTTCCACCAACTTACCCGTTTTGCGGATGTTCCACCCCGATTCGAGCTCGCCTCCGAGCCAGAGCAGTTGGATCCGGAAAGGAAGTAAGCCGATGGCGGGATGGATTGGTCTCTACGTGGATGAACCCGATATCGAGTTGCTGCGGGAACATCTCAATGATGATCCAGAGATTGCCTTCATTCTCCCCGAAGGACAGGGCCGCTGGCGTGCGGCCTGGCGGATCGATGATGCCCAGGGGCAGACGATGCTCTGGCATGTACCGGGCGGCCCGTTGCCTCTGCTCGGACACGGAGCAGAGGGAGACACGTTCATCGAAGATCCCTTCGTGGGTTGGACGGAGCGCCGTGCGGGTCGCGATAGGACCGTGCCGTACTTCGGCCCGAGCTGTCCCTCGGCGCTGCTGCTGAGTCTCTTCCCTCCGGGCTGGCGGGGGATGCCACGTGATTCCATCCCGGTGTCGGGCCTCGGATGGTACGGGCGAATGACGGGCGTTTCTCCTCTTCCACCCGCCGCTGGTGGCGGCGCTTCGGGGATTGGGTACGGCGCCGCTCGGTACGGGTGACTCGCGACGGGCCGCTGTTCGAGCCTCATGCCGACATCTGGGCCATGCCCGCAGGTCTTCGCGCCATCCAGTCAGGGGTGGAGCGTCGCCCTTCCTCGTACCACTTCGGGTGAATCGGTACCGCGAGCCAGCGTAGATGGGCAAGAAAGGAGTGCTCGCCCTTCTGCGTCCGAGCTCCTCGCCTGATATCCTACCCGTACACAGGGGCCGCTCCATGCCAAAGAGACTGCTGACGCTGTTGTTGGTGCTCGCCGTGGAAACGGGTTGTCCGCATGCATGGGGTCGAGGAGGTACCATCGAGATGGCCGTACGTAGGGACATGACGCAGTATCAGGCGAATCGGACCTGCCACATGTCTGAAAGCCGATGGCTGGAGATTTGTGACAACCGGGGTCCTAAAGAGACCTCACCCAAGTGCCCGAAGGAGTGTCGCTCTCCCCCCGAGGTCGATTGAGGCGCGGGCACAGCATGAAGTGGCGAACGCTCCTGACCGTCCTGTTCGGCCTCTCTCTTCCGCTACCGCTGGCGTGGTTGCTGCACACCTCCCTTCTTGGGCACACGGGTGAGGAGCGTTCATCTCTGTTGCAAGCTCAAAGCCCGCGCATCCTTCCCATGCTCACGCTCGAGGAGCGCTTGGGTTTGCCCACGTATGAGCGGGACTGCGACTCGGATGCCGATTGCGATCCGCAACTGCGCTGCTTCTTCAACATGCGTACCGTTCGTAGCTACTGCACGGACAGCATGTGCATGACGGACCGGCAATGCCCTGAGGGGTTTGCCTGCCGCATCATGGACACTCAGAGTGGAGAGGATCTTCTTCGTGCCTGCTCGCTGGTGGGAGTGCGCGGTGAGGGGGAGGTATGCGAACCACTGCCTCGCGAGCCATCGGATGGCTGTCGGAAGGACCTGCTCTGCCGGGGCCGGTGTGGCCGGCCGTGCAACCCGCTCGAGCCCGCGGACTGCCCCAATGGCTACTTTTGTGAAGAGGCCCCAGAGGGGCCCACCTGCCAGCCCACTTGTGAAGGTCGCTCCTGCCCTGCGGGCCAACAGTGCGTCTACCGTGGAGAGCGCATTTCCATTTGCGCCAGGGTTCACGGTCCGAACTGTCAGCAAACTCCCTGTCCTCAGGGACAATTCTGCTCGGTCGACGACTATCCACAACGTGTGGACGAGGTGTGGATGCAGTGCCTGCAACCCTGCGGCTCCCTTGCGGATCGCTCCTGCCCCGATGGGACCGTCTGTTACTTCCACAGCTGTCGTAGGTCCTGTACTCCCGAGGATTCCTCGGCCTGCGGATCTGGCTTCACCTGCAAGCGCCGTCCCGAAGAGCCATGGACGTGTGTGCCAGACTTGCGGTCCGGTAGTCGAGAGTGATTCGAACCTGATTTCCGTCAGTGCTCGCGCGGCAGGGAGAGGGTGAAGCAGGCGCCCTGGCCAGGCTCGCCGCCCACGTCCAGCTTGCCGCCGTGCTCCTGGAGGATGCGCGCCGCAATCGCCAGTCCCAGGCCCGTGCCGCCGTCCTTCGTCGTGAAGTAGGGCTCGAAGATGCGTGCCCGGTGCTCGGGTGGAATCCCCGGGCCGCTGTCCTGCACCTCCACCACCGCCTCCCGCTCGTCGCCTCGCACGCGCACGCGCAGGTCCCCGCCTCCCTTCGCCATCGCCTCCTCGGCGTTCTTCACCAGGTTCACCAGCACCTGCGTGAGCTGGTCCCGGTCCGCCTTCGCCACCACCCCGGGCTGTATCTCTGAGTGGATGTGGATGCCCTCCGGCGGTGTGGCGTAGAGCGACAGCACGTTCTGCGCGAGCTCCCCCAGGTCCACCGGCTCCAGCTGCGGCTTGGGCAGGCGCGCGAAGCGGCTGAACTCGTCGACGATCCGCCGCAGCCGATCCACCTCTTCCAGGATGACGCCCGCGCTGTCCCGGAAGAGCGCGGGGAAGCGCGCGTCCTGCGCGTCCTGCACCGCCATCAGCGTCTCCAGCGACATGCGGATGGGCGTCAGCGGATTCTTGATCTCATGCGCCAGCCGCCTCGCCACCTCCTGCCACGCGGCGACCCGCTCGCTGGCCACCAGCCGCTCGGTGGTGGAGCGCAGCTCCGTCGTCATGTGGTTGAACGTCTTCACCAGCTCGCCCACCTCGCCCGTGGCCTTCACCTGCACCTGCACGTCCAGCGCGCCCTCTCCCACCCGTCTCGCGCCCGAGGTGAGCGCCTCCACTGGCTGGGTGATCCGCCGGGCCATCAGCAGCCCCAGCAGCACCGCGAAGCTCAGCCCCAACCCGGCCAGCAGCAGGAAGGAGCGGAACACGCCCACCGTGGCCTCCCGCTCGGCCGCGCGGCTGAAGACGAGCCGCACCGTGGCGACCTCGCCCAGTGGCAGCACTCGCGCCACCGTGGGCGCCGTGACGCTTCCCGCCCTCGCCACCTCCGTGTCCCCGGACAGCAGGGACACCTCCGCCCCCGTGAGCCGCGACAGGTGCGCCGCCAGCCCCTGGTCCAGCAGCACCCCTCCCACCACCCACAGCCGCGAGTCCCCGTAGTCCACCGGTCTCGCGGTGACGAGCGCGGGCACCTCGCGCAGGCCCTGGTCTCCTCGGACCGACACCTTCACCGGTACGGGCTTGGAGGACTTCTCCCGCGTCACCGCGAAGAGCACCGGGTCCGGATCTCCCCGGCGCGCGGGCAGGTGCCCCGAGGACAGCGTGGTGCCCTTCCGGTCGAACAGGGACAGCACCGTGAGACCCCGGCTCTTCATCAGCGGCTGGGCGGTGTCGGCGCGGATGGCTCGGGCGGGGGACTCGCGGGCCTCGCGCGCCAGGTCCTCCATGGCGGAGCTCTCCACCAACTCCTCCACCGCCCGGCGTGCGTTGGCGGCGGCTCGCTCGAGGGCCTCCTGCGCGGAGGCGGTGGCCCCGTCCATGCGCGCGTCCAGCCCTCGCGACAGCGTGGCGCGCAGCTGCGTCAGGGTGAAGGGCACCATCACCGTCAGCGGCACCAGCGCCAGCAGGGCGAAGGCGAGCGCCAGCCGCGTCCTCAACCTCATCTCCGCGCTCCCGGGACACCCGGCACGGTGGGGTGCAGCCAGGCGCCGTCCAGCATGGGCAGCCCCTGGGCGTCGAACACGAGCCCTCCCACCTCCGGTGCCGCGCGCAGTGCCAGCCCCTGCGCATATAGCGGCAGAAGCGGCACGGACGGGGCGAGTGCCAGGGCCCGCTCACGAGCCCTCGTGTCGCGCGCCGCCGCGTCCGGCAGGGCGCCGATGCGCGGCAGCTCCACCCCGAGCAGATCCTTCCGGCCCGCGGCGTCCAGCACCACGGCCAGGGCCGGGCCGGGCACGGGCGGCAGCAGCAGCGAGTGGAGCATCAGCTCGTAGTCGCCCTTCGCCCAGCGGGCGCGCAGCTCGGCGCGCGGCAGGCGCTCCAGGGCCACGGCGTAGCCTCGATCGTGCAGCCTCACCTGGAGGCGCTCGGCCACCGCGCGCTGGTCCTCGCTGCTCGCGTCGTAGAGCAGCGTCACCTTGCGCCCGGCCTGGGCGGGCGGCGGCGAGGGGCGTGGGCCCGCGGACTGGGAGAGGTGCGCGGGCGGCAGCAGGTGCGGCATGGGCACGGCCGGTCCTCGCACGAAGAGGCGCGTGAGGTCCTCGCGATCGATGGCGCTCTCCACCGCTCGCCGGAAGTCCGGAGGCACGCGCCTCGGTGACCAGGCCAGGTAGGTGGCGTATAGCGCCGTGCCCGAAACGGTTCCCGAGTCGGAGAGGACGCCGAGCGCCACCTGGGCCTCCTGCGTCGACCACAGGCGCGAGAGGCCGCGCTCGTCGGTGGGCATCAGGCGCACTCTGTCCACGTACGGCCGGCCCTGGCTCCAGGCGAGCCGTGCTTCCACGGTGTGGGTGCCAGCGGCGGAGAACGGGCCGAGCGCGGCGGGCACGGAGCGTGGCGGGGCGAGCGCCGGGTGGCACAGGGCTCGCTCCAGGTCCGGCCACGGGAAGGCGAGCGCGAGCTCCAGCGTGTCGCCGGTGGCGGAGAGCTGCCGGCCCTCGCCGCGCAGCGGGAAGAGCAGGGCGCGGTAGGGCGAGGGCGCCTCGGAGCCGGTGAGCCGGGCCCAGGCGCGGACGAGCGCGGTGGCCTGCGCGGGAGAGGGCAGGCTCAGGCGCACCACCTGCGCGGAGGGGCGCGACAGCTCCCGTGCGAGCGCGGGCGCGAGGTGCCCGTCCGGGGTCAGGTGACAGGGGGGCCGCGAGAGGAGCCCGAGCACGGTGGCCTCGGTGGGGGAGTCGGCGAGGGCCGGCTCTCCAGGCTCGGCGGGGCCGGTGTGGGCGACGCGCAGCTCGCCTCCGTAGGGGACGCGGCCGGCGGCGAGCGACGGCATGGCGCCGAGCAGGAGGAGGCTGACGAGGGCGTGGCGGAGCGTCATGGCGCACCCTGGCGCAGGAGGAAGAGCACGCCGGTACCATCCGGTTGTGAGAGGCCCACCACCACCTCGCGGCGTTTGTCCCCGTCCAGGTTGGCCGTCACCACCTGGAGGGCGCGGCCAGCGGGAAGGGGCCCCTGCCAGAGAGGCTCGTGGAGGGTGGGATCGCCACCGTTCGTCTTGAAGACGCGCAGCACGTCCGGCGACGGTTGGATTTCAGGCGAGGTGGTGAGCAGCTCCGGCGTCCCATCCCCGTCCAGGTCCCCGAGCGCGCTGCCGGCGCCGAGGCCGGAGAGCGGCAGGGGGGCCACCGAGGGCCGGGAGAAGAAGGAGGCCGAGCCATCCGGGTGGACGAGGAGGAGGCGAGCGTTGGCGGAGCTGAAGGTGGTGAAGCGGGACTGCACACCCGCCAGGCGCTGCTCGCCGTTGCCGAGCCGCACCTCGGGAGCGAAGGCCGTCTGGCCCGGCACGAAGGCGCCGCGCGCGTCCGGGGCCAGGGGCGCGGACTCGAGCCGGGACACGCCTCGCAGCGCGCCTCCCTCCAGGGAGAGCACCTCGCCGTGGGCGAAGCGGGTGGAGAAGGCGGCGATGCGTGGTGGCCCGGAGAGGATGGCCAGTGCGCCGAAGGGCTCGCGGGTGGGAGCGGAGCTGGGGGGCAGCGCCTCCAGCGAGCGCTCGGCGACGAGCTGCCCATCCGCGGCGAAGACGTGGACGGCCCGCTCGGTGAGCGCGACCACCTCGTCCTTGCCGTCCCCATCGAGGTCCCCCGCGGCGAGCGCGGCGGGCGGGGAGGGCAGATGTGCCAGCACGGCGCCCAGCAGGAGCAGGGGAAGCGGCTCCTCGGAAGGGGTGGCGGGCGTGCGCGGAGGCTCCACGGCGGCGAGCGCGAGCACCGCGGCATCCGCCTCCACGGACTGGGCGATGGCGGCGGCGGGAGACGGCGCGCGGGTGGCGGTGCGGCCGGACCAGAAGTTCACCCAGGTGCCGAACAGGTCGCCATGCGCGCGCAGCTCACCGGCCTCCACGCCGAGGGTGAGCCGCAGCAGGGCGCGGGTGCCCTGCTCGCGGGCGAGCGACTCGGCGGCCTCGGGGGAGGGGGCCTCCAGCACCACGGGGGCGAGCCCGGCGGAGGCGAGGCGCGAGGCGAGCAACGTCCCGAAGGCGCGCCGCAACTCAGGGGCTCCCCCGGAGAGGTACAGGGCCACGGGGGGCTCGGGCTTCACCTCGCGGACATCCGAGGCCACGGCCTGGGCGAGCCGCTCGAGGGCCGGAGTGACCGCGGCCTCCTGGGCGGGCCGCGCGGCCGGGGCGGGAGGCCGCTGCGTGGGCTTCGCGGCCGGAGAGGGGTGCGCGGCCAGGAGGAGCGCGGCGGCGAGGGCTCGGCTCACAGACCCCCCCGGCTACCTTCCTGGAGGAAGAAGTCGCTCGGGGTGACGTGGCCGGGCGGGGGCGCCTCGGCGGTGGGCTGGGTGCCGTCGAGGAAGGACTCGAGCCGGCCGGGCACGGCGTTGCCCGCGAGCAGTCCGGTGGCGGGGTCGATGCGCACCTGCACCACGCCGGGGGGCACCTCGAACTCGCGCGCGGGCAGACCCTGGTGGGCGGCGCGCATGAACTCCAGCCAGATGGGGAGGGGCGCGCGGCCACCCGTCTCGGAGCTGCCCAGGGGCGAGTGGTCGTCGAAACCCACCCACGCGCTGGCGACCCAGTCCGCGGTGAAGCCGGAGAACCAGGCGTCGCGGTTCTCGCTGGCGGTGCCCGTCTTGCCGGCGGCGGGGCGGTTGAGCTCCGTCACGGCGCGGGCCGTGCCCTCCTCCACCACGCTGCGCATCAGCGACGTGGTGAGGTAGGCCACCGCCGGGGGCAGCGTCTCCTCGAAGGCCGGCTGGTGCTCCTCGAGCACCTTGCCCTGCGCGTCCGCCACCTTCAGCAGCGTCAGCGGCTCGGCGTAGCGGCCGTTGGCCTGCAGCGTGGCGTAGGCGTTGGCGGCCTCCAGGATGGACACCTCACCGGTGCCCAGCGCCAGGGTGAGGTTCTCCGGCAGCGGCGAGCGGATGCCGGCGCGGCGGGCGAAGTCGATGGCGGTGGCGGGGGTGATGGCCTCGATGAGGCGCACGGACACGGTGTTCTTGGACTTGGTGAGGGCCTCGCGCAGCGTCATGGGGCCCTCGAAGGTGCGGTCGTAGTTCTGCGGCTTCCACGCCTTGCCGGTGTACGGATCGCGGATGGCCTCGGGGGCGTCGTTCACCGTGCTGATGGTGGTGTAGCGCCCGCTGCCGAGCGCGGCGCCATACAGGAAGGGCTTGAAGGACGAGCCGGGCTGGCGCCGGGCCTGCGTGGCGCGGTTGAAGGGCGAGACCTTGAAGTCATAGCCGCCCACCATGGCCACCACGTGGCGGTTCTGGGGGTTGATGACGACGAGGCCGCCCTGCACGAGTGGCACCTGGTCCAGCGTGGCCTCGAGCAGCGCGGGGGCGGGCGTGACGCGAGTGATGCGCACGAGCACGATGTCCCCGGGCTTCATCACGTCCGACATCTTCGAGGGCGCGCTCTTGCCCTTCATGCGTGCCCAGGTGACGGAGGAGAAGGGAATCTCCGCGGTGCGGCCCACCAGGTCCACGCGGGCCTTCTTGCCCGGGTCATCCACCTGGGTGACGAAGCCGGCCACGCGCAGGCCCTCCTTGAGGGGCGCGAGCTGCACATCCTGCGCGAGCTTCTCGTCGGCGGAGAGCTTCTCGTCCTCCTCCTGCTCGGCGTCGGTGGTCACCACCGGCTCCTCGACGGGGTTGGGCTGCGGCGCGCCCGTCTGCGCGAGCGAGGCGAGGTCGGCCACGTACGCGCCTTCCTTCTGACGCCGGCCGGCCTCTTCGATCTGCCGGGCGATGAGGGGCTTGAGGCGCTCGAAGCGCGCGGCCTCCAGCGTGCCCAGCGCGCCGCGGTAGCCCTGCCGACGGTCCACGGCCTCCAGCCCCTTGCGCACCGCCTCGTCGGCGATGGCCTGGAGCTTCGGGTCCATGGCGATGTCCACGCGCAGGCCCCCGGTGAGCACGGCCTGCTCGCCATAGCGGGCGACGAGCGTGCGGCGCATCTCCTCGGCGTAGTAGGGGCCCACTTCGGGGGGCGGCCGGGGGGCGAGCACGATGGGCTTCTCCTTCTCCTTGTCCACCTGCGCCCTGGGCGCGAAGCCGTGCTGCGCCATCTGCTCCAACACATAGCCCTGGCGCTGCTTGGCCTTGACGATGTTCTTCTCCGGGTTGATGCGGTTGGGCGACTGCACCGTGCCCGCGAGCACCGCGGCCTCGCCGAGGCTCAGGTCCTTGGCGTGCTTGCCGAAGTAGTAGAGGGCGGCCTCCTCGATGCCGCTGCGCCCCTGCCCGTAATAGACCTGGTTGATGTAGAGGCTGAGGATCTGATCCTTGGTGAGCGTCTGCTCCACGCGCGGGGTGAGGATCCACTCGCGAATCTTGCGCGAGAGGCTGCGCTCGGGCGACAGCAGCATGTTCTTCACCACCTGCTGCGTGAGCGTGGAGGCACCGGACTTGCGGCTGCCGGGGATGAGGTTCTTCACGGCGGCGCGGGTGATGCCGAAGAAGTCGAGGCCCTCGTGCTTGTAGAAATCCGCGTCCTCGGCGCCGAGGAAGGCGTTGCGCACGTGGGGTGGCAGCTCCTGGATGTCCACCACGGTGCGGCGCCCCTGGGGCATGAAGAACTCGGCGCACACGGAGCCGTCGGCGCAGCGCACCTTGGTGACCTGGGGCAGGGTGTAGTTGCGCAGGGCCTCGGGCGAGGGCAGGCCGCGGCTGAAGTAGAAGTAGGCGCCCGTGACGGTGAGCACGAGCAGCACCAGTCCCACGGCGGCGAGGACGAGGAGCCGCTTCGTCCAGTGCCACAGGAGGGCACCCAGGCCGGGACGGGCCGGGGGCGCCGGAGGAACCGGGGGCGCCGGAGGAGTGGCGGGAGTCGGGGATTGGGGCTGGGAGCTCATCTCGCGGGCCGGGTTCATGGGGCGCGGTGACAACGAAAAGGTGGGCGGACGTTAAACCGCCGGGCGGGGAACCGGAATGGGGCTGGTGGCCGGGTGGCTCGCGAGACGGCTGACGAGCACCGGCTATTCCGGGCACCCCGGGGAGCGCTTGTCTCCCAGGAGTGCCCGCACATCGACGGAGGCACGGGCCTCGCGATTCAGCCGGCCGAGGTTGAGGCGGGCCTTGCTGTCCCCGGGTGAGAGGCGCGTGGCGGTGTCGAAGGCCATGCGGGCCTCCTCGTAACGGCCAATCCGCTCGTAGGCGAGCCCCAGGTTGTTGTGGACGAAGCCCACATGGGGAAGCAGGTAGGCGGCCTGGGCGAGGGCCTCGGCGGCGAGCGCATCCTGGCCGGACCGCAGGTAGGCGAGCCCGAGGTTGTTGAGGGCATACCCATGGTACGGGTCGAGGTGCACGGCCTGTTTGAACCGGATGATGGCCTCGTCGAGCTGGCCAGCGGAGAGGTGGGCGCGGCCGAGCACCTGGTAGATCTCGGGATACTCGGGGTCGAGCTCGAGCGCGGCCTCGGCGGAGCGGAAGGCGCCCTCGAGGTCGCCGAGCTCCAGGAGGAGGCGGGCCCGCTGGACGAAGGGCTCGGGGCCATCCGGGAAGAGGACGGCGAGCTCCCCATGCGCATCGGCGGCGAGCTGCTTGTTCCCGGAGCGGAGGGCCAGGTGGATGAGGGTGTCGAGGGCCTTCTCGGCTGCATCGACATCCTCCGCGGCGTCATGGACGGCGCGGCGGGCCTCGGTGAGGGCACCGGAGAGGTCACCCTCGTCGCGCAGCGAGCGAGCGCGAGCGAGGTGGTCCACGGGGAAGAGGTGCTCCTCATGGGGGAGCGAGAGCGTGTCCACGGGCCCGGCGGGGGCGAGGTCCTCGGCGGTCTCGGGGAGACCCTCACCCCCCTCGGGGAGGAGCGCCACGGGGGTGACGGGAGTGGGCTCGGAGGAGGGGAGCACCCGGTTCTCGAGCCGGGTCGGGGAGGAGGGGAGGAGCGCGCGGGGCCGCCGGAGCTGGCCGGCATCGCAGGCAGCGAGGGAGAGGGCGGCGAGGCAGGCGGACAGGATGGTGTTCCTCATGGTGTGGCTCCTTGTCGGGAGGAGCCCACTGCGATGCGCGTGCCAGCCCCCTCTCCCTCTGGGAGAGGGCGGGGGGTGAGGGTCTACGAGGACGCCTCCCCGCTCCCCGGGCGGGCTCCGTGCGGCCCGAGGGCCACACCCGAGCTATCCGGAAACCCCAAGGGCCACCGTGCCACGGCCAAGGTCACGGAAAGACGTACGGAGACCAGGACCCACAAGGGAATACGCCCGAGGAGGAGGGGAAAAACCGTGGCGGGGGAGGAGGTGACGTGCGACGTTGGGCGGGATGAAGATCGCTGCCTGGAACGTGAACTCGGTCCGAGCCCGCCTGGACAGGCTGGTGGACTGGCTGAAGAGCGCTCAACCGGACGTGGTGTGCCTGCAGGAGCTGAAGTGCCAGGACACCGAGTTTCCGATGGAGGCCGTGCGAGCGGCGGGCTACCACGCCGCGGTGCACGGGCAGAAGACGTACAACGGGGTGGCCATCCTGGCGAAGACGGAGCCCACGGACGTGGTGCGAGGCCTGTCGGACGGGGTGGACGACACGCACGCGCGGGTGATCGCCGCGACGGTGAACGGGGTGCGGGTGCTGAGCGTGTACGCGCCGAACGGGCAGGCGGTGGACTCGGATCAATACAAGTACAAGCTGCAGTGGTACGGGCGGCTGAGGCGCTACCTGGACACGCGGCACAAGCCGGGTGAGCCGCTGGTGCTGTGTGGCGACTGGAACGTGGCGCCCGAGGACATCGACGTGTGGGACGTGGCGCTGTGGGAAGGGCAGACGCTCTGCACGGCGAAGGAGCGGGAGGCGCTGAAGGAGCTGTGCGCGTTCGGGCTGACGGACACGTTCCGCAAGCTGCACCCGAACGAGCAGCGCTTCAGTTGGTGGGACTACCGGATGCTGGCGTTCCCGAAGAACCAGGGACTGCGCATCGACCACATCTTCGCGACGGCGCCGCTGGCGGAGCGGCTGGTGGCGGCGGACGTGGACCGCGAGGCGCGCAAGGGCAAGCAGCCCTCGGATCACGCACCGGTGTGGGCCGAGTTCAAGGACTGAGTCACTGTCGTAGACGGAGGTGCCCCCGCCATGGACGAGCTGCTGCGATTCCTCCTCACCGAGTCCCCCGCTCCGGTGTCCCTCGGCTCCATCGAGGACTGGTGGACGCAGCACCTGCGGCTGGCCTCGCGCTTCTCCCTCCCGGTGGACGTGGCGTTCGCCGGAGGCTTCGCGGCCGACCGGCTGGGTTACGCCTTCGCCTCGGGCTACCACTCGGCCCTGCGCTCCCTGTTCCCCGCGCTGCCTTTTGAGCGCCGGTACGCGCTGTGCGTGACCGAGGCGCGGGGAGGACACCCCTCGGCGATGGACACCCGGCTCACCGGCGCGGGCGATGGCCCACTGCGCCTCGAGGGCACCAAGGCCTTCATCACCCTGGGCACCGCGGCGGACGAGCTGCTGGTGGTGGCGAGCGAGGGGCAGGACGTCCAGGGACGCAACCGGCTGCGGCTGGTGCGGATCGACTCACGCCGTCCGGGGGTGACGCTCACCGAGTTGCCGCCGACTCCGTTCGTCCCGGAGGTACCTCATGCGGAGCTGCGGCTGCACGAGGTGGAGGTGGCGCCCGCGGAAGTGCTGCCCGGCGATGGCTACGAGCGCTACGTCAAACCGTTCCGCACGGTGGAAGACTGTCACGTGTTCGCGGCGGTGCTCGGGTGGCTGATCCAGGTGGCCCGGCGCTCGGGCTGGCCGGACGAGGTACGAGAGGAATTGCTCGCACTCGCGGTGACGATGCGAGGACTCGCGCAGTCGGAGCCGGCTTCACCCGCGGTGCACCTGGCCCTGTCTGGGGCGCTCGATCTGTTCCGCGCGAGGGTGGACGGTCTGGGAACTCTCTGGGAGCGGGTGGATGCACCCACGTGTGAACGCTGGGAGCGGGATCGATTGCTGCTCAATGTGGCGGGCAAGGTGCGCGCGAAGCGCCGGGAAACGGCCCGCCAGAAGTTGATCACCCCCGGGTGAGCGAGGCGGTATAAGCGTCTCATGTTCAACAAAACGCAGAGCCGTTCACGTTCGCACCAGGCGCTCCGCCGCGCGCTGTTCACCTTGTCGTTCACGGGCGCCGCCGTGTGCACGGCGATGATGCCGACGGTGGCGGACGCGGCACCGCCCGCGCAGCAGAAGACGCAGGTGCCGGGCTTCTTCCGCATGAAGCTGGGAGACTTCGAGGTCACCGCGCTGTACGACGGTTACTTCGACCTCGACCCGAAGATCCTCAAGGGCGCGAGCGCCAAGGACATCCAGAACCTGCTCGCGCGGATGTTCCTCGCCACCACGCCGGGCGTGCAGACCGCGGTCAACGGCTTCCTGGTGCACACGGGAGATCATCTGATCCTCGTCGACACCGGAGCGGCCACTGCCTTTGGCCCGACCGTTGGCGCCATGCTGGGCAACATCCGCGCCGCCGGGTACGACCCCGCGCAGATCGACACGGTTCTGTTGACGCACCTGCATGCGGACCACTCCCGCGGCCTGTTGACCGCCGACGGCAAGGCCGCCTTCCCGAACGCCGAGGTGCGTGTCGCGAAGGCCGAAGCGGCCTATTGGCTCGACGAGCAGATCGCCGCCAAGGCACCGGCGGACGTTCAGCCCATGTTCAAACTGGCCCGCGAGGCGGTCGCGCCCTACGTGGCCGCGGGCAAATTCAAGACCTTCGCCGAGGGCGAGGCGCCGGTCCCCGGGGTCGTCGTCTCCCCGTCCCCGGGCCATACGCCCGGCCACAGTGGCTACCTGTTCACCTCGAAGGATCAGAGCCTCCTGGTGTGGGGCGATCTGGTCCACAGCCATGCGACGCAGTTCGCCCGGCCGGAGATCGCCATCGAGTTCGACCTCGATAGCAAGCAGGCGATCGCCTCCCGGAAGAAGGTGTTCGCGGACGCGGCGAAGAACAAGCTCTGGGTCGCCGGGGCGCACCTGCCCTTCCCGGGCATCGGCCATGTGCGCGCCGAGGCGAAGAACTACGCCTGGGTGCCGGTGGAGTACGGCCCCATCCGCTCGGACCGCTGAAGCTCGGGCGCGGCCCCTCCCAGTCATCTTCCAGTCACGCTCCTCGTGGTACCCGGACACCCGGGTTTCCAGCCTTTCGCGTCGACGAGGGGAGCAGCCGGCATGGAGGGGACAGTGGAGATGTCGTTGGGCCCCTCGCTCCGAGACGGGCCGTCCACCGCCCTTCCTCCGGTGGACGAGGCCCAACTCCTGATGCTCGTGCAGCGCGTGAGGGAGGGAGACCTCACCTCCTTCGACCGGCTCTATCATCTCACCCGAACCGACGCGGCCCGCATCCTGCGTCACCTGGTGGGCAACCGCACCGAGCTGGAGGACCTGCTCCAGGAGACCTACCTGCGGCTGCTGACCGCGCTGAAGGGCTTTCGGGGCGAGTCCCGCTTCCGGACCTTCTTCTACCGGGTCTGTGCCAACGTGGCGCTTTCGCACCTGCGGTGGAGGAGGCGCCGGCCAGAGGACCCCTTCGCGCAACCGCCCGAATCCATCCATCCCGGGGAGGACCCGGAGCGCGCGGTGGCCCGGCGCCAGGCGGCGAAGCTGGTGGAGCTGGCGCTGGAGCGGCTCAAGCCCAAGAAGCGGATCGTCTTCGTGTATTACGAGCTGTGCGGCATGAGCCCGGAGGAGATCGCCCAGGCCGTGGGAAGCTCACCCAACACCGTTCGCAGCCGCCTCCACCATGCGCGGCTGGAGTTCAACGAGGCCATGCGGCGACTGCTCGAGACTCGCGCTGGAGGTCCCCATGGCTCGCCATGAGGTGGAGGCGCTGTGGGCCCTGGCCTCGGGAGAGCTGGACGCGGAGGCTCGCGCCCGGGTGGAGGCGCACGTCGCCAGCTGCGGAGCGTGCGCGCAACGGCTCGTGGAGGTAGGGGAGACGCGGAACCTGCTGCGAGTGGCGCGGGAAGAGCCAACCACGGTGCGGTGGGCGAAGGTGGATGACCGAGTCCTGTCGATGGCCGCCCGGCGCTTCGGCCAGCGCGAGCACCGGTCACGCGGGCTGTGGATGCTGGCCGCGATGGGGGCCTGCGTGACGACGCTGTCGCTGCTGATGCTGGGTCCCGGCACGGCGCCCCGGGTGGAGGTCGGGCCTCCCACGCCCTGGGTTCGCGAGGCGGACGGCACGGAACGAGCGCTCCAGGCGGACTCGGGCCTGCGGGCTGGCAGCACCGTGAAGACTCCCGCTCGGGGAAGCGCCCGGCTGCGACTTCCCGACGCGAGCGGCATGCTGGTGTCGGCCGACTCGGAGGTGGTGCTCTCCCGCGTCTCGGCGGATGACGTGCACCTGCGGGTGATGCGGGGGCGCGTCGCGGTGCGGGCCTCGCACGCCGAGCGGCGCGGCTTCATCGTGGAAGCGGAAGGCCTGCGCGTCTTCGTGGTGGGCACCGTCTTCTCCGTGGAGCGCACGCCCGCGGGGCCCGCCGTCTCCGTGCTGGAGGGCAGGGTGAGGGTGGAGGCAGAGGGCTTGCGGCCCGGTTTCGCCACCGCGGGTCAGCGCGTGGAGCTCCACTCCAACGAGCGCACGTGGAGGCAGCTTCCGCTGTCCATCGAGGACCAGCGGGCCTTCGAGGCGCTCGGCGTCCAGGTAACGCCTCCCGCCATCGCCGAGCCCCCGGCGCCACCGGATCCTCCGGCTCCCGAGCGCTCCACGACGGCTCCCCGGAAGAAGCCCGTGTCCACGCCCACCCCGGTTGCTCCTGGGGAGCCCGAGACGCGGTCCTCGCCCGCCGGTACGAAGGATGCCGCGGAGCCCCCGCGGACATCTCCTCTCCTATCGGAGGGAGGCTCGCTCACGGCCGAGCAGGAATGGCAGCGCTTCCCGGCGCCGCGCGAGGTGGAGGAGCGCTTTCTCTCTCATGCCCGCACGGCGGTGGACACCCGCGGGTGTGAGAGCTTCCTCGTGGGGCTCGAGGAAATCGCCGAGGAGAGCCGGGAGCGCCCGTTGCGTGAGGAGGCGCGCTACCTGCGCGCCCGCTGCTTCGAGGCCCGACTCTCCCCGGCCCAGGCTACGGCCGAATATCGCCTCTACCTGAAGGAATTCCCCCACGGCCGCTGGTCCGAGGAGGCCCGCGGCTCGCTGTCGCCGTGAGGGGCTTCAGCGCTGGCAGTAGCTCGGCATGCTGCTCGGGAGGCCTCCCGCGTAGGGCGACGGCACGGTGCCGTAGGGATGCGCCTGGAAGAACTGCCAGACCGCCGCGCGCGCGTCCGTGGGGATCGAATGCCCGTTGCCGTGGTTGCAGAGCATGGCGAACTGGGACTTCGACTTCAGATCGTTGTAGTAGTTCTGGCTCATCGTCTGGAAGTTGATGAAGACCTGGTCGGACGGCCCTCCATGGAAGATCATGCTGGCGAACTTGTTCGCCGGGTACTGCGTGGGGATCGTGGACGTCCTTCCGCCCGAGTACGTCGCCACGCTCGCGATGTAGCCGGAGCGGCGATAGCTCATGTGCGTCGTGTTCAGGCCACCCGCGCTAAAGCCCATGCTGTGGATACGGCTCACGTCGATGCCGACCTTCTGGATGGCACAGGCCAGCACTTCGTCCGCCACGCGGAAGTCATCGTCGCGTGAGTTGGACGAGACATAGAACCAGGGGAAGGTCCCCGCGGCGGGATCCCGCTCCGGCGCCGCGACGATACCGCCCAGGGCCTTGATGGCGTTGATCTGCGTCGTGCCGATGCCCGTGGTGGCCTCCGTCGGAGAGCTGCCCGTGCCGTGCCAGTAGAAGACGAGCGGGCCATCCAGAGTCCTGGCCGCGTCCGACATCCAGATGCGAACGTTGCGTGCCTTGATTCCCGACGGCTGGAAGGTCAGCGTCCCCTCCTTGAACTCGGGACAGGGGCCGGTGGGTTTCGGAATGTAGGTCGGAGAGGGCTGGGCCAGGCTGGCGCCGCTGCTTGAAAGTGTTTCGGTGTGTCTGTCTTCCGCGCCACTCCTCTCGAAATCCTCTTCACCACCACATGCGGAAACGGTCGCGACGAGCACGGCGGCAAGAACTCTCTTCATGGCAACGACCTCCTGGGGGAGCGACAGCGGTCAATGGGAGGACTCCATTTGACCATTCTTCAATCCGCTTACAAAGCAAACCGCTATATCGGGAAAAATCCAGCAATTCGCGTTCTCCCTCCTCTGGTGCTTGTCACAATCGGGTTCCGCTCGTGACACATTCCCGATGTACAAGGACGCCACACCTAGGAAGGAGCATGCATCCCATGATCGACGCGACCCGGCCACCCATCACAGACCCGACCCCGATCTTCGATTTCTACCGGGGCAGTGCCGGCACCGAGTTGCTCACGGCCTCGGTTTCGCATTTCGGTGTCTTCGAGCGTCTGGCACGTGAGCCGCGCCGCTTCGAGGCACTGCGCGCCGATCTCCACCTCGCCGAGCGGCCCGCGGTGGTGCTGGTGACGGCCCTGCGCGCCATGGGGCTGATCTCGCTCGATGCGGAAGGACGGCTGTCCCTGACGCCGCAGGCCCGCGAGCACCTGGTGCCGGGTTCGCCCTTCGATATCAGCGGGTACATCGGGCTCTCCGCCAAGGCGCCCGGGGTCCTGGAGATGGTCGAGCGGTTGAAGACGAACCGCCCGGCCGGCAGCGGGCCCTCCCAGGAGGGGGCCGCCTTCATCTACAGGCAGGGGCTCGAATCGGCGATGGAGAAGGAGCAGAGCGCCCGGATGCTGACCCTGGCTCTCGCGGGGCGAGCGAAGAACGTCGCTCCGGTGCTCGCGGCCCGCCACCCCCTTCCGGAGGCTCGCGTCCTCCTCGACGTGGGCGGGGGCACGGGCATCTACGCCATCGCCTGGCTCCTGCGCCACCCGACGCTCCGGGCCATCGTGTGGGACCGCCCCGAGGTGCTCAAGGTGGCCACCGAAATCGCCACGGCTCACGGAGTGGTGGAGCGGCTCACGTGTGTACCCGGGGACATGTTCGCCGACCCGGTGCCCGAGGCCGACGTGATCCTGCTGTCGAACGTGCTGCACGACTGGGACGTTCCCCAGAACCGCACCCTCATCCGGCGCTGCGCCGAGGCCCTGCCTCCCGGGGGGAGCCTGCTCGTGCACGACGTGTTCCTGAATGATGCGCTCGATGGACCGCTTCCGGTGGCGCTCTATTCGGCCGTGCTCTTCACCCTCACCGAGGGGCGGGCCTACAGCACGGCGGAGTACCGGTCCTGGCTGCGAGAGGCGGGCCTCGAGCCCGGCGCGGTGGTCCCGACCCTCGTGCACTGTGGCGTGTTGCCGGCGCGCAAGCCGGGCCGGCCCTCGCTCTGACGGAGTCCCCGTCAGCCGGGCTTCCGGACCCAGGTCCCGAGGGTGGGCAGGAGCCGGCGGTAGGTCTCCAGGAGGTCCTCGGGCCATCGCCCGCTTCATCATCGTGGAGTCGCGGAATCTCTCCCATCAGCAGTGAGACGAAGCGCTCCACGCTCCAGAGGGGCCCCTCGCCCGCGTCAGCTCGCGAGCAGGAATCCACTGATGCGCTCCGACAGCCAGCGTCGGAATGCATCCGTCGTGGGGGGGCAGTGCCTGCAATTCTCGATGAGCTCCGTGCCAGCGAGCGTCGGAAAGAGCTCTGGCGCGCGTGCGAGGAGTTGCTGTCCCGGGAAGCTCACATCCGTGTCCGCGCCCAGCACGAGCGTGGGCGCTTTCAATCCCTCGAGCTCCTCCGGCTTCGCGAGCGCCGGTACCCGCATGTCCATGTTGAACGAGCGGAGGGCGTCGCCCAGGTAGGGGACCCAGTCGTCATCCGGGGTCGTGAGCAGGTGACGGACGAAGGCCTTCAGCCGCCGCTCGGAGGGTGACAGGCGATACAGCATCATCGGGAGGCCTATCTTGGTGAATCCCTCCCACGATGAGCCCCTCACCACACCCGCCGGGACGAGGAGCACGAGCCGATCGATGCGCTCCGGCGCGAACGCCGCGAGGCGGATGGAGACGAAGCCGCCCCAACTCACCCCCACCACGTGCGTCCGTTTCAGCGAGAGCCCATCCAGGACGTCCGAGAGCCACTCGCCGTACTCGTTGTTGGAGACGGAGGGCCGTGCGTCCACGCTCTTCACCGACTGGCCGATGACGTCGACGGCATGGACCCGGAATCGCTCGAGCAGCGGCTCCAGCTCCCTCAGCACGTGCGCCGAGCTCGCCATCGCTCCGTGGAGCACGACCACGGGCGGTGCCCCCTCCGGCCCTCCGACGAGGACATGGGTGTCTCCCAGTCGCGTCTTCACCCACCTGCTCTCGGTGGGCACCTCCAGCCGCTCCCGGAAGCGGTCGAACCATTGCAGGAGCACGGCCTTCGCCTGCTCGCCTCTGAACGCGGACTTCATGGCTTCCTCCTTCTGGGTGGCTTCTCACCCGGACGCAGGCCCTCGAGGTGCTGGTGGACCAGACGCTCGACCAGCGTCACCGGTGAGTCATGCGCGCCCTGCACCCACGAGATGAGGGCGAAGTAGAAGAACGAGAAGTACGCGACGGCGAACACCGCGCCGTCCACGCCGGGCCGGAGCTCTCCCCGCGCGCTCGCCTCCTCGGTCAGCCGGACGATGGCCCCATGAACCCCGTGGACCTGGGCGTTGAACTTGCGCGCCCACGGCTCGTCCGCGAAGAGCGACTCCTTGAGCAGGGTTCGCGACAGCTTGGGGCGCCGCTGGTAGTACCGGAACACGGTGCGGGTCAGCTCGGAGAGCTGCGTCTCCAGCGAGCCCGTGCCGAGCCCGGCGACCGCGCTCCGCAGCGTCTCCTCGAGGTCATCGAATAGCGCGGCGTGGAGCAACTCCCGCTTGTCTCCATAGTGGTGGAGCACCGTCCCGGCGGACACCCCCGCGCGCGCCGCGATCGCCCGCAGGTTCGCCGCTTCGAAGCCCACGCTCTCGAACTCCGCACGCGCCGCCTCGAGGACCGCCTTGCCGGTGGCTTCCTTCTGGGTGGCTCGGCTTCCGCCCTGCTTCCTGGGCTCGTTGGACATGTTCAATGAACATGTTTAATGAACTTCCGCGCGGTGTCCAGCGAAACGACGAAGCGGCTCGGGACTCTCACCGGCAGGCGACGGACCTCAGGCCCGGACGACGTACAGGACGGCGCCAGGGGTGAGCCCCGTCCGGCAGTGGACTCCGTGCTCCAGGTGTTTCCAGCGACGAAGGCCCGGAGTCAGCTGGAGGCCGCTCGGGCCGCCCTCGAAGCCGCGACGACGCGGGCAGAGAAGGCGCGGCAGCGGGTCGCGGTGGCCGAGGCTGCGGTGAGTGCTCCCAGGACGGCCGAGCGGATCGCCCGCTTCATCGAGGAGCGCATCACCTCCAATGAATACCGGCGGGAGTTGGGGGTCCTCCATCTGGTGCGCCGTGACTTCGAACGCCTGTCCCGGTACATCCTGGAGCATCGAGAGGGTTCGCGAAGGAATCAGCCTGGCGGGCAGCCGGGTCTGGGCGGACTGTCCTCTACATCGACGACCTCGACCGCTGCCCTCCCGAGCGGGTCGTCCAGGTCATCGAGGCCGTCCACCTGCTGCTCGCCTTCAAGCTCTTCGTCGTGGTCGTGGCTGTCGATGCGCACTGGGGGGGCGAGGCGCTCTCGAAGAGGTTCGACTACCTGGGCGATGGCCGACGTCCAGGCTCTGGCGCGACCGTCCATGACTATCTCGAGAAGATCTTCCAGATACCGTTCTGGCTCCCTCCGATGGATGTGGCTGGGTGCAAGGAATTGATCGAGGACCTCTGTCCCTCGCGTGCCCCATGGACGGGACTGGCGCGCCCCGTCGGCCGTTCTCCTCCCCAACAAATGAAGGCACCTCTCCGGTGCGAGAGTCGCTCCGAGCGTCCGGGCCGTCTGCTCCTCCCGAGGTGTCCGCGCAGTCGGATGCCCTGGAGATCGACGCTCTCGAGGTCCAGTACATGCAGCGCCTGGTGGGGCTCATTCCAAACTCGCCCCGACGGGTGAAGCGGCTCCTCAATACCTACCGCCTGCTCAAGGCCTCCACGACGCTCGAGGAGTACGCACGTTTCGTTCGCGGCGAGCGCGAATCGGGACCATATCTGGCCATCATCCATCACGCTGCTGGTGTGCGTCATGGGGGCGCCGGGGCTGTCGTCGGGAGAGGTGCTGCGTCGGCTGGGCAATGATTCGAAGCAGGGCCTGGACGAGCTCATCCGGGAACTCGAACGATGCGAAGGCCTCGAGCCCGTCGAGCGTCGGCGGGTGGTCGAGGCCTTCAGGGTGTACCGCAGGGCATGGCGGCTCCATTCACCCCCCTGGTGACAACTGACACCACCCCCGAAGAAGCGGTGAGAGCCCCTGGCACGGGCATCAAACCGACCTGTTCACGGGGGGATCCATGGATGACGACCTTCTTCCTTGGTCTGTGATGGCTTCCCAGGTGATGACAGGAGTCACCAGGGGGCCGGGCCTCGGCCTCGCCCGGATTCGACCCTGGTCGATGGCTCCGCGATGCCGAGGTTCAAGAACATCCGGCACTTGGGATTTTCCGGGAGCGCCCCACATGCCCTGGCATGTCTCCTGCTATCGACAGGACTCGCGCAATCTGACTCGAGAAGGTGGACCTATGAAGGCCGGATTCAAGTCCCCGAAGTTCTCCCTGCCTACCAACAACCCCTTGACCAGGAGCCCCACACCGCCGCCGAAGCCCTCCGTGTTCAGCAAGCCGGCCCCCGCGCCGCGCACGCCGAGCCCGAATCCTCCTGACGTCTGGAAGGGCAAGTCAGGGATGGACGCGCCCGGTGGTCTCAGGTCTCCGCCCCCTGTTCCGCCCAAGCCCGCCAAACTCTCCGCGCCTCCGGTTCCGCCCAAGCCCGCCAACCTTCGCCCCGGCGCGCCGAATCCGTTCGCGAGCCCCTCCGGTCCGCAGGTGACCCAGGGGCCGGTCACGAGGCCAACCACTCCGCTCGGGCCACCCACGGCGGCTGATTTCACGCCGCCCGCCAGGCCGTTCAAGAACACGAACCGGCCGGTCATCGGTATTCATACGTACAATCCCCCCAAGCAGGACATCCCTGGCACCCGGTTCGACCACATCAACCCGTCGCAGCAGCACGTCAGTAATCAGATCGTTCAGCAGAAGCTCGATTCCTGGAAGGCGAACGGGGTGCCTCAGCCGATCTCCGTGCCGGTGTACGTCGCGCCGAACACGGGCAAGTTGACGATCGCCGGTGACGGACACCACACGTTCGTCGCCGCGATGAAGGGCGGCTACCCCATGGATCTCCACCTCGTGAAGATGCCAGGAATGGGTCTGCCCGCGCTGCACTCTGACTGGCAGAAGTGCACGTACGCCGATTTCCAGAAGGGCTCGCAGTGGGTTGGCTGAGCCCGCGGACAGCGCGTCGCTGAAGTAGGGCGCCGTCCGCTCCTTCAGCTCGTCCGGCAACCGGGCCTGCCTGGCGTGGTAGTCCGTCTCTGAGAGGATGATGCTCCCGCGAGGCGCTCCTCTCATTGGCAGGTAACCCAGGAGGTGATGGACGGCGGGCAGGTCCTGCGTCCCCTGCTCGTCGCCCGGGTATTGTGACGCGGCGCCAGGACCCGGTTCTCGCCCGGGAACAGGGCCTGGCCGCCGAGCATCCAGGCTATCGCCGCTGTCCCTCGCGCCCCCCGGAATGGCCGGGTCCGGGGCAGTCCGTGAGCTCTCCTCGCGAGGAGGGGAGCGCATCCAGCGCGGTCCTTGTACTCTGTGAAGTATCCCCGGTGGGGGGGGAGGACACGATGGACTTCGACTGCGACTGGCTCATCATCGGCTCGGGCTTTGGCGGCAGCGTGAGCGCCCTGCGACTGACGGAGAAGGGCTACCGCGTGGTGATGCTGGAGAAGGGCCGGCGCCTGCGGGCGAAGGACTTCCCCAGGACGAACTGGAACCTGAAGCGATGGCTGTGGATGCCGCGGCTCGGGTGGCGTGGTCTGTTCAAGATGACCTTCTTCCGCCACGTCACCGTGCTGTCCGGCGTGGGCGTCGGAGGCGGCTCGCTGGTGTATGCCAATACGCTGCCCATTCCCAAGGATGACTTCTTCCAGGCCCGCTCCTGGGGAGGACTGGCGGACTGGAAGACGGAGCTGGCGCCGCATTACGCCACCGCGCGCAAGATGCTGGGGGCCACGGTGAACCCGCTGCGCACCCTGCCGGATGAGATCATCCAGCAGGTGGGCAAGGACATGGGCCGCGAGGACTTCCAGTCCACCATGGTGGCCGTCTACTTCGGTCAGCCCGGGGTGACGGTGCCGGACCCGTACTTCGGCGGCGAGGGCCCCGAGCGCACGGGCTGCAACTCGTGTGGCGGCTGCATGACGGGCTGCCGCTTCAACGCCAAGAACAGCCTGGACAAGAACTACCTCTACCTCGCCGAGAAACGAGGCCTCGTCATCCACGCGGACACCGAGGCCACGTGGGTGCGCCCGTTGCCCGGTGGCGGCTACGAGGTGGAGGCACTCGAGGGCACCTCGAGCTTCTCGCGCCGCGAGCGGCGCTTCACCGCGCGCCAGGTCATCTTCTCGGGCGGTGTGCTGGGGACGGTGGACCTGCTGCTCAAGCTGAAGGCCCACCCGGACGGGTTGCCCCGGTTGTCGGACCGGCTCGGCGATGGCGTGCGCACCAACTCGGAGGCGCTGATTGGCGTGGTGGCCGGCAAGCGCTTCCGCGACAAGGATTTGTCCAGGGGCATCGCCATTGGCTCCATCCTCCACACCGACGCGCACTCCCACCTGGAGCCGGTGCGCTACTCCGCGGGCTCCGACTTCTTCCGCACCCTGATGGCGCCCCACGTGGGCGGCGCCACCGTCTTCTCGCGCCTGGCGAACGTGGCGGGGCTCTTCCTGCGCCACCCGCTCAAGATGATCGGCTCCTGGTTCACCCGTGACTTCGCCCGGCGGTCGATGATCCTCCTCTACATGCGCACGCTGGACGGGCACCTGAAGATGCGGCGCGGACGTGGGCTCTTCACCGCGGGAACCAAGGGGCTCACCACAGGCCTGCAGGAGGGTCCCGCGCCCACCGCGAACATCCCCGAGGCCTCCGAGCTGGCCCACCGGGTGGCGGAGAAGCTGGACGGCATGCCCATGACCATGGCCACCGAGACGCTGATGGGCATCCCCACCACCGCTCACATCCTCGGGGGTTGCTGCATGGGGGACTCGCCCGAGACGGGTGTCATCGACCCGCGGCACCGCCTCTTTGGCTACGACGGCCTGTACGTCGTCGACGGCTCGGCCATTTCCGCCAACCCGGGCGTGAACCCCTCGCTCACCATCACCGCGCTCGCCGAGCGCGCCATGACCTTCATCCCCGCCCGCCAGCAGGTGGACGCCGGGACCGAGAAAACGGAAGCCGTCGCGCGGTCCACCGCGCTCGGGGCGTGAGCTCCAGGGGAAGGACTTCCGAGGACGATCGGATTCAGAGAAAACGAGTTTAGCGGGCTTGACCGCTTGGTCTCCGAGGACTTATTCCACGGAGTGCCCTCGTTTTCTTCACTCCCCGTTATCGCCTCGGAGGTTTGCATGAAGTTGAAGCTGACTCAGGCCCTGTTCACCTGCTCGTTGCTGGGTGTGGCCGCGTGTGGTGGCCCGCTGCCCGAGGAGGAGGGCCTTCTCCCGTCCAAGGAGGTGGGGCAGGTGGCCCAGCTCCTGCGCAAGGCGAAGTCGGTGCCGGACGAGTACATCGTCGTGCTGCGCGAGGACATGAAGGACGTGGCGCTGCGCGGCTCCGCGGACATGGCGCGTGAGATGGTGGTCGCGCGCGGTGGCCAGGTGCTGCACACGTTCGAGCGGACGCTCAAGGGCTTCTGGGTGAAGATGCCTCCGGCCCAGGTTCGCGAGCTGCTGGCGGATCCGCGGGTGGCGTACATCGAGGAGAACGGCATCGTGTCGGTGTCGGCCACCCAGACGAGTGCGACGTGGGGCATTGATCGGATTGATCAGCAGAGCCTGCCGCTCAGCAAGACCTACACCTACGACTTCGATGGGACGGGGGTGCACGCGTACATCATTGATACCGGCATGCGGCTGACGCACTCGCAGTTCGCCGGGCGGGTGGGCGCCGGCTTCGACTCCATCACCACCGGAGGCACCGGAGCGGACTGCCACGGCCACGGCACGCACGTGGCGGGCACGGTGGGCGGCACGACCTGGGGCGTGGCGAAGAACGTGACGCTGCACCCGGTGCGCGTGCTCGACTGCTCGGGTTACGGCTCGGACGCCCAGGTCATCGCCGGCCTGGACTGGGTGACGGCCAACCACATCAAGCCGGCCGTGGCCAACATGAGCCTGGGGGGAGACGCGTCGCAGGCGTTGGATGACGCGGTGGAGCGCACCATCGCCGCGGGCGTGGTGGTCGCCGTGGCAGCGGGCAATGACAGCTCGAGCGCCTGCGACTATTCGCCGGCGCGCACGCCCAACGCCATCACCGTGGGCTCCACGACCAGCAGCGACGCGCGCTCGTACTTCTCCAACTACGGCACCTGCCTGGACATCTTCGCGCCGGGCTCGAGCATCACCTCGGCCTCGAACTCCAGCGACACCGGCAGCACGTCCATGAGCGGCACCTCCATGGCCTCGCCGCACGTGGCGGGCGCGGCGGCCCTGTACCTGAGCGCCAACCCCTCGGCCACCCCGGCCCAGGTGACGGCGGCGCTCACCGGCGGCGCCGTCACGGGCAAGGTGACGAGCCCGGGCACCGGCTCGCCCAACAAGCTGCTCTACACGATGTTCATCACCGGAGGAGGCGGCGGCGGTGACACCACGCCTCCCAGCACGTCCATCACCGCTCCGGCGGCGGGCTCCACGGTGAGTGGGACCACCACCATCAGCGCCAACGCCTCCGACGACGTGGGCGTGAGCAAGGTGGAGTTCTACCTGAATGCCAACATCATTGGCGTCGACACCACCTCGCCATACAGCTTGGAGTGGAACACCTCGAGCGTGGCCAACGGCAACTACTCGCTGACCACCAAGGCCTATGACGCCGCCAACAACGTGGGCACCTCGTCCGCGGTGTCCGTCTCCGTGAGCAACGGAACGAACGGTAACTGTGGCACCACCGAGCAACTCCTGGCCAACCCTGGCTTCGAGAGTGGCAACACGGGCTGGACGGGCTCCTCGAGCGTCATCGACGGCTCCACCTCGGGCAGCGCGCCGCGCACCGGCAGCTACAAGGCGTGGCTGGATGGCTACGGCTCGGTCCACACCGACACCCTCTACCAGCAGGTGACCATCCCCTCCACGGCCTGCGGCGCCACGTTCAGCTTCTGGCTGAAGATCACCACCTCGGAGACCACGGCCACCACCGCGTATGACACGCTGACGGTGCAGGTGCAGAACGGCTCGGGCACGGCTCTGGCGACGCTGGCCACCTACAGCAATCTGAACAAGTCCTCGGCCTACGTGCAGAAGTCGTTCGACCTGAGCGCGTACAAGGGCCAGACCATCCGCGTCTACTTCAAGGGCGTGGAGGATTCCTCGCTGAAGACGAGCTTCCTCATCGATGACACCGAGTTGAGCATTACCCGGTAGTCGCCCGCTCCAGGGCTCGAGGTTCCCAGCGGCGCGGGGCGGCAACAGGGCCCCCGCGCCGTTTTCGTTCTACTTCTGGGTGAACGTCGTCAGCCATTGCAGGTTGGGATCGATCGACCACGAATAGGTCCCGGCGAGCCACTTCTGGTCCAGCATGTTCTGGCTGGCAAGGCATCCGCCCTGACGCATGTAGCATGGTCGCCGCGACGTAGCCGCGGCTCGCCATCTTGTCGACCGCGTTCAGCGCCGAGGCATTGTCATACGACTCCGAGGTGCCCACCAGGTAGACGAAGACCGGGTAGGTGCCCGTCGAAGCCGGCTCCTTGCCCCGGATGTTGTATGTCGTGTTGCAGGAGGAACTGCCGCCCAGGTACGTCGCCGTGAAACTGTTCAGGGTTTGCGCCCCAGCGGAGTTGCTCCACGCCATCGACACGAGCAGCCCCGGAACGATGTTTGCTCCGACCGTTCCCCTCATGATTTCTCCGTTTCTCATGATACGAGAATGGCCGGGATGTAAGGTCAAATCAGGTCAGACGTCAAACTCGGGTTTTCCATGGCGGATGGCGTGGCGCGTCACATCCCCGGTGTGTCTGGGCTTCGCCTCGGGGTCCGGCTCGGTCACCGGCTCCGAGCAGCGGGCGGAACGCAGCAAGATGTCTCGTGCATGGAACCACTCTCCGAAGAGCAGCGGAAGACGTTGGAAGCCCTCTACCGGCGCATCGACGAGCGGGTGTCGTCCATCACCGGGAGCCATGCCTGGTGGCCCTGTCGGAAGGGGTGCGATCACTGCTGCCGCCACCTGGCGGCGCCGCTGACCGTCACCCGGATGGAGTGGACGTACCTCTGGGAGGGTTTCCAGGCGCTGTCCGCCGAGGCGCGAGCGGAAGTCCGGGCTCGCGTGACGGAGCTGCACGGCACGCAGCGGCCCTATACCTGCCCATTCCTCGAGCGCGAGTCCGGCGGCTGCCGGGTGTACGCGCACCGGCCCCTGGTCTGCCGCTCCTATGGCTTCTACATGAGCCGGGGTACGGGCAACTGGTGCCAGCTCATCCAGGGGCTGCTCGAGCAGCACGGGGACGGAGACATCGTGTGGGGAAACCAGGACACGCTGGAGGAGATCCTGGCGCGCCTGGGGGGCGCCACCCTCTCGCTCTTCGAGTGGTTCGAGGCTCCGCCTACAACGGGGTGTTGAGCTCCTTGAGGACCTCGCCCGCGTGCCTCGCTTCTCCCGGCACCATGGCCAGATCGTCCAGGCTGATGAGGCCCACCGGCTTCTTGTAGCCATCGAGCACCACCAGACGCCGCACCGCCTTCTCCTCCATCAGGTGCTCGGCCTCGGAGAGGGGGGCATCCGCGTCGCAGGTGATGACGGCGTGGGTCATCGCCTCTCGCACCAGGGTCCGGTTGGGATCCTTGCCCGCGGCCGTCGCGCGCACGGTGATGTCCCGGTCCGTCAGCATCCCCACGAGCTGCTCTCCGTCCATGACGGGCAGGGCGCCGATGCCATACGAGCGCATCCGCTCGGCCGCCTCGCGCAGGGATTCACTCGCCTCGATGGTCTCCAGGCTCTTCGTCATCAGGTCGCTGATCCGCATCTGGTGCCGCCTCGGTGCGCTCCGGGTCTCCGTGTGTTCCTTCATGCTCACGTGCGAGTCCTCCACCCTGTGTGTCCCGTCCCGGCTCAGGCCGGTGCATGCAGCCCGGGCTCCGCGCCCAGCCACGTGAAGTCCGGCATCCGCTCGTGCAGGTACTCCCGCATGCTCGAGATCAGCCCCGCCTCCACCTGGCGGGCCCGCTCGCGGCTGACGTGGAAGTGTTGGCCGATGGTCCGCAACGTCTCGGGCTCCTCGGCCAGCAGCCGGTGCTCCAGGATGTAGCGCTCCCGCTCGTCGTGCAGCTCGTGGGCGAACGAGTGGACCTTTTCCTGGAACCAGTGCGTGAGCTCCCGTCGTCCGAGCTCCTCATCCACGGCGGGCGTTCCCGAGGGCAGCGCACGTCCCGGAGTGGGGCGGCCGTTGTCGTCCTCGGGGGAGACATCGAGCCGGACCTCGTCGTGCCGCAGCCGCTGGTCCATCTCGACGACGTCCTCCTCGGAGACGCCCAGGCGAGCGGCCAGTTGCCGGGGGGTCGCCTCCTGCCCCGCGGCGAGCAGGCGGCCCTCTTCTTCCCTCATCCGGAAGAAGAGCTTGCGCTGCACGTCCGTGGTCCCCAGCTTCACCAGCCGCCAGTTCTCGATGATGAAGCGCAGCAGGTAGGCGCGGATCCACCAGGCCGCGTAGGTGCACAGCCGCACGCCGCGCTCCGGTTCGAAGCGCTCCACGGCGATGACGAGGCCGAGGTTGCCCTCCTGGATGAGGTCCATCAGGAGGAGGGGGGCGCGGTGGTGCTCGCGTGCCAGCTTCACCACCAGCCGGAGGTTCGAGGCCACCAGCCGGCCGCGAGCCTTCGCGTCGCCGTCCCTCCGGGCCCGCCGGGCGAGCGTCGCTTCCTCCTCCCGGGACAGCAGGGGATGGCGCCTCACCTCCGCCAGCCACGGCTCGAGCAGCATGCGATCATCGGGCGTCAGCTCCCCGCGGTGGGAGCGGCGGGACCGCGATGACCGCACCAGTCGGGCGGGTCGGAAGTGGGGGACCGACAACATGCGTGCACCTCTCGCCGGGTCATGGTCGATCTGCGACCGCCACCGCCCTGATGCAGCAAGCGTGCGAGGTGCGGCTCCTTCGAAGAGGTGCTCGGCCGCCCGCAAATCCTGCATGCGTGCGTGTGGCCGAGCGCAGAAGGTGCGGAGGCCCCGTCAGGCGTCGGTGAGGGCACCGTCGCGGACGCGGAGGGCCTTGTGGGTGAACTTCCCGGCGAGCGCTTCCGGCTGGTTCGCGTAGTTGGTCTTCACCTCGGAGTTGGGGATGAGGTGGAAGGTGGCGAGCGCCTCGTCGGCGCGGACCTCGAGCACCACGAAGCCATGCGCCTCGGCGTTGGTGAAGGCGATGCCGGGGTTGTTCGCGCGCAGGGTGGACTCCATGTCGGTGACGACGCGCCGGTAGACGGAGCTGTCGGCGGGGAAGCCCGCGGCGAGCACCGCGGCGCCGGCCATCTCCTTCACCGAGGTGGACGAGATGGCGGGAGCGGTGAGGGTCGGCACGCCGCCCTCCACCGAGGCATGGGAGGAGTGGATGTCCCCGGAGATGAAGAGCGCGTTGCGCACGTTGTTGTCGCGCAGGTACTGGAGCAGCTCGGCGCGCTTGTTGGGGAAGCCGTCCCACTGGTCCACGTTGAAGTAGAAGCGGGTGCGCAGGTTGGCGGGGACGTCCGTGAGGTCGCTCAGGTTCCACACCATGGAGGTGAGCGACACGGAGCTGACCACCACCTTCCAGGTGTTGTCCGAGCGCACCTTCTCGCGCAGCCAGGCCTCCTGCGTGTCGCCCAGCGCGTTCTCACTGGCGCGCAGCGACTTCGCGTAGCGCCAGCCGGAGTACAGGTCATAGGTCTGCTTCACCACGATGTAGCGGGAGCCCAGCTGGCCGAACAGGTCCGTCTTCCCCATGTGCGCGTAGGCGAGCCCGCGGGGCTTGTCGGTGGGGCTGATGGTCGTGGCGCTCACCTGGGCGAGCACCTGGTTCACGTACAGCAGGGCCAGCTTGCCACGCACATGCTCCCCGGCCTGGGCGGTCGCCGCCCCGGCGTCGAGCCCGGCATCGAGCGCGAGCTTGCCGTAGACCTGCTGCAGCACCGCCTTCTGCTCGGCGTACTCCGGCGCGTCGATGTCCACATAGGCGTAGTCATCGGACGTGAGGACCGTGGCCACGCCCGCCTCCCCGAGCGCCGTGTCGTCCATCACCACGGTGCCGGGGTAGGCGTTCTCGGGGATGAGGTGGTCCGGCCGGTAGGTGCGGTAGTCGGTGAGGAGCAGCCGCAGGTGCTTGCCGTAGTCGAAGTCCCGGTAGATGCGCGTGTCGGGGTAGCGGGGCGTGCTGTCCACGTCGATGGCGCCCGCGCCCGACTGGGTGGTGTCCAGCGGGATGTATTCGAAGAAGGCCTGCTCCGCGTTGCGCTTGCGCTCGTCGGAGCGCTCGTTGGCGCGGCCATCCGAGTACGTCGCCGTCGAGCCCCAGCTGTCGTCGGAGAACTCGTGGTCATCCCAGACGACGATGAAGGGGTAGCGCTCGTGCATCCGCTGCAGGTGGCGGTCCGAGCGCAGCGTCTTGTAGATATCGCGGTAGTTGGAGAGCGCCGCCGCGGCGTGGTACTGCCCTCCGCCCAGGGGCAGCGCCGAGGCGGTATCGCTGAAGCTCACCTTGCGGGCCTCGTCGGGCGTCTGGAACGAGGTGTCGCCGGTGGTCTCGTAGATGTAGTCGCCGAGGAAGACCACGAAGTCGAGGTCCTCGTCGCGCTGCAGCAGGTACTGCCAGGTGTTGTAGTAGCGGCCGATGAAGTCCTGGCAGCTGGCGAAGACGAATCGCACGGGGACGTTCTCGCCCTGTGCCGGCGCGGTGCGGGTGCGGCCCACGGGCGAGGCGTACCGCTTGCCGTCCTGCTCGTAGATGAAGCGGTAGTAGTAGGTGGTCCGCGGCTTCAGGTTCGTGACCTTCACCTTGAGGGCGTGGTCATGCGCGGGCATCGCCTGCAGGTCGCCCAGCTCGAGCACGAGCGTGGCGAGCCCGGCATCCGTGCCCACCTGGAGCGAGAGCGGGGTGGCGGAGTCCGGGCGCTGGGGATCCACGGCGCGTGTCCAGAGCACCACGCTGTCGGAGCGCGGGTCACCGGACGCGACGGACTGGGGGAAGTGCTCCGGGCTGGGAGTGAGAGGGGCCGGGGAGTCGTCTTCGTCCGGGGAGCAGCCGAAGGCGGTGCTGGCGGCGACGGCGGCGATGCACTGCAGGATGGTTCGACGGTGGAGTTTCTGGCTCACGTGGGCCTCCGCTGAGAAGGGCCGTGAGCGTAGCGCAGCCCTTCGCGAGGCATTCGTGACACACGCCTCTCGGTCCGGTGACTTCCGGGAGACCCGCCATGTCGCCGTGCGTCAGGCGCGGTGACGCACCTTCGAATCGAGGCTGTAGGGCCCGGCGCCGATGAGCATGGCCGCGAACAGCACCGAGAAGTAGAGCAGCGCCAGCTCCATGCGCGCGAAGGGGTCCGCCCGGTGGCGGTAGAGAGCCACCACCATGGTGAAGGTCGCGAACGCCGCCGCCGGCCGGGTGAAGAGTCCCAAGGCCAACAGCAGGCCGCCCAGCAGCTCCGCCAGCGCCGCGCACCATGCGAAGAAGGTGGGGTAGGGGAAGCCGAGCGCCGCCACGCCCTCGGCGAAACGTCCCATGCCCCCCGTCACCTTGGGCAGCCCATGAAGAAGGGCTAGCGTCAGGCCGAACACCACCCGCACCACCGTCCACCCCAATGTCGCTCCACGCGAGCCCATCATGACTCACCTCCGCCCGAAGCCGTGTCCTTCTCGCCACCGCGGCGGAGTCCCAGGGCCTTCATCTTCTTGAAGAAGTCTCGCACGTGCACGCTGTTATCGCGTGTTGCTTCCTCTGTAAATGCGGTCACTTACGAGTCCGGCCGGGTTGACGGTGTTGCCGCGTGTTCCTCCCCCGTTGTTGCTGGTGAGCACACGGCGCGCACACAGCCGGCCTACTGGCACGGGGGCGCTCCGGGGCTGAAGGTCGGCGAGTTCATCCTCCCGCCGTCCTCCACTGGCACCACCATCACCCTGGCCGCCTACATGGACGAGGGCGAGAAGGCCCGCGCCGGCTACCGGTCCGATCGGGTGTACGTGGCGACCCAGCAGGAGGTGGCCGAGCTGTACGCCGCCCTGTACCCCAACGGGGGTTGGGTCTACCGCGTCGAGCCGTGGATGCCGCTGGAGATGGACCCCGACTGCACCGAACCGGGCGTGAGCTTCGCGTGCATCGGCGCTCGCATCGTCAAGGCGGTTCCGCTCGACGCGCTGACCGCGTTTCTGATCCTCAAGACTGTCGCCGAGGCGAGCACGTCCTCCGTCCCGGCGGCTCTGCGCTCCCCCGCGAAGACGAACAGAGGTTGACCATGGACTCCATGAAGAGGACGCCCGCGAAGGAGCGCGGGACGGGGGAGTCGTGTGTTCTGACGGACGCGAGGGCTCAAGTCATTGAGGCCGAGCTGGCGGCGGAGCGCAGCGCGGCGGGAGGTGCGGCATGACCTCGCCTCGCTGTGCGCACCAGGCGAACGCCCTGACGCTGGACATCGAGCTCCGGGAGGCCCGGGCCGAGGTGCGGCGGCTGGAGGCTGCCCTGGAGAGCTCGAAGGCTGCCCGGCAGCTGGCGAGCGACAACGCCGAGGAGCTCGCGGACAGGCTGCACCAGGAGTCTGCTGACCACGAGCGGACCCGACAGCTGCTGTCGGATGCCGGGCGCGAGCGGGAGCGGCTGCTCTCGGTGGCTGTGGCCGCGCACCTCGTCCTCGGGGTGACGGACAACCCCACCACGCTCGAGCATCAGTCCGAGCGCCTGCGGGAGCTGGGCGTCGCCCTCGCCAACCTGCGCGCCACGCTGCAGGGGATGGACGTGCCCGCGCTCACTGAGGAGGTGGTGTTCAGCCTCATCATGTTCTCCGCCATGCGCGACGGGGCCCAGGGCCGGGACTTCAACGCGCGGACGGCCGCGAAGCTGGTGGTGGCCTGGCTGTACAGGCGCAATGCCCTGTCCCTGACGCGTGGCCCGGGAGGCAGCTGCCCGCCCGTGCCTGTGAGTCCCGGCAGCTTCGTGCGCACCGACGCTGTCGCCCTCTGGGGCGCGGACGACCCGCGCGGCCTGGTGCCCGACGTCCACGAAGGAGTCAGCCCGAAAGGAGGTGAAAACAATGGCTGAGAATTCCTCCATTGAGTGGACGCACCACACCTTCAACCCGTGGAGAGGCTGCTCGAAGGTGCACGCGGGCTGCACCCACTGCTACGCCGAGAAGAACCAGGGCGTCGCCATGCAGGGCATTACCTGGGGCGAAGTGTGGCAGGGCGGCCAGCGGGTGGTGAAGGCCGAGAGCGGCTGGCGCGAGCCGTTGAAGTGGGCCCGAGACGCGGCCCGCGCGGGCGAGCGGCGTCGGGTGTTCTGTGCCTCTCTGGCCGACGTGCTCGAGGTGCCCCAGTACCCGCCGTCCGGACAGCAGAACCTGGAGCGGATGGCAGCCGTGGGCCGTGCCCAGCGCACCCTCGACGCCGCCCGCGCGCGCCTCTGGGACGTCATCCGGCAGACCACGTCCGTGTGCGGCGAGTGCGGTGGTCGCGAGTCCACCCACGTGTCGCGCGGCTTTTGTGCCAGGACTCGTCCGGGTGAGACACGTCGCCTCGGTGGCCTGGACTGGCTGCTCCTCACGAAGCGGCCGGAGAACTGGCGCCTGGTGCCCGAGGACGTGCGCCCTCTGGTGTGGCTGGGCACCTCCACCTCCGACCAGAAGACGGCGGACGAGTGGGTGCCGCGGTTGCTGAAGGCGGAGGGCTTCCGGCTGCGCTTCCTCTCCGTGGAGCCGCTGGTGGGGCCGGTGGACCTCGGCCTCCTTGGGACTGCACCTGCTGCGTGGGGCTATGGATACCGCCCAATCAGCGACCTGCTGAACTGGGTGATCGTCGGTGGGGAGTCCGGCCCCAAAGCCAGGCCCTGCAACGTCGAGTGGGTGCGCGACATCGTGCGCCAGTGCCGCGAGGCCGGGGTGCCGTGCTTCGTGAAGCAACTCGGCGCGTACCCGACAGACCTCGCCGAGCCGCCAGGGTACGTCCAGAAGACCCTTCGCCGCTGCTCGCTCTCCGACCCCAAGGGCGGGGACATGTCCGAGTGGCCCGAGGACCTGCGCGTCCGCGAGTTTCCGGAGGTTCGGCCATGACGTGCCCGCCCCTGCCCACGCCTGAGCAGCGCCGCGCTGCCGTGGCCGAGCGCATCGACCGCACCCCCGTGGCCGAGCGCGTCATCCTGCGCGCCCGCCTCTACGAGGAAACCCCCGCCGTGGGGCTGCTCGAGGAGATGGGACGCGAGCCCAAGTGCAGGTGCGCCGTGTGCTGGGTGGTGCGGCCCGCACGGTTGCAGTGGAAGGACCAGGACGGGACGCACCGATACACCTGCGAGTCCGACGACTGCCGCCAGCTGTGGCGTCGGCTCTCGTACGCCGAGGACAAGGCCCACGCTCGGGCCCAGGAGCGCCTCGTCCAGGCCGTCCGTGACGGGGTGCCCGCGTGAAGCCGCTCCACCCTCTGGAGGTGGCCTTCCGTCTGGCCACCTCCGTCTTCCTTCTCTCCTGGCTGCCCGCGCTCTTCGGGAGCCGGGTGGCCCACGTCGTCCTCTTCCTCGCATGGCCGGTGGTTGCCGGCTTCGCCCTCACCATCGCCTTCCGGAGGTCCCCGTGAGCTGCGCCACCCCATCTTCCGTGTCACGCGGCCCCGGGCGGGGCTCCAGGCGTAGCCCGAGTATCGCGCGAGGCCTCATCGTCGACCTCTTCGCCGGAGGGGGCGGCGCGAGCACTGGCATCCGGGCCGCGTTGGGGCGCTCGCCCGATGTGGCGCTCAACCACGACGAACTCGCCATGGAGGTACATGAGGCCAACCACCCCGGGACGCGGCACATGCCCGAGGACGTGTGGAAGACGCGCCCGCGTACCGTCACTGCGGGAAAGCCGGTGGCGCTGCTCTGGGCCAGCCCTGACTGCACGCACTTCTCCAAGGCCAAGGGAGGGAAGCCGAAGGTGAAGGGCATCCGCGCCCTCGCTCACGTCGTCACCGAGTGGGCCCGGGAGGTGCGGCCCGCCGTCATCATCGTGGAGAACGTGGCCGAGTTCCTTGAGTGGGGACCGTTGTACGAGGAGGGGCACCCGCTAGAGGGGCATCCCATCCCCGAGCGCAAGGGGGAAACCTTCGAGCAGTGGCGCGGGACGCTGGAGTTGCTCGGGTACGCGGTGGAGTGGCGGGTGCTCGACGCCTCCCACTACGGGGCGCCCACGCGCAGGAGGCGGCTCTTCATCATCGCCAGGTGTGACGGCCAGCCCATCCACTGGCCCGCGGCTACGCACGGTCCCGGCCGACTGCCGTACCGGACGGCCGCCGAGTGCATCGACTGGAGCTTGCCGTGCCCGTCCATCTTCGGGCGGAAGCGTCCGCTGGCGGAGAAGACGCTCTGGCGCATCGCAGAAGGTGTCCGACGGTACGTTCTGGAGAACCCACGGCCCTTCATCGTGAAGGTGAACCACGGGAGTGAGTGGTTCCGAGGCCAGGGCCTCGATCGGCCCCTGTCCACCGTGACGGCCCAGGGGAATAGCTCGGCACTGGTTGCGCCCACGCTCATCCAGACGGGCTACGGCGAGCGGGTGGGGCAGCGGGCGCGCACGCTGGACCTGCACCAGCCCATGGGCACCGTGGTGGCCCAGGGCACCAAGCAGGCTCTGGTGGCCGCCTTCCTGACGAAGCACTTCGGCGGTGTGGTGGGCCATGGTGTCGACCAGCCCGCCAGCACGATCACCGCCACGGACCACCATGCATTGACTGCGGCCACGCTCGTGAAGCTCCGCGGCGAGTGCCACGGGGCGGACGTTGCCGAGCCGCTACCGACCGTGACGGCCTCCGGGACACACATCGCTGAGGTGCGCGCCTTCCTCATGGCCTACTACGGCAACGGATCGCAGCTGCAGGGGCTCGGCTCCCCTCTGCGCACCATCACCGCAAAGCACCGTCTGGGGCTGGTGACGGTGGACGGCGTCGAGCACCAGATCGTCGACATCGGCATGCGGATGCTGGAACCCGAGGAATTGCTCCGCGCCCAGTTCGGCCGCTTCGCCGACGAGTACGACCTGCGCGCAGCGAAGAGCAAGGCGGCGAAGGTCCGGCTCATCGGAAACAGCGTCGCCCCCGAGGTGGCAGAGGCCGTCGTCCGGGCCAACTTCGGCGACCGCGTCTCCGAGCGGAGGGCGGCATGATGCCTTATCCGCGCCGCATCGCCCTGGTGGGCTGTGGCAAGTCGAAGCTGGAGCAGCCCGCGCCAGCGCGCGAGCTCTACACGGGCCCGCTCTTCCGGGCCGCGCTCGATGTGGCCCAGGCGGAGTTCGGCGCCGACGTCTGGATTCTCAGCGCCAAGCACGGACTCGTGGACCTGGATGAGGACGTCGCGCCCTACGAGCTGGCTCTCGGCGACCTGACCTCAGAGGCGCAGGAGGCATGGGCTCGGGATGTCATCCGGAACCTCAGGGACGACGACGACGGCAGCCCGGCCCACCTCACCGTGTACGCGGGCTCCGCCTACGTGGAGGCCCTCCGCGCGCACCTCCCCAGCACTTGGACCCTGGACGACCCGATGAAGGGGCTCAGCCAGGGCGGGCGCCTGGCGTGGCTCTCCGCCCGCCGCGCTGCCCTCTCCGCCAACCCGGCTGCCGCGAGATCGGCGGCCTCTCTTCCTTCGGCGGGACCCTCGGGCCCCGCCCCCGTGGAGCACTCGATGATCGCCACCGCCAACCGACTCACTGACGAGCAGCGCCAGGAAGCCTTCGCCAGGGCCCTGGAGACGGAGCGCGCATTGAAGGAACTGCCCGAGCTGCGGGCTCGGCTGCTGGCCGCGCTGGAGAAGCAGGAGGCAGGCTGGCGGGCGGAGCACACCCGGCTGATGCACGCCGCCATCACAGGCGAGAGCGCCGAGGGTGCGCAGCAGCCGGAGTTGCCACTCGCCGCGCATGCGCTGGCCGCGCTCGTCCAGGCCCCGGCGGCCGTGGCCTCGCCCGACAAGCACGCGCCCTCGGAGCCGCCGAAGGGCAAGCGCCGCACCCGCTCGCGCAAGGAGCCCGCTGCGGAGACCGGGGAGAAGCGCGTGGAGTCCGCGGAGTCGGCCCGGACGGCGATGGAGTCGCCGGCCACGGCGAGCCAGGTGACTGCGGAGGATGACCTCGTTCCCGCCCCGCGCGTGCCCTGCTGCACCTGCACCCATTCGATCGCGGACCACAAGCTCGGCAAGGGCCGGTGTGAGCGCTGCAAGTGCCGAAAGTTCAAGCCGACTGCTGTGGCGACGCCTGAGCAGTCCTCCACGGCCGACTCCACCCCGTGCGAGTGCGATGGGTGCGGCAAGACGTTCAAGGCCTCGGAGCTCGCGCCGCTCGGGCCCGAAGACGCGCGCGGCTACTACTGCGCCGGGTGCAAGGCCGAGGTCGAGGAGATGGACGACGATGCGCCCGCGACGCCGGCGCCCGAGCCGTCGGACTCGTCGGCTCAGGTGGATGCTGCGCCGCCGGAGCCTCCCGCGGAGCCCAAGCGCGCCCGCTCACGCGCCAAGTCGAAGGCCAGATCTCTGCCGGCGGAACCCGCCCAGGCCGAGCTGCTGCCTGTGGCCCAGCCCGTCGCCGCCGAGCCGGGGACCTGGCGCGTGGAGCTTCCGGAGCGGTGCGAGGGCCGCATCGTCCTGCTGTGGTTGGTGAACGAGTCCACCGGAGAGCGGCGAGCGGCTTCCTGGTGGGGCGGCACCAGCTCACTGAAGTGCGGCCACCACCTGGCCGGGAAGCTGGAGGGAGCCGCGCTCGCCGCGCACCTCGAACTGGATGCGTGGTGGAAGGCCAACCTGGAGAGCGTCGTGGCGCCGCTCGAGCAGGCCTGCCGAGACGGGAAGGTGCCCGGACTCAAGGTGTACGAGCCGGAGCCCTCCGCGGACGGGCCGTACCGGTACGCCCTCTCCAATGGCTGGGTGCTGGAGGTGTGGGACACGGGGGAGGCGAGGGTGGCTGCGTACTTCGTCGGCCCCACCGAGCGCGCGGACACGCAATGGCGCTCCGGGCCCTTTCACCTGAATGGCGAGCTGCTCGTTGCCGGCGCGGTGGCTGACATCTCCTGGTCCGCCGACAACGAAGAGGTGGTGAGGGAGGCCGAGGACCTCATCGCGCGGGGCTTCGTCGCCGAGCTGCGGAAGGCGGCTTCGAGATGAGCACCTGCGCCGAACGACATGGCGAGACCTATGGGCAGACGCAGACCCGGGGGGTTCTGGTGAAACAGCACCGCGCCAGTGGGGTTGGCGCACGCTACCCGATGGCTCGAGTCGAGCATTCGGGGGGGAACTGACATGCGACTTCCATTTCTTCAGGTGCCCCAGCAGTCCGTGGCGTGCTCACGCATGCTGGCGCGTGCTCTCCGGGTGCCGGAGTTCCAGGGCATCGGCATCGCCGTGGCGCTGGATGCCTGGGCGCTGGAGATGGCCCCCGAAGGGGACCTGTCCGGCAACCTCCCACCGGGTGAGCCGGCCGCCCTCCTGGCCCTGGCTGTCGGCTGGGAGGGTGACCCGGCGGCACTGCTGTCCGCCCTGCTCACCACGGGCTTCCTCGTACGCGAGGGCGACACGGTGCGCTACCCACACCTCGCCAAGTACGAGGGAGCGCTCTCCACGTCTCCGTCCCGCCGCTCTGCCCACGCGAAACACGCTGCGGAAGCACGTTGGAGCAAAGCCCGAGCAATGCCCAACGATGCTCCAGCATGCCCGAGCATGCCCGAGCAATGCTCAACGATGCCCGGCGATGCCAAGACGCAGACGCAGACGCATATAACTACTCCCCCCTTAGGTCCCCCCTCGCGTTCCGCGAAGGGGGAAACCCCTTCCGGTGGCGAAGGGTCGGGCAATGTCGTACCACTGGCGCCTCCGTCCCCGGTGCGCCGGGCAAGGCCCGAGGCCGCGCGCACGCTCGCCGTCGCCGCAGTCTCGCCGCCGGTGGCCGAAGTCCAGGACGAGACGAACCTGCTGCCCTTCGAGTCCGGCCCGCCTGCGCCCGGGGAGGACCTGCCCAGCCAGCTGCGGGGGGCCTTCCAGGCCGCGCTCGGCGCGCCGTACCGGTGGGACATGCGCCGGGACGAGCGGGCCGTGAACGAACTCCTCGCGGCCGCCGGGGCGGACGGGCCCGCCGAGGTGCTTCGTCGCTGGAGGATTGGCCTGGCCAACCAGGGCTTCCCCCGGGTGCGCTCGCTCGCGGACCTGGTCAAGCGCTGGAACGACTGCGCCCAGTCGGCCGACAGCGGGGCGAAGGCCAGCCCTTCGCGCGCCAGCGACGGGGTGAGCCAGGGCAGCTCGGGCGTGTGCGAGGCCTGCGGCAGGGCAGGGCAGGGCGCCGAGTACGGCGGCGGGACTCAGGGGCGCGTGTGGCTCGGCTACCAGTGCAACTGCTCGGCGACGTGGACGGCCCTGGTTGAGCAGGGGCGCCCGTACACCGAGGCCGCGGCCTGGGCTCGTGAGCGCCGGGCGAGAGGTGCGCCATGAGCTGCGCTGCCATTCCGGCCACGCTGCTCGTCACGCAGGTGCTGGCCGTGCTGCAACTCGCTCGAGAGCGGGTGGTCCACGGGTGGCCGTCCATCCCGCAGGCCCTGGCCTCGGGCCCGGGGGCGAGCGTCGAGGCGCGCCTGGATGCAGCTCGCGCTCGGCCCTCGCCGGGCACCTACGTGCCGCCCTGGGTGACCGTCCTCGCCGAATGCCTCCGGCGCGTCGAGGAAGCCCGCGCGCTGTGGGCCGGCGCCCCCGACACCATGCCCCCGCTCGGGGCGGGACTGGCCCCCTGCGCCATGGAACTCCGCCAGCACCTCACGGGCGCCCGGGCTTGCGCGGAGAAGAGGCTCGCCTGGAGCGACGAGGGCGGGCTTTCCCGGCCCCAGGCCCTGTGCGTCCTGCACCTCGCGGTGACGCTGGCGAAGTGGGAGTCCCAGCAGCAGCGCGCCACCGCGGCCTCGGTCGCCTTCGAGCTTACGCCGCCCCCGCCTCGGGCCCGCCCGGAGCCGAAGCCCCGGCGGCCAGCTCGCGAGGACACGGGCCCGCGGAGCCTGCGCGACCTGGCGCACGTGACGGACGCCTTTTCTGCCTGGGTGGAGGACGAATACCCATGACGCAGATACGCCTCACCCTGCCGTACCCACCCAGCGCCAACACGTACTGGAAGCCCGCCCGTGGCCGGGGGCTGGTGCCCTCGGACGAGGCGCGCCGGTACAAGGCAGCCGTCGCCCAACTCGCCAAGGCCAACGGAGTGCAGCCGTTGAAGGGGCCCGTCCGCCTCACCCTCCGGGCCTACCGCCCGCGCAGGGTGGGGGACCTGGACAACCTGCGCAAGGTGCTGCTCGACGCGCTCCAGGGCTGGGCCTTCCTGGACGACGACCAGGTGTCCGAGGACCACGGGTACCGACTCGACGACGCGAAGAACCCGCGCGTGGAAGTCCTGCTCGAGGCCGACGCCGTTGCCACCCCCGAGGAGGCCCAGGCTCACCGCCACGCCCGCGAGCAGCGCGCGGCGAAGGCCCGAGCCACCCGCAACCGCAACCGCCTCCTGAAGCAGCGCCAGCAGGCGCGCCTCTCGTCCGCCACCCACCGCCCTCGGAGTCCTCGATGAACTGCGCAAGGAAGATGGTGCGGCCCACCACCGTTTCGTGCGGATGTGGCGCCACCCTCAAGGTGAAGACAGGGGGCGGTCCGCTGCCCTCCAAGTGCGCCCGGTGCAAGGAGCTGGCGAGGGCACCCAGCCGGAAGCGGGCCGTGGCGAAGCGGCGCAAGCGACGCCTGCTCCAGCGGGATTCCACCGGCGAGGCCGCGGTGGAACTCGACTGGGCTGAGCAACTGGCGGACGAGCGCGTGGCGCTGGGCTGCGCCTTCGAGAACTTCCGCGCGCAGGTGCTCGCGCTGGCCCGCGACTGGGGACTCCCGGCTCCCGCTGTGCCGTAGCTGGGAAGCGCCCTTGGCCAACTCCGTGCACTTTTTCGCGCCTGTGGCACGGATAGGGAATGGCCTGTCCCGCTCCGTCCCTGTCCCGAGCCACACCGCCCGCGTCCTCTCGCGTGAGGACAGCGCGGCCGCAGGCGCTGGAGTCTCCCACCCAGCTGTCCCTGCCGATCTCCGTCCCCACGCGCCAGGTGCAGCGCAGGGAGCGGGCCCATCGGCCCCACCTGCGCCAGCGCACCCTCCCCGGGGTGGACACCCGACAACGGGTGTTGCCCTTCCGCCGCTCAAGGAGTGACAGCCTCCTCACGCCGGAGCTCGCCGAGGCCATGGAGACGGCCCTCTCCGAGGTGCGCTCCGCGGCGAAGGGTGGCCGCCGCCAGCGCGCCGCCGAGGCCCTGCTGCTGCAACTGCTCACCCCCTTCCTCAGGGGCGAGGTGGAGCACGCCCTGTCCCACCACGAGCGCACCCACCTGGACAGGGACGACCTGATGCAGGAGGCCCTCCTCCGCGCTCAGAAGCTGTGGAAGGGCTTCACCCCCGGGTGGGCCGGGCCGGGCCGTACCCTCTACCCGGCGTACGTAAAGAAGGCCGTCCGGCAGCACCTGGGGAACGTCCTCGAGGACGGCAAGCTGATCGGCCCCACCCACTGGGGCCGCAAGCTCGCCGCCCGCGCGCGCCGGCGCATGAATCGCGAGCCGGAGGTGACGTACGAGGAGGCCCTGAAGACGGAGGGGGCGGACCACGCCACCACGCTCGGGCTCACCCTGGGGGCCACCCGCGCCGACGAGCGCGAGGCCGAGTTGCTCGCCGACGAGCGGGACGAGGAGCAGGCGGAGGAGATGCGGCAGCTCGAGCTGGGCTCCGCCGCGGTGGCCGCTCTCCGACGCCTCCCCCAGCGCGAGCGCCTGGCCGTGGCCGTCCCCCTGGGCCTGTCCCGGGTGCATCTCTCCGATGCCGAGCTCGCCCGTCGCCTCAAGTGCTCCCTCCAGGAGTTGCTGGCCGCCCGGGAACGCGGGCTGGCGACCCTTCGAGAAGACATGAGGAGGGCGGTATGAACATGTCGATTCGAGAGGTGGCCGCGATGATGCTGGGGATGGCGGTGTCCGACCCGGACACGCGGCTCGGCTTCGTGGCCTCGTCCAGGGAGAGCGCCCGGCTCACCGGCTTCGCGGTGGCCACCCTGCTGAAGAGCGCGGGCGTGACGTGGCACCCCGCCTACCAGGAGGTGCGCTGGCCGAGCGGTGCCAAGGCGACGTTCCTCTCCGTGAAGGAGCCGGACAGGATGCGCGGGTACCGCTGGGCGGGGGCCTTCATGTCCGCCGCCGCTGCCGAGCTGGCGGACGACTACGCCCGGCACGTGGTGGACTCCAACGCCCGGCCACCCAGCACCGTCGTCTCGGGGTGCGCCGAGGCAGCCTCCCGGGGCGAGCTCAACGAGTTGCTCCGCGAGGCGGCCTGACGTGCCGATCATCATTGCCCAGAGGGACGGTACCTGCCGGGCCTGCGGAAAGCTCGTCCGCAAGGGCGAGGAGGCGGACTTCACCTCCGAGCTGGGCCTGGCCCATCCCGAGCCCCAGTGTTCCACGGCGCCCGCGCGCCACCGCCCCAATCGCCGGGCGGGGACATGTCGCTGTGGCCAGGCCGTGGCGGCCGGCTCTGGCCGTCTCCGTCTCCTCGAGGACAGGGGCGCCCAGGGCGGCGGGAAGCGCTGGGGTGTCGACTGCGCCCAGTGCGCGAGCTTGTGACGCACTTGGCCAGGCAGATAGGGTCCCCGCCAGGAGGGGACCAGTGCTTCGAACCACGTGCGTCCTGATGATGTGCCTGTTGACGGGTTGCTACCGAGTGGTCGTGGATTCGCCCGCTGCGCGCTCGGGACAACGGGGCTCAGACAGCGGTGTGAGCTTCGTCGGGCTGACGACCGTGACGGCAGATGCCCGGTTGTGCACCTATGGAGTCGCCAAGGTAGAGACGCACATGCCTTTCTGGGGCTGGCTGCTCGGCGTCGTCACGTTTGGAATCGTCCCGGCGATGAGGACGGAGTATCACTGCGCGGCTCCCGCATCGCTTGCTGAGCGAGATGCCCTCCGTGCCGCCCAGCGGAACTCTGAAGAGGCCAAGCGGGTAGCCGAGGCGGCTCAGCGCAAGGCAGAGGATGAGGCCAAGGCGGCGGAGGCGGCGCGCCGCAAGGCCGAAGAAGAGCTCGATGAGGTGCGACGGCAGCTTGAGGCGGTGCGCGCGACAAGCGCGGCACCCCAGCCGACCCCGGTTGCTACCAACGTTGCGCCTTCGCCTGACACGTCCAGCACTCCAGCGTCTGATGCTGTGCAGTCACCGCACAGCGAGGGCGCGGCGTGTGATCCGGGCAGCGCCGCTGCTGCTCTTCAAGGGGGCGTGCGGCCCGCTGCTCCGGATCGCGTAACCCTCATCGAGGAGGCAGAGGTCTATGCCGCATCGAGAGGCGTGCTGTTGCTATGCAAGACTGAGCACAAGGAGCAAATTGTCGCCCCTCGAGCATATGGTTACAGAACCATCAATGGAGTCCGGGTCAGCGTGATACAGTTCCACACAGCAAAGGCCGCATCGCGTTATCGTCAAGCATTTGCGGATGTCCCCCTTGGGGCAGAGACGCACATCCAATTGGGTCGCATCCTCTTCTCTGTTTGGGGGGCGACGGACGCAGAGCGGCAGGCCGTCATTTCCGCTCTTGAGTGAGCCGCGACGTGTCTTTTCTGTGTTCGGCACCTCATGCAGCCCGGAAGCTGATACCGCAGAGGCTCGTCCACGTAGCGGAACCAGAGACAATCCGCACGTCGCCGTTCGATGAGACCTCTGCCCATCCCGGTCCGTCGCTGCAGACGAGTGGAAAAGGGCGGGTTACAGGTGGGCGGTATCCAGAGGGGAGGGTGAATGCGACGGTGTTGCCGATGCCTCCACGAATCATCCCCTCAATGTGCACGCGTCCAGCACCGTCACGATAGTAACAGGCCCCACTGCCGTTGGTTGCGTAGGCTGTCCAACCGTTCTGGTAGCCGTTGATGGTGGATACAGAGGTTGGGGTCTCCTCGACGCTATCAACCTGTGCGAACACAACGGAGTCCACCCATGCGAGAGCCCCGTTCCCGTTCGGTTTGAAGAGACGCACTCTCGCGTATCGCGCCCCTGCGGGAGCTACCACCACCGTTCGCACGTACCCCCACGTGTTGGCCGCGATATCGGCGGATTGCGGATTGGAGCTGTCGATTGTGGCCAGGGTCGCACTCAGCCAGTCCACATTCACCAGCAACCCGGCCAGGGTACTTGCCACCTTCGCCGCCATGTCGATGGAGTAGCGCCCTCCAGGGCGCACGCTGACGGCTCCAGACACCAGCGCTCCTCCGTTGTTCACAAGCACCACCGATCGAGCGCCTGTATAGGCGTCGCTGGACAGTGTGATGTCCGTGCCCCAGGTGCCAGCAGCCATGGTCCATGCATCCGGTGGAGCCCCTACGTCATTGGCGGCCTCGAAGTCGCTGTTGAGCAGCAGCGACTGGGCCAGGGACACGAGTGGCTGGAGCAGTCGAGGTTCCACGTACCTGGGCGTTAGCGCAACCTCGTCGGAGGGCAGGCCGACATTGCCCTTTCTGTCCCGCGAGCGGACCCGAGCGTAGCAGGGGACCCCGGCCGCGAGTCCCGTCAGGTCGAAGCGCGTTGAGCTGCTCACCGCCTTCAACGTCGCCGCGGAGAGCGTGGAGCCGGGCGCAGTGTAAACGTGGAGCTCATACTCCTCAGGTACGGAGCCCCCGGAGGTGACGTTGGGCGCGGTGAAGAGCAGCACTGCGCCCGACACCGAGTTCGTCACGACAAGCCCCGAGGGCGGCGCCGGCCCGGTGAATGCCACCGTCGGCGCCGTGTACCCATCCGCATTGCGGTTGAGCCACTGCCGCGCACCGAGCGAGGGCTTCCCGTTGACGGCTAGGCGCGTCTTCCCGTCCGTGCTGGTGAGGGTGTGCGTCACCTGGCGCACCGCCAGCACCTGGGCCGTGGTGAAGTGGGAGCCGTTGGGGGCGAGCTGCACCAGGTCGGCGAGCTCAATGCCAGGATGGAAGCGCACCTCCACGAAGGCTCCAACGTCCTCGGTGGAGAGGTCCGCGAGCCCTGCCTCCGCGAGGCGTACGGCCTCGGCGTGGGTGCGGATGCCGCTCGTCGTGGCCTCCGCCAGCCACATGGTCCGCGGGAGCGCGACGCCTGCGGAGGTGATGTACCCATAGCGCTTCGTCGCCTCTTCGTTCTCCCGTGGCACCGTCTTGCGCTTGGGCTGACCGGCTGCGTCCAGGTCCTCCTCGTCCGAGTACGTCACCTCCACCCGGGTGCGCACGTTCTCCAGCGAGGTGGTGAACTCACCGAGGTACTGGTAGTCCCTCGGCCCGTACGTCCACACGGGAGTTGTCCCTGCTCGGTCGGGGCCCCACAGCCAGAGTCCCCAGTCCCCGGTGTCCGGCCGAAGCTTCCAGCGCACCTCCCAGCCGCGGCCAATCGCCCGACTCGACAGGGCATCCATGGCTGGCTGGCGCTCCTGCTTGTACTTGCCGAGCAGCTGCCGCGAGGCCTCGGGTGTGTACAGGGCGAAGTCGGAGAGCTGGGCGGCTACGAGAAGCTGGTTGCACACCGTCTCCAGCGGGGTACCCCCATCGCTGCCGTACGTGCCCTCGGGTACCCATACGTCCTGGAGGACACCCGCCATGTCCCGGCCCGTGAAGGTGATGAGCTCCGGGCCGGAGTCCACCCGATCGATTCGGCCGAAGAACAGGGGGCGCCAGGCAGCGGCCTGCGGCTCGAAGCCCAGCGGCACCACCGCCGCCTCCACGCGGAAGGGCCGCCCTGCCTGCAGGAGCGGTGCGTAGCTCCCGGGTAGGTTGTTGGCTCGCGACGTCTCCATGAGTGGGGCGAGGCTGAGCCCCTGCAGCTCGCGCATGACGCGCACCGAGGCCTGCCCCACGGGGTTGTCGAGCCCCTCGTCCACGTCCACGCTGTCGAGGAAGTCGCGGCCGAAGAGGTTGGACAGGTCGTACCAGGTGCTTCCCAGCAACACGCGCACCCGGCCACGAATGGAGTAGGGCGCGGGCGAGCGGAGAAGCCTCAGTTGCTGCTCGAGGAGAGGGCGCATGCCCCGAAAAAGGGGCGCGGGCTCAGGTGCCGTAGAGGGTGAAGTCGAAGCGCTCGGAGATGCTGGTGAGTCGTGGGCCTGCCTTCGCAGTGCCGGCCTGTCCAACGCACAGCAGACCGTTGGGGGGGAAGCGGGGACCCCAGGCATACACCTGAGAGGGCCCGGGCCACGCGAAGAGGCTGTGGAAGTAGTGAAGCCCGGGCACCCATGACTCGGGCACCTCGAATGGCAGTGCCACCACGTCGTCGTAGGCCGTGGCCACACCCTGGCCGTCAATGTCACCGATGAACAGCGAATCGCCCGAGATGTACCCGAAGAGCCACTCGTCAGAGTTCGCCACCCCATCGATATACAGGCGGCCCGCCGTGTTGATGACGTGCCTCCACAGGCCCGTGCCTTCGCGCACCCAACCGATGAACGTTCCAGCCACGTACAGGCTGAAGCCGAGATTCCAAACCACCAACTGGTTGGCCGGGACGGTGAGTCCGGCAAACCCCTTCCTTCGCGCGGCCGTGGACCTCGCCACACCAGCGCCTACAAACGAAGGGGGAACCTCCCGAGAGGTGTAGAGGTGCGACGTCGACGACGAGTTGTCCTCGAAGGTCAGTACGTGGCCCTCGCCGTCAATGAGCGCCCTAAGCGCCTCTGCCTCGCCCTCGGGCAGGGGGCCGGTGGTGAAGCGAAAGTTGCGCTTCGTTGAGATGAGCTGCGTAGAGCGCGGGATGCCGTTGATGCTACGCACCACTTCGCCCAACCGCACCGGCTCCCACTCTGAGTCGGTGCACTCCACCTCCACGCCGTTGAGTGTGACGAGTGCCATGTCAGTCGCCTCCCATTCGCCTGGCTGCGCCCAGGATCCCGCTCACCGAGCCTCGGTGGCGGTACGCGATATCGCCCAGTTTGGTTTGCAGGTCCTGCAGGCCGGAGAAGAGATCGCGCGTGGCAATATTCACGACGCCCACCAACGGAGCCGAGGATGCTGGCGAGCTGCCCGCAGCGGGAGAGGCAGAGGGCGAGCTCGCCGGCTGCGTCGGCGTGACGTACGTGTCCACCGGAAGAGGGCCACGGCTCGTCTGTCCGTCCCGCTCCCTCTGGGCGTTGAAGCGAGCAAGCGTCACCTTCCAAGTGGTGGGCACATTGGACAGGCTCTCGTTTGCCTTCTCCAATGCCGCGCGATTCTTCAAAACCTCCGCTGTCTCATCAGCCTTTGCCCGAGCCGCGTCCCAGGTCATGTCCTTCAGCTTGGAAAGGGAGTCGTTGAGCCCGGTGGTGGATATCTTCGCGTCGTTGAGGGAGCGCGCCCAGTCGTTCATGAAGTCAAACGGTTTGATGCCGGCCACCTCAATGTCTCCAAGGGCCCGAAAGACGCGCTGCACAGCCTTGATGATTCCGTTCCACACGCCAGCGATGCCCTTGGCAATCTCGAGGATGCCGATGGCCAGCCCGCGCACCAACTCGAAGAAGAGCCGCAGGGCCACCTCGGCGAGCAGCCGCAGGGGCACCTCCGTGAGCTGGAGGACACCCGCGAGCATCTGGAAGACGGGCTGCAGCGCCGCAAACACCTCCCCCAGCCCGACCAGGACGGGGATGAGCGGATCCACGGCTTCGAGGAGGTACTGCAGAATGGGTGTCAGGGCGCCCATAATCGACTGCACCAGATAGCCGATGGCGCCCACCAGCGGCTGCAAGGGGCCGAGCAACTGCCCTAGCGAGTCGGCCACCAGCTGGATGAGGGTGTTGATCATCTCAACGAGCGTTCTGAAGCCCTCGGAGCGGGTGAGGATGTCGGCTAAAACCGCAATCACGCCGCCCCAAATCCCGCCCGCGGCCACGCCCTGAGCGAAAGAGTTGAGGATGTCGGCGATGTCACCGATGCGGCTCACCAGCTTGCTCTTGAGACTGTCGCGGGCGTCACGCATGGCCTGGGTGATCTCGTCCGACTTCTTCTTCACCTCCAGCGCGGCCTCCACGAGCGCCCCCGTCACCAGGCCGGCGGCGCTCAGTGCCTGCTTCGCGAACATGGAGAGATAGGCGTCCATGATGTCGTTGCTTCGCTGGACCAGGCGCTTGAGGTAGTCGCTCTCCACCTCTCCGACCGTCTCCGTCTCCATCTCGGTGGGTACCGTGACGGAGTTGGGGTCGCCCACCTCGGGCACAGCACCGAGCAGCTTGTCCTTCAGCGCCAAGAGTTCCTCGAGGTGCAGCGCCTTGACCAGCTCCCGGCCCAGCATCTCCGCACCTTCCAGGCTGTGCTTCAGGCCGTATGTCACGTTCTCCCGGGCGGTCTTTGTTGACTCCGAAAGGGCCTTGCCGGCGGCAGTGGCTGTGTCGCTGATGACGCCGCCGATGGCTGCGACCCCCTCCTCAAGCCTCTTCATGAAGGCCTCGGCTGAGAGGTTCTGAACCTGCGCGAGGTTCTTTGCCAGCGTTTCGGCCTGAAGTCTCCAGGCCACCGCCTCGAGGTACTTGGCGACCGCCTTCACTCTGTCGAAGACGGCGTTGAGCATGGCCGTGGCGAGCTTCGAGATGAAGTCTGTCACGGAGCCCATCAGCTTGCCGAAGAAGTCGGCAGCCTTCTCTCCGAGGTCCTTCATCTTGTCCACGATGTCGGCAGTGCTCTCCTTCCAGAGAAAGACGATGTTGTCCCAGCTCTTGTAGAGCGACCCTGCAAAGAGGACGATGGCGCCAACCGCTGCGGCCACGGCGAGCAGTGGGAGCGCGACGGCTCCGATCTTCGGCAGCAGCGCCGTGAAGGAACTGCCCAGCCCCTTTGTGGCGGAGGGTAGTTCCTTGAGTGTGGCGGTGAAGGACGTCAGTCCCGAAGTCATCTGCGCGAAGACTTGCCCGACGGTTGCCTGTCGCAGGTAGACGAGCGCCCACCCTGCCTTCTCGACAGAGCCGGTGAAGAGCGTCGTCACCGCCTTCGTGGCCATCATGCTGGTGCCCAGGACACGCAAAGCGCGGACGAGCACCACCGTGCCCTCAAAGAAGGACTTGGTGAAGATGAGCGCCCGCACCATGGCGAGACCCACGCCACCGACGATGGCGGAGTACTTCACCATGTCCACGATGTTCTGCTTCTGCGTCTCGGAGAGATTCCGCCACGTAGCGATGGCCGTCTTGACGAGCGTGGTCATCTCTCGGACGAGCGGGAGGAAGACTACCCCCACCTCCCGGCCGAGCAGCATGGTGGCGTCCTTGAGCTTCTCGATCTCCTGCGAGGCCGCGTAGGACGTCTGGCCCGCCACCGCGACGGATGCGGCAGCGAGCCCTGCAACGGACAGCAGACCCTCGGAGAAGTCTCCCAGGGCCGCTGCCGCCTTGCTCATGTTCTCTTCGATCTGGTCCGCAGCCTCTTCGACGGCGTCCACCACCTGGCCGAGCGTCTTCACCATCTCGCCGATGGAGGCCGTGACGGAGACGTAGAGGTCTCCGACCTTGAGCCCGCCCGGTCCATTGCCAGCTCCAGCCACGTTGCTACTCCTCGCGCTGCTACGCCGCGCTGTACTGCGTGGTACGGGTGACCCGTCTGCGTCCCGGGGTTGGACTTGAGGTGACGCCAGGCGGACCGCTGGTGGCGTCCATCCCGTCGCCCTCTTGCTCGAGCAGGTGATCTGCCGCGATGGTCGCAATCCACTCGAAGGACTGGGCCGCCGTCTCCTGCTCCGTCCATCCTTGGATTCTCGCGACCCTGATCTCTAATGCTCGATCGGGGTCGCTTCGGAGTTTCCCTTCATCTTCTCCACCACCGCTCCCGATGCGCCGAGCGCGGCCGTCGCGTCGTCCGAGATGTCCAGGAGCCACGGCGCCGTGGTGATGGTGGTGATGTCTTCCTCGTTCGTCCTGTCGAAGAGCGGCCGCACCGCGCCCGGCTCGAAGAGCACCGTGGCCACCATGCGCGCGAGGAGTCGCATCGCACCGCTCTCGCCCTTGGGATTGTTCTCCTCGTCGACGTCGCCTGTCTTTCTTGCTTCCTCCAGGACCTGCACTGCCACGCCGGGAGGCGCGCGGCGGATGACGACCGCGAGTTCCTCGCCGTCGACATCGATGGTGGTGTCCTTGTACTTGCGCCAGTTGGCATTGCCCAGCTTCGACTTGAGGTCGGTCATTGCGTACGTCTCCTGTGTGAGGGATTGAGAGTGCTGCGGTTAGAAAGGGACGGGGCCGCCCTTGAACCTGAGCGGATAGTTGAACTTGAGCGTGGTGCCGGCCTCGTAGTTCTTCTCGTCGGACTCGATGAAGACCTCGAACCGCTGGCCCTTGCTCCCGGCCACGGCAGCGGGGTTCTCCACCACGTGAATGAAGAAGCTCTCCTTGGCCTTGCGCGCGGCCTCCATCACCGCTTGCGTGGCACTGTCCGACTTCCGCGTGCCGGCAATGGTGCCGGTGATATTCGACCACACGGGCACGTTCTCCGTGTAGCCGTCGGAGTTGAGGTGCTTCAGCTCCTCAAACTCGGTCGCATCGGTGATGTTGAAGGATGAGCCCGCCTCCAGCTTGTTGGCTTCGGAGAGCACCTCGTCGGGTTCAGCGGTGACGTGAATAGGGACCTTGTGCGTGATGATGTAGCCAGACATGTGGTTGCCTCACTTCTGGGGGAAGAGCTTAGCCAGGGACTTCTTCAGCTGAGCTGCCACGCCCTTGCGCAGCAGCGAGCGCACACCGCGTTTGAAGGCGTTGCGCAGCCAGTTGGGCGGGGGATTCTTTGTCTGCTCACCGAAGTGCCAGCCCGCATGGATGGGTCCAGCCTGCGGGTGCGCGTAGCCGCCCGTTGCGGTGGTGGACATGCGCTGCGCGTTGTGGTGCGGAAGGCTGACAAAAGCGGTGTCAGCCAGGTCGAGCGGATCGTTCGGAGCTCCGCCACGCGGGACGCTGAATGCTGCCTGATCCATGCCGCGCTGGGTCGCATCGAGCACGGCGCGATCCAGGTCGCGAAGGACGACTTGGGGTTGCGAGCGCAGCCTTTCTAGGTCGGAGGTATCCACCTCCACCTTCACTCGCGCTCGGTATGCCCGGTTACTTGCCATACCCCTGAGAAGGGGCGGCTCATCAGCGACGAGGGACGTCTTCCGGTGCGAGTTGGGGCACCACGGCGCCCGGGGCGCTGGCGCTCAGGTACTCCAGCTCCACGGAGAAGACCCACCGTGGCCGCCCCTCGTCGTCTGGTGGCTGCCGGGTGGGTCTGCCCTCGGTGGGCTCTACCCGCACGTATCCGTCGGGCTGCAGGTCGTACAGTGCAGACCAGGCCGCGCGCGCCCGGTCCCCCGTCTCCTTGTCGCTGCCCGGCGAGCGGGTGCCGCGCACCAGCACCGTCACCGTGTCCCGGTGGAGGCTGAGTCCCGTGTCGGCGAGGTACTTCTCCGGCGGGTCGCCGCCTGCGTCGATGATGGCAATCATCTCGTCCGGGGCGCTGGTGGGGAAGGGGCCCGGGTACAGCGTGGGCGTGTCGCCGGAAAGCGTGCCCAGGCCCGCGGCCTCGAGCAGCGTGGCCACGTCGAGCTCGATGTCCCGGAGCCTCACAGGACGACCTCGCTGTGGTCGAAGCTGCCGGTCTCCAGGTCCTTGTGGACGAAGCTCTGCACGGGCTTGCGGCTGCGCTTGTAGTCGGCGGGGTCCGCCCCCGGTAGCCAGATCAGCACCTTCTCCAGGTCCTCCTGTGCGATGACGGCGGTGGTGTAGAGGGTGCCAGTGGCCACCACCTGCTTTCCCTCGGCAGACTGGACGCGACGAGCGCCCGGGGCCCAGCGGCACGGGTGCGGCTCGACTGGGCCGTACTCCTCGCGACGGTTGTTGTCCGTCATGCGCAGGAACCGCCGGAGGTGAAACGTCTCGCGCATGTCCTCGAGGAAGAGGCTCATGACTGCTTTCTCCGGGTGGACTTGTGGTGGGGGCGCGCGAGCTGCTGGGCCAGGGCGGGCACCGCGGTGCGGTCAGCCGCCCAGGTGACGGAGCCACCGCCGATGCTCCGGCTGATGACGTTGGGGTCTCTCCCTGCGCCCGAGCGCAGCGCCGTGAGGGTGATGAGCGCGGCTTCCTCGAGCGGCGCCGGCAGGTCGCTGGTGAGGGTGCTCGCCGGGTCCGCCGCGAGGGCCAGGGCCTCCTGGCCGGGCGTGCGCCAGCCCGCGTCGTAGGTGACCACGATCTCTCCCGTGTCGTGGGCACGGAGCGGCATGGGCGCGACACCGTCCGTCCACTGCCCGGTAAAGGGCCAGCCTCCGCGGCGGTTCAGGATGCGCCCGTACCTGGGGCTCTCCAGGAAGTACTCGCTGGCGGGCACCTCGGCGCCGGCCACGGTGACGGACACGATGCGCCGCACCGCCCCGGCCCGGAGGAACAGGACGCGGCCGCCCTCGCTCGGCACCGTCTCCTGGACGTTCTCGCGCAGGTGGGCCTCGTAGCCCAGCCAATCCGCCAGGGCCTGGCTCGCCGCGGTGATGAGGGCTGGCAGCTCGGCGTCCGAGGTGGGCACCTTGAGCCGCGCGGCCGCGCGCGCCAGCGTGGTGAAGTCGAGCTCGCTCGCCATCACACCGCCCCCGAGTATTGCGACGCCAGGTCCTTGCGGATGCGCGTCCAGTCAAAGTTGTCCGCCGGGTCCGTCTTCCGGCCCGGGGCCACGTCGCGATGGCCGAGGACGTACCCACGGTGCCCGCGAGCAGTGGGAATCAGGTCAACCGTGACGCCGTACATGAATGTGGCGCAATCCCACTCCAGCCTTCGCACGATGTCCGACACGAGCCAGGCGAGTGCCTTGTACTGTGCCTCGGTGAAAGGCGTGACGCCATCGCCGGGGTTCACGATCTCGATGCCGATGGAGCGGTCGTTGACGCTCTCGCCCTTCTTCGGCTCCTCCCACGGCATGTGGCTCTCGCCCGCATGCCACGCCTTCAGGTCCTCGGGGACGAGTCGGTAAACGATTCCGCCCGTGGTGATGAGGTAGTGGGCGGACACCATGCTGCCCTTGGTGCATAGCCAGGTGAGCGCACTTTGGTTGCTCCACCGCCCATTGACGTTGCCCGTGTGGTGGATGAGCACCGTGTCCACGCGCACGTTCTCCTCGCGGGCGGAGCGGTTGGGGCTGGAAAAGTCGATGACGAGGGGGATGGTGGGGGAGGGGGTGTCCATGAGCAGCCTCCAGAAACGGCGACGGGGAGACACCCCAGAAAAGGGGCGCTCCCCGGCCGGGAGGGCTGCGTGGGTATTGCGTCAGACGGGCAGGGTGGAGGAGCCGCCCAGCACCAGGAGCGCGCCCGTCACCACGGTGGGGGTGGTGCCGTCGGTGAAACTCACCGTCTCCACCACCCGCAGCTCGTCGTGTCCCACGGGGATGTACTGGAAGTCGATGTCCAACTCGACGGCCTTGGACGCCTGGATCACCGTGAGCTCCACGGCGGCCCCGTCCATGTTCTTCAGCGCCACCCATTCGTTATCGGTGTCGCTGCCGTCCCGCGTCTCCACCTCGTAGGTGACTTCGAAGCCCGTGGGAGTGCCGGTGGTGGCTCCAGTGAGGCCGACCAGCACCGCCGACCCCCAGCGCCCGGGAGCGAAGGTGCTGCCCTGGCGCGTTCCGGCGGAGCGAGCGGCGGGGGCGAGCGCCAGGTTGTCCGTTTTGACGACGGCGCCGATGTTGTTCCTGACGATGAAGTTCATCTCTCGTCTCATCCTTCTCGGGGCGTGCCCGGGTTAGTACTTGACCTTCTTCTTGAACGCGAAGGCGGTGGTGTGCCGCAGCTTCCAGTCGGCGTAGCCCACCACCCGCAGCGTCTGCATGTCGTTGACGAAGTCGCTGGCGTTCTCGCCGATCGTCATCTCCATCTCGGCGGCCGAGCCGAAGTAGAGCTGGGAGGCCAGGCCGAATCCGATGTGCTCCCAGCCGAAGAGGAGCTCGGGGTTTCTCTCCACCGGGAACCCGTTGATCGTCGGGTTCTTCAGGTCGCGCAGTCCCTCGAACACCCACCCGGACGCATCCCGCAGTCCCCGCAAGTGCCAGAAGGTGTCACTGGGCATGAAGTAGAATGCCGAGTCATCCAGCTTGTGCTTCTTCTTCTCCAGCGCAGCCGGAAGGCTATCGAGGTCAGCCAGCTTCTTGGTCGCGTCGGTATCGGAGAGCGCACCCGTGGCCTCGGAGATCATCTCCTTCTCGACCTCCTCGAGGATGCCCAGCGGCTGCTTGTTGCCCTTCCCGAAGAGTCCGGCCTTGTCGAAGAGCAGAGCCATCTCCTGCTGCAACTCGGCGCCGACGTCAGCAGAGGCGGACGAATCCCCACGACGCATCAGATCGTTGGAGAGGCCTACCCGGCCCACGGCCTTGTGCGCACCCAACTCCATCAGCCCGTGCTTGATCTCCGTCTTCTCGACGGGCTCGCCCTCGGCCGCCCAGTACACGACCGCGCGCTCGTTCTGCCTGCCGACCACGAACTTGCCGCCGTACCCGGAGGCTTTGCGCAGTCCCGGCCGGCTGACGAGGAGCGACGGCCCCTTCAGGAATTCGATGATCTCGGCGGACTCCACCACGGGGAGGCGCTCACCGCCCTGGCCGAAGATGCTGGCGAAAGCACCCACTGCCTTGCAGCGGGTCACGTACTGCTCCAGGCGCTGGAAGTGCTCACCCTTCGCCACACCGAGGGCCTTGGCCCGGTCGAGGTAGATGATTTTGATGGCCACGCCCGCGCGGGCCTGCCAGAGCCGCCCCTCGGGCGGGTCCATCTGCAGGTCACGCACTCCGGTCACCACGGGCGTGGGGGCAGCGGGCGCGGCAGCGGCGCGGGAGGCCATCGCCGCCTCAACGGTCTTCACCACGATGGGCTCGATGGCGGCGGCCACCGCAGGAGGGATAGGCGGCGGGGCAGGGGGCTGGGGGTTGGCAGGCGACGGCTGGGGTTTGGGAGACATTGCACGCGGCTCCGTGTGAGAGGGAGGTGTCCGTTCGTCGTGGAGAAGGGGCGGGTGGTTACGCGGCGAGGCTGCGCAGCCATTTCGTGACAGGGTCCTCGTCCTCCGTGCTGGGCGGCGCCTCGTTCTCGCTGGCGCTCTCGTCCTGGGGCACGTCGGTCTGAGGTTTGTCGTCCTTCGTCGCGGGCGGCTCGGTGGCCTTGCCCTCGGACTCGGGCGGTTTCGCCTCGCTCTCGGGCGGGAACATCTTCGCGTGGATGGCCTTCACCATCGTGTAGAGGTCCGCCATGTCGACGGCTGGTGGCTCCGGCTTCTTCTCCTCGGGCTTCTTCGGTTCGTCGGCCATCTTGATCCTCACGGCGCCAGCCTTGGCGCCAACATCGACAAGGCTCACCTCGAGCAGCCTCGCCTCGTGAACGTCTTCACCCTTGCCATCGGGGCCCTTGCCGTTGGGCGTGGCGCGGACGGTCCGGTACCCAATGCTGCAGGCGGCGATGTCGCCCGCGTCGACAGCGCCCTTCACCTTCTGGGAGAGGTCCGTGAGGAGGTTGAAGCAGGGGACGAAGTACCACTGCCCCTCTTCTTCCCAGACGGTGGCGGAGCCCACGGGCAGGCGCTGCTCTGGCGAGGCATCAGGGACGATGCCTACGTGGTACGAGTGCACCCAATAGAGGGGCACCTCGTTCACGCCCTCGGGCAGGCGTAGCGCTCCGGCGTCCATGGTGTCGCCGTGGGCGTCGTCAACGCCTGGCGGGTCCAGCATTGCGAACACGGGCCCCTCCGCCGTCGCAACAGAGAGCCGCGGCGGAGACTCCATCCGCTTGAGGGTGATGCCTCGGGTCCTCATCTGACCCTCACCCAGCCTTGGCGGCGATTCACCGGGATCGCGCTCAACATCCACCAGCCCCTCCCTTTGCGCCGGTAGAGCGCGACTCCATGCCGGGCGCGGTCCAACTGGAGACCGCGGCGCATCTGACGACACGCCTTGCGGCCATCGGGGTGCTTGCGGTGAATGACCCAGAGGTCGCGAGCAGCATCAACGCGTTCGACCGCCGAGGTGCGCTCAATGCCTAATCTGTCCAGGTAACAGCCGCTGATGAGCATGATGAAGAGAAGCGGCGGCTACCTGCGCTCGGCGTCGCTGCGGGGCGGCGGCGGGTTGCTGGGGGTAGCTGGCGTGTCGAGCACGGGCTGGGCCCCAGGCAGCGGGCGCGGGCGCTTCCCTTCGAGCTCCGGGTCCGGCGGGAGCCCTCCCAAGGCGCGCACCTCGTTCCAGGTGACGCCTTCGTTCGGTGCCGACGTCACAACCTTGAAGGTGCGCTCCCAGGACTCTGGGCGCGGGTCATCCGCGATGAGCACCGCGTCCGGGTCGACGCGCGGGACGAGCCCGTGGTTCAGCTCGGCCACGAGCTTGTCGAGCCACGGCGCTATCGCCCTGTCGGCCAGCGTGTACTTCTCCTCCTCTGCGCTCGCGCGCGTGCCGGCGGCTGAGTCGCCCATCATCCCCGGGGGGATGTTGAACACCTTGCGCGCCAGGTGCTCGAGCCCTGCGGCGGCTTCGTCCATCTGGAGGGCGCGGAAATCCTGTTGGATTTGGGAGAGCGTCACTTTCCCGCTCACGAACCAGACGCGTCCGGCGCTCTCCGGTTTGGTGAAGCGTTCCTCGTAATCCGTCTGGAGCTCCTCCGCCCTATCGTCCCCGGCAGTCCCCTCGTCGACGCCCACCACGGCGGCGGGCAGTCCACCCCGCTTGAAGGTGGCCTTGCGTGCGGCCTGAATGGCGGCGCTGGTGTCGAGTTCGTCAGCCAGGGCGGTACCGCGGCCCAGGCCTCGCCCGGCCGGGTTGCGTGGATCCAACCCCTTGAGCCACACGATGTCCGAGGCTGGCACACGCCCAGCGAACAGGTTGTACGAGACGAAGTAGTACGGGTCCTGCGGTGTCGGCGTCATCGTCACGCAGTGGGGCGGGATGGGCTCGTACCCGACGACGGCGCCCGTTGCGGAACGGCGCAGCCACATGAAGGCCTCGCCAGGGAGCATCCGGTACACCGCCAGCAGCTTCAGACAGGACTGCCCTGGGTAGTCCGGGTGGGGCGCGTAGAGGATTCGCAGCAGCTCGTGGTCTTCCAACTCCACCCACTCGCCAGAGGCGGACGCGTCGGCGAGGTACTTCGCGCGGAGTTCCGGTGCCATGGCCCTTACCGAAGCCTGGGCCGCCTTGGCGCGAGAGGAGCCCGGCTGGTAGCGGAGCGGGTTGGGCTTGAAGACCCGGAAGCGGGTGGCGGCCAGCGGGTCGGCCACCGTATCCACTACTGCCTGGAACCACGCATCCTCCGCGTATGCGTCGAGCACGGCGCGGCTGTCGCGGCGCGGGTGGAACGTGGTGATAGGGATTGCGTGGATGACGGGCTGCCCGGTCCCAGGGCCGAGCAGCAGGGCCGACAGTGCGGCACGGAACCGGTAGCGCAGAGAGGAGCGGGCATGCCCGAGAGAAGGGCGCGGCCTACTCGTCGTCCTCGTCCTCCGTGCCAGCCTGGGCCTGCTGCGCACCTCGGCCAGCTGCTCCAGCGTTCTGCCGCTTCGGGCACACGTAGAGATAGATCGGCCACGCGAATGCGTCCGCCCGGTCGTCGCGGCCGTGGCCGCCTTCCTGTCCGGTGAACTCGGAGAGCTGTTTCTCCAGCTTGTGGTGCTTTCCGACCATGTGCACCAAGCCCGCCTCGCACTGCGCCGTCACGGGGGCGGCGCGCTCGGCCTTCGACTGCATGGCGCGCATGCCCTTCACCTTCACCTTGGCATCCACGCCCCGGATGGTGCTCTTCACCATCGACCCGCCCGTGTTTGTCTCGGCGAACACGAACGTCTTCTTCGGCGGCGCCAGGTGCTTCCAACGGTGGACGGCGTCCACGGCGACTTTCGCCCAGGCCGTGGGCTCAGGCTCCTGAAGCGACAGGTCCTGCAGTACGTACGTGTGCAGCAGGCCGTCGTCCTCCTCGCGAATCCCCACCACGACGATGCCGTGCAGGTCCGCGCCCTTCTTCTCGCCGGTGGCCGGGTCCACACTGACCACGACCTTGTCGAAGAGCGGCTTACCCTGGCGCGCTGGGATGGTCTCAATGCTCTCCACGCGGGCGGCGTCCCAGTTGACGCGTTTGTAGAGCGTCGCGTCCATGGGGAAGAAGAGCTCGCCGCCGTACTCCCGCCGGCCATCCGTGGAGTTGGCGAGCGCCAGCGCCTGGCGGATGAAGGACGGATCGAGGTTGGCTGCGTTGTCGAAGGTGGTGGACTGCGCGAGGAAGAGCCTGTCCTTGTCCTTGAGGATTTGCCGGAAGAGCGGGGTGGGCGCTGGCGTGGTGGTGATGACGACGCGCGCCGGCAGGCCCAGTCGCTCCATGCGCGGGGTGATGATGCGCGCGCACTTCGTGCGGCACTGGTCGTAGACGTCCTCGGGGTGCTTCTTCCAGGCCACGATCTCGTCGGCCCAGACGAAGGACACGTTGTAGCCGCGGAACTTGTCGGGGCCGGCCTGGGCCGGCACGTAGTGCGCGACTGCTCCGTTGGGCCATACCAGCATGCGCTTGCTGCGCTTGTGGGCCGGACGGAACCAGGGGGGCGAGAGGGTGAGGATTCCGGACGAGCCCTCGAGCTGGTTCTTCCGAATCTCTGAGTCGGTAGGCCCGACGATGAGCATCACCGCGTTCGGGTCGGCGCGGGCCTCCTCGATGACGGCCGAGGCGCCGGCATGCGTCTTCCCAGTGCCGCGGCCGCCCAGGAAGAACCACGTACGCCACACCTCCGAGGGCGTCTTCTGGACCGGCCGCAGCGAGTAGCGCGGCTCGTAGTACAGGGCGAGCACCTCGGCGGGCGTGAGGCCGAGCGCGTGGGTGAGGGACTCCTTGATGCGCGCGGCCCGGTGCTTCAGGACGAGCTGGTCGAAGAGCGAGAAGCGTCCCTGCGTAGCCGAGGACAGCAGGGTGACGCCCTTGTAGAGGTCCTCCCCGGACTGCTGTATCGCCGCGCTCGCCACCATCACGCACTCTCGGGGGTCGCGTGCTCGGGCTCAGCAGCCGCAGTGGCCTCGGCGATCATCGCGGCGCGCTTGTCCTCCAGCTCGAGGAACTTCCGGGCCTTCTCCTCCAAGGCCTGCATGGCCTGCTCGGGCGTGACCATCTCGAAGGCTGGGCCGAGCGCATTGCCCTGCTGCGCTGCATTCGCCTCTCGCGGAACGGTGAAGACCTTCGGCTCCGTGACGGCCAGCAGCCACGTGGCGAAGCGCGGATTCATATGCCGGTCCGTGATGGACCGCTCGCCGAGGTTGATGAGGTACGCCCGCCGGTGAGCTCGGGCGTACTCGCACTCCATGTAGAGCTGGGTGTAGAGGCTGCGCTTCTTCCGCGCGGCCGCGTCCTTTCCCCTCCGCAGCCATTTATCGAGGCAGTCCTCGGTGGTGCCCGCCATCGCAGCAGCGGAGCGGAGGAGCCCCGTGCGGGCGATCTCTCGCGCGATGACGAGCACCATCTCCGGTGTGAGGGACGTCCGAGGCCCGCGCAGGCCTGTGGGCTCGTACCCGTCCAGAGGGTCCGGGGCGATGGACGCATCCCCGCCGTCGCCCTCCACCGGGCCATCGAGCAGCTCCGGCGGCATTCCCCTCGGACGAGCCATGTCCCGGAGAAGGGGCGGACCTACACCGCCCCTCCCAGGCGGCTCGTCAGGCGTCGGACGGCAACTGGGCGAGGGCCTTCACCCGGGTGTGCAGCGCCTCCGTCACGTCGTCGATAAGCTCGGCGACGGGGCCGTCGCTGTCATCGCAGGCAGCTATCGCCCGCTGGGCCTCGGCCAGGTCGCGCGTGGCGGCGGCGATCTCCGAAAGCCCCATGAGGAACGGGTCGATGCGGCCCTCGTCCTCGACCACACCAGCGGGCACGCTGCCCTGAGCGAGCCTGACCACCGCCGCTCCGGCCTCGGGCGTCCAGGCCGTCAACGTCATCGAGGCGACGGGGCCAGACTCCGGCGTCTCCTGCGTCGTCGTGGCGGCGGTGCTGGCCTCGGACGAGCCGAGCTTCTCCGACAGCGAGTTCGCTCTCTCCAGGGTGGCGCACACGGACGTGGCCCGGGACTCCAGCTCCGCCAGCGACTCCATAGCCTGGGACGCATCGACGTTGATGGTGCCGACGTAGACGGGGCTCTTCGGCCTGGCAGCGGCCTTGCGGCGCTCGTACTCGGCGATGATCGCCTGCGCCGCCACATCCCAGCGCTCCTGGGTCAGGGCACCGCTGCCCGCGGGGATGTTCTGGCCCAGTTCGTTCCAGCTCGGCATGGGCCGACCGTCGAAGGTGGCCCACTTGCCGTAGGGACCCGGGTGGTTGCCGTAGGCGTCGAAGCCGATCTGCCCGAAGCTCACGGGCTCGGTGCTGTGGGTGGGGCTGCTGCTGGTCGGGGTCGTCATGGGTGCCCTCCATGGGCTGACTGCGAGGTGACACCCGCGAGAAGGGGCGTGGATCGCTCCGGTTTTGCGCCGATCAACACCCCCTCCGGGCAGACCCAGGGACGTGATTCCGCGCGTTTACGGCCGGGGTAGGGCCTCAGAACCCAAAAAAACGGGGGGTCGTCCGACAGTTTCGGCTGAAGTGCCCGCAGGGGTAGCGTGGGGTAACCGCGAGCGCAGGATTGCAGGGCGCCGAGCAATCCTGATTTTGGCCCGCAGGCCGTTTTTTGAGGGTGGGGGTGCCCCGGTGTCGCACATGCGCCTCTGCGCGCGCGTCCCACCTCCGGACCGCCCTCCGGCCTAAACTTACCCGGTGAGGTAGGCGGGGCTACATCTCGGGCATGCCAAAGCCCACCCGCACGTCTCTCGAGGTCCGCCGCTTCTCGCCGAGCATGAGCACGCCCCCCGCCCCTGAGTCCAAGCCCTCGCCGTGGCTCACCATGGCCGTGCCCATCGTCGTCACGCTGCTCGGGCTCGCCGCGCAGTGGGGCACGCTGGGCGCAGACGTCCGCAACCTCGAGCGCCGCGCCGCGGTGAGCGAGAGCGAGCTGGCCCGTGTCACCACCGCCCAGTCCAACGCCCGCGAGCAGGCCGCGCGCATCGAGGCCCAGCTCGACGCGATGAATCGCGAGCTCGCCCGCCTCGCCCGCGCCATCGAGAAGCTGGCCGACTCCCCCCGCGCGAGCCGGTGACCCATTCCCAGGCCCGGCTCGCCGAGGCCCCACTCCTGCGGAGGCCGTCAACCATCGGCGCACCGATGTCGTGTCGACTCGCGGGCAGACTTGGAATGCACGCTTTCGTCGGGCACGCCAGCACCTAGTGCGCCTGCCTCAATGCGCTGAAGGCCTGGAGCCCGTGGGCCGGGGCGGCTCAAAGGTTCGAGAGATCGTCGAGCGGCAGCTCGTAGTTCTTCCCGTACCTGGGCACCGCGCGATCGAGTTGTCTCACGAACGTCTTGAAGTCGGGGCTGATCCGCATGAGCGCGCAGACGACGGCCAAGTGCTTCCCGAGATGCTCGTGGCCAATGTCGACGCTGAGGAACTGGTGGTGCTTGTGGCGGCGGCGCCCGTCCTTCACGACTGGGTTCTTGCGCTTCAGTTCGTCGAGCACACCCTCTGGCAGCCGCTCATAGACCAGGTTGTTGGTCAGCTTGCCCACGAGCACCGGCCGCTGGCTGAGCGGATCCGCCTTCCAGCCCAGGAGCCGGAACATCTCCGTGTAGAACTCATCCGGGAAGCGCTTCGCCCAGGGCAGGAGTTCCTTGGCGATGTACGCCTCAAGAATCTTGTGGAGCTCGCCGCGGCGCCTCTCGGCTTCGTAGCCAGTGGCTTCGTCGACCAGCGCCACGATGCCGACACGAGAGAAACCACGCACGAGCACTTCGGCTTGGCGGGCGATGTGCTGCTGCTGCGTCTGGAGGACGCCGGCTGCCCGCGCCTCAAGGATGGCGTCACAGAGATCGACGAGGGCCGACGCCTCGAAACCGAACGCCATTCCGCCGCCCGGGAGGCGAAACTGAAACGGCGCCTGGATCAGACCCGCTAACCCCTCGGAAATATAGGGGGAAATGCTCTTTCCGAGCGAAAAATTGGTGAGTCGATCATACCCCTGCTTGGGGTTGCTGCCGCCCTTCATCCCGAGCGTCGAGATCATGCCAGCACGCGAGAGCACGCGCCGTCCGTCGTTGAGGACGAAGCAGGGAATGACCAACTCGTCGGGCCCACCAGAGGGGATGCGCAGCTCGCCCTCGTGCGTAGCGCGCGGGGTCCGTTCCGTCCCCGGCGACTTCGCCCACCGGGCCTCGGCCGCCGCCTGCGCGATTTCACGGCGGCGCTCAGTAGATAGGGCCGCAGCTCTCGCGCGACCGCCCTTCTTGCCACCGCGTTCGCCCAGCTCCTTGGCTGCATCCTTTGCTTGCTCGGTCATGCATTGAAGCCAATCACCTTATGCCTACTCGGTCAAGCATGGTCCTCGCGCGACGTTCTACGAGCGGCACGCGAGCCGGGGTAGTGCTTGTGGTGTGATGCCAGCCCTCCCCGCGCATCCGTACGGAGTGCGCCACGCGACTGGGGGCGATGGCGCTCGGCCAGCGGTCCGGAGGCCATGGTGATGGCCTCCACGAGGCTGAGCCTGTCATCCCATCGGTTCCGGGCTTGGCACCCATCGTGAAGCAGGGCTCTTCTCTTTACTGCCGCTCCTTCTCCTGGCCGGGGCACACCCGCCCCTCACAACACGGAGCGCCCATGCGTCGCCTGTCCCTGCCGTCCCTCGCCGTCCTGTCGCTGCTGTCCCTCTCCACCCCCGTCTTGGCCGACACCAGCCCGCCCTCGTCCACGGGCGCGGCCGCCGTCACCGCGCACCTGGTGCAGCAGGCCCAAGCCACCCCGCGCACCGTCGCCACCCGCGCGCCGCAGGTGGTGGCCCAGGACGAGGCGCCGCCCGCGACAGAGGTGGGGCTCGGCGAGTGGCTGAAGCTGGTGGTGCAGGCCGTCGCCTCTCGCAACTGGGGCCTGCTCGCCTGCGCGGTGGTGCTCGGCGCCGTGTTCCTGGTGCGGAAGTTCCTGGTGGGCCGGGTGCCCTGGCTGGCCTCGGACGTGGCCGGCGTGGCCCTGTCCATGGTGACGGCCACCGTGCTCTCCCTGGTGGGCGCGCTGAAGACGGGGACGCCGCTCTCCCTCTCGCTGGTGCTGGGCGCCATCCTCACGGCCGCCGGGGCCTCGGGGCTGTGGAGCTGGGGGAAGAAGCTGACCGCCGCGGCGAAGACGTCGAAGGTGGCCCCCCGGACGGCGCTGCACTGAGCCGCGCCTCCTGCTGAAGCACGAAGGGCCCGGTTTCTATCTCGGAGCCGGGCCCTTCGTGTTGAGTCGTCCTCAGGCATATCGCGCCTATTGGGCTGGATTTACCCAGTGCCGTCCTTGCTTACGTACCTGCCTTGTCGTCTGTTGCCTTCGTGTTGTTGCTTGGCTCCGTGGTTTCACTGTCAGGATTGTCGGGATTCTTTGCCTCAAGCAACTTGAGCGGGTCGCCTGAAAACAGGCGCTCTATAGCCTTAGGCGTGGGGAAGTTCGATAGAACCTCGTTAGGTGATGCAGGCGGTGGCAGGAAGAGCATGCGCTTTTCGAGCAATTCCGTCCCCTGTTGAACTGCCGCGCGAAGCGCCGCCTCTGTCTCCCCGTGCACCTTGGAGAAGGGCCTCGTCGTCTTCAATTTCTTAACCGCATCATCGAGCAGATGGGTTCGGATTGTATCGTTGTGTCGAGCAATCGAATCCATCTCCTTGACTAACGTTTCCGTGACCGCGACACGCGCTTGGGCCTGCTTCCACGTTTCCCACACCACAATTGTTTTGAAGGCAGCATGAATTACAGCCCCAACAATCGCGATAGCAGTCGCCGAGGGGAGCAACAACTCGAGGTAGAACGAGCCTGAGTCGAAAGCCATGACATCAGGCCGCACATCCACACGTTCGCCGTTATCAGTCTCGGCCTCAATTTTGGTGAGGATGTCGAAGAACCTCCGGAGGTCTCCCACCTGCCTCTCAAGCTCTTCAATGGGGCCGGGCTCTGGGATCTGAACGACCAATTGGGTTGGCTTTTCTGGAGGGAGAGCACGCCCAAGAATCTTGCGCAGCAAGCTCACAGTTCGGGCTAGCGTGGTGAGGTGCATCACTACCGGATCAAGGTCATTACGCACCCCTACTACAGTATCCCTGCTCTGCCCCATGAATACGCGATTGTCTTCAAGTGGCTTAATGAAAGGCTCCAGCGCGGGCACTTGCCGGAGGGTGCGTAACGCAAGCTTGATCTGATTGGCATCATGTATCCCCACCTCGAGAGAACTGCCTGACGTCGGGCTATATCGCTCGATGTTAAGCTGTTCTGGCAGGGCGGCCGTTTCTATAATGTGCTGGATGTCGCGAAGGCGCATATGAGGGGTCCCAGCCTCTAGTGCACGGCTCGGCGGTTCGCAAGAGGCGGGGAAGCCATTTCAGTTGCTTCGTGCCTGCCATAGGGGGGCACGTAGCCAGCCCCGTGTAGGTGTCGCACCCTGATGAGAGGGGGGCGGTGAACGCAGGGATGGAAGGCCCCTTTCCAGCGCCATTGAAGTCGTGGCAGCGGGTGCGACCCCGAGCGGCGGAGCGGCAGGCGAGGTAGAGTTCCAGCTTGAGTCGCTCGCGCATGCTCCCGACGTCCACGCCCAGGAGTCGTTCACGCTTCCGGTCGGCTCCCCCTCGCGAGTTCCGCCCGCGCGGCCAGTTCCTCCACCCCATGCTCTGCCCGGGCCCTCGCGTACCTCGTCCAGGCATGGGGACTGCCATCCGACCCACGCGGCGCCTGCTGCAACTCAACCTTGGCACCTCCTGATGCGCGAAGGGCCCGGTCTCCATTTCGGAGCCGGGCCCTTCTCATGCCCTGCGTGCTCGCTCAGAACGCCCAGGCGGGCGAGGTGACGAGGAGCCCGATGGCTGCGGCTGCGATGGCAGCGGCCTCGGCCGGGGTGGGCGCACGCCCCTTCCCAATCTCCTTCAGCTCGTCGAAGCGCTCCTGGATGAAGGGCCGCACGATGCTGCGCACCCTCCCGAGCGACTTGGCGATCTTCGTCGCGCCGGCACCGCCACCCTTGCCCTTGCACCACTCGTCATTCATCGACTTCAGGATCTTGCTGGCCTCCTCATGGCCCGCGAGGGTGGTGTCCGGGCCGAAGATGTTCCCCTCCAGCGCCTTCTTCGTCTCCTCGAGGAAGCGCTCGGCTGCGGTGATCTTCCCGCACTCCTCCTCCGCAGGCGTGAAGTTGGTGACCCGCTTCGCCTCCTCCACCAGACGCTTGGCCGCCTGATAGAGGTCCCGCTGGATGTCCGACGACTTGAGCCCGAGCTTCGTGGAGCTGGTGTAGGAGGCGGGAGGCTCGGCGAGGGCGGCGGTTCCGACGACGAGAGCGGCGACCGCCACGGCACTGAACAACGTCTTGAACGACAGCATGTGCAACCTCCTGGAACGCCCGGCTCGCGGAGTGCGGCCGGGTACACGCCCAGAAGGGGTGGTGGCACCACGTGAGGAACGCTGAAGCACGAAGGGCCCGGCATCCGAGGTGGAGGCTGGGCCCTTCATGTTGCCTAGGGTGAAGGCGAGGCCAATACCCCAATTACAGATTGGCGACGAGGTCGTCGATCGCGCCGATGCAGTGCTTGCGGTACTCCTCGTTGACCCTGACGCGTTGGCCGACCAGCGCGACTCGGCCTGCCTGGAGCTTGGTGAAGGGGGCGCCCTTGGCGAATGCCACCACTCCGGTCGTCTGGAAGTCGCGCACGTCAGCGAACAGCTTGTTCTGGGTCGTCGGGACGAACAAGGCGGGCTGGTTCTGGTGAAGCTCCATCACGTTCTTCTCGATGGAGGAGAGGACGTCGGCGTAGGCCGAGGCCGGCCCCATGTACTGAGTCAGGCGATTCTTCACGATGAGACGAATCTTCGGAAGCGGCCTGCCCGCCGCCGTCAAGCGTGTTCCAAACGCATGTTGCGTGTAGATCTCGGACGGAACCTTCAGCCCGTACACCAAGGAAAAGACATTCTGCACGGCACGCCGGGATGAGTCGTCCGCCATGACAGGCAGAACGAGTTCGTCCGCCGCCGCGAGCGCCATCTGCGTGTAGACGGAGAAGCTCGGGTTGGCATCGATGAAGATCATCGTGTAGCGGCTGCGGATCGGTGCGAGGAAGTCCCTGAGCCAATCCATGACAGCGAGCCACGTGTTCGTGCCCGGGATCTGGGCGTTGGACAGCGTCGACATCGCGTTCACCTGAAGCTCAAGTAGCGGGTCGCCGCAGACGAGATCGACATTGCTGGGCACACTGCTGTTGGATCCAGCGGGATTGACGATGAAGTCGTCGCTATTGAACTGCGGCGGAGTGTACGGGCTGGGCAGGCGCAGCTGGAAGTACCCGCCGATCGTTGAGCGGGGAATCGCCCCCTGGAACTTCAACAAGTTGTCCGAGCCCTTGTTGGTGAGCCCCCCGAGGAGGAGTTCGGAGAGATTGGCCTGGGGGCACATGTCAATCGCAAGGATCCGTTCCTCTGGACGCTGTTCGGCATACCGACACAACGACTGGAACACGAGGCTCGTCTTCCCCGTACCTCCCTTGTTGTTCCAGAAGCAGCAGATGGCCGAACGGGGGGGGTTCTTGGTCTTCTTGATGGTCACGGTCATGGTGGCCACTGTAGCGTCCATTTTGGACGCCTGCAAGGCCCGCGAGGCCAGCGTGGCGTCCCGTGGAGCCGGGGATTATCAGGCGCCGGAGGCCGACCTGGCCACGAAACCAGTCCCTTCGCAGGAGTCGCACCCCGAAGGAACGAGGCAGGTGCCTGCATCGAGCATTTCGCCCTCGCCGGTACCGCCGCAGTCCCCGCAGAGCTGGCGGCCCAGGGTGATGGAGCGGCGAGCGAGGTAGACCTCCCGCTCCAGGCGCTCGCACATGACTCCGACATCCACGCCCAGGAGCCGCTCCTTGCTCCGGAGACAGACGGCGTCGCTGTGGCGCTGAGTCCACTCCTCGTAGGCGGCCTGGTCGAGAGTCACCCGCTGCAGCTCGGCCTCGGCGGTGGCGAGCCGGGCCCGGACGTCGGAGAGGCGATTCTGGAGGGCTTCTACCTCAGGGCGCAGGTGCTCGGCGCTGGCGGGGTTGACTGCGGCGAGCTGGGCGAGCAGCTCGGCCAGGGTGGGCGGGGACGGTGGGGCGGGGCAGGGCATGGGCTTCCTCCTGGTGGTGGGCCGGAAAGACACGGGCCCCGGGAGGAGGGGGGATGTCCTCCCGGGGCCGCGCGGAGGCCGGGGCTAGTCGGCCATCAATCGTGAGAGAAGTTGGGACGGCACGGGCTCATCTGGACGCCATGGTCCGGGCACTTCCACCCGGGCGACTGGCAGTAGCACTGCTCCGCCACCGCCTTCTCGCAGCACCGCGGGGGCCCGGGCGGCGGTGGCGTGTGCGTCTCCTCGGGCTCGGGCAGGCCCATCAACCGGAGTTGGCGCTTCGTGAAGAACGTCCCCATGCCGAGGAGAAGGGGTGGCCTCCAGGGGCAGGTGAATATCCACCCGCAGACATCGTCGGTGCGGGAGTGGTACAACCGGGCGCGGGAGGGCCGCGCCTTGGAGAACAACAGCCACCAGCAGAGGGGTAACCAGCTCGGGCAGTACCGCCTCGGGTCGAGGTACAGGAACACGGGAGAACTGGGCCGCGTCTACCGCGCCCACCACGTGGAGACGGGCAGGCCCGCTCTGGTGGTGCAGCGCACGGAGCGCCAGGCCGATGACGCCCCCCTCGCCGACTGGCAGGTGCGCGTCGTTTCCTCCGTGTCCCCGTCGTACCTCGCCCTCGAGGTGGAGCGCGCGCCTGAGGGTGGGGATCCGCTGGATGTGGCTGGGGAGCTCGTGTTCATGCTTGAGGACGCCGCCCAGGTCGCCGACACGACCATCAACCGCCCGGAGACGATGGGGCACCTACTCGGCGCTGCCCGGCCCACTCCGCGCACCTCCCAGGCCCCTCGCGCGGAGCGGGCCTCCTTGCGGCGCCCGGCATTCGCAGCAGCAGCCGCGGCCCTGGCGGCTGCTGCGCTCCTCCACCTGAGTGGCTCCTCCTGGCCGGGCCCGGCCGGGCTGGATGCCGGCGACGAGTTGGCCCTGGCGGATGACGCGGGGTGGGGCGGTAGTGCCGACGAGGTGGCCAATGACCTTGTTCTGACCGCGATGCCTGATGAGGCGCCATTCCTCCTGGCGAAGGCACTTCCTAAGAAGCCGTTTAGCAACCAGAAGCGCCCGCCGTGCGACAAGCAATTGGAGGTCGAGATGAATGGCGGCTGCTGGGTGCGGCTCAAGGTCGATGGCACATGCCCGCCCGACAAGGCTTATGAGCATCAGGGGGAGTGCTTCCTTCCAGCCGCCAAACCAACGGCGTCGCCTGCAGCCGTCTCTCGCCAAGCTCTTGCGTTCGACCGGCAGTAGTAGTAGCTGTTCCCGTTAGTTTCTGCTTCACCGTCGCCGACCCACCTGTGGCCTAGCAGGTACCGGCGCCGCCCCACTAAGACATGGCCGACCGTTTTGTTTCTTTGGTCGGCCCCGAGAAGCCCGCCCCTATGGACTGCCCTGGGGGTCGGCCCAGGACGCCTCGCATCGGTCTAGGCCCCGATGCTGAGGCGTCTGCTTTTTTGGGGTGTGCGATGGGTCGCGTCGGAGGTGTTCAGCCCCCTTTATTCACCCGTTTTCGGCGGGTCTGCTGTCTAGCAGCAGCGGCTCGTCGGCAGTGCACCGGCAGGTGTCTAGCCGCACCTGTCGGTGCGCTGTTTTTCTTGGGCGGCTACCCTCATGTAGCGTCCGCGTGGCACGTCCGCATCGACCGCCGCGCGGCGGCGCAACGAGCGGTGCGTATGGTCTTCTCAGGCCAGCTCATTGCCTTGCATCGCAATCGCTCGCGTCATGGGTCCTCACTGACACGTGGCGCGCTGCGTCCGCCCAAACTCGTCACCACTGCGAGCGCAGCCGGTGACCCGAGCGTCCGAATTCCGAGACAGGTCAGCCAGCCCGTGGACCCGGTGCGCCAGAACGGTGCAGTCACGTGTCCCGTTCTGGCGCAAGTGGATTGGCACACAAGTTGTTACCCGGTGAACACCGCGTAACGTGGGCAGCGCGGGGGAAAGCGGGGGAATCACCAACACAGAGCAGCGCTGGCGCGGAGCCCCCACTCCGCGCGCTGCCGAGGACCGCGTGACGACGATGACGAACTGCAACAATAGCGAGAGGAAGGTGGTTCTGGTGCCCAAGGGAGGGCTCTGGGACTGCGAGCAGGTGGCGGACTACCTGAACGTGTCGAAGTCGTGGGTGTGGAAGCAGTGCCGGGAGAACCTGGGCCTGCCCTTCGTGGAGCTCGGCGCGCGCAACTACCGCTTCGACCCAGAGAAGGTGAAGGCCTGGGTGGACGCGCAGTCTCGGCAGTCCCAGCAGCAGGTGCAGGTGGGCTGACCCGTGACGAGCGCGTACTTCCGGCCCAACAAGAAGGGGAAGGATGTGGTGGCCGCGGGCAAGCGCCTGCAGCGGCGCGCCCCCGACTTCGGCACGTGGTGGATCCGCTACCGGGATGCGGCCGGGCGGACTACCCGCGAGCGCACGGCCGCGCGCATGGAGGCCGAGGCCGAGCGGATGGCACAGGAGAAGGCCCTGTACGCGGAGAAGGTGGCGGGTGGCTTCGCGAACCCAGCGCCGGTTCCGATGACGTGTGAGGAGCTCTTCGAGAAGTACCTCGACGCGAACAAGCACCTGGGCTCGCAGGCCCCCATGCGCTCCCAGGTGAAGAACTGGCTGGTGCCGCACTTCAAGAAGAAGCCGGTGGCCGCCGTGACGCCGGCCGACTGCGACGCGCTGCTGACGAAGTCTCGGGACGCGGGACAGAAGCCGGCCACGGTGCGGCAGCTCCACATTCGCGCGCGACTCGTCTTCAAGTACGCCATGCGCCTGGGCGCCGTCCGGGAGAATCCCTGGGACCGCGTTCCCCGTCCCAAGGTGCCGGTGAAGAGCCCGCGCTTCCTGTCGCGGGACCAGGTGCAGGCGCTGCTCGGTGCTGCCGGCCAGTACCGGCTGCTCCTCCTTACTGCGGTGCTCACGGGCCTGCGCCGCGGCGAACTGGCGGCACTGGCCTGGACGGACATCCACTGGGATGAGGGTCCGTGCGGTGTCCTCCATGTGCGCCGCAGCTGGGATCGTGACACCACCAAAGGCGGCAAGGAGCGCGTGGTGCCCCTCCACCCCGTGCTCCGCGGAGAACTCGAGGCGGCATTCCAGAAGGTGGACCGGGACGAGCGCGGTGCACTCGTGGAGCCTCTGGTGTTCGCCTCGCCTGAGGGCGGGTTGCGCAACGAGGCCTGGCACACCGCCAAGTTGGTGCGCCGCATCGGAGAGCGCGCCGGGGTGGACCTTCCCGAGGGCTTCACGTTCCACGACTTGCGGAAGACCTTCCTCACCCACCTCCTGTCGGACACGGCGGGGAACATCGGCGCGGGCCAGCAGCTGGCCGGCCACTCCACGCCTGCTGTCACCTCCACCTATTACCTGGGGAAGAACCTCACCTTCCTCGCCGAGGCCGTGCAGGCGCTGAAGCTGGTGGAACCAGCCTCGCCGCCCGAGCACACCGCGAGCACACGGCGTCTCCAGGTCGTTCCCACTCCTTCCCGTAGTGCCATGAAAGGCTAGTTATGTCGCGTACTTACGTTTCGCCGCCGCCGCGCTTCAGCCCGAGGGCCTTCATCTTCTTGTAGAAGTGGCCGCGCTCCAGGTCGAGCAGCCGCGCCGCCTCGGTGACGTTGTCCTGCGTGTGCGCGAGCGTGAACTGGATGATCTCCCGCTCGGCGTCCTCCACCTGCTCGCGGAAGGTCCGGTCCACGCGGGGCCGGAAGCCGCTGGCGGGCGTCGCCACGGGAGCCGCCGGAGCCGGAGCCGCCGGAACCCCAGGGGTTGGCATGGCGGGGGAGCTGGTGGGAAGAGGCGGAGGCACGGTGCCCTTGCCGCGAGGGAGCAACTCGGCGGCCTCGTGGCCGGAGACGACGGGGCCCTCACAGAGGATGGCGAGCCGCTCCACCAGGTTGCGCAGCTCGCGCACGTTGCCCGGGTAGTCATAGGCTGCCATCACCGCCAGCGCCTCCGGGGAGAGTGACAGCGGCCGGCGCCCGTTGCGCGCGCACGCCTCCTTCAGGAAGGCGTCGATCAGCGCGGGGAGATCCTCGCGCCGCTCGCGCAGGGGCGGCGAGTGAATCTGCACCACGTTGATGCGGTAGTAGAGGTCCTCGCGGAAGCGCCCCGCCTCGATCTCCTTCTCCAGGTTCTTGTTCGTCGCGGCGATGACGCGCACGTCCACCTTGAGGGTCTCCGTGCCGCCCACCCGCTCCAGCTCCCCCTCCTGCAGCACGCGCAGCAGCTTGGCCTGCATGGCCTGGGGCATGTCGCCGATCTCGTCCAGGAAGAGCGTCCCTTCGTGGGCCAGCTCGAACTTGCCCCGGCGCACGCTCACCGCGCCGGTGAATGCCCCCTTCTCGTGGCCGAACAGCTCGCTCTCGATGAGCTCGTGCGGAACCGCCGCGCAGTTGAGCTTCACGAAGGGCCCGTTCTTGCGTTTCGAGTTCTGGTGCAGCGCCCGGGCGATGAGCTCCTTGCCGGTGCCATTCTCCCCCGTGATGAGGACCCGGCCCTCGGAGGGCGCCGTGCGTTGGATGAGCGAGAAGATGCGCTGCATGGCGGGGCCGCTGCCCACCATGTCGTAGCGGCCCACCTCCGCACGCAGCGCCTGCAGCTCCTCCATCACCGCCTGGTGCTTGAGCGCGTTGCGCAGCGCCACCAGCAGCCGGTCGCGGGCCAGGGGCTTCTCCAGGAAGTCCCGAGCGCCGAGCTGCGTGGCCTTCACCGCCGTGTCGATGGTGCCATGCCCGGACATCATGATGACGGGCAGCTCCGGTTTGAGCTCCATCAATCGGGCCAGCGCCGTGAGCCCGTCCATGTCCGGCATCTTCACGTCCATCAGCACCGCGTCCACCGGGCGCGCGGACACCACGTCCAGGGCCACCTGCCCGCTGGCCGCCAGCTCCGTGCGGTAGCCCGCGAGCTGGAGCGACGTCTGGAGCGTCAGGAGGATGTTCTTCTCGTCATCGACGATGAGGACGGTGGCGGGCATGTCGAGGCACCTTGGGGCGGGACAGTGTGGTCGCCCGGCCACACCGTTCCGGAAATCCGGCCGTCGTTCAAGGATGACGCCATGCGTCATCCGGCGGAACCCGAGCGCTCGTGGAGCGGGAGAGCTGCCCGGGAGGACGGTGCCTCTTCGTCTCGCGGGCTCTCCGTGCTCGGAAAAGGAGCACGTTCCCCCTCTCGTGTTTTGAGATTTTGAATTTGATTGATTTGAGGTGTTCTCGTGTTTTGAGAGATTGGAAGTGATTGACTCGGCAAGCAAGGTTTTGATTGTTCACTGCTTGTCAGCCTTTACGCTCTCGTGATATTCGAACAGGCTCGGCGGTGTGCGAATTGCGAGTAGGCCGGTTCTTCCGGTTTCACCAGCGAAAGCAAAGCACCCGCCGGTTTCACCCGGGCGAAGCCACGAAAGAGCGTGGCCCGCCCGTCTCAACAAGGGGCAACAGCAATGACGGAATCGGCGTACCGGCCAACCGGTATGCGCACTCGCGGCCGTGCCGCGGGGGTGCTTGGCGTGGCCTGACTCGCGACGGCGCTGGCGTGTGGGGGCTCGGGGAGTGAGCCAACCAACCAGCAGCGCATCGAGGGCTATCGTTCGAAGGCGCCGTTCCACAAGGTGCAGTTGAGCGCGGAGAAGGCCGCGGCGCTCGAGCAGAAGGGCGCCAGGGTCATTGGTGACTACGGCTCCTACAAGCTGGTCGAGGTGGATGATGCCACCCTGGACTCGCTGCCCGCTGCACAGGATGTGGAACTGCGCGACGACTACGATCAGATCCTGCTGAACGCGGGGGTGATCGACACCTCGTCCGAGCACGCGAAGTCGATGCGCGGCATGAAGAAGATGGCCGCCGGCAAGAGCTTCCACATCGTGCACTTCGACGGCCCGGTGCGGCCCGAGTGGTACAAGGCGCTGGAGGCCACGGGCGTCCAGGTGGTGTCGTACATCCCCAACAACGCCTACCTCGTCTACGGCGATGTCGCCGCGATGAGCAGCCTGCAGAAGCACATCACCGCGGCCCCGGTCATCCGGTGGGACGGTGAGTACCTGGATGACTACAAGCTGCACCCGACCGTCAACACGGTCACCACGGCCGCCTACACCATCCAGCTCATCGAGGACGACGAGACGAATGGCGAGACGCTGGAGCTGATCCGCAAGTTCCAGACGCGCGAGCCCGTCATCCGCAAGTCGCTGGGCTACGTGAACGTGGTGGCCTATGTGGACCGGAAGGCCGTCAACGAGATCGTTCAGCGTCCGGACGTCCTGTCCATCCAGCCGCGCATCCAGCCGAAGAAGTTCGACGAGCGGCAGAACATGATCCTCGCCGGGCAGGTGACCGGGACCAATCCGACCGGTCCGGGCTACCTGGCGTGGCTGGCGTCCAAGGGCTTCTCCCAGGAGCAGTTCACCGCGTCCGGCTTCGGCGTGGACGTGAGCGACAGCGGCCTGGACAACGGGACGCAGTCGCCCAACCACTTCGGTCTGTACATCGACGGAAACATCACCGGCACCAGCCGCGTCGTCTACAACCGTCTGGAGGGCACGCCGAGCTCCGGTAGCACCATCTCCGGCTGCGACGGTCATGGCAACATCAACAGCCACATCGTGGCGGGCTACGTCAACCTGACCGGCGCTCCCTACGCGGACACTGCGGGTTACAACTACGGCCTGGGCGTGGCGCCCTTCGTGAAGGTGGGCTCGTCGGTGGTCTTCGACCCGGGCTCCTTCACCGAGCCGGACTACGAGGACCTGCAGTCGCGCGCCTACCGCGACGGCATGCGCATCAGCACCAACAGCTGGGGCGCGAGCACCAGCGCGTACACCACGGACGCGCAGCAGTACGACGCGCTCGTCCGCGACGCGCAGCCCACGGGCTCCGCGGTGGCCAATTCGGGCAACCAGGAAATGGTCATCCTCTTCGCGGCGGGTAACGACGGCCCGACGACGAACTCGGTGGGCAGCCCCGGCACGGGCAAGAACGTCATCACCGTGGGCGCCTCGGAGAACGTCCATCCCTTCGGCGGCGCGGATGCCTGCGGCACCACCGACTCGGACGCCAACAGCCTCCACGACGTGGCGGGCTTCTCCAGCCGCGGTCCCACCGATGACGGCCGCAAGAAGCCGGACATCATGGCGCCGGGCACGCACGTGTCGGGTGGCGTGGCCCAGGCCGATGGCCAGCATGCTCCCACTCCGGGCAACCCCCTGGGTCAGGCGCTCTCCTGCTTCGACGCCTCGGGTGTCTGCGCTGGCTTCAACAGCGATTTCCACCCAGCGGGCCAGCAGTGGTACACGGCCTCCTCGGGCACCAGCCACTCCACCCCCGCGGTGGCCGGTGGTACGGCCCTGCTCCGTCAGTACTTCATCAACCAGGGCATGGGCGCGCCCACCCCGGCGATGACGAAGGCCTATCTGATGAACTCGACCCGTTACATGACGGGCTCGGGGGCCAACGATTCGCTCTTCTCCAACAACCAGGGCACGGGTCTGATGGACCTGGGCATGGCGTTCGACGGCGTCCCGCGCCTGCTGGATGACCAGAACCCGGCCAACCTCTTCACCGCCTCCGGCCAGACGCGGACCTTCTCCGGCGTGGTGGGGGATTCGACCAGGCCCTTCCGCGTGACGCTGGCGTGGACGGACGCGCCGGGCTCCACCACCGGTAGCGCCTGGAAGAACAACCTGGACCTCACCGTGACGGTGGGCGGCAACACGTACAAGGGCAACGTCTTCTCCGGTGCCAACTCGATCACGGGCGGCACGGCGGACAGCGCCAACAACGTGGAGAACGTCTTCCTGCCCGCGGGCGTCGAGGGCGCCTACACCGTGACGGTGACGGCGACCAACGTGAACTCCGACGGCGTGCCGAACAACGGCACGACGCTGGATCAGGACTTCGCGCTCATCGCCTACAACTCCTGCGCCACCGCCACCGTTGCGCCCACGGGCGTGACGGCCGCCGCGAGCGGTGACAACACCATCGAGGTGAACTGGGCCACCAACGGTTCGCCCTCGTACAACATCTACCGGGCCACCACGCCGGGCGGGCCGTACACCCGCGTGGGCACCGCGTCGGCCGCGCCGTTCGTGGACTCGGGCGTGTCGGGCGGTACGACGTACTACTACGTGGTGCGCGCGAAGGAGTGCGCCGAGTCTCCCGCGTCCAACGAGGCGTCGGTGACGGCCACGGGCGTGTGCGCGCTGCCTCCCTCCTTCGAGGGCCTGGCCTCCGTGACCAACGCCGCCGCGAACACCTGCGCCACCACCCTGAGCTGGTCCGCGGCCACGCCCATCTGTGGCGGCAGCATCACCTACTCGGTGTACCGGAGCACCACGGCGGACTTCACCCCCTCGGCGGCCAACCGGATCGCCACGGGTGTGACGGGCACCTCGTTCGCGGATGACCAGAACCTGGCGAGCGGCACCGCGTACTACTACGTCGTGCGCGCCACCGAGGTGAGCTCGGCCACCATCGAGGATGCGAACACGGCGCGCAAGTCGGCGATCCCCACCGGCATCATCACCCCGGGGACGTTCTTCGACGACTTCGACGCCAACCGGCCGGCCAACGCTTCCGCGTACTGGGTCCCGACGGCGGGCACGGGCAACGCGGCCACCATGGCCATCGTCTCCGGCTGCCACTACCAGTCGGCCACGAGCGCGTACCGCATGGGCGCGACCACCACGAGCTGCGGCGGCACCTACCTCTCCAGCCAGCAGCACACGCTGGTGCTGGGTGGTAACGGCTCGGTCGCGGCTGGCATCAACGGCTTCCGCATCTCGGAGGGGGGCAGCCCCCAGATGACGTTCAACGTCTGGTACGACTTCGAGAACCGCTACGACGGTGCCTGGCTCGTCTACAGCACCACGGGCGCGAGCGGTCCCTGGACCAACGTGCCCGACGCGGTGTCGGCCACGCAGCCGTACATCTCGGCCGGTGGTTATGACGACACGCTCCGCAGCAGCACGACCACGCGCATCTGGACCTCGGCGAACAAGGGCGCCAACGGCTCGCTCAAGGCGGTCACCGTCAACCTGGGCGCGCTGGCTGGCAAGACGGTGTGGTTCGGGTTCAAGTTCTACAGTGACTCCACCTCCAACGCGGAGGGCTTCTACGTGGACGACGTCCGCCTCCCGATGGACTCGGCGGCGAGCTGCTCCACCCACGTGCCTCCTCCGGGCCCAGCCGTCGCCTACAAGGTGACCGGTCTGCCGGAAGCGGTGCCGATCGACCGTGCGATCTCCTTCAGTGTCACGGCGGTGGACTCGCTGGGTCTGGTGGCCACCGGCTACACGGGCACGGCCACCTTCACCAGCACCGATAGCGCGGCGACTCTGCCGGCGAGCGCGGCCTTCTCCGCGGGCGTGGCGAGCGGCTTGTCCGTCACCTTCAACACCCTTGGCGATCAGTCCATCACCGCGAAGGACGCGGCGGCCCCGTCCATCACGGGCACGGGGAGCACCCTCGTCACCACCGCGAGCAAGCTGGCCTTCACCGCGCAGCCCTCCAACGCGGTCGCGGGAGCCACCCTCTCCCCGGCGGTGACGGTGAGCGTGCTGGACAAGGATGGAAACCTGGTGACGACGGGCGCGTTCAACGTCTCGCTCGCCATCGCCAACAACCCGGGCTCTGGCACGCTGTCGGGCACCACGACCGCGACCACGACCGCCGGTGTCGCCACCTTCAGCAACCTGTCCATCGACAAGGTGGGCACGGGCTACACGCTGAAGGCCTCCGGCCGCGGCTTCGCCGAGGCCACCAGCTCGGCCTTCGACATCTCCGTGGCGGCGGCGTCGAAGCTGGCCTTCGTGACCCAGCCCTCCACCACCGTGGCGGGCTCGCCCATCACCCCGGCGGTGCAGGTGACCATCCAGGACGCGTTCGGCAACCAGACCACGTCCACGGCCGAGGTCACCCTCTCGCTGGGGACCGGCAGCCCTTCGGGTAGCGTGCTCTCCGGCACCACCAAGGTGGCGGCGGTGGGCGGCGTGGCCACCTTCAGCGACCTGTCCATCAACAAGGTGGGCACCAGCCACACGCTGGTCGCCTCCTCCGGCTCGTTCACCACGGCGAGCAGCGAGGCCTTCGCGACCACGCCTGGCGCGCCCTACCGGGCGATCATCACCCAGCAGCCCTCCAACGTGCTCGCGGGTTCCCCCATCGACCCGGCCGTGCATGTCTCGTTCTTCGACAAGGAGGGCAACCTGGCGACGCAGTCCACCGCTTCGGTGACGATGTCGCTGGGCAACAACCCGGGTGGTGCGAGCCTGAGTGGTACGACCACGGTGAGCGCGGTGGAGGGTGTGGCCACCTTCAATGACCTGAAGGTGAGCCGCCCTGGCATCAACTACACCCTGCTGGCGGGCACGAGCGGCATCTACTCGGACACCAGCGTCGGCTTCGACGTGAGGGCGGGCGCGGCCTCGCGGCTCGTCTTCACCAGCACGCCGGCTGACAACACGGCCGTGGGCTCGGCGTTCACGGTGCGCGTGGCGGTGCAGGACAGCGCCGGCAACATCATCTCCGGTGCGACGCCCGAGGTGACCCTGTCGCTCGAGAACGCGGCGGGCGCCACCCTGGGCGGTACGACGACGGTCACCGCCTCCGGTGGTGTGGCCACCTTCTCGGGTCTCTCCGTGGACAAGGTGGGCACGGGTTACGCGCTCAAGGCGGAGGCGGCGGGTCTGGAGTCCGCCATCTCGCCGGCCTTCAACGTCGTCCCGAACGCCTCCGAGACGGGGCGCCTGGTGTTCCGCGGCTCGCTGAGCGGCGTCGCGGCGGGTGCCTCCCTGGGCCCGATCGAGGTGGAGTTGCAGGACGCGCACGGCAACGTGCTCACCGGGAGCAACGCCCTGGTGATCCTGAGCCTCGGCGCGAATCCGACGGGTGGCTCGCTGCTGGGCACGGCCTCGGTCTCCGCGGTCAACGGCGTGGCCACGTTCGATGGCCTCTCCCTGCGCACGGCTGGCACCGGCTACACGCTGGTGGCGGCTGCCCAGGGCTTCACGGGTGCGACGAGCGCGGCATTCGATGTGACGTCGGGTTCGGCCGTCAGCTTCTCGCTGGCGCTCCCCGCGAGCCTCCCCGTGGACCAGGAGATCTCCATCTCCGCCAAGGCGTTCGACGCCTACGGCAACCTGGCCACCTCCTACTCCGGCTCGGTCAAGGTGACGAGCTCCGATGCGGAGGCGGTGCTGCCGTCCAACACGGTCTTCGCGCAGGGCGAGATCTCCGACCTGAAGGTGACCTTCAAGTCCCTGGGTCTGAAGACGCTCACCCTGACGGATACCGAGTCGGCCACCCTGACGGGTGCCGCGCAGACCAACGTCACGCCGGCCAGCACGGGCGGCGATGGCAACGGCGACGGAGACGACAACGGCAGCTGCGGCTGTGGTGCCACCTCGGGCACGGACGCGAGCCTCTACATGGGTCTGTTCGCCCTGGCTCGGTACGTGACCGTGCGTCGGCGTCGTCAGGCGAAGAAGGCCGCCTGAGACGTGACGCGGTCCCGGGCGCCCGCTGAGTCGGCGCGCCGGGACCTGGCCGGGCGGAGAGGCTCGCTCCGCCCGGTTGTCGGGTAGATGAGCCGGTTGACCGGAACGCGCTGGTGTGGGCTCCTCCCATCCGGCGCGTTCTGCTTTTTGAACGAGACGGGGAGGTACTCCATGGCGTTGAAGACTGTCCGGAGGAGCGCGTGGGTGGTGGCGCTGCTGCTGGTGGCGGCGGGTGGGGCGGAGGCGGGGAAGGGCTCGAAGGCGGAGAAGGGCTCGAAGGCGAAGCAGCGGGCCGAGACGCTCGCGAGCGAGGCTCGGGCGCTGGCCAATCCGCGCGGGTGCGGGAAGGTGGAGGAGTGTGAGGTGGCGGGGTTCGGCCACAAGCCCTGCGGCGGGCCGCGCGAGTACATCGCCTACTGCTCGCGGACGACGGATGTGGTGGCGCTCCGGGCGAAGCTCGAGGCACTCGAGAAGGCCGAGCGCGAGTGGCAGGCGGAGGCGGACCTCAAGTCCAACTGTGGCCTGACCCGCAGGCCGCGGCCGCGCTGGGAGGAGGGCGAGTGCCGCGCCCGGTAGAAATGCTTTGTATTCTCAGGGGTTGTGTGGACACTCGTGGGGCCTGGGTGCAACCTTGCCGTCGGGACAAAAGGCTTTGACTCCGCATTCAGGGCCGGGCTAGACGCGGACAGGTCGACTCGTCCGTTGGACGACATCTAATTATTCGGAGGAGAAATGCGTCGGATCTCGATGGTTGCGGGGCTTGCCCTCGCCGTGGCGGTGCTGGCCGGTTGTCCGCCGACCTACCCCAACTGCAAGAGCGACGAGACCTGCCAGGAGCGGGGGGAGGTGTGCGTCAATGGCACCTGCCAGGAGTGCGCCACCGACGCCAACTGCAAGGAGGGCTTCGCGTGCCAGGGCAGCAAGTGCGTGCCCAAGGGCCCCGAGTGCACGACCGATGATCAGTGCACGGGCGGGAGGATCTGCGAGGCCGGCAAGTGCGCGGAGCCGCAGTGCACCTCCAAGGCCCAGTGCCAGGGCGCCCAGGAGTGCCAGAGGGGCCGCTGCGCGCTGCCTCCGGGCGCCTGCAACTCCAGCACGGACTGCGCCGAGGGCCAGGAGTGCCAGGGCAACCAGTGCGTGGCCTCCGCCCAGAAGGCCGAGTGCAACTGGGAGCCGCTGCGCTTCGGCTTCAACGAGGCCTCCCTGACCCCCGAGGCCCAGAGCCGGCTGAGTGAGCTGGCCGAGTGCCTCAAGGCCGGTGGCACCGGCAGCCTGGAGCTCGCCGGGCACGCGGACGAGCGTGGCACCGAGGAGTACAACCTCCAGCTCTCCCAGAAGCGCGCCGCCGCGGTGAAGAAGTACCTGGTGGACCTGGGCGTGCCGGCCAGGCAGATCAAGTCGGTGGGTTACGGCGAGAACCGGCCGGTCGAGCAGGGGGCCACCGAGGAGGCCTGGGAGGCCAACCGTCGCGTCGAGTTCGTGCGCTAGCCGTCCTTGAGGTAGGCTGCGCGCGCAATGGCCTCGACCGAGACCGAGACACGGCAGTCCTACCTCGTATTCGCCTGCGGGAGCAGCTGGTACGCCGTACCGGCTGAATGCGCGGCGGAAGTGGTCAGCTTTCCCGAGCTGACGCGGGTGCCCGGAGCTCCCGGGCACCTGCTGGGCGTGTTCGCCCACCGCGGAGAGGTCATCCCCGTGGTGGACATGAGCATGCTGGTATCTGGAGAGAGTGAGCCCACGCGCCGCGCGGTGCTGGTGCGGCTGACTCGAGGCACCCTGGCGCTCACGGCCAGCCGGGTGGCCGGTGTCTCCCAGGTGGATGGCCGCCTGGAGCCGCTGGGCATCAACGGGGTGCACCTCCACCTGCGGGGGCCTGCCCGCAGCGCCCAGCGCGACGTGGCGGTCATCGATCCCGAGGGCTTGTTCGATCACCTCAGCCAGGGGGTCTGAGCCATGGCCCCGGGCAGCCGCAGTGTCACGGGCATGCTCCTGTGTCGGGCGGGCACCAATCGGGTGGCGTTCGCCGCGCACGAGGTGGCCACCATCGAGTCTCCCAGCACCTTCGGGGGCCGGGCCGGTTGCGCGAACCAGGCCTTCGACGGGGGCGTGGGTTCCGAGCGCATCCTCGTGGCCGCCACGGGTGAAGCGGTGGGCGTGGACGCGCTGGAGATCGACTCCGAGCCGCTCACCGTGTTTCCCGCCCCGGCGTTGCTGGGCCGGGTGGCGGGGGGCAGCCTGCGTGGCTTCGTCCAGGTGCGCGGCGCCTTGTGGCCGATGATGTCGCTGGTCGACTTCGGGCGTTTCCTGGCGCCCTCCACCCAGGAGGCCGCTTGAGCGCGCCGGAGGGACAGACGGGCCCCGAGGGACTCGAGGGCCTGGCGGTCTGGACCACGCGTCCGGCCTGGCTGGCCGGCACGGTGGGCCTGTCGTTGGCGCTGCTGTACGGGCATCTCACCCACTCGGTGCCCGCGGGCAGTGGCTGGCTCTTCCTCGGGTTGCTGGCGGCGGTCCTGGTGCTGCACACCGTCCTGTCCGGCGCCCAGGAGCGGCACGCGCTGCGCGTGTTGAGGGCGGTGGAGCAGGGGCGTCTGCCCGTCAATCCGGAGAATCTGCGCCGGGCCTTGCTGGAGGTGCGTCGCATCCCCGGGCGCTGCTTCTGGTTCACCCTCCAGGCGTGGCTGGGCGGCACGCTGATGCTGGCGGTGACGTTCTCGCCCCTGGCGGACGCCCCCTGGAGCACGGGACTGCGCATCGGGCTGGTGGGCCTGTCGCTCGGGCCGCTGTCCGCCATGCTCGTCTACCTGATGGTGGTGCGCCGGGGCCGCCGGGCCGCCGAGCGCATCGCCGCGCAGGGGCTGTCACCGCAGGAGGTCATCGCGGCCATCCCCGCCGAGCGGCTGCGGCTGCGGCGGCGGCTGGTGATGTTCACCGCGGTGGCGGTGCTCAGTCCGTCCTTCTTCATCCTCGACGTGTCGGTGAGCCGCACCGTGAGCACGCTGGATCAGATCCTGGAGACGAAGGATCCCAAGGTGCAGAAGGAGGTGGTGCACCGGGCGCGCCGGGCCACCGGTCTGCCCCTGGGGTTGCTCGCCGGGCTGGTGGTGTTGTGGGTGGTGGGCACGGCGTACGTGGCCGGCACCGCGCTGGCCGAGCCCCTGCGCGCTCTCTCGGAGGACGCCACCCGCATCGCCCAGGGCGAGGTCCGTACCCCCCGCTTCATCCCCGCCGAGGACGAGGTGTGGGCCGTGTCCGGCGCCTTCACGCGCATGCAGGCGCAGCTCGCCCAGGCGCTCGTGCAGTTGCAGCGCGCGGGACTTCAAATCTCCTCCACCACCGAGCAGCTGGTGGCCACCTCGGCGGACCAGGAGTCCGGGGCGGGGGAGCAGGCCATCTCGCTCAACGAGACGCGCGCCACCACCGAGGAGCTGGCGCGCTCGGCCCAGCAGATCGCCGTCAACGCCGAGTCGGTGTCGGCCATGGCGGAGACCACCTTCGCGGCGGCCCAGAGCGGGCAGCGCAGCGCGGCGGCCTTCCTCGCGGCCATGCACCGCATGAAGGGCGACAACCAGGCCATCGCCGACGCGGTGGTGCGGCTCAACAAGCGCGTGCAGCAGATCGGCAAGGTGGTGGAGTTCATCAACGAGATCGCCGACAAGTCGGACCTGCTGGCGCTCAACGCCGAGCTGGAGGGCACCAAGGCGGGCGAGCCGGGCCGGGGCTTCTCGTTGGTGGCCGCGGAGATGCGCCGGCTGGCGGAGAACGTGCTGTCCTCCACGCTGGCCATCGAGCGGCTCATCGATGAAATCCGCGACGCCACCCAGGCGGCGGTGATGGCCACGGAGGCGGGCCTGAAGACGACGGAGCGCGGCGCCTCGCTGGCGGCGCAGGTGGACCAGAGCCTGGGGCTCATCCTCGAGCTGGCGCGGCAGACGTCCCACGCGGTGCGCTCCATCTCCCTGGCCACCCAACAGCAGCAGACGGGCACGGATCAGCTCGCCACGGCCATGGGCGACATCCTGCGTGTCACCGAGGAGAACGCCGCGGCCACGGAGCAGATGGTCGCCGCCAACACGGACCTGTCCGCGCTGGCGAGGGATCTCAAGGCCACGGTGCAGCGCTTCCGTGTGGCGGAGAAGGAGGGGTGATGCGGGGCCTGCACTACCTCCTGTCCCGGCGCCCCTTCAGCCGGCGCCTGTTGATGGCGATCATCTACGCCAACCTGACCACCTCCGTCCTGGGCGCCCGCTACTCGCAGCTCACCCTCGCGGAGCAGTTGGGCGACCACTTCCCGCGTTTCCTCGAGCTGACAGGGCTGTTCACCCTCGTCACCCTGGGTGTGTCGGTCGCCCTCTGCATTCGCCGGTTGCGCGTGCTGCGGAGCCTGGAGGCGGCGGGAGGGCGGGGCGAGCCGGAGCGGTTCGGGCAGGCGATGCTGGAGGTCCACGGCCTGGCGGACTTCGCCTTCGTCTCCACGCTCGTGCTGTGGCTGTTCACCTCCGTCTTCGTCAACCTGGGGCTGTGGGCGAGCGGCGCGTCCACGAGCCTCCAGCTGGCGCTGCGCGTCGGCTGGCCGGGGTTGCTCTTCGGCCCGCTCTCCGCGCTGCTGACGTACTGCCTCGTCACGCTGCGGGCCCGGCGCGTGACGCTGGAGATGTGCGCCCAGGGGTTGACCGCCGAGCAGGCCATCTCCGTGTTGCCCCGGCGCGCGGAGATCCGTAAGCGGCTGGTCATCTTCACCGCCATCGTCGTGGTGACGCCGGCGGTGCTCATCTGGGACGTGTTCTCATCGCTGGCGGAGCGGGCCTTCGATCAGGTGCTGGCGGAGAGCAGCTCGTCGCGGCAGGCGGAGCTGGCCGAGTTGCTGCGCACCGAGGCCCTGCTGTCCGGTGGAGCGCTGTGCGTGCTCGTCTTCGGGGTGGCCCTGGCGGCCGCCTATCTGGGCGGCACGCTCCTGGGCCGCCCCATGCGCCAGCTGGGCGAGGAGGCCCACCGCATCGCCGAGGGAGATCTCAGCCGTCCGAGCATCATCCCCGCCGAGGACGAGGTGTGGGCCGTCTCCGCCGCCTTCACCACCATGCGGACCCACCTGGCCAATGTGCTGGCGCAGCTGCGGCGTGCCGGTACCCGCATCGGCTCCACCACCGAGGAGATCATCTCCACCTCCGCGCGCTACGAGGCGGGTGCCGCCGAGCAGGCCAGCTCTCTGGACGAGACGAGCGCCACCACCGAGGAGCTGGCGCGCTCGGCCCGGCAGATCGCCGAGAACGCCGGCTCCGTGGCGGAGATCGCCCACAAGACGCTCGCGGCGGCCAAGGGCGGTCAGGCCAGCGCCGAGTCCTTCCTGGAGACGATGAACCGCATGCGCCACGACAACCAGGCCATCGCCGCGGCGGTGGCGAGGTTGAACAAGCGGGTGCAGCAGATCGGGAAGATCGTCGAGTTGATCAACGGGGTGGCCGACAAGTCGGACCTGCTGGCGCTCAACGCCGAGCTGGAGGGCACCAAGGCGGGCGAGGTGGGGCAGGGCTTCTCGCTGGTGGCGGCGGAGATGCGCCGGCTGGCGGAGAACATCATCGAGTCCACCAAGGAGATCGAAGGCCTCATCGAGGAGGTGCAGGACGCCTCGGGGGCGGCGGTGATGGCGACCGAGGGCGGCGTGCGCGCCACCGAGACGGGCACCACGCTGGCGCAGCAGGTCTCCGAGTCGCTGCGGCAGATCGTCGAGCTGGCCGGGCGCACCTCGGACGCGGTGAGGGCGATCTCCCTGGCCACCCAGCAGCAGCAGGGCGGAACGGATCTGCTGGCCGAGGCCATGGCGGACATCCTGCGCATCACCCAGCAGAGCCACAATGCCACCAAGCAGGTCATCAGCGCGAATGGGGATCTGTCCTCGCTGGCGCGTGACCTGAGGGGCGTGGTGGAGCGCTTCCAGATCGACCCTCCGGCCCCTGGGAGCAACGGGTGAGCGCGCGGGAGAGGCTGCTCAAGCAGTTCCGCGAGCTGGTGGGGGTGCGCCTGGAGCGCATCAACCGCCGCATCGTGGAGCTGGAGGCGGGAGCGAGCCCGGAGGCGGGCCGTACCGTGCTGCGCGAGCTCCACGGCTTGAAGGGCGAGGCCCGGATGATGGGCTTCGACGACATCAACGCCGTCGTCCACGAGATGGAGGAGCTGGTGCGCGCCACCGAGCGCGCCGAACATGCGCTGTCCGCCGGCTCCATCGACGCGCTCCTGCATGCCGCGGACGCGGTGCTGGTGCTGGCGGGGGCGTCGCCCGAGCCACAGCAGGAGCCTCCCGCGGTGGGCAAGCTGGTGCGCTGGCTGCAGGAGTGCACCCGCGCCGAGGCTTCCGGCCAGGCGTCCACCCCGGGCGCGACACAGGCTTCCCCGCCCGCGCGCAAGGAACAACCCCAGGAGCGGGACGAGCGGGACGAGGTCACGCCCGCGTGGGGCTCGGCTCCGCTGGGCATCCTGTCCCCTTCGCTGGTGTCCCGGCAGGCGCCTCCCCCGGTGCCGACGCCCGTCGCCTCGCCCCGGACATCCATGCAGGGCCGGACGGTGGCGGTGGAGCCTCCGCGCGCGCAGGGCTCGGCGGCGGCCACGGCCAGCACCACCATCAGCAGGATGCCCCCGGCGACGCCCGAGCCACCACCGGCCCGGACCTCCTCCGTGTCGGGCCTGCGCACCGGGGACAGGGCGGATGGCTCGGTGCGCATCGGCGTGACGAGCCTGGATCGGCTCACGAGCGCGGTGACCAACCTCACCCAGGTGTCGCGCCGCCGCGAGCTGGCCACCACCCGGCGCCTGGAGCTGGCGCGGGAGCTGAGCCTGATGGCGCGGGCGGCGGAGGACCTGGGGCCCGCGGGTGTCATGTTGGCCGAGCGGCTCGGCAAGGCGAAGGAGCTGGCGGCGGCCCTCCACCGCGAGGCGAAGCTGCTGGCCAACGAGGAGCTGCGCGACCTGGGCTACGTGGCCGACGAGGTGCAGCGCCTGCGCATGCTGCCGCTCTCCGTGCTCTTCGAGCCCTACCCGCGCATGGTGCGGGACCTGGGGCGCGAGCTGGGCAAGGAAGTGGAGTTGGTGGTGGACGGCGAGGACACCCGCGCCGACCGGGCGGTGGTGGAGGCCCTGAGGGATCCCCTGCTGCACCTGGTGCGCAACGCGCTGGACCATGGACTCGAGTCGCGGGTGGACCGGGTGGCCTCGGGCAAGCATCCGCGCGGGCGGCTGACACTGGGGGCCGCGCGCGACGGCAACCGGCTGGTGCTCCGGGTGGAGGACGACGGTGTGGGACTGGAGCCCGCGCTGCTGCGCCGGGCAGCGGTGCGCAAGGGCTTCCTGGACGAGGCCACGGCATCGGCGCTGACGGACCAGGCGGCGCGCGAGCTCATCTTCCTCTCCGGCTTCACCTCGCGGGAGGTGGCCACGGACATCTCCGGGCGCGGCGTGGGGCTGGACGCGGTGCGCAGCTCGCTGCGTGCGCTGGGGGGGGACGTGCTGGTGGAGTCCACGCCGGGCCGGGGCACGCGCTTCGAGCTGCGGGTGCCGGTGTCCCTCACCGTGTCCCCGCTGCTCTTCGTGAAGGTGGCCGAGGAGACGCTCTGCCTGAGCGCCGCCCATGTTTCCCGAGCCGTGAAGGTCGAGGCCTCGCAGGTGAAGGAGGTGGCCGGGCGCGCGGTGCTGGAGGTGGATGAGCAGCCCATGCCCTTCGCCTCGCTGGGCGCCCTGCTCGGGTTGGGTCCCGAGCAGGTGGCCAACGAGGGGGCGCTGGTCCTGGTGGTGCGCAGCCAGGGAGCCACGGCCGCGCTCGCGGTGGACCAGGTGCTCGAGGAGAGTGTCCAGGCCATCCTTCCCCTGAAGGGTCTGCTGGCGCGCTTTCCGCACCTCACCGGAGCCACCACCCTGGCGGACGGCCGGCTTGCCATGGTGCTGTCGGCGGCCCACCTGATCGCCAGCGCCCAGGGCGCCATGAGCCTTCGGGTGCAGCGCGCCACCGCGCGGGCCCGTCCCCCTCCCGCTCCCCGCCGCCGCATCCTGGTGGTGGACGACTCGCCCCTCACCCGAGAACTCATCGGCTCGCTGCTGGAGGCCGTGGGGTATGACGTCGTCATGGCCACCGACGGCATGGAAGCCCTGGAGTTGCTCAACGGCACCCGGGTGGACCTGGTCTGCAGCGACCTGGAGATGCCCCGGGTGGACGGGTTGGAGCTGACCCGCCGACTCAAGGCGCATCCAACCCACAAGGTGCTCCCCGTCGTCATTCTCACCACCCGTGGAGGGGAGGAGGACCGGCAGCGTGGGCTGGCGGCCGGCGCGGACGGTTACATCACCAAGGGGGACCTGGTGCGTCAGGATCTGGTGGACGTGGTGGGCCGGCTCCTGGGCTGACGAGCCGCTGGGGGACTCTCGGCCACATTGGGTATACTCGGGGCGCCGCGCACGGGGTATGGAAGCCACATGGGCAAGAAAGTTTCGGTGCTGGTCGTTGACGACTCGCACATCTGCCGACAGCTGATCTGCGAAGCACTGGGTCGGGATCCGGATCTGGAGGTTGTCGGGACTTGCACCAACGGCAAGGAGGCCCTCGAGGCCGCGCGTGAGTTGCGTCCGCAGGTCATCACCATGGACGTGGAGATGCCGGTGATGGACGGGCTCACGGCCGTGGAGCACATCATGGCCGAGGTGCCCACGCCCATCCTCATGCTCACGGCGGATCCCCGGCAGCAGGCGCCGGAGCTCACGTGCCGGGCCCTGGAGCTGGGCGCGCTAGCGCTGCAGATCAAACCGTCGATCGACGCCGGGGCGGAGGCGTGGAACCTGTCGCGCGAGGTGAAGCTGCTGTCCTCGGTGCGGGTCATCCGGCACATCCACAGCAAGCGCCGGCCTCCGCTGCCGGGCAGTGGGACGGTGACTCCGGCGCCGGTGGGCATGCCCTACGGCGTGCTGGCGGTGGCCAGCTCCACGGGCGGCCCGCAGGTCCTCTTCCGGATGCTGTCCGAGCTGCCGGCGGACTTCGCCACGCCCATCGTCATCGTGCAGCACATCAACGCGGCCTTCTCCGAGTCGCTGGCGGGCTGGTTGGCCAACTCCTCGAAGCTGAAGGTGCGGCTGGCGCAGGACGGTGAGCAGCTGCTGCCGGGCAACGTGCTGATCGCCCCTCCGGGACAGCACATGACCATTCCCTTCCGCGGCCGGGTGGCGCTGCGCTCGGGCGTGGAGCGCGACGGGCACATGCCCTCGGGCACGGTGCTGCTGGAGAGCGCGGCCAAGGCGTACGGGCGGCGCACGATGGGACTCATCCTCACCGGCATGGGCGAGGACGGGGCGGACGGCATGCTCGCCATCAAGCAGGCCGGTGGCCTGACGCTGGCGCAGAACGAGGAGTCCTGCGTGGTATTCGGCATGCCGGGCGCGTCGGTGGCGCGCAAGGCGGTGGATCACCTCGTTCACGGCGATGACATCGCGGGAGCGCTGGTGAGGCTGTCCCGCGGTGAATCCCTCGCCGTGGGGCGCTGAGGCCCGGTGGCCCCCACCGCTCCGCCCTACCTCGGTCCCGTCCACGCGCTCGTGGCGCGGCGGACGGGCATGGCCCTGAGCGAGCTGCAGTGCAGGCGGCTCGACGAGAAGCTGGCGGCGCGGCCGGGGGGGATGAGCCTGCAGTACCTGGTGCACCTGCAATCCTCGTCGGGTGCCGCGGATCTGGCCGAGCTCATCGACGCCATCACCGTGCAGAAGACGGAGCTCTTCCGGGACGAGTCGCAGCTGGCGGTCTTGCGCTCCTGCGTGCTGGAGCCGATGGTGGCGCGGCTGCACCGGCCGCTGCGGCTGTGGAGCGCGGGTTGTGCCACGGGCGAGGAGGTGGCCACGCTGCTGGTGCTGCTCGCCGAGGTGGGGGCGGCTCCCTCCAGCACGGTGCTCGGCACGGACATCTCGGAGACGGCCATCGCGCGAGCGCGGGAGCTGTGCTTCACCTCGGAGCAGTTGCAGCGGGTGCAGCCGGGGGTGCGCGATCGTTGGTTCGTACCCGTGGGTGGAGGCCGCTTCACCCTGGTGGGGCACCTGAAGGATCGGGCCAGCTTCCTCTGCCACAACTTGATGGACCTGCCGTACCCGGCGGCGGCGGAGGGGCAGGGCTTCGACGTCATCCTCTGCCGCAACGTCCTCATCTACTTCACCCCCGAGTCCTTCGAGCGGGTGGTGGACTCGCTGGCCGGGCGGCTGGCGCCCGAGGGGCTGTTGGTGCTCTCCTCCGCCGAGCCATTGCTGCGTGCACCTCCGTGCCTGCGCACGGTGCGCTTCGACCAGGCCTTCTTCTATGCCCGCGCGCAGCCGTCCACGCCCTCCACTGAAGCGGTGCCGCCCGGGAACGTGAGGACGCCGAGCTCCAGTGGCCTGCCGGCGGTGGGTGCTCGTTCATCCCCGGGCTCGGGGCGCTTTCCGGCCGTGGGGTCCACGAAGCCCTCGGGCTCCACCCCTTCGGGGAGCTTTCCGGCGGTCCCCGCGAAGACGGAGACTCCCACCGCGGTCCCAGGTGGGGACGCGACTCCTCACGAGGCGGATGCCCTCTTCGCCCAGGTGCTGGAATGGGCCGCTGGAGACGATGCGAGTCCCCAGACGGCTGAGAAGCTGCGGCGCTGCCTCGAGATGGATCCGGACCTGGCGGCGGCGCGCTACCTGCTGGGGATGTTGCTCGAGCAGTGGGGGTCCCTGGCCGAGGCCGCCGCGGAGTACCGGCGGGCCCTGCGCTCGCTGGAAGAGGGGAGGGCCCGTGCCACGCCCTTCTTCCTCAACAACGCCCGGCTCCAGGTGGCCTGCGCGCGCGCCATCGAGCGGGTGGAGCGGGCCTCCGGTTCCACTCCGCCGCGTTGACGGGCAGGCAGGCGGGCCCTGGACGTGAAGAAGCCCACACGGGCCGGAGGGTTTGCCCGTAAGATGCGCCCCCTATGCGAAGGCTTGCACTGATCGCCCTCCCTCTCGCGCTCTCCGGCTGCTTCTACCCCGCGGATCGCGGGCGTGCGCTGGAGACCCGTATCGAGAAGCTCGATGCCTCCCAGGCGCAGCTCCAGGAAGAGCTGAAGCAGACGCGTGCGCAGCTCGACGCCACGCTGCCGCGCATCGACGAGAAGATCTCCGAGGTGTCCAAGGCCCTGCGGAGCCTGGACACCGCCTCGCGCCGCACGGGCGCGGACATCGGCATCCAGCTGCAGAAGACGGTGGAGGACCTGGCCCAGCTGCGCGGCCAGGTGGAGACGTACCTCCACAAGATTGGCGAGCTGGAGACGGCGCTCGCGCAGACGAACGAGGCCACGGAGAAGCGGCTGCTGGCGCTCAAGGGCGAGGAGGCCCTCAGGGAGGCCGAGGCCCGGAAGAAGGCCGAGGAGCTCAAGCGCCCCACGGACAAGAAGGAGTTCCTCGCGCTGGCCCAGGAGAAGGCCAAGGGTGGGGACGTGGCGGTGGCCCGGCAGCTCTACTCGGAGTTCCTCAAGAAGTGGCCCAAGGACGCGCTGGCCGCCGAGGCGCACTTCGGCCTGGGCGAGACGTACTTCGCCGAGGACAAGTGCCGCGAGGCCCTCTTCGAGTACGGCAAGCTGCTGCAGGAGTACCCCAAGGCGGATGCCACGCCGTCCGCGTACCTGCGCTCGTCGGACTGCTTCAAGAAGCTGAAGATGCAGGAGGAGTCGCGGCTGGCGCTCGAGGAGCTCGTGAAGGGCTACCCGAAGTCGGACGCGGCGAAGACGGCGAAGGCCCGGCTGGCGGAGCTGGACAAGGCGAAGAAGGCCGAGCCGAAGAAGGGGAAGAAATGAGGCTGCGTCCGGTGCTGCTGGCCCTGCTCGCGCTGCTGCTGACGCCCCTGGTGGCGGGCGCGGCGCCCCGGCAGGTGGTGCTCCTCTTCACGGGAGACAACGGGGGCGAGATCGCCCCCTGTGGTTGAAGCCACAACCCGTCTGGCGGTCTGGCCAGACGAAAGACGGCCCTCTCGCAGGAGCGCGCGCGGGGTGTGCCGGTGCTGGTGTTGGACTCGGGCAACGCGCTCTTCAAATTCCCCACGCCAGGAGCGGACCCCAAGGAGAAGGAACGTGCCGGGCTGTTGCTCGAGCAGATGGACGCGCTGGGCACCACGGCCATGGCCGTGGGCGCGCGCGACCTGACGCTCGGGACGGGCTTCCTCCTCCAGAGGACGAAGGGCAGGAAGATGAAACTCCTGTCCGCCAACCTGGTGGACGCGAAGGGCAAGCGGCTCTTCCCCGCCTCCACGGTGGTGACGGTGGGCGAGGTGAAGTTCGGTCTGGTCGGCATCTCCCCCGAGGGGCCGGTGCTCCAGCAGGCGGGCGTCGTGGGCCATCCACCCGCGAAGGCGGCCATCGCCGAGGCTCGCAGACTGCGCGAGGCGGAGAAGGTGGACGTGGTGGTGGTGCTCGCGGCCGTGCCCTACGACGAGGCCGTCCTGCTCTCCAAGGAGGCGGGCAACGCCGTGGACCTCATCCTCCAGTCGCACGAGAGCCGGAGCCCGGGCGTGCCGCAGCGCAATGACTTCGCCTCCCTGATCTCCTCGGGAGAGCGGGGACGGCAGCTCGTCCGCCTGGCGCTCTCCGTGGGTGGCAAGGGCCCCTTCGTGGATCTCGGCGAGACGTCGCGTGCCCAGCAGAGCCTGCGGATCCTCGACAAGAACCTCCAGCAAGCCCGGCAGAGCCTGGCGGCCGCGAAGGACGAACAGACCCGCAAGACGTGGCAGGAGACCATCACCAGCTTCGAGGCCCGACGGAAGGGCCTGGCGCTGCAAGCGGAGGGGACCGGGCAGGGGTCCGAGCGCACCCTGAGTCTCTCGACGCTCACACTGGGGAGCGGCTTCGTGGATGATCCCGAACTGAAGAAGCGGGTGGAGCGAATCCAACCCCCGGGTTCCGCATCCCACTAGTCCTGGACGGGGCCCGGTCTGCGGGCCTTGTGCCAGGGCCGGTCCGCCGTTATAAGCGCCGGCCTACCTCTAGAACGCCAGACCTCCCACTTTTGGGGTGGGGGCAAGGCTCAGGAGTCGAACATGAAGGCTGAACTGCACCCGGTCTACCCGCCCTCCCGCATCACCTGTGCGTGCGGCAACGTGGTCGAGACCAAGTCCACCCGTGGCTCGTTCACGGTGGAAGTCTGCTCGAACTGCCACCCCTTCTACACCGGCAAGTACAAGCTGCTCGACACCGCGGGCCGCGTGGAGAAGTTCCGCAAGAAGTACGAGGCCAGGCCGGCCGCTGGCGCCGCCAAGGCCGCCGAGGGTGGTGCTGCTCCCGCCGAGGGCGCCGCTCCCGCCGCGAAGAAGACCGCCAAGAAGGCCAAGGCCTAGTCTCTTCACTGCGGCTTCGCAGCACCCGCCGAGCACGGCGCTGGAGGCCTCTCCCCGAGGCACCCCGCCGTGCTCGCGGCGTTTCTGGCGCTCGCGTTTCCGCGTCAAGTTTCAGGGTGCTACAGACCAGAAATTGGACGTAGCAGCGTGTTGACCGCACAGTCCGACCCGTCACGACGACCCCTGACGGAGGCGAGATGTCCGCGGAAGCCGCTCCTGCCCTGAAGCTTGTCCAGCAGCCCTCGCTGCGTGAGAGCCTTTTCGCCAAGAGCGATGCGTACCGGCTCTATCACGGCGACAGCCTGGCCCTGCTCGAGCAGTTCGAGCCTGGAACGTTCGACATGGTGTTCGCCGACCCGCCCTACTTCCTGTCCAACGGTGGCTTCACCTGCAAGAACGGCAAGCGCGCCGCGGTGAACAAGGGAGGCTGGGACGTGTCGCGCGGAGTGGAGGAGGACCACGCCTTCACCACGGCCTGGCTCAAGGCGTGCCAGCGGGTGCTCAAGCCCACGGGCACCATCTGGGTGAGCGGCACGCAGCACGTCATCTTCTCGGTCGGCTTCGCGATGCAGAAGCTCGGCTACAAGCTGCTGAACACCGTCACCTGGTACAAGCCGAACGCGAGCCCCAACCTGGCGTGCCGCTACTTCACGCACTCCTCCGAGCTGCTCATCTGGGCCTCGCCGAAGCCGGCCTCGAAGCTTCAGCACACGTTCAACTACGCCAAGATGAAGGCGGAGAACGGCGGCAAGCAGATGCGCGACGTGTGGGCGCTGCCGCGCACGGGCGACGAGGAGCTTTCCGCCGACGAGTCCGGCCGCGTGTGGACGATGACCGCGCCGCGCCGCGAGGAGAAGGCGCACGGCAGCCACCCCACGCAGAAGCCGGTGTCGCTGCTCGAGCGCGTCATCGAGGCGAGCACCCCCGAGGACGCGCTGGTGTTGGACCCCTTCAACGGCAGTGGCACCACGGGTGTGGCGGCGCTCAAGCTGGGCCGGCGCTACGTGGGCATCGACATGGACGAGCAGTACCTGAAGCTGTCCCAGAAGCGCCTGGCCGAGGCCGAGCGCGCGGCCCGCTGAGCCCTCACTTCGTGACGAGCTGGAGGGGCTGTCCCTCCGGTACGTGCTTCATCGCCACCGAGTTCATGCAGTAGCGCAGCCCCGTGGGAGGCGGGCCATCCGGGAAGACATGTCCCAGGTGGCCATCACACCGGCCGCAGCGCACCTCGGTGCGAATCATCCCGTACGAGCGATCCTGGTACTCCGTCACCGCGTCGGCCTGCACGGGCTTGGTGAAGGAGGGCCAGCCGGTGCCGGACTCGAACTTCTCGCCCGACTTGAAGAGCGGGTTGCCGCAGCCGGCGCAGACGTACGTGCCGGGCTCCTTCGTCCCGACGAAACAGCCCGCCCAGGGGCGCTCCGTTCCGTGCTGGCGCAGCACCTGGAACTCCTCGGGTGTCAGACGCTTCCGCCATTCCTCGTCACTGAGGACCAGTTTGTCGACCATGCGGTCATCCTGCGTTCCTGCCCGCTCGGGGGCAACGGTTTCCGAGGCCCTCCAGACCGGGCGTTGACACAGGGAGCAGGCGGGTTCATTTTCGTTGGGTAGCTCGCGCATTCGGACCTCGCGCGGCGGGAGGTGTGCCATGGGACGTGTGCGAAACGGTGTCTCGGGACTCTCCACGCTGCCGCTCGTGTGACCGGGCGCGTTCCGTTTCATCGCTAGAACGGACCGCTGACTCCGGCGCCCTCGCGCCGGTGTGGAGCCTCGTCTTTTCCTGACTCAGCGCGCCGTGCCCGGGTCCGGGTGCGGCGTCCAGGGAACCGTTCGCTCCATGAGCTCGAAACCCCGCCGTACCCGTTCTTCCGAAGAAGCTTCCGTTCCGGCGCGCCACCTGCGCCTCCAGTCCACCCTCTTCGAGGAGGTGTCCCTCCTGTTCCGAGGTGAGCTGTCGGACCCTCTGCTCGAGGGCGTCGTCGTGACGACGCTCGAGCTGTCGCCCGACGGCCGCCATGCCCGTATTGGCTTCACCCTCCCTCCCGAGCGCCAGGAGTCCGGCCCGGCCCCAGTGGAGGAGGCGCTCGACCGCGCGATGGGCTTCATCCGCTCGCAGCTCGCGCTCGGCTTGAACCTCAAACGCGTCCCGCACCTGCGCTTCGTCTGCGTGGGCGTGGCGCCGCGCCTGGCCCCTGGCGGGGAAGGAGACGAGTCATGATGCCTCATGTCCTCGAGAGCCCGCCCGGAGCCGTCCCCATCCTCGCCTGGGCGCGCGAGGTGCCCGCGGGGGCGGTGAAACAACTCCAACACATCGCCAGCCAGCCATACGTGGTGGAGCACGTGGCGGTGATGCCAGACGTCCACGTCGCCCAGGGCGTGGCCGTGGGAACCGTCTTTGCCACCGAGCGCACCGTGGTCCCGGGTGCACTCGGGGGCGACCTGGGGTGCGGCGTCAGTGCGCACCGGTTCGCCTTCCCGGCGGCGTCACTCGGGAGGGCGGACCTGGAGCGGCTGATGGCGGCCGTGGCGCGGCGGGTGCCCGTGGGAGACGCCGTGCACCGGGGCGCGGGCCTGCCCCTGCCTCCCGAAGTCCAGGCCGCGAGCCTGTCCACCCACCGGCTCCAGAAGGACTGGGAGCGCCTCGCGCCGAGGCACCTGGCGACGCTCGGGGGTGGCAATCACTTCCTGGAGCTGGACCGGGACGCGGGGGGAGACCTGTGGCTGCTCATCCACTCGGGCTCGCGAGGCATTGGAGGAGCCATTGCCTCGCACCATCTGCGGGTGGCGACCTCGATGGGAGAGGGCTCGCTGCCGGGCCTTCGCACCGACTCTCCCGAGGGAGCCGCGTGCCTGGCGGACATCGCCTGGGCCTGCCGGTTCGCCCGAGCCAACCGGGACGCCCTCGCGGCACGAGCGGTGGATGTGCTGGCCGAGGCGCTCGGGTGCGAGCCGGAGCCGGGAGCGAGCGTGGACGTACACCACAACCACGTGGAGGAGGAGACGCACTTGGGCCGGGTGCTGCTCGTCCACCGGAAGGGCGCGGTGGGGCTCGAGGCCGGACAGCGGGGCTTGATTCCCGGCTCGATGGGAACGGCCTCGTACGTGGTGGAGGGGAGGGGAGAGCCGAGGGCCTTCCGCTCGTGCTCGCACGGGGCGGGGAGGGTGCTGACGCGAGGAGAGGCCCGTGCGCGCATCCGCCCTGCGGCGCTGGAGCAGGCGCTGCGCCGGGTGGTGTTCGACCGGGGCCGGGTGCATGACCTGGTGGAGGAGGCGCCAGAGGCCTACCGTGACATCGCGGAGGTGCTGGAAGACGAGGCGGAGCTGGTGACGCCCCTCCTCCGGCTCACGCCTATCGCCGTGCTCAAGGGCTGAGACCTGAGGGGGCGGCGGGAATCGTTCCCGCCTCTCGGCGCCCCCCGGCAAGATCAAACCTATTAGGACGGCCTGCGCTGGCGTGTCAGGCCGGGCGGCACCCGTCAGAGCCCGCCTCGGCTCCGCTGCGCACCAGCCCGCTTCCCCCACAATCCTCTCATTTTTCGCTACGTCGCTCGGTACTCCATGCACGATCATCGGTAGGGGGTGGCTCTAATAGGAGGCGGGATGGTCGCTTTGGATGAGGGGTTTCCGAGAACCTATCGCGGCGTGATATAGTTAAGTTCCCAGGTCATGGATGAACCATGGACCGTGAAAGCATGGACGGCTTTCACATGACTTCTCGTCCACTGTGGAGATGCGATGTCCAGCGTGAGGGAAGTCATAAACGCTTTTGAGCTGCTCTTCACGAGCTTGCGTCGGAGGGAATTCCGCAAGTCCTTCCGATTCGATCTCTGGTCGGAACGCGACCTTCTACCTCTCGTCCGGACGTTTCTTCTCGGCTATTTTGGCCCACGAGCCGAACCCGAACGGGTGACGCTCCTCCCCGGCAAGCTGACCGGCTACGGTCGTTTCGACTTCATGGTCTACGATGTTGCGGTCGAATTCGTGGTCAGAAGGCCTGGGTGCCCCAAGACAGACGTCCTGCCGGAGAAGAACGCAGACGAGGTCAAGAAACTCTTGAAGCATGATGGTAGAGGCGTTCTCGTCCTCTTCGATCTCTCGAAGACGCCGCTTTCGACCGAGGAACTCAATAGGTATCGGGTCCTCCCGTCGCTCGGACGCGGCTCTCACAACAAGTCCGCTTTCAGCGTGGCCTACTTCTGCCTCGCGGCGAAGCCCTACAGGCTCAACGTCCGAGTTTCGTGACCTGAGCGGGAAGGCTCACCTTGGACCGCTGCCTGATCCCGAGTCTTCAGAACGGCTGGTCAGGCGGGCCAGGGCCGCTCTCCGAACCACGCCGCCACCGCCCGACTGGGGACCGCTCGGGCCTGACGACGATTTGCTGCGCACGCTCTTGCCGGACGAGGAAGTCAGAGCCTCAACCGTTGGAAGGCGCGGCAACTGGAGGGTCCGCCGGTGTGGCCAGACACCTACCGGAGTCGAGCCATAAGCCGACGGAAGGCCTCGGGCGTTTCGTAGGTGCTCCAGTTCAGGAAAATCTTCCGCAACTCGGCCTCGCTCCACTCGCCGCTCCATCGCTCGTCCGGGGCACCCTCGTGCTCGAGCACGAAGACGCCTGCGGTGGCATCCCAACGATAGTGGGTCGTGATGTGCTCATAGTTGTTGTGATCTTCGAACGTGCGGCCGCTGCGCAGGGCCTTCAGAAGGGTGTCTACCTGGGCGGGAGTCATGAGCGAGTGCCTTCGTGGGAGAGCCGTCTCGGGGGGGCGGGAGAGGCAGGGAAGGTGGACGAGCTGACGCGGAGCAATCAATTCGCTCCTCGGGTGAAGCTGCGCAACAGGATGGTGAGGAGCGCGCCGCCAGTCATGCCAACGACAAGGGCCTTGTACACTGGCTCGTATTGCACGAACCGGGATGCCAGTTGTTGGCCACCGCCGAGGCAGAGCAGCGCGAAGAAGCCCAGCCCGTACAGGGTCGCCTCTCCGAGCAGGTCGTTGAAGAAGAATTCGAGCGTCTCCGCCTGGAACGGCAGGGCCAGCACGTAGAGGACGGCCGAGCCGAGCACCACCATGGCAATGGACAGGTGCAGCGACATGGCGCCAGAGCGGTCGCGTGAGAAGACCAGACCCAGCGGGATGCCGATGAGTCCCAGGAGCGCGCCCACCCCGAAGGCCCGGTCCATGTGGTCCGGGAAGAACATGGGCAGGAGGAACGCTGGCACCAGCGCGAAACCCACCGCCAGGCCGTACGAGAGCCATCGCTCGGAGGACTGGCGCACGAGCGCCCCCCACAGGAGGGCCGCCATCACGGGGGCGCTCGCCAGCCCGACCTCGTGCACCTGCGTGGGACCGAGCAGGACGGACGTGTCGAGGACGGTGAATCGACTCGCGTCGAGCAGTCTCATGCACACGAACGCCGCCAGGAGCCAGGAAACGGCCAGGGCTCGGTGTGAGATGGGCGGCATGGAAGTGGTACCGAGGGTGGGCGCGTGTGCTGCTGGCATGGCAGCCCTCGATTCTCTTCGAACTGAACTTCACCTGCCAGGGAGGGCCGGGTCTTGCCGCCTGGAGGGCTTCGGTCGTATGGACGTCAGCATGCCCCGGACTCCGGAATCTCCGCCGACGTATGCAGCCCATGAGTCGGGCTGGCGCCGTGTGCAGTCGCTGCTGCCTGGCCACCTTCAATTGGGGACGGCGAATGCTCCGATGCCGGGTGAGGAATGGCTCGACGTGGGGGCCTTCCGCGTCCACCTGGACTGCTGGCGTCGTCCGGAAGCGCCCGCCACGCTCGTGCTGGTCCACGGGGGTGGAGGCAATGGTCGGCTGCTGGCGCCCTTCGGTGCCATGGTCGCGTCGCTCGGCTACGAGGTCGTGGCGCCGGACCTGCCGGGCTACGGGCTGACGCGGGTCCCCGACAAGCGCTCCCTTGTCTACGACGACTGGCGCGACACCCTGGCCGCCGTGCTGGAGGCGGAGGCCGGCCGCTCGCGGCGCCCGCTGGTGGTCTTCGGTGCCAGCATGGGAGGGATGCTCGCCTATGACGTGACGGCGCGGACCCGCCTCCCCGTGGGCCTCGTTTCGACGTGCTTCCTCGCTCCGAGAGACCCGGAGGTGCGGCGCCGCATGGTTCGCTGGCCCTGGATGAGCGGCCTCGCGGGACCGATGCTGACGGCGCTGCCCTTCCTCACGGACCCGTTGCCGGTGCCCATGCGGCTGGCGGGCAACATGCTCGCCATCGCGAACAAGCCGGAGCTCGCGCGGGCCATCGCCTCGGACCCGCTGGCGGGAGGGACGTGGATGCCAGGGCGGTTCCTGCGCACGTTCCTCGAGTCCGAGCCCCTCGTGCCGCCGGAGTCCTTCGACGTGTGCCCCGTCCTGCTGACGCATCCGGCGGATGACCGGTGGACGAACGTCTCCCTTTCAAAGCCCTTCTTCGAGCGCCTGCGGGTGCCGAAGCGGCTCGTGCTGCTGGGGAACGCGGGCCACTTCCCGGTGGAGGAGCCCGGGGTGTCGCGGCTTCGGCAGGCCCTGCTCGACTTCCTGGCCGAGCTCGGCGCGGCCGTGGGGGCTACGCCCTCTCCGTGAGGGGCACGGTCCGACGTGGCCTGGCCAGGGTGACACTTCCGCTGACCCCCGGTGTTTCCTGAGGAATTCATCATCGGGGGAGACGTGCACATGGTTTCCAATCGATTCATCGCGGGTTTGACCATTGCGACGGCATTGGGTGGGCTCGCGAGCTGTTCGAACTCCGCTCTGGATGTGGACGCCGCGCAGGCAACCGAAGCCCAGTCCATGACCGACTCGCGTGTCTCTCCGGGGCACGCGGCCTCCGGCAAGCAGCTCTTCAGTCAGGCGTTTCCCCACACCAACGGGCGCTCCTGCGCGACGTGCCATCCCCTCGGCGAGCACACGACGCTGAAGCCAGCGAGCGTCGAAGCACGGCTGGCCGCCAACCCGGCGGATCCACTCTTCCATCGCATCGACGCGGATGACCCCGACGCGGCGGTCCCCACGTATGAGCATCTCAAGAAGGGCCTCGTCCGTGTCGTCCTGCCACTCCCCAGCAACATGGATGTCATTGACACCGCTGGCAACGTCATCACCCCTTCCGACCGGAAGATCTCCGTCTGGCGTGGAGTGCCGACCATCGAGGATACGGCGCTCTCCGGGCCGTTTCAGCTCGATGGCCGCGAGGCCACGCTGGAAGACCAGGCGCAGGCCGCGATCCTCAGTCACAGCGAGGGACGAGAGGTGGGGCGCGCGCAACTGAAGCGGCTCGCCGATTTCGAGCGGAGCGTGTTCTCGTCACCTCGAGCCCGGTTCGTCTCGCAGTTTCTCGCGTCCGGAATTCCCCTCGACCAGATCCCGATTCCCGAGGACTTCATGCCGCTCACAGTGCAGGAGCAGCGCGGCCGCGAGGTCTTCAAGGTGGCCTGCGAGGCGTGTCATGGAGGCCCCACCACGAATCAAATCACGAACCGCGCCGTCCACGCGGCACTCTCCGCCGCGCTCAAGCCAGACGGCAACGTCGTGTTCACCCAGGTTCCAGGTCAAGGGCCCGTTCCCGTGCGGGTGCCTCGGCCGAACAACGAGTTCGTGAACATCGGGTTCGGGGCTCTTTCCTATCTCGGGCAGATCGGCCAGCTCCCGCTGTACACCTCCTCCGTGGAACTGCCGCGATACCGCTTCCGCTTCTACACGGACGGCACGCGCCAGCACGCCGTCACCGAGCTTCCGCCCATCCCGGTCACGGCGAGTGGCGAGCCCTTCGACCCGACTCCGGCGCTCGACGGGAACGGACTTCCCATCGTCGGTCCCAACGGACTGCCGCAGTGGTTCACCACCGATCCCGGCCGCGCCCTCATCACAGGAGACCCAGGGGATTTCGAGGCCTTCGACGTGCCGTCGCTCCGAGGCATCGCGCGGACGGCCCCGTACTTCCACGACAACAGCCACGAGACCCTGCGGGACGTCGTCGACGGCTACAGCCGGCTCATCCTGCCCTTCACCGCGGAGATGAACCTGCCGCCCGTCCACCCACCCGAGACCCCCGGGGGCCTGCCCGAGGCGCTCAGCCCCGAGCAGAAGCGGGATCTGCTCGAGTTCTTGAACCGGCTCTGAGCACCGTGTTGACCGTTCATCACGGGACTGCCCTTCACGGCCATGGTTCCCGCTCGAACCTCTCGCCAGATTCCCAAGGGCTCGAGCGGGCCGTGGCGAGAGGTGAGCCCGGATGAAGAAGCTGGAAAGAGCCTTCGAGTCGGCCCTCTGGGCCAGCCGCTTCGTCATGTTGGGCGGCGTTACCTTCAGCTCCTTGATGGCGCTGGCAGCCTTCTACATGGCGACGGTGGATGCCCTGTCGCTCCCAGGGCTGATGCGGGACTACACGGACCTGACTCTCACGGCCGAGCAGCGCTCGGAGGTGCGTGCCAAGGCCCTCACCCTCATCGTCAAATCGGTGGATGGCTACATCATCACCGCCATCCTCATCATCTTCTCGTTGGGCTTGTACGAGTTCTTCATCAGCAAGCTGGACGTGGCGCGGCAATCGCCTCTCGCCCCCCGCCTGCTCCACATCGGCGGGTTGGAGGACCTCAAGGAGCGCATCGCCAAGCTGCTCGTGTTGGTGCTCGTCATCGAGTTCTTCCAGCGCGCCCTGCTCTTGCGCATCGACCATGCGATCGACCTCCTCTACCTGTCGTTGGGCATCGTCCTCATCGGCCTGACGCTCTACCTGGGCAAGCTCAAGCCCCGAGAGCCTCCTGAGGTGCATTAGCGGGGTCCGGGGCGTTGGCCGATTCAAAGATGGCCAGCCCCAACGAGGGGAATCGCCGATCACGTCCGGCGCCGAAGGACAGTTTGACAGCGGTGAGCGGAACCCGGTTCGCCTTGCTGATCCGACAATGTCTTGCACAGGCGATGAATCGAGTCATGGCGCTCCAGGATTGGGAGGATCAGGACTCCGGTCCCCGGGCGGAGGATGTAACGGAGGTGCACAGGGTGGAGCGGGCTCAACGCGGTCGAGTGTTCAGCGCTCCTGCCAGAGCGACCTGGTGTAGGGCACGACCCTGAAGCCCCGTCCCTCCGCGCCTCGCCGGACCCACGTCCGACTTGGGCGTCAACGCCCCTGACATGGGGAGGGCACGTACCTGCTGCTTGACAGGACGCGGCGATGGATTTAACACGTGTTGAAAATGAGAATGCGTATCAATTTCATGTTCGAGCGCTTGTCCGGAGGCGTTCGCCACGAGGGGCGCGGCAGCGGCGCGGAGAAGGGGCACCCGCGCCATCCGCCCTCGACGTGCTGAGGCTCCTGGTGGAGCACCGCCCCCCCCACTTCCCCCCCACGGCAGAAAGGCAGTTCCCATGAAGCATCCTGTTTCCGTCCTCCCCTCGAGACTCTCCTCCGCGATGCTCGCCTTCGCCCTGCTCTCCGGTTGTGGTGACACGGAGGGCCCGGGCAACGGCGATGACGGGCCGCTGTACGCCATCACCACGCAGCTGTTCTCCTCGGATCCGATGGAGAGCTACGTCATCGTGACGGACCAGGCGGAGCAGACCGCGACGCTCTCGCTGGACAACGCCGTCAAGGTTCCCGGCCGCGCGCTCGGCGTGGGCATTCCCAAGTCGGGCTCGCTCTATGTGGTGAGTGACGAGAGCGCGACGATCACCCGCTACGACCTGACGAGCAGCGGCGGCCTGGAGCAGGCGGGCACCCTGAGCCTCGAGGGCCAGGGCATCTCGTCGCTCGGGGAGTACCAGAACAACTTCCAGTTCATCTCGGCGACCAAGGCGTACTACTTCGACGGGACCACCGCCCAGTTCGTCATCTGGAATCCCACCGAGATGACGGTCACGAAGACCATCCCCCTCGACGCGCTGAACATCCCGAACACGATCCTGTCCTTCTCGGGGGCGATCGTGCACCTCGACAACCAGATCATCATGCCCGTGGGCTGGCGTCCGGTCTCGGGAGTGGGAATCACCAAGAAGGCGGGCGTCGTCTCCGTCGACACGCGGACGGATGAGCCCACCATCGCGATGGATGACCGGTGCGGCTACACGCACGATGCCGCCGTCGGCCCTGATGGCAAGGTCTACATCGCGACGGAGGCGTACGGCGCCGCGGTGTTCCGGGTGGAGGGAAGGGACACGCCGGAGCCGTGCCTGCTCAAGTTCGATCCCCAGACGCGCACCTTCGATCCCTCCTTCTACAAGGAGCTCGACTCGCTGGTGGGCGGAGGCACCGCGGGCGCGCTCATCCCCGGTCCCCAGGGGACGGCCTACGTGCGTGTGCTCGATGAGAGCATTGCCCCCGTGAACGAGGGCACCCATCCCCGTACCGTGGCGAGCGGGACCGGTTGGCAGTGGTGGCAGTTGAAGCTCGACACCCTGACCGCGACGCGGAGGACGGACTTCCCGTCCACCACGGGCAGTGTCTTCCTCTTCGAGTCGCAGAATCAGACCCTCTACTCCGAATTCGGGGCGGGCAGCGCGTCGACGACCCTGCACGTGCTGGGCGAGAGCGGCAGGCCCACCGTGACCACGCAAGGGCTCGCCTTCTCCTTCCTCCAGCTGCGCTAGAGCACCCGCGCTTTCGAGGACATCCCGTGGCTCCCCTCGCTCCTGATGGGCAAGACCCGTTCGGATGGGGGGAGCCATCTCCGTTGTGACAACACCATTGCGTTAACCAATCATGGAGGTCCGATGCGTTTTGCCTTCCGTACCGCGGGCGTGGTTGCTGTCTGGTTGTCGTCGACTCCTGCCCTTGCCACCAGCACGGGCATCACCGGGCAGTCCGGCAAGGAGGGGGCCGCGTGCAACATGTGTCACAAGGGGGGGCCGAGCCCCACCGTCGAGTTCCAGGGCCCCACGACGCTCGCCCCGGGAGAGACGGGCCAGTTCTCGTTCATCATCCGGGGTGGGGCCGCGAAAGTGGGAGGTGTGGACATCGCCGTGGACAACGCGGCGGCGATCCTCCAGGCCGGAGAGGGCCTGAGGAAGCTGGGGGGCGAGCTCACCCACTCCGCGCCCAAGGCCTTCAATGGCAACGAGCTTCGTTTCGACTTCTCCCTGGTCGCGCCCTCCACGGATGTCACCCTCACGCTCTTTGGTGCCGGCAATTCCGCCAACGCGGACCTGGGCAGCGATGGCGACAAGCCCGCGGCCACGAAGTGGAGCGTGACCGTGGGCAACGGCTCACCTGACGCGGGCACGGACTCACCCGACGCGGGCTCGGGCGGCACGGGCGACGAAGGTGATGATGACCAGGGCGGTTGCTCCGCCACGGGGAGCTCGCCCGTGTGGATTCTCGCGATGGCGGGAACCTTCCTGGCCCTGCTCCGCCGCCGAAGCAGGCGCTAACGCGGATTGCTGGCGAGGACGAAGGGGCGGAGGCGATGCCCGTCCGGGTCCTCGACCACGAAGGTGAAGCCGAAATCCATGTCGGTGGGCTCCTGCACCACCTTGAGGCCGAGCCGGGTCCACTCGGCATAGGTCGCGCGGACGGCGTCCTTGCTCTCCTCGCTGAAGGAGATCTCGACGCCTCCAGCGGGCTTCGGTTTCGGCTCCACCTCGTCGGCGAGCCAGAGGCCGATCTTCAGGCCGTTCGGCAGCACATAGAGAACGAAGGACCTGGTCTTCTCGACTGGCTCGCGACCGAGGAGCTTCGAATAGAGCTCGGCGCTCTTGAGTGGATCGCGGACGGCAAGCAGCAGGTAGTTGAGGGTACGCATGTGCATCTCCATCGGGTGGATGGGGATGGTTTGCGCCTTGCGACTGTCAGTTTCCGGCAGTAGCGGGAAGGTGCTGCCTGGCCCGCCACTCCTTGACCAGGGAGGCACGGCGGCGCGGATAGCGCTCGTCCTTCGGCTGGACCGACTGGATGCGGTCGACGCGGAAGGCGCGGTAATCCTTCCGGAGCTCGCACCAGGCGGCGAGCACCAGCACCTTGTCGAAGAAGCCGATCAGCAGGGGCCAGATGGTGCGGGTCGTGTCGGCGCCGTCATTGTCGCGATAGGTGATGAGGAGCTTCTGCTCCTCGCGGATCGCGTCACGGATCACCGAGGCATCGATGGAGACCGGCTCGCCGCGGATCATCGGCACGGTGAGGGTGGCGGCATCGACGCGCTCGCGGAGGTAATCGGGCAGCACGGCGCGGATCTTCGCCACGGCGTTGTCCGCTGCGGCCCCGAGCCGCGCATCGCCCCGCGCCGCGACCCAGCGCGAACCGAGCACCAATGCTTCGATTTCGTCGGCCGAGAACATCAGGGGGGGGAGGGTGAAGCCGGGGCGCAGCACATACCCGAGGCCCGGTTCACCCTGGATATCGGCGCCCTGCGCCTGCAGTGTTGCGATATCGCGATAGAGGGTGCGGATGGAAATGCCGAGCTCCTCGGCCAGCGCCGGGCCGGAGATCGGCGCGCGGTGGCGGCGCAGCAACTGGAGGAGATCGAGCAGGCGTGAGGCACGGGACATGGAGGGAAGGTAGCCCGGATGCACCAGCCCCCGAACACCGCCGTCAGCAGCCCCGGCCGAGACGGAGCCGCCACCTCTCGGGCCGTGTGCTCGAACCCTCCTGGTGGGAGCGCGGGTTCATGCCCGAAGCCTGGCGATGTCATGCGCCGTAGGAGGCCGCGAAGGCATGAGGAGCTCTTCCGACGGGTGGGGCTCGGCCCAGCCTCATCATCACCTCGCCCGTGGTCCGGCTGGTGGTGACGTCATCTTCCACCTCAAGCCCATGCCCGCCCCGTACTATGTCGCTCCCACCATGGCGGCGGCGCTGGATTGGGTCCTCGCACAACTGGAAGCTGCGGGGCTCACCGAGGAGGCCGCCCGCATCCGGCGGAGCTCCGAGCGGCTCGCCTACGGACGGACGGGTTGAGCCGAGGAATCGGTGTAGGTCGGGGTGGAGGTGGGAGGCGGCGCGCCTACGATCGGTCCGGCAGCAGTCGTGGGAGGAGCTCGGCCGCGGCCTCCGCGAGCGCATCCATCTGCAGCCGCTTCGGGTCCCCCAGGAGGATTGCCCCGGCCTCTTGATCCAGCACGTGGGCGGCCAACAGCTCCAGGGTCTGTCCCCGGTTGAAGTCCTCGGTGACGACCAGCCGACCTTCCGAGGAGGCGCCCTCACCCATGCGCTCGCCGAGCACCCGCTCGAAGTACTGCACGGAGATCTCCCGCGCCCGCGCCTGACGGGCCACACTGACCACCACGTGGACCCGGGCCCACTCCGCCTCGCCGAGCTCCGCCCGGAACTCCGTCACTCGCTGGTGCAGGTTGCCCAGAAGCTCGTGCGCCGCCGCTCGGAAGTTGGTGTGGAGGGTGGGGCGAACGCCCGCCGCGAAGGACTCGAGCCGCTCCCGGCTGGGCGGCCCGGAGGCGAGCACTTCCTCGATGAAGTCGCCGGTGGTCTTCAGCAGGGCCTGCTCCTGGGGCACCAGCTCCGCGGGCACCCGCGGCCGCTGCTCGGGCACCTCACTCGTCAGGGCCGCGAGGGCATCCGTGACGAGCTGCCGCTGCCGCACGAGGCTCGCCCGGGTCGTCTCGGTGAGCGTGGGGCCCTCATTGCCCAGCAGCGTGATGACGAGCAGGAAGGGCGCGTGGCTGATGCTCTTGACGGCGTGGTAGGTGTCGCCCGCCACCGTGTGCTTCCGCTCCACGCCCTGGTGTCGGAGGATGAGCTGGCTGCCTCGCATCCACACCAGGGGCGCTGCCTTCAGTTGCTCGACGTGGGCCGCCAGGACGCGATCGTAGTCGGTGTGAAAGTGCTCGTTGAGCTTGCCCAGGGGGGTGGTGGCGGGCTTGCGCGTGGGCGCGGCGCTGGTGGCGGGTGTTTCGAAAGACGGAGAGCGGGGCTGACCTCCATGCTTGCAGCCGGTGGAGAGTAGGAGCACGAGGAGCAGCGAGAACCCGACGCGTTCAAAGAGACGGACCATTCACAGCCTCCGAGCAGTGGGCCACGGTAGCTCGCGGAAGACCCACGAGCCGTGGGACATGCGCGAGACTACTGCCCACTGCGGGTTGGGCGACACCGTGGAGGCCGTCACGAGAGCGCGGCCATGGCCACGGCCCACTGTGCCACTCTTCCACCGGGAGACGAGCGGGATGGCGTGATGCGACGGGTTACCGAGGTGTGGCCGTGGATCGTCGAGGCCATCGCCGCGCTCGGGCCCGCGCTCCCGCGAGCACCTCCATGCGTTCGGAGTAAGAGCCGTTGGCACGCGGAGCGAGCTGACCAGGCAAAGGTGGAGTCCCTGGACGTATATGATTGGGCTTGAGAACTCGCCCGCGCGCCAATTGTGCCGGGCTCCTGGAAGGAGAGGGTGATTCCAGCCTTCTTGGAATTCGGAGCGCTCGAGATTCAGTGCGGCCCTTACCGAAATCAATTGCGCTGCGTGTGTCCACGAAGTCGAGTCTGGCTCTCGACTCATCGTTTTAGATTGAGTTCCTGCTTTGGCATGTTATGCAGAGAACGCTCACTGGAACACGCTCTCGGCCCAGGGCAGCGCTGTCCATTCGCGCGTGAACTGGCCGGATGCGTCATGGATTCAAATCGCCTGACTGGCAAGGAAATGAGAAACCATGATGACCCACAAGACACTACGTACGCCCTCCCTGCTGCTCATGGTGAGCGTCTTCGGAACCGGGTGTTTGCTTGACGGAGGGATGACGGCGGAGGAGGGCGTCTCCGGCGAATGCTCCGGCGGCGAGTGCATTGGCGATGGCACGAGTGGCAGCGGTGAGTCCAAGCTAGCGGCCGCGTGTGATCCCGGAACCACGACGACGGCCTGGGCGACGAACTGCCCGACCTCGCCGCCGGCTTGCACCGCCGGCACCTGGACGGCGGGCGGACCGGATCCGGATCACGCGAACTTCAAGTTGATCAAGGAGTCCGCGCACTTCGCCATCTATTCGGACGAGTCAACCCACCATATTCGCGACGACTGGCTCAAGACATGCATGAAGGCTGAGGTCGAGCGCGTTGGGTTGAGTTATCGGGCACAAGGCAGAGGAAGCCCGCCCCGGGGCAGCGGGTAGCAAGCAGGAGGAGATGGAGAGGGGAGTGGGGAGAGTGCGACACGTGAGCTGCAATTGACTCCAGGCAGCTACGTGATTTGCGCTGTGCTCAGCGAGCCCAGCTTCGTCCACAGCTTCTGCCAGAGGCTGGCCGACTCCCGGCCAATGACCAGCACCACTCTTCTGGCGTGTAACAGCACCCGCGCGGCTACTTTGAGCACCCGCTCGCGCACACGGAGCAGCCCCAGCCCTCGCCCGTGGCCTGCTCCATCAGCACGCGCGCGGCGTGCACCAGGTTGTAGGCCAGGGCATTGAGCAACAGGCGTACCTCGTTGTTGGCGAAGGCGTCGATGGACACCGCGCGCTGGACGGGCGGCTGCCCCCGGTACTTGGACTTGGGCCGTCTGGCCGAGGAGAGCGCCGGGGCCAGCACGTCCATGAGCTCTCCGAAGTGGCCCTCCGCCGTGCCGCGTTGGCGGTAGTGCTCCAGCAGCGCCTCGGCCGGCATCTGCTCCTTGCTCCAGCTCGTCACCAGCCAGAAGGCGTGCGGGAAGAGCTCGTCCTTCCTCTCCAGCACTACCAACACCACGCGCCGCGCACGGCTCCAGCCCTGCGCCTGGTACTCCCATTCGTACAGGTGGGTGCCCGGCTCCCCTGCGGCACTCCCGAATTCATGAAGCGCGGCAGCGCCGCCTCCCGCTGCAACACGCTGGTGTTGCGCACGCGCGCCACGTAGGGCGTGCCTCGCTCCTCCAGCTTCGCCAGCAGCTTCTCCTCGGGAAAGCCCGCGTCGAAGCGCACCGCCGCCACCTCACACACCTCCTTCTCCACTCGCCCCAGCAACTCGTCGATGAATTCCAGCGCTCCATTGGCGCTGTGCACGTTTCCCTCGCGCAACCTCACGTCCAGCAGGTCTCCCGTCTCGGCCAGACTGGCGACAATCGGGTGGTACATGCGTACTCCGTAGTGCCCGTTGTACGCGCTGCCCTCCTGGTGCCCATGCACCTCCACCGGCAACCCGTCCACGTCCACCGTCACCTGCTTGAGCTTCTGGCCCTTGGGCTGCTGCGCCTCAGCCTCCGCCCCGTCTGCCACACCAGCGCCTCGTGCAGCACCTTCCGGTTTTCCTCTCGCGCCAACATGGCCGTCAGCCGCGACAAGGTGGGCTGTGAGGCCAACCCCTCCGCTCCCCCCTCTTTCCCCCTCAGCGGCACGCTGCTCTTGCTGTCCGACACCGCCAACCTCAACGCCGCGTCCCTCCTGAGCGCGTCCGCGTCGTCGTGGTCTCTCCACCCTTGCCCCAACAGCAGAAGGTCCGTGCGCACCAACTCCCTCAGCGAGTGGGTTATCCGCTTCTCGTCTCGCGTGTCCGTCAACATCTCCCCCAGCCAGCGCGTCAGCCCCAACCGCTCGTCCACCTCCCTCAGCAGCACCGCACCTGCCTCCGACGTCAACCGCTCCGCCCTCGCCTCCAGCTTCACGGAGCCGTTGAACTCCAGCCCGAAGTCGTTGAGGATTTCACCCATGACGCGCCTCCTGCCTTGTGGTGGTGGATGTCTGAACAACACCCCTCTACCACTCGGGAGGTCAGGCGCGTCACCCTCCTTTTCCGGTCATCCTCCTGCACCTCTCGTGAATAAGGCGGGGTCAATCTCCAGCTCCCTGGCTCAGGCCGCGCTCGACACGCTCGAAAATACCATCTGGAAGGTCTACTTCGGGGCGCCGATCTACTTCAAGGAACCGCTCTGCAACCTGTCGAAGAAGACCAAGGTCAGCATCCACGTTCATTCCGACTGGGGTCTCACCGGCGGCGCCTGGAGCTCGACGCGGATGGGAATGTGGATCGGAACCGGCGCGCTCAATGATCACTGGGGGCTCGCGCACGAGTTCATGCATGCCGTGCAGAGCGTGAGTGGCGGCATGACGTGCAACCAGTCGAACACCTGTGGCTGGATTTACGAGAGCCACGCCAACTTCATGCCTCACCAGCTCCCCGAGTACCGCAACGAGGTGCACTGCTCGGAGATGTCCGTGAACGCGCCGCACGTCTATCTGGGGTCGACGCGCGATCGCTACTGCAACTGGCAGTTCATGGAGTTCTTGAAGGACAAGTACTGCTACAGCGCGGTCAACGAGATCTGGACGAGCAGCCCGAGCAACGATCCCTTCTCGCAAATCATGAAGACGCGCGGCTGGAACATCAGCCAGATGAACGACTTCTTCGGCGAGTGGGCGATGCACAACGTGACCTGGGATTACAAGGATCCGCCCCCGACCAGCGGCGGCAACCAGGGTCCGACCTATCGTGCGAAGTACGGCTCGATCATGAGCAAGTCGAGGTCGGAGCAGCGCCTCCGGCTGACCCAGCTCGAACCGCTGGATGGGAACTACGCGACGAATCGGCGCTTCGTGACGCCGAGCGGCTGGGCGCCGCAGCGCTGGGGCTACAACATCGTGCGGCTGTACCCGGACACGGGCGCCACGAGCGTGACCGTGACCTTCCGCGGTGTGACGCAAAGTGGCGCGGACTCCGATTGGCGTTGGGGCCTCGTCGCCACGGACAGCGCCATCACCACGCCACGCTATAGCGCCCTGCAGCGCGGCTCGGACGGCGAGCTCCATTTCTGCGTCAATCCCGGCGAAGCGCTCTTCCTGGTCGTGGTTGGAACGCCCTCCGTGCAGAAGCAGATCGTCTGGGATCAGATGTACAACACCATCCATCGCTATCCGTGGATGGTTCAGCTCACGAATGCCTGGCCCGAGGGGTTCAAGAGTGGCAAGCAAGACGCCTGTCCTTCGGGAACGCAGCGTCACTCGAACGGCGGCGGCTGCGTTGTCAGCGGCGTTCCGGCGAGCGTGTACGTCGGCCCCTACGCGCAGGTGCTCGGCGGGAGCGTGAGCGGCTCGGCGCGCATCGAGGATCACGCGGTGGTCCTGTCGGGCAACGTCTCCGGTGGCACCGTCACCGGCCTTTCGGTGCTGACGAACGGCTTCCGCGTGAGTGGCTCGGCCAAGGTCGCCTCCACCTTCTATCCGCTCGGCTTCTACGAAGGCCAGCAGTCGGTGTCGGGCACGGCGCAGCTCCTCGGTGACATCGAATACCGGGGCGTGGGCTTGAACAAGTCGAGCGGCACCTACTTCGGTTTCGTCGATTCTGGCACCTCGGCCGCCTCGAACACGACGGACGTCACGATCGCGCCGCCCTACACTTGGCGGCCGTAGCTCCGCGGGGGAGCCCGGAGTCAGGGAGGCGGCGGGAATCGAAACCGCGCCGGGCGGTGCGAAACTCCCAGCAGAATCGCGCCCTTACCTCGTAAGCGCTCGGAATGCTTGGGAGTCGATATGCCGCATCCCTCCATCTACAAGCGGTTGCCTGTCCCGGCACTGTCCGCGAGAGCGCGCCCGCTGGCATAGCTACCGCCCTGGGGCCACGCACAGTCCCGAATGAGGCTGACGTGTGCCGTTCCCTTCACCAGCCCCGAGCCCCAGCAGCGGCGCCGCTGGAGCCGCCTAGCGCGGTCCAGGTGCGCGCCTCACCGTTCCACCGGCCCGGGACACGGGGCGTGCAACCTAGCGCCCTAGAGCCTGCACTGCCCCCGAGCATGGGCTGCCTGCTGTGTTCGCGCTCGCCCTGGCCCGAGTTGCGGCTGCGGCACCCTGGCCCCTTTCGTGCCCCCGGCGCGCTCGTCCGTAGTGTCGGGGCGCCCTGTCATACTCCGAGCGGCCCCGCCAGGACCCGCCAGGTCCTAGCTCGAATGGAGGACCTTTCCATGCGTTTCCGAGCCTGCCTTGTACTTCTGCTCTTGGCCTCAGCCTGCGCTAGCGCGCCCGCCCCGCAGTCGATGCCACGGCCCCATGCCTTCGCGTCGACTCCCACCCCGGGCCCGCGCATCCGGCTCGTTTCCTCGCCGATGGAGCCGACACCGGAACGGTCGTGGATTGGAAAGGCGGACCTGGACAAGGCCAGGGCACTGCTATCTCGGGCACGCCAAGACATCGAGCCGCGTCAGTGGGAACAGTTGAACCGCAAGCTCACCGCGGCGGAACGGGCCTTCGAACGCTTCTCGCGCGCCGCGAAAGCGAGCGGGCAGGCCGCCGAGGTGGTGAGGGGGGCGGAGGGCGTCGCGCAGGCGGGACGCGCCAGGACGCTGGCTGAATTCCTCCCCCGCGTGGGCCCGTTGCTCGTGGGCCTCGTCCTGCTCTACCCCTCCAGCACCGCCGGGCCGGACATCGACCGTCACCCGGAGTGGGTCGACGCTCAAGGGGAGTATGAAGCCCGTCTGCGGGAGGTGGCGGAGGAGTCGCGGCGGCTCATGGAGGAATTTGAGCATCAGGAAGCAGAGGAGGTCGTGCCGGACGTTGATTCGGACCCGGTTGCGGCGGTCACGGCTCCCACCCCTTGGTGGAAAAAAACCAATCCGGCGACGGGTAGGAACTACACCAGCATGGAGGAGTACGACCGGGTTCCCCGCCACCCGGATCAGACCTGCAAGAACAGCCGGCTCGACGAGCTTGAGGCGGAAAAAAAGCTGCTTATGAAGTTAGTTCCTCCCTACGATCCGAAGGCGCCTAGATCGAAGAACGTAGAGAAGCTGGACAAGGTGCCGTGTTCCAGGATCCGGCTGCGTCTTGAATCGATGAAAAGAGTTCTGGAGAAACGGTGGGAGATTGAGAAAGAATGCTTTGGAGGCAAGCCCGACCCGGGCCACGATACAACAATGACCGAACTCGAACAGGGCATTGCGAATATCAAGAAACTCGAAGCAAAGAATTGTGCCCCTGGTCATCCGATGGCGGAGAAGTGAATCATGTCGAAAGAACTCTTCGCAGCGATCGAGCAGCACGATACGGCCCGGGTCAAGGCGCTGCTGGCGGGAGGGGCCGATCCGAACGAGCCACAGCAGGAGTGGCCGGGACTGCTTCCGTTGCAAGTGGCCATCCACGCACTCGCCGATGGAGGCGAACTCAGTGTGCTCCTGGCGCTTCTTGAGCACGGCGCGGATGTCAACGCATGGGATGCCGAGCGGGACAGGACCCCTTTATTGGAGGCGGTCTGCGAAAACCAGCTAGCGGCAGTCGACGTGCTCGTGAAAGCGGGGGCCGAACCCAATGTGCGCAGCAGTGAAGGCGATACGCCGCTGCGGGCGTGCGCGGAGCTGGGCAATGTGGAAATGGCTTCTCTCCTGCTGGGCGCGGGTGCCACACAGACTATCAATGACTGGGGCGGATTGACTGGATGCACCGCACTCGGGATTGCGATATCGCGGCTGGACATTCCGATGATGAGACTACTTCTCGACGCGGGCGCGGACCCAGAGGCCCCAGACGATAACCGACAGCCCACTCGTGACCGCCTGCCGCCACGCGATGACTCCGACCCTCAGAAATGGGACGCCGCGTTCGAACTGCTCGGAGGAGCGAAGGACCGCATGCCGTTGTAGAACGGAGGTCGCCCGCCTCGGGCTCACGGACGCGCCGCTCGACCTGGACAACCCCGCGCACCTGGACGCGCTCAAACGGGCCAACGAGCGTTTCCCGGAGATCTGCGGGCGCGCAGCCCTTGAGGCTCGGCACGGCTCGCGGTGGCCGTGCTCAGGGCCCCGCCTGCTGGCTCACCGGGAAGGTGACGTTCCCAAGGGTGACGGTGCGCGGCCCGGCTGCCTCCCACAGCTTGAGGGTGCAGGGGCAGCCGAGCTGCGCGCGCTCCCCCTCGATGCCCACCACGACGGCACCGGCCCCATTCGCGGGGATAGGCGCCAGTGGCCAACGGGCTAGCTCCACCTGTTCCCCCGCCGAGTCCACCAGCGCCGCCCCCGCCAGCGTCCAGGGCTCCGCGCCGGGGTTTGACAGGCTCAGCCGCACAGCCACGCTTGCCGGGTGGGCCTCACCCGGGCGGGTGTAGCTGTAGCTCCAGGCTTTATCCCACCTGAGCGCGTCTGCCGGATGGCGCTTCAACTCCCCGCCAAGGGGCAGAGACGCGAGGCTGTCAGGCGACAGGAATTTTTGACCCCCTTACGTCACTAAAACTGACCCCCTCCCAGGACCCGTTTTCCTACATCGAGAGGCTACGTCGTTCTGCGTCCTTCGTCCGCCGGAGCTCGCCCTCGCTGCTTCTCGAGCGAGGGCGAGCGGAGGCGTCTTCCGAGGCTCATCGCTCGGATTCTGCACCTGCGCCGGTGGCCTGCGGCGTGCCTCGGCCCATCAGCCCGGCCTTCCTCTTCTGCCTCAACCGGTAGCTGTCTGCGCGCGTCGGCCCATCGTGATCACCAGGATCGGAGCATCGTGATCAGCGAGATCGGAGCATCGTGATCACCGGGATCGGCCATCGTGAGCAGCGGGCCTTTGGGTCCGAGGACTACGCTGGAGGTCAGGTGGTTCGCCCTACGGGGCCCGTCGGCTGGTAGCAACCGGACGCGGGAGGGCGGGCGAGCACGCTGGACGGCATTCGTCGACAGCCCTCCGCGAGGAGGGCCGATGGCCACGGAGCGACTGTCCATGCGTCACATACGAGAAGTGCTACGGCAGAAGTGGGTGCAGAAGAGAAGCCACCGGGAGGTGGCCAGCAGCCTGGGAATCAGCGAGGGGGCGGTGGGGAGCGTGCTGGCGCGCGCCACGGCGGCGAAGCTGGACTGGGAGCAGGTGGAGCAGATGCGGGAGGAGGAGTTGGAGGAGCGGCTGTATGGCGCCGCGCCGAAGCCAGCGGCCCAGCGGCCCCTGCCCGACCCGGTGTACATCTACACGGAGAGAAAGAAGCCGGGCGTCACTCTGGAGCTGTTGCACCTGGAGTACCTGGAGAAGCATCCGGACGGGTACCGCTACACGCAGTTCTGCGAGTACTACCGGCAGTGGCTGGCCAGACACCGGCTCACCATGAGGCAGGAGCACCGGGCCGGAGAGAAGCTCTTCGTCGACTACTCGGGAAACAAGCCGCACCTGGTGGACCCCAATACGGGCGAGCGCGTGGAGGTGGAGCTGTTCGTGGCGGTGCTGGGGGCCTCCAACTACACGTACGCGGAGGCCACGCGCACGCAGCGAGGGCCGGACTTCATCGCCAGCCACCAGCGCTGTTTCGTGTACCTCGGTGGGGTGCCGGGAGCGCTGGTGCCCGACCAGCTCAAGAGCGGGGTGACGCGAGCGTGCCGCTACGAGCCGGGAGTGCAGCGCACGTACGAGGAATTCGCGCGGCACTGCGGCACGGTGGTGCTGCCAGCGCGTCCGCGCTCGCCCCGGGACAAGGCGAAGGTGGAGGTGGGCGTGCTGGTGGTGCAGCGCTGGCTGCTGGCGAGGCTGCGCCACCACACCTTCTTCTCGCTGGAGGCGCTCAACGAGCGCATTGGCGAGCTGCTCGAGGACATCAACAACCGGAAGATGCGGCTGTACGACGCGAGTCGGCGCGAGCTCTTCGAGCGGCTGGACAAGCCGGCGCTGCGGCCGCTACCGGCCGAGGCCTTCACCTACGGCGAGTGGAAGCAGGTGCGAGTCAACATCGACTACCACGTGCAGGTGCACCACCACTTCTACTCGGTGCCGTACGCGCTGGTGCAGCAGGTGCTGGAGGCGCGGGTGACGGCCACCTCGGTGGAGCTGTACCAGCGCGGCGAGCGCGTAGCGAGCCACGTGCGCAGCGACGAGCGGGGACGGCACACCACGCAGCCGGAGCACATGCCCAAGGCGCACCAGAAGCACCTGGAGTGGACACCCTCGCGGCTGGTGCACTGGGCCGGCACCATCGGCCCCAACACCCGGAAGCTGGTGGAGAGCATCCTCTCGGAGCGTCCCCACCCGGAGCTGGGTTACCGCTCCTGCCTGGGGATACTGCGGCTGGCCAGGCGCTACGGTAACGAGCGGCTGGAGGCGGCGTGCACGCGAGCCCTGGCAGTGAGCGCCCGCTCCTTTCGGCACGTCGACTCCATTCTCCAGAACGGGCTGGACCGGCTCGCCCCACCAACGGACGAAGTGCAGCCGGAGCCCGCCGCGCAGACGCACGAGAACGTGCGCGGCGGCGACTACTACCACTGACCCTCACGCCACCTGGGAGCCTCGTGCGTGAGGGCGCGCCGTCGCACTGCGTGCGCCGGCGCGCGACGACGAGGCCCTCCAACACCGCGGCACCCGGCAGGTGCCTCACACCCGAGGAGAAGCACATGCTGAACGAACCGACGATGCAGAAGCTGCACTCCCTGAAGCTCTCCGCCCTGGCCGCCGAGTGGGAGTGGCAGCAGAAGGACACCGAGCTGTCGAAGCTGTCCTTCGACGAGCGGCTGGGAATGCTGGTGGACGCCGAGTGGCTGCACCGGGAGAACGCGCGCACGGCGCGCTGCCTGCGCGAAGCGAAGCTGCGGCTGAGCAGCGCGAGCTTGGAGGACATCGACTACGCCCCCAAGCGCGAGCTGGACAAGAGCTTGGTGCGCCAGCTGGGCTCGTGCCGCTGGGTGGCCGAGCACCAGAACGTGGTGATTACGGGAGCCACGGGCACCGGCAAGACGTACCTGGCATGCGCGCTGGCGCAGACCGCGTGCCGCAAGGGCTACAAGGCGCTCTACCGCAGGGCGCCGCGCCTCTTCGATGAGCTGACACTGGCCCATGCGGACGGCTCGTACGCGCGCGTGCTGGCGCGTCTGGCCAAGGTGGACGTGCTGGTGATTGACGACTGGGGGCTGGCGCCGCTCAAGGAGCAGGAGCGTCGCGACATGCTGGAGATTCTCGAGGACAGGTACGGCAACCGCAGCACCCTCATGACCAGCCAGCTGCCCACCACGAAGTGGCACCACCACCTGGGTGACCCGACGGTGGCCGATGCCATTTGCGACAGGGTGCTACATAACTCCCATCGGGTCGTGCTAAAGGGCCCCTCCCGCAGGAAGGAGGAGTCCGCGGAGAAGTAGGTCCCCGGTCAGCGTCGCTTCGCTCCGATCACGATGACCGATCCAGGTGATCACGATCGACCGATCTGGGTGATCACGATGGCCGGAATACGCAGCCGCCTTGGATGAGCAGCGTGTGGCTGTGGTGCAGCAGCCGGTCGAGGATGGCCGCGGCCAGCACGTCATCTCCGAAGACGCCGCCCCACTGGCCCACCATCTGATTGGTGGTTAGTAGCATGCTGCCCTTCTCGTAGCGACGCGCCACCAACTGGAAGAAGAGGTGGGCGCTGCGCTTCTCGAAGGGCAGGTAGCCCAGCTCGTCCACCACCAGCAGCTTCGGCTTGGCGAAGTAGTTGAGCTTGTCCTTGAGCGCCCCTTCGCTTTCGGCCTTGGCCAGCGCCGCCAGCAGCGCCGTGGCACTGGTGAAGAGCACCGGGTGCCCGGCCTCCACCGCCGCCCGGCCCAGTCCAATGGCCAGGTGCGTCTTACCCACGCCCGGCGGGCCGAAGAGCAGGACGTTTTCCGCCTGGGCGATGAATCGCCCCGTGGCCAGTTCCCGCACCAGCTTCTGGTCCACCGAGGGCTGCGCCTTGAAGTCGAAGTCCTCCAGCGTCTTCACCGTGGGGAAGTGCGCGATGGTGATTCCCATGCTCACCCGCTTGCGCTGCTTGGCTCCCACCTCCTCGCGCAGCAGCGCGTCGAGGAAGTCCAGGTACGTGGGCTCACCGCGCGCCGCCTCCGCCAGCATCGCGTCCAGCCGCTCGGCCAGGTGTCCCAGGCGCAGTCTCTCCAGGTGCTCGAGCACGCGCGCGTGCACCAGCTCGTGGCTCATACCGCACCTCGCTTCGCGCCCTGCTCCACCACGTCGGCGTAGGCCTCCAGCGAGCGCCCCAGCGCGGTCAGCTTGGAGCCTTCCTTGGTGGGCTGCTCCGCGCGCGCCCGCCACAGGCCCTTCCAGTGGGCCGAGTCCACGACGCGCGCGTGCGGCTCCTTGCTGCGTGCGTGCGTGGCCACCAGCTTGCCCGCGTGGAAGATGCGCACCTCGTCCTCGCCCACCTGCACCTCGACGCTCTCGCGCACCAGCCGGTGCGGCACGCTGTAGCGCACCGTGTCCACGTCCACCAACGCGTCATTGGCCACCTTGCGCTTGAGCCTCTGCTGGCGGCTCGGCACTGGCCGCGAGGGCAACGGGCGCAGCGCGGCCTTCTCCTCGCGCTCGTACCTCTCCCGCGGCCGCTCGTGCGTGGTGCCGTGCACGCGCTCATCCGCTTCGGCCATCCACTGCTCCAGCTGCTTCTCCAGTGCCCCGAAGTCCTCGAAGTCCCGGCCCGCCAGCGCGTTGCGCTTGACGTACTTGACGCCCGACTCCGTCTTGCCCTTGGTGCGCGCGCGGTACGGCCCGCACGCCTTGGGCGTCACGTCCCAGTCCCGGCAGAACTCCAACCAGGCCGGGTGGAAGCGCACCGTGCCCGCCTTCCTGTCGTGCTTGTCCACCAGCGGCCGCGCATTGTCCCCGAGCACCTCCAGCGGCACCCCTCCGAAGTGCACGAACGCCGCCGCCACGCCCTCTCTCCAGTCGTCTCCTCGCTGGTTGAGGACGGCTCGCACGAACAGCCGGCGCGAGAAGCTCAGCACCGCCACCAGCAGGAACACCTTCACCAACTGCCCGCCCAGGCGCACTTGCTTCTCCCCGAAGTCCACCTGCATCTGCTGTCCCGGCTTCGTCTCGAAGCGCACCGTGGCCACTTGGGCCGCGTGCGCCTCTCGCCGTCTGTCCTCCACCGCTCGCTGCACGGTGCGCACGCTGGCCTCCACTCCCTCTTGTGCCAGCAGCGCCTTGACGACGACCGCGTTGCCTTCGGCTGCGCCGTTCCACAGCTCCGCCGCGCGCTCCTGCTCAGCCGCGGTGAGCCGCCGGGCCTTCGGCCGCACCTGCTTGTCGGCCTCGCTGCCCCCGCGCAGATAGCGCCGCACGGTGTTGCGCGCCACGCCCATCTCGCGCGCTATCCGCTTGTGGCCCCAAGCGGCCTGCGCCAGCACCCGTATCCGCCGCACCACTTCCTGCTCGACCATCGGCACCTCCGCTGCGCGGGGTGCCACAACTGCTGCCGTCTCTCCCATCGAGGTTACCTCCCTGGTTCAGGGGGCTCCGGGAGGGGGTCAGTTTTAGTGTCGCCAGGGGGTCAATTTTGCTGTCGCTCTACAGGAGAGAACAGTCCGGAGCGTTCGAGGGCGGTTTTCCTAGGAGCCTGTCGGAGTATCGACCAAAAACGACTCCTACATACCAACTGTGGCGGTGCGTTCAGCTCGCACTACCCGATATGTAGTGGGTCGTTGAGATATTCCGACAAGCTCCTAGGAATTCTGGAACCAGAGTCAGTCTGCCCTTGATGCGATGAGGGCGATGTTGCGAGGGGAGAGGCTCGGTTCGAAGACCTGCAGGAGTTCGACCTGAAAGCCCATCTCTTCGAGGAGTAGCGCGCGATCGAGCAGAATCACGATCTCCAGGGCCCTCGCGAAGCGCTCCCTCAGCAGATGACAGAGGAAGATGCGCCTCGTCTCGGGGCGAGCGGACAATTCGAAGGAATTCAGCTCGGCGTCCGTCATGCCGACATCGAGTCGCAGGCGCTCCAGACGATCACGCGCATAGACAGCGAAACTCCCGGCATAGAGCGTCTTGGGTGCATCCCCCGCCCGCACGAAGCCGAGAGCGGGAAACTTCCGCCTCAGCAGGAGATCGAGCGCGAACCGTTGCTCGTTGACGCGTTTCATCAGCGCGAACTCAGCCTCGGTCTTGTGGTGTCTTCCACGCGTCGCCAGGAACAGGGCTCGTCGGGTGATGGGAAGCTCATGCACCTTCCCGAAGCGGGAGACAGGATAGTCCCGTGCTGCATCCATCTGGTCGTAGCAGCAGCCAAAGTTCAGGAGGAGTCCTGCCTTCTGGCTCTTGCGGATCTGCTTCAGCGCGAGCGACCCGCAGGTGTGCAGGCCAATCGAGACCCGGTCCTGACCGGAAAAGAGCGGATCAATCTCGCTCTGCGGCCCGTCTTCGACGGAAGAGTGGATGAACCACAGCTTTTCCCGCGGCAGGCTCCGGGTCCTTCGCAGCCAGTCTCGGCCTTTCTCCTGTAAGGCGGCATCACGATCGATGCTGTGGAAGGTCCAATCGAAAGCCCTGACACAGAGACGAGCGAGATGTCCCATGCCGCCACCGATGTCGACCGCCTGCCGGATCGTCTTTGTTCTCGACCCGAGCAGGGCGAGGACCCTTTCGATCTCATGGGCTTTCTTGGTATTGAGTCCCTGCGCGTCCGCGGTCGTCAGACGTTGAACGCCTTCATGCCAGGGCAGCGCTGTCAGTTCACGAAGAGCGAGCACGAGCGAATGCAGCGACGCGGGAGGCTCACCTGGAAGCTCCCCATCATCCAGCATCCTTTCGCCCTCTTCGTCGAGTGATTCAGCATAGGACAGCCAGGATTCGAGATAGGCGGCTCCGGACTCCGGCCAATTCTGGAGGATGGAGCGTGACCAGAGCTCCGACCAGGGCCTGAGCAGGTCGGTGAGCGCTTTCAGTCGATCTTGAAGGTTCATCCTATTCCACGTCACTCACCACGAACGAGTACCTGAATGCAGGCTGCGTATCCCGTGAGACGGAAAAAGTATAGGCGGGATGGGGGTGTTAGCGCGGAACGTGCGGGGTCCTCAGGTGGAGCGAGGTGGGTGAGCTGACGCCTTCGCGGTGAGCCGGATGCGCCACCCTCTCGGAGCGGGTCCAAGAGCGTCTACAGGACCTGCAGCTTCCCATTCGTCTCGCGCGTCCGTGCGACGGGCTGGGGACCCACGGGCTCATGGTTGGGATTGATCGTCTTCAGGAGTTCCCCCATGTCGTCACTGCTGGTGTCCCTCTTGTCGAGTTTGGGCTGATAGCTCGTCCACGCGCTGCTGAACCGCTGATCAAGCCAGGGGGCCTTGACGGCTTTGAACTCGTAGGCATCGACCATCTCCCAGAACTGGACGTGATTCGAGACGGCGGCGAAGTCCCTGTGGCGGTAGATCCACCGCATCTCGGACCAGGTGATGCGTTTCTCTTCGACCTCCACGACGTCATCGGCCAGGGAACTGGCATACTTCTTCGTGAATCTGGCGTACTGCGCATGGCTCTTCGAGCCCCTCACCACGATGTCGTAGTCCATCTTGCCGTCCACGATGAAGTGGACGTTGTAGCCTTTCACGAAGAGCGTCCAGAACAGGCCGGCCTTGCTCGTCCGCTTGAAGCGCGTGTTCCAGTTCTCTGGCAACCTGGACAGCCCGGGTGAGTAGCGGGTGCTCGAGATCCACTGAAGGTATTCCGCCTGGTCCTGGATCCGAAAGTCACTCTTTTGCTTGGTCATCCTTCCCTCCCACCCGTCTTTCAGACCCGCCTTCTCGGAGGCCTCTCTCGACTTCTTGAGTATATCCACTGCCAGCATCGTGTTGGGCAGCAGCATGATGTCCTTGGGAGGTGTCGGACCAAGCCCCTGCGTCAGGCAATCGATTTTGTGGGAGTCCACGTGGTGATCCTTCCAGATATTCCCATCCTCCTTCAGTGGCCGGACGAAGTTCTGGAAGAAGAGCGAGCGGGGCCTGAGGGCTCCGGTGTCCAGCCCATACAGGAAATCATGAGCCGTGAACTCAATCACGTCGTTTGGGTTGTAGTTGAGTGGCATCCGCCTCTCCCATCTCCAAGGGTAAATCCCGGATTAGAGGGGAGTCGGAAAGGGTGTCCAGAAAAAGTCCGGCCCACGAGGTGTCAAAGGAATCGTTCCAACGACGTCCTCCCCACGAATCGTTTGACACCTGTTCCCCGGGGCCGGCTCGGCCCAGCCCTTGCATCTCATCGACCCGAGCACCCCACGTTTCGAGAAGAATCCCTTCTGAGGGAACCATGCTGAGGACCAACGATGCTCCTGCTCATTCCGGGCCCCGTCCAGACCGATCCACGCGTGCGCGCCGCGATGACCGCGGACATTGCTCCCTGGGACCTGGACTTCCGCGCCGAGTACGCCGCCATCCGCGCCAAGGTGACCGAGATCGCTGGAGGCATCCCGGGTAGGCACGCCACCCTGCCGCTTCAGGGCTCGGGCCACTTCATCGTGGAAGCGGCGATCCGCACCTTCATTCCCGCGGGTGGCTGCTTCCTCCTGCCGATGAACGGTACCTATGCCGCGCGCATTCACCGCCTCGCCAGCGAGGCCGGGCGTGTCCCCGTGACGCTCGAGCTGCCGGACACCCGGCCCGTCACCGAGGCGGAGCTGGACGCCGCGTTCGCCGCACATCCGGAGGTGACTCATCTGTGCGCCGTGGTCAGCGAGACCGGCACGGGCATCATCAACGACCCGGAGGTGCTGGGTGCCGCCGCCCGCCGTGCCGGCAAGCGTGTGCTCCTCGACGCCGTCAGCGCCTTCGGGGCCTGGCCCTTCCGCCTCGCCGATCACCCCGAGGTCGATGCCATCACCTTCACCCCCAACAAGTGCCTGGAGGGACTGCCGGGCTGTGGCTTCGCGGTCTGCCCTGTCGAGCACACCCGCGCCCGCCTGGGGCAGGCCGGCAGTTGGAGCCTCGATCTCGCGGACGTGCTGTTGAGGGCCGAGCGCAACGGTTCCGGTTCCTCTCGCTTCACGCCGGCGCCGCAGGTGCTGCGGGCCTTCGGCGTGGCCATGCGCCTCTATGAAGAGGAGGGCGGCCAGCCCGCGCGCCTCGCCCGCTACCGCGAGAACATGCGCATCCTGCGCGAGGGCATGGAGGCGCTGGGCCTGCGCCCCTACCTGGCGGTGGAGCACCAGGGGCCCATCATCGGCACCTTCCACCAGCCCGGCGGCGGTTTCGAACTCCAGCGCTTCGTGGACGCGCTGAAGCGTCGCGGCGTGCTGATCTCGAACTTCTACAACACGGAGGAGCCCACCTTCCGTGTCGGCTGTATTGGCGCCGTGACGCCCGACGATATGCGCCGTGCCGTTTCCGCCATGGGCGACGCGCTTCGGGAGCTGGACGCCCTGCCGCACACCGCCTGAAGTGCCTTCTGGCTGGCGGTAGCCGTGGATGTTCTTGACGCGTCCGCCGACATCGCTGTCGTGTCATCAGAGGCTGGCTGACGTGTCAGTTCTCGTCTTCCGGAGCCAGGTCAAAGGGACGTGAGGTTGGCGCGGCTCGTGCAACAGCCGGTCGTCGCGGCTCGTCACGGTACGGACGAGCCTTGGACAGGCAAGGCCATCGAGCCTGAAGGGGAGCGCCTTCACCGATGGTGAGCTCAGGGCGGAGGAGAAGACGTTCGCTTCGATGGGCATTGTCAGCAGGGCAGTCCGTTTCAGCTGACCTTGTCCGAACGGACGCTCGAGACATTCAGACATGCTGATGAAGAAGTATCTCACGCCAGAAATAAAGGCGGCGCTTGAAAAGCTGACGACCCGGAGCGGCTGGAGTCTAAAGAAAGCCATACGGAGCGGAGTCGAGAATCCCGATTCCAGCATCGGCATCTATGCGGGCGATAGCGAATCATATAGGGTATTTTCACCCCTCTTCGACCCGCTCATCCGTGACTACTCCAGGTATGACATGAGTGGGCACCCAAGCGACTTCTCGCTCGATGGGCTCCCCGCGAAGAACCTGGATCCCGAAGGAAGGTTCGTCATCTCCACCCGGGTTCGAGTTGGGCGAAACCTCGCGGAGTATGCTTTTCCTCCGGCAATCCGCGCTGAAGACCGCGCGAGAATGGAGGCCGAAATCCTCGACGTGCTTTCGGAGCTCACGGGCGGATTGGCGGGCGAGTACCACCGGCTGAGTGAGATGACCGAGGAGAGGCGCCAGGAGATGGTGGATGGCCACCTCTTGTTCAAACAGGGAGATCGTTTCCTGGAAAGCGCGGGCGTAAACCGGGATTGGCCCCAGAACCGCGGAATATACCATTCGTCCGACAGAAGATTCCTGGTGTGGGTTGGCGAGGAAGATTCCATGCGGATCATCAGCATGCAACGGGGTGCTGATATCAAGGCGGCATTCATCCGGCTGAAAGCCGCACTCGACCACATTCACAGCAGGCTCGAGTTCGCCTGTGACGAAATCCTCGGCTTTCACACGACGTGCCCCACGAATCTTGGCACGGCAATGCGAGCCTCGGTCCATATCAGAATCCCCTTTCTCTCCCAGCGGCCCGAATTCGAGGGCCTCTGCGAAAAGCTGGGGCTCTCGATTCGCGGTATCCACGGAGAGCACTCCGACCCCTCCGATGGCATCCATGACATTTCGAACAAGCGCCGGCTTGGCGTCACGGAGCGCGACATCTATCAGACACTCTATAGGGGCGTCGAGACGCTGATCGAATGGGAGTCCAATCTCATGGGGCGCGCAACATCCCGAAGGCAAGCGGCGGCATAGAGGGCATCAGGGAGAAGCAGCGGGAATCGAAGCCGCCGCCCCGTCCTGCTTGAGAACCATCAGGCGGCGGGGGCGGCCTTCGCGGGGGGCTTGCGGCCCACGCGGTGCTTCCGGGACTTCGTCAGCACGTGCTTGAGGTAGCGCCCGGTGTGGCTCTCCTTCACCTCGGCCACCTGCTCCGGCGTTCCCGTGGCGAGCAACTGTCCTCCGCCCGCGCCGCCCTCGGGACCCAGGTCGATCACCCAGTCCGCGCTCTTGATGACGTCCAGGTTGTGCTCGATGACGAGCACCGTGTTGCCCGCCTCCACCAGCCGGTTGAGCACCTGCAACAGCTTGCGGATGTCCTCGAAGTGCAGACCCGTGGTGGGCTCGTCGAGGATGTACAGCGTGCGGCCCGTGGCCACGCGCGCCAGCTCGCGCGCCAGCTTGATGCGCTGCGCCTCTCCGCCCGACAGCGTCGGTGAGCTCTGCCCCAGCCGGATGTAGCCCAGCCCCACGTCCTCGAGTGTCTGCAGCACGCGCATGATGTCCTTGTGCGCGCTGAAGTGTTGCATCGCCTCGCGCACGCTCATCTCGAGCACCTCGGCGATGTTCTTCCCCTTGTAGAGCACCCGCAGCGTGGCCTCGTTGAAGCGCTTGCCGTTGCACACCTCGCAGGGCACGTACACGTCCGCCAGGAAGTGCATCTCCACCAGCTTCACGCCATCGCCCTCGCACGCCTCGCAGCGTCCGCCCTTGATGTTGAAGGAGAAGCGTCCCGGTGTGTACCCGAACGCCCGGGCCTCCGGCGTCATCGCGAACACGTCCCGGATGGAGTCGAACAGCTTCGTGTACGTGGCCGGGTTGCTGCGCGGCGTCCGTCCGATCGGCCGCTGGTCGATGTCGATGACCTTGTCCAGGTGCTCCAGTCCGGTGATGGCCTTGTGCTTGCCCGGTACCTCGCGGCTCTCGTACAGCGCGCGCGCGGCGGCGGGGTAGAGGATCTCGTTGATGAGCGTGGACTTGCCCGCGCCGGACACGCCGGTGACGGCCACGAACACCCCGAGGGGAATCTCCACCGTCACGTCCTTGAGGTTGTTCTCCTTCGCGCCCTGGATGACCACCTTCGCCTTGCCGGGCGCGCGGCGCGTCTCGGGAATCTCGATCTCCTTGCGGCCGGAGAGGTACGCGCCGGTGGAGCTCTTCTCGTTCTCCATCACCTGCGCCGGGGTGCCCTCGGCCACCACCTGGCCGCCCAGCTCGCCCGCGCCCGGACCGAAGTCCACGAGCCAGTCCGCCTCCTCCATCGTCTCCTCGTCGTGCTCCACCACGACGACGGAGTTGCCCAGGTCTCGCAGCCGCTTGAGCGTGGCCAGCAGCTTGCCATTGTCGCGCTGGTGCAGGCCGATGGAGGGCTCGTCGAGGATGTAGATGACTCCCGTCAGCTCGCTGCCCATCTGCGAGGCCAGCCGGATGCGCTGGCTCTCTCCGCCCGACAGCGTGGACGCCGTGCGGTCCAACGTCAGGTACGCCAGGCCCACGTCCTCGAGGAAGCCCAGGCGGCTGCGGATCTCCTTGAGCAGCTCGGTGGCGATCTTCCGCTCCGTCTCCGTGAGCTGCAGGTCCTTGAGCCAGCGCAGCGCGTCGCCGATGGTCTGCCGGCTCAGCTCCACGATGGAGCGCCCGTGCACCTTCACCGCCCGGCTCTCCGGCTTCAGGCGCGCTCCGTCGCACGTGGGGCACGGCTTGTCGCTGAAGAACTTCTGGTAGTAGGCGCGCATTGCCTCGGACGTGGTCGTCTTGAAGCCGCGCATCAGCTTGTTGACCAGGCCCTCCCACTCCATCTCGTAACGGCCGCCGTCACCCCACTGGACGGTGAAGCGCTTGCCCTCGACGCCGTACATGATGATCTTCTTCGCCTTCGCGGGCAGCTTCGCGTACGGCGTGTCCAGGTCGATGTCGAACGCCCCGGCCAGGCTCTCCACGAAGTCCGCCGTCCAGCCCTCGCCCTTGTTCATGCCGCTGGCCCACGGCTCCACCGCGCCCTCGCGCAGGCTGCGCGAGGGGTCCGGGACGATGCGGTCCGGATCCATCTCCGCCTTCGTGCCCAGGCCGTTGCAGTCCGGGCACATGCCCAGCGGGTTGTTGAAGGAGAACGACGAGGGGGACAGCTCGCCGAAGGACAGGCCGCACGCATGGCAGGCATTGAGCTCGCTCATGATGCGATCGCTCGCCGGGCTGCCCGTCTCGTCCGTGATGATGAGCATGCCCTTGCCCTCGCGCAGCGCCGTCTCCACGGCATCCGTGAGGCGCGTGCGGATCTCCGGCTTGAGCACCAGCCGGTCGATGACGAGCGCGATGTCGTGCTTGGACTTCTTGTCCAGCTCGATGCGCTCCTCGAGGCTCTTCACCTTGCCGTCGACGCGCGCGCGGGAGAAGCCTCGCTTCTGGGCCTCGGTGAGGATGTCCTTGTGCTCGCCCTTGCGGTTGGAGACCACCGGCGCCAGCACCATCACCTTGGTGCCCGCGGGCGACTCCATCAGCGTGTCGACGATCTGCTGGGCGCTCTGCTTGCCCACGCGCTTGCCGCAGTTGGGGCAGTGCTGCACGCCCACGGAGGCGAAGAGCACGCGCAGGTAGTCATGCACCTCGGTGACGGTGCCCACCGTCGAGCGCGGGTTGTTGCTGGCCGCCTTCTGCTCGATGGAGATGGTGGGCGACAGGCCCCGGATGGTGTCGTACTTGGGCTTCTCCATCTGCCCGAGGAACTGCCGCGCGTAGGCCGACAGGCTCTCCACGTAGCGGCGTTGGCCCTCGGCGTAGAGCGTGTCGAACGCCAGCGAGCTCTTCCCGGAGCCGGAGACGCCGGTGAACACCACCAGCTTCTTCTTCGGAATCTCCAGGGAGATGTTCTTGAGGTTGTGCTCCTTGGCTCCTCGGATGGAGATGACGTCGGGCTCGGACATGGGGGCGCGATCTACCACTGAAAGGGCGCGCAGGTAGGGAGAATGTGGGCGCGCCGTGGGTTGAATGGTCCTGAACGAACGGATTTTCAAGGCGAATCCCTCCCCGTGAGGGGGGAGGGCAGGCGGGCGCGCGGGGGCTGGGGAGGTAGAGGGTTCCGGGTTACGGTGTCGCCGCGATGCCCCCCCTCCCCGAGCGCCTGCGCGGCTCTCCGTTGCTCGTTGTCTCCAGCCTCATGTTCGCGGTCATGGCCCTGTGCGCGAGGAGCGTGGCGGGCCGGCTGTCGGTGGGGCAGGTGGTATGCGCGCGCTTCGCCATCGGGCTGGTGTTCCTCGCGTTCTACTTCCCGCTCATCGGGCGTCGGCCGCGCATGGGTCGGCCCGGGCTCTGGGCCCTGCGCGGCATCTTCGGGGGCGGCGCCGTCTACTTCTATTTCATGGCCATCGACCGGCTCGCGGTCGGGCCCGCCACGCTGCTCAATGCCTGCTGGCCCATCTGTGCCGCCATCCTCGGCATCTTCATCTTGAAGGAGCAGGTGAACGGGTACCTGGCGTCCGGGCTGGTGGCTACCACCCTCGGCGCGGGACTCGTCATCTGGAGCGCGGTGCAGGGAGGCATGAGCCTCACGTTGGGGGCCTGGGCCGCGCTGCTGCTGGGGGAGCCCCTCCACCCGCTCTCCCTGGTGGGTTCCCTGGTGTGTATGGGGGGCGTGCTGTGGGGCACGGGCCTGGTTTCCCGCCTGCTCGTTCCAGACTCCAGACCTTCTTCCTGAGCGGGGAGTTCTCGGGAGTTCGTGTTTCCCTTCCTTGCCCCATCGGGAGCCGGTTTTTCCCGTCATCTGGCGAGCACTCCGGAAATCTTTTCAGGAAACAGGATCCGCGGGGCAGGTTGGTTCTCACCTGAGTCCAATACTTTTCCCTGCACCCCCGCGATTTGTCTCTGGCGTGTGTCATTTGCTTGCCAGGGCCCCGAGGTTGCAGAGCCCTCACCCCAGGTGTGGCTGGTGATCGTGCGGACGGTGTGTGCGTCGCCGATTGGGGAGGCTCCAATGTTGGGTTTCAGGTGGGTTTGCACGGCAGCGTGCCTGTTGGCCCTGGCCATCGTGGGCTGCGAGAGGCCGTCGTCGCAGCGAGCCCAGTCAGGTCTGGGGGCGTCGCCCGAGAAGTTGGAGTTCGGCCTCTCGGCGGTGGGTGTGACCAAGACGATGAAGGTGCGGCTGTCGAACCGGGGTCGCGCGCCGTTCACGGTCCATGGAGCCACGGCCACCCTGCCGAATGTGGAGGTGGTGCCCTTCGAGGCCTTCGAGCTGAAGGCGGGCGGAGAGCATGAGGTGGAGGTGCGCTTCACGCCCGCCGTGGAGGGCGAGGTCGCGGGCGTGCTGCAGGTGCTCACCGACGCCGACAACGTGAGCAAGGATGGCATGGCGCAGCTCGACCTGGCGGGCCGGGGCGTGAAGGCGTGGGTGGATGTGCCGGTGCGCTCCATCGAGTTCGGCAACGTGGAGCTGGGCCACGTGGAGATGCGCGAGCTCTTCGTGCGCAACCCCACGGAGGTGGAGAGCCCGGTGCGCCTGGACTTCGACGGAGCGGACGCGGACGAGTTCGGCTCGAGCGAGTCGGAAGAGCTCTTCGTGCTGCGGCCCGGAGAGGAGCGCCGGCTGCCGCTGACCTTCTCTCCGACGCGGCTGGGCGCGGCCTCGGTCCAGGCGCGCGTGAGCGTGGCGTGCCCCACGTGCGAGCCCATCGTCGTGACGCTGTCGGGTACCGGTATCGCCACGCGCCTGGAGGTGACGCCGCTGCGGGTGGACTTCGGCCGCGTGGCGCTGGGGGCCACCGCCGAGGAGCGCATCACCGTGCGCAACCTGGGCTCCGAGCCCATGTCCTTCGGTGGGGTGAATGTGGTGGACGACACGGGCAACGTCTTCCGCGTGATGAACGCGCCCTCGCTGCCGGGCAACGTGCTCGCCTCGGGCGCGATGGTGGAGGTGCGGGTGGCCTTCACGCCCACCGTCAGCGGCCCCGTGCCCACGGCGCGGCTGGAGCTCGACGTGCGGCCCGTGGGCACCACCAACCCGGGGCCCAAGGTGACGCTCACGGGCGAGGGAGGCACCTCATGCGTGGTGCTGCAGCCGGATCCGCTCGACTTCGGCACGGTCGCCGAGGGCATGAACGCCACCCGGGAGGTGCAGGTCCTCAACCGCTGCCGTACCGACGTGCTGCTGAGCGATCTGAAGCTCACCACGAAGAAGGGCGGCTACTTCATGCTGGCCACGGCGCCCTCCAGTCAGCCCATCCCCGCGGGCCAGTCCGTCTCCGTGCCCATCACCTTCATGCCGCGTGCTGGCGTGGGGGCGGGTGAGGCGGAGCTCGTCGCGAAGATCCTCAACGGCAACAGCACCTCCACCGAGGTGGTGCGGGTGCTGGGCTCGGGCAAGGTGTTCACTCCCTGCCAGTACAGGCTGGAGCCGGCGACGGTGGAGTTCGGCCGAGTGCCGGTGGGGTCCGAGGTGACGCTCGGCGCGGCGATTCGCAACGTCGGCCGCTCCGAGTGCTTCGTGGCGGGGATGCAGGTCGCCGAGGGGTCGGATGCGGCCTTCTCGGCGGACAAGACGGGCAACGAGGTGCTCCTGCCGGGGCAGCGCGCCGTGCTGCGCGTGCGCTTCAAGCCGGGCTCGGAGGGGGAGTTCTCCGGTCTGGCGGAGGGCTGGGTCAACCACCCCAGCAACGGCCACCTGCTGATTCCGTTGCATGGCCAGGGCGTGCAGGGCTGCTTCTCCGTGCAGCCCACCCACCTGGACTTCGGCACCATGCGGCTGACGTGCGGCCCTCGCGAGCGAGAGGTGATCGTCTACAACAAGTGCCCCGGGCCCACCGAGCTGAGGAACCTGAGCCTCGAGGGGGACGCCAGCGACTTCAAGGTGGCGCATCCCTTCGTCTTCCCGGCGGTGCTCGCCGCGAACAGCGAGGTTCGCGTCAAGGTGACGTACGCGCCGCAGAGCGACGGGGTGGACGCCGCCGCGCTCCGCTTCGACCTGGGCCCGGGCGCTCCCTACACCGTGAGCATGGTGGGCGAGGGCGTGCTCAAGAACGAGCAGACGGACCAGTTCATCCAGCAGTCGCAGGCCAAGGTGGACGTGCTGTTCGTGGTGGACAACTCGGGCTCGATGATGGACGAGCAGCAGGATCTGGGCTCGAACTTCTCGGCCTTCCTCACCCACGCGGCCGCCGCGGGCGTGGACTACCACATCGCCGTCACCACCACCGGCCTCGAGCGCTCCTCGGGCGGCTGGTCGGTGTGCCCGGGTGGCGCCGAGGGGGGTGAGAACGGCCGCTTCTTCCCCGTCGACGGCTCGTCCCCGCGCATCATCTCGCCCACCACGCCGGCGGCGGACGTCGTCTTCGCTCGCAACACGAGTGTGGGCGTGTGCCACTGGAACGAGCAGGGCCTGGAGGCCATGTACCGCGCCCTGGCGGATCCGCTGGTGTACAACATGGATGACCCGCGCTCGCCGCAGCCGATGGACGGCAACGCCGGCTTCCTGCGAGACGACGCCAAGCTGGCCATCATCGCCGTCACCGACGAGGAGGACTTCTCGCCGCAGCCGGTGTCCTTCTACGAGTCGTTCCTCCTGGGTCTCAAGGGACAGGACCGCTCCAAGGTGCTCTTCTCCGCCATCGCCGGGCCGAGCGACCTGAGCTCCTGCCCCCGCGCCAGCAGCTTCGGCAGCCGCTACATCCAGCTCGCCCAGAACACCGGGGGCGTGGTGGAGAGCATCTGCACGGCCAACTGGGCCGCCTCGCTCGAGCGGATCTCGGAGAACGCCTTCGGTCCCAACCGCTCCTTCCCGCTCAGCGACAAGCCGTCGGATGTCTCGCGCATCGTGGTGCGGGTGGACGGCGCGGAGGTGACGAGCGGGTGGACGTACGACCCGGCCACCAACACCGTCATCTTCGACGCGGACGCGGCTCCGGCCCCCGGGGCGACCGTGGAGATCACGTACCCGGTGGGCTGTTAGCCAGGACTGGCGGGAAGCGAGAGGGGCGCTCTCCGGGGCGCCCCTTTTCCTTTTTGACACACTGCGAGGTAATCCCACTCGACAGGACGCGTGGGGCCGTGCAGGGTGATGGGCACGATGGCTCCGGAATCGCTCCTGGTCGCCGGTGTGGGAGACATCCATGGTCGCTTCCACCGCGTGGAAGCATGGCTCGACGCGCTGGAGGCGGCGCGGGGCCGTCCGGTGGACATGGTGCTGGCCGTGGGCGACGTGGAGGCCTTCCGGCACGCGGACGACCACCGGCGCAAGGCGGCCAAGCGCGCCATGCCCGCCGAGTTCGCCGAGTACGCGGACGGCGTCCGGGCCATGCGGCGCCCGCTGTACTTCATCGGTGGCAACAACGAGGACTTCGAGGCGCTGCACGACGCGCCGGACGGTTTCCAGCTCGCGCCCAACGTGCACTACCTGGGGCGGGCGGGTCTCAAGGAGCTGCACGGGCTCCGGGTGGGGTACCTGTCGGGCATCCACGCACCGCGCTTCTACGAGCAGCCGCTGAAGCGTCCGCGCTCACTCGACACGGCGAAGCAGGCCGGGTACTTCCGCGTGTCCGAGGTGGAGAAGGTCTCCGCGCTGCGTGACGTGGATCTGATGCTGTTACATGAGTGGCCCCGGGGCCTGCCGCAGCGAGCGCAGGAGCGTGATGTGCCACCGCCGGGCCGGCCGCTGCCGTCGTCCTGGATTGGGAACCCCATCACCCGGGATCTGGTGGAGAGGGTGCATCCGAAGTGGGTGTTGTGCGGGCATTCGCACCGGGCCTTCGCGGTGACGCTCGGATGGCAGGGGGGACGGACGGTGACGCGCGTGGCGTGCCTGGATCAGGCGGCGCGGCCCGAGGAGTCGGTGTTCTGGATGGAGTTCCAGGGCCGCGAGGTGGTAAGCGCGGGCTGGGGCCTCTCCGGTCAGGTGTCCTGGCGGGCAGGGTCGCCGTGGGGGCTGGGCTCGCTGCCCTCACTCCCCGAGCCCGAGCCCCTGGGCACGGGTATCTGAAGGAGAACCAACTTGGCGGATGGGACTCTCTGGCCTCGGGCCTACCTGCGTCATTTCCAGTGCAAGCCGTCCTTCCGGTTCGCCGCGCTCACGTGGGGCTCGCGGGGTGATGTCCAACCCTTCGTGGCGCTCGGAGCGGAGCTCGTGCGCCGGGGTCACCGGGTCCTGCTCGCGGCGAGGGCCCCCTTCCGCTCCTTCATCGAGGAGAACGGGCTCGAGTTCTTCGAGATGGAGGAGGACGGTACCGAGGAGCTCATGCACTCCCTCGCGAGCAGCACCGGGGGAGCCGATGGAGTGAAGCTCATGGTGACGTGGCAGCGGCGCATGGTCCCGTCACAGCTCCGGCAGTTCTGGAAGGCGAGCGAGGGGGCCGATGTCCTCCTCAACAACGCCGCCTTCACGGGTCCGGCGATCCCCATCGCCGAGCGGCGCGGCATTCCCATCTTCCAGGCCTTCTTCGATCCGGGCTTCATTCCGACGCGGCGCTACTGCGTCCTGGACAACCGCATCCAGGATCGGAATGCGTTCCTCAATGTCGCCGCGACCCGGCTGAAGAACATCGTCGGCGGGTTGTTCTCGTGGGACCTGGTGAATGCGTGGCGGAGGGAGCACCGGTTGCCGGTGGACCTGCTCGGAGAGAACCACCGGCCGGGGCTGCTCTTCCGGTTGCCGGTGCTGGTGGCGTGGAGCCGGCATCTCGTGGAGCGGCCCGATGACTGGCCCGAGTGGTTCGCGCAGACCGGGCGTTGGCGCCTCGTGACGCAGCAGCGGCCCGGCCAGCGGTTGATGGACTTCATGGCCGCGGGAGAGGCCCCCGTGTACATCGGCTTCGGGAGCTGGGGCGTGCACGACAAGAAGGCCGTGACGGACATCCTGCTCGAGGCCCTGCGCGTCACGGGCCAGCGGGGCATCCTGCACCGCAACACCGTGGATGGGCGGAGCGAGCTTCCCGCGAACGTGTACGTGGATGACAACCTGCCGCACGACTGGCTCTTTCCGCGCGTGAAGGCCGTCGTCCACCACGGAGGAGCGGGGACGACGGGCGCGGTGGCCTCGGCGGGAGTGCCCTCGGTGATCGTCCCAGCCTTCTTCGCGCAGGACGTCTGGGGACACGTCGTGCGCCAGAAGGGTGTCGGGACGCTGCTGCCGCGGCGCGAGCTCCGGGTGGACAGCCTGGTCGCGGCGCTCCGGGAGGTGGCGCAGCCGCATGTCGTCGAACGGGCCAGGGCTCTCGGGGTCAACGCGAGCAAGGAGGGCGCCGAGGTGCTCGCGGCGGATGAGATCGAGCGGCGCCTGCGGGACGCGGCGCGGATGGCGTAGGCTCGTCAATCCACACGGGGGTGAAGAGGACCTCGTTGGCCAGGCGGGTGAATCCGAACGTGGACTCGATGAGCCTGGCGAGCTTCGCCTCGTGGGATTGGAACTCGGGCGGAACCGGTGGGAAGCGGAGCCAGGCCTTCCGCTCGGGGGGCTCGTCTTCTCCACATGGGACGCGTAGAGCGCGTACACCGGTGCGAGTTGACTCAGAAGGCAGACGACACCGTCATACCGAGTGGCTCCTAGAATTGCCCGGACAGCACCACGCCGCCGAGGCCGCCGGACACGTTCATGGACATGTCCGCGGCTCGCGGCTGCGCCTGCTGTTGGCGCCCGTGGAGCAGCAGGGGCACGCCCACGCCGAAGAGGGTGCCGGCCGCCGCGCCCACCAGTACGTCGGTGAGGTAGTGCTTGTCCGCGCCCATGCGCAGCAGCCCCACCGACGCCGCCGCCGGCAGGCCCACCGCCCAGATGAGCCAGCGGTTCTTGTAGCCCCGCAGTTCGGACACCGTGCCCGCCGCCGTGACGATCGCGAAGGCCATGTTCGTGTGTCCGCTGTAGAAGGACAGGTTGTTGTCGTTGGGGTGCTCGGTCAGGCCCTTCTGGTCCTCGGGCAGCACGTGCACGAAGGGGCGCTCGCGGCCGACGGCGAACTTCACGCCCTGGTTCACCACGGAGGCGATCACCACCGACTCGATGATGATGGTGGCGTCCTGCGCGAAGTAGCGCGGCGGCGCCCCGCTCGCCGAGCCCAGCAGGTACTGCGCCCCGAGCACGCCCACCGGCAGCACGCCGAAGTCGATGACGTCACTCCACGTGTCCCAGCGATCACGGCCCTCCGGGGTCTTCGCCGCGATGCCCCGGCCCCATCGGTCCAGTCCGTTGAGCGTGTCCGCGCCGTCCGCCGAGCGATCGCACCAGCGGCAGGTCTTCGGGACGAGCTGCTCCTTGAAGAGGGCCTCGCTGCCGATCCACAGCACCCCCGCGACGCCCGTGATGAGCCCGTCGCGCGTCCAGTTGAAGTTCAACTCATGGAGCGTAGGGGCGTCCGCCGCCTGTTGGGCCCGGGGCGGGGCCTCGGCCAACACGGGGGAGGTGGCAAGCAGGGAGGCGAGCGCTAGAACGTAGAGGGCAGAAGGCATGTCGGCGAGCATAAATGCGCCCCTCGCCCCGTTCTAGAATCCCCGCCCCCGTATGTCCTCTCCCCGTCGTACCCTCCAGGTCTACCCCGATACCGGTCGCCGACAGGCCGCCTTGCGCGCGGCCCGGAGCGCCGCTGGAGTCGTCCGGGGAGATGCCTTCCTCACCTGGGACGGCTTCCTGGAGGCACTCGGCGGGGCACGCGAGTTGGGACGGCGCCCGTGCCCGCCCCTCGCGGCGCGCACCGTGGTGGGCTCGCTGGCGCAGGGGCTGGGCGCCACGCCCTTCGGCGACTTCGTCCACGAGCCCGCCTTCGCCCGAGCCGCGCTGGACGTCCTGCTGGATCTCAAGGCCGGCCGGCTCTCCCCGCGCGAGTTGCAGGATGCGCTGGAGGTGCTCCCTCCCGAGCGGCGCAACCGCGTCCGGACGCTCGCCCTGCTGCACCACGCCTACGAGCAGAAGATGGCCGAGCTGGGCCTGGCGGATCGCGAGGACGTGGTGCGTGGCGCGCGCGAGGCGCTGGAGCGCAACGCCTGGCCCGCGGCCTGGGATGACGTGGGCACGCTCGTGCTGCACGGCGTCTACGACGTGCGCCCCTCCAAGCTGGAGCTGTTGATGGCCCTGGCGGCCGCCTGTGATGCGCGCCGGGTGACCCTGCGCGTGGAGACTCCGGTGGGTGGCTCCCCGGTGGCGGACGCGGCCCTGGCGGCCCTCTTCCGCGCCTTCGAGAACCGCGGCGAGACACTTCCCCACGTGGACCTCTTCAAGGCGGACGTCACCTTCGAGTCCCGCCCGATGGTGGAGCTCGGCCGTCACCTCTTCTCGCCCCGGGCTCGGAAGGACGTGCTCCGGGACGCGGTGGAGGGCCTGCGGATGTGGAGCGCCGGGGCGGCTCGGGACGAGGCCCGGCTCATCGCCCGGGACGTGCGCCGGTTGGTGTCCGACGGGGTTCCTCCTGGGAGCATCGCCGTGGCGTGGCGCGACCTGGGGCCCGAGGCCCGCTGGTTGGCGGATGCGCTCACGGAACTGGGAGTGCCCGTGCGCCTGCCCTGGGGCGAGCCGCTCGCGTTGGCCGGCCCGGTACGTCTGGCGTTGGAGCTGCCGCTGCTGGTGGAGGATGGCTTCCCCGCCGAGCGCGTGGCGGAGCTGGTCTCCAGCCGCTATGCGCCCGCGCTCTCCCGGGGGGCACCCGAGGCTCCGGCGACGCTCCTGACGCTCGCGGCCGTCCGGGACGACCGGCTGGGCGCGACGCGAGGGAAGGGGGCGTATGAGCTCCGCCTGGAGGCCCTGGCGAAGCGGCTGGAGCCGCTGCCGGAGCAGGTGCGCCCGAAGGAGCAGCGGCGCGCCCACGAGGCCCGGGTGCTGCGCGAGCGGTGCCTCTTGCTGCTGGAGTCCTGCCGCCGCATTCCGGAGCAGGGGCAGGCCTCGGAGCTGCTCGCCGCCTGGTGGCAGGTGGTGCAGCGGCTGGGGTTGATGGACTCGGAGGGCGCGCTGGATGCGCCCTCGGACGAGGGGTTGGGCGCGCTGCGGCTGGATGCGCGAGCCCGGGACGATGCGGCGCGGGTCGCGCTCGCGACGCGGGTGCGGGAGCTGGAGCGGACGCTCGCGGTGGTGGGCGGCGGGCCCCGGTTGAGGCGGCGCACCTTCGGCCGTTGGCTGCAGGACGCGATGCGCGACGTGCACCTGCCCGCGCGTGGGCCCGCGACGGGCGCCGTGGAGGTGCTGGACGTCTCCGAGCTGGAGGGGCGCTCCTTCGCCCATGTCTTCCTCGGAGGACTGGCCGAGGGCCGCTTCCCCGGCCGCGAGGAGCCCAATCCGCTGCTGGGTGACGCCGAGCGCATCGCCCTCAACAAGCACCTGAGCCGGGACATCTTCCGTCTCACGGGCGGCGAGTTCGAGGATCGCGCGCCGTGGCGCCTCACCGAGGACCGGCTCCTGTTCGCCAGCGTCCTGGCCGCCGCCGAGGAGACGGTGAGCCTGTCCTTCTCGGTGGAGGGCCCGGGAGGTCAGGAGCAGGCGCCCTCGGCCTTCCTGGAGGAGGTGCGGCGGCTGACGGGGGCCTCGTGGGTGGCGCGCTCGCTGCCGGCCATCGCACCGCTCGACGAGGTGCTCACGGAGTCGGAGCTGCGCCAGCGCGTGGTGTTGGAGTCGCTCGCGATCGAGCGGTTGCGCGTCTCCGCGCCGGATCCCGCCCGGAACGTCATCAGGAGCCGCTTCGAGGGCGCGCCGTGGCTCGCCGCGGCGAAGGAGATGGTGCAGGTGGAGATCGAACGCCTGCACTTCTTCGGCGACACGCGGAAGGGCGCTGGCCGCTACACCGGAGCGGTGGATGACCCGGCCCTGAGCGAGGCCGTTCGCGAGGCCTTCCGCTTCGACGCGGACCGGCCTCTGTCGGCCTCGGCGTTGGCCCGCTTCGGCAACTGTGGCTTCCAGGGGTTCGTGTCCTATGGACTGAAGGTGCCCGAGCCGGAGCAGCCCGGAGAGGATTTCGACCGCCGGGGGCAGGGCATCTTCTGGCACCGCGTGCTGGAGGAGTTCTTCAAGCGGCTCAAGGAGCGCAAGCTGCTGGGCCGGGGTCTCGACGAGCTGCCGGAGGAGCTGTTGGACGCGGTGCTGGACGAGGTGCGGGCGCACTTCGAGCAGCGGCACTACGTGGGTCACCCGGCGCTGTGGCGCCTGGCGCGCGAGCGGGCGAAGAACATGGTTCGCCGCATCCTCATGGACGAGCGGCGGGGGCTGCCGTTCGAGCGCTTCGAGCCCGCGGGCTTCGAGCTGCGCTTCGGGCCTCGCAACCCGGCGGAGGGGTGGAACGAGGTGACGCTCCAGGTTGGTGAGGAGGTCATCCACTTCGAGGGCACCATCGACCGGTTGGACATGGCGGGCGGCGAGGTGGGCGTCATCGACTACAAGTCCGGCAAGCTGTCGAAGTCGGAGCTGAAGAAGAAGCTGCTCGATTCGGACTTCCAGCTCCCGCTGTACCTGTACGCGGCCCGGGCGAGTGGTCACCGGAACACGCGCCAGGCCGCGTGGTTCTCGCTGCGGACGGGAGAGGTCATCTACCTCTCGGAGGTGTTGGAGAAGGACGCGGTGGAGCTGGAGGAACTGCTGTCCACCGAGCCGGAGGTGCGGGCGCGGATGGCGGCGGAGGCGAAGCCCAACCTGGCCAACGCGGTGGAGGCGCTGATCCGCACGGTGAGGGCGGGGCAGTTCGCCATGAGACCGAAGGACTGCGGGAGCTGCGGCTACCGCCCCGTGTGCCGCATCACCGAGCGGCGGCTCGTGGAAGAGGAGGGCTCTTCGTATGAGTGAGGCCTCTCCCCTGGCGCTGGAGAAGAACCTCGCCCTGATGGCGGGTGCCGGCGCGGGCAAGACGTACAGCCTGGTGACGATGACGCTGCACCTGTTGTCCGGTGCGCGCGAGGGGGCGAAGCCCCTGCGTCCCTCACGGCTGTGCATGGTGACGTTCACCGACAAGGCCGCCGCGGAGATGCGCGCGCGTGTGAGGGATCGTCTGGATGTGCTCGTGCAGTCCGAGCCCAAGGACGTGAAGGAGCCGGTGCTGCGGGCCTCGCTCGAGCGGCTGGACCGTCCCTTCCCCTCGCGGGACACCTGGCGCGCCCTGCGCGAGGAGCTGGGCTCGGCATCCGTGGGCACCTTCCACTCGCTGTGCGGTCAGTTGCTGCGCCGTGCTCCGCCGGGCTCGGGCGTGGACTCGTCCTTCGAGGTGCTCGATGAGCTGGAGGCCCGCACGCTCGTGGTGGACGTGTGTGAGCGCGTGGTTCTGGACGCGCTGGAGGCCGGTGACGCGGGCGTGCGCGAGCTGTGCCAGGAGCTGACCTTCTCGGGGTCGGACTTCACCGAGGGCCTGGTGTCCTCGCTGGCCGCCACCTACGGCAAGCTGCGTGAGGAAGGACTGCGCGCGGCGGAGGCTCGTATCTCCGACGCGGACGAGGCCCGTGCCGCACTGGAGAAGCTCGTCGAGCGGTGCCGTCAGCTCTGCGCCACCGTGCGCGAGCTGGATGCCAAGGGCGAGTGGAGCAACCTGCGCGAGGCGCTCGAGGGCGCGCTCGAGGGTCTCACGCCGGAGAACTGCTTCGAGCCCGAGCGGTTGCCTTCGCTCAAGGCGGCCTTCCTCGATGACGGCCGTGACGTGCGCCGGCTGAGGAAGGAGCCGGGCAACTCGATGAAGGAGCTGTACTGGCTCCTCTTCGGGAAGAGCGACGGCTCGGTGATGCGTCTGGAGGACGCGTACGCCGGGTGGCGCACCGCGCCCTTCGAGGCCTCGTTCCGCTCGCTGCTCGCGCAGGTGGAGGCGCGCCACGAGGAGGAGTTCGTCCGGCGCAACGCCCTGGACTTCACCGCGCTGCTGGTGAAGACGCGCGACCTGCTGCGAGACCTCCCGGACTTCCGCCGTCAGGTGCAGGAGCGCCTGGGAGCGTTGCTCGTGGACGAGTTCCAGGACACCAACCGCCTGCAGCTTGAGCTGGTGCTGCTGTTGGCCGAGAAGCGCGATGGAGGCCCGCGCCCGCTGCGTCCGGACGAGGACCTGGTGGCCGCGCTGCCGTTGGAGCCCGCCTTCCTGTGCGCGGTGGGTGACCGCAAGCAGTCCATCTACGAGTTCCGCGGCGCGGACGTCTCCGTGTTCGAGGTGTTGGCGAAGAAGATCGAGGCCGAGGGCGGTGTGCGCGACTACCTCCAGCACAACCGGCGCTCGGTGCCGCCGCTGCTCGACTTCTTCAACCAGGCCTTCGCGGGCGTGCTGGTGGCGGGGGAGGGCGGAGCGCGCTCGTACGAAGTGGTCTATGACCCCAAGGGGGATGACCTGCTTCCGGTGCGCCCGGCGCCGATGCCCGCTCCCGTGGTGGAGCGGCTCCTGCTGGATGACGAGGAGCTCTCCACGGGCGAGCTGCGCCTGGCGGACGCCGAGTCGGTGGCGAAGCGGCTGAAGGTCATGCTGGCCCCGGGCGCGGAGCCCCTGGTGGCGGTGGGCAAGGAGAGCGCGGAGCGGCGCCCCGTGCGAGGCGGGGATGTGGCCATGCTCTTCCGGACCTTCACGCACCTGGAGGTGTACCGGCAGGCGCTCATTCGTCACGGGATTCCGCACCGGGTGCTGCGCGGGCGCGGTTTCTACGGCGCTCAGGAGGTGTTGGATCTGGCCTCGCTGCTGTCGCTGCTGGCGGATCCCGAGGACTCGCTCGCCTTCGCGGCCGTGCTGCGCTCTCCGTTGGTGGGACTGTCGGACGCTTCGCTCTTCAGGCTCGCCGGGCCCGAGGGCCTGACCCTGCCCGCCGTGGACAAGGCGGGCTCCTCCGCCCTGGAGAAGCTGCCCGAGGGAGAACGGGCGAGGCTGGAGCGTTTCCTCACCGCACTGCCCTCGCTGCGGGAAGAGAGGGATCGGCTCGGCGTGCGTGCCCTGCTGCAAGCCGCGCTGGACGTGACGGGATACCGCGAGGCCCTGGCGGGGACTCCATACGCGGAGCAGTCGAGCGCCAACGTGGAGAAGCTGCTCGCGCTGGCGGGCCGGCGCGACGAGCGTGGCACGGGCGGCTGTGTGACCTTCGCCCGCGAGCTGCAGCGGCTGGCCAACGAGGAGCCCACCGAGGCCCAGGCGGATCTGCTGGAGGCGGGCGACCCTCGCGCGGTGCAACTCCTCACCATCCACCGCGCCAAGGGCCTGGAGTGGCCGGTGGTGGTGGTGCCCTCGCTCGGCAGCCTGCGGCGCTTCAGCAGCGGGCGGGCCCTCTTCGAGCGCACCCATGGCCTCTGCCTGCGACCGTGGTTGCCGGACAGCCTCGACAAGTACCGCTCCCCCCGCTTCGACCAGGTGAAGGACGAGCTGAAGCGGCGCGAGACGGCCGAGTACCGGCGCCTGCTGTACGTCGCGCTCACCCGCGCACAGGACAGGCTCATCCTCTCTGGAGGCGAGGAGCGCGGCGCGTCCGACTCGTGGTGGTGCCTGCTCGACAAGCGGTTGGAGGAGGACACGCGGCTGCGCGGGCTCGTCGAGGACCTGGACGTGGACACCCTTCCCGCGCCCCCGGAGGCGGACGAGCCGGAGGACGTGGACCTGTCGGAGCAGGAGGCTCGCGTCGAGGCGGCGTTGCAGCGGATCCACGAGGGCACGGCACTGTCCGCGCCCGGGGTGATCTCCGTGGGGACCGAGGCCGTGCAGGACTTCCTCGTCTGCCCGCGCCGCTACCGGTACGTGCACCGGCTCGGTCTACGCGCGGAGGGGGCGCCCTGGGAGCTGCCGCCGCGCGATTCCTCGCCGTACATCGAGAGGGACGCCTGGGGCGCACCCACTCCGAGCGTCTCGGATCGGGTGCTGACCCTGCTTCGGGTGGTGGACTTCCGCCTCGCCGGGACGCCCGCCCCCGAGCAGCGGTCCCGCCTGGAGGCGCTCGTGCGGGAGGTCGGCTGGGAGGTGGGCGAGGACGGGGTGGCGGAGGCGCTCGCCACGGTGGAGCGCTTCCTGGGCACCGCGTTCGCCCGCCGTCTGGCCTCGGCGCCCGTGTCGAGTGTGCATCGCGCGTTGCCCTTCGTGCTGGCGTTGCCGGGTGAAACGTCGGCGGCCCTCGAGGGCGAGGTGGACCTCCTGTGGGAGACGCCGGCGGGCGAGGCTCGGGTCGTGCTCTTCAAACCGGGCCCGCGCTCGCCTCGGGGGACGGCGGCCCATGCGGACGCACTGGCGACCCTGTCGTTGGCCGCTCGGCGGCTGGTGCGCGAGGGCGTCCCCGTGGAGGTCGGTGTGGCCTTCCTGGGAGACGATGTCCCGGAGCCTGAGTTCCCCGCACCCACCGTGGACTTGGCGGCCATCGCCGAGCGCCTGCGAGAGGCGGCCCGGGGGCTGGTGGAGGCGGACGTCCGCGGTCGCTGGCCTGGCAGGGAGCCATCGGTCTGCCAGACGATGGCGTGTGGCTACGTTGGACACTGTCATCCCGGGGCTCGGGCCTGACCGGGGGATCCTCCTTCTTCCCATTCCATCCCGGTGACGGCCCGTGTCGAAGCGTGCTAAGCGGGGCCCAACTATGCCGAACGTCGTCGTCATCGGAGCGCAGTGGGGAGATGAGGGGAAGGGCAAGGTCGTGGACCTGCTCACCGAGCACGCCCAGGTGGTCGTGCGCTTCCAGGGGGGCAACAACGCTGGCCATACCCTGGTGGTGGGTGGCCAGAAGACGGTGCTGCACCTGATTCCCTCGGGCATCCTTCACGCGGGGAAGACCTGCGTCATTGGCAACGGGGTGGTGGTGGACCCCGCCGTGCTGGTGAAGGAGATCGACGCCCTCAAGGAGCGCGGTTTCCTGAAGGACGAGTCGCACTTCCTCATCTCGGACAACGCGCACGTCATCTTCCCCTGGCACAAGCTGCTGGACTCGTACCGGGAGAAGGCGCGTGGCGTGAGCGCCATCGGCACCACGGGGCGCGGCATCGGTCCGGCCTACGAGGACAAGGTGGCCCGCCGGGGCATCCGCGTGCGAGATCTGCTCAACTCCGAGCGGTTGCGCAAGCGCATCGACGAGCGGCTCCCGGGTGTGCGTGACGAGCTGCGCGAGCTGTGCCGCGCCGCCAACGAGCAGGTTCCCGAGCTGGACGCGCAGAAGTTCCAGGAGGAGTTCTCCGCGCTGGGCGAGCGGCTGCGCCCCTACGTGCACGACGTGTCGCTCTACCTCGCGGGCCAGGTGCAGCGCGGGGCGCGCATCCTCTTCGAGGGCGCCCAGGGCACGCTGCTGGACGTGGACCACGGCACCTATCCGTTCGTCACCAGCTCCAACTGCGTGGCGGGCAATGCCGCGGTGGGCTCGGGCCTGGGCCCCACGGCCATCGACAAGGTGATGGGAATCAGCAAGGCCTACACCACGCGCGTGGGTGGGGGTCCGTTCCCCACGGAGCTGACGGACGAGACGGGCGATCGGCTGCGCAAGGTGGGTGACGAGTTCGGTGCCACCACGGGCCGTCCGCGCCGCTGCGGCTGGCTGGACGGCGTGGTGCTGCGCTACGCGGTGCGCGTCAACGGCCTGTGGGGCCTGGCGCTCACGAAGCTGGATGTGCTCTCCGGCCTGAAGACGCTGCAGATCTGCAACGCCTACGAGCTGGACGGCAAGCGCATCACCGAGCTGCCCGGGGACTACGAGGACCTGGCGCGCGTCAAGCCCATCTTCGAGACGATGCCGGGCTGGGACGACAAGCTCGCCGGCGTGCGCACCTTCGACGAGCTGCCGGAGAACGCCAAGCGCTACGTGCGCCGCGTGGAGGAGATCTGCGGCGTGCCCGTCGTCTGCATCTCCGTCGGCGCGGACCGCGGCGAGACGGTGCTCCTGCAGAACCCCTTCCGGAGCTGAGTCGCCCGGAGTAGAGAAACTCCGGACACCCGGAGTTTCCTGGAAGTCATTCCATCGACTCCCTTGCCGGGAAAGCGAGGGAGCCGGTGGCGTATGTCAGCCTCCCGTCTTAGCTTCATGGGTATGAATGGGGGCGATCAGAAGGCAGGCAAGCAGGTGTTCCGCCCACACGCTGTGCTCGCGGCCATCATGGGCGCCGCGACGCTGCTCTGGCTGGGCGTCCTGGTGTACCTACTGCGCTTCGAAGGAGTTCCGGTCCAGACGTTCCTCTCGGCGGTCTTCTTCGTCCTCTTCTTCGGTGTGTCGGTGACGTATTACGGCCGCACCCGCATCGTGGTGGACGCGGGAGGCATGACGTACCGGGGGCTGGTGCGCACTCGGCGCTTCTCCTTCGCGGACATCCGCAAGGTGGAGGTGCTGCCCGGGCCGGTGACGGTGTACGCCGTGCGTGGCAGCCGGGGCTTCGTGCACTTCACCAGCCTCTTCGCGCATCACCGCCACCTGGCGCACCTGCTCATCGAGCGCTCCGGTCTCACGCCGCTGCGCGCCTGAGCTTCAAGCCGCCATGGCATAGGTGGCGAGCAGCCCCACCAGGGCCAGCGTCGCCCCGAGGCCGATGAGCCACCACTCCCAGCGCACCCGCGGGCGCTCCGGCATGTCCTCGCCGGAGAGTGCCGCGGGGGTCGCGTTCTCGACGGGGGCCTCGCTCGGGGCGGGGGTCGCGTTCTCGACGGGGGCCTCGCTCGGGGCGGGGGCCGGGGGAGGAGGCTCCGCCATGGGGGCCTGGAAGCGCAGCAACGTCCGGCCCATTTCGATGACGTCGCCTTCGTGGAGGGGGGAGGGCTTCAGTACCCGTTGGCCGTTCAGGTAGACGCCATTGGGGCTGTCCAGGTCCTCCAGGAGGAAGGTGCCCTCCTGGTGGCGGATGCGCGCATGGCGTCGTGATACGGCGGGATCCCTCAGGCGTACGGACACCTCCCTGCTCCGGCCGAGCTCGGTGTTCGCCTCGGCGAGGGCGAAGGCGCGGCCCACGTCCGCCCCGGTGAGGCAGATCAGGGCGGCGGCCCGGGAGGGCGGTGGCTGCTCCGTGTCCATGAGGAGGTGTTTGAGCACGGCCACGGTGCCCACCTGCCGCTCGGTCTCCGCGTGGGAGTCCATCACCCGCAGGCTCATGCTCTCGGGCAGGCCCAGCACCTCGCCGGGCAGCACGAGGCGGGGGACTCCCGGCGGTACCATCACGCCCCCCACCGTGAAGGTACGGGTGGCCTCCACCATCAGGCGTTGGCTCTCGATGCGCAGCGTCAGGAGGCTCGGGGGGAGTCCCTCCAGTCGCACCTGGTCCTCCTCGCCTCCGCCCAGCAGGTGGATGCCCTCGGGGAGCTCGAAGGGGGTGGCGGTGCCCATGTGCTCGAATTCGAAGTTCATGGCGCTGGCGTGGCAGCAAGCCGGATGCCGGGACGGACTGGAGAAATCGCGAGGGGTTGCCGCCTCCCGCCCGTCCCATCTCCCACCCTCCATCCACGTACGCGGACGCAACGGGCGCCCCTTCTCCGAGACATCGGCCGGGGGGGGGCCTAGGATTCGCGGCCCCGATGCGCCCCGCCTCCCGCCTCCTGATGCTGCTGTCGCTCACGTTGCTCGCCACCTCCTGCCGCGACGAGCAGGCTGGTCCGAAGCCGCGCAACAAGGCCCTGCCTCCTCCCGCCCAGGCCCGCGTGCTGGATGCCGCGCCGGCGGATCTCACCTGGCGCAGCGGGGCCACGTTCGCAGGGGGCGCGGTGCGCTACCTCGGCACGCGTCTCACTCCGCCGGTGGCGGTGCCCGGCCAGCAGGTGCAGCTCGCGCACTACTTCGAGGCCCTGCGTCCCATGCCTCAGGGCTGGGAGTTCTTCGTGCACGTGGTGGACCCCGCCACCGGGCAGATGATGGTCAACGCGGACCATGCCTTCGCGGGCGGCGCGGCCCCGCTGGGCTCCTGGCCCGTGGGCAAGGTGGTGGAGGACGTCCACACGGTGCCGATGCCTCCCTCGCCCGGCCAGGTGGTGTTGGGATTCTGGCAGGGGGACTCGCGCCTCCCGGTGGACGATCCGAACGCGCACAAGGGAGACAACCGGATGTTGGGGCCGCAACTCGGGGGGGCCGCTCCGTCGCTGCCCGAGTACACCGTCCGTCGCGCGGCGAAGGCTCCGGTCATCGATGGCGAGCTCGATGACGCGGTGTGGAAGGACGCCGCCCCGGTGGTGCTGCGCGGCAGCTTCGACGGCCGCCCGGTCTCGTTGCGCACCGAGGCACGTCTGGCCTACGACGACCGGCACCTCTACGTCGCGTTCGACGTGGAGGATCCGGACATCTGGGGCACCCTGCGCGAGCGGGATGAGCCCATCTACGAGCAGGAGGTGGTGGAGATCTTCCTCGACGCCAACGCGGACGGACGCACCTACAACGAGATGCAGGTGTCCCCGCACAACGTCAACTTCGACGCCTACTTCCCCGCGCGCCGCAAGGGAATGGACCTGGGCTGGGACTCGGGGATGACGACGGCGGTGAAGGTGCGCGGCACGCTGGACAATCCCGAGGACCGGGATGAGGGCTGGCGGGTGGAGATGCGGATTCCCTTCGCCCGGCTGGCCGAGGTGCCGAACCTACCGCCGAAGAAGGGGGAGCGCTGGCGCTTCAACCTGTACCGGCTCGAGCACGTGAAGCGGCGGCAGGTGGAAGGTCAGGCCTTCTCCCCACTCTTCGTGGGGGACTTCCACGCGCTGCCGCGCTTCGGGTGGCTCGTCTTCGAGTAGACGCTACGAGTGGGGAGAGAGCTCCCACGGGGCGTCCGCGACGGACCGCTCGGTGGGGTCTCCCAGGAAGCGCAGGAAGCCGCGCAGCTCGAGGGTGTCGATGAGTTCTTCGGCTTCCAGCTCGGAGAAGCCCTTCGTTTCCACGAGCAGGTTGCGCATGAGGGACTTGCCACGCAGGTAGCCCACGGGCTCGCCCGGGCCCAGCATGTGCTTCAAGTCAGCGGTCAGCTGCCGCAGATCGAGGTCGTCGGAGATCATCGCCTCAACGGTGGTGATGGGCGGTCACCGGGGCAACCGGGGTCTCGGGTGCCGGGCCCTCGGGTGCCAGGAAGGTCCTCAGGCGGACATCGTGCCCATCGCTCTCCAGGGTGATGGCACCGTGCACATCCGTGCGCAGGCACTCGGTGCCCAGGTGCTGGTAGCGCGCTTCCACCTCGGGATGGGGGAAGCCGAAGCGGTTGCGGCGGCCCACGCAGAAGACGACGAAGCGGGGACGCAGCCGCGCGAGGAATTCCTCCGTGGAGGAGGTGCGCGAGCCGTGGTGCGGTGCCTTCATCACCGACACCGGCCCGAGCCGTCCGCTCGCGAGCAGCGCGGCCTCGCCCTCTTCCTCCACGTCCCCGGGGAGGAGCACGGTGACATCGCCGTGGCGCACGAGCAGCACCACGCTCTTGTCGTTCACGCCCTCCATGAGCTCGCGGTCCTCGGGAGGCCCGAGCACCTCCAGGCTCGCCTCGCCCAACGGGAATGCGGGATGGCCGAGCTGCACCTCCTCCACCCGCGCGCCGGTGGCCGTGTCGATGAGCTTCCGGGACAGGGGCCCGTCCGCGCTGCCCGCGGAGAGCCAGAGCCGCTCGGTGGGTACCCGCTCCAGCGTGGAGATGAGCCCGAGCGCGTGATCCGGGTGGGGATGGGAGAGGACGGCCAGGTCCAGCCGCTCGATGCGTGAGGCCTTCAGGAAGGGGACGACGATACGTGACCCCGGGTCCGCGCCACCGGGCACGCCGCCGCCATCGACGAGGGCATGGTGTCCCTGGGAGCTGAGCACCACCGCGTCTCCCTGGCCCACGGAGAGGAAGGTGATGCGCAGGCCGGGCTCGGGCACGAGGCGTGGCACGAGGAAGACGAGCACCAGCCCCACGGGAGCGAGGAGCCCACCCATGCGCCAGCGCCGCTCGCCCAGGGCCCAGCAGGCGAGCCCCGCGGCGTAGAGCAGGGAGGCGGCGAGCCCGAAGGAGGGCAGCTCCAGGGTGGCCAGTGGCACGTGCGCGAAGAAGCGGGTGAGCCACAGGAGCAGCTGCGAGGCCCACGCTCCTCCCCACAGCAGCGGGGTGGCCAGCACGGGCGCCACGACATAGAGGGCCGCGCCTCCCGCGGCGAAGCCGGTGAGCAGGCCGCACAGGGGCATGCAGACGATGTTGGAGACGAGCCCCGCGAGGCTCGCGCGGCCGAAGGTGCCCGCCACCAGGGGCAGGCTGGCCAGGGTGACGGCGGCGCTCGCGCAGAACGTCTCCAGCACCGTCTCCCGGGTGCTCGCGAGCAGTCGCTTCAGCCGGTGGTCTTCCCGTGGATCCGGAGGCGGAAGCGGGATGGCCTCGCGCAGGGCGGGGGTGAGCAGCAGCAGGCTGAAGACGGCGAGGAAGGAGAGCTGCAGCGACAGGTCCGCGACGCTGGAGGGCGCCCAGTCCACGAGGAGCGCGGCGGCGGAGGCGAGGCTGTTGAGTCCATCGGCTCGTCGCCAGAGGGCGAGTCCCAGCAGCACCCCGGTGGCCATCACCGCCGAGCGCACCGCGGGCGGTTGGTTGCCGGTGAAGACGACATAGGCCCAGACGAAGGGCACGGAGGCGGGGGCCGCCAGACGGCGGGCATCCACGCGCCGCAGGCTTCGCAGCCGGGCCCCCGCCAGGACGAGCAGCCGGCGCAGCAGGGCGAGCGTCATGAGCGCCAGCGCCGCGACGTGCAGCCCGCTCACGCTCAGCACATGCGCGAGCCCACTTCGGGAGAAGTCCTCCTCCAGGTCATCATCGAGCGCGGCGCGCTGTCCGGCCGCCAGGGTGAGGAAGAGGGCCGCGGCATCGGCCGAGGGAGCCACGGCACGCACCGCCTCGGCGAGCCCCTCCTGCGTGCGCACCAGCTCCAGGCGCCAGCGCGGGGGAGGGGAGAGCACCAGCATCCCCGCGGCCTGGAAGCTGCCGGTGAAGGCGAGCCCCTGCCGCCGCCGGGTTGCGGAGAAATCCTTTTCTCCGGGATTCGAAGCGGACTCGAGCGGCTTGAGCCGGGCCTCCACGCGCAACCTTTGCCCGGGCAGCAGCGACGGAGGCTCGCCCTGGGCGTAGAGGCTCGCGTGGAAGCGGGCGGGGCTTCCGGTTCCGGTACCCACGCGGGCCACGGCCAGGAGAATGCGGGTGGCGTCCTCGAAGCGCTCCACCCGCTCCACTTCTCCCTCCAGGACCGCGGTCCCTCCCTGTTCGAGCGGCAGGGAGGGCGGCACATCGGCCCCCGCTTCCAGGGAGGCGAGCCCCGCGCCCGTGAGCCCCAGACAGAGGAGCACGCCCAGGTGAGAACCAGGCAGGCGAGCGAGCCACAGGGCGGCAGCACCCAGGGCACCAGCTGCCATAAGTTGGAATAATCCACCAGCGCTGCTGGTTCTGACCCCAAATCCCGCGCCGAGTATCAGGCTCACAGCGGGGAAGAACAAAGGACGCGCGGTCAGATCGCGCCACGAGTAACGGCCCACCTACCACCCCCACCACCCATCCGATCCGTCCCGTCGTGGTGCACCGCCCTACCGAGCGAGCGCACACACGCAAAGGTACCCAGGCTAGTCGGGAAAATCCGAGCGGGTCAAGGCTTCAATGTTGCTGGTGGGGGTGAATTGTGGTACTCGTGGTGCGCTTTCCGAGGCCGGGTGTCGAGTCGAGCCAAGCCATCCCAAGGAGGCGGTAACGAGTGCAGACGAGCTTCAAGACCGGCGATAAGGCGGTGTACCCCGGACAGGGCGTGGGCGAGGTGATGGGCATCGAGCACACCGAGGTCGCCGGGCAGCGCCAGTCCTTCTATGTGCTGCGCATCCTGGAGAATGGGATGCGGATCATGATCCCGATCAACAAGGTGGGCTCGGTCGGCCTCCGGGAGATCATCAGTGAGGAGGACGTCAAGCAGGTCTACTCCATCCTGAAGGAGAAGGACATCTCGGTGGACTCGACGACGTGGAATCGTCGGTACCGCGAGTACATGGAGAAGATCAAGACGGGCTCCGTATTCGAGATCGCCGAGGTTTTGCGCGACCTCTACCTGCTGAAGGGAGACAAGGATTTGTCGTTCGGTGAGCGCAAGATGCTGGATACGGCGCGCTCGCTGCTCATCAAGGAGCTGTCGCTGGCCAAGGACTGCTCCGAGGAAGAGATCGAGTCGGATCTCAAGAAGATCTTCAACCTCGCCTGATCCCCGTCGGGTGGAGGTAGAAAGCCCCGGTTCCCTGAAGATGGGGACCGGGGTTTTTTCATGTCCGACGAGTCGCGGGAGCTGCGGGAGGAGCGGGATCGGCGCATCGCGGAGCTGGAGGCGCGGATCCAACGGCGCGGGGTGGGGGTGAAGGCTCCGGTGGCGCTGCTGGCCATGGCGGTGGCCGGGGTGCTGCTGGGGATGATGTGGAAGGACCTGGTGTACTTCTTCTCCCCGGGGACGCCCCTGACGTTGGGCGCGGAGGGGGCGTACCGGTACGACCTGTTGGAGTCCAACCGCTACGTGCAGTTGCACGGAATCCCGACCTTGCGAGGTGCCTATGGGCGCGAGGGCGAGGACGTCTACGTGGTGGTGGGGTTGCGCGAGTCCCCGTTCCTGGTGCGTCGGCGGGCGCTGCCAGGGGAGGAGTGGGCGTCAGGGCGTGCGCCGAGGCAGCCGGATCAGCGGCCGTTCGCGATCCGGGGACGACTGCTGGCGGAGGAGGACGCCGAGCGCTACCGGGAGGGGTTCAAGCTGCTGCGGGAGATGGGAGAGGTGCAGCCCCGGGACGGGCGACTGTGGATGGTGGTGGAGGGAGCGCGGCCGGGAGGGGACAAGGGGTTGCTGCTCGTGGCGCTGTTGCTGACGGCCTTCATCCTGACGAACGCCGCACTGCTCCTGCGGAGCTTCAAGAGAAAGCCCGCGTCGCTCCGATAGCCCTCTTCCACGTGCACGAGCGCACGAATCTACGGCGTGCTGGCCTGCTTGTTCCCAGCCTGCTGGTGGGCCTGCGCGAGCGCCTTGCGGATCCTCGGCGCGAAGGAGCCCCACCCCTTGGAGATCCGTTGGTCGAGCTCGAGCGCGGTGGAGAGGTGCTGGATGGCGGAGGAGGGATCCTGGGCCGCCAGGGCGGCATTCCCCGCACTCCATTCCTCCTGGAAGCGCGCGAGCGAGGAAGCCAGGTCCTCCAGGTGCGCACGCCGGGCCAGCGAGAGCGCGGACTCGACATTCCCCGTCTCATAGAGGGCGATGGCCTCGGATTCGGCCGCTCCCGCCTCTCCCCTGTGAACCGGAGTGACTGCGGGGGCGGGCTTCTCGGCGGCGACCTTTGCCCGGACACCGGGCTCCCGAGACCTCGAACCCGCTGCCTTCGGGACCTGGGACGTCGCCGACAAGGCGATGGCCTGGGCGCTGATCGCACGTGCTCCCGTGGCGCCCCTCGGCTTCCCATCTGGAGCCGCGAGAGCGGGCGTGACGGGCACGGGGTCCGCGTGGGCCTCGACGACGGACGAGGCCTCGGCGCGCACGGCCGGTTCGGACTCGAGGCTCGGAGGCCCCTCGCGTTCCTCGCGGACCTCGACGCTCTCCACGAGGTTGGAAGGCTCGCCGCGCGAGCGCATGAACCGCACGGCGGCGAGCGTGAGGAACACGGCCACGAGAGAGCCGGTGGCGGCCGCGAGCAGGACGAGGCGGTGGGTGCTCAGGCCCACCCGGAGCGAGGAGGCGGAGCGGCTGGAGGTCCCCCGAGCGCGCTCGGCGGTGGAGCCGGGCCCGCGTACCCGGAGGAGCGCGTTGCCGAGGGCGATCTCATCCCCGGCGCACACTTCCACCTCGGAGGAGAGGCGGGTGCGGTTGACGTAGGTGCCGTTCTGGCTGCCGAGGTCCTTCAGGGAGAGGCGGTCCCCGCGGCGGGTGAGCTGGGCGTGCCGGCGGCTGATGGAGGGGTGCTGCAGACGCAGGTCGGACGTGGAGGCCCGGCCGAGCACGAGCACCCCCTGCTTGACGGGGATCAGCTGACCGGCACCGGGGCCGCGCTCGACGTACAGGAAGGCGGGGGAGTGGCCCGGATCCTCGTACTCGCCGGAGTCGAAGCGGGCGGGCAGCTCACGGTCACGTCCCTCGCGCGAGGCACCACCCGGGCCGCGGCGAGGGCGGCGGCGGGGGCCGGCGGGGAATTGGGGGACGCGCTGGGGGCGAGGGTCGTCCGCCTGGAGGGGAGCCACCTCGTCGTCATCGAAGGGGAGCTCGACCTCCGGCTCCGGGCGCGACACCGTATCCCCGGGGGGAAGGGGCGAGCGGGGTGGGCGCTTGGGATTGGGAGGACTCATGGGGGGTATTCTCCCAGATTCAACGGCCGGCGGAGATGGGGGCGGGTCGGGAGACGAAGGATAGTCCTTTTTCGACGGCCTGGAGTGCCAACAGGGCACCAGAGTCGCCGGGAGTGTCAGGCATTTGTGGTCCAGTCCGTGTGGAAGTCCTAGAGTCCTGCTTTCCAAGCCTGGATCCTGACCAGCGGAGGTTCTCGCACGTGGCCGCAGCATCGATTCGCCTCTTCAACACGATGACGATGCAGAAGGAGACCCTGGTGCCCGCGGTGCCGGGCAAGCTGGGGGTCTACGTCTGCGGCCCGACGGTCTACAGTTACATCCACATCGGCAACGCGCGGACGTTCACGTCGTTCGACGTGGTGGTGCGCTACCTGCGCTACCGCGGCTTCGACGTGAAGTACGTACGTAACTACACGGATGTGGACGACAAGATCATCAAGGCCGCGCAGGAGACGGGCGAGCAGCCGGTGGAGCTGGCGGCGCGCTTCGTGAAGCTCTTCGAGGAGGACGCGCGGGCCCTGCGCCTGCGTGCGCCGGACGTGTCGCCGAAGGTGAGCGACCACCTGGCCGAGATCATCGGCATCATCCAGAAGCTGGTGGAGAAGGGGGTGGCGTACGAGTCCCAGGGGGACGTGTACTTCTCCGTGAGGCGCTACCCGGAGTACGCGAAGCTGTCCAAGCGCAACCTGGACGACCTGTGCGCGGGCGAGCGGGTGCAGCCGGGCGAGCAGAAGCACGAGCCGCTGGACTTCGCGCTGTGGAAGGCCGCCAAGCCGGGCGAGCCCGCGTGGGACAGCCCGTGGGGCAAGGGGCGACCGGGCTGGCACATCGAGTGCTCGGCGATGAGCGCGAAGTACCTCGGGGAGACGTTCGACATCCACGGGGGCGCGTTGGATCTGATCTTCCCGCACCACGAGAACGAGATCGCCCAGAGCGAGGCGGCCAGCGGGCAGACGTTCGCCCGGTACTGGATGCACTGCGGCTTCCTCGATCTCGAGGGGGCGAAGATGTCCAAGTCGCTCGGGAACGTGGTGCGGCTCCGGGACGCGATGGAGAAGGTGGACGCGGAGGCGCTGCGCTTCTTCTTCCTGTCGACGCACTACCGGCACCCGCTGGGTTTCACGGACAAGGGGCTGGCGGACGCGGAGCAGCGCATGGAGTACTTCTACGAGACGCTGCGCAAGGTGGACGAGCGCGTGGGCGGGAAGGACTTCGGGAAGGGCGCGCTGCACGGCGAGCCGGGCAGGTTCCTCACCGAGTTCGAGTCGCAGATGGACGACGACTTCAACACGGCGGGCGCCCTGGGCGCGCTGTCGGGCCTGTTCGCGTTGATGAACGAGCTGACGGACAAGCCGCCGGTGAAGGACAAGGCGCTGGTGGGCAGGACGCTGCAGGCGCTGCGCGAGGACGTGCGGAAGGTATCCGGGGTCCTGGGCCTGTTCGAGGACGAGCCGACGCAGTGGCTGTTGCGGCGTCGTGACCGGGCGGTGAAGGAGCGGGGCATCGACGTGGCGCGGGTGGAGCAGCTGCTCCAGGCACGGGCGGATGCACGCAAGGCGAAGAACTTCGCCGAGGCCGACCGCGTCCGCGAGGAGCTCAAGGGGCTCGGGGTGGAGATCATGGATACCGCGGGCGGCACCGTGTGGAAGGTGGCCGCGCCGGCTGCCTGAGCCCTCTCCCCCAGGGAAGGCGTGGGAGTGAGGGTCCACCGCTCAACCATCCGAGCGAAGATCCCCCCTGCGAGGCCGGGCAGGTCATGTTAGGGGCACACCCGACATGACGCGAACGCTGGTGCTCCTCCCCCTCCTGCTCGTCCTGCCGCTCGCCGCCCACGGTCAGCTCACGACACCGGCGGAGAAGTCCGCTTCCCGGACCATCGAAGCCGGAGACCTCCGGGCCCACATCGGCTTCCTGGCCTCGGATCTACTCGAGGGCCGGGGCCCGGGTACGCGCGGCGACGCGCTGGCCCAGCAATACATCGCGACACAGTTCCAGCTCCTGGGGCTGAAGCCCGTGCTGCCGGACGGGAGCTACCTGCAGCCCTTCGAGCTGGTGGGCCTGACGGGCCATCCCGAGACGCTGACCTTCACCAGCGCCTCGGGTCGCCTGGAGTTGCGGTACCTCGACGACTTCATCGCGAACCCGGGCGTGCAGACTCCGCAGGCCGTGCTGCAGGACTCGGAGCTGGTCTTCGTGGGCTATGGCATCCAGGCGCCCGAGTACGAGTGGGACGACTTCAAGGGAATGGACCTGAGGGGCAAGACGCTCCTCATCCTGAACAACGACCCGGAGGATGATCCGAAGCTCTTCGGGGGCAAGGCGCGGCTCTGGTACGGCCGCTGGGATTACAAGTACGAGCAGGCCGCGAAGGTGGGGGCCGCCGGGGCGATCATCATCCACACCACCCAGAGCGCCGGGTACCCGTGGCAGGTGGTGCAGACGTCCTGGTCGGGCGAGCAGCTCGAGCTGCCGGCCTCGGCCGAGACGCCGCGCCTCCAGGTGAAGGCCTGGACGACGGAGCAGGCCACGCGCCGGGTGATGCAGCTCACGGGGACGGACCTCGACACGTTGCGCACGGCGGCGCGGAAGCGCGACTTCCGCCCGGTGCCGCTGCGGGTGAAGGTGTCCACGCGCTTCGCCAACCAGGTGCGCCGGCGGCCCACGGCCAATGTGCTGGGCCTGCTCCCGGGGAGTGATCCGAAGCTCTCCCGGGAGGTGGTGCTCTACACGGCGCACCATGATCACCTGGGCGTGAAGGCGGACGCGAAGCCGGGCGAGGACGCCATCTACAACGGCGCGGTGGACAACGCGTCCGGGGTGGCGGCGATGCTGGAAGTGGCGAAGGCCTTCACCGCCCTGCCGAAGGCGCCGCCGCGCTCCATCCTCTTCGCGGCGGTGGCGGCCGAGGAGCAGGGGCTGCTGGGCTCGCAGTACCTGGCCGAGCACCTGCCGGTTCATCCGGGGCGGGTGGCGGCCAACGTCAACATCGACGGGCTCAACATCCACGGGCGAACGCGGGACGTGACGGTCATCGGGCTGGGCAAGTCCTCCCTGGACAAGCTTCTCTCCTCGCTGGTGCAGGCCCAGGGTCGCCTCGTGAGGGGAGATCCGCTGCCGGACCGGGGGTTCTTCTACCGCTCGGACCAGTTCAACTTCGCGAAGCTGGGCATTCCCTCGGCCTACTTCAGCAGCGGCATGGACTTCATCGGCCGGCCGCCGGGGTGGGGCAAGGAGCGCCGCGAGCAGTGGGAGGCCCAGCACTACCATCAGCCCTCGGACGAGCTGAGACCGGACTGGGACTTCTCCGGCGCGGTGGAGGACGTGCGGCTCTTCTTCCTGCTCGGCGCCAACGTGGCCCGCACGAAGGAGCTGCCCCGCTGGAACCCGGGAGACGAGTTCGAGGCCCCCCGGCTCCAGGCGCTCGAGGCCCTGAAATCCGAGGGGCCGAGGTAGCGCGCGCTTCGTCCACTCCCCGTCGAGCGGATGATTTGGTTCCGGCATCCCTACATCCGGGGTGTTAAACCTCTGGCCATGCCTGAGTTCCAGCTCGTCAGCGACTACAAGCCCCAGGGCGACCAACCGCGCGCCATCGGTGAGCTCACCGAGGGAATCCTGCGCGGGGACCGCTACCAGACACTGCTTGGCGTCACGGGTTCGGGCAAGACGTTCACCATGGGGAACGTCATCGCCAACGTGAAGCGGCCCACCCTGCTCATCGCGCACAACAAGACGCTCGCCGCCCAGCTCTACGGTGAGTTCAAGGCGCTCTTCCCGCACAACGCCGTCGAGTACTTCGTCTCGTACTTCGACTACTACCAGCCCGAGGCGTACATCCCCACCACGGACACGTTCATCGAGAAGGACTCCTCGGTGAACGATGAGATCGAGCGCATGCGCCACTCGGCCACGCACTCGCTGCGCACGCGCGACGACGTGCTCATCGTGGCCAGCGTGTCCTGCATCTACGGCCTCGGTACGGCGCGCTCGTACGTGGACATGGCCGTGCACGTGAACGTGGGTGCCGAGCTGGGCCGCGACAGCTTCATCCGCAAGCTGGTGGAGAGCCAGTACGAGCGCAATGATCTCGACTTCCACCGCGGCACCTTCCGCGCCCGGGGCGACACCGTGGAGGTGTTCCCCGCCTACGAGGAGGAGCGCGCCGTCCGCGTCAGCTTCTTCGGCGACGAGGTGGAGAAGATCACCGAATTCGACCCGCTGCGCGGCGTGACGCTGGGCGCGCTGGAGAAGGTCGTCATCTTCCCCGCCAGCCACTACGTCACCGAGGTGGACACCCGCAAGCGCGCGCTGCAGACCATCCGCGACGAGCTGTCCGAGCGTCTCCAGCAATTCAAGCGCGAGGGCAAGCTGCTCGAGGCCCAGCGGCTGGAGCAGCGCACGATGTACGACCTCGAGATGATCGAGCAGGTGGGGTACTGCAACGGCATCGAGAACTACTCGCGGCACTTCTCGGGGCGGGTCGCGGGCGAGGCCCCGCCGTGCCTGCTGGACTACTTCCCGCGCAACATGCTGGTGCTCATCGACGAGAGCCACCAGACGGTGCCTCAGATTGGCGCCATGTACCGCGGCGACCGCTCGCGCAAGGAGACGCTGGTGGAGCACGGCTTCCGCCTTCCCAGCGCCCTGGACAACCGCCCGCTCAAGTTCACCGAGTTCGAAGACATGGTGCAGCAGGCCGTGTTCGTCTCCGCCACCCCCGCCGAGTACGAGCTGCAGAAGTGCAAGGGCGTGGTGGTGGAGCAGATCATCCGCCCCACGGGCCTGACGGATCCCGAGGTGGAGGTGCGCCCGGCGCGCAACCAGGTGGACGACGTGCTGGAGGAGGTGCGCAAGCGCATCGCCAGGAAGGAGCGCGTGCTCGTCACCACCCTCACCAAGCGCATGGCGGAGGACCTCACCGAGTACCTCACCGACGTGGGCGTGAAGGTGCGCTACCTGCACTCGGACATCGGCGCCATCGAGCGCACCGCCATCATCCGCGACCTGCGCAAGGGCGAGTTCGACGTGCTGGTGGGCATCAACCTGCTGCGCGAGGGACTCGACATCCCCGAGGTCTCCCTGGTGGCCATCTTCGACGCGGACAAGGAGGGCTTCCTGCGCAGCCACGTGTCCCTCATCCAGACCATCGGCCGCGCCGCGCGCAACCTCAATGGCCGCGTCATCATGTACGCGGAGTCCATGACGGACTCGATGAAGCTGGCCATCGAGGAGACCAACCGCCGCCGCGAGGTGCAGCGCGCCTACAACGCGCAGCATGGCATCACCCCCAAGGCGGTGAAGAGCCACATCCTCGACCTGTCCGAGCACCTCTACGACGCGGATCCGTCCGAGCTGCCCCTGGCCGCCGACTCGGCCAACGACGTGCTGGAGCCCAAGGAGATCAAGCGCCTCATCGGCGAGTTCACCAAGGACATGCAGCACTACGCGGACGAGATGCAGTTCGAGAAGGCCGCGGAGATCCGCGACCGCATCCTGGTGCTCAAGGACATGGAGCTGGGACTCAAGCCGCCCAGCCGCTCGCTGCTCAAGGCCGCGCCCAAGGCGGCCGATGAGAAGAAGCCCGGGACGCCCGGGGCTCGCGGTGGGAAGCGTGGAGCCCCATCGCGAGGCAAGGGCGGGGGGCCGCCCCATGGGAAGACGGGCATCGGGCCGAGGAGGAGCCGCTAACCCCGTATGGACGCGAAGCTCGAAGCGAAGCTGGACGCCCTCCCCACCGAGCCCGGCGTGTACCTGATGAAGGACCGCCGGGGGGAAATCATCTACGTGGGCAAGGCGGTCAATCTGCGCAACCGGGTGCGCTCCTATTTCACCCGCACCGGGGACACCCGCGCCTTCGTATCGCTGTTGGATCAGTTCCTCGGCGACATCGAGACGGTGCTCGTCCACAACGAGAAGGAAGCCCTCCTCCTCGAGAACGAGCTCATCAAGAAGCACAAGCCGCGCTTCAACGTCCTCCTCAAGGACGACAAGCAGTACATCTCGCTGCGGTTGGACCGCACCCAGGCCTATCCCCGGCTGGAGGTGGTGCGGAAGTACCAGAAGGACGGCGCGCGCTACTTCGGCCCGTACTCCAGCGCGAGCGCCATCCGCGAGACGCTGCGCATCATCAACCGCTACTTCCACCTGCGTACCTGCACGGACCACGTGCTCGCCAACCGCAAGCGGCCCTGTCTGCTGCACCAGATCGGCCGCTGCCCCGCGCCCTGCGTCTACCCCGTTCCGGAGCAGGAGTACCGCAAGAGCGTGGACGAGGTGGTCCTCTTCCTGGAAGGCAAGGCCGGGGAGTTGGTGGACGGGCTGCGCGCGCGCATGAAGCAGGCCGCCGGTGAGCTCAAGTTCGAGGAGGCCGCGCGCATTCGCGACCAGTTGCTCGCCATCGAGCGCAGCCTCGAGCGCCAGAAGGTGGCCACCACCGACTTCAAGGATCAGGACGTCTTCGCCTTCCACCGTGAGGGAGACCGGCTGCTCGTCTACGTCCTCTACGTCCGCCAGGGCCGGCTCAACGGTGGCCAGGCCTTCCCGCTCGGCAGCCAGGAGTTCCCCGACGAGGAGCTGCTGCCGTCCTTCGTCAACCTCTACTACGACCAGGGCAACTTCGTGCCCGAGGAGGTCCTCCTCCCGCTGGACATCGAGGAGCGCGAGGGACTGGAGGCGCTGCTCACCGAGCGCAAGGGCGAGCGGGTCCGCGTGATGGTGCCCAAGCGGGGCGAGAAGCGCGACCTGGTGGACATGGCGCAGAAGAACGCCGAGCAGGCCGTCCTCGAGCGCCGCCGCACCAAGGACGAGACCGAGGTGGTGCTGCGCCGGCTCCAGGAGCGGCTGCACCTGCGCCACCTGCCGCGCCGCATGGAGTGCTTCGACATCTCGCACTTCCAGGGCTCCAGCATCGTCGCCTCGCAGGTGGCCGCCACCGACGGGGAGATCGACAAGTCCCGCTACCGCCGCTACCGCATCAAGACGCTGGAGAAGCAGGACGACTTCGCCAGCATGCACGAGGTCATCACCCGCCGGCTCAAGCGCGGCCAGGAGGAGGGGGACCTGCCCGATCTGTTGGTCATCGACGGAGGCAAGGGACAGCTCGCCAGCGCGCTCGCCGCCGCCAAGGACCTGGGCATCGAGGACGTGGACATCATCTCCCTGGCCAAGAGCCGCGACCTCGAGGTCCACGACCGCGACGAGGAGAGCGCCCGCAGCCCCGAGCGCGTCTTCCTCCCCCACCGTAAGGAGCCCATCGTCCTGCGGCAGAACTCGGCGGAGCTCTACCTGCTCACCCGCCTGCGCGACGAGGCCCACCGCTTCGCGATCACCTTCCAACAGAAGAGCATGCGCAAGGGCAACTTCCACTCCGTGCTGGAGGACATCCCGGGGGTGGGGGAGACGCGCAAGAAGCTGCTCCTGCGCCAGTTCGGCTCGCTCAAGCGGGTGCGCGAGGCGACCATCGAGGATCTCGCCGAGGTGCTCGGGCCCACGGTGGCCGAGCGGGTCCACGCCGCTCTCCACGGCCACCCCGAGGACGACCCGGAGGATCCGATCCGCGAAGCCTCCCTGGCGGATGCGGGTGCCCTGGTGGACGAAAAGTCAGAAGAAGGGTCGCCACCCGGCTCGCCGTGATTAATTTCCGCTCGAAAGCGGAGCAGCGAAAAGCCGCTGAATCCGCGATGTTCTTGGGGTTTTTAATTGCGGCTGGGCTCGGCGCTGATTTATAGCGGACAGGTCCAGTCGAGACGTCTTCAAGGGGCGAGGGACCGACATGAGGCTCTATCCAAAGGTGATCCCGATCATCTCCCGGGAGGTCGTCCAGAGGCTGATGCAGGACGGGGATATCGAGGTGGAGCCGATGCGCGTGGCTGACGCCGAGATGGACCTTTCCGCCATCATGCGTGAGTACCTGGCGAACGAGGAGCGCGTGAATCAGGCCACGCGCGAGGCCCTGGAGCGCAGGGGTTACGACTACTCCAAGTTCAACCAAGTCAAACGTGAGATGGCCGACGTCCGCGGCTTCAAGATGGGCGACGAAGGCATCGAATACGTCATCAACCAGATGATCGAATTCCTCCTCATCAGCCGCAACGTCGAGGAGGTCTATGCCGCCGACAACGTGCTGCGTCAGAAGATCCACGCGGTGATGAAGAAGCACCTGGACGTGGATGAGGAGATCGACAAGGAGGCGCGTTCCCGCCTGAAGCACCTGCAGGAGGGCACCAGCGCTTTCGACATCGAGTACAACAAGACGGTGGAGCAGATCCGCCGGGCTCGCGGTCTCATCTAGGGCAGGCAAGAGGGCGAGTCCCTGCTCGCCTGGTTGCTTCGAGCCGGCATCCGAGACCTCCGCTGCTTACCCTCTCCAGGAGGAGGCAGCGTCGATGGCGGGATTCCTCTCCAGCTTCGTGCTGACCGGGCTGCTCGCGGCGGGTCCGGTTGGCTTCACCTTCGATGGTCCCGAGGCCACCGCTCGGACGGTCGGCAACGTCGGATTCTTCACACAGGGCCCAACACCCTTCACGGACCTCTTCGAGCGGGGCACCGGCTCGGCGGAGCTGTCCGCGCGGGACCGTATCTCGGACGCCCGTGCGCTCTATGGCGACGCCGGGAGCCTGGTTGCCACCTTCGACATCGCGGGGGACTCGTACCGGGTGGAGTTGGACCAGGTGGGCTTCCCGCCGGCCCAGGCGCTCGCGGGGAAGTCCATGACGGGGGCCTTGCCTCCGCCCCCTGCCCAGGCCATCGCGGGAGGGGTGGTGCTGAATCAGGACATGCACGGCGGCGCGCCGCTCGGCGCCCCCAACATGTCGCGGGTGCGGGCGGCGGTGGCGCTCTGGGGCGTGGGCCGCGTCTGGCGCAACGGGCAATTGCTCACCGACACGGCCGTCATCCACGCCGCCGCCCTGGAGCGGGGGGCCCACGCGGACGATGACACCTTCCGAACGTTGCCCGTGGCGCGTCCGGGAGACACCGAGCTGGACGTCCTGGTGTGGAACCTGCCTCGCGAGGCCGAGCCGCGTGGCTTCATCCAATTCGATTTCGAGGACGTGGCCATCACCGTGGATGGCGTCGACGTGCCCGCGGTCGCGGTGGTGCCCACGGCGGGGGTGTTCGTCGGGGTGGCGCCGCCGTCCTCGCCGGTGCCGGGTGGGGCTTCTCTGGGCGCCGTTTCCAACACCTCGCTTCAGGAGCAGCAGGGCGTGGGGGGCTCCGGCCTGGCGGGCGTGGACTCGGGACAATCCGGCGCGGGACAGGGGCAGTTCGGCGCGGGGCAGGGGCAGTTCGGCGCGGGGCAGGGGCAGTTCGGCGCGGGGCAGGGGCAGTTCGGCGCGGGACAGGGACAGTTCGGCACGGGGGCCGTGGCGGGAACGCTACCTGGCGGTGGAGGCTTCCCCGTCCTGACGGGGACGCAGCTGGTGGACCCCAATGACACCACCCTGCCGGGGGTCGCGGCCGAGGCGGGAAGAAGCGCGCTCGAGCCCTTCCAGAACCCGGGCAGGGTGACGCGTTCCACGAATGCCAATCAGCCCGAGGTCGGGACTCCTGGTTTCCCGGCCACGCCCATCGTTCCCGATGCATTCCTGGGTCCGGAATTTCCGGGACGTGTCGCGCTCAACGCGAACGAGCCCGCGCCAGCGGGTCAGCCCGAGGCGCGGCTTCCCGCCTTTTCGGGGACCCCCGTCGTCCCGGATGCCTTCCAGAACGCCGATCGGGTGAGGATCGCCAGCCAATTGCCCCCGGCCTCGGTGGGGGGCTTCGTACCGCTGAGCCCGGCACCGCAGTCCTCCTTCCTGTCCACCAGTGGCTCGTTCTCCGTGGTTCCGCTGGTGCCTGGCGTGCCCGGGCCGGAGTTCGCCTTCGGTGGTGTCCGGGTCTCGCCCGGAGTGGTGAGCACGCCGAGCCCGGGGCAGGTGCAGTCCCCGGCGGTGCCGCTCGTCGCGACTCCGCAGCCGCTCAACGGTCAGAGCGCGGTGCCGCTGGTCTCCAATCCGCTGCCGCTCAATGGTCTGCCCGCGGTGCCGCTCATCTCCACTCCGACGCCGCTCAACGCGCAGCCCATCACCACGCAACCCGGCGCCACGACGGCGGCTCCAGTGGGTACGACGGCGGCTCCCGGGGGCGCGGCTCCCTCGCCCTGAGCTCTACCGGCTCGCCCCCGCTCCTCCCGGAGGAGGGCGGGGGTGACGCGAGGCGAAAAATTGACCCTCTGCTACCGGGCTGTAGCTTGGCGCACATGACAACACCCGCTGCCGCCCTCGTTGCCGCTCCCGCGACGCTGCGCCGCGCGGGGGCCGATCCCCTCCGCCAGGCCGTGGAGCACCTCGGCCACTCGCTGCCCAGACGTGCCGATGCCACCGTCCTGCTGGACTTCCTCGAGGATGACCTGCGCGAGGGGCTCGAGGCGCTCGGTGATGTCGAGGCGCACTTCTCCGACGTGCTCGAGGCCCTTCAGCCGGACACGTTGTCCCAGCTGTCCCTGCTCCAGGCCGGGGATGACTACCTGGTGCTGGAGCGGCTGGAGATGTTGATCGACGTGGTGACGCGCCTCCGACGCCGACTGTCGCAAGCGGCGGGGCTGATGCGTCAGACGCCTACCACTTGAGGCTCTCCTTGCCCTGGGCCTGACGGCTCTTCTCTCTCGGGCGGGAGAACGAGGTGAGGGTGGCGCGTACCGCTCCGAGGTCGATGGTGCCCAGGGCCGCGAGCGGCAGCCGGCGCTCATCATCGGTAATCCACACGTGCACCTCGCGGCTCATCGAGGGCTTGTCCAGGCGGACCGCGGTGCCCGACAGGTGCCAGGCGTCGAACTCGCCGAGGGGCGTGGACACGTGCTCGCGCTTCACCACGCTGCCCGTCATCCGCCACATGCGGCGCACGCCGTAGACGTCGAAGCAGATGGGCATGCCCTCCTTCATGGGGAGCTGGCGCATCATGTAGATGGCGCCGGCCACGTCCATGCCCTCGTGGTCGTAGGAGTAGTTGCTGTGGCCCTTCCTGCCTCGCTGGACGTAGTCCACGCGGACGCGGCGTTCCTTGGAGTTGAAGGCCACGTCCACCGAGCGGTGCTGCTCGTTCTCCATGGCCTCCTCGGTGTAGCGCGAGGGCCGTAGCGTCTTGGGGTGCAGGTAGCTCATCGCGGTGGCGTCCACCCGGCGCACCTTGGAGAAGAAGGAGTTGGTCTGCACCTTGACCTGGACCGGGAGCGAGCCGTCCTGCTTCTTCTGCACCTTCATGGTCATCCTGCCAGCGGTGGCTCCCATGGCATCGAGGTCGAACTCGAGCAGCTCGCCCGGAGCGAAGGCGAACGGGCTGCGCAGGGGGGGCAGGGGCTGGGCGCACAGGGGCACGGGGGTCTTCGCCGCCTTCGCCTCCGCTGGTGTGGGGGGCTTGTTGTCCTCGGGCCCGTCCGCGTCTGGCAGCTGCGCCCAGGCCGCGGAGGTGAAGCTGAACAGGAGGGCTGCGAGGGCTGTGCGCATGGCGGTCATCCTTGATTCCAGGTGAAGGGTCTCCACGTCACTTCGGACGGACGCCCGAACGTTTCGCGTATTCGGACGCTTCCCAGCGCTTCCTCAACCGTGTGGTCATCTCGCGCCGCACCTGCTCCCATTGCCGGGGATCCGTCTCCACTTCATACCCCGAGCGGGTGAGCCGTCGCGCGGCCTCTCGGGCGAATGTCTGCTCTCCGAGCGACTCCAGCAGCCGGAGGTATTCGTAGTCCTCGAGTCCGTCACGGAGGTGTTTCAGGCGCAGGGAGACCACGGGCTGGTGGCGGGTGAAGCCCGGCCGGGACGGAGTGCCCGGGTAGAAGAAGGTGCCGTCGCCGTTGCCGCCGAACTCGAAGAGGTCCTTCCAGGGGTCCTTCGTGTTGTAGGCGAAGACGGTGTCGAAATAGAGCTCGCCGTCCACGCCGGAGAGGAAGGCCAGCGGGCCCATGGCCCGGTTGAGTGGGGCGGGGTGGTCCACCATGTAGGAGGCCCAGCCGCTGTAGACCTTCTCCACGGCGGGATCCTCCGCGGGGCCGCCGGTGCAGCCGTGCGAGTTGCAGCTCTGGTACCACCACACCTTCACGTGGGGGTCGAGCTTGCCGCGCAGCGTCTTCAGGGGGAGGACGTTGCGGCACGTCTGTGGCCCGGGGCGAGGGAAGAAGCAGTTGAGGGTGGGCGCGAGGATGTCCGCCGAGCCCCGCAGCGCTTCATCCAGAGGGGCGGTGACGAGCACCGGCACGTCCTTGTTGGCCGCGCGCACCCGCTGCGCCTGGGCGCGCACGAGCGGCACGTCCTCCGGCTTCGGCTCGTCCTTGGCGTAGAAGAAGAGCCGCGCGCGCCAGCCCTTCTCTCGGAAGTGCTCGGCCAGGGCGCGGTAGTACGCGGCCTTCTCCTTGTCGGTGCGGGCCGCCGGGTTGTCGCGCACGTCGGTGGTGGTGAAGCGGGCCCCCGAGGGCAGGGCCGTCCCCTCCAGGAAGGGCGCCAGCTCCGCGTCATACGTGCTGAAGTCCACCACCGGCTTGCCATCCTCGAAGCGCACCGGAGGCGGGTTCATGCTCATGCCATGGGCGCTGACGCGGTGGGCGAGCAGGGCGAGCGCGTAGTCCCGCAGCAACTCGCGCGCCTCGGGGGACTCGGGCTTCAACCCGTGCCCCTTGGCGATGCTGTAGAGCGAGATGCCGAAGCTGTTCGGCAACGAGGAGGTGGCCGGCAGCACGAAGGGCTGAACCTCCGCAGTGAAGGGCACGGGCGAGAGCGGCTTGCCATCCGCCTCCAGGCTCAGCGCGCCCTGGTACGTGCCCGGCACCTGCTTCTCCGGCGCGCACAACTCCACGTAGAGGACGGTGGGTACCCCCTTGGGGCCCGGTGGGGCCTCCACCGGCACGAGCGGATCCGGCCACGGCCCCGTGCCTCCCTGCGAGTTGGAGGGCGTCTTCACGTCCAGGAAGGCCTCGCGCCACACCGAGGCCTCCAGCGTCTTGCCGCCCGGCCCTCGCAGCGCCAGCGGCTTCACCCGGATGCGCGAGACGTCCGGGGGGAGCACCACCTGGGCGGCCTCGCACTCACCGCGCGCGAGGCTCAACCGGGCCTCCTTCTCACCCTTCAGCGTGACTCCCGGCCGCACCTTCTCCAGCGCGGACACCACCCGAGGCCCTGGTGCCGCGGCCAGCATCGCCGCGAGCAACCCCTGCGCCGCCCAACCCGCCCCCATGTCTCCCCCTGTCCGCGGCGACCTCGTGGTGCCGCTCTAGATTCCGTTCCTCGCCGTCGCCGCCGGATTCGGCGCGATGGCCTTGCCCTGCTCGTACTCCGTCAACTCCGCGACGAGGGAGCCCAGGGCGAGCTCCGCCTCGATGCGCACCGGCAGGCGGCGCGCGTCCGCCGTCAGCCAGGCCGTCATGTCGCGCTTGGAGGCCAGATTGCCGGAGAACTCGGTGTGCACGCGCAGCCGGTACACCTCCCGCTTCCCCAGCTTCGTCTCGAGCGTCTCCTTCGCCTCCACCTTCGCCTTCATCAGGAAGTTCTTCGAGCCGGTGAAGACGGGGTAGGAGTACTCCTGGCCCACGTCCAGCGGGCGGTTGCGCAGCGCGAAGGTCGCCCCGGCCACGTCGAGCGTGCCCGCGGCCAGCTCGTGGTTGTACTCGCGAGGCGCCTCGCCCTCCTTCTGCTTCACCACGAAGGCGGACCTGCCGTCCTCGCCCATCTTCACGCGCACGCGGCGGCGCTTGTGGTTCTGGTCCTCGTGCATGTCCGAGCCCAGCACCCGCTGCGTGTTGAAATCCCAATAGGAGACGTACTTGTCCTTGATGGGCCACACCCCCGCCACCGACGCCGACCTCGCCACCGACACGATGGGCCACACCTCCTTGCCCCACTGCTTCATGGGCGCGCCCACCGTCACCTGCGCGGAGCCCGCGGTGATTCCAAGGTACTGGACGCGGTAGCGCGCCTGCTCACCGGGACCGAACGCGGCCCGGTTCTCGCCCTGAGCCAGGGCAGCCCCCGACATCAGGAGGCTGAACAGCAACCCGGTGAACACTCCCTCGCACAGCTTGCGCATCGATGGCTCCTGGCTCGGTCCCCCGCGACCTGACCAGTTGGCAGGTGCGGAAAGTAGGCAGCCGCGTCCTGGCGCGCCAACTCCCCCGCCAGACAGCAACCCCCCCGGCTGCATCCTCATGGACGAATCGCCGTGGGGCCCATTCAACCGCGAATTCCCCCCTTTGTGCCCGCCCGGGTGGATGGGGTGAGGGGCCCGGCCGGCCTACATGCGAGCAGGCGCGGCCCCGAGCCCTGCGGGGTGGGGGAGCCGTTCCCCTCGCGAGACTGCTAGCCTGGAGACGGTCCGGCCGGTGTGCCGGAGCCAACACCTGGCCCAGGAGGGACGCGATGCCGTTGGACTACTACGAGGACGAGGACGACAAGGACGCGGGTGCGAAAGGGGCCCGCAAGGACTTCGACTGCCCCGAGTGCAACGCCAACAACCCGCTCGAGGACGCGCTCAAGGATGGCCAGGAGGTGCTCTGCAACTACTGCGGCTGCGAGTTCCTGGTGAAGGCCATGGACAACGGTCGCTTCAAGTTCAAGGAGCTGTGAGGCCCCCGGAGAGGGGCCCCTCGGCTCAGGTCCGCTCTCCGAAGATGGCGGTGCCCACCCGGACCAGGGTGGCCCCTTCCTCGATGGCCAGCTCGAAGTCATGGGTGGTGCCCATGGACAGGCCCGTCAGCCCGTGCCGCTGGGCGAGCTCCCTCAACGTGCGGAAGTAGCCGCGCGCCACCTGCTCGTCCTCGGTGGGCGGGGGCAGGGACATGAGGCCCTCCACCCTCAGGCCCGGCAGCGCGCGCACGGACTTCAGGAAGGGCCCGAGCGCCTCCGGTGCCAGCCCGCTCTTGCTGGCCTCGCCGCCCACGTTCACCTCCACGTAACAGGGGATGGGCGCGTCCTGCCGGCGGCGGGACAGCTCCTGGGCCACCTCCAACCGGTCCAGCGCGTGGAACGACAGCGCGGCCTTCGCCACGTACTTCACCTTGTTCGTCTGCAACGGCCCGATGGCATGCCAGCGCAGGCCCTCCAGGTCCGCCAGCTCCGCGGCCTTGTCCCTCAACTCCTGCGCGTAGTTCTCTCCGAAGTCCCGCTGCCCCGCCGCATATGCCTCGCGGATGAGGGCCGCCGGCTTCAGCTTGGACACGGCCACCAGGGTGACGGAGCCGGGCTCCCGCCCCGCGCGGGCACACGCCTTCTCCACCCGCGCTCGTACCTCCGCCAGCCGCTCGGCGACGCTGCTCATGGGGTGCTCCAGGGAAGGGGAAGGCCGGCCCGGGCGAGCAGCTCCAGCGTCTCACCCAGGGGCAGGCCGATGACGTTGGTGGGGCTGCCCTCGATCGCCGCTACCAGGAATCCACCCTTTCCCTGGATGGCGTAGCCACCCGCCTTGTCCAGGGACTCGCCGGTGCTGGCGTACCAGGCGATCTCCCCCGCGCTCAGCGCGCGGAAGGTGACGCGGGTCCTCACCACGAGTGAGTGCTCGGCCGAGGGTCCGGCCAGCGCCACGCCGGTCTGGACCTCGTGTGTCCTGCCCGACAGACGGCCCATCATCTCCCGGACCTCGGCCTCGTCGCGGGGTTTGCCGAGCAGCTCGTCGCCGAGCACGACGGTGGTGTCCGCCGCCAGGACCCAGGCGCCGGGAGTGCGGGCCGCCACCGTTCTGGCCTTTTCCCGGGCCAGACGGAGCACGTAGGCTTGTGCAGCCTCGCCCTGATGGGGGGTTTCGTCGATGTCCGCGGCGGACACCTCGAAGGCCAGTCCGAGCTGGCCGAGCAACTCGCGCCGACGCGGCGAAGCGGACGCGAGAACGAGCCGGGTTTGACCCACTGATGTGTGCATGTTACGGCTCGCCTCTAGCAGAACTGCGCCTTGGAGTGGACTCTGGATGAATCCCGCGGACCTGCTCGCGGCCATGACGCGCACGGTGGAGCAGCTGGCCGCCTATAACGACATCGCCAAGGCACTGACCTCCACGCTCGAGCTGCGTGAGGTATTGAACTTGATGATGGAGAAGGTGCGCAGCCTGCTCCGGCCCCGCAACTGGTCGCTGCTGTTGCAGGACGAGCGCACCGGCAAGCTCTACTTCGAGATCGCCGTGGGGGAGGGGGCGGACGTGCTCAAGGGCCTGCAACTGGCCCCGGGCGAGGGCATCGCCGGCGCCGTCTTCTCCACGGGGGCGGCGCGGTTGGTGGAGGACGTGTCGCACGATCCGACCTTCGCCTCCCGCTTCGACGCGGCCTCGGCCTTCCGTACCCGCTCCATCGTGGCGGTGCCCCTCATTGCGCGGGGCAGGGTGCTGGGCGTCATCGAGCTGGTGAACGGCGTGACGGACCGGCCCTTCACCCAGGATGACCTGATGGCGCTGACGGCCATCGCGGACTTCGCGGCCATCGCCATCGAGAACGCGCGCAACTTCCGGCGGGTGCAGGAGCTGACGATCACCGACGAGCACACGGGCGTCTACAACGCCCGGCACCTGCGCGCGCAGCTGGAGCACGAGGTGCGGCGCTCGCAGCGCTTCCACCACCCGGTGTCGCTCGTCTTCCTGGACCTGGACCGCTTCAAGTCCATCAACGATGCCCATGGGCACCTGGTGGGCAGCGCCGTGTTGAAGGAGGTGGGCGAGCTGCTCGTCTCGTGCTGCCGGCAGCTGGACTATGTCTTCCGCTATGGCGGGGACGAGTTCGCCCTGCTGCTGGTGGAGACGGGCACGGACGGGGCGATGACGAGCGCCACCCGCATCCGCGACGCCTTCCGCGCCCGGCGCTTCCAACAGTCGCAGGGGTTGGATCTCCAGGTGACGGCGAGCCTCGGCGTGGCCACCTACCCGGAGCACGCCCTGTCGTCGGTGGACCTGGTGCGGGCCGCGGACTTCGCCATGTACGCCGCCAAGGCCCGGGGCCGCGATGACATCTGCATCGCCGTGCCCCACGCGGACATGCCCGGGGGCCCGGCCATGAGGCCCGGTAGGAAATGAAGAAGGGGGCGCCTCCCCGAAGGGTGACGCCCCCCTGGACGAGAGGCCGGGCCTCTCGCGGCGACTACCCGCCGACGACCTGGTCGATGGCGGCGGGGTTGGTCTCCACCTTGCCGCTCTTCTTCAGCTGCTTGAGGAAGGAGTCGGCCACCTCGTACTGCTTGGCCTGCCGGGCCTGCTTGCGCAGCTCGTCCTTCTTCTCGGCGAACTTCGCGTCATCCGGCAGCTGGCGCTCGGTCACCTGCGCCACCACGAAGCCCTCGCCCACGGGGTAGGCCTGGTCGAGCACCTGCGGGCCCTTGGTGGCGAACACGGCCGTGAGCAGGTCCGGCGCGGGGCCCAGGTGGGGCACGTTGGTGCTGGCGGCGTTGAAGGTGTCCGTCTGCACCGCCTCCGGACGCGTCTCCGTCTCGAAGCGCAGCAGCGCCGGCTGGCCTTCCTTCTCCGGCGGGAAGAGCTCGGTGAGCGTCTTGCCACCCTTCACCGCGGCCAGCGCCTTCTGCGCCTCGGCCTGGGCGAGCTCCTTGGCCTTCTCCCGCTTGTAGAGCGTGGTGGCGATCTCGTCCTGCACCTCCTCCAGCTTCTTGTCCTGGGCCGGCTTCTTCTCCTCCACCTTCACCAGGTGGATGCCGAACGGCGTCTCGATGGGCTGCGTCACCTGGCCGGGCTCGAGCGCGAAGGCCGCGGTGGCCAGCGCGGGATCCCAGTTGCCACGCTCCACCCAGCCCAGGTCTCCGCCCTTGGCCTTGGTGCCCGGATCCTCGCTGTTGGCGGCGGCCACCTCGGCGAAGTCCTTGCCGCCCTCGAGCTCCTTGCGCAGCGCCTGGGCGCGCTCCATCACCTGGGCCTTCTGCTCCGGCGTGGCGTTGGGGGCCACCTTGAGGAGGAGCTGCCGCGCGCGGATGCGCTCGGGCTGCTGGTACACGAAGCGGTTGGCCTCGTAGTAGTCCTTGATCTCCTTCTCGTGCGCCTGACGGTAGGCGGCCAGGTCCGCGGCGCTCGGGGCCGGCACCTTGTCGGCGTACATGGTGGGCAGGAAGCGGGCGAACACGATGCGAGCCTGGTTGCCCTCCTTCTCGAAGCGCGCGCGGATCTCATCCTCGGAGACGACCGCGCCGTTCTGCACCACCTCCAGCATCTTCTGCGCCGTCAGGCGCTTGCGGATGTCCTCCTCGTAGTCCGCGGGCGTCTGCCGGAAGTAGTCGCGCAGCACCTGCTGGTAGGTGGCGTAGTCGAACACACCGTCCTTCTGGAACTCGGGGCTGTTGTGGAGGATCTTCAGGATCTCCTCATCCGAGGCGCGCACCCCGTGACGCTCGCCCGCCTGGGCCAGCAGCTCCGTGTTCACCATCCGCTCCAGCACCTGCTGCGGCAGACCGAACTGGCGGGCGACCGCCTCGGTGACCGGGCTGCCCTGCTGGCGGAGGTACTGGAGCTGCCCCGCGTACTCGCGGCGGAACTCCAGCACGGGGATCTCCTTGCCGTTGACCGTCGCGGCGGCCGAGGGCGTCGCCTGGCCGCCCGGATTGGACGCGCCGAACCCCGAGCTGCCTGGGCCGAACTGCAAGGTGAACACCACCGCGATGGCGATGATGAAGAGGATCGAGAAGACCTTACGCGGCTCGAGAGCGTCCTTCATGATGCCGTGACCGTTTCTGTGCCTTGAGACGCGCCACGTGATTCCCGGTGGAAGGATTCGCGACGCGCGTGTGTTGGGTGCCCGGTCGGATGGTGGACGATGGAACGCCACCTTCCGTGAAGACCTTGACTGCCTAGAGCAACACCCCGGAAAATGCAAGCGATTCAGAGTAGTTAGCGAGCCCCCTGTCGTTCCTGCCGCTCCCTCTCTCCCACACGGACCTTCACGAAGTGCTGTCGCTTCTCAAGCGCTACCGAACGCTTCTCATCGTGGGCGTGCTCCTGCTCTACCCGTTCGGGGCTTTCCTGACGACGGGGCGGCGCGGGCGGGACCCCAATTTCGTGGACCGGGTGGTCATTGGCTTGACCGCCCCCTTGCAGCGTGGATTGGTGGGCCTCATCGACGGGGTCAAGGCCGTGGTGTTCGGCTACATCGATCTGCGCGAGGTACGGCAGGAGAACGAGCAACTGCGGGCGGAGAACCTGCAACTGCGGGCCGCCGTACAGGCCCTGGGCGAGGCCCGGGTGGAGAACGAACGGCTGCGAGGCCTGCTCTCCTACGCCGAGGCGGTGCCGGGGCCGGAGATCGCCGCGCGGGTCATCGGGGTGAACCCGGTGGCCAAGCTGCTGTCGGTGCGAATCAACCGGGGCGAGACGGACGGGGTGTACCGCGGCATGTCCGTGGTGACGCCGGACGGCATCGTCGGCCAGGTGGTGCGCACCACGGGCGGGTGGGCGGACGTGGCCCTGGTGACGGACGCGCAGAGCCGGGTGGGTGTGCGGGTGCAGCGCTCGAGGGCGCGGGGCACGGCGGCGGGTGAGGGCAAGGGCCCGCTGCGGCTGGAGAACATGTTGCGCACCGAGGATGTCCAGGTGGGAGACCTCATCATCACCTCCGGTACGGACGGCGTGTATCCGCCGGGGCTGGTGGTGGGGAAGGTGACGCAACTGGAGAAGACGGAGCACGGCATGTTCCTGGGCGGAGACATCGAGCCCGCGGTGGACACCACGCGGCTGGAGGAGGTGCTCGTGCGTGGCAACCCCTTTGGGGCCCTGGTGCAGGGGTCGGCGGGTGGTTCCGGAGGTGAGCGTTAGATGAAGTTCCTGGTCACCATGGGACTGGCGTTGTTGCTGCTCACCCTGGAGTCGGTGGTGGTGCAGCAGCTGGGCCTGGCCATCAGCCGCATCGACGTGACGGTGGTTCTGGTGGCCTTCCTGGCGGTGCGCGCCAACACCCTGGAAGGCGCCATCTCCTCCTTCTCCGTGGGCTACCTGCTCGACTTGATGAGCGGTCAGCCGACGGGCCTCTTCACCTTCCTGGCCGTCTTCACCTTCCTGGTGGGCAAGCTGGTGGTGAGCCTGGTGGAAGTGCGCAGCCGCGCGGCCTTCGTCCTCTTCGCCATGGGCGCGGACATGGGCCACGGCATGCTGGCGAGCTTCTTCACCTGGCTCACCATGAAGGAAGGCTCGGCCCTGGCGCTGTTGCCGGGCCTGCCCCTGCAGGTGACGCTCACCGGCCTGGCGGCCATGTTCCTCTATCCCTTGTTGCGGCGCTTCGAGGCGTCGCAGGACCGTTCCTCTTCCGCGGGGTTGCTGCGTTGACGCCTCCGACTCTGTCCGAGACGACTCCCGGGCGCGATCTCAAGCGCCGGTTCGTGTGGGTGGGTCTGGCCATGATCGCCGGGCTGGTGGCGCTCGCCGTCCAGCTCTACCGCCTCCAGATCACCCAGGGCGAGGAGTACGCCGCCAAGAGCGTGGCGAACTTCGTGAAGGAGGTGCGCCTGCGCGCGGACCGGGGCCTCATCAAGGATCGGCGCGGCACCATCCTGGTGGACAGCCGTCCCTCCTTCGACGCCTTCGTCACGCCCGCCTTCTGTACCAACTGCGCGGAAGAGGTGCTGCCACGCCTGGGCGAGCTGCTCGGATGGGACGAGGCCTCGCGCAAGAAGGTGGAGGAGCAGGTCCGCCTGGCGAGGCGTACGGCGCCCTTCCAGCCGTTGCCGGTGCGCATCGACCTGACGCGTGACGAGTACGATCGCATCAACGCCCGCCGCGACATGCTGGACGGCGTGGAAGTGGTGCCCGTGCCCCACCGCAACTACCGCACCGGGAGCGTGCTGTCTCACGTGCTCGGGTACATGAACGAGATCACCACGGAAGAGCTCGCGCGGCTCAGGTCCGAGGGGGCTCACTACGCGCTGGGCGACTACATCGGCCGGCGCGGCCTGGAGCGCTACTTCGAGTCCACGCTGCGCGGCACGGACGGCGTGCGCAAGGAAGTCGTCAACGCGCGCGGACGCATCATCGAGGAGTTCAGCGACAAGCTGGGCGAGGATGCCGTGGTGTCGTCGCGGCCGGGCAACAACCTGATGCTGTCCATCGACATGCGGCTACAGGAGGCGGCGGAGCGCGCCTTCCCCGCCGCCGCGGGGGCGGTGGTGGTGGTGGACGTGAAGACGGGCTTCATCCGCGCGGTGGTGTCGCGCCCGGGGTTCGATCCCAACCTGCTCACCGGCCGCATCACCCCGTCGCAGATGGCCGCGCTGGCGAAGGATCCGCTGCAGCCGATGATCAACCGCGTGTCCGCGGATCACTTCAGCCCGGGCTCCACCTTCAAGGTGATTACCGCGCTGGCGGCGTACAAGTCGGGCCACTTCCGGCCGGAGACGGTGGTGAACTGCTCGGGCAGCTACCGGCTGGGTGCTCGCAGCTGGCGCTGCCATAAGGAAAGTGGCCACGGGCCGGTGAACGGCAAGACGGCGATGCAGTACTCGTGTGACAGCTGGTTCTACAAGGTGGCCGACACCATCGGGTTGGATCCCATCGCCGAGATGGGCAAGGCCCTGGGCCTGGGTGCGCCCACGGGCATCGGCGTACTCGCCGAGGTGCCGGGCATCATGCCGTCCAGCGAGTACCACAACAAGCTGTCCCCGGGTGGTTACACCAAGGGCATGGCGCTCAACAGCTCCATGGGGCAGGGCGACGTCAACGTCACGCCGCTGCAGCTCGCCCTGGTGTACGCGGCCATCGGCAATGGCGGCACGTTGTTCAAGCCGCAGCTCGTCGAGCGCATCGAGGGCCTGGACGGCGAGGTCGTGCAGAGCTTCGAGCCGCAGGTGGTGAACAAGGTAGACATCCCCACGGAGCACCGTCGTGCGGTGATGGAGGGGCTGATCGCCACCGCGATGGTGCCGGGCGGTACGGCCTACCGGGCGATGGTGCAGTCGGGCGTGAAGGACCTGGGCGTCACGGTGGCGGGAAAGACGGGCACCGCGCAGGTGGTCACCATCGGCGCGGTGCGCCTCAAGGCGCACCAGATGGACTTCTTCCAGCGAGACCACGCGTGGTTCGCGTCGCTCGCGCCCGCCGAGGATCCGGAGATCGCCGTGGTGGTGCTCAACGAGCACGGTGGTCACGGTGGTCCGGATGCCGCGCCCACCGGCATGGCGGTCATCAGGAAGTACTTCGAGCTGAAGAAGGAGGATGCGGCCAACCCGCCGCCCCGCCAGAACACGCCCTACGTCTCGACGCTGCCCGCGGCGCCGAGCCTGGACAACGTCGCGCTCACCCGGGGGACCCAGGTGGCTGGAGGGGACGATGCAACTTCGGATTGAGCGGCGAATGGTGCCCCACATTCCGTGGGGGCTCATCTTCAGCGTGCTGGCGGTGGCGGGGTTGGGCATCTTCAACCTGGCCTCGGCCTCGCGCGCGCAGTCCTCGCCTGTGTGGACGAGCCAGGCCATCTATCTGGGCGTCAGCCTGGTGGCCGGGCTCATCGTGTGTCTGGTGGACTACCGGGTCCTCCAGCGGATGGCGCTGCCCATCTACATCCTCAACATCCTGGCGCTGCTCGCGCTGCGCGTCTTCGGCCACAAGGCCAAGGGCGCGGAGAGCTGGTTCGTCCTGGGCCCCATCCGCATCCAGCCCGCAGAGTTCATGAAGATCGGCGTGGTGCTGATGTTGGCCAAGGTCTACCACGACGACTTCAAGCCCGGAGACGGCTCCTACGGCCTCAAGCGCCTGGTGAAGCCGGTGGCGGTGGTGATGGTGCCCTTCGTGCTGGTGCTGGTGCAGCCGGACCTGGGCACCGCGCTGATGATCTTCCTGTCCTCGCTCACCGTCATCCTGTTCGGCAAGGTGCGCTGGTACCTGGTGGCCATCATGGTGGCGGGGATCCTCGCCGGGGCGATCATCATCTGGAACGACTACGTGCGGGACGTGCCCGAGCCGCGCACCACCATCGTCCGGCACCTGCTCAAGGCGCACCAGAGCAAGCGCATCTCCGGGTGGTTGGATCCGGAGTCGGACCTACGCGGTAGCGGCTACCACGCGGCCCAGTCGAAGATCGCCGTGGGCTCCGGGGGCCTGCATGGCAAGGGGTGGAAGGAGGGGACCCAGACGGGCCTGTCCTTCCTCCCCGAGCAGCACACGGACTTCATCTTCTCCGTGTGGGCCGAGGAGCACGGCTACATCATGTGCGTGCTCCTGCTGGTGCTCTACGGCCTCGTCTTCACCCTGGGGCTGGGAGTGGGCTTCAACGCCCGGGACAGATTCGGCGCCTTCGTGGCGGTGGGCGTGGTGGCCATGCTCTTCTGGCAGGTGTTCGAGAACATCGGCATGGTCATCGGCCTGCTGCCGGTGACGGGCATCACCCTGCCGCTGCTGAGCTACGGCGGCTCCTCGCTGCTCAGCGTGATGCTCAGCATCGGGCTGCTGGTGAACATCAGCATGCGCCGCCACATGTTCTGAGCCGCCGTGAGCTCCCTCTCCGCTCCGGCCGGGGCCCTACAGCCCGCGGCCGGTGAGGATGAGGGTGACCACGGTGAAGTAGATGACCACGCCGGTGACGTCCACCAGCGTGGCCACGAAGGGCGCCGAGGCGGTGGCGGGATCCAACCCGCACCGCCGCAGCAGGAAGGGCAGCATCGAGCCGCACAGCGTGCCGAACGTCACCACGCCCAGCACGCTCAGTCCCACCGCCACGCCGACCCAGAAGAAGTGGGGGCCGTAAAGGACCTCGTGCTGCGGCCACACGAGGATGCGCAAGAGGCCCAGCAGCCCCAGGAAGAGGCCCAGCGCCACGCCACTGACGACCTCGCGCATGGCCACCTTCCACCAGTCATTCAGCGTCACATCGCGCACCGCCAGCGCGCGGATGATGAGCGAGGTGGCCTGCGAGCCCGAGTTGCCTCCCGAGGAGATGATGAGGGGCACGAAGGCGCTCAGGAACACCGCCTGGGCGATGGCGTCCTGGTAGTGGGCCATGGCCGTGGCCGTGAACATCTGCCCCACGAAGAGCACCGTCAGCCAGCCCACGCGCTTGCGGAGCATCTCCAGGATTCCGCTGTCCAGGTAGGGCGCCTCCAGGGCCTCCATACCGCCGATGCGCTGGATGTCCTCGGTGGCCTCTTCCTCGGCCGCGTCCAGCACGTCGTCCACCGTGATGATGCCCACCAGCACGCCCTGTGAGTCCGTCACCGGCAGCGCCACCCGGTCGTACTTCTCGAACATGCTGATGAACTCCTCGCGGTCCGCCGTGGCCGGGATGCTCACCATCTGCCTGTCGTGGATGTCCGTCACCTTCGTCTTCGGCTCGGCCAGCACCAGCGAGGCCAGCCGCACGTCGTCCAGCAGCCGGCCCTTCTCATCCACGATGTAGAGCACGTGCAGCGTCTCGCGGCCCTGCCCATGCGAGCGCACGTACGCGAGGGCCTCGCCCGCCGTCAGATTCCCCGGGATGGTGAGGTACTCCGGCGTCATGTACCGGCCGGCGCTCTTCTCCGGGTAGCCCAGCAGGTTGCGGGCGACCTTCAGTTCCTCCGGCGACAGCGAGGTGAGCAGCCGCTTCGTCACCTCGGCTGGCAGCTCCTCGAGCAGGCGCGTGCGATCGTCCGGCGCCATCTCGTCCAGCAGGTTCTTCAGCTGCTCCTTGCCCAGCGTCTCGACGATCTCCGTCTGCTGATGGGGCGGCAGGTACTCGAAGACGAGCGCCGCCGTGTCCCGGGGCAGCAGCCGGAAGATGATGCCGCTCTCGTCCGCGGGCAGATCCTCGATGACCTCGGCCATGTCCGCCGGATCCATGTCCGAGAAGGCATCCCGCAAGGAGTTCCAATCCTTGGCGGCGATGAGCGCGTCGAACTCTGGTTTCAGGAGGTTTCCCAGCATGCAATCTCCGCGCGCGGACGGGCGCGCGCATGGTGTATGAAACGCGCCGGTTGGGGTATGGAAATCTGTCCATTCCCCCCGGAGGTGAAGATGGACAGGAAGGGCTCCCGGAAGAAGGCACCCGCGCAGGCGGATGACACCGAGGTCAAGGAGGTAGCCCCTCCAGCGGCCCCACGGACGGAGGTGGCCGCGCGTCCCGAGCCGGCCCGGCGGGTGGAACCCCCCGTGGCGCCCCGGGTCGAGCCGGCCCGGACGACGCCGCCCGCCACGCCCGCTCCTCGCGTGGATCCGTTCCGCCGGGCCGTCCCCACGCCACCGCCCGCCAGGCCCGGGTTTCCCTCCCGTACCCCGGCGGCACCTGCCGCTCCCCGCTCCTTCTTCTCCCCCGTCATCGAGCCGGGCACCCCGGAGGAGGTGGAGCACCGGCACTTCCCCCGCGCACGGCTCGCCACGAACTTCGAGCTGTGGATCGACGATGAGGACGGCGCGCGGCGCTTCACCGCCACCCTGCGCTCGGCCAACGTGAGCGTGGGAGGGGCCTTCCTGGAGAGCACCTTCTTCCTCCCCATGGATACCGAATTCCGGGTCCGCTTCTCCCTGGAGGAGGGGGCGGCGCCCGTGGAGGCCCGTGCCCGCATCGTGCGCGAGCAGCGCCCCCGCCGGGAGGACGAGCCCACCGGTTTCGGCATCCGCTTCGAGGAGTTCTACGGTCAGACGGAGGTGTCGCTGGCGCGCCTCTTCCTGGACATGCGGCTGCGCACCTTCGCCGAGGAGTACCTGCGCTCCAATCGCGCCCGGGGCCTGCCCAACGAGCTGGAGCGGGTGGTGGACGCGCTCGCCGCGTGGGAGCTCCTCAAGGCGAACAACCCCACGGATACGTGGCGGGGCGAGTGAGCCCACGCCGACTTCGTCCCGCGCGGAGACCCGGGAGGGCATTCCGCGCGGGACGAGGAACGGCTCAGGTCGAGATGGCCTTCTGGAGCGCGGCCTCGAGCTTCGCCTTGGGCACGGCGCCGACGATCTGCTCCACCACCTTGCCGCCCTTGAAGACGAGCAGGGTGGGGATGGAGCGGATGCCGTACTGCTGCGGCGTGTCCTGGTTGTCGTCGATGTTGATCTTCGCGACCTTCACCTTCCCCTTGTACTGGGTCGCCAGCTCCTCGATGGAAGGAGCGATGGCCCGGCACGGGGCGCACCACGTGGCCCAGAAATCCACCAGCACGGGCTGGTCGGACTTCAGCACTTCCTTATCGAACTCCCCATCCCCGATGTTCATCACGTCAGCGCCTGCCATGTGTCTCCTCCGGCATGCAGGTAAGCAAGGAGGCGCGTGCTCTAGTACGCGTCCGCCGGGCCTGCAAGGACGGGATTTTCCCGCCCCTTCGCTTGCTTAGATGCGGATGGGGCACGGGGGTCGCAAGCCGTTGTTCTCCCAATGGTAGATGGCGCTTCGGCCTGGAGCGCGGAGGTGTAAGCTAGCGCCGTGATGAGGCTCTTCCTTCCCCAGACCCAGCTCGAGGAGTGGGCACTGGAGGACAAAGCGGATGTGAAGGACGGTGTACTGGTGGTGACCGGTGAGGAAGGTGTGTACCCGGTCATACCGGCGGTGCACATCGTGCAGCTCGTCACCGGAGAGGACTCCAACGCCCTGGTCACCAAGGTGAAGACCGAGGAGCAACTCAAGTCCCTGGGTGCCGAGCAGATGGCCGACTCGGTGCTGCTCGGAGATACGGCATACGAAGTGGTTCCCGGTTATGTGGCCGAGGTGCCCTCCTCACCCTCGGATGCCGCCTCGGCGGACGGCAAGCCTGGTTCCGAGGCCGATCTCCTCGCCGCGTTCCTCCTGAACAAAATGGGCTGACCCCCTCAGCCACTTTGGGTTGTGTCTCCATGAACCACGCGCTGGTCTCCCTCGCCTGCCACGCCTATGTCGTCGCGGCGTTGGTCTATCTGGCCTACCTCGTCCGACAGATGGGGGCGCTCGCCACCACCGGTCGGGTGCTGGTGGGCATGGGATTGGCCCTGCACGGAGTGGCCCTCTTCGGGCTCTTCGGGGCGCAGGGGGGTCGTCCCGTGGGCATGGCCCAGGGCTTCTCCACCTTCGCCTTCCTGCTGCTGGCCATCTTCCTGGTGGTGGATGTGCGCTACCGCAGGCCGGTGATTGGCGCCTTCATCACCCCGCTGGCCGTGGCGGTGCTGCTGCCGGGTCTGCTGCTGGATGGTGGAGGCCCGCTGTCCCCGGACGTGCAGCGTCCCCTGTTGCCGGTGCACATCACCATCGCGCTGCTGGGCGTGGCCGCCTCGGCGGTGGCCGCGGGGGTCGCGGGGATGTACCTGCTGATGGAGCGGCAGGTGAAGGGCAAGCGCTTCGGCCTGCTCTTCGCGCGCCTGCCCTCGCTGGAGTTCCTCGACACCCTCAACCGCCAGCTCGTGGTGGTGGGCTTCATCGCGCTGTCGGTGACGCTCGTCACCGGAGCGTTCTTCTCCAGCGCGGCGCCGGGCTTCTTCTGGGCCTGGCAGTCCAAGCAGATCGCCACGCTGGTGGCCTGGGCTGTCTTCGCCGCGCTCGTCGGCGCCCGCTCCTTCGGCGGGTGGCGGGGCCGGCGTGTCGCGCTGTTGACCATGACGGGGTTCGGGTTGCTGCTGGTGTCCTTCCTCTCCTCGTATGACTTCATCCATGTCAGCGGAGGTTGGCGCTAGCCATGGAGTTCCTCTGCATCGGCATTTCGCACCGGACCGCGCCGCTCTCCGTTCGTGAGCGGCTCGCGCTACCGGAGAACCAGCAGGTGGAGCTGCTGCGGCGGCTGGCCCAGGCGCCCAACGAGGCGCTGCTCGTGTCCACCTGCAACCGGGTGGAGCTGTACCTGGCCGCGCCGGACATGAACCGGGTGCGCGAGGGCGCCCTCGACGAGCTGCGGCGGCTTGGCGGCCCGGAGGCGCTCGAGCACCTCTACGAGCACCGCGGCGAGGACGCGCTGGTCCACCTCTTCCGGGTGGCGGCCAGCCTGGACTCCATGGTGCTGGGCGAGGCGCAGATCCTCGGCCAGGTGAAGGACGCCTTCGAGCGGGGCCAGGGCGCGGGCGCGGTGCGCGGCGAGTTGACGCGCGTGTGCGCCTCGGCCTTCGGTTGCGCCAAGCGGGTGCGTACGGAGACGGCCATCGGCCGGGCCGCCACCTCCATGGCCAGCGCGGCCGTGGCGCTCGCGAGCAAGGTGTACGACGGGCTCCGCGACAAGACGGTGCTGCTGGTGGGCGCGGGCGAGATGGCGGAGCTGGCCGCGCGTCACCTGAAGCAGGCGGGCGCCACCCGGCTCTTCGTGGCCAACCGCACCCTGGCCCGCGCCGAGGCGCTCGCGGCCGAGGTGGGCGCCACCGCGCGTCCCTTCGAGGAGCTCTTCACGCTGCTCACCGCGGCGGACGTGGTGGTGTGCAGCACGGCGTCGCCGGTGCCCCTCTTCACCAAGGAGAACGTGGGCGCGGTGGCCAGGGCGCGCAAGCACCGGACGCTCTTCATGGTGGACCTGGCCGTGCCGCGCGACATCGCCCCCGAGGTGGGGGAGCTGGACTGGGTGCACGCCTACGACGTGGACGACATCCAGAAGTTCGTGGCGGAGAACGCCGCCGCCCGTGCCGAGGAAGCGCAGAAGGCCGGTGTGCTGGTGGCCCAGGAAGTGGCCCGCTTCGTGCGCGAGCGGGCCGTGCGCAATGGTGTGCCCGTGCTCGCCCAACTGCGTCAGCGCGGTGAGGCCATCGCCCGTGCCGAGGTGGAGCGCACGCTCGCCGCCATTGGCGACGGCCTCACCGACAAGCAGCGCAAGAGCGTCGAGGCCATGGCGCGCGCCATCGTCAACAAGCTGCTGCACGAGCCCACGGCCCGGTTGCGGTCGGTGGGTCCCGAGCACGAGGGCAATCGGCTGGCCGGAGCCGCCGCCGAGCTCTTCGGTCTCGATGAAGTGCCCGCGCCCGGCGCGGGGACGGCCGGCCCCAATGTGGTGGCCAACGGAGGCAAGGGATGAAGGCCGTACGTATCGCCACCCGGCAGAGTCCGCTGGCGCTCTGGCAGGCCCGTCACGTGGGCTCGCTGCTCACCCAGCAGCACCCCGGGTTGGAGGTCTCCTTCGTGGAGATGACCACCGCGGGAGACCGTTTCCTCTCCGCGCCCCTGTCCACCGTGGGCGGCAAGGGGCTGTTCGTGAAGGAGATCGAGCAGTCGCTGCTCGATGGCCGCGCGGACCTGGCCGTCCACAGTCTCAAGGACATGACGTCCGTGCTGCCCGCGGGCCTGCTGCTGGCGGCGGTGCCCCGGCGCGAGGATCCGCGCGACGCGTTCTGCAGCCCGGCCGGGCTCTCGTTGGAGATGCTTCCCAAGGGGGCGCGGGTGGGCACGTCCTCGCTGCGGCGCAGCTGCATCCTGCGCTCGCGGCGGCCGGACCTGGAGATCATCAGCCTGCGCGGCAACGTGCAGACCCGGCTGGCGCGCATGCGCGAGCTGGAGCTGCACGGCGCGGTGCTCGCCTACGCGGGCCTCAAGCGTCTGGGGCTGGAGACGGAAATCACCGAGGTGCTGCCCACCAGCCTCAGCCTGCCGGCGGTGGGGCAGGGCGTGCTCGCCATCCAGTGCCGCACCGAGGACGCCGAGGTGCGCGGTCTGCTGGCGCCGCTGGAGGACGCCACCACGCGCATCGCGGTGACGGCCGAGCGCGCCTTCATGGCCCGGTTGGAGGGCGGGTGCACCGTCCCGCTGGCCGGACACGCCTCGGTGGAAGGCAACACCGTCCGTCTGCGTGGACTGGTAGGGCGGCCGGACGGCTCGAAGGTGGTGGAGGCGGAGCGCAGCGGTCCGGTGGAAACGGCTCTCGCCGTGGGTGAAGCGCTCGCCGAGGAACTGTTGTCGCTCGGCGCGGCGGAGATCCTTCGTGATTTTGGTCGCGCCTCGCCCGTGCCGGAGTCCTAGAGTGCGCGCCCGTGGAAAAGCGACTCGAAGGCATCCGTGTCCTGGTGACGCGCCCCCGTGAACGTTCGGAGGAGCTGTGCTTCCTCCTGGAGGACGAGGGGGCGCACGTGCTGCATGTCCCGCTGCTGGAGTTGCTGCCTCCGGAGAATCCGCGCCCGTTGAAGGCGGCCGCGGAGTCCGTTCAACGCTACAAGTGGGTGGTGTTCGCCAGCCCCTCGGCGGTGGATGCGCTGATGGAGGCGCTGCGTGAGGCCGGTACGACGGCGCGGCTGGCGCAGGTGCGCATCGCCGTGGTGGGGCCTCGGACCGCGCGCGCCGTGGAGGGCTACGGGCTGAACGTGGCCGTCGAGTCCCCCGAGGGGACGGGTGCATCGCTCTACGAGGTCATGCGCCCCACGTTGGAGCCGGAGGACGAGGTGTTGCTGCCGGCGGCCGAGGAGGGGCGACGCGAGCTGGAGGACGCCTTGCGCGAGCATGGCGCGAGGGTGACGCGGGTGACGGCGTACCGTTCCGCGCCCGTGTCGCTGCCGGCCGAGACCCAGGAGCAGCTCCAGTCCTCACCCCCGGACGTGGCCCTCTTCGCCTCGCCGCGCACCGCGGAGGCGTTCCTGGAGGCGGCGGGGCGCGAGCGGCTGGGCGCGGCCCGGCTGGTGGCCATCGGTCCCACCACCGCGGCGGCGCTGGCCCGGCTGGGTTTGACGGTGGCCACGGTCGCCGAGCGTCCCACCCCCGAGGCGCTGGTCGAGGCGACCATCCAGGCGATTCGCGGATAGACTGCCGGCAGGGCAGCCAGGATTCCGCCGTGTGTCAGTGCCGGGATGCCTCGGCCCTCTCTTTTTGTTCTTCGTGGCCGCAAGGAGACGCCGTTGCCAGCGCCCGTGACCCCGCCCGCTTCTCCTCCTCCGTCGAGGAGCAAGACCGACTTCTCCCTTCCCTTCGTCCTCGAGGCGCTCGTCACGCAGCGGGTGCTCACCGCTGATCAGGGGCAGAACATCCTCGCCCGCGAGCAGGCCGCGCGGGCCCGGGTCCTCAAGAACCAGGGCATTACCGGCAAGGACGCGGCGCGCTACGAGGTCTCTCCGGTGGAGATCGTCGCCGCCTTCCAGGTGCCCCTGGCGGATGGGCGCGGCGTGCTCGACGAGGACCGTGTCACGGAGATCGCCGCCCGTGCCGCCGGCGTCCCCTACAAGAAGGTGGACCCGCTCAAGCTGGACATGGCGCTGGCCACCCGCACCGTGTCGCGTCCCTTCGCGCAGAAGCACGTGCTGCTGCCGCTGGAGCGCGGTCAGGATGGCCGGTTGCTGGTGGCGGTGGCCAACCCCTTCGACAAGGAGCTCTTCGAGAGCATGCACGTGCTCACCGGCATGCCCATCGAGCCGGTGCTCTCCGCGAAGACGGACATCCTCAAGGCCATCGCGGACATCTATGGCTTCAAGCGCACGCTGGCGCGCGCCGCGGATGACTTCAACACCAATCCCCAGAACTCGTCGCAGATCGGCAACTTCGAGCAGCTCGTCTCGCTCAGTGGCCGTCAGGAGCTGGACGCGGGAGACCAGCCCGTGGTGCAGGCCGTGGACTACATGCTGCGCTACGCCTTCGACAACCGCGCCTCGGACATCCACATCGAGCCCAAGCGCAACACCTCGCTGGTACGTCTGCGCATCGATGGTGTGCTGCACCCGGTGTACACGCTGCCCGCGGGCGTGCATCCGCCCATCGTGTCGCGCGTGAAGACGCTCTCGCGCATCGACATCTCCGAGAAGCGCAAGCCACAGGACGGCCGCATCAAGACCGAGCGCGATGGTCGCGAGGTGGAGCTCCGCGTCTCCACTCTGCCCACCGCCTTTGGCGAGAAGGTCGTCATCCGTGTGTTCGATCCGGAGACGCTGGTGCAGGACATCGCCCAGCTCGGCTTCGACCCGGACGAGAAGAGCGTCTTCGAGTCGTGGATCGATCAGCCCCACGGCATCATCCTCGTCACCGGTCCCACGGGCAGCGGCAAGACGACCACGCTCTATTCGGCGCTCAAGGCGGTTGCCGGTCCGGACGTCAACGTCACCACCATCGAGGATCCGATCGAAATGGTGTGGGACGGCTTCAACCAGGTGCAGGTGCAGCCCAAGGTGGGGCTCGACTTCGCCGGCGCGCTGCGCAGCATCCTCCGCCAGGATCCGGACGTCATCATGGTGGGCGAAATCCGCGACGCGGAGACGGCGGAGAACGCCGTGCAGGCCGCGCTCACGGGCCACCTGGTGCTCTCCACGCTGCACACCAACGACGCCATTGGCGCGGTGGCGCGTTTGATGGACCTGGGCGTGCCACCCTTCCTGCTGGCACAGAGCCTCATCGGGATGATGGCCCAGCGCCTGTTGCGGCGCGTGTGCCCGCACTGCGCGCAGCCGACGACGCTCACGCAGGACGAACTGGCCATGCTGGGCGCGCCCATTCCGCTACTGCCGGGCGGAGTGCGCATCGTGAAGGGCGCCGGGTGCGTGCGCTGCCGCGGCACCGGGTACTGGGGTCGCACGGGTGCGTTCGAAATCGTCAACATGAACAACGAGCTGCGTGAGTTCATCTCGCGTGGGGCCAACCACCGACAGATGTTGGATGCGGCACGCCGGGGCGGTACGCGGACGCTGCGCGAAGCGGCGGTGCGCAAACTGGCAATGGGACTCACGTCGTTCGACGAAGTGGTGCGCATGACGTCCGTGGCGTGAACGCGTTGAGCGGGTGACAGGGAAGGGGGCGGCGGGACACCGTCCACGCCGAGCACTCCCTATTAAGGATGTGCGCTCGACGGGCGCCACCTTCCCAGGAGACCCGCTTGATGAACCCGCCAGGTATCCTCGAGCACCCTCGCGTGCATGGGGCGTGCTTCGCGCTGTGCCTTCTCGTCCTGCTGGCCGAGTCTCCTCCCGCGAGCGCGAGCCTGCTGGCGGACCGGTTGGAGCTCACCATGTACGGCCGCGTCGGGCTGGCCTGGGCGCCCAACTCGGGGCGGTTCATCCAGGGCAGGACGTTCAACCTCACGGAGAGCGCCATCGGCGGACGCCTGGAGGAGGGCGACTATCTGGAGCCCACCATCCGGCTGCACATGTTCGAGAAGAGCGAGGACCCGGCCGCGCCCTATGCGGACATGGTGCTGACGCCCGCGATGTACGCCAGGAACGGGCTGTTCATCGGCATCTTCAGCAACAGGTTCACCGACACGCTGCAGATCGAGCTGTTCCAGGCCTACGTGGAGGCGGGCAACGTCCTGATTCCGAGGCTGAAGCTGTGGGCCGGCGCTCGCTTCTACCGCGGCACGGACGTGCACATCGCGGACTACTTCTACTTCAACAACCTGACCGGCCAGGGCGTGGGCGCGGCGTATGGCCCCTTGGACGTGGCGGTGCTGCTGCAGACGTCCGGCACGGGCGCGCAGTACAACTTCGACGTCGACGGGGACGGGGACCTGGACCTGCGTCGCCAGCGCACCGTGTTCGTGGGGCAGTACGTGCACAAGGTGGAGGCCGGACACTCGCTCCACCTGCTGGGAGAGCTCCACCTGCTGCCGGAGCTCCAAGCGCGCCTGGAGACGGGTGAGGAGGTCGGCCTCCCGTCGGACTTCGGCTGGGTGGCGGGAGTCAAGGCCCACTTCAGCCTGGGCAAGGACAACTTCAATGACGTGTCGGTGCGCTATGGCAGCAGCATTGCCTCGGGCAGCCGCGCTGGCGCGCAGACGTGGGTCTCGTTCGGATTGCCGGGAGAGGACCGTCTGTACGCGGACGCCGCTGGCGTGGAGGTGGTGGACCACTTCCTCTACAACTTCAGCTCCCTGCTGAGCCTCAACGCCTACGGCATCCTCCACTGGAACCAGGGGGCTCGCGAGGCGCCGTCACCCCGTTCAATCGACTTCGCGGTGGGCGCTCGGAGCACCCTGTACCTGGCCGATCAGTTCCACCTCATCAACGAGGCCACCTTCCAGGGCCTCCGGACGGGCTCCGGGCCCATGGCCACGGCGGTGAAGCTCACGCTCATGCCCACCATCGTTCCCTCTGGGCTGCGCAGCGTCTGGGCCCGTCCCCACCTGCGGCTCTTCTACACGGTGGCGTTCTATGACGATGACGCCGTGGCCGGGCTCGTCTCTCGCTATCTGCAGACGATTGGGCCCACCTCCGTGGGGCACTACCTGGGGGCCCGCGTGGAGTGGTGGTTCTGACGAGCCCCGGTCCGTGGCATGGGGTAGCGTCCACTGAACAGAGGGCAAGCGCGAACTCTGGAATACCCCCCTGGAGGGGAAGGTTACGCTCCGAGTACGGTGCACCCTTCACGAGGGGGGAACCCATGTCGAAAGGAAAGACCGGGATGACGCGACGTGATTTCGTCGGCTACGGCACGACGGCCCTGGCGGCGGCGGGCGCGGGACAGCTGCTCGGCTGTGCAACGGCACAGCGGGCGGGCCCGGGTGGGCCTGGAGGTGGCTCGGACGGGCCGTCGAGCTCCATCGGGTACTTCGCCCGCTTCGGTGTCACCGAGACCCTCATTCGCGAGACCCTGGCCGCCGCCCTGTCGCGAGGCGGGGACTACAGCGACCTGTTCTTCCAGCACCGGGTCTCCACCGCCATGGCGCTCGAGGACGGCGCGGTGAACAAGGCGTTCACCACCGTGGAGCTCGGCGTCGGCGTGCGCGTCGTCAAGGGCGACCAGACGGGCTATGCCTTCACCGAGGAGCTCACCCTCGAGGCGATGCGTAGCGCGGCCCGGACGGCGGCGGCGATCGCGGATGGCCCCTCGCGGCCCGGCCCCCAGTCCTTCCACGTCTACAAGGACATTCCCCAGCGCTACGTCCTGAAGGCGGGCTGGGATGCCGTGCGGCCCGAGCAGAAGCTGCCCATCCTCGAGGGGCTGAACGCGGCGGCCTTCAAGTCGGATCCGCGCATCTCCAAGGTGACCCTGTCGTTCTCCGACGAGTACGGCGCGGTCCTCGTGGCCGACAGCAACGGGCGGCTCGTCGAGGACGTGCAGCCCATGACGTCCCTCTACCTCTCGTGCGTGGCCGAGCAGAACGGCAAGCGCGAGCAGAACACCTACGGCGTCGCCGGCCGCGCGGGGCTGGAGTTCTACTCGCCCGAGCGGTTGGACCGGATGGTGCGCGAGGCGGTGGGCCGGACCACCATCCTCTTCGAGGCCACGCAGCCGCCCGCGGGCGAGATGCCGGTGGTGCTCGCGGCGGGCTCGTCGGGCATCCTCCTGCACGAGGCGATCGGCCACGGCATGGAGGCCGACTTCAACCGCAAGGGCACGTCCATCTACGCGGACAAGCTCAACAAGCCCATTGCCCACCCCTTCGTGAACATCGTCGATGACGGCACGAACGAGTACGCGCGGGGCGCCATCAACGTGGATGACGAGGGCAACGTGCCCGACAAGACGATGCTCGTGGAGAACGGCGTCCTCACCACGTACCTGCACGACTCCATCTCCGCGAAGCACTACAAGGTGAAGCCCACGGGCAACGGGCGCCGCGAGAGCTACCGGCACGCGCCGCTGCCGCGCATGCGCTCGACGTACATGCTCCCGGGTCCGCACAAGCGCGACGAGATCATCGCCTCGGTGAAGAAGGGCATCTACTGCTCGAACTTCTCGAACGGGCAGGTGAACATCGGCGCGGGCGACTTCACCTTCTACGTGAAGAACGGCTACCTCATCGAGGACGGGAAGCTCACACGGCCCATCAAGGACGTGAACATCATCGGCAACGGGCCGAAGGTGCTCGAGAAGGTGGACATGGTGGCCGACGACCTCGTCATCGACGAGGGCGGCTGGACGTGCGGCAAGGACGGCCAGGGCGTGCCGGTGTCCCAGGGCATTCCCACGGTCCGGGTCGCGTCGATCACCGTGGGCGGGCGCAACGCGTGAGGGAGACCGACATGAGCACGACGAACACGAACCTGGCGGATGCCGCGCGGAGCGCGGTCGCCCTGGCGCGCGAGAAGGGGGCCAACGAGGCCTCGGCCACCGTGGGCCGCTCGCGCCAGGTGGAAGTGCAGTGGCGCGATGGCCGGTTGGAGAAGGTCTCCGAGGCCACGACGCGGGGCCTGTCGCTGCAGCTCTACGTCGACGGGCGCTACTCCGCGGTGTCCACCAGCGACCTGCGTCCCGAGGCGCTGGAGCGCTTCATCTCCGACTCCATCGCGATGACGCGCGCCCTGGCGCGTGACGAGTACCGCCGGCTGCCGGATCCCGAGCTCTACGAGGGGCGCTCGCTCATCGATCTGTCGCTCGAGGATCCGCGCCAGGAGAAGCTCACCGCGGACGAGCGCCAGCGCTTCGCCCGGGAGCTCGAGGAGGCCGCCCGCTCCGTTGACACGAAGGGTGCCATCCTGTCCGTCACCACCGGCTTCGGGGACTCGCACCGGGAGATGTACCGGGTCAGCTCGAACGGCTTCGAGGGCGGTTCGCGTGGGACGCAGTTCTTCGCCTCCGCCGACGTGAGCGCGAAGGACTCGGATGGACGCCGGCCGGAGGAGAGCGACTTCTCCGTCGCGCGTTTCTTCGAGGACCTGACCGACGCGGCCACCCTGGGCCGCCGCGCGGGAGAGCGGGCCCTGGGGCGGCTCGGCTCGACGAAGGGCGCGTCGGCGGTGCTGCCCATGGCCGTGGACAACCGGGCCGCGGGCCGGCTCGTGTCGATGCTCCTCGGGCCCATGTCGGGCGCGTCCATCCAGCAGAAGCGCTCGTTCCTCGACGGGAAGCTCGGCCAGCAGGTGGGCAGCGAGCTCCTCGCGCTCTCGGACGAGCCGCACGTGAAGCGGGGCCTCGGCTCGCGCCTGTTCGACGGGGAGGGCATCACGGCCCGGCCGCTGCCTCTGTTCGAAGGGGGCACGCTCCGCTCCTACTTCATCGACAGCTACTACGGCCGGAAGCTGAAGGCCCGTCCGACGACGGGCAGCGCCTCCAACCTCGCCTGGAAGCTCGGGACGAAGGGGCAGCCCGAGCTCCTGGCGGACCTGAAGGAGGGCATCCTCGTGACGGGGTTCCTCGGCGGCAACTCCAACGGCGTCACGGGTGACTTCTCCCTCGGCGTCCAGGGCTTCCGCGTGCGGGGCGGGAAGCTCGCCGAGCCGATCGGCGAGATGAACATCGCGGGCAACCAGCTCGATCTCTGGAAGCGGCTCGTCGCCGTGGGCAACGATCCGTTCCCGAACAGCGCCATGCGTACGCCCACCCTCGTCTTCGAGGGCGTGCAGTTCGCGGGCATGTAGTCCCGAAAGGGTCCGCCTCCTCTCCCTGGCGAAGGATGGGCCGGGGAGGGGAGTGCCTCCGGACGCTACGCGGGCTCGATGAAGTTCAGCCGGTAGCCGTCGGGATCCGTGACGACGATCTCCTTCGTGAACCAGGGCTGCACGGTGGGCCCATCGACGTGCGCCCCGTGGGCCCGCGCACGCGAGGCCACCTCGTCCACGCTCATGGCGCCCACCCGGATGCCGATCAACACGCCCACGCCTCGCGGGCCCTGAAGGGCCATCGCCGCGGGCACGGCGACCAGGTACACCTCCGCCTGGTTCTCCCACCGCATGTGGACGAAGGGCGGATCCGCGTTGAGCCGCTTGAACCCGAGCGCCTCGTAGAACCGCACCGACCGCTCGGAGTCCGACACGAGCACCTTCACGAAGGATGACAGCAGCTGATCACTCTCCATGCGCGCCGTCTGTAGCACGAGGCCACGTCAGGCGCTCATGCACACGGCACGTGGGGCCGCTCTTCCTGCTCCGCGCGAGACAGCCCGTTCCCGAAGCTGTCACACTGCGAACCATGATGGATCTCTTCAGCCTGCTCTTCCTGAGCTTCTTCGCCATCTCCCTCGTGACGGGCACGGCCTATCACCGGGGGGCCATCCATCGAAGCGAGAGACCCCTGGACTACTGGGTGACCACCGTGGGCTATCTGCTCATCGGGCTGCTGATCGCGTTCCCGGGGATCATGAGGAGAATCAAGGGGCTGTGAGCCGGCGGAAATGAAAAAGCCCCAGGTTCCGGAGAACCTGGAGCCAGTGAACCGCACGGGGTGACGGACGGCTAGAAGCGCGCCTGGAGCAGCATGTTGAAGCCCAGCGCGTGGGGCTTCTCGAAGCTGGGCTGCGCGATGCCGAAGACGTCGTCCCGGAAGGTCGTCCGGTTGCGATCGTAGGTGTAATAGATCTCACCCACCGCGGCGACGCTCTCGGAGAGATCCCACCGGAAGGTGCCCTTGGCCGAGATGATGGGCTCGGCGAGGCAGATGGCGTTGTCGTCGCCGCACGTGGTGGGGAGGATGCTCAGCGTGTTGACGTCACGCACCACCACCGTGCGCGTGCCCGTGAGCCCCTGCGGCGGGTTGTTGCCACCGAAAAGCGGATCCGGGCTGCGGAACGAGGCCGGCTGCTGCACGCCGACGATGAAGCCCGGGGTGAAGTGCAGCGCGGGGAAGTGGTAGTCCGCGCCCGCGGCGATGAACATCTCCGGGTTCAGCTCGGTGCCTTCCGGGAAGTCGCTGAAGGGCGGCAGACCGGGCACCTCGAACTGGATGAAGGACAGGTCGCGGTAGAGACCCAGCACGTGGAAGCGCCAGTAGTCCAACTTGGCGCGCATCTGCAGCGCCAACGCCTTGGCCTCCTGCGGCACCGTGCGGCCGAACACGTCCGGATCCGACAGCGTCTGCACCAGGTAGCTACCCTCGACGGACACCGAGTAGGCCAGGCCACCCGGGTACTGCTCCGGAGCGAAGAAGCGCTGGTAGACGTCCGGATCGTTCTTGTACAGCTTGAAGTCCACGCTGGTGCCCACCGGCACGCCCACGTGGTAGACGGCCTGCGCGGACACGCCCGCCGAGTTCACCGGCGCCTCGACGCCCAGCGCGGCCAGGCCCGGGACGATGCCCTTCTGGAAGTAGCCGCCGCCCGCCTCGAGGCGCAGCGTCTCGAAGGGATCCCATCCCGCGCCGGCCATGAAGCCGTAGAGCGTCTCCTGCTCCTTGATGAGATCGTTGAGCACCAGCGCCGTCTTGGCGCCCGCGAACGCGTACCACCTGTCGCGGGTGATCTGCAGCTTGGCGCCCGGCACGCCCGCCGCGGTGGCGCGGGTGGTGAAGATGCCGCTGCCGCCCCAGGAGATGCGGTAGGCGTAGCCCAGCCGGAAGCGATCCGCGGACACGGGGAAGCCGGTGAGGGACAGGCCCTCGTTCTCGTTCCAGCCCGCGGGCCGGTAGTTGAGGCGGATGTAGCTGGAGTTGTCCCGGAGGGTGATGCCACCCGAGGGCTGCTCGAGCATCAGCACCGTGAGGGCCGCCTCGGTGGTGAGGCCCTCGAAGAACGCCGGCATCTTCTTGTAGAGGACGATGTTGGACAGCGTCTCGAAGCCGGAGAACCGGGTGTTGAAGTTGTCGTAGAACTGGGTGTTCTGGATGCCCGCGCCGAAACGGGCCGTGGGGCTGTTGGGCGTCGTCTCTCCCGCATTGGCGAAGACGTTGTCGTCCGCGAAGGCGAACGACAAGCGGGTATCGACGAAGTCTCCGGCCCAGGCGGGTGCGGAGAGGGTCATCAGCCCGGTCAGGGCCAGCGTGCGCAGCGTTCTCAAATTCCCTCCAAGGGGCGGCGGGGGGGCCGCTCCTCCCGGCGCCCCTGGGAATGGGGCGCTCGACTCCGGTTACGGCATTACGTCACTTACAAGTTTGGATCGGGCTCGGGCACTGCATGTCCGGACCCGGGTAGCAGCAGATGTCGTCCGCGTCGCGCGGCAGCACCATCCAGCGCGGCCGTGCCGCCTGGATCTGCTTGAGGTGGCCCACCACGTCATAGGTGGCGGCGTGCAGGTAGCGGCACTGCCGGGCGCGCTCCGCGTTCGAATCGTTCTCGTCGCAGTCCACCTTCAACTCAGGCACGGCGTCCTTCGTCATGACGAGCACGCGGGAGTGGGTGTTGCGCGACACGTAGCAGCGCGGCGCGGGGGTGCCCGGCGACGAGGGCGGGGGCTGGTGCGACATGAAGGCCACGAAGCCCTGTCCCTTGTCGATGATGACGTCCTTGCGCGTCTTCGCCGGCAGCAGCTCGTCATCGGGGGTCGCGGTGACGGTGGTCGTGCCGAACCGGAAGTACGAATCCATGTCGCACCAGACGCTCACCTCCGTGCCATCCTCGTAGGCCGTCCGGGTCTTGTTGGAGGCGGTATTGGAGAGGACGACTTCCTGCCAGCGGGAGGGCAGCGTGTCATCCAGACCGGCCTCGCGCGGCCCGGGGCCGGCCATCTCCACCACGAACTGGCCGAAGCTGTTGAACTGGGTGAGCTCGCTGCAGACGGTGTTCTGGTGTTCGCCGGAGCCGGTGGTGCAGTCGATGTTGCACTGGATCTCCGGCTTCTCATGCTCGGCGGGGGTGCCGCAGGGGACCCACGCGCCGCTGCTGTTGCAGAAGAAGGGCACCTCGCCATCGCCGTTGAGGTCGCAGTTCTTGAAGACCTTCGGGAACCGAGCGCGGCGCAGCTTCACGAGCCCCGACTCCATGCTCTCCAGCTTCAGGTTGCTGTTGTAGTAGCCGCAGAGGACGTCGACGCCCTGGGGGGACAGCTGGTTCTTCAGCCCGCAGTGGCGGAGGTTGAGCTCCACCGGTGGGTTGAGCGCCAGGTACTTGTTCCACTGGTCCGGGGGCAGCTGGCGCACGTGCTCACGCACCGTCCACGACGGGAAGGTGATCTGCGTGGTGGAGGTGAACTCCTGGACGGAGCCGGACAGCGTCCACAACAGATCGCCCGCGTTGAGTCCCTCGGGGAAGTTGTAGTTGTAGACGAACATGGAGCCGTAGCTTCCGGGCAGGTAGCCACTGGGCTCGGGCACGTTCACCTGCGCGGCGGAGCTGGTGTCCTCGGGGATGGGGCAGGAGGTGATGTCCGTGACGAAGAAGCCGGAGGGATCCGTCCCCGTGACGAGCAGCGTGACGGGCTTGGCCGGCTCGGGGTCCACCTTGCCGTCGCCATCCAGGTCCCGGTCCGGACAGTCCTGGTACTGGATGGAGCCGGACTCGGGGGCGCGGCCGAAGGTGACGAACTGCCCCGCGAAGGGCGAGTCGCGGTTGTCGTAGATCCGTGGCGTCTGGATGGTGGCCAGCGAGGGCTCCTGGAAGAAGAGCGTCTCGGAGGCGCCAGCGGCGTAGGTGCGCGAGGAGGGCTCCGTCGGGAGCTTCGTCGGATCACCCGCGATACCGCCGTCGGTGTAGTTGGGCTCGACGGGCTCGTCCAGCGCCCAGACGCGCACCTCGCCATAGACGTGCTCGGCCCGCAGCGTGCCCACACCGCGGCCATTGACGACATTCACCCAGTGATACGAGTAGTCACCGGAGAGGTCGCCCGGCACCACCTTGAAGGCCACCGGCCCGTTGAAGGCGAAGATCCTGCCGCTCGTGTCCAGGGCGAGCACGTCCACCCGCAGCTCCACCTGGCCATTGGGGACGACGTAGCGGCAGTCCTTCGTGCCGCGCACCCCGGCCGGCACCTGATCCAACCGGGTGCCATACTGTTTGATGCAGGAGGGGACGACGGAGAGCGGCTGGAGGCTGCCGTTGCTGGCCACCGCGGAGATGGTCTGCACGGCCACCTGGAACGAGCCCACGCGTGAAGCCGCGGGCGATTCCACGCTGTAGCAGCCGGACACGGAGGCCGCGGTCGCGGCCATGAGGAGCCAGTGGATCTTCATCACTTCACCTTGCGGCCGATGCGGCCGTCCTCGATGGCGTTGGCAACGGGCATCTCGGTCGGGTTCTCACAGAAGTTCCTCAGCTGCAGGGTGACCGAGCCGCACTCCTGGGCACCCGCCAGCGCCTCGCGGCAGTAGCAGCGCCCGGTGTACGGGCCCTGGGGCACGTTGCACGCGTCGCGGATCTTCTCCGGCGTGAGGCCCTCCACGTGGCAGCGCTCGGCCGCGTCCTCGGGGAGCGAGAGGAGCTCCCGGCAGGTGCAGTCACCCAGCTTGCGCGCCAGCGCGTCCTCGAACGCCTGGGCCTGCTGGCAGTAGTTGATGAGCTGCGTGCTGACCTTCCACTCGCCGTCCACGAGCGAGCCGCAGCGCTCGCCCGTCGAGGAGGTCGTCCGGCCCGCGTTGATGTCGTCGCAGTTGCAGAAGCCCTGCATGTAGCCGATGAGCGAGTCGCGCAGGGAGATGCCCGTCTCCACGCGGGTGGTGTTGCGCTTGAGGACGCTGAAGCCCGAGCCACCCTTGGCGATGTAGTCGTTCACCGCCACGCGGTACATGCCGTTGGCGTTGATGGGGCTGCCGTTGATGGAGACGTCGGTGGCGGGGTGGGCGTAGCAGCGGTCGCCGTCCTGGTCCTGGAGGCACTGCCAGGGCGCGTGGCCCTCGCGGCCCTCCCGCGGGCAGTCCGTGGCGTTCTTCGCCGGGTCGCAGGGGATGCGCAGATCGTTGAGCTGCACCTGGGCGCAGTCCATGGTGAAGCGCGCGCCGGAGATCTGCGCCTGGCTGACGCAGCCGCGCTCGGCGGAGCGCTCGGCCACGAAGTCGAACATCTCCTGAATCTCCGTGCCCGACAGGTACATGATGTTGATGGTGTTCTCGAACGGGAACACGTTGAACATGGACTCCTGCGTCACCACGCCCGCGTAGAGGCTGTCGCGGATGCCGAGCGAGTTGGTGAGGGCCATCTCCGCTTCCACGGCGCGGCGCTTGCGCATGGAGTCCGCGGTGATGTTGCCCAGCGGCGAGTCACCGCCCGTGGACGTATTGCGGCGCGACACGTCGGTGGGCGCGTAGGAGAAGATGGAGGTGAGCTGGAGGTTGAAGTCCATGCCCAGCAGGTAGGGCTGCAAGAGGTCCGTGGTCTCCCGGTCCTCCTGTTCCTGGCACTTCGCGAGCGCCTCGCGCACGCCCGGGGCGTTGATGAACTGGCCGGGGTCCCAGAAGTTGTCCTGGTAGTACGCGCGCATGGCGTCGTTGCACCACATGCCGTCCAGCGGGGAGACGCGGTAGGAGTTGCTGATCACCTCGGCGCCATCCAGCGTCCGGTCCTCGTCCTTCGGGACCTTCACCACCAGATCCAACCGGCCCACGTACTTGGCGAAGGCACCCGAGTGCGCGAGGATCACCTTGCGGCCGCTGGGATCGGCGAGCTGCTGCGGCGGGTTGAGCACCACGTGCAGGTGGCCGCCGAGCACCACGTCCAGGCCGGACACGCCGGGGATGAACACCTTCACCACCGCCTTGGGGTTGCCCTCCAGGTCGGGGTCGGCCCACTCGAGGAGCTGCCAGCGGTCGTGATCGCGCTCGATGAAGGGCCGGGCGCGCTCGTACTCGTAATAGGCCTCGTAGCCGCGGATGAGATCCTGGTCCTCGGTGAGGCCCAGGTGGCTGACCACCACGATCAGATCCACCACCGGGCGGAGGATCTCCACATAGGCCCGCGCCGCCTCGTTCTGCTCGAGCGGGGTGACCTGCAGCGAGTTGCCACCCTCCACGATCGAGTTGAGCGAGGAGATGTTGGCCATGCCGATGATGCCCACCTTCAGACCCTGGACGTTGCGGATGACATACGGGGTGCTGTTGAGCGCGGCCTCGGCGTTGCCGGGATCCTTGGGGCTGTCCCAGGCGTAGTTGGCGGCCATCAGCGGGAACTTGGCGAAGTCGCGCGCCTTCTGGACGAAGTTGAGCAGGCCGGCGTCGAACTCGTGGTTGCCGATCACCGCCGCGTCCAGGTTCATCTTGGACAGGAAGCGGAACTCGGCCTCGCCGCTGAAGACGTTGAAGATGGGCGCGCCCTGGAAGCAGTCGCCCGAGTCCAGGTGCAGCACGCGCTCGGAGCGGGCGCGCTCGCGCTTGAGCACGGCCCCCATGCGGGTGGCCCCACCGAAGGGACCCGCCTCGGGGATGATTCCGAGGTCCGTATCCGTCTTCAAAGGAGCGAAGTCGTAGGGGATGAGCCGCGAGTGGATGTCAGAGGTGTGCAGTAGGGTCAGCCGGACTTCCTGGCCGCGGAGATCGATCTCCTGGCCCTCCATCACGGGCATGCACGAGGCGCAGGTCAGCGCACAGAGGAGTCCCAGCAGGAGACGTCGCATCGGGGGCGGATCCGGGGGGCTTGAAGAATTTGACCGCTAGACGACGGCGCAAGGTACGGGATCCTCAGAAGGTGAGCAAGCAACGCCCCTGCGTCAGGCTCTTCCGGTAAGGGAACAGGCATGCGTTCGAGCAGTCATTCTTCCGTGACGGATATCGAGATTATCGAGGATTTCACGTCCACCGCGAAATGTGACGAGGGCTTCCTGCGGGTGCGGCGGCTGCGGTGCCAGAACCGGCGGGCCGACGGGACGGCCTCCAAGGTGTACCGGGTGGATGTGGTGGATCGGCCGCGGCTGGACGCGGTGACGGTGCTGGTGTTTCGCCGCGGTGCGTCGGGGTTGGAGGTGCTGACGCGGATGAACCTGCGGCCGGCGGCATACTTCCGGCGCGGCAAGGACATGACGGTGCCGGATGGGGCGACGTACCTGCGGGTGGAGGAGATCGTCGCGGGGCTGCTGGAGCCGGAGGACAAGGGCGAGGCGGGGCTGCGGCACCGGGCGGCCGAGGAGGTCCGCGAGGAGGCCGGCTTCGACGTGAAGCCGGAGGAGATCCAGCTGTTGGGGGCGGGCTTCTTCCTGGCGCCGGGCATCCTGTCGGAGAAGGTCTTCCCGGCGGCGGTGGACGTGACGGGCAAGGAGCAGGGCGTGCCGCGGGGGGATGGTTCTCCTCTCGAGGAGGGCACGCAGCTTCAGTGGAGGCCCATCCGCGAGTTGCTGGCCATGTGCCGGCGCGGGGATGTTCCTGACGCGAAGACGGAGATCGCCATCCTGCGGTTGCTCGCCGAGCAGGCGTGAACCAGGCGGGTGTGATTGTCGGGAGCGCGCCGGGCGGGTAGGGTGCCCGGCGCCATGCACGACGCAGCCCCCTCGTCCTCGACACCGCGGCCGGAGTATTCGCGGGCCTTCCGCTTCCGCCGGGCCCAGAACTGGCTCACGCTCGGAACCATGTACGCGGCCATGTACATGGGCCGCTACAACTTCTCCTTCGCCAACGCGAAGCTGTCGGAGACGTACGGCTGGAACAAGGCGCAGGTGGGCGCGATCATCAGCGCGGCCACCTTCATCTATGGTGTGTCCGCCATCTTCAACGGGCCGCTGGCGGACCGCATCGGTGGACGCAGGGCGATGCTGGTGGGCGCGGGCGGCGCGGTGGTGTTCAACCTCGCCTTCGGCCTGGGCGCGTACCTGGGCTTCCTGGGCACGGGGACGTTGCTGCTCGGCTACCTGGCCACGGTCTGGTCGCTGAACATGTATTTCCAGTCCTACTCGGCCCTGGCGCTCATCAAGGTGAACTCGGGCTGGTTCCACATCAGCGAGCGCGGCGTGTTCTCCGCCATCTTCGGCTCGATGATCCAGGGTGGCCGGGCGCTCATCTACTTCATCGGGCCGCTGCTGGTGCTGGCGCTGCCCTGGCAGTTCGTCTTCTTCGTGCCCGCGTTGGTGATGACGACGCTGGGGCTGCTCACCTTCCTGTGGGTGCGTGACGCGCCGGACGAGGCGGGCCTGCCCGCGCTGGACACGGCGGACGCCTCCAGCGGGTACACCGGCAAGGTGGACTTCAAGTACGTGGCGAAGGTCGTCTTCACCAACCCCGTCATGATCACCATCGCGGCGGCCGAGTTCTGCACCGGCTTCGTCCGCCACGGCTTCGAGCAGTGGTTCCCCCGCTACATGCAGGAGGCGCAGAATCTGTCGCTCGACAGCCCCATCTTCCAGAAGGGCGCCACGGGTGTGGTGCTCGCGGGCATCGCGGGGGCCTTCGTCGCGGGCTTCATGTCCGACCTGCTCTTCAAGGCGCGCCGGCCGCCGGTGGCCTTCATCGGCTACATGCTCCAGGTGGCGTGCATGGCCGTCATCTGGAAGGCCCCGAGCATCAACCTGGTCATCGCCGCCTTCGTGGTGAACTCGTTCTCCATCAGCATCGTGCACTCGATGCTGTCGGGTACCTCGTCCATGGACTTCGGTGGGAAGAAGGCCGCGGCCACGGCGGCGGGCATGTTCGACGGCATGCAGTACGTGGGGGGCTCCGTGGTGGGTGTCGGCATGGGCTGGATGCTGGACCACTTCGGCTGGGGCGCCTGGGGTCCGAGCATGATTGGCTTCTCGGCCATTGGCGCCGTCCTCATGCTCACCCTGTGGAACGCCCGCCCCAAGGCGCACGCGGCCCAGACGGCTCCGGCGGTTGTGGCTCCAACGAGTGTCCCCGCCGAGGAGCGGGAGTCCTCCCGGACCGGCACGCAGGGGTAGGGTTGTCCACCGGTCATCGGCCCCTTGCGTTGGCCCGGGGGTCACTAGGCCGTGACAGTCCCGTGACCTAGAGTGCGGGTGTGTCCCAGGCCCCCGCACCCTTGCTGCAGACCCGGCTCGACGTCCACGACCGGAAGCAGTTCGAGATCAAGCTCGAGTATCAACCCTCCGGGGCGGATGACGAGACGCGTTATCTCGTCGAGACGTACGTCTTCCTGCCAGCGAGCCTGAACATCGACTCGGAGACGTACCCGCGAGCGAACTTCTACGCGGACATCCACAACTACGTGCGCTTCAAGACGCCGGTGCTGAGCCTGGCGGAGCTGTTGAGCACGGACAGCGCGCCGCTCGCGCGGTTGGAGGCGGGGCTGCTCACGGGGCTCGTCAGCGAGTCGGAGCTCGTCTACCAGGCGAAGCTGTTGTCCTGCATCTTCCGCGGGGCGCTGCGGCGTTTCGCCAACGGCGTGGACGAGCAGTGCGAGGGTCTGAGCCGGAGCCCGGGTGACGGGGTGTGCGATCGGCTGGAGGGCGAGGCGCGAGCGGCGGCGGACGGGGCGCGCAAGGTGCTGGAGCGCTTCCGCGCGTGGGCGCGCTCGGCCAACCGCTACCGGCTGCAGGAGAAGACGCGCGCCTCCATCCGTCTGGTGGACGAGTACCTGAGCCTCACGGTGGAGCAGTTCTTCCGCAAGGCCGTGGCGGACATGGACGCGCTGCCCCGCTCGGGCGTCTACATCGAGGTGCGCAAGGAACTGATGGACGAGGTGCTGCGCGAGGAGGAGTACCGCAAGGCGAACCAGCTGCGCTCGGTCATCAGCCCCACCGGTGACAACGAGGAGTACATGCACCGGTTCGGCTTCCTGAAGAAGTTCTGCATGAACATCCTCTTCCTGTCGGCGCGGCGGGCGCAGAAGCGCCAGGGCTGGGAGGAGGTGCTGTTCGCGCTCGCGGCGGGTGTGGCGATGTCCTTCGCCACCGCGGTCGCCTTCTGGGCGCAGGTCCGCTACACGCAGGTGAGCCTCAACTTCTTCCTCATCATGGTGGTGGGCTACATGATGAAGGACCGCATCAAGGAAGGCATGCGGCGCATCTTCAGCCAGGTCGCGTCGCGGCACCTGTACGACCGGACGGCCCGCATCGTGGATCCGGTGACGGAGCGGTGCCTGGGCACCTGCGAGGAGAAGGTGGACTACGGGCGCGCGGTGCGCGTGCCCGTGGAGGTGGCCGCGTTGCGCTCCCGTGACGACTTCATCACCGTGTCCCAGGGCGAGCTGACCGAGACGGTCATCCGCTACCAGAAGCAGGTGGTGCTGGACGTGGAGCTGTTGCCTCGCACCGAGCGCGGGGTGAGCGGAATCACGGACATCATCCGGCTCAACGTGGAGCGCTTCCTGCGCGACATGGACGAGCCCGAGTACGCGCTGGAGTACGTGGACCTGGAGGACTTCTCCGTGGGGCGGGTGCGCGGGGCCAAGAGCTACCAGGTGGACATGGCCTTCCGCTTCATCGTCCACGAGGCGGGACAGGAGCGGGGCTCGTTGCAGCTCGTCCGGCTCGTCCTGGACCGCAACGGCATCAAACGGATGCTCCGGCTGTACCCGGAACAGCCCCATCGCCCCGAGCCCCTGCGCTCGGCCGCCTGATTGGCGGAATTCCGCGCGAGGTGGGGCCCGCGTGCCCTATACAAAGGGCCATGGCTTCGGACCTGAGAACCCGTGTGAGGGAGGGCTGGCAGCGCACATTGCGCGACATCCTGGAACAGGCACGTTCGCTGGGCACCCAGGCGGTGCTCGCGTTCGACCTGGACTCCACCCTCTTCGACAACCGCCCCCGTCAGGCCCGCATCCTCCGCGAGTTCGGTCTGGCCCGTGCGGTGGAGAAGTTGAGCGCCTGCGAGCCGCACCACTGGGAGAGCGGCTTCGACATGCGAGGGGCCATGCGCAACTGTGGCCTGTCGGAGGAGGAGGTGGAGGGCCTCTACGACGCGGTCCGGAGCTTCTGGCTGGAGCACTTCTTCACCAGCGACTACTGCGTGGACGACGTGGCCATCCACGGGGCGGCGGCCTTCACCCATGCGGTGGTGGCCACCGGGGCGCGCCTGGTCTACGTCACCGGCCGCCACGAGGGCATGCGGGCGGGTACCGTGGAGTCCATGCGTCGCAACGGCCTGGCCGTGCCTGGAGAGGGGCGGGTGGAGCTGCTCATGAAGCCTTCCGAGCGTGACAATGACGACGCCTTCAAGCGCGAAGCCCACGCCCGGCTGGGGGAGATGGGGACGCTCATCGCCGCCTTCGACAACGAGCCCACCCACGCCAACGACTACCTGCTCCGCTTCCCCGAGGCCAAGGTCGTCCACCTCGCGACCGACCATTCAGGTAGGCCGGTGACCCTTCTCGACGAAATCGTGTCCGTGCCGCACTTCTCTCACGAGTCGTGACGCGGTGCGCCCAATGGACGGGATCCGGGCTTTCCCGCCTGTTCGGTGTACGAAACCCCTTGCAGTCCCATGTCCGCGCGCTATGGAGGCGCACGGCGTCTGCCGTTCCCGTCCCCGGGGCGGTCTCTCACTGTACGGAGGCATTGGCGGTGGCCAGCAAGTACTCGAAGGACCTGCTGTTGACGATGTACCGGAAGATGTACCTCATGCGCCGCTTCGAGGAACGAGCGGGCCAGCAGTACGGTCTCGGGAAGATCGCCGGCTTCTGCCACCTGTACATCGGCCAGGAGGCCGTGGCGGCGGGTGTCGAGGCGGCCATCCGTCCCGATGACTACATGCTCTCGGGCTACCGTGACCACGCCCAGCCGCTGGCGCGTGGCTCGGACGCGGGCATGGTGATGGCGGAGCTCTTCGGCCGCACCGGCGGCTACAGCAAGGGCAAGGGCGGCTCGATGCACATCTTCGACATCGAGAACCACTTCTACGGCGGCTATGGCATCGTCGGCGCGCAGATTGGTCTGGCCGCGGGCATGGCCTTCGCCAGCCGCTACCGCAACGAGGACCGCGTCACCGTGTGCTACTTCGGTGACGCCGCGGCCAACCAGGGCATCTTCCACGAGACGTTGAACATGGCGGCCAAGTGGAAGCTGCCCGTGCTCTACATCTGCGAGAACAACCGCTACGGCATGGGCACGGCCATCGCGCGCGTCGCGGCGGTGCCGGAGATCCACAAGCGCGGCGACGCCTATGGCATCCGCCACGAGGCCGCGGACGGCATGGACGTGCTGAAGATGTACGAGTCGGTGAAGGACGCGGTCGAGTACATCCGCGCGGGCAACGGCCCGGTGCTGATGGAGGCCAACACCTACCGCTTCCGTGGCCACTCCATGGCCGACCCCGCCACCTACCGCACCAAGCAGGAGGTGGAGGACGAGCGCAAGAACGACCCGATTCCCCGCCTCAAGGACTACGCGATCAAGCAGGGCCTGGCGAAGGAGGAGGAGTTCGACGCCATCGAGGCCGAGGTGAAGGAGCAGGTGGACGCGGCGGTGAAGTTCGCCGACGAGTCGCCCGAGCCGAGCCTGGACGAGCTGTGGAAGGACACCATCGTCGAGGAGGGCGAGGAGGATGTGCGCCCCCGCGAGCGCGTGCTGGGCGTGAAGGTGACCAGGTGGCCGAAGTACCCGTCTGGCCAGGAGCTGAAGGTGACCTGGGATCTCGAGCCGCGCGAGCAGGCCGAGAAGGCGGACAAGGCGGCGGGTCTCAAGCGCTAGCCCTCTTTCACCAACCACTGACTGCTTACGGATTTCGCATTCGGAGCCAACAATGGCCGAGTTGATGTACCGCGAGGCGCTGAATCAGGCGCTCGCCGAGGAGATGGAGCGCGACGCCAACGTGTTCCTCATTGGTGAGGAAGTGGGTCGCTACCAGGGCGCCTTCAAGGTGTCGCAGGGTCTGCTGGACAGGTTCGGAAGCGCGCGCGTCATCGACGCGCCCATCTCCGAGCTGGGCTTCGCCGGCCTGGGCGTGGGCGCCGCGATGGTGGGCCTGCGTCCGGTGGTGGAGATGATGACGTGGAACTTCGCCATCCTGGCGATGGACCAGATCGTCAACAACGCGGCGAAGCTGCGGCACATGTCGGGTGGCCAGCTGCGCTGCCCCATCGTGTTCCGCGGTCCGGGCGGCGCGGGTGGCCGGCTCTCCAGCCAGCACAGCCAGGCGCTCGAGTCCAACTACGCGCACTTCCCGGGCCTGAAGGTGATTGCCCCGGCCACGCCGGCGGACGCCAAGGGCCTGCTCAAGTCCGCCATCCGTGATGACAACCCCATCATCATGATCGAGGGCGAGCGCCTCTACGCCCTCAAGGGCGAGGTGCCCGAGGGCGAGCACATCATCCCCATCGGCAAGGCGGACGTGAAGCGCGAGGGCAAGGACGTCAGCATCATCACCTGGTCGCGCATGTACTACTTCTGCGAGGAGGCCGCGAAGCAGCTGGAGGCCGAGGGCATCTCCGTGGAGATCCTCGACCTGCGCACGCTGCGTCCGCTGGACGAGGAGGCCATCCTCGCCACCGTGCGCAAGACGAACCGCGCGGTCATCGTGGAGGAGGGTTGGCCGCTGGCCGGTGTCGGCGCGTCGGTGGTGGACATCATCCAGTCCAAGGCCTTCGACGAGCTGGACGCCCCGGTGCTGCGCGTGACCGGCCTCGACGTGAACATGTCCTATGCGGCGAATCTGGAGAACGCGATCCAACCGGACGCTCCGAAGATCATCGCCGCCGTCAAGAAGGTCCTCTACCGCGAGGGAGCCTGAGAACCGTATGGCCACGCCCATCCAGATGCCGGCCCTCTCTCCCACGATGAAGGAGGGCAAGATCGTCAAGTGGCTCAAGAAGGAGGGGGACAAGATCTCCTCAGGCGAGGCGATCGCCGAGTGCGAGACGGACAAGTCCAACCTCGAGATCGAAGCCTATGACGACGGCTACCTGCTGAAGATCGTCGTGCCCGAGGGAGACATGGCCACCGTCGGTGCGCCCATCGCCTTCATCGGCGAGAAGGGCGAGAAGGTGGACGCCGGTGGAGGAGCCAAGGCCGCCGCGCCCGCCGCTCCGAAGGCCGAGGCCCCCAAGGCCGCCGCTCCGGCTCCCGCGCCCGCCGCGCAGCCCGCTGCTCCCGCGGGTGGGGGTGAGGGCATCCCCGTGGTGATGCCCGCGCTCTCCCCGACGATGACGGAGGGGAAGCTCGTCAAGTGGCTGAAGAAGGAGGGGGACAAGGTCTCCTCCGGCCAGGCCATCGCCGAGGTGGAGACGGACAAGTCCAACCTCGAGGTCGAGGCCTACGATGACGGTGTGCTGGCGCGCATCGTGGTCCAGGAAGGCGAGATGGCCAAGGTGGGTGCGCCCATCGCGTTCCTGGCGGGGAAGGGTGGGGCCAAGGCCGCCGCCGCTCCCGCCCAGGCCCCGGCGCCCGCGCCGAAGGCCGCCGCTCCCGCTCCTGCCCAGGCTCCGGCGCCCGCGCCGAAGGCCGCCGCTCCCGTTCCCACTCCGGGAGGCCGTTTGCGCGCCAGCCCGCTGGCGAAGCGGATGGCTCGCGAGCGGGGCCTGGATCTCTCCCAGGTCCAGGGCTCAGGTCCGCTCGGCCGCATCGTGAAGAGCGACATCGAGAAGGCGCTCACCCAGGCGCCCGCTCCGGCCGCCGCGCGCAAGGGTCCCGCTGCTCCGGCGGCGGCTCCGGGCGAGCGTCCCGAGCCAAGGGCGGTGCCCGTCACCACCATGCGCAAGGTCATCAGCCAGCGCATGGCCGAGGTGAAGCCCGGCGTGCCGCACTTCTACCTCTCGGTGGACGTGGAGATGGACGCCGCGCTGAAGATCCGCGAGGAGGCCAAGGCGCTCGAGTCCAAGGTCTCCGTCAACGACATCATCGTGAAGGCGGCGGCCATGGCGCTGCGCCGCTACCCGAAGATCAACGTGGCGCTGCAGGGTGACACCATCCTGCACTTCGAGACGGTGGATGTCGGCATCGCGGTGGCCATCGAGGACGGCCTCATCACCCCCATCATCCGCGACGCGGACAAGAAGGGGCTGTCGGCCATCTCCGCCGAGGCACGTGACCTGGCCGAGCGGGCTCGCAAGCGGGGCCTCAAGCCGCACGAGTACTCGGGTGGTTCGCTGACGGTGTCCAACCTGGGCATGTACGGCATCGACTCGTTCATCGCCGTCATCAACCCGCCCCAGGCGGCCATCCTCGCGGTGGGCTCGGTGTCGGACAAGGTGGTGGTCCGCGATGGGCAGATGGTGGTGCGCAAGCTGATGACGGTGACGCTCTCGGGCGATCACCGCGTCATCGACGGGGCCATCGGCGCCGAGTACCTGCGGGAGCTCAAGGCGCTGCTCGAGCACCCGATGCGGCTGCTGTTCTAGTCTGTGCCGCGCCTGGCGGGCCGCCTTCACGGGCGGCCCGCCCCGGACGCCGGCCTACTGCTACTCGCGGGTCGGCTCCTTCTCGTCGTGTATCTCGTGCTCCAGCTTGCGCTGGGCCTCGGTGACGCTGGCCTGATCCTCGCGCTTCGTGCCCGTGGGCAGCTCCGTCTCGCGATCCTCGGAGCGGCCCTGGATGCCGGGCCATGGATCCGGGTGCGTGGCCTGAACGTGCTCGATGCGCTCCGCGTAGTTCGGGTCCTTTTTGTCCGCCATGTCGTCTCTCCTCAGACGTGTGGGAGTACCTGGATAGGGTGGGGCCCAGGTGGGAGAAGGCCAATGGAGGCTGCTCCCCTGCTTGCTGGGCGAGGAGTCGAAAAGGGCGCGCAAGTCCTTCGTGAGCTGCTTAACCTTGAGCCGATGAACGACGAGGACAGACGCAGTCGGCTCGAAGAGGGAATCAAGGAGCTGGAAACGCGCATGGGTGGACCCGCACCGCTGGCACAACCCCTCCACAAGGCCCTGCTCGGGGCCGTGTTCCCACTCTCCACGGAGCAACTCGTCCTGCTGGCCCGTGAGAACGAGGCTCCCTCTGTCGTCCTCTCCCTGTTGGGCAACCTGGCCCCGCGGGAGTTCGAGTCCTTGGACGCGGTGCAGCATGCGCTGGAGTCCCAGGCTCGAGAGACCGAGGAGCCGACCGAGCCCTCCCTGACCCCCATGCCACATCGCTGAGCGCTCCTGCCTGGTCGCTTCACCTCCTGGCTCAGGGGGCGGTTGACCGCAGGTATGCCGGGGATTCCGGTACGTCCAGGGCTTCTCATGGCTTGAAACACGGCCCATCGGGTTTTGCTCGTGACGTGGTATCTCTTGGGTGTGGGCGCAGTGGGTTGGCAGGGCGGGAGTGTGGATGGTCGGCCTGGCCCGGAGAGGAATTACATGAACCCGTCTGACCTCCCCGCCGTCCTCTATGTCGACGACGACGCGCTCAACCTGAGGGTGTTCGAGGCGAACTTCGGCTCGAAGTTCCGCATCTTTCGCTGCTCGACACCGGCCGAGGCGCTGACGCTGCTGGAGCAGAAGCGCAGTGAGATCGGCGTCATTCTTTCAGACCAGCGCATGCCCGGAATGACGGGCGTGGAGTTGCTGGAGCGCGCGCGCACACTGGCTCCGGATGCCAAGCGCATGCTCGTCACCGCCTACTCCGACATGCAGGCGGTGATCGACGCGGTGAACCGCGGCCAGGTGAGCCGCTACTTCGTCAAGCCGTGGGATCGCGCCGAGGTGTTGGCCGCGCTCGAGGACGGCTTGAAGATCGCCCGGCTGGAGCTGCGCATCCGCGAGGTGGAAGGGCGGATGATGAAGGCCGAGCGTCTGGCCACGTTGGGCCAGGTGACGGCCGGCATCGCTCACGAGCTGATGGGCCCGGTGGGTTACCTGTCGCAGAACGTGGCCTCGCTGCGGCGCGATCTGGAGTGCGTGGTGCAGTACGCGTCCAAGCACCTGGCGGCGGATCCCTCGCCCGAGGTGGCGAGCGTGCTGGAGGATCTGCCGTCGCTGCTGTCGGACCTGGCCACGGGCGCGGATCACCTGCGCGGGGTGGCGTTGGGGCTGAGGGCGCAGGCGCGCGGCGAGGACATGGAGGTCTCGGCGGATGTGGCCGAGGTGGTGTCCTTCGCGGTGAAGCTGGCGCGCGCCGAGGTGCGTGACCGGGCTCGCATCACCACCATGGGCGAGCCGGTGAAGGTGACGTTCGGCCCGGTGAAGCTGACCCAGGTGCTGCTCAATCTCATCGTCAACGCCGCGCAGGCCATGGAAGGCACGGGCCGGCCGGGCCGCATCGAGGTGCGGTGGGCTTCGCGTGATCAGGACGTGCTGCTCACCGTGGCGGACAACGGCTGCGGCATCCCCCAGGAGATGATGGAAAAGGTCTTCCAGCCGCTCTTCACCACCAAGCCGGTGGGCATCGGCACGGGCCTGGGCCTGTCCATCTGCAAGGAGCTGGTGACGCAGGCCGGTGGCGGAGTTCGGCTGTCGTCGAAGGCGGGGGAGGGCACCGAGGTGGAGATCACCCTCCGGCGAGTCCAGCTCCCCTGAGTCCGAAGGCGTTGTGCAGCAGGCGCCACACACGGAAGAGCGCCTCCTGCTCGCTGGCGCCGATGTGCTCCACCAGCACCTCGCGCCAGTGCTCTCCCTCCATGCCACCCGGGCGCCACACCACCACCAGCGCGTAGCGCCCGGGCGCGCGCTCCACCACCTCCACCGCGGACACCTCGTCGAAGGGCACCCACTGGACGCGGGTGGCTCCCGGAGCCCAGCGCAGCCGCTCGAGCCGCAGGCGTTCGGTGGGGAAGTGGAGCACGAAACGGCGCCGGCCGAGCTGTCCCTCCAACCGCAGCGCGAAGCCCATCAGGGCCACCGCCAGCACGCCCAGGGCCGCGGGCGCGGGGGGCGTTCGTTCGTCGCCTCCGCCCAGCAACACGCCCACCACGGCGCCCAGTGCGCACAGGGCCGCCAGCACGACGCAGAGGCTCGGGAGCTGCCGTCGCCAGAATGACGGCGCGAGGGACTCGCCCAGCAGACGGCCGGGCTCGTACCGCAGCCGTATGTCTCCCAACCGACGCGGCGCGGGATTCTCCTCCAGTGCATCCGTGAAGCTCGCCACGTTTACAGCATAGGCCTCACGTGGCGTTGCTCGAAGTCCGACGCGAGCTGTGCGATTCTGGAAAGCATGGATCTCCCCTTCGAGACGGATGAGGGCGGCGGGGGTGAGGAGGGTAGGGGAACCCTCGCCTCGACCGTCCTGGTGGTGGACGACGAGCCCGTGGTGCGCGACGTGTGCGCCCGGTTGCTCGCGCGTGAGCCGGACCTGGTGGTGAGCCTGGCCGAGGACGCCGAGGAAGCCCTGGTGCTGCTGCGCTCCCAGCGCTTCGATGTGCTCATCACCGACAAGAATCTCCCAGGCCTGGGCGGCGTGGAGTTGATCGCCGAGGCCCGGGCACTGCAACCCGCGCTGGAGGCGGTGATGATCACCGGCTACTCCAGCTCGGAGTCCGTCATCGCGGCCTTCGCGGCCGGAGCGAGCGACTACATCCTCAAGCCCTTCGAGGACCTGCGGCTGGTGCGGGCCAAGGTGCGCGCCGCGCTGGAGCGCCGCTCGGAGCGGGTGAGGGGACGCGAGCTGGCGAGGCGCGTGGCCCGCGAGGCGGCCGAGCTGCTGTACGCGGGTGGACAGGCCTCGGACGAGGCGCGCGAGCAGTTGGAGACGCAGCTGCGCGCGTACGAGCAGGCCAGCAAGGTGGCTCCTGGCGGGCAGGTGGCGGTGGTGGGGAGCGCCGAGGCCTTGAGGACCCTGCTGGATGAGGGGCTGGAGGCCGTGGCGCTGCCTCCTGATTCGCCGGCGCTGCTGGGGGCGGCCGTGGTGGTGCTGGAGACGGGGGCGCCGCACTGGTGGGAGCTCGCCGAGCGGCTTCAGTCCGCCTCGCCGGACGTGGTGCTGCTCGCGGGCCCGCACGCGGACCTGGCGGACCTCCTGGACGCCATCACCCTGCGCCTGGAGTTGGTGGGGTTCGGCACCTCGTCGCCGCAGTCGCTGCCGGAGCGGGTGCGCATGCTCCTCATGCGGCGCAGCCTGCAGCGCGCCCAGGCGGCCCTGGCCTCGGCCCTGGCCGTCTTCCGCGAGAGCCTCGAGCAGGGGTAGTGGGGCAGGGCGCTTCAGCCCGCAAAAGCGAAGCGCCCGCTTCTCGGAGAGAGAAGCGGGCGCCTCAGTGACCCTGCCGGGATTCGAACCCGAGTTTGTGCCGTGAGAGGGCACCGTCCTAACCGCTAGACGACAGGGCCGTGAAACAGAACACCCACCTTCCCAGGAAGGTGGGCGCCTTTGCTACGAGTGACCCTGCCGGGATTCGAACCCGAGTTTGTGCCGTGAGAGGGCACCGTCCTAACCGCTAGACGACAGGGCCGGCTTGCTACGACCGGGTACAGCGAGCTGGGGAACTAGGATTCGAACCTAGATAAGCAGAGTCAGAGTCTGCTGTCCTGCCGTTAGACGATTCCCCAAGAACTGCTCTGTGACTACCGCAACCGCTTCAGCACTTCAACTGCCTTTTTTCCGAACCGCCGGGCTACCTCGACTTCTTCCCGCCCTTCGATTCCGACTTCTTCGTCGGTTTCGCCGGAGTCGACTTCGCCGGCGCCGGTACTGACTGCAGCGGAACGACGTAGATACGGACTTCGTCGTTCGCCTCATAAATGTTCAACCCCTCGAAGTTCTTCCCCGATGGGTTGACGATGTGGACCGCCTTCACGCCAGGCTGATTGACGATCGACCTTCGAGTGAAGGTGCCTGCCGGGTAGACGGCCTTGTAGTACTCCAAAGTCTTCTCGAAGTTCCCTGGCGCCCGATACCTGTTCTCGCCCACCTTCCGCGCGCCATCGGGGAGTTGCGCCCCGCTCACCACTTCCGCCGCCGCCACCGACATCCAGAGCGCCGCGACCACCGCCCCGAACGGGCGCGCCTTATAGGAAAAGCCCTTCAAGCTGTCAAGCGCTCGTGTCATCGGGTTGGAACAATAGGGCCCACGGGCGAAGGTGTCCACCCCAACCTGTAGGCCCCGTTGAATGTCCGCTACGGCCGGGAGAGTGCCGCGTCCAGACGGTGGAGCGTCTCCTCGCGTCCCAGCAGCTCGAGCGTCTCGCCGATGCCCGGGCTCACCGTGCCGCCCGTCACCGCCACGCGCACCGGCTGGGCCACCTTGCCCATGCCCACCGAGGCCTGCTCGCTCACCTTCTTCACCACCTCGTCCAGCGCGGCGGCGCTCCATTGGGGCAGCGCGGCCACCTGCTCGCGCACCTGGGTGAGCAGGGGCCTGGACTCGGCGGTGAGGTGCTTGGCGGCGGCCTTCTCGTCCAGCGTCACGCCGTGCTGGAAGTACTTGAGGGCCATGTCGGCCATCTCCTGCAGCGTCTTGGCGCGCTCGCGGAAGGCCATCACCACGCGCTCCAGCCGCGGGTCTCCCAACTCCAGTTGCACGCCCTTCGCCGCGAGGAAGTCCACCAGCCGCTCGGCCACCACCGCGGGAGGCAGCAGCTTGAGCCATTGCTGGTTGAGCCACATCAGCTTGTCCGGGCTCCACACACCGGAGGTGCTGCCCACGTGGTCGAAGTCGAACCACTCCACCATCTGCTCGCGCGAGATGACCTCGTCGTTGCCGTGGCTCCAGCCCAGGCGGATGACGTAGTTGAGCAGCGCCTCGGGCAGCACGCCGTTGCGCTTGTGCAGCATCACGTCCGCCTCGGGGTGCTTGCGCTTGGACAGCTTCTCGCGGTCCGGCCCGAGGATGAGCGGGAAGTGGGCGAACTCGGGCGGCTGCCACCCGAAGGCCTTGTAGAGCATCAGCTGCGGGAAGGTGGAATTGACGTGCTCCTGCCCGCGACCCACCAGGTTGATGTCCATGGTGTGGTCGTCGATGACGCAGCCGTAGTTGTAGAGGGGGATGCCGTCGGCGCGCATCATCACCCAGTCATCCAGGTCCGAGTACGCCTTGGTGATGGGCCCGAGCACCTTGTCGTTGAACGTCACCTCGCCCTCGCCGTCCGGCATCCGGAAGCGCACCACGGCGGTGCGGCCCTCGGGGATGTCCTTGCGGTCGCGGCAGGTGCCCTCGTACTTGTAGGTGCCCGGCTTGCCAGTGGCCTTCTCGACGGCGGCGCGGCGCGCGTCGATCTCCTCGCGCGTGCAGTAGCAGCGATACGCCTTGCCCTCGGCGATGAGCTGGTCCACGTACTTCTTGTAGAGCTCCAGGCGCTGCGTCTGGAAGTAGGGCGCCGCGGAGCCCTCCTTGCCCGGACCCTCGTCCCAGTCGATGCCCAGCCAGGTGAGGCCATCGAGGATGGCCTTCACGGACTCGGGGGTCGAGCGCTCCTGGTCCGTGTCCTCGATGCGCAGGATGAAGACGCCGCCGTGGCGCTTCGCGTAGAGATAGTTGAAGAGGGCGGTACGGGCCCCGCCGATGTGGAGATAGCCGGTCGGAGACGGCGCGAAACGGACGCGAGGTGCAGGTGCCATAGGGAATGGGCGCGGATAGCAGGAGCGAGCTTGGGTGGTCAACGAGCGGTCGCGAGTCCACTGCCCGCGGCCCGGCGAATGCATTAAACTGCCGCGCACCGAGGGCTCTTGCATGAATCTTCCCAATGCGCTGCGCGCGCTCCTTCCGGCTGTTCTCCTGCTCTGCCTGCCCGCGAGCGCCACGTCGATGCTGCGGGCCGACCTGCCGGAGCTCGCCCAGACAGCCGATTCCATCATCCATGGCACGGTTCGCCGTGTGGAAAGCCGGTGGAGCGGAGATGGACGCCGTATCGTCACGGATGTGGAAATCCAGGTCACCGAGGCCCTCAAGGGGCAGGCGGGCAGCACGGTGCTCGTCACCCAGCCCGGTGGGCGGGTGGGTGATATCGGTCAGAGGGTGAGCGGCCTGGCGAGCTTCTCCCCCGGGGAGGAGGTGGTGCTCTTCCTGGAGCGCCGCGGGCCCCAGGCCTTCCGCGTCTCCGGCATGGCCCAGGGCAAGTACAAGGTGCAGCGCACGGAGGGCGGGACGAGCGCCATGGCCGTGCCGGAGCCCACCGGAGACTCGCTCCTGTTGGATCCAGAAACGCGGCAGCCCACCCGTTCCTCCCTCCGCGCCATGACGCTGCCGGAGCTCAAGGCGTCCATCCGGACCGCGCTCCAGCAGCAGCCTCCCGTTCGTGCCCAGGAGAAGCGGCCGTGATCCTCACCTCGTTGTTGGTTTCGCTCGCCCTGGGGCAGGAGGGCTCGACGCCCTATGTCCGCAGCCGCGTGGCGGCGGGTAATGCGAGCGCCCAGTGCCTCTACTGGACGGTGCCGACCATCACCTGGCACAACAGCAGCGTGGGCAATCCCGACACCGCCCTGGAGGCCCAGAAGCAGCGCGAGTTCGAGGCCATCCGCGCCTCCTTCCAGAGCTGGCAGCGGCTCTTCGTGTCCTGCGGCAACCTCCGCTTCTCGGAAGGGCCCCTCGTGGACGACCGCAAGGTGGGCTACGAGTTGAGGGGCGACAACAACCGCAACCTCGTCCTCTTCCGCTCCACGCGTTGCTCGGACCCGGACGTGGTGCCCGCCTCCGACGCGTGCTGGATCGACGACACCTGCGGTAACGACTACGATTGTTGGGACAGCGACGCTCGCACCATCGCCCTCACACTCACCACCTACGACGAGAAGTCCGGCATCATCTACGACTCGGACATCCAGCTGAACGCGAGCGGCTTCGTCTTCACCACCGTGGACTCCCCGCAGTGCATCCCGCCCGCCACCGGTAGGGACAACACCTGCGTGTCCACGGACCTGCAGAACACCATGACGCACGAGATCGGCCACCTCATCGGCCTGGACCACGTCCCCGATGACCCCCGCTCCGTCATGTTCCCGAGGGCTCCTTCGGGCGAGACGTCCAAGCGCACCATCGATGAGGGCTCGCATCAGTTCGTGTGCGAGGTGTACCCGAAAGGCCAGCCCAGCCAGAGCTGCGTCACCCCGACATTGGACTCGAGTGGGAACACGACGGTGCTCGGGAAGCAGTCCATGGGTTGCTCCAGTTCCGGCGCGGGGGCGGCGTGGTTGCCCTCGATGGCTGGCTGGGCCCTGCTCGCGTGGCGCCGCCGTCGGGGAGGCGCCCGCTCGTGAGGCGCTCTCTTCCGTGGCTCGCCGTCTCGGTGCTCGCCCTCTTCACTCCCCGGGCGGAGGCCCAGACGTACCATCGCACCCTGGTGCCCGAGCGGCCCTTCTGCCTCGTCTGGCCCGTCCGTGAGTACGTGTACCGGCTGGACGCGGCCGGCTACAGCCGCACGCCCGGAGACTCGGAGATCGCCGCCATCGAGGCCGCGGTGGCTTCCTGGCGCGCGGTGTCCCATACCTGCAGCGACTTCACCTTCACCCGCGGCCCGGACATCCAGAATCCCCAGGTGGGGTACGTGAAGGACAGCGAGGACAATTACAACGTCTTCACCTTCCGCGAGGTGGACTGCAACGACGTCGTCGAGCCGGATGATCCGTGCATCGAGGACGACACCTGCGGCAACAAGTACGCGTGCTGGGAGCACGGCGTCGGCACCATCGGGTTGACCACCACCACCTTCATCTTCCGCACCGGCTACATCCTCGACGCGGACATCGAGTTCAACGCGAGCCGTGAGGGGAAGGGCATCACCTTCACCACCGTCGACTCGCCGCCATGTGAGGGAGAGCAGACCTCCAACTGCGTCTTCACGGACATCCAGAACACGGCGACCCACGAGTTCGGACACGTGGTGGGGCTGGATCACGTGCCCGAGGTGTCCGGCTCCACCATGGAGCCCACCGCGAATACGGGGGAGACCCACAAGCGCATCATCGACGCGGGCAGCGCCGCGGGTTTCTGCGACGCCTACCCCCGGGGCCTTCCCCCCACCCAGTGCGGCGAGCTTCCCAACCTCGGCCGCCACTTCCAGACCGTATCGACGGGCCCGGGCCTGGGGTGCGGCGCCGCTCCCGGGTTCCTCTTCCCCGCAGCGGCGCTGTGGGGATTGCTGGCGCTCGGCCGGCGACGTGAGCGGGCAGGCAGGCGTGGAGCGGCTCCTCGCGCTTTCCGTGATTAAGAAGAGAAGGCGCATGGCCATCGCCTTCTTCGATCTGGACAAGACGTTGCTCGCGGTGAACTCGGGCTCCCTGTGGGTCCGCCGCGAGCTGGCCAGGGGCCACATCACCCGGATGCAGGCCCTGCGAGCCAGCGTGTGGCTCGCCCGCTACCACCTGGGCTTCGTCGCCATGCAGGACGCGTTGCGGCGCGCCATCACCCACCTCGAGGGCATGGGCGAGCAGCACGTGCGGGAGCGCACCGTCCAGTTCTACGAGGAGGTGGTCCGCTCGCAGTTCCGCCCCGGGGCGCTGCGCACGCTGGATGAGCACCGCTCGGCGGGGGACAGGCTCGTCCTGCTCACCTCGTCCTCTGGCTACATGTCCGAGCTGGTCGCCCGTGACCTGGGCCTGGACGCGGTGCTCTGCAACCGCTTCGAGGTGGATGCCTCGGGGCTGCACACCGGCCGGCCCCTGGGTGAGGTGTGCTTCGGTGAGGGCAAGCTCTTCTACGCGCGCTCCTACGCCGCGCAGGCCGGCGTCCTGCTGTCCGAGTGCACCTTCTACACGGACTCGTACTCGGACCTGCCGGTGATGGAGGTGGTGGGCCGCCCCGTGGCCGTCCACCCGGATCGCCGCCTGCGGCGCGAGGCGCTCCGCCGTGGCTGGTCCGTGGTGGACTGGGGCGTGCCCGGCGTCCTCATCGACGACGCGGCGCCACCAGCCGGATGCTGAAGGTGTAGTCCACCGCCACCGGCTTGCCCCGCAGGGTGATGGGCTTGTAGGTGCGCGACTGCAGCGCCTGCACCACCGCCTCGTTCATGTGCGGCAGGCCCTTGATGACGCGGCAGTTCTCCACGCCGCCCTTCTTGGTGATGACGCACTTCACGATCATCGTCCCCTCCACGCGGGCCGCGAGCGCCTCGCGCGTGTAGACGATGTCCTTGCCCTGGAGCTCCACCGGCCGCGACATGCCCTCCTGGAAGGGGATGGGGCCGTCTCCGGTGGGCTCCGCGTTCTTGGCGAGCGCCAGCACCGGCACCGCCAGATTGCCGGCTGGCACGGCCCGCGCCGCCGAAGTGGGGGCCGCCGGTTTCTCGGGCTCCAGCATCACTGGCGCCGAGATGGAGCCCATGGCCGAGATCGTGGAGGACCCGCCCGCGGAGCCCGAGGCACGCTCCACCCGGCTCGCCGCGCTCCGGCTGGAGGAGCCGCCCCGCGCACGCTGCATCTTCTGGGCGAACACCACCTCACCCGAGCCGCCCGTGATGACCGTCTCCAGTTGATAGCCGTCGAGCGCGAAGGTGAACTCGGCCGTGACGGTGTCCTGGCCCTTCTCCTTGGGAATCTCCAGCAGCAGCGGTGTCGTGCCGCGCTCCTCGCCCTTGTAGATGACGCGCGCGCCCGTGGGCTGGCTCATCAGCCGGAAGCGCACCACCTGATCCACCGCGGGCTTCTCGGCGGGCGCCACCTGGGCGACCGGAGCCACCGTCTCCGTCTTGGGTGCCGCGGAGGAGAAGACCCCCGAGGACAGCAGCAGGCCGCCGGTGAGGGCCACGGCGATGGTTCCACCCACCAGGCCGCCCAGCAGCAGCGTGCGCCGGCGCGCGTCCTTCATGTCGGGGGGCACCACCACGCTGATGTCCACCGCGAGCGTGTTGTTCTCCCCCTGGGCGTCCCCCGTGATGCCGGCGAAGAGCGGCGTCTTGTGCGGCCCCGTGGTGTTCTGCCCACCCGGACGCTTGAAGATGCCGCTGTGGCCACCCGCCGCCATGCTGGCCTCGCGCATCGCGTCCAGCAGCTCGTCCATCGTCTGGTGGCGGCGCGCCGGATCCTTCTCCAGGCTCTTGCGCACCAGCGACTCGATCTCCGGAGGAATGGAGATGTCCGGCCGCACCGAGCTGAACGCGGGCGGCAGCTCCTTGTGGTGGGCGAAGATGAGCTCGATGTGATCCTTCGACACGAACGGAGGCCGCCCCACCAGCATCTGGTAGAGCACCACGCCCAGCGAGTACACGTCGCTGCGCAGGTCCGCCTCGTTACGTGCCTGCTCCGGGGCCATGTACGCCGGCGAGCCCAGGAACGTGCCGCTCTGGGTGATCTCCGGGTTGGGGGTACCCTCCGCGGCGGAGATGGACTTCACCAGTCCGAAGTCCAGCACCTTCACGAGGTCCTGATCGGCCTCGTTGAGCAGCATGATGTTGGCCGGCTTCAGATCCCGGTGGACGATGCCCTGGTTGTGGGCCTCGCGCAGCGAGCGGCAGATCTGCTGGGCGATGTTGAGCGCGCGCGCCCAGGGCAGCGGCCCCGACTCCGCCACGACCTGGCCGAGGGTGCGCCCCTCCAGGTACTCCATGGCGATGTAATAGATGCCGTCGTCCGTCTGCCCGTAGTCGATCACCGTGACGGTGTTGGGGTGGCGGAGCTTGGAGGAGAGCGAGGCCTCGCGCAGGAATCGCTTCTGGAAGCCCGGATCCTTGCTGGTGGGGAAGTTGGGGTTGAGCACCTTGAGTGCCACCACCCGATCCAGGGGGGTCTGCTGGGCCCGGTAGACCCGACCCATTCCTCCGACGCCGATCGGCTCGAGGATGCTGAAGCGGCCGTTGAGCGTCCGCCCGATGAGAGGATCCGAGCCGCTGTCGCTCGGACCCTGCGAGTCGCCGGTGACCATGTTTATCCTGCTCCCCCGGTCAATGCCTGGGTGGGAACCATCCGCACGGGGTGCCATGAAACCACATCTCCCGGAAACACGCGACTTGGGAGATTGGCGCCTGCTCGCCGCCTGTTCACCCAACTCCACCGCGTGCTGGGGGAGCGGCCGGATGTGCCGCCCGCATTGACGGGTCCCGCAATGTCGGACTACCGTCCAATGCTCCCGCGCATGTGTTCAAGCGGGCCCGCGATGGTCGATTCCCCTTCGATGACGGCTGAAGCCCAGGCGAAGCGCGCGTCAGTACAGAAACGCCTGGCGTTGCTGGAAGAGGAGATCGTCCGGCTACGTCGGGAACTGGCCACGCTCGGCGTGGATCAGCGGCTGCCCGGTCTCTACCTCACGGTGGAGGTGGCCGGCTCCACTGCCCTGTTGCCCGTGGAAGCGGTGATGGAGGTGGTCCGGCTGGTGGCCATCGAGCCGCTGCCGGCCGCGCTCCCCCATGTGCGGGGCACCATGCTCTACCGGGGCACGCCCGCGGTGGTGGTGGATCTGTCCGCGATGCTCGGGGTGCAGCGGGAGCCGGATCTGGACGCACACCTGGTCATCTGCGGAGGCGCACGCACCGTGGCGGTGCTGGTGGACCGGGTGAGGGATCTCGTCGAGTCCCCGGTGTTGGTGGAGGGTTCCCTCTCGGGCGAGGACACCAACCCCTGGGATCGGACGGGGTTGATGGCGGGCCTGTGCCGTACCCCCGAGGGCATCCGTCCGCTGATCAGGGCCTCGGCCATCCTGTCCGTTCCGGAGGGGGCGTGAAGGAGCGGGTGCGCGTGGAGCGCCTCGACGAGGCGACGTTGGGAGGGCTGGAGTCCGTCCTGCGTGCCGCGTGCGGCATGGTGCTGGCGCCCAGCGTGCGCCGCTCCCTGGGGACCGCGCTCTCTCGCGCGGCCGAATCCCAGGGGATGCCCACCCCCGAGTTCCTCCAGCGGCTGCTGGCGCGCGACACCGCCGCCGTCGAGTGTTTCATCGGCTACGCCGTCATCGGCGAGACGTACTTCTTCCGCCATCCGGAGCAGCTGCGCGAGCTGGGGCGCCTCGCCTCCACCCACTTCGGACCCTTCCAGGTGTGGAGCGCTGGCTGCGCGAGTGGGGAGGAGCCCTACAGCATCGCCATGTCCCTGCTGGCGGCCGGTGTTCCCCCCGACTACATCCGCGTGGTGGGCACGGACGTGTCCGGTCGGGCCCTCGAGAAGGCGCGGCAGGCCACGTACTCCCCCTGGTCCGTGCGGCGCATGGAGCCGGAGCTGGAGCGGCGCTTCCTCACCCTCAAGCCGGAGTCCGTCACCGTTCCCGCCGAGGTGCGCGCCCGGGTGGAGTTCCGGCGCCACAACCTGGTGACCGACCCTCCGCCCGTGTCCGGCGCGCAGGCCGTCTTCTGCCGCAACGTCCTCATCTACTTCCCGCCCGAGGTCATCCCCGAGGTGATGGCGCGGCTCGTCCTGGCGCTCGCGCCAGGGGGGTGGCTCTTCCTCGCGCCCGCCGAGCTGCCCTTCGCCAAGGGCATGGGGCTCGAGGAGCGGGAGGTGGAGGGGCTCCCCGTGTTGCGCAAGCCCCTCCCCGGAGAGAAGGCTCCCGAGCGCGTCTCCGCGCGGACGGCTCGCTCCGGGCCCATCCGGGCCGTTGCCCGCGCACCGAGCCCGCTGCGCAGGGTGCAAGCTCCGGCTCCCTCGAACACTCCGGCTCCCCAGGCCACGTCCACTCCGGAGGCGAAGTCCGACCGGGCGGCCCAGGCCTCACTCCCCCCTGCGTCCACCCCTCCGCCCACCGGGTCCTCGGTGCCGGACATGATGGAGCAGGCGCGCTCCGCGGCCCGGGCCGGTCAGTACGACCTGGCCGAGGAGCTCGCCCGTCTGGCCGCGCGCGAGCTGTCACCCGAGGCCTACCTGCTCCTGGCCATGGTGTCCGAAGGGCGGGGGGACGTGCAGGGGGCCGTGGCCGCGGTGCGCAAGGCGCTCTATCTGGAGCCTCAACTGGCCATCGGTCATGCCATGCTCGTGGCGTTGTATGGCCGGCTGGGCCAGCCCGAGGAGGCGGAACGGGCCCGGCGCAACGCGCTTCGGGCGCTGGAAGGTTTGGACGACGAGCACGTGCTGCGCGGGGTGGAGACGATGACGGTGGGCGGTCTGCGGAGCGCGCTCGTGCCGGGAGTGAAGATGGGAAAGTCGGGTGCCCGATGAACAGCGCTCGTCGGAGTTGGGAGGACCTGTGGAAGCCCATGGCATGAGCCCGCCCACCATCCAAAGGCTGGACATGCGTCGGCTCAGCCTGCGGACGAAGATGGTGGCCATCACCGGCGTGTCGGGTGCGCTCGTCACGGGCATCCTCGTGGCGGCCTTCTCGCTGCAGATGCGCAACTCGCTGAAGGAGGAGTTCGCCAAGCGCGCCGCGGCGGCGAGCCACGAGCTGGCCCACCACCTGGCCATCGCCACCTGGTCCCGGGACGAGGAGGGCCTGCGGATCGCCACCGCCGCCACCCTCCGCAACAACCCGGACGTGGCGTACGTGGTGGTGCGCGACCGGCAGGGCGACATCCTCGGCCATGCCACGGTGCCGCGCCTGGTGAGCCCGGCGTTGCTGCCCGCGATGTCTCCGCAGTCCAGCCGTCGCGATCTCTACGTGGGCGGCAGGCCGGTGCTGGAGACGTCCGCGCCCGTCCTCTTCGAGCCGCGTGGCCCCCGGAGCGATGGGACCCCGTCCCAGGCACAGGTGGGCTCGGTGCAGGTGGGCCTGGAGCTGGACGTCCTCAACGAGGCCGTGTCCCGCATGGCCCTGCGCGGGCTGGGCCTGGGCCTGCTGGCGCTCGCCGGTTGCCTCGTGGTGGTGGCCGCGCTGTGCCGCATCCTCATCATCCCCCTGGAGCGCCTGGCGCGGGCGGCGGCCGGCATGGCCGCGGGAGACCTCCGTCAGCAGATCGACGCCAGCAGCACCGACGAGGTGGGCGATCTGGCGCGCAGCTTCTCCACCATGGCGGAGATGCTGACGAACCTGCTCAAGGACCTGAAGAGCGCGGCGGCGGACATGGAGCGCGAGGCCACCAACGTGCTGGCCACCTCCTCGCAGCAGTCCGCCATGGCCAACGAGCAGGCCTCCGCCATCCACGAGACGGGCGCCACGGTGGCGGAGATCGCCCAGACGTCCAAGCAGGCCACCTCCTTCGCGGACACGGTCATCGGTGGCACCAGCCGCTCGGACGCCCTGGGCTCCGAGGGCCAGAAGGTCGTCGACGAGAGCGTGGCCGCCATGGAGAAGCTCAGCGAGCAGGTGAAGGCCATCGCCCTGGCCATCACCGATCTCAACGAGCAGACGCTGCAGATCGGCGACATCATCACCACGGTGAAGGACGTGGCCGAGCAGTCCAACCTGCTGGCGCTCAACGCCTCCATCGAGGCGGCCAAGGCGGGAGATCAGGGCCGCGGCTTCGCGGTGGTGGCCATGGAGATGCGCACCCTGGCCGAGCAGTCGAAGATGGCCGCCAACCAGGTGCGCGCGCTGCTGGGCGAGGTGCAGAAGGGCACCCGCGCGGCCGTGTCCGCCACCGAGGAGGGCAGCCGCCGGGCCCTGGCCGCCATGGCGCTGGCCCAGAGCGCGGGAGCCGCCATCAAGGGACTGTCCGACGTCATCCGGGACTCCTCGTCGGCGGCGCGGCAGATCGCCGGCAACACCCGTCAGCAGACCATCGGCGTGGAGCAGATCGCCGCGGCGATGAACGAGCTGACCATCGCCATGCAGGACAACGTGGAGGGGACCAAGCGCATCGAGCAGGTCGCGGGCAACCTCTCCAACCTTTCCAAGCGCTTCTCCGACCTCGTCGGGAAGTACCAGCTATGACCGGGGGCGTGTTCGTGGAGGAATGGGCCGTATGAAGGTTCTGATCGTCGAGGATACGAAGACCATCACCAACCTCATCCAGGTGTACCTGATGGGGTGGGGACTGGAGTTCTTCGAGGCGAGCAACGGAGTGCAGGGGCTGGCGCGCGCCCGGGAGATCAAGCCGGATCTGATCATCTCGGACGTGCAGATGCCGGAGATGGACGGGTTCGCGCTGTGCGCGGCGGTTCGCGCCGATCCCATCCTCTTCGCCACGCCCTTCGTGATGCTGACGTCGCTCAAGGATGACGCGAGCCGGCAGCGGGGCCGGCTGGTGGGAGCGAGCGCGTTCCTCAACAAGCCCGTGGCGGTGGATGATCTGCGCGAGAAGGTGCGCAGCATCCTCAAGCTCCCCGCCACCAAGCACTGACGAGGGATCATGGCCGGCGACGCGTCGAGCGGGAAGATCGACTACACGGCACTGCGCCGCAAGCTGGACGAGGCGCAGGCGGTGCTCGAGGGGGCCCAGGTGCTCAGCCCGGAGCGCCGCCGCGAGGTGCTGGCCGAGCGTGCACGCGCGCTGGCCGAGTCGCGCCACGAGGAGCGCCGCGAGACCCTGTCGGTGCTCGCCTTCCGCGTGGGCGGCGAGCGCTACGCGGTGCCCATCGACGCGGTGGACCATGTGCTCGAGTCCAAGGGGCTGTGCCCGCTGCCGGGCGCGCCGCGGTACGTGCTGGGAGCGTTGGTGTCCCGTTCGCGGGTGGTGCCGGTGTTGGATCTGCGCCAGGTGCTGGGCCTCGAGGGAGGCGGCATGTCGGACCTGACGCGCGTCGTCGTGGTGGAGGTGTCCGAGGAGTTCTTCGGTCTGGCGGCGGAAGAGGTGGACGGACGGCAGGAGCTGCCTCGCGCGGACCTGTCCCACCCGCCGCCAGGACCTTTCACGTTCCTCACCCGGAATCGGTTGATGGTGCTCGATCTCGTGCAACTCAGCGATCCCGCCGTGGTGGGACGAGGATAGGACGAGGGACGCATGGATCCTCGGGTTCTGCGCAGCCTCTGGCCCATCTTCGCGGCCGAGACGCGCGAGCAGCTGCAGACCATCGGCACGGCGGTGCTGGGGTTGGAGCAGGGGACGGCCGATGAGGCGTCCGAGCAGCTCACCGCCCTCAAGCGGGAGGTGCACAGCCTGAAGGGGTCCGCGGCCAGCCTGGGCCTGTCGGACATCGAGCAGCTGGTCCACGCCATCGAGGACGGGCTGGCGCGCTGCGCTCCCGGCCACGTGCCGCCTCCGGGCCTGGTGGAGTGCACCCTGCGCAGCCTGTCGGCCATCGAGTCCGCGCTCAACCGCGGGGACGCCGGCGACATGCCGACCATCGAGGGCCTGGGGGCGTTGCTGTCCGCGCTCGGGAAGGGAGGGTTCGAGCAGGTCGTCGAGACGAAGCCCAAGGTGCCGGTGCACTTCCGGCGCGATGGTCTGCAGACACTGGAGAAGCTGGAGATCGCGCTGGGCCGGCTGTGCTCGCCGGGCCTGGAGGATCGTCCGGGCGCCGTCTGGGAGGCGGTGGGCCTGGCGGAGCTGTTGAAGGCCGCGGCCAACACCGTGGGCGTCACCGCCGTGGAGTCGCTGGCGAGCTCCATCCGCGCCGGCTTCGCGCGCATGGAGGAGGCGGGTGTCGGGGCCAGCGTGGCGGCCTCGGACATCGCGGGCGCGCTGGTTCAGCTCCGGGGCGCGCTGGAGTCGCTCGCGGAGGAGACTCCGGCCGAGCCCGCGGTGGCCCCGGTGGAGCCCGAGGTGACGGCGCGCTCGGCGGCCGGCCGGCGCCAGCAGGACATGGATCGCGCGGTGCGCGTGTCGGTGCGGACGCTCGACTCGCTGGCGCTGCAGGTGGAGCAGCTCGCGGCGGGCCGGGCGCAGCAGCTGCGCCGCGCGGAGGCGCACCGCGAGCTGATGGAGCAGACGAACCAGGCCCTGCTGCAGCTGGAGCGCGCGGCCCAGCAGCTCGCGCTGTCCGGCGGTGGAGGCGGGGCGCTGGAGACCCTGCGCGCGGGCGTGGGGCAGGTGCGCGGCGTGCAGAAGCGGCTGCTGCAGCTGTCCAAGGACGTGCACCGCGAGGGCGAGCAGCTCGCGCTGGTGGCCCAGGTGGTGCGCGACGACCTGAGAGATCTGCGGATGGTGCCGGCCTCGCAGATGCTGGAGCCGCTCAAGCGCACGGTGCGCGAGCTGGCCGCGCGGCTGGGCAAGGACGTGGACCTGGTGCTCGCCGGTGGGGACGTGCGCATCGACCGGCGCATCGTGGACGTGCTGAAGGATCCGCTGCTGCACCTGGTCCGCAACGCGTTGGATCACGGAATCGAGCCGACGGCCGAGCGTGTCGCCGCGGGCAAGGGCCCACGCGGGACGCTCACGGTGCGGGTGGAGCCCCGGGGCACGCGCCTGGCGGTGGTGGTGGAGGACGACGGCGCGGGCCTGTCCCCGGAGAACGTGAAGGCCACGGCCGTGCGCCGCGGGCTGCTCGCCGAGGCGGAGGCCGCCAAGCTCACCGACATGCAGGCGGCGCGGCTCGTGTTCGAGCCGGGCTTCTCCACCCGCGAGCAGGTGACGGAGACGTCCGGGCGCGGCGTGGGGCTGGACGTGGTGCAGACCACGGCCACTCGGCTGCAGGGCGCGGTGGACATCTCCTTCGAGAAGGGCCAGGGCACGCGCTTCACCATCGACCTGCCGTTGATCCTGGCGGGCGCGCTGGGGCTGCTGGTGCGCTCGGGGACGGCGGTGGTGGCCATTCCCTCGGACGCGGTGGAGCGCGTGTTGCGGCTGGCGCCGTCGGACGTGGGCACGGTGGCCGGGCACGTGGTGGCGAGCGTGGATGGAGAGCAGCTTCCCTTCCACCCCCTCTCGCTGGCCATCGGACAGCCCCGGCTGCCGCTGGCACTCGAGTCGGGCAAGCCACAGACGGCGATGGTGCTGGCGCTCGGAGGCGTGAGGGCGGTGTTCGCCATCGACGCGGTGGTGGGGCAACAGGAGATCGTCGTCCGCTCGCTGGGGCGGCACCTGCAGAGCGTGTCACACCTGGCCGGGGCCGCCATGCTGGACGACGGCAGCGTGGTGCCCGTGCTCAACGCGCCCGAGCTGCTGCGCGCGGCCGCCGCTCCGGTGCTGCTGCGCGCCGCCACCGAGGTCCGTCGTTCGCACATCCTCGTGTGCGACGACGCGCTGACCACCCGCTTCGCCATCAAGTCGCTGCTGGAGATCGCCGGCTACTCGGTGGTGACGGCGGGGGATGGCGAGGAGGCGCTGGGCATCCTGGAGCGCACGCCCTGCCAGCTGGTGGTGAGTGACTGGCAGATGCCCCGATTGGACGGCATCGGGCTCACCCGGCGCATCCGCTCGCATCCCAAGCTGTCGCACATTCCCGTCATCCTGTGCACCTCGCTGGACAGTCCGCAGGAGCGGGCCGCCGGCCTGGAGGCGGGCGCGGACGGCTACCTCGTCAAGCGCGAGGTGGAGCGCGGTAGACTGTTGGAGTTGGTGCGCCAACTCCTGCCCACGAGCGCCTGAGCGAGCGATCGAGCGGGCGGGGGCTCGAAAGGCACCCCTTCTCCTTGCCCCCTGGGATGAGCAGCTTGCTGGGATCCCAGGAGGCTGAGTGGAGGCGCAGGTCGCAGCGTGGATCGCGGGTTTCTCGTACCCGGCGGTATTCCTTCTGCTCGTGCTGTGCGGAGTGGGAGCGCCGCTGAGTGAGGAGCTCGTGGTCATCACCGGAGGGTTGGTGGTCGCGCACAGTGGCGCGAGCCTCTCCCTCATGGGACTCGCCGCCTATCTGGGCATCCTGGCCGGGGACAGCGCGCTGTACCGGATCGGACGGGCACTGGGGCCGAAGGTGTTCTCCCACCCCAAGCTGTCGAGGATGCTGACACCAGCGCGGATGGACCTCCTCCAGAAGCTCTTCGCGAGGCGTGGGGCGGTGACGGTGTTCTTCGCGCGCTTCCTGCCGGGGCTGCGTGCTCCGGCGTTCCTGCTGGCGGGAGCCACGGGGCTGCCGTACCGCCGGTTCCTCCTGGCGGACGCGGCGGCGGCGTGGATCCCCGCCATGGGGATGACGTGGCTGGGCTACCGATTCGGTCCCACGGTGCTCGCGGACGTGCGGGGTGGCTTGCGCTGGCTGCTCATCGCGGCGGTATCGGTGGTGCTGGTCGTGCTCTGCGTCCGCTTCGTGAGGCAGCGGGCGGTGCGAGCGGCGACCCGAGTCGTGCGAACCCCCGAGAGCGAACCCTGAGTCCGTGTATGCCCCCTCTCCCCCTGGGAGAGGGCTGGGGTGAGGGTATTGCCTTCCCGTGTCCTCCCCTCTCACTCCTGGAGACGAGGCAGGAGCAGGATCAACTCGATCCCAGGCGCTTCACCCAGGGAGATCCGGGCCTCACACCTCCGGGCGAGCCGCGCCAGCGACTCGCGCGCACGCTCCGGCAAGGGTCGCTCCGCACGCGCCTGGACGAGCAGTCGCCACATGTTCATCTCCTCGGGCACATCCACCCGCAGCACCACGTCGGAAGCACCCGCGCCGGACAGCAGTCGCACCAGGGCGCGGATCAGCAGGGTGAGACCCACCCGGGGCGCCCGGACGCGCACCGGCCCGGAAGGCAACTCCAGCCGTGAGGGGCCATGCCGTCCGGAACCAAAGGTAGCGCTCAACAAGGGACGCAGATCCTCCGCCGGTGCATCCCCGCCCGAGGGCCGATGCTGGAGGCGGACGTTCATCTCACCCGCGGCCCGGGCCATGCGCTCGAGGTAGCGCTGCATGGCGGGAGTGAGCGCGCCCGCCATGCCCTTGGCCATCATGTCGATATAACCCTGCATCACGAGCAGCGGCGTGCGCAGGTCATGCGCCGCTCGGGACCACGCGCGATCCCGGTGCGCCAGCTGCTCCCTCAACCGCAACCGCTCCTGACGCAGCCGCGTCCTTTCAGCTCGGGCCTCCTCTTCCCGGGCCTGGCTCGCGAGGAGCGCGGTGGCGAGGACCGCCAGACGGGCGAGGTGCTGCCGATCCGCGGCATCCACACACGGCTCGCCCAGCACCAGCGCCGTGTGCCCGTCCGTCAGGAGTTGCTGAGGGTGGGCATGAGCTGGAGCTGGAGGCTCGAGGCCCACGAGTGCCACACGCTGGCCGCCCGCGTACAAGGCGGCCCCGTGTGTCTCCGTGAGACGCATCACCTCTTCCATGAGCGCATCGAGGCCTGCCCGCGCTCCGTGGTGCAGCGCTCGCTCGGCGATCGCCGAAACCGTTCGCTCCACCTCGGAGGCGCTGACACTCCGTCCCACGCGCCACCCGCTCCAAGCACCCGCCTGCACACAGGGAGGAATGGCCACGGTGGGCGGATGGCGCAATGCACCTCACTCATGAGAACGCGAGGGGTGCCGGAAGGAAAACCTTTCCCCATTGTGGCACCCGTCCACCTGACTTTTTTACTGGACTACAGGGAATCTCCAGCGCCGACGCTGGCACTTCCCTCTGAGGCCGCTGGCCGGCCAATTGCTTTGGCTGCCGTCCGGGATGGGACGGAGCGGCGGAATGGGGACACTGGGGTACTACTCGACGATCGCGCGGCTCGCGCCGGGAGGACTCGCCAAGGGCGTGGCGCGGCGAGTCCAGGGAGTGGCGCGGCAGGCCCTCTACAAGAGGCGCGAGCGGCTCGACGAGCCGGGGCTGCTGCTGGCCTTCGGCGCCACCAACACGGACGAGCTGGCGGAGCGTGCGTTGTCGGCGCGTCCCGGCCGGGCCTGGTGCGAGGTGGGGCAGCGGACCTCCGTCCTGGAGGCGCTCGAGGCCCTGCCCGGCGCCAGGGCGCGTGCCCTGGAGAGGGCCCGGGCCGCCCTGCGGGGTGAGTACGACGTCTTCGGCACGCGCGTGTGCTTCGGCGAGGGCCAGCCGGTGGACTGGTCCAGGGATCCCGTGAGCGGCTACCGCTACCCGGTCGTCCCGGTGGAGCGGCTGCGGCTGGCGCAGCCGGGCGTGGATCCGAAGTACCCGTGGGTGCTGGGCCGATTGGACTGCCTGGTGGCGCTCGCGCAGGGGTACTGGGTGGAGCGCGACGAAGCGGCGCGCAGGACGTTCGCGCGGACCTTCGTGACGCGGACGCTGGACTTCCTGCAGGCCAACCCGGTGGGGCAGGGCGTGCACTGGACGTGCGCCATGGAGGTGGCGCTGCGAGCGGCCAACCTGGCGCAGGCGCTGGTGATGTGCGCGGACGCGCCCGAGGCGCGCAGGCCGGAGTTCCTCGTGCCGGTGCTGGAGTCTCTGGCCGAGCACACCGCGTGGGTGGAGGCGCACCTGGAGGATCACGGGGCGGTGCCCAACAACCACCTCGTCTCGAACTACGTGGGCCTGCTGGTGGTGGGCCTGCTCTTCCCGGAGCTGCCGGACGCGCCGAGGCAGGTGGCGCGCGCGGTTGCGGGACTCCGGGCGCAGATGGTGGCGCAGGTGCACGCGGAGGGCACCTCCTTCGAGGGCTCCGTGCCGTACCACCGGCTGTCGGTGGAGCTCTTCACCCTCGCGCTCGTGGTGGCACGGGGCCACGGGGTGGAGCTGGGCCTCCGGTACGAGACACGGCTGCGCCGCATGTACGCGGCCTCGCGCGCCTGGAGCTCCGAGCAGGGGCTGGCGCCACAGATAGGTGACAACGACTCGGGCCGCGTCTTCCCCTTCCAGGAGCGAGAGCCACGGGAGCAGGGCTACCTCGCGCCATTGGGGGCGGCGCTCTTCGGTGACGAGTCGCTGGCGGAGGGCTCCTTCCCGGACGAGGCCGCGTGGCTGCTGGGACTGCCCGGGCTCGAGCGCTTCCGCTCACTGCCTCGTGCCCGGCCCGCGGCGTCGGTGAGCTTCCCGGCGGGCGGCTTCCACGTGTTGCGCGGGGCGGGCGCGGTGGTGACGGTGAGCGCCGGTCTCCAGGGACAGCATGGAGTGGGCGGACACAGCCACAACGACAAGCTCTCCTTCGAGCTGCACCTGGGCGGGCGCCCCGTCATCGTGGACCCGGGCACGGGCACGTATACGCGGGAGCCGACGGTGCGTAACGCCTTCCGCTCCACGGCCGCGCACAACACGCTGCAGGTGGACGGCCAGGAGCAGTCGCCGCTGGAGCCGGGCCGGCTGTTCGCGCTGCCCGAGGCGGCGCGGGCGCGGGTGCAGGTGTTCCAGCCGGGGGCCGAGCTGGATCGCCTCACCGTGCGGCACGATGGCTATCGCTCGCTGTCCTCGCCCGTGGGCGTGGAGCGCACCTTCGTGCTGGACAAGCGCGAGCGCGCGCTCGGGGTGACGGACGCCTTGGTGGGGGTGGGGCTTCACGATGTCGTGGGGCGGATCCACCTTCCGGACCGCGAGGCGAGGCCGAGGGCGCCCACGAGCGAGGAGCTGGCGCGGGCGCTGCGTGTACCGGCGGCCCCGCGGAGTTTCGAGCCGCTCGGCGTGGAGCTGGGACCGGCGGAGGCGCCAGTGGCCCTGGTGCTCTTCGCGGAGGGCCTGGGTCCGCGATTGGAGCCGTCCCGGTACTCGCCGGGTTACGGCCTCGTGGTGCCGTCGCAGGTCGTGGTGTTCGGGGTGCGGGTGTCGCCCCCGGTTTGGTTGAGGTGGGTAGTCGTCTTCAAGTGAAGGCAATGAACGGGGCGTGACGGGGCGACCCGGCATCCCTTCATGGGAGAGGTGAGTCAGATGCGCGTGATGGTGAGCCCGCTGCTGGAGCGTATCCGCCGGCGGGAGGCGAGGGTTGGCGTGGTGGGGATGGGCTACGTGGGTCTGCCGCTGGGCATGGCGTTCGCGGAGGCCGGCTTTCCCGTGACGGGGCTCGACGTGGACACGCGGAAGGTGGAGAACATCACCAAGGGGGTGAGCTACATCAAGCACATCCCCAGCGAGCCCATCCATGAGCTCACGAGCAAGGGCAAGCTCAAGGCGACGACGGACTTCTCGAAGGCCCGCGAGATGGACTGCATCATCATCTGCGTGCCCACGCCGCTCACGGCTTCGCGTGAGCCGGACATGAGCTACATCATCAAGACGGGCGAGGCCCTGGCTCCGCACGTGCGGCCCGGCCAGCTCTTCATCCTCGAGTCCACCACGTACCCGGGGACCACGGATGAGGTGCTCAAGCCGCTGCTCGAGAAGAATGGCCTGAAGGCGGGCGTGGACTTCCACCTGGCCTTCAGCCCCGAGCGCGAGGATCCGGGCAACAAGAACTTCAACACCAAGACGATCCCGAAGATCGTCGGTGGCCACTCTCCGGCGTGCCTCGAGGTGGCGCAGGCCCTCTACGCCAGCGCGCTGAAGGAGACGGTGGCCGTGTCCTCCACGCGCGTGGCCGAGCTGGCCAAGCTGCTGGAGAACATCTTCCGGTGCGTGAACATCGCCATGGTCAACGAGATGAAGATGCTCTGCGACCGGATGAACATCGACGTGTGGGAGGTCATCCAGGCGGCGGGGACGAAGCCCTTCGGCTTCATGCCCTTCTACCCGGGTCCGGGCCTGGGCGGTCACTGCATCCCCATCGATCCCTTCTACCTGACGTGGAAGGCGCGCGAGTACGAGTTCCACACCAAGTTCATCGAGCTCGCCGGCGAGGTGAACCAGCAGATGCCGTACTACGTGGTCACCCGGACCATGGAGGCGCTCAACAAGAACAAGAAGACGCTCAACGGCGCGAAGGTGCTGTGCCTGGGCGCGGCGTACAAGAAGGACATCGACGACATGCGCGAGAGCCCGAGCCTGCGGGTCATCTCGCTGCTCAAGGAGAAGGGCGCCGAGGTCGAGTACCACGACCCGTACGTGCCTCGCCTCGAGGAGGGCCACGGCTTCCACTTCACCATGCAGTCGGTGCCGCTGAACCCGGAGACGCTCGGCCAGTACGACGCGGTCGTCATCCTCACGGACCACTCGTGCATCGACTACAACATGGTGGTGAAGCAGTCCCAGTGCGTCGTCGACACCCGCAACGCCTGCAAGAACGTGGGCCCGGGTCGCGAGAAGGTCACCAAGGCCTAGCGTGAAGTCCGGCCGGCCCGGTTGCCGTCCGGCTCGCGCAGGAGGCCCTGCTGCGGCGCCATGAGGGGGGGCGCCGGGGCGGGGCCTCCATTTTTTTCATCGCCCGGGGATGAGCAGGTCCTCGGACGAGTAGTACGCGATGACCTGCTGCCGGTACTCGGGCCGCGAGTACACGTCGGGACGCGGCCGTTCGATCACCTCCAGCAGGACGGAGGCGGCCTCCTCGACGGACTGGGCGCCTGGAATCTCGCGCGAGTCCACTCCGCCGCCGAGCGCGTTCACACCGAATTCGGTGGCTACCACTCCAGGAAGGAACGTGGTGACGTGGATGCCGGGGAAGCGCTCGCGCAGCTCCTGGCGCAGGTTGGCCGTCAGCGCGTTGAGGGCGTGCTTGGCCGCGTTGTAGGCCGAACGCTGGGGGACGTGCGGCACCCGCCCCAGCACGGACGAGACGTTGATGATGTGCCCGCTCCCGCGCGAATGGAAGTGCGGCAACACGGCCTGGATGCCATAGAGCGCCGACTTGACGTTGACGCGCATCATCTCGTCGAAGTCCTCGTCGGTGAGCTCGGAGACGAGCTTGCTGATGCCTCGCCCCGCGTTGTTCACCCAGACGTCCACCTGGCCGAAGCGGGCCAGCGCCGCCTCCATCACGCGTTGGACGTCCTCTCTCTTGGAGACGTCGGCGACCACGGGCAGCGCCTCGGCTCCCACGCGTTCCGCCACCTGGCGCAGCTCGGGCTCGCGCCTCGCGGCGAGCACCACCTGCCATCCCTTCCTGCCCACCTGCTCCGCCAGGGCGGCGCCAATGCCCGCGCTCGCTCCGGTAATCACCACGACCTTCTTGCCCATGAATACCTCCTGGGCGGCGCTGTCTACCGCCTCCACCCGGGTGGTGTCCAAGCGAGCTGTCTCGCCGGGTTGTCCACCCGTCGTTCACACCAGGTCGGACCTGCCGGCCGGAGCGGGGTCGGGTAGAGTCCGGGGCGTGCGAATCCGAAACTGGCCAGTCCTTCCGTTGCTCGCCGCTTCCGTCGTCCTCACCGCCGCCGCGCCCGCTCCGGACGCGCGCGTGACGCTGATGAACGCGATGGCGGAGGAGCTCCAGCGCAACCAGCAGCAGCTCAAGCTGCAGAACCACGAGCCTCCGTACTTCATGAGCTACCAGCTCAAGGAGGCGGAGCAGTACGGCATCGTCGCCCGGTACGGGGCGATCTTCCTGGATGACACCTACCACGAGCGCAAGCTGTACGTGGACGTGCGGGTGGGCTCCTACGAGTTCGACAACTCGGGCCCCGAGGAGTACGAGTTCTTCGTCGGCGGCAAGGGCTCCAGCTACATCTCGAACAAGGACGCGCCCATCGACGACTCGCCGATGGCCTTGCGCACCTCGCTGTGGCTGGTGACGGACGAGAAGTACAAGGCCGCGCTCTCCCAGTTCCTCAAGAAGAAGGGCGACAACGTCTACGCGGTGGAGGATCCGAAGCAGCCGCCGTCCTTCTCCAAGGAGAAGCCGGTGCAGTACGTGCAGCCGCCGGTGGCCTTCCCGTTCGACCATGACCGCTGGGTCCGCGTGGCGCGCGAGGTGTCCGAGCGCTTCAAGGCGCACCCGGAGATCTTCGACTCGGAAGTGCGGGTGACGGCGGACAAGGTGACGCGCCTGTTCGTGTCCACCGAGGGCAGCCGCATCGTGACGGAAGAGACGATGTACGGGCTGCACGTGACGGCGGTGACGCGGGCGGACGACGGGCAGCTGCTGGACAACTCGCGCAACTACTACGCGCCCACCGAGGCGGGGCTGCCGGACGACAAGACGCTGTCCGCGGCCACCACGAAGATCATCACCGAGCTGCTGGCGCTGCGGAAGGCGCCCGCCATCGATCCGTACACGGGGCCGGCGATTCTCGCGCCGGAGGCCGCGGGGGTGCTGTTCCACGAGGCGGTGGGGCACCGGCTGGAGGGGGACCGGCAGGATGGGGAAGGGGAGGGGAAGACCTTCCGGGGCCAGGTGGGCAAGCAGGTGCTGCCCACGTTCATCAGCATCGTGGACGACCCGACGGTGCGCACGCTGCGCAACGAGCCCCTCAACGGCTACTACGAGTACGACGAGGAGGGCGTGAAGGGGCAGAAGGTGGTGCTGGTGGAGAAGGGCGTGCTGAGGAGCTACCTGCTGTCGCGGAGGCCGGTGGAGGGCTTCCTGCAGTCCAACGGGCACGGGCGCAGCCAGGGCACGCGCAAGCCGGTGGCGCGCATGGCCAACCTCATCGTGGACTCGACGAAGCAGGTGGATGACGCGGAGCTGAAGAAGCAGCTCATCGCCGAGGCGAAGCGGCAGGGCAAGCCGTACGGGCTGATCATCCGGGACATCACGGGAGGGAACACGAACACGTCGAGCTACGGCTACCAGGCGTTCAAGGGTGTGCCGCGGATGGTGTACCGGGTGGACGTGAGGACGGGGCAGGAGACGCTGGTGCGCGGGGTGGAGATCGTGGGCACGCCGCTGTCGTCGGTGAACCGCATCATGAGCACGGGCCGCAGGCAGGGCGTGTTCAACGGGTACTGCGGCGCCGAGAGCGGGAACGTACCCGTGTCCACGGTGGCGCCAGCGGTGCTGCTGCAGGAGATCGAGCTGCAGCGGGCGATGGAGGGCAAGGACCGGCCGCCCATCCTGATGAGCCCCGCGGCGAGCACCACCGCGAGCGGCGAGGTGAAGTAGCAAACCTGGGGAGGATTCGAGAGGTCCGGGAGGTCGGGCTTCACGCCCGTGTTTCGCCGATGCATGCTGGGACCAGGCGCTCTCTCCAGCTTCTTCTGGACCTGCTCGGAGTAGTCCCGAGGGAGGGCCGCAGCTCCACGAGGAATGCGGGCTTCATGGAAAGGATCCACTCAGTGGATTCGACCATGGCTGGTGGAGCAGTCTGGCACTCAGGAGGTGAGGGGCCAGCCATTACACCCGCAGTGCGCCAGCGGGTGAGGGACTCACGCTGGCGGCACACGAACCAGTCAAGCTCGAGATCGAGGGGCCTTCCGGAGCGGAGCGTCAGCTCCAGGACCGTGCGGCTCCGCGCTGCCCGCGAGCTGTGTGGATCTTCCAGTTCCTCCAGGCATCCCTCGAGGGTGAATCGTCGGCCGTGGCGCCAGCGGTGCCCCCCTTCGAAATGACGCCCATGCGCCTCCCACCACTGGCGCCAGTCCCGTGGATGGGTGCTCCACTGTTCCCTTTCAAGGCCTTCTTCTTCGTCATCGTCGGTAGCCACCAGAACCTTCTGCTTGAGCTCGGCGCCACTGAGCAGCCCGAGTGCCGAGGCTGCGGCCTGGCGGTGCCCTGGATCTTCTGCCTCCAGGTGCTCCATCAACTCGGGCACGGCGGCGAGCAGCCCGAGCAGGCCCAGAGCTTCGAGCGACGCCTCGGTGAGGGCCGGGCGCGTACACAGCCGGCGCAATACGGGTAGGTCCTGGGCGTCTCCGGCCAGGGCGAGCAACCGAGGGATGCCAGGGGGCGGCGTGCCGGAGTTGCAGAGCTGGCGGCAGAACGGCAGCGCCCGGCGTGAGCCCAGCAGCAGCGCGGCTCGTGCCAGCGGCTCTGCCTGCTCGGGGAGTGAATGGGCGAGCAGGGTCTCGATGAGTGGAAGAGCGGGTCGATGATCCAGTTGGGCGAGGGCCAGGGCGGCCGAGCTGCGTACCATGCCCTCCCCATCCTTGAGCAGGGGGATGAGGTGGGAGGGTTCTCCCTCCCGCCGGTGGCCCAGGAGGGCAGCGGCAGCGGCACGCACCAGGGGTCGCTTGTCCTCCAACGCTCGGGTGCAGCAACCCGCCACCTCGGGGTGTGGGGCGAGTGCGAGCGCCTCGGTCCAGGTGGGCAGTACCTCCGCGAGATCGGCCTCCCGGGCCTGGAGGAGGGTGTCGATACCTGCTTCCTGGGGAGCCAGTGAGGCCAGGACATGGAGCCCCGCGAGGAACTGCCCGGCGTCTCCTGCGGCCACGGCTTCTCGCGCACAGCCCAGGGACGCCTCGGAGGAGGCACGCAGTGCGGCGAGTTGGAGGGCGAGTCGGGTTTCGAGTGGCTCGGTATCCGTCCAGCGGGCACCCGGCTCGTGAAGCAAGCATAGAAGGCGGCGTCCCCTCGTTCGAACAGGGGATTCAGTTCGCTGGTGTACGACTGCTTCTCGAAACCCAACATCGTCAGGACCTCGCCCAATGAGTCCATCAGCCCGGGAGGAACGCGCGACAACCCGTCTTCTCCTTCCTCGAGTGAGGACGTGAACTGCCGCCGATAGGGCAGCAGTTCCATTCGTTTGACACTGAAGGCGAGGACAAAGAGCATGTCCTTGAGCGACGGAAAAGATACCCAGAGATGGTCGGTTGTCTTGAATGACTCCTGGGGATCGGCCCTGAGCACGGGGCCGTCTGGGCGTTGGCCATCACCGCAGTCGAGGAGGTACTGGTCGTAGGGATCCTCGACCTGTGCGCCAATGAAGACATAGGGGGCAGGGGGCTTTCTCTTGCCTGTTTCGTAGAATTTCAGGATACGATGGATGCGGAAGTCGGTCTCTGGAGTTTGGAGATCACCCAAGTCCTTGCCCAGGAGGCGGAGGAACTCTGTATAGCGTACCGGCAATGGGTGGCCGACCAACCGCTCGAGCAGTGCCAGTTCCTCAATGGAGGCCCCACGCACCTTCAAGGGGTAGGCCGGATCGTATTGACGAATGAATTCAATCAAGTCCTGCATCGTCCTATCCACTCCGGTCTACTCATTTGCTCAAACAAGGATCGTCTGGTCACGCAGGACTTCACATACCTTCGAGAGTTGTTCCTTGTCTGTGGCTGCTGCTCTTGCGTCGAACCCACCACGAGGGGGGAGATGTCCATAGATGGTTGCATCCCCCCGCTCCAGAAGTAGGCATTGGGGACTGGTGTGTTGCAGGCGTTTGAATCCCATGCGGCATGCCAATTCCTCCAAATCTTTCACCAGTGCTTCCTGGGATTGTCCGGTTCTTCTTTGCTTGGTCAGAGAGGCCTGCAAATCCATCTGAAAAGGCAAGGTGTTCATTCTTTTGTAAATAAATCCGAAAGAAAACAGCATGTCTCTGAATGAGCGAAACCAGGGGTGGACCTTCCCCTTGAATACGGCATTCCCCCAGCTCTCGAACCGGACTACGCAGAAGTCGGAGTTGTTCGGTTGCTCTAGATCCAGATAGCAATCGAAGTACGGATCCTGTACCTCTGCGGCAATCACGACATAGCGCGAGGGGGGACGCCACTCCTCGGCTTCATAGAGTTCGATGATATGCTCGATATCGAAGCTCAAGTTGGGGATCTCCAAGTCGCCCATGCTGCTGCCCATGCAGCGTAGGAATTCCTCATGAATGGGTGGGAGCGCTCGGCCAATGGTGGCGGAGAGTCGTCCGATCATCTCCTCCGATGTACCCCGCACGCTCGCGGGATAGTTGGGATCATAATTGGTAAGGAATGAGAGAAATTCATTCATCATGAAGTGGCACCTCAGGACTTGCAGGGGTTGTCGGTCGGACACAGCATGGGGGTGAGATGGATTTGGCAGGTCGCACACGAAGGTACAACGTCGCCGTGGTGAAACTTGTTCGTGACCTTGTTCGTGACACCCTTCAGTGTCTCCATATAGGTAACCTCGACGGCTGTGTTGGCCGGCTTTGTCTTGCTTTTCTTTTGAGCGCGGCTCACGGCTGTCGGTGGGAAGTAGAAGACCTCACTCATGGAACTCGGCTTGTGCCCGTCCTCATTTGCTTTCTGAATGAGCTTGGGGGCAGCACAGAGGCCTGGACGGTTGGCGGGCGCCTTCAAATCTACCAGGAAGAGCTTCTGCCCGTCGGGAATCTCCCCCGTTGCGTCCCGTATCTTCGAGAAATTGACCGGGCCACACAGGGTCCATCGCTTCTTCTCGTCGTTCTCATTCAATAAATCGATGGCTCGTTTGAATCCATCCAGAGGGGCACCCTCACCGGACATGGCCGCGTAGATTCTCTGCTGGCACTTGCAAAGGAGAACACCAATCATGTACCCACCACGTTCTTTGAATACTCTCAGATTGCTCATCTTGGGATTCGCGCTGATCTGATCGAGCGTACCCAGGAGTTGCATGGCGAGTCCCTGGCTCGTGTAGGTTTCCAGGAGGCGATGGCTCGCCTTGTCCTTCTCGCAGTCTTCTCTGGGACACTCGTTGCTTTCGCCTACCGGATCATCTCCGTAAGCCCATCCCGTCCCGCCATCTTGCATGAAAGCCGTGTTGAAGGTGTTCCCGTTGTGCTGGGTGACGTCCATGAAGCGCACCACCCCCTTGCCCTCGATCTTCACGTCCAGGCTGTAGGTGCCCCAGGTCATCTTTCCCTTCGTCTTGGATGAGATGAGCCCTCCTCCTGCCGTTCCAGCCTCGTCCCCTGTGCTGGTGCTCAAGGCGGAGCCCTTCAGCGCCACCGGATTTCCTTCGATCTCCACCGTGTTGCTGCCGTCGGACAGGTCGCTGTCCTTGGCCACGTTGACATACGGCACCGGCACCGGCCCTCCCGGAGAGGGGGTCTTACACACGTCGGGTGCCGCGGAAACGTTGGTTTTGCCGTCGCCCTTGTGGACGATGGTGCGCCCGTTCGCGAACGTCTTACTCATGTTCCCCTCTCGATGATGATGGCTCCGACCTGGCCCTCGTCGGAGCAGCCGTACACCAGGGCCCGGGGGGCCTGTCCGTGCACCGGTTTCAGCTCCCCCAATACATGGAGCGCATGGCCGATTTGGATGGCACCAGAGCCCGCTCCCACGTCCCCCAGGCTTTCCGCGATGAGATGGCCCACCAACGGCTCGGGCATGAGGGCCGCGTTGCGCAGGTAGGCCCGGTTGAACTCATGGCCCCAGAGGGTCTCTCCCGTCTGGCAGGAGAGCACATGCGCGACCCGCCGGAGGCCGGCGACCGGGTGGTTGTGGAGCTGACGGAAGGCCGATGTGAGCCCCTCGGCCAGGCTGGGCTCGGACTGGTACCTGTGGCGAGGCTCCTTCGCCAGTGCGAGGGCGAGGATGCGTCCCTGGGCCCGTGGCTCGTCGCGTCTGTGCATCGAGGCTCGCGTGAGCAGCACGAAGCCGGCCCCTTCTCCCGGCAGGATGCCCTCTCGTACCGAGGAACAGAGCAGCTGCCCCTTCGCCAGCAGGTTCTCCAGCGAGCCCGGATCGCACAGCGAGTCCACTGCTCCCACGAGCACACGCCTCGCTTTCCCCGACAGGAGCAACTCCGCGGCGCGGGCCAGCGCCACGAAGAATCCCGCGCGCCCCACGCGGCAGAGCCCTTCGGGCCGTACCTGGAGTCGGGCGGGAGACGCCACCTCCGCGAGCGCCCGCAGCAGTGGCTCCTCGTCAATGACCGGGCCGTTCCCTGGCGCAGGCAGCGCCAGCACCAGGGGTAGGTGCTCGGCTTTCTCCACCCGTGCTTCCTTAAGCATCCCTGGAGCGCCGTGGTTGCCAGGGCCAGCATGCGCTCCGTGCGCGAGAGGTGGGCTTCCAGCATCGTGAGCTGGGAGGTCCGGAGCGGCTCCCCCCTCCAGTCCTGCACCTCGGTGAGGATGAAGCGCACGGTGCCGGCTGCCATCTCCACCTGGGTGGTTCGTGCGGTCAGTCCTAGCGGTGTACATAGGCCCAGCCCGAGCACCACCAACTCCTCCGGCCAGATGCTCATGGGGTTGCCTCCTCCCAGGGCTCCAGCTCGCGCACCACGCTGTACTCGTGCCGGGACAGTTCCCCATGAGCGGTTACCGCCGCGCGCCAGATGAGCGTCAGGGCTCGCTCGTCGGGCTCGATGTGGACGGCATCCAACACCAGGGGTCGCCGCTCTGCCCGGTGTTGGAAGACCACCTTGACGGTCAGTCGATGCCGAGGCAGCGGAAAGGCCCATTGCCCGTCTGGCGACAATCCGGTGAGGACCACGGACTCACCCCCCGTCAGCCAGGGGGAGGCAACGAGGCCAGGGGCCGCCGCGATGGAGAAGCGGTGGTCGAAGTCGGGTGGCCACAGCGGGGCTCGGTTCTTGATCCAGGCCTCGTCGTACGTGCCGGCGTAGGCGAGCCGAGGTTGCCAACTCCGGGCAATGGGGCCGAACCCCACGGGCGTCACCCGATCGGAGTGGCGGCGGATGAGTTGGAGGGGGTCTTCCAGATTGGGAAGCGGCTGCTCCACTGCGGCCCGTGCCGAGGCGTAGAGGCCCCTTCCCACCGGATTGCGCGGTTCCGAGGCCCCGCCGAAGCTGCGCTCGTAGACGAGCGGCATCGACTCGAAGGGTCGGGGATCCAAGGGACGCAGCTCCAACATGCCCTGTACCCATACCCGCTCGCCAAAGACCTGGAGGACCTTCCGACAGGACCCGAGCCGGACTCCTACTTGCATCTCCTTGACGGGGCGGCCTCGCGGTGACCAGGCATTTCCTAGAGACGTAAATGTCGGTGGCCGGGCGGAACCAGGTGCTCTGTCCCTCCACGCGAAGGCTGGAGGTGTCTGGCTGTCCCCACCAGGTATCCGCCATGGGAGGAGGAAGCTGTCTGTCGCTCGGCTTGGGTGGCGCCTCCGAGGAGCGGCCAGCGGGTGGCAGATCGAAACGGCCAGCGACGCAGGCGACCAGCAGTTCCCGTCCTTTTTCGTCCAGAGATGGGAAGGTCACGGCCTCGAAGGAGGTGAGGTTCTCGAGGTTTGGAATGGAATTGGTGTCATCCCCCCGGTGACAGCAACGTCTTTCCTGTTGCTTCTGCGTCTCTCCGCCCTTGTCTGTCAGGCGCACGACTTCGTAGGGGTGGTCTTGAAGCGAGAGACCACGGAAGCGAACCAACTCAGGCGCTCCTCCAGATCAGTCCAGCGCTCGGAGACATCCGGCCCATCCAGCTTGATGATCCGCGCATGTCGTGTTTGTTCTGGGGAGCCGAGTCGAGGCCATTAGGAGCGAAGGATGGTCTGACGAGATGGTGAAGGGAGCAAGAAGCGAGAGCGCACGGTGTGTTGGGAATACTCCAGCGCCCCTCGGCAGGCCCTTGGCTCTGCTGTATGTATTCCCTCATCGATTGGACGAGTGCTCTACGGTCCTTCACCCCGAGATTGTCGACGCTCATTGTGCCCCCCCAAGAACTTCAGGCTGGCCACATCAAACCCTATGTGTCCAGCTTCGGAATAGCCTCCTCGTTTCACTCGAAGAATTCAAGTGCTTCGTTCTTGGTGGCGGCACAGGGCCAGGGACGAGGGCATCATCAGAATTTAGAGGCGGTCACGATTTGTGGCTTTCGTTCCCTTTTTCGATCTGGTCGAATGCATGGTGGAGACTTGGGGACCGTCTTGGGCTCTGGGGTTCTTCCCCTTGCTCGAGGTGTCATGAAGGCCGACAACACGCATTGATTCAATTGGACATACAGATTGCGATGCTGGTCAATGTCCGGATTGTGAGTGTCCGGGTCGTGAAGGAGTCCATACAGTTTGGAGAGACCTCCTGACTCCGCTGCTCCTTCCAACCCCTGCCCACGAAGTAGGTGGATGAGTACCTCGGAGGCGCGTTGCCGCGCCCGTGCCGGTCGATGTGGCCGTCGCGCTGCTCCATGCGGTTGGGGTTCCACGGAATCCCGTAGGACGAGTTCGTGGCCACACGCCTTGGCGGATGCGCTGGTCGTCGAGCAGCTTGAGGTTCCCTGGGCAGCTCGCTGTCGCCGATGCGGAACTCCAGATTGTCCCGCATCTGGTCACGCCACTAGAGCTGGATGGCGGCGGGGCAAGAGGGGCTCATCATGGGGACCCAAGTCTGGCAGTTTGGGGACCGAGAGGGCGGCATCTACCGGACTTTGACGCATGGTCCCAGCCAGAGTACGGATCGTGGAGGGAGAGGACCGGCCGCCCATCCTGATGAGTCCCGTGGCGAGCACCGCCCGCGAGCGGCGAGTGGAGTAGCAAGCCCGAGGAGGAGCTGGATTCGCGAGGTCCACTTCTGCTCCTTCATGGCCGCCAGGAGCCCAGGTCAGCGGTCGTCTTCTCCAATCGAGTCCCCCTCCATGCGCCTGGAGCCTACCATGTGCCGAGGTGTGTGGAGCTGTTCGAGGCACACGCACGTCTGGGCTGTTCCCCATGAATCCAGCGAGTACCATGCCGTCTAGGAGTTCGAATCCGGCATTCATGCGGTCGCGTGGACAACGGCCAAAAGCCCATGCCATCGTCGTTCTCTTCCAGCTGTTTTTCAGGACCACTGAAGATGCAAACGCTGCTGATTTCCCTCCTGCTTGCCACGGCTGCGGCCGATGCTGCGGCGGAGCAACGGGTCTACGTCCTCGGCTCCTCCCTCAACCTCCGCAAGAAGCCCTCCGCGGAGGCGGAGATCCTGGAGAAGCTCCAGATCGGCACGGAGTGCCACGTCACCGAGAAGCCCGACGGGACGTGGCTGAAGGTGCGCTGCGGAGAGAGGGAGGGCTACGCGTCCGCGTCCCTGCTGGGGCCGGAGAAGCCGTCGGCCGAGAAGCTCAAGGCCGAGGCGCAGGACACGCGCCTCACGCTCAAACAGCGCGAGGAGAGCGCGCTGCGGGCCGCGACCCTCTCCCCGGAGGATGTCGAGCAGCAGAAGCTGCTGGGGAATCTCTTCTTCGAGCGGAACCTCGAGCTGGTGGCCGGCATCAAGAAGCCCAAGCCCCTTCGGACGTTCAAGCACACGTGCTTCAACCAGAGTGACAGCTCCTGTATCGGAGATGCCTCCGGGGCCGGGGTGAAGGACGTGAAGATCCGGGCCGCGACGAAGGGGAACCTGTTCGTGGTGGCCATTGGGAGTACCGAGCGTGTGGCCGTCTATCGCGGTAGGTACAAGATCAACAAAGTCCATGAGCTGACGGGGGAGGTCCTCGAGTCCGCTGGTTTCACCGCGACCCCGGTGATGGAGAAGGCGCTCTTTTCCGGTATCAAGCCGCGCGATTCCGGAAACTGGGACCTGGCTCTCGGTCAATTCACCCTGGACGAGACCTCTCATGCCATCCTGGACGCACTTCCCAGGGAGTGGGGCCGCCTGGAGCCGAGTCCCCCCGAGAACTTCTTGATGATGCAGTGGAACGATTGCCTGAAGAGGCCTTTCCTGTTGACGTTTACGCCGGACATTCACGGTCGCTGGCGCCTCTCGGTCGAGACCGTTGGCTCCGATAATGCGTCGGAGAACTACTGGATATCTGCAGTGTCGAAACGTGACAGCGACCTCGAGCTAACGCTCGAGAAATATTATGGGGGCACGAAGCGCGAGCTGTTCAAGCTCCCGGATGGCCGCAAGGACATCGCATACCTGGGGGACAAGGCGTACTCCTTCAAGCTCGACAGGTATTCAGAGGTGCATCACCGTTGCATCCAGGGCGGCCCCTAGGCCAGCGCCCCACGAGGGCACGTCATGAAAAAGAACAGCAGGTATTGGCCAGATTGGAAGTACGAGCTTCCAGACAAGCTGCTGGCCGCGCTGGACGAATACCACATCCTCAAGATCCCGCTCCTCGGACAGCACTATCCAGGAGGACCCTCGGACTGGTGCGGGCGAACGTCGTGTTCCATGGCGTTCAACTACTACCAGTTCGTACAGGGCGGCGATTTTGAATCGAAGTTCATCACGCACTGGGATGGAGGGCAGCAGGGCCGCTTCGTGGACCTCCGCTACCCGGGTGGCCAAAGGGCATTTCACACGAAGCCAATGGCTGACCCTCAAACCGCCAATCTCGAGGGGTATGCGGTTTCAGACCCCAACTACACCGCGGGCGATGTCGCGGTGGTCAGAGCTCCGTCTGACTTCACCTCGGGGGCATTCAGCGCATCCCCCATTCTGGGCTTCTCGCGAGGCGTGGTATTGCCCTACGACCTGCCCAACCGGAAGGAGTTGGCGGCCCGGATCACGAATGACCCCGCTCTCATCGAGTCGCGGCTCGCGACCATTCTCAAGGCCGTCTCTTCCAACAACCCGGTCATCTTCTACTCCGGGTTCTCCATGCGGGGCAGCGCGCCCATCCATCTCATCCTGATCGCTGGCTACGCCTATTTGAAGGACGACACGGGCCGGCACCTCTGGCTGGCGGTGGCGGATCCCGCGACCCACGAGAAGAAGATCAAGAGCGGCATGTACTCGGTGCCCTCTCCAGCGACGAAGACCGATGTGGATGCGCTTTCCCAACTCACCGGAAAGCACGACATGGTTCGTGTGATTACCGGTAATTGGGATTCCGCCACGGCTTCGCTGGTGTTGATCCGGGCCCGGAAGTTCTTCGAGGAGAATACCCTCAGCAGCGTCCGCGATGACCTGTTCATGGATTACTGTGGGCCCAACAAAGGGGGGGCTTTCATCTATTCACACCGGCCGACGGTCGCGCCTCCCGAGTGTGTCTTCTCCAATGTGTCATATTCCGTCGCCTACCCCATGGATGGCCGGAAGGAGCGCTTCCGCCCGGTCAACTGCTACGCGATGACGGAGGCGTCCGCGAAGGGCCTCTTCCCCCTGGGCAGTCACCGGAATCTCCACTCGGGGGTCCACCTGGAACTGTCCAGCTTCTCCCGGACGCCACCACCGCCACCTCCTCCGGCGGAGAAGAAGGAGCAGCCCGCGGCGAAGGACTCGAAGACGAAGGCCCAGGAGCCCAAGAAGGCCGAGCCCACTCCGCGGGTCTTCCAAAGAGAGGTACGCTGTCTCGCGCCGGGATACATCGTGGCCGTCCGGCTGGCGAACGCCCTTCCCGAGCCCAAGCAGACGGAGGGGAGCTCTGATCCCGCCGCGGAGAACGAACTGGCCGAGCTGGCGAAGAAGGGCCTCGAAAAGAATCAGCTGTCCAAGGAGTTCGCGGGAAATCACAACTCCTTCATCCTGGTCCGCCACGATGTCGAGGAGTTCATCCCGAAGAAGGAGCAACCGCCGAACGGCGGAGCGGCGGAGCCGGAGGGAGCGCAGGCGCAGACGCCCAAGCGCTTCACCTTCTACAGTCTCTACATGCACCTGGTTCCCCCGAATTGGAAGAAGGCGGGGACGTACCAGGACGTGGCCTGGCTCAAGGTCCTCGCGCGCCGCGAGGGCTCTCTGGCCGTGCTCGATCCACAGCATGAGGCGTTCCAGCAGGTCCGGTGGCTCCAGGGCCCGTTGAAGGGCTCGGAGGAGGAGGCGGAGATCATCCCGATGATGGGTGGCACCTTCGCCACGATCGGGTCGGATCTCTCCAATCCCCAGACGTTCCAACTCGGCGACGAGACGGGGGACTCCATCCGCGCGGTCTACAAGAAGCCGGAGAGTGATCTGGCCGAGCTTCACAAGGCCCTCATTGGCGGCGAGATCGTCACCCTGTGCCATCCCTATCTCAAGGTCAGGGCCGGCGAGTTGCTCGGCTATCTCGACGACAAGAGCGAGGCGGTGGGCGATGGCTTCCTCCACTGGGAAATCCTCGCGCCCAGTGAGCAGGGCCAGCTCGAGCAGTTCCTGAAGTTCGCGGAGGAGAAGCTCGGGCTGTCGAGTGGCGGCAAGCCCTTCTTCGAGTTCTTCGAGGAGAAGGATCAGAACAACTTCTTCGATCCCCCCGCGCTGCAGTCCGGCTCCGAGGGTGAGCTCGACTCCCTGGTGAAGCTCGCGCCCGTGTTGGAGCAGATGGGGGATGACGAGAAGCGGCTCCTCGCCGGCTTCAAGGACACCTACAGTCAGGGTCTGCTCCAACGGCTCATGGGTTCCTCCAGGGCATTGCCGTTCTATGCCCCCAAGTCCGAGGACAAGCCCGCGGAGGAGAAGGTCCTCAGCTATCCCGTCGATGTCCTCCTCGAGAACTTCAAGGATTGCCTGCCCGAGGGGTCCTACAAGCTCCGGTTCACCTTCGATCCTCCGTCCTGTCCGGAACAGGTGGTCGAGTACGACGGGAAGAAGACCCGCGTCCGCATCTACGTGCCCGCCGGGGCGAGGAAGATCTTCGTGCAGCCGGCGACGCCAGGGAGCCTCTTCCTCCAGTCCGGGGGCTATCCGAGCAAGGAAGAGAGCCTGAAGAAGGATGTCGAGCACTTCAAGACCCTGGCCTCCGTCCGCTGGCGCAACGTCGTCCTCCGGCACCTCAATGACTGGAGCCCCGAGAGCATCGAGAAGCAGGTGCTGGAGCACCTGAAGACCCGGCCGGAGTTGGTGCTCGGCTCGGACATCCTGGACTCCACGGACGAGCAGCAGGCGAAGGAGCTCATCAAGAAGCACGCGGAAGCGATCGGCTGGTGGGCGAACAACGAGAAGCCGGTGCTGGGCCCCAAGGGGGAGGAGAAGCCCCTGTTCGCCGACAATCCGGACGGTGAGCAATTGCCCAGGAACACCTTCCTGGACAACCCGCACCCCGTCACCTTCTCCTGGCTCCTGATGCTCTTGACCCGGCACAACCTCCTCCAGTTCGCCGACGTGCCGCTCTGGCATTCGGAGGAGCTGAAGAAGATCGCCGCGATCGGGTGGTTGCCGGCACGAGAGCGGTATGGGCCCCAGCGCGTCGGCGAGCTCGTCTACGTCGGCGCGGTGCAGCGGGGTCATGGCAAGGACAAGGTGGCCTTGCATGTCTCGGCAGCGAACCCCGGGGGCTGGCGGCTCGAGATCGCCGCGGGGACGTTCAACGAAGGCGTGTTCGCCCAGCCCGTGGAGATGCCCGGTTGGGGCGAGTGGAGCCTCGACGAGCCTGGCGCGCAGGCGCTCGGCGAGTTGAAGCTCGAGGGACTCGAGCCCGTCCTCCTGAAGACCTCCGGGCCGCCGGGAGAGAATGGCTCCCTCCCCATCGCTCCCGATGCGGCGCTGTCCAGTGGGAAGGATGGCACCTTCTCCTGGCGGATCGCGTTCCGGGCGAATTGTCCGAGGCTCCTCCGTGGCTGGATTCTCATCCGCAAATGGAAGGGCAGGGTGGCCGACGAGCTTCCGAAGGATGCCTCTGCCTTCGAGACCGCCGACGTGGCGATTCCCGTGGTTGCGCGCGAGGACACGGCCTTCAAGGAGGAGGCTGGCTTCGCGGTCGTCGACGGCTTCATCAAGAAGGGCAACGTCAAGAACGTCAGCACCTACGTCACGCAGCATTTCACGTACAAGGAGTTCCTCGATGCGGCCAAGGGGCAGAAGCTCGCCGCGGGCGCCGAACCCCTGATTGCCTGGGACCTCGTCGAGGCGGTGGAGCGCATCCGGAGCGGGTATGCGGCACGGCAGCCCATCTCCCTGCTCGGGCTCTTCGAGGACGGACTCTCCATCCAGCTCCGGGCCGCCAATCTGGAGAAGCTGCGAGAGGTTGTGGCCAAGGCGAAGGAGGATGGTTGGATCGACGATGCGGAGGAGGTAGGAAAGAGTGACATTCGCATCCGGGTGAAGGCGTCGCAGGAGGGCAAGCACCCCGGCGAGCTCATAGTGGAGTTCGACGCGAACGAGGCCTTCACCGAGCTGCGCAAGGGAATGACCCACGAAGACCAGCTGGCCGTGCAGTTCGGATTCTTCTTCCCGAACGGTGGCAGCGCGCAAGACGGACGCCTCCTGGCATCGGACACGATCGGCACGAGGTGTGAGGCGGTGAAGGTGGAGGAACTGAAGAGCCTGGCCCGGGGTGGTTACCTGGAGCAGTGGTCGCCGGATGTCGCGGAGGTGTTGCACAGCCCCATGTTCGGAGAGCCCGAGCTCCAGCTCACCAGCAAGGGCGCCCAGGTTTGCGTGCCGCTCCTGGGTGGTACCGCGAGCTTCTGGAACGCGGCCGGGCCGAGCATCAGCTTCGGGAAGGAGGAGCTCGACAAGAAAGCAAAGTCGGCCGTCCTGCCCAATCCACTGCGAGTCGTGCGGGCGTTGGATTTCAATGACAAGAATTTGAAGGGCAAGCAGCTCGTCATCTCGGCTTCCGTCAAGAAGAAGGACGTGCCCTTGAAGACCGAGCGGATCGACGTTCGTCCGTCGAAGAGGATTCAATACGACATGGCGCCGAACGTCGAGCTCGAGGCGCAGCCAGCGCTGTACGATCCATTCATCCTGAATGTCTCCCTGCGCACGAACGCGCTCCCCGCCAGCAGGGGCTTCAAGATCGAGATCGCCAATTCCTCGGGGAATCTCCTGACGCTCCCGAAGGACTGCGTCACCTACGAGCTGCGGACCAAGGAGGCGGGCGTCACGGATTCGAAGGGCGTCTTCCGCGCCAAGGTGGATGTGAGCGACATCGCGGAGGCGCTCAAGGGCGCGAAGGAGTACGTGGTTCGTGTCGTCCCCTTGAACAAGGCGGACAGGGAGCTGGAGCTGACCAGCAGCAAGAGCCTCACCGTCCCCGAGCCGCTCCAGCAGGAAGAGGCGGAGAACGTGATGGGTGATTTCCCCGGCATGTGGCCGGATGGGCGGGAAGTGCCCATGAAGAGTGGGAGGGTCTAGACATGGCGGATTCAGCACAGGCTACTCCCCCTCCTCCTCCTGCCCTCGAGGTGCGGCTCGAACCGGGCTCGGAGGGGGTCATCCGCCTCGTGGCCGTGGCCCCCATCACCCTCGAGCTTTCCCTCTCCCCGGAGGATGTCCGGCAGGAAGGGCCCAAATACAAGATCACACTGCGGGGGACGCAAAAGAACCTACCGAAGGACGCGACGTGCCGCGTGTTGATCAAAGCCTCGTCGCTCGGCGAAGTGAGGGACTCCGAGCTCGGCGCCCAGCCCCTGCGGATCAGCGGGGAGACCTGCACCCTCGATCTGGAGCTCGACACCTTCGCGTCGGGCTTTTTCGGGACGGGCACCGCGCGCCTCTCCGTCGTCCCGGATTTCCCGTTCGCGACCCCGTGCGATGTCCCCACCCCGTTGGCGTTCGACAACCCGTTGAACGTCACGGGGGCCAACCCCGGCAAGGTCATGCTCGGCAAGCTGCTCGAGCTCACGCCCGTGTTCAGCGACAAGTTCGCGAAAGCGACGCTCAAGCTCTCCGTCTTCCACGGCGGGGCGATCGAATCGGGAAGGATCGCGGACTCCCTCGCCTACTCCATTTTCGAGTGGACCCAGGAGGACGACGACACGAAGGAGTGGCGCGTCGGCTGCGCGCACAGCGGTGGTGACTACCTGCTGACCTATCTCGAGACGAACAAGGCCGAGTACAGCTTCGATCTCCGGCTCGAGGTCATCCAGGAATCCGAGGGGCAGGAGGTGAGCTATGTCGTCTGGGACAAGCCCAAGGCCGTCTCGTTCCCGAAGCCGAAGCTGACGAAATTCGAGATCGGCTCTGGGAGAGCCATCGCGACGGTGGAGAACATCGATCCAGGCTTCAGTCTGCCGCTGGAGCTGACGCTCTGGCAGTACGGGCTCCATGATCTCGATCCCATCGTCCGGACCTCGATGATGAATCCCATCTCGAGGCCGGTGTTGGCCGAGGCCTCGTCCTCGGAGTATTTCTGGCAGTTGCTCGTCCCCTCGGTGACGATGGAGAAGGTGCAGATCTTCGCACTGCTGCGTATTCCCAAGACACTGTCGGGCACCGATACCTATGTGCCGGTCAGCGCGGTGATGGACTACGACGAGTCGAAGTTCCGCACCTTCGATGATGACCAGCTCTGGATCGAGCCGCCCGCGAAGAAGGGGAGCAAGAAGTCCAAGCAGAAGAAGACGCCGAAGGACCTGGCGACCGCGATTGCCTCCCAGGAGCTGAAGGACACCCCGACGCGAGCCCCGCACTTCGGGTCGATCACGACGGGGGTCCGCGAGAACAACCTGCTCGTCTCCATCAAGCTCGTGGGAGATAGCGGTTACTGGAAGGCCGCCGAGCCCGTCTTCTCCCTCTACGACGAGGCCTGCAAGACCGAGATCGTCAAGCTCAAGACCCAGCCATCGGCGCAGAACCCCCGGCTCCACGAGGCGCTCGTCCCCCTGGAGGACCCGAACCTCCTCGGCAAGAAGGTGAGCATCCGTGGCCAGGTCACCCATCCGGACGCGAACCTCTGGGGGGAACTGGTCGCCGCTCCGCCGGCCTTCTCCGTGGCCTACGAGGGCGTTCCTCGCTTGAGCGGGCTGACGCTGCGCACCGTGGAGCTCACCGACGCCACGTCCTACATGCAGGTGCGCTGTCAGACCCACCATGTGCCGAACGGGAAGAAGGGCAGCACACTCGGGTTTCGCCTCTACGAGTACTTCGTGGACATGAGTGAGCCGGTGCTGCTGTCCCAGGTGCCAATCCGGTACGACGTCTCCAAGGGGGCGGGCGGCCAGTGCGACTCGCAGGGCCGGCTGGTGGCCCGAATCACGGACCAGGACATGGTCAAGAAGCTGCGGGGCCAGGGGAAGTTCAAACTCGAAGCCTGCGTGCTGGACAAGGAAGGCAAGGTCCTGTCCTCCGAGGTCCGTCCCATCTTCATGGAGTTCGGGAAGTCTCCGCGGAGGATCGAGGGCACGATGGTCTGGGGCGAAAAGGTTTCGCCTGAGTTCAGGAAGAAGGTGCTGGCCATCTGCGAGCTGCTGAAGATCAAGCCGGACTACCTGATGGCCTGCATGGCTTTCGAGACAGGACGTACGTTCTCGGCCAAGAAGCAGAACAACGCGGGTCATCACGCGTACGGACTCATCCAGTTCACCAAGAGCGGCTCGGAGGGCCTTGGGAAGACGGTGGATGAGCTGAAGGTGATGACCGAGGTCGAGCAGCTCGATTACGTCAACAAGTACATGGCCCGCTGCATCGAGCGGAAGGGGCCGCTCAAGACGCTGAGCGACGTCTACATGGCCATCATCTGTCCCGAAGCCGTGGGCAAGCCGGAGACCTACGTCTGCTACTCGAGGGCGGGCAGCCCGAAGGCCTACGAGGCGAACAAGGGATTGGACAGGGGCAAGAAGGGCTTCATCACCAAGGAGGACGCGACGGTACCCGTGGACGAGCAGTACAAGGCGGGTGAGACGTACCGGCTGTGAGCCGGCTCGGCGTGGACTGAGTACGACGTCCCCTGCCAGGCCTCGTTCAACGCCATGCCACGGCAGAGGACGAGCGAAAGGGAAGGAGCAGGGTCGCGGTGGCGCCGCGGCCCGGTCCTTCGCTGTCCAGGGAGAGACGCCCGCCCATGAGCTGTGCGGCGAGCGCGCTGGAGTGCAGGCCAATGCCGTGGCCGTGGGGCCGGGTGGTGAAGCCCTGGGTGAAGAGGCGCGGGAGGATGTCCGGGTTGATGCCTGCTCCCGTGTCCACCACCTGGAGACGTACCCAGCCGTCCTCCCGCTCCAGGCGGACCGTGAGCTGGGGGGCGGGTTGGGGGCGGGCCTCCAGGGCATGAAGCGCATTGCTCAGCAGGTTGAGCAGGATGGTGAGCACCTTGTGCTTGTCTGTCTTCACCGGAGGAAGGGCTTGTACCTCCCGGGAGACGGTGACCTGTGCCTGGAGCAGGGCACCATGTTGAAGCCGCAGGGCCTCGTCCATCAACTCGCCCAGATCACACTCCTCCAGAAGGAGGGTGGAGGTGGCATGCGCCATCTGGCCCTCCACGATGGAGCGCACCCGTGACACATTGGAGTCCATCGCCTCCAAGCGTCTGGCGAGAGACGATTTCTCCTGCTCCAGCTCCTCGGCCAGCTGGATGAGGTAGTCCTCCAACTGGCGGCCGCGAGCGTCCTGGGTGAGGAAGTCCGCCAGGTTCGAGCGGTTGTCCGCCAGGAGGGCGGCGACCCGCCGGATGCGGCTCACGCGGGACGTGGCCACGGCATCGCGCATCAGCGTGGTGTCCACGACGATGCTGGTGAGGGCGTTGCCCACGTCATGGAGGACATTGGAAGCGACTTCCGCCATGCCCGCCCTGCGGGCGCTCTCCACCAGGCGGGCCTGGGCCCGCTTCAACTCGTGGGTGCGCTGCTGGACGCGGGCCTCCAGCTCCTCATTGGCCTGGCGCAGGGCGGCTTCGGCCTTCCGCACGTCCGAATAGAGACGCGCATTCTCGATGGAGATGGTGGCCTGGGTGGCGAGGTGCTCCAGGAGCGAGATGCGATTGGGGGAGAATGCCTCGGGCGTCAGGGAATTCTCCAGGTAGAGCAGGCCGTAGAGGGATTCCTTGCGGCGCAGGGGAAGACACAGGACGGATCGGGCGGAGGACGAGGTGAAGTAGGCGTCGGAAGAGAAGGGGTGTGGTTGGGCGGTGTCGTTGAGCAGGACGTGCTCGCCAGTGCGGCGCACGTAGGCGAGCAGGGAGAGGGGCAGTGAGTCGGCGGAGAGGCTCTCGCTGTCGGAGGGGCAGGGGGGCTGGCTCGCGACCAACTGGAGCGAGTCGTCCTGGAGGAGGAGGAGGGCACCGCGTTGGGCACCGGCGCTCTCCAGGGTGACGCGCATGAGGGTGGCCACCAGGCGCTCGAGGCGGATTTCGCTGGAGATGGCCTGCTGGGCCTTGATGACGGCGAGGGAATCGACGCGCTGGGAGCCCGTCCCCTGGGTCGTGGTGGTGTCCTGGGCGGAGGCGGGCGCGGAGAGGAGCTGGGGCCACAGCTCCTCCAATTGGCGAACCTTGCCGTGGGCGCCCCACTGCGAGTAGGCCGCATGGGCCTGGCGGATGTAGGAGCTCGCGAGGAAAGGCAGGCCCAGGCTCTTGCCGAAGCGGGCGGCCAGCTCACTGGCGAGGCCCACGTACTGGGGAGTGTCGTATTCGCGAGCGGCCTGGATGGCGGCCTCGTAGGTGCGCAGGGCCTCCTCGGTGTTGCCGGAGAGCCGGGCCAGCTCGGCGGCCACCATCCTCTCGGCGGCGAGGAAATTCGCCGGGCACCCGTTGGCCCAGTCCGCGAGTTGTTGATGGTGCTTCTCGATGGCGACGAGGAACTCCTGCTGTTCGGCGGGGGACGCGGTCCGATGGCAGGCGGCCAGTGTCAGTGCCCCATACAGCTGGTACATGAACGTCATGGTATCGCCCGGTCCTCTAGAGACCGTCGGCGAGGCCATGGCTCGAGCCTGACGTGCCTGCTCATGGTCACCACACATGAAGCGCGACTGCATCTTGATGTAGAGGAATGGGCCGTAGAACTGAACCGAGCCATTCCCGGCGAACTGTGCTTCGACGCTCACCTCGTCGAACCCATCTCCGTCGACCGAGGAGAAGGAGGGCGTGAGCCCTCGCATCTGCTGCACGACCCGTTGGATGTAGTGGGTCAGGTGGGCAAAGGTTGGATAGATGGACTTGCGTGCGAAATCGACGAAGGCCCTCGTCTCCTCGTAGAGCTCGGAGAGCTCATGGCCTTCGAGGAACAGGATGCGGATGAGGGAGAAGCAACACGTACTGGCGATCGCGGAGTCTCCCGCCAGGACTGCTTGTTGGAAGGCGGAGAGGAGGAACTCCCGGACCTGGGCGAAAGGAGTGGACAGACACTGGATGGGGGCGAGGAGGACCAGGACCTTGATCTTCTGGGAGGAGCGCGGGTAGCGCTCGTTCAGATCGCGGGCGAGTCTGCCAAGCGCCCGTGCTTCACCGTATTTCTGGCGGTTGGAGGCATACCAGTTGGCACAAATGACGAAGCCGATCGCGGAAGCTTCCGTGCTGCCGTCGCGGATGCTCGAGATCGCCAACCGCATGGCGGAGAAGGAGCACAGCAGGGGATTGAAGAACAACGCCGAGGAACTCAATCCCGACAGGACATCGAGGGTCGCCGCCAGGTCGGGATCCGTCCGCGAGGGCCGTGAGAGGAGCTCCTCGACGGAATGCCGCTCCAGCAGGTGCCCCAGCTCCGCCTCCGCCCGGAGCATCTCTTCGAGGGAAGGGGTCATCGGCACGGCCACTCCAAACTTCTCCAAGCACTCCAGGAGGAGGGTGACACCGGCCTGGGCATTGCCATTGATCGTGTGGATGCGGCTCCTGAGAAGGGAGGCGGCGGCCATGTCGGAGCGCGTCCGGGCGTGGGACAACGCTTCCTCCGCCAGTTGGACCGCCCTGTCGGAATGGCCCAGCATCAATTCACAGGACACCTGGGCCAGGCGCGATTTGAAGGTCAGTGCATGGTGGGATTCCCAGGGGTTGCCGGGCAGCAGGGAAAAGGCCTGGTTGAAATAGCCCTCGGCCGAGTGGTGGGCCGTGGATTCCAGGGCCCGGAAGCCCGCCTCGGCGTTGAGGTGCGCCAACCGCGTGCGCTCCTCTTCGTCCATCATCAGCTCCGCGCCCGCGTTGAGCTGGCCCACGACATCGAAGAGGCGCTCCTCGAGCTCTTCCGCGGACAGGTCTCGCAGCATCAGGCGGCCGATGCGCAGGTGCAGGACCTTGCGCTCCTCGTCCGGCAGGAGGCCGTAGGCGGCTTGTTGGATGCGGTCGTGGAGAAAGCGCAGGTGCTGGGGACCCGCCTGGATCACCAGCCCCTCCAGCAAGGCCGGCTCCAGGCCGCTCTCCACCCGCGGGGCCTCCTTCTGGGCCAGGATCGTGAGGAGGGACAGCGGGAAGGGGCTGCCCACACAGGCGGCCAGCTGGAGCAGATGTCGTGTGTCGGCGGGCAGCTGGCGCAGCCGGCCCGCCATGAAGTCCACCACGTTGTCCGAGTAGCCACGCGCCTCGACGCCCGCCTCGTCCCAGCGCCAGCCTCCCTCGGGCGCACGTGTCACCAACTCTTCCTGGTGGAGCGTCTGCAACAGTTGCAGCAGGAAGAAGGGATTGCCCGCCGTCTTCTCCCATACCAGGGCGGAGAGTGGCGTCACCACGTCCGGACTGGCGCCAGGCAGGGCATCCGTCACCAGTTGGCGGGTCTGCTCGAGGGACAAGGCTCCCAGGTGGAGGTCCTCGAGCCGTGCTCCCGCTTTGCGTACCTCGGCGAGCGTCAGCATGAGCGGATGCGCGGGGTCCACCTCGTTATCCCGGTAGGCTCCCACCAACAACAGGGGCGGCGTGCCCGGATGGGTCGTCAGGTACCGCAACAGCTCGAGACTGGCGAAGTCCGCCCACTGCAAGTCATCCAGGAAGAGCACCAGCGGGCGCTCGCTCGTGGCGAAGACACCCAGCAGGCGCTGGACGAGGCGATGGACGCGGTCTCGCGAGGCCTCGGGCGGTAGCTCCGCCACCGCGGGCTGCCTCCCCAGGACGAGCTCCAATTGCGGCACCATGCTCAGCAACACCTGTCCCTGCCCGTCCAGGGCTTCCAGCAGGCGCTGGCGCCAGTCGGCGACCTCCTCGTCACTTCCAGCCAGGAGGTGCTGGACGAGGCCTCGGAGCGCCTGCACGAGGGTCTTGTAGGGCACGTCCCGCTGGAACGGGTCGAACTTGCCCTGGAGGAAGAAGCCGCGGCGCCGCAACACGGGCTTGTGCAATTCCTGCACGACGGAGGATTTACCAATGCCCGAGTAGCCGCGGACCAGCACCCACTCGAGCCGGCCTTCCCGCTCCACGCGCTCGAAGGCGGTGAGCAGCGTCTGAACCTCGGCCTGCCGGCCATACAACCGCTGGGGCAGCAGGAAACGCGCGGGCACGTCCCGCTCCCCCAGGGGGAAGTCTTTCTCTCCGCGCCGGATGCGCTCCAGGTCGAACGACACGCCCTCCGCTCCCTGGTAGCGCTCCTCGGCCCTCTTGGACAGGAGCTTCATCACCAGGGCGGAGAGGATCGGCGGCACCTCGGGTACCACCTGATGGGGTGGCTGGGGCTCCCTCGCCAGGTGGGCGTGAAACCACTCCAGCAAATCCCTGCCCTCGAAAGGCAGACGTCCCGTGAGCAATTGATAGAAGGTCACGCCCAGCGAATAGAGGTCGGTGCGGTAGTCCAGCGTCCGGTTCATCCGCCCTGTCTGCTCTGGAGACATGTAGGCCGGCGTTCCCTCCACGAGGGTGGCGGGAGACGCCTCCACATGCTGCGTCCGCTGGAGGGTGGAAATGCCAAAGTCGATGAGCCAGGGCTGGCCGGAGGCGGACAGGAGGATGTTGGCGGGTTTGATGTCCTTGTGGATGACGCCCCGGCGGTGGACCTCGGCCAGGGTGCTACACAGCTCCAGGGCGATGGGGAGGAATCGGGCGGGAGGGAGCGGCTCATCCAGGCGTTCCGAGAGCGTGGTGCCACCCACGTTCGCGAGGACGAGGACCGGACGCTCCTGGAGCAATTCACAGCCGTGAAGCTGGATGACTCCAGGTGTCCCTCTCAGGCGCTGGAGGATCGTGGACTCGCGCTGGAGTTGGGCTCGTTCGCGAGCACCTGGAAGATCGGAGCGGAGGGTCTTGAGGATGACGGTCTGGCGGTCCGCCTCGCGCAGTGCACGGTACAGCAGGTTGGATGACGTGGACTGCAAGGGCTCGAGGATCGAGTAGCCAGGGAGCTGATGCATGTGGGTGTTCCGAGCATAGAACATTCAGTGGAGCTCCTGGTGTGCTCAGATCCGATGGCCGCTGGCTCTGGGGGGAAGGATCGCCGCCACCAGGCGCCGGGCCGATTCGCGAGCGAGTGCTTCGCCCGAGATGAGTGCTTTGAGTACGCGCTCCATCGCGTCCTGCTGTTCCGTCATCGTGCCCTGGCTCCACCAATGGGGGCGCATGCTCGCAGAAACGATGCTTGATGGCGTTTATAACAGCGTTACAGGCAGGGCATCGTTGCCCCGTTCGCTATCGCGCGTTGGGAAAGGTGTGCCATGCGGACCTCTCGTCTCGCGCCCCGGTGCGGGCTGTTATTGCTTTCTTGTAGCTCGATTGAAAACGAGGGGGTGTTGCCGGACAACGCGCACGACAACACGCGTGTCGCCCGGTCCTCCGCCGACGGCCGGTTTCTCATGGAATGGGATGCGCGAGGATGCGTCCGGAGCGGCGTGGCCCTGGGAGCTGGGCGCTCTCTCGGTTGCCTGGGTTGGTTACGTCAGGCCGCGAATCAATGGGAGGTCCGGAGTGCTTAGCGTGAAGCTTGAACGGAGCTGCACGCTCCACTCTCAAGGAGAGCGACAATTCCTCCCATCAGCGGAAATACCCCGGGACTCAAGCCGAGTCAGTTGAAGCGTCTGGAGGCGACCTACCGTCGCCGGGTACGACCCGAAGAGGTGACGAGTCCCGAGCTCGCTCGCCACCTTACCGAGCTCTCCCTCGAGATAAGCCGACAGGTGGGGGCGCTCATCAACCGGCGCGGTGACATCGAGCACGTCATCGTGGGGGATGCGTCCAAGCTGGAGCTTCCCGAGATGGGGCGCGTCCGCGCGGGTGACACGCGTCTGCGCGGGCTGCGTCTCGTCCACACCCATTTGAAGGACGAGCCTCTCACGCCCGACGACCTCACCGATCTCGTCCTGCTCCGGCTCGACCTCGTCTGTGCGATCGTGACACGGCCCGAGGGTCTTCCGGGTAGGGTCTACCTCGGTTACCTCGATCCCGAGGCGACCGGCGAGCGCGCGAAGTTCTGGAAGACCGAGATGGTCGATGACGTCCATGGGCTCGATTTCGATCCCGTGGCCAGGGCCGAGGAGATCGAGGCTGCTTTCGGCCGCTCGATCGCCGGCCGGGAAATCGCCACCCAGGGGCGCGCCATTCTCGTCGGTGTCGCGACCGACGACCGCAGGCAGGCAGATGCCTCGATGGCCGAATTGAAGGAGCTGGCTCGCACGGCCGGTGTCCATGTCCTCGACACATTCATCCAGACGCGGACGAAGATCGATCCTCGCTTCGTCATCGGTCGAGGGAAGCTCGAGGAGCTGAACCTCCGGGCGATGCAGCTGTTCGCGGACACGATCATCTTCGACCACGACATGACGCCGTCCCAGGCCCGGCACATCGCCGACCATACGAACCTGAAGGTGCTGGACCGCACCCAGCTCATCCTCGACATCTTCGCTCAGCACGCGCACACCGCGGAGGGCCGGTTGCAGGTCGAGCTCGCCCAGCTCAGGTACAGGCTGCCGCGCCTCGCCCAGCGGGATGAAGGCCTCTCCCGGCTCGCGGGCGGCATTGGCGGACGAGGTCCTGGCGAGACGAAGCTCGAGATCGATCGTCGTCGCGTGCGCGATCGCATCACGATGCTCGAGAAGCGAATCGACGCGCTGAGCGCCAGCCGGCAGGTCCGCCGCCAGCAGCGTGCACGGCACGAAGTGCCGGTCATCTCGATCGTCGGCTACACGAACGCAGGCAAGTCCACGCTCCTCAACCGGCTGACGAACTCGGACGTCGTGGCGGAGAACAAGCTGTTCGCCACGCTGGATCCGAGCAGCCGGAGGTTGCGCTTCCCACGCGATCGCGAGGTGATCATCACCGACACGGTGGGCTTCATCCGCGAGCTGCCCCGGACGCTGGTGAATGCCTTCCGCGCCACGCTCGAGGAGCTCACCGATGCCGACCTGCTCCTCCACGTGGTGGATGCTTCGGACCCGGAGCATCCGCAGCAGATCGAGGCCGTCGAGCGCATCCTCAGGAGCCTCGACCTGCACGAACTGCCGCGCCTGCTCGTCTACAACAAGAGCGAGCTCCTCGAAGGGGGCGTGGATGGGTATGTGGCCCACTCCACCGCGCAGGCCCGGGATGGCATCCCGATCAGCGCGGAGACGGGAGAGGGGTTGACGGAGCTCCTCCACCGGGTCGAGGAGCTGCTATGGCGCGAGGGCAAGTCGCTCACGACCAGCGGTGTCTCCATCCAGGATGAGCCGCATCCTCATCATTGACGAGGCTTCGGGCGCCGGGCCCCCTTGCCCCGCCCGGCTCGTCCACCGCCGCCTTCGTCGCGCGCTGCCTCGAGCTCGTCGGGCATCCACGGCAGGTCGAGGAGCTCCTGCAACTCGAGCAGCGTGTTGGCGCGCAGGGCACCACGCCGGCCGCGGCCCACGACGAAGCGCACCGGCCGGTCGAACAGCGGAAGCTCCTCCTCCACGAGCGTGCGTGCGAGCTTCTCAGGCAGGTGGAGCCGTACCACACCGACGGGTTGCCCCGCCTCGTCCTGCTCCACCTCGTAGTCCAGCTCCACCTCCCGGTCGCGGATGAACACCTCGTCCGGCAACGACAGCAGCTCCTCGCGTGTCTCGGGCGGCACCAGTGCGTCCAGGTCGAGCGTCAGCGGGCGCGCGTGGAACTCGTCCATCGTGGTAACCCCCTCGAGTCGTTCTTCGTAGAGGGCGGTCAACTCCGGCACTCCGAGCTTCGCCGTGCGTCCGCCCGAGCGGCGCCACAGCTCGCGCACTTCATCGATCGCCGGCTGGTTGCGGCGCACCGCCGGGTGCTCGGCCTCGCCACGTGCCATCGCCTCCGCGAGCGCGTGGCGTGCGCGGTCGGCCAGCTCCGGCCCCCACGCGCGGAGCACCTCGACCTCGCGCTCCAGTTCGAAGCCGGAGTATTCCACGCGCCAGTCGAGCACGAGCGACATGTGCCACGAGTCGTAGACGAGCTCGGCATCGGTGCGACGCGCGTACTTCCTCAGCACGTCGAGCGGGATGTGCGTGCCCTCGATGGACGCATGCTGCGTACCGGAGCGGTCGGCGAAGTAGCGGAGCATCCCCGCCACCGCGCCCCAGCTTCCGCACACGCTCGTCTTCGCGACGCGAGCCTGTTCGCCCGAGGCCGTCCGCTCGTCGATGACGAGGTCGAAGGGCATGAAGCACGCGAGCAGGTCGGCGAAGCGGCGGTGTACGGGCTCCTCCGCGAATGGCATGTGCTCGGGCAGGCTGGCGCCCACGCTCCGATAGACACTCGCCATCACCAGCGCCGCGTCCTCGATGGCCTTCACCAGCACGCCACGCCGCTCGGCCCAGCGCTCCACCTTCTCCGGGTGGAACAGGTGGCGCGTGAGTCCGTACACCTCTCCCATGAAGCCCGCCTCGCGGTAAGCGTCGGCGTAGAGGTTGTAGGCGGTGAGGTGATCGCTCCCGGCGACGAGTACCCCCTCCAGGTCGCGCTCCTCACGCGTCATGCGATGGAGCGACTCGATCGCGCTGCACACGGCGAGGAAGGGGAGCAGTGCGTCCTCCGCGTTGACGATCAACTCCGCCCAGGCCCGCTCCACGGGGAGGGCCTCGACCGCGCGACCGTAGGGCGAGAGCCGTCCCCGCTCGTCGACGATGTTGCGCTCCCGCAGCCGCTGGAACACGCGGCGATAGGCGATGCGGTCGAGCGGCACGGGGAGGTCCAGCTCATCGGCCCTCACGCCGAGGGCCGCGGCGGTGAGCGCCACGCGCTCCGGGTCGCCAGCGAGCTGGAACTCGGGCTCCGTCGGCTGGAGGGCGAAGAAGTCGATGTCGCGGTTGCTCAGGATGAAGACGCGCCCGCCCTCCACGCGGCCGTGCACCCGCCCGGCCATCTGGAGCAGCTCGTTGTTCCCGAGGTGGACGCGCGTGAGCACGTTGCGCCCGCGCTCGACGAGATTGGCGAAGCGCGTGTCATCGATGACGATGGTGTCGAGCCCCTGGACGTTGAGTGCGCTCTGTCCCGCGGCCGTCATGGCGATGACGTAGGGTCGGCTCGCCGTTCCCTCGAGGAACGGCCGGATGACACGTATGGGCTCCCCGCCGTGGTAGTACGCCGCGTGGATGCTCGGCCAGAGAGTGCGTACGTGCAGTGCCGCCTGCTCGACCGCCGCGCGCGTGGGGAGGAAGAGGCCCACCCCGCGTTGCTCCTGCTCCACGGCGCGGAGGAACGCCTCGTCGAGGAACGCGAGCGGTTGTCTGTCCTCGACCACGACGGTGGCCACCTTCCGCGGATCGAATGCCCGGACCTCGAGCACGTCAACGCTGTTCAGGTAGCGCGCGTAGAGCGCCGGGTCGACGGTGGCGGAGAGCCAGATGAAGCGACAGCCCACGCGCTTGCCGAGCGCGAGGCAGAGCTCGAGCTCCGCCGACGTCTGGTGGATTTCGTCGATGACGAGCGTGTCGTGCGGCAGGATGTCGCCGTTCTGGAACCAGCGCCGCGCGATGCCGGTCGTCACGATGATGACGTTCCAGGAGGGGGTGTCGGGCGTCGCCTCGCGCTCGCGGTTCACCACGCCGACCCTGAGCGGGGCCGCGCCTCCCTGGCCGACGAGCTCCTCGGCGATGAGCCGGATGGCGAGCGTCTTTCCCGTCCCCGTTCCGGCCACGATACCGAAGCCCTTGCCCTCGCGGGCCAGCTCGCGCACTCGCGGCCCGTGGTGCTTCTCGAGGTAGGTCTCGAGGTTCAGCCCGAGCGCGAGCTCGATCGTCTCGCACGCCGCGCGAGTGGGGGCGATGACGATGACGCGCCCCGTCGGTGGCTCGGCGGAGATGAAGGCGTCATGGTCGGGCGGCAGATAGCGGTCGGTTGGCGTACGCACGCTGGATAATCACGCACGACGGAGACTCGCGGGGAAGGGTGAGTGCTGCCCTGAGTGGGTTTGCCGTCAACGACTGAGCAGGGACGCGGCGGCCGGAAGCGGCCGCCGCGCGGAAGGTCTGACTAGAAACGCAGACCCAGGGTCGCGACGACGTCGAAGAAGCCGCCGCTGGGGTTGTCGAGCTGCTCCGAGAGATCCTCGTCCAGCAGCAGCCGGTAGGTCGCCCGGGCTCCCGCGGTGAACTGCTCCACGTTGAACTCGATGCCGGCGGCCAGCGGCACCTCGCCCACCAGTCCCGACTGGTAGCCACCCAGCAGCGTGCCCTTCGCGAAGACGTACGAGCCCCCCACGCCAGCGCCCACGAAGGGACGCACGGTCTCGAGGAAGGGCGGGGACAGCTTCACCAGGGCGGAGCCTCCATGGCGCGTCAGGGCCAGGTCGAACACGCCCGCTTCGCTGATGGGGTTGTGCGCGCCCTCGTAGCCCAGCTCGAAGCCCAGGAAGCGCATGGGCTGCAGGTTCACCGTCAGACCCCAGCTCGGACCCGTCTTGGCGATGTCACCCAGGGTTCCCGTGTAGTTGCCCACGCCTCCGCGCAGGAAGACCTTCACCTTGCCGGTTGGCTCCTCTTCCTGGGCAGCCGCCGTCCCCGCGGTGCCCAGCGCCGCTACGAGCCCCAGTACCGCCATTCCATGACGCGACATCTCATCCTCCCATGTGGTGCGAGTGTGTGCAGGCTATAGCCATTGCCTTCCGTCGGCGCATCCGTCCTGACTCGAATGTTGCGCCGGATGTCGCGTACCGGCGTTGCGGGCTCCCAAACACGCGTGGCCAGGTGTCGCCGGGGCGGGTAGGCTCGTGCCCGAACCATGGGCTCCACACCTGGTTCGCTGGGGCTCATTCGAGCGAGGCATCCATGGAGCATCACTACGCGGAGTTCAACGGCATCCGTATGCATTATGTCACCCACGGCACCGGCAAGCCCCTGGTGCTGCTGCACGGATTCCCGGAGTACTGGGGCGTGTGGAGAGGGCTCATGCGGGAGCTGGAGCGGGAGTATCAGCTCATCGCTCCGGACCTGCGCGGCTACAACCTCACCTCCAAGCCGGAGGGGGTGGAGCACTACCGCATCCAGCACCTGGTGGCGGACGTGCGTGGGCTGGCGGACCACCTGGGTCTCGAGCGGTTCAACCTCCTGGTCCAGGACTGGGGGGCCTTGGTGGGCTGGAACTTCCTGCTTCGCCATCCCGAGCGGGTGGAACGTTTCATGACCATTGACATCACGCACCCGGCGCTCTTCCTCCGGGATCTGCGCACCAATCCCCAACAGCAGAAGGCCAGCCAGTACATGCTGCTCTTCCGCCAACCGGGAGCGGCCGAGGACTACTTCCATGCGAATGACTTCGCCGCGGGGAGGCAGGAAATCTTCGGGGATGCCCGGCGGCACGGGGCGCTACTGTCGGCGGAGCAGGAGGAGGAGTGGGTGGAGGTCTGGAAGCAGCCAGGCGCGCTCACCGCCGGCTTCAATTACTACCGGGCAGCGGAACTGGGGCCACCCGATGGCAAGGGGCATCCGGGCGGCGGCAATATGTTGGATGACCTGAATCCCGAGCAGTTCCTCGTGCGCGCGCCGGTGCTCGTGATGTGGGCGGAGAAAGATACCGCGTTACTGCAGTGCGGCCTGGAGGGGCTCGAGCAGTATGTGCCGGATCTCACCATCCGCCGCGTGCCGGATGCGACGCATTGGCTCTCGCTGGAGAAACCCGCCGTCGTGGCCCAGCACGTGCGTGAGTTCCTCGCTCGTTAATCCCTCTCACCGAGAGCAAGCGGCCCGGCGGCGTCTCCGTGCTCGAGCACGGCTTGCTTGCGACCCCTCTACCCCGTGCGCAATTACGGCGCGGGTAGTGAGGGGGAGCGACAATGCCAGCGAAGAGTACGTGGGGGAAGTGGGCGCGTGTAGGTCTGCTCGTGAGCGCGGGGCTGTACACGGGGTGTCATGCGGTGGACGACTCGGATGGGGAGGTCGCGACGCCCGAGTCCGCGGAACAGGAGCCCTCGTCTCCGCAAGCGGGAGCGCCTCTGCCTCCGGGAGATGTCTCCCCCGAGACACCCGGTGAGCCCGGTTCTGGCTCTGACTCAGGAGGGGAGGGCGATCCGCCTGACGCGCCTCCCGTCGGGTCGGAGCCGGACCCCGGGCCGGGTGGAGACCCGCAGCCGCCTCCGGCGGAGTCCGACTCACGCAGAGCCTGGCTGAGGGACTCGTTCTACGCGGGCGTGGCACCAAGAGGGCTCGCGGTGGGTGATTTCAACGGCGATGGCGCGCCCGACGTGGCCGTCAACGCGGGGGGGCGCAACTTCACGAGCCGGTACGTGAGCGGTACGGGGGAGTTCCTCCTGCTGCTCAACGATGGAAGTGGTGGACTCCGGAAGGGGCCGGCGCGACTGTCCTTGAGCCGAGGCAGCCGCATCGCGGCCGGTGATGCGGAGGGTGATGGCGACCTGGACGTGTTGGTGGGGTCCCGTCACGGGGCGAGTCTGTTGGTTGGGAACGGGAATGGCACCTTCTCGGCGCAGGTCGTCACCGTGGGCGATGGCCTCGTCTCCAGCCTGGGCTTCTGGAGTGGAAGCTCCGGTGCTCCCCTCGCGTGGGCCCTGGGGAACTACTCGCGGAGGGATGGGTCGACCACCGAGGCCGGGTTCGGTCTGCTGCGTCATTTTGGAGACGGCCGCTTCGAGTCCTCCTCCCTCCTTCATGAGAACGGAAACCCGTTGATTGGCATCACGCAGGATTCGTTGTTGGCCGCGGTCGCTGATTACAACGAGGATGGCTTCCCGGATGTCGTGTTCGACGACGCCCTGACACGGGAAGGGCGGACAGCGCATGTCTTCTTCGGGGACAGCGCGGGCCGGGTCCGTGCGGGTGGCGTCCTGCCCTGGACCGGGGTCAGCCGCCTGTACACCGCGGACTTCAACCGTGACGGGCACGCGGATCTCCTCACGGCGGACACGCACTTCCTCCGGGTGTACCTGGGCAATGGCCAGGGTGACTTCTCCGAGGCCTCCTCGGTGGAGCTCGGGCAGGAGGTGAGTGATATGGCCGTGGTGGACCTCGGCACCGACAACCTCCCCGACGTGGTGGCCCTGCACGGCGCGGCGGGGACGGTGTCGCTCCTGCGCGGCGCTGGCGAAGGAAAGCTCGCACCGCACAGTCAACTGGCGGTGGGTCGGGATCCGAGTGCCGCCGCTACCGCCGACCTGGATGGAAACGGGACGCTCGAACTCCTGATCGCGGAGGCGGACGACAACGCCGTGTCCGTGTATGCCATCCCGACCGAGCCCGTCCAGGAGTCGCCCGTCTCCTCCTGGTGCCCGCTGGATTCTGTTCCGGCGGACGCCTCGGTCCCCTCGTCCGCGTCCCCGCTGGCGGAGGTGGACACAGGGGGCGCAACCTCGAAGGCGGCCGTGGGGGACTTCGATGGGGATGGTCGGAAGGATCTCGCGCTCGCGTTGCCGGAGCAGGGAGCGCGGTTGGTATTGAACCCAGGGAGCGGAACCTTCACGACCTGGGACGTCCTCGAGGACCATCAGGTGTCCACGCTCACCGCGGGCGACTTCGACGGCGATGGCCGGAGTGACATCGCGGCTTCCCTGTACGACGGGTTCGATCATCATGACGTGACCGTGGTGTGGAACGACGTGGCGGCTCCCTTCGAGAACAGATTGTCACTCGGTGTCTCGGACGGCCCCGGCGGGTTGCTGGCCGCGGATTTCAACCGCGATGGGCACGTGGATCTGGCTGTGTCGTTCCAGGGGTTCTGCATCGGGCATGCGGAACGCTTCACCAACCTGGGCGACGGCACGTTCAGCGCGGTCCGTCTGAAGGATTACAACTACGAACCGGATGACACCTGTCCATCGATTGGAGAGCCACTTGCCGGGGACTTCAATGGGGACGGCACGTTGGATCTCATCCACACGACGCTGGGAATCAATCTCAACCCCACCGCCGCGGATGGGAGCCTGCTCCCCGGATATGGGTTCGTGGGCAGGGGTCCCTTCCTCGGGGTCTCGGATGTGAATGGCGATGGGCGGGTGGATCTGGTGCAACAAGCTTCGAACACGGGTGGTGTGAGCCTGTACCTCGGTGATGGGCATGGGTCGTTGTTGGCGCCCATCCCGTGCCCGTTGGCCGCGGGGAACAAGACGATCGCGCTGGAGGACCTGAACGCCGATGGGCTCACGGATGTCGCGGGCACTTCCGCCGATGGGACCGGGCTGTGGGTGGCGCTCGGGAAGGGCCAGGGCGGATGGAATCCGCCGCGGAGCTACGCGCCGGGCGCCCAGGTCGAGTGGGTGAAGCCCGTGGACCTGCTCGGAGACGAGCGCCCCGAGCTCCTCATGTTGCTGCGCTCGGGCCGGCTGCTGGTGTACCCCACGCCTGGGAATTGAGGGAGCCACCCGCCCGCGTGGGACTCGAGTTTTCTCCGGATTCGGACGTGCCCCTATCCTCCGTCATGAGGGAGGTGGTGACTTCGGCGGCGGCAGTTCCTCCTGGTAGCCCAGGGGCGTGAGAGGTGGAGCCTTCCGCTTCTCGTGCCCTCCTCTATTCAGAGGCGCCTGGTAGGACGACTTCGACACCATAGGACCACGGGATTGTAGAACACGGAGTAGATCCCAAGACCCCGGGCGTCATGGCTCGTCACCGAGCCAGACGGTCTGGTACCCCTTGCTGTTCGTCCTGAGCGAGGGGACCTTGACCGCGTAATTGCCGGTGCTGTCGATGAAGAGATAGGGCTTCTCGCGAATGACCGGCGTGGTGTCGACGACCGTGTAGACCTGGTTCTGCCAGGTGCCCGTCGGGGCCTGCTCGTCACCGACGAAGACCATGTTCCAGTTCTGGTCCACCCAGTGGTTCAGACTGGTATTCCGGGTGAGGAACTGCTGCTGGGTTCCGGAGTTGATGGTGTTGTCGATCTTCGAATATGAGTTGAGTCGTCCGGAATCATGCCCGGGTGTGCTCGCAGCTGGTGACAGCGGTCATCACCTGGTGATTGCTGTCACCATGCGTCGCCTGGGAGTGCTTCAACCCGCCTTCAGCAAGTCGCCGAGGATTTCCCGGCTCCGGGTCCACAGGAGCGCGCCGCCTTCGTCGGGAAAGGCATGCAGGGTTGCCTTCGGGAAGCGTGTGCTCAGGGTCTCTCCGAAGTCCGGGGAGTGGACGGTGCTCGTGTCGCGCTTTCCGTACCAGAGGCTCACGGGCACGGTGATGGTCTCGGGCTGTGTCGGCCAACGGCTCATGGCCAGGGTGAGGTCGCGGACGTATCCACCGGGTCCCTGCGCGAAGCCCTCGGCCAGGGACCGCCGGTACGCGGTGGAGAACGCGGGCTCGTCGTAGATGGCACGATCCTCTGGTGCGCTCATGGCGATGATGAGCGCCCATAGCCCTTCCGCGTCCACGCGTGCGGCGAACGAGGCCTCGAAGCCCTCCCGATCCTTCTCGATCGCCGTGACCAGTCCGGCGACGTCTGGATGAAGCATCTGCCTCGTCGGTGGGTACGCGAGCTCATCCTGACCGGAGACGATGGCAACGGCCGAGACGACATCCGAGCCAGCGAGGGCGACGGCGAAGGGAGCGCCCTGGGAGAATCCAATGACAGGTGGCCGCGCGATTCCCTCGGATCGCAGCACGGCCTCGACATCCCGGGCGTAGCTCTCAAGGCTCTTGTTCGGGTCCGGCGCCGACCCGCCGAGCCCCGCGCGATCGACGCAGAGCAGCCGCACGCCCAGCTCCTGGATGGCCTCCGCACCGAATCCAAAGGAGCTGGTCATGGCCGCGCCGGTGCAGAAGAGAACCGGAGTTCCTCGAGCGGAGCCCCACTCGGACCAGCCCACGCGCCTTCCATCCTCACGAGCGATGTGGCGGGTGCGGTCCGGAGCAGCGAGTTGAAGGGTCATCCGTGCAGACTCGGAGAAGGGAGCGGGAGCGTCAAGGTCCATGGACTGGCTGGGGACGGTCCCAACTCCTCGAAACTGACAGGGGGGGTTGTACACCCGCCCAGATGGAAACTTCAGGCCACCTCGTTTCGACAACGAGGTGGGACCAACGCATCCACCCGCTTGACCGACCACACCAGGAGACAGGCAATGCACTCGAGACGGATGATGTGGAACACGGCGATGTTGGCAGTGGAGCTCGTGCTTGCCTCATGTGGTGGAAGCTTCGAGGACGCGGCGTTCGATGAGTCGGAGACGAGCACGTTCACGTCCGAGTTGAACTCACCCATCTACGATAGGGCGCGGGCCTACGCTGCCGCCCATCCCAAGCGGGACGGCGCGTCGTGGGACCAGTGGTGCGGCTCTTTGATGTGGCGCTTTGGTCAGCTGCCCGAATCCTCGGCCCGGCCCTCCGCCATCGAGGCCTACCAAGCGTCGAGCATCGTTTCGACGGACGCATCGAAAGCGCTCACCGGCGCCTTCCACTGGTGGGACATTGGCGCTTACGGTCATCGACTTTGGCTATACCGGTCCCATTGATGGCGTGACAGGCCCTCAAACGGAGAAGATTCGCGTGAGGATCACCGCGCGTGAGCTGAACAACCGAGGTGGACCTCGTACCTCCGCGCAGGAAGATGGGATTCCCGGGAAGATCTACTGGACTCGCGTCCAGAGTGTCGGCCGGAGCTTCGGCTACACCGGCCCCATCGATGGTGTTCCCGGCCCGAATACCTACAAGGCCGAACACCGGATCGCCGCTTACGCGGTGAACCGGGCTTTCTGCCTCGCGCCGTCTGGAATCCTGGCCATGCCGTCCAGGACGAGCTTGCGGATCAGGAAGATTTGGCCCTTTATTCGAAGCCCCGCCCTTCCTCGCCCAGAATCCTGGTCGTCACATGCCTGCCACGTTCCACACGAGAGTTGTCCCCATCGTCGTGCTCCTCTCCCTTTCCGCGTACGCGGCGGGGGAGAGTGCCGGAGCCGTCGACTTCAAGAACACGATCAGCATGCTCAGCCGCCTCTTCAGGCAGGGCGAGTACGAGCAGGCCGTGGATGTCATCGAGCTCGTGCGTCAGCGCCCGTTGGGGACGTCCGAGCTGGTGACCCTGTCCCTCTACGAGGGCATCATCTTGTTTGAATTGGGCAAGCACGAGGAGTCTGGAGATGCCTTCCAGATGGCGCTCATGCTCCGGCTCGATGCGAAGCTTCCCGAGCCGGTCTCACCCAAGATCGAGAGTCTCTTCGAGGCCAGCCTGCGAAAGGTCCAGCAGGAGCTGTCCCCCCCGGCTCCGGCTCCTTCCACTCCGGGGGGCTCCTCGCCGGATTGCCCTTCGGCACGCATCGCGGCCAAGGGCAGGACCTTGAAGGCACAGCAGCTGTGGAGGTTGGCCTCCATGGATCAGATGTTGTGCGTGCGAGGGCTCCGGAAGGGGACGGTCATCGGGGCCTTGTCGGCATTGAAGGCCCAGGTCACGGAAGCGGCCACGAGCACCGAATGGGTGCGCGTCACCCAGGACATCGAGCGGTTCGCCCATCAGTTCGCCGTGTACCCGTCCAACGAGGACTGGCGTAAGGCGAAATCCACCGTGCCTGAAGAGCTCTGGGAGCTCGGGGACGAGGACCAGGACGTGCCCCTGCCCGAAGAGCCCCCCGTGCCCGTCGTCAAATCCCAGCCCGAGGAGGAACCGACGAATCTGTTCGGGTGTCTGGCGGCCGTCGCTCCCGAATGCGAGCGGCTCATGATGCGGCTGATTCCCCTCCAGACTCGAGCCGACGGCATGGAGGCCGCGAAGAAGGGCCCGGCGAAGAAGGAGCTGTTCCGCCTGGGCAAGAAGATCCGCGAGGCCCGCTCCAGCGAGACCCTGGCGGAGGCCTCGCGCGAAATCGACGCCTGGCAGGCGAAGTCGCACTGAACCTCGGAACCGCCGCTGCTCACTCCTCGATCAGGTTGAGCTTGAGGGTGGAGCGATGTCCGGCTTTGACGTTGACCTCGCGCTTCACCCTCTTGGCGAGCTTCTCGTTGACGAACTCGAGGGTGTGCCGCCCCGCGGTCAGCTCCAGGGGGGGCAGGGGGGTGGGTCCCTGCCTCTTGCCGTCCACGAAGACGGTGGCGTAGGGGAAGATGCGCAGCTCCAGGGTGCCCTTGAAGGTGACGGTGGGCGTGGCTGGAGGAGCGGACCGCTTCGGGACTGACGGCTGCACGGGGGCGGGAGCGGGCGTCGTGACAGGGGGGGCGGAGGCAATTCCGCTCCCCGCGTCCGGCACCCCCGCGTCGTCCTGCACGCCCGTGGTGGGGAGTGACGTGCGGTTGGGCTCGGAGGGGGTCTCCGCCAGCAAGATGGGTTCTGTTTCGGCGGTGGGAGGAGGCTTCGGCCAGAAACCCGCTCGCCAGGACACCCCGATGCCGCACGTGGCGAGCAGCAGGGCCGCACCCAACAGGAGGGGGACCCGTTGATTCGACGGCGGGGGCTTCTGCTCCGGCCTGGCGGGGCGCCACACGGCCCGCGCGCCAGTGGCCACGCCCGGATTCAGCTCCTGGGGATCCTCGTCGGGGGTGGACGGGGCTGGAGTGGACCGGGACGGCCGTGGCGGCCGTACCTGGGCGGTCATCAGCTCGGGGGGCGGAGGCGTGTGCGCGCGGCGCCGGGGCGGAGGCGTGACGAGGTCCCTCGGCTCCTCCTCTTTCGGCGCCTGGGGCCCGCGATGATTCGCCGTCACCACCTCGTTCGTGGGCGAGGAAACACGCTTCCGGACGAGGTTCGGTGGCTCGGGGGCCGGAGTGAGCGCCGGCCGAAGCGGCCCGACGGGGGGCGGCGTCAGGGCGGGGAAGTCCGTCTTCGAGACAGTCTGGTTGATGAACTGGGCCATCTGCTGCGCCGTCACGGGCCTGCCCACCGAGACGATGAACGCCTCCAGGTCGGCCTGAAGGGCATGACAGTCCGGGTAGCGTTGGTCGCGATCCTTGGCGAGCGCCCTGGTGAGGATGCGCCGCAGCGGCTGGGGCAGATCCGGACGGACCTGGGCCGCCTGAATGGGTGGCTCGTAGAGGATGGCCTGCATCAGCCCGGCCTCCGAATCCGAGGCGTACGGCCGCTGGCCCGTGAGCAGCTCGTAGAACACCACCCCGAGCGCGTACACGTCCGCGCGCCGGTCCAGCGCCTTCGCCCGCAGCTGCTCGGGCGGCATGTACGCGATCTTGCCCTTGATGACGCCGCTTTCCGTCTTGTGGCTCTGCCCGGCGGCCTTGGCGATGCCGAAGTCCACCACCTTCACCGCGCCCTGCCGGGACAGCAGGACGTTGTCCGGGCTGACGTCGCGGTGGATGAGGCCCTGCGGCTCGCCCGTGTCGGGATCGACGAAGTCATGGGCGAAGGCGAGCCCCTCGCAGGCCTGGGAGATGATCCGGGCGCACAGGGTGGGGGGCGGCGACAGGCCCTGGCTCGTGGCGCGCTTGATGACCTCGCGCAGGCTGGGCCCGTCGATGTACTCCATGGTCAGGAAGTACGCGCCGTCCGCCTCGCCGAAATCGAAGATCTGCACGATGTTCGGGTGCGTGAGCCGGGCGGCGAGCCTGGCCTCGGACAGGAACATCTGGACGAAGGCGGGCTCCTCGGCCAGATCGGGAAGGATGCGCTTGAGGACCAGGGTCTTCTCGAAGCCCATGGGCCCGGAGGCCTTGGCGAGGAACACCTCGGCCATGCCGCCCGCGGCGAGCTTGCGCACCAATTGGTATTTACCCACCTGTTGCAGCGTCACGAGCCAACTCTTTCTTCTCGGCGGATCCGGCGGTCCTGCCCCGGGAGCTCTCAGGGCGAATCTATTGGTTTCAAACACTCTCCGCGAGCTTGCTCAGCTCCACGTTGGCACCGCAGAGGAGCACGCCGACCCGCTCGCCCGGCTGGGGTCGGTAGGCATTGGAGAGGAGCGCGGCGAGGGCCGTCGCGCCGCCGGGCTCGGCTGCGATGCGCCACTCGCGCCAGAGCGTTCGTTGTGCCTCGCGGATGGCCGCGTCCGTCACGAGCGCGACGTGGTCGACCGCGGCTCGGGCAATGGAGAACACAAGCTCTCCCGTGTTGCGCGCGCCGAGCGAATCCGCCGCGATTGACTCAACCGTTACATCCACGGGACGGCCTGCTTCGAGCGAGGCGTGCAGCGCGCGGGAGCCTTCGGGCTCGACGCCGACGAGCTTGATGCCTCGCCCCGCCCACCAGCTCGCGATGCCAGCGATCAACCCACCGCCACCGACGGCCACGAGGACCGTGTCGAGCCCCTGCCCATCCTCTTCCCACTCGAGGGCGACGGTGCCCTGGCCCTGGATGGTGGAGAGGGAGTCGTAGGCATGGACGGAGAGCGCGCCCGTGTCGGCGATGTATGCGCCGCAGGTGACGAGCGCGTCGGCATAGCGCGGGCCTCCGATGACGACCTCGGCGCCGAAGCGGCGGATGAGCTCGAGCTTCGCGGGGCTCGAGATCTCCGGTACGAAGATGCGGGCGGGGATGCCCAGCTGCCGCGCCGCGTAGGCGACGGCCGCACCGTGATTGCCGCCCGATGCGGCGGCCACACCCGCCTTTGGAACGGGCTGCGTCAACAAGGTGTTGAAGGCACCGCGCGGTTTGAAAGAGCCCGCGTGCTGGAGGAACTCGAGCTTCAGGCTCACCGGCCCGTCGTGTCCCAGGGCACCGCCGGGCTGGGTGCAGACCGGGGTGCGACGGATGTGGGGGCGGATGCGCTCGTAGGCGGCGCGGATGTCGTCGCGGGAGAGGGGAAGGGCCATGGCTCGTTCGAACGGGGGCCGCCTGTCTATCATGAGCGGCCCCTCGGTGGCCGGATCCTCCTTCACCCTGGAATGAGGAGCTCGGGCGTGGAATCCGTCATGGGCAGAACCGCCTCGGACGAGGCCTCCGCCAGGGGAATGCCGAAGGAGAACGTCGAGCCCGCCCCCGGGGTGCTCACCAGCCAGATGTGCCCTCCATGGGCCTCGATGATCTGCCGGCTCAGGTGCAGCCCGAGCCCCACCACTCCCGTGTAGCCCGGTGCTCCTGGTGGGAGCGGCTCATAGAGGGGCTCGAAGACATGGGGCTGGCGCTCCGGCGGAATGCCGGGGCCGTGGTCGTGCACGGAGACCACGGCGTCGTCCCCCTGCCTCCGGGCCTCGAGCTGGATGGCTCCGCCAGGACGTGAGTACCGCAGGGCGTTCTCCAGCAGATGGGACACCACCTCTCCCATGAGATAGCGGTCGGCATGGACGATGAGCGGGCCAGAGGTCTCGACGCGAATCGGGTTCTCCGTGGTTCGCGCCGCCTTCTCCACCCGCTCTCGAACCAGGGCGTGGAGATCGAAGGGCTTGCGCTCCAGCCTTGGCTCGTTGGGCGCCATCTTCACGGCCGCGAACAGGTGCTCCACCAGGCGGGTAATCCGCCGGGTGTTGCGCGAGATGGCGGTGATCCCCTTGAGCTGGCGGGGCGTGAGCGCCTCCTTGTCGAGCAATATCTCCGCCCACGTCTGGATGGTGGTGACGGGAGTCTTCAGCTCGTGGGCCGCGGCCGTCATGAATTCCTCGCGCAGCCGCAAGGCCTCTCGCACCTGCTGGAACAGGCGTGCCTTCTCGATGGCCACGGCGAACAGCTGGCCCAGGGTGGAGTGGAACTCCAGCTCTCGTGCGGAGAAGGCGCGGGGAGCGTTGGTACCGTAGGTCATCACCCCCACGAGGTGCCCGCGAGAGCGCAGCGGAAACGCCGCCACTCCACGCAACCCCTCGTCCGCCCAGATACACGAGACCCCGGGCCGCCTTTCCTCCGCCTGGAGATCCTCGACGACCTGGAGCCGCTCCGTCCGGGCCGCCTGCGCCGTGAGCACGGGGGCATCGAAGGAGAGGCGACGCAGGCTCTCATCATCTGGGATGCGATGGGATGCGAGCAGGGTGAGCTCCCGGTGCTCCGGCTCCGCCAGCCAGACCCCGACCGCGTCGGCGCGCAGGCTATGGCGGCTCTGCTCGATGACCACCTCGGCGATCCGCTCGAGCTCCACCTCGCTGACCAGGGCCTGACCGACCCGGGCCAGCGCCAGCTCCTGATCCAGCAGCCGCGCCAGCTCGTCCTCCACCTGCTTGTGCTCGGTGATGTCCTGCACCGTCCCCAGGATGCGCACCGGGTGGCCCTCCGCGTCCGGGTGGACCTCGACCTCGTGGTGGACGATGCGCTCCGTTCCGTCCGGCCGGCGGACGCGATGGTCGAGGCTGAAGGGCTTGCTCCCGACCCGGGCCGCCTCCATCGCCTTCTCGATTCCCCGCCGCTCCTGGGGAGGGATGAAGGAGAGGAGCATCTCGAGGGTGAGCGTGCGCGCCTGGGGGGTGAGGCCCAGGATGCGGTAGACCTCATCCGACCCGTGGAACTGGTGGCTCACCAGGTCCCAGTCCCAGTTGCCGAGGTGCGCGATGCGCTGCGCCTGGGCGAGGCTCTCCTCGCTCCTGCGGAGGGCCTGCTCCTCCTGCCGGTGCCGGGTGATGTCCCGGATGACGACTTCCCCGAGGATGATCTGCCCGGAGGCATCCCTGACGGGGGCACCATTGATGCTGAGCAGGATTTGTCTCCCATCTGGACGGCGGAAGAGCATCTCCAGGTCGGTGAAGGACTCACCCCTCAACGTACGAACGAGCGGCAATTCCTTCTGCTCCATCGGGCGTCCGTCCGGGTGCCGGAGGTCATGGCGCCGGAGATGCTCGGAGAAGGACATCTCGGTGAAACCGGAGTGGCTCCGGATTCCGAGCAGCCGGAAGCCCGCGGGATTGGTGCTGACCATCCGTCCCTCCGTGTTGGCGACGATGATGGCTTCCGGCACGCTGGCGATGATCGCCGCGAGCTCGAGGGCCTGGCGCTCGGCCTCCTTGTGCAGGGCGTTCACCTCCGTCTCCCGCCTCGCGACCTCGGCCGCCATCGTGTTGAAGGCCTTGCCCAGCTCCTCCAGCTCATCCCCCGTGTCGATGTGCACGCGCGCTTCCCGATCGCCCCGTCCCAGGGCCTGGGCGGCCGCCTGGAGTTGCCTCACCGGGCGGGTATAGAAGCGCGTCAACCCCAGGGCCAGCAGGAGGCTCAGCAGGAGGATGCCCGCGAAGACGGCGAGCCTGAGGTGCATCTGCTCGTAGACAGGAGCCAGGGCCAGGTCGCGTTCCACGGATACCCCCACGGCCCACGGGTATTTGGGGACCGGAGCGAAGGCTCCCAGGTGCTCGTCTTCCAGGAAGGGGCTCGTGAACCGGGCCAGCCGAGCCGGGATGCCGTCCAGTGCCCTCTGGATGGCCTCGAAGCGGAGATAGGCGCCGCTCTGCCGGTAGGGAAGGTAGGCGGCACCCGTGTGGAAGGCCAGCCTGCGGCTCGGATCGACCAGGAGGAGGACCTGTCGCTGCTGGGAGCGGGCATCCAGGAAGCGATCCGCGAGCTGCTCGGCTCGGAGCTGGATGGTGACGACTCCGATGGGCCGTCCTCCTTCGTCACGGATGGGAACGCTGGCGATCAATCCCGCACGAAGGGTGCGCTCCAGTTCGTGCACATGGGAGATGACGGGTGCATTGCTCGCCATCACCTGCTGAAAGAACGGGCGGTCACGGATGTCGCGCCCGGGGTCGGCGAAGCCGGACTGGCCCCCCCAACCCCGTTGGTGACCCCGGGCGTCGTAGATGCCAATGGATTGATAGAGCGGGCTGCGTTCGACCACCCTCCTCAGGTGAGAGTCCAGCACCCGGGAGTCCAGGATCAGGAGCCGCGGATCCTGCGCCACGGCCCAACCGAGCCCGACGGCACCATCGAAGACCTCGGCGACCTGTACGGCGACGGACTGGGCCGTCATCGCCTGGGCCTCCAGGATGTACTCCTGGGTCCGCCTCAGGTCGGAGAGGAAGCCAGCGACCAGCAGACCCAGGACCGGTAGGAGGACGAGGACGAAGGCGACGAGCAACTTGGCGTGGATGTGCAGACGCGGCAGGGTCGCTCGGGAGTGCATACGGGTTCATCGCCTCATCGGAGTCCCGGTCGGGGTGTCGTGGGGAACTCCCACCCTGGAGGGAGCCGCGGCGCCACTTTCGTGATGGGGGAAGCACACCTCATGCGCGCACCGGCCACGGAGTGGGGGGAGGAACCGTCTTCAACCGCTGTCTCGCGAGTCGCTCGAAGGTGTGGGCGCCCTGCTCACGAGCGATCTCGAGAGCACACTTGAAGCTGGCCTCGGCCTCCTGCTCCTGGCCGAGCGCACGCAGACCCTCGCCCCGCAGCCGGTGCAGCGCCGAGGCGTAGAAGCGTTCCTCTCCCAGGTGGGTGAGGGCCCGCTCCACCACCTCCAGCGCCTGCTGGGGTTGCCGCTGCCACAAGTAGATTTCCGCCAACATGCCGCAGTGGTGGCTCTGGTAGGACTGGATGCCGGAAGCCCGCCATTGCTCGATCCCCTGCCGCATGAGCGCCAGCCCCTGGGAGACCCATCCCATCCCGGCCAGGGCCCAGCCGCGCAGGAGCGCCGCCCCGCTGCGCCACATCCGGAAGTGGTGCTCGCTCGAGAGCGCCATGCAGCGCTCCGCCAGTTCCAGGGTGCTGACGACATCTCCCCAGTACTGGCTGCCCTGCGCCACGGAGTGGAGGGCGAAGGCGGAGGTGTGCAGGTGTCCGAGCCGTCCGGCCAGTGCCAGCGCTTCCTGGCCCCAGATTCGGGCCCGCTCCAGGTCCCCACCCCAGGAGAGGATGAGGGAGCCGTAGGCCAGCGCCTTCACCCGTGGCTCCACCCAGTGCCGGAGCGCCAGACGCCGGTGCTCGTCCAGGGTGAAGTGCGAGCTTCCCAGCGCCAGCTCCGCGTGCTCTCGCGCGGCACGGCCCTGTCCGCGGGTGAAGGCCACCATGGCCATCATCCCGTGTCCCAGGGCGAGCAGCTCCCGGTCTTCCAGTCGCTGGCCCTGGGCCACCAACCGCTCCGCCAGCTCCCATGCGGGCGACAGCTCGCCGCGCCCCAGGTAGAAGGAGAAGGCCCCCCAGTAGGACAGCTCCAATCGAGGCAGCTCGTCGCCCACGGCATCGAACAGCGAGCGAGCACGCGCGAAGGTCCGCTCCGCGTCGGCCGATTGATAGCCCCGCGCCTGCACCAGGGGAATGCCCAGCGTCATCAGGAGCCGCAGCTCCTCGCCCTGGCGCTGGCCCGCGTCCGGAAGGGTCCGCAGCAGGTTCAGCGCCCGCGTGAGGTGTTCAATCGCCTCCTGGTGGGCCGAGCGCTGACTGGCATGTGCACCGGCGCGAGTCCACCAGAGGAGGGCCTGCGTGTGCCAGGCCGCTTCCGTGTAGTGGTGGGCCAGCAACTCCGGATGGGCCTCCGCCAGCTCGGGGAAGGACTCCTCCAGCACCAGGGCGATGCGCTGGTGGTACTCGCGCCGGGTGCCGCGCAGCAGCGATTGATAGGCCGCCTCCTGGATGAGGGCGTGCCGGAACCGGTACTCCGCCAGCTCCTCGTCCGGCCCCTCCTGCTCCAGGATGCCCGCGGAGACCAGCCCCTCCAGATCGCGGATCCTCGCGGCCTCGGATTGATGCGTGAGGGCCGCCACCAGGGCACTCGAGAAGCTTCGTCCCATCACCGAGCAGAGCTGCGCCAGCATCTTCTGCCGGGGAGGGAGCGCGTCCAGACGCGCGAGCAGCAGCTCGTGCAGGCTCGAGGGAATGGAGGAGGACACGTCTCCAGCGGCCTGCCGCTCCAACATCATGCGCGTCAGCTCCTCCGCGAAGAGTGGAACGCCCTCCGTCCTCTTCACGAGTTGCCGCATCACTCCCGATGTCAGGACCCGGCCCCGGGCCGCCTCCCGCACCAACACCTGGGTGTGTTTCTCGGACAGTCGCTCCAGCGAGAGGATGTGGAGGCCGGGCCATCGCGGCGCGGCATCGCGCGGCTCGGCGCGGCTGCTGAGGAGCAGCAACACCCGGGACTGACTCACCGACTCGTGCAGCCAGACCAGGAGCTCCAGGGTGGAGGGATCCGCCCAGTGCAGATCCTCCACCACGACCAGCACCGGTCGCTCGCGAGCCAGGCCCCGCAGCAGGATGGCCAGGGCGTCGAACACCAGTGACTTCTGCCGCTCCGGCGTCAGCTGGGTGGAGGGCAGTGTCTCCATGGGCGGGAGGGACAGGAGCGAGACGAGCGCCTGCAGGTGCTCGGCCGAGAGGCCGAGCGCGCGCAGTCGTGGCTCCAGCCCGCGCGGAGCTCCGGGGGAGGCGCCTTCCGGGCGTGAATCCTCGAGCAGGCGCTGGAGCAGGTCGATGACGGGATACAGCGCGCTGGAGGAGAACGGGGCGCCGCACTGGGCATTCAGGCGACAGTCCGCCTCGGAAGCCACCCGCTCCCGTACCTCGTGGATGAGGCGGGACTTCCCCAGGCCCGCCTCGCCGCGAAGAAGGACGGCGGTGCCCTGTCCCCGCCGGGCACTCGCCCACAGCTCGAGCACCTCCCGCAGCTCCCGCTCGCGCCCGACCAGCGGTGTCAGCCCGAAGGCCGCGTGCATCCGCTCGAAGCGGGACCGGGTCTTGCGCTCGCTCAGCGCCCGGAACACCCGTACCGGGCGGGCGGCCGGTGCTCCCGTGGGACGCCGTGTCCCGAGCGGCTCCATTTCGAAGGCACCGCGCACCAGGGTCCGGGTGGCCTCGCTGAGGAGCACCGTGCCGGGCTCGGCCTGCCGGGCCAGCCAGGCGACCACCTCGGGCGCATCTCCCGAGAGGACGGGCCCCCCCGCGCTCTCGTGCAGGGCCACCCTGTCCGTGTGGATGCCCACCCCCATGGAGAGCCCTCGCGAGAACGGGCGCGGCAGCTTCCGCTGGAGCATCCGGGGGAAGTCCCGGGCCAGGAGCATTGCCGCGTGGACGGCGTTCCTGGAATCCTCCTCCTGGGCCTGGGGATAGCCGAAGCAGGCCAGCACCTGGGCTCCCATGGAGGGCGTGAGCGAGCCGCCGTGATGGCCGAGGAGCTCCGCACAGGTCTCGCGGAAGGCGGCCTCCAGCTCATCGAAGTCCTCGGGGTCGAGCGCCGCCGGGAGTCCGAGCGGTACGCAGCACACCAGCGTCACCTGTCGACGCTGGGCGACGGAGGTCTGCCCCTGCTCGCGACGCAGCCCGAGGTGCTCGCTCACCTCGCGCAGCTCCTCCAGCAACTCCTGCCCCGAGGGAATGCGCCGGGCCGGGTCCTTGGCCAGGGCCGTGGCGACCAGTTGCTCCAGCTCCCGCGACAATTCCGGGCGGAGCGCGCGTACCGAGGGCACGGGCTCCGCGGAGATCACCCGGGCACGGAGCTCCTCGGCACAGAGGGTGGAGAAGGGCCGCTTGCCGGTCAGCAGCTCGTAGAGCAGCAACCCCGCTGCCCACACATCGGTCCGCTCGTCCTGGGGCCTGCCCAACCATTGCTCGGGTGCCATGTACAAGGGAGTGCCCGCCGTGGACATGTCCGGCAGGGGCAGGGTGCTCGCCACGAGGTGGGCCAGGCCGAAGTCCAGGAGCTTCACCGTCTCCTCGCGGGTGATGAAGACGTTGGCGGGCTTGAGATCCCGGTGGATGAGGTGTCGCTGGTGCGCGTGAGCGAGGCCCGCGGCCACTCCTTCCATGATCGTCATCGCCTGCTTCAGCTCCAGCCGGCCCCGGTGCAGCCGCGCCGAAAGCGACTCGCCCTCCAGGTACTCCATCACCAGGAAGAGCACGCGCTGCTCTCCGTGCTCGACGCGCCACTCGGCCACGTCGAAGAGGCGGACGATGTTCTCGTGGTTCAATCGGGCAATGGCCCGGGCCTCCTGTTGGAGCAGTTCGGTGACCCGGCTCCCGAGCGACATGGTCTGCGGGTTCAGGAATTTGAGCGCCACCTCGCGCTGCAGCTCCGCGTCCCAGGCCTGGAACACCTCGCCCATGGAGCCGCGGCCCAGCGCCAGTTGGATCTCGAACCGCCGGCCATCCGGGCCCCCCAGCTTCTCTCCAGGGACGGGACTGGCCAGCCAGGGATCGGTGCCCACGACCTCCTCCAGCAAGGAGTCCCCGAAGTCCATGTCGTCTTGAATCGAATCCATCCTCGGCTGCCTCGAGAGGGGCTCGCGCCACTCCTCGTGCCTGGCTGGCGCCGGAGAAGCCGGGGATCGCCCCATTCTCAGGACATGTGCATGGCCTCTCGCTGGGGCAACATCGAGGCCGGGCGAGGCTGGAAGAGGGGAGCCATCCGGCGAGGCGCGCGCACGTTCGAAGCCTGTCTCCCAAGTCCCCGGCACGGGGGTGGGGTAGGCTCGCGCTTCAGAGAGGACGATCCATGCTGCAAGCAGTCCGGCGGCTCGCCGTGGGAATCATCGCGACACTCCCCCTCACCGCGGAGGCGAACAAGAAGAACGTTGCCGCGACCTCACTCCAGGCGCTGATCGCCCGGGAATGGCAGTACCAGCTGGAGCACAGCCCGACCTATGCGTCGGTGCTGGGTGACCGCCGCTGGAATGACCGCTGGGACGATCTCAGCCTCGCCGCCATCGAGGCGGACCACCAGCACAACCTCCAGGTCCTCGCGCAGCTCGCGAAGTTGGATCGCAAGAAGCTCTCGGCGGAAGACCAGCTCGACTACGACCTGTTCCGCCGCGATTACGAGACGTGGGTCGAGGAGCACCGGTACAAGTGGTACCTGCTGCCGACGAACCAGGTAGGGAGCATTCCGGAGGGAATCAAACAGCCTCCAGGCATCCAGACGGCCTACCAGCTCGCCGACACGCTGCGCTTCGCGACGACGAAGGACTACGAGGAGTGGATCACCCGTCTCGGCGGCTTCTCCACGTACGTGGATCAGATCATCATGCTCATGCGTGAGGGAATGCGCGAGCGCCGCATGCATCCCCAGGTCATCCTGCGCCGCATCCCGCCCCAGCTCGAGAAGCAACGGGTGGAAGACCCCACGAAGAGCGGGTTCTACAGCCCCTTCACGCGCTTCCCCTCCAGCATCTCCCCGGCCGAGCAGCGGCGCTTGTCCACCGCGGGCCGCGCCGCCATCGCGAACGGGGTACTGCCGGCGCTCACGCGCTTCCACCGGTTCCTGACGGGCGAGTACATCCCCGCCGCGCCCGAGCAGGTGGGCATCTGGCAATTGCCGGAGGGCCCGGAGATGTATGGTTTCTTCACCCGCAAGTACACGACGACGAAGCTGAGCCCGGATCAGGTCCACGAGCTCGGGCTCGCCGAGGTCCAGCGCATCCGTGCCGAGATGGAGGCGGTGAAGGCGAAGGCGGGCTTCCAGGGCTCGCTCCACGAGTTCTTCCGCTTCCTGCGCACGGAGCCGCGGTTCTATTGCAAGAGCGGGGAGGAGCTGCTGCTGCGGTATCGCGGCCTCTCCAAGCGGATCGACCCGCTGCTGGTGAAGCTGTTCAAGACCCTGCCGCGGCAGCCCTATGGCGTGGAGCCGACCCCGGCCGCCATGGCTCCGGATGTCACCACCGGCTTCTACTACCCCGCCGCGTCCGATGGTTCCCGCCCGGGCACCTATCTCGTGAATCTCTACCGTCCCGAGACACGGCCCGTCTGGGAGATGATCCCCCTCACGTTGCACGAGGCCGTGCCCGGGCATCATCTCCAGACGTCACTCGCCGCCGAGCAGAGCCACCTCCCCGAGTTCCGTCGTTATGGCTACCACGTGGCCTACGGTGAGGGCTGGGCCCTGTACTGCGAGACCCTGGGGGACGAGCTCGGCTTGTACGATGACCCGTACGACAAGTTCGGCCAGCTGGCCTACGACATGTGGCGCGCCGTCCGGCTGGTGGTGGACACGGGCATGCATGCCCGGCGCTGGAGCCGGCAGCAGGCCATCGACTACTTCCTGGAGCACTCGCCGCGCCAGGAATTGGATGTCGTCAACGAGATCGACCGGTACATCGCCTGGCCGGGACAGGCGCTGGCCTACAAGGTGGGGCAGCTCCAGATCCGGGAGCTGCGTTCGCGTGCCGAGCGTGCGCTGGGCGAGCGCTTCGACGTTCGCGAGTTCCACGACGTGGTGCTGCTCGACGGATCACTCCCTCTGGACATCCTCGAGCAGCGGGTCGAAGCCTGGGTGGCCAGGACCCGCGCTGGCGCGACGCGCTCCCGGTGATTACTGGCGGCCGATCTGGTCGAAGCGCTGCAGATCGTACTTGTTGATGATGGAGATGAGCTTGTCCGCGTAGCCGGGATCCGTCGCGTACCCGGCCCTGTGGATCTCGCGGGCGAACTGCGCCGCGTCATCGGTGTGCTTGAACGCGTTGGCGTAGCGCTTGTTCTCCCGCAGGAACTTGCCGTGGTCCGCGAAGGACTCGGCCGGGGTGTTGTACTTGCGGAAGTTGGCGTTCACCGTGTGCCAGCCCCTGGACCTGGAGTACTCCTTCGTGGGCATGGTGACGTGGCCGGCGGGGCCCTCGCCCTTGATGCCGAAGAAGTTGTTGCCCTTCGTGGCCAGGCTGGACTTGCCCGCGCCGCTCTCCAGCAGCGCCTGCGCCAGCGTCACCGAGGCGGGAACGCCCGTCTGGCGCTGGCTCTTGATGGCGTCCGCCGCGACGCGGTCGATGAACGCGTTGCCCGTCGTGGGCAGCGGGCCCGTCACGCCACTGGTGCTGTCCGTGCCCGAGGTGCCGCCGGAACCCGAGGTGCCTCCCGTGGAGGGCGCCGCCGAGCCACCGACCTCGGCGCCCAGCTTCTGGAACGCCTGGCGCGTGAGCGGACCGTAGTAGCCGGTGTTCTTCACGCCGTGCGCTTCCTGGAACTCCTTGAGGGCCGACTGGGTCCTCGGACCGAAGGTGCCCGGGCCGGTGTTCATCTCCGCCTGGGTCATGAAGCCCAGCTTCACCAGCGCCTTCTGGAGCTTCTCCACCTCGGCGCCCCTGGCGCCCTTCTCCAGATCGCCGGAGGGCAGGGCCATGCCCTTCACGCTCGCGCCGTTGGCCGCCGGGGAGGCGGGGGGCGTCGAGGTGTCCGCGGAGGGAGCCGCCGTGCCCGGCTTCGGGTTGCCGCCGGAGAACGTCACCAGCTCGTCCGTCGTCTTGTAGTTCTTCGGACCGCCGACGAGCCTGCCGTTCTGCTCGCTCAGGGTGATCTGGCTGCCGGTGGCGGGATCGTTGGCGAAGTAGACGTCCTTGCCATTCTGCTTGCCGCGTCCGGTGATGGTGATCCAGTGATCCGTGCCGTTCTTGCCGCCAGCGCTGCCGGCCTTGTAGTCCACGCCCACCACGACGGGGCGGCCCACGTCGATCTGCTTGTTGATGGTGGAGAGGCTCCAGGCCGACTTGCTGGCGCTCAGGCCCGCGGCCTTCGCGGCCGTATCCCACATGATGCCGTTGCCCGCGTAGCCCTTGTTCCTGTCCAGGTACGCGTCCAGCTCGCCCGGGTTGATGGCCTTGCCGGAGATCTTGCTGATGGCCATGGCGGTGGACGTCGTGGCGCAGCCCGCCAGGGAGATACTGCTACCCGTGCCCAGGCTACGGCCGCCCCACTGCGCATCGCTCTGCTTGTACATGGGCGTGCCGTCCGCCGAGGCGGGGTAGGTCCGGCCACCGGAATCACGCACCGCGCCGGCCGACGAAGGGGCGCCCGCCTCGAACGTGTCGCCAGCGTTGGAAGTGGCCGGCTTGGAGGCGGGCTTGTTATCGAAACCGTCGGGGATGACGAGCTTCTGACCAACGTTGATCTTGTTCGGGTTGCTGATGTTGTTGGTCTGGGCCAGCTGGGTCGCCGAGACGCCAAAACGCCTGGCCAGTGCATTCAAGGTGTCGCCACTGCGAACCGCGTAGGTGGTCGTCAAGGGGGGGGCTCCCGCTGGGTCGGATGAGGACTTTTCTCATTGTCGGTGAAGCGTCCCAGGATGTTGCGTACGCGGCTCCGAATTCAGGCTGCGTGACGCCAAGCCCTCGAGAACACGAGGGAAAGGACCCTCGAGGTTGGCCGTGGCGAAGGCGTGGTGATGGGGGGCGCTGGCCCCCCCGCACCAGAGGTCTCAGGCCTTTTCGATGGTTGGGACGGCGAGGAGGGGCGTACTCTTTTGGATGGGGGGGCACTTCCGTTCCAGTGAGGCTGTACATGCCGTTCCTCCGCCGTTCCTCCGCCTCTCTGTCCGGCTCGACGCTCCTGCAGATGGGGGTTCGCATCGCCGGAGTCGTCGCCCTGGCCACGCTCTTCAGCTACCTGCACGTGCTCGACTCCGTGCGTACCGAGAACCTCGGGAGACTGGAGCGGTACGTCGTGGAGCGCAGCCAGCGCGAGCAGGGCATCTTCGTGCTGGCGCAGGACAATCACGTCGTGCTCCAGAAGGCGCTGGAGGAGCGGATCCGCGCGCTCGAGCACGAGGACGTGGACGCGCGTTTCGACAGCCTCTTCGTCCGGCTGCCCGACGGCACCGTCCGCAATCGTCCCGAGAGCTTCGACGGCAAGAGGATGCCGGGCGTCATCGTCCCGAAGGATCGGCCGCTGGACGCGGGGCTGCGCCGGCGCATCCTGGCCGCGTATGACGTGATCGCTCAATACGGGCCCGCGTTGCACACGCGCTTCACGAACACCTATGCCGTGCTGCCGGAAGACGTGCTCGTGCTCTATTGGCCGGAGGGCCCCACGTGGATCCAGGACGCCGAGAGCACCATCTCGTTCCTCGGCCTCGAGTTCTACGACTTGAGCCTGCCAGCGAAGAACCCCAGGCGGGAGACGGTCTGGTGCGGCGTCTACCCGGATCCCGTCACCCGGGAATGGATGGTCTCGGTCTCCACGCCGCTGGACCTGGACGGCCGCCATGTCGCGACGATCGGCCACGACGTGCTCATCGAGGAGTTGATGACCCGCACCATCAACGACCACCTGCCCGGCTCGTACAACATGCTCTTCCGCGACGATGGCCAACTCATCGCCCATTCCCTGCTCACCCGGGAGGGAGGCACGGGGGTCTATTACATCCAGGGCGGCCCCGAGCGGAACGACAAGGGCCCCACCGTCACCGAGGAGGAGCAGCGCCACCTGCGGAGCATCTTCGAGCAGGTTCGCAAGCGCCCAGCGGACCCGCCGGTGGCGGAGCTGCCCGAGTATTCCGAGTACATCGGCGTGGCTCGCTTCAAGGGGCCCGGCTGGAACTTCGTCACGGTGCTGCCCGAGAGCGTGGTGTCCGCGCCCGCCGTCCGGGCGGCGCGCCAGGTGCTGCTGTTCGGCCTGTTCTCGCTGGTGATGGAGCTGGTCATCATGTCCTGGGTGCTCAAGCAGCAGATCACCCGCCCGCTGCTGGCCTTCACCCAGGCCGCGGACCGGGTGGCCGCGGGGGACTTCCATGTCGAGCTGGATACCTCGCGCGAAGACGAGCTGGGCCAGCTGGCCCGGGCCTTCCGGGTGATGGCGGACAAGGTCCAGCATCGCGAGGAGGCCCTGCTGCAGGCCAATGAGGGGCTGGAGCAGCGGGTGGAGGAGCGCACCCGCGAGCTGAGGGAGGTCCATCACCAGCTGGTGCAGGCGGCCCGGCGCGCGGGCATGGCGGAGATCGCCACCAACGTGCTGCACAACGTGGGCAACGTGCTCAACAGCGTCTACACCTCGGCCCAGCTCGCCCGGGAGCGGATGGGCCAGATGCGGCTCGAGCAGGTGGGCCGGGTGGCGGGCATGCTCGAGGAGCACCGGTCCGACCTTGGCGGCTTCCTCACCCGGGACGAGCGCGGCCAGCATGTGACGCCCTTCCTGCGCAAGCTGGGGCAGAACCTGTTGGAGGAACGCGAGGAGCTCGTCGCGTTGCTCGACGACGTGGGCCGGTACACCGAGCACATCGGCGACATCGTCAAGGTGCAGCAGCGCTACGCCCGCACGCCCCGGATGCACGAGCCCGTGCACCTGGAGCCGTTGGTGGAGGACGCGCTGCGCATCAACGTGGCCGGGCTCACCCGCCATCAGGTGAAGGTGGAGCGGCACCTGGCCGCGCTGCCGCCCGTGCTGACCGACAAGCACAAGGTGTTGATGATCCTCGTCAACCTGATCAGCAACGCCTGGCACGCCCTGGATTCGGTGCCCGCGGACGAGCGGCGTCTGACCTTGAGGATGGAGCGCTGCCTCGACGGGCGCGTCCGCATCGAGGTGCGGGACAGCGGCATGGGCATCTCGCCGGAGATGCTCACCCGCATCTTCCAGTACGGCTTCACCACCCGGGACGAGGGGCACGGCTTCGGTCTGCACTCCAGCGCCCTGGCGGCCCAGGAGATGGGGGGCTCGCTGTCGGCGCACAGCGACGGGCCGGGACGCGGGGCCACGTTCACGCTGGAGCTTCCCTACATTCTGGCCGAGGAGGCGGCATAGGGGCCCACCCGTGCATTCCATGCATGAGGGTGGATTCGCGCCCGGCTCCGTGGCAGAGAATACCTCGTGGCCATCCTCTCCATTCAGTCGCATGTCGCCTATGGGTACGTCGGCAACCGGTCGGCGACCTTTCCCCTGCAGCGCCTCGGTCACGAGGTGTGGTCGGTCAACACCGTGCAGTTCAGCAACCACACCGGTTACGGCCGTTGGCGCGGGCAGGTATTCGAGCCCTCGCATGTCGCGGAGGTGGTGAACGGCATCGCCGAGCGCGGTGTGCTGGCGGAGTGTCAGGCCGTGCTGTCCGGCTACATGGGCGACGCGGCGACCGGCTCGACCATCCTCGACGCGGTCGCGCAGGTGCGGGCGGCCAACCCGCGGGCATTGTACTGCTGTGATCCGGTGATTGGGGACGTGGGCCGTGGCATCTTCGTGCGGCCGGGCATCCCCGAGTTCCTGCGCGAGCGGGCCGTCCCCTCCGCGGACATCATCACCCCCAACCAGTTCGAGCTGGAGTTCCTCACGGGCCGCACCGTGCACACCCTGGCGGACGCGCTGGAGGCCGCCGCGGCCCTGCGCCAGAAGGGCCCGCGCGTGGTGCTGGTGACGAGCCTGCTGCGCGAGGGCACGGCGCCCGGGACCATCGAGATGATGGCGGCCACGGACGCGGGCGCCTGGCTGGTCCTCACGCCTCAGCTCCCCCTCGATCCGCCGCCCAATGGCGCGGGTGACGCCGTGGCGGCGCTCTTCCTCTCGCACCTGCTGCGCGGCCGGGACGCGGGTGAAGCACTCGGGGAGACGGCCGCCTCCATCTTCGGCATCTTCTCCGCCACCCAGGCCGCTGGGACCCGCGAGCTGCAGCTCGTCGCCGCCCAGGAGGAGCTGGTGAACCCCTCCCAGCGATTCGCCGTGGAGCGGGTGGCCTGACCCGGCTCCCCGCTACTTCCGGCCGCTCAGGGCGATGAGGAGTGGGTTCTCCCGGTACTCCCGCCAGTAGGCCTCGCCGTACTTCTCGAGCGCCTCGGCGGGAATCTCGAAGGGGTGCCACGCGACCTGGCGGAAGCCGGCCTCCGCCAGGACGGACTCGTACACCTGGGTGGACCAGCGGAAGTACTCGACGGGGGTGCTCGGAGCGGTGCTGAACCGTGCCTCGCAGACGTACCGTCCCTCTTCGAAGCGCTCGCTTCGCACCTCGAAGCCATACTCCGCCCAGTTCGACCGCCGCAGGTCGAAGGCGGGATCGATGGTGAAGGCGATGCAGCGTCCGCCCTCCTTCAGATTGGAGAAGGCGCTCCGGCACATCCGCAGCATGTCGTCCCGGGTTCGCGCGTAGTTCAGCAGGTAGACGGCCGTCACCAGATCGAAGTCGCCCAGCCGGGGCAGGGCCGCGGCGTCGAAGACGTGGTACAGCACGCCCCTCCGTTGCTCCTGCTCCTTCTGACGCGCGACCTGGACCATCTCCGGGGAGATGTCCACGCCCTCCACCCGCTCGGCGCCATGATCCTTCAAGAGCCGCGAGTAGTGGCCGCTGCCGCAGGCCAGATCCAGGACGCTCTTTCCTTCCAGGTTCCCCACCAGCCGGAGGAAGGTGTGTCGCTCCGGGATGGGTAGGGTGGCTGTGTTCTTGAACTGCTCGTACTTGCTCCCCACGCTGTCGTATTGCTCCGCCATGATGTCCGTCCTCGGGTCGGGTGCCGCCCCTCGAGCAGGGGCCTGCCTGCTTCGGGTGGCGTCATCTTGTTCATTCGGGTCGAGAGTCACCCAGAGAGCCGTCGATCGCGGAGCCAGAGTTGCCTGCTTTCCGACACAGTGATGCGCCGCGTTCATCGCCATGGTAGGGCTTTGGCCCTCATGGAAAAGAATTGTCAGCTTTCTGGAGCGAATCCCGTCTCTTGAAGCGAGCGAGGGAAACCGTGCTGCAATGGCAGCCACCGCCGCGAACGAGCCCCCGAGCCTTTGTCAGCCCTCGTGACGAGCCGTCGTCTGGGTGCGCCAACCCCAGACGAAAGGTTCATGATGCCGCTCGTTTCCCGTGCTGGAAGGGCTCCCCGCCAGGCCATCGTGTTCGGCCGTAATCCGCATCAGTTCGATTCCTTCGACGTGGAGGCGGACGCGGCCGAGGCGCTGGGAATCGATACGTTCCAGATCGATCTGGCCGCCCTGCTCGAGGGAGACGCGGAGCGCGCGATCTCCGCCATTGCGAGGGCGGCTCCTGGCGGCGGAGTCCTCGCATGACTTCGATGTCGACGTGCCGGACTTCTCCGCCTTCGAGGCACTCGCCCGTAGAATCGACGCGCGCTTCTTCACCCTGGATGTCGCGATGCTCGAGGAGGGTCGCTGGGCCGTTGTCGAGGTGAATGACGGAGGCGTCTCCGGGCTTCCCGCGAGCATCGACCCGCGCGAGCTGTTCGCGACGTTGCTGGGCGTGGACCGGTGAGCCGTGCGTCGGCACGCGTTCGTCATGAGACAGTCGTTGAGGGAAATGCTTGTCGCGGAAGCCCATCTCCCTCTTCCATTCAATTCCAGATGCGCAAGCTCAAATACCACGTGGCCATGTCCCTCGACGGCTTCATCGCCCGCGAGGATGATTCCGTCGACGACTTCCCGGCGAATCTCTCGCCAGAGCACGTCACTGACTACCTCTACAGTCTGGCATCGGAGTACGACACGGTGCTGATGGGCCGCGGCACCTACGAATTCGGGCTGAATGTGGGGGTGACGGATCCATATCCCTCCTTCGAGACCTATGTCTTCTCTCGCTCCCTGCAGGAGAGCCCGGACCCGCGCGTCCACCTCGTTCGTGAGGATGTCGTCGGCTTCGTGCGGGAGCTCAAGACGCGCCCCGGCAAGCAGACAGACATGAGCCGCGTCATCCGGGCGGCCCAGATGGGTCTCCCCAAGGATATCTACCTGGCCGGCGGCGGGCTCCTGGCGACGACGCTCCTCGACGCGGGGCTCATCGATGAGGTCATCATCAAGGTGAATCCGGTGCTGTTCGGTTCGGGCAAGGCGCTCGTCCCTCGGCTCGCGCGGAAGGCCGACCTCGAGTTGCTCTCGACCAAGGTGTATCGCAACGGCGTCGTGCTCCTGCAATACGCCGTCAAGCGCTGAGGCAGGGGAGCCTTCCTCCCGCAACGCGTTGGAGTAGGCTCCGCCCTCATGTCCTGTGCGCACTGCGGCAAACCCCTTCCGGCGGAGAACGGCCGGTTCTGTACCCACTGCGGAGAGCCCATCGCTCCCACGAGCCAGGGGTTTTCTCCCGAGGTGGCGAAGGAGGCCACCCGGCGTGCCGCGGGAGAGACCGCCCAGGTGGTGCGGTCCGTGCTCGAGGACCCGCGCCTTCGCGAGCGCCTTCCTGGACGTTCGCTGGCGCTGCTCGGCGCGGGGCTCGTGGTGCTGGCCGTCCTCCTCTCCGCGCTGCCGTTCTTCTCGGGCATTGGCGTCGTCTGGTCGTTGGTGATGCTCGCCGGTGGCGTGCTCATCTGCGTGCGCGAGCTTCATGCCGCCGGGCGTCCCCTCCCGGAGCCGGCGGTGCGCGCGGTGCGCTCGGCCGAGCACCCGCTCTTCCTGCCAGCCTTCACGGTGCTCACGTTCGTTCATGCGTTCCTCTCGTTGAGCGTCGGCATCGTGCCGCTGCTCTGGCTGCTCGCCGCCATCGTGCTCGGCTATGACCAACGGCGCGCGCTCGCCGCTCTCGGGGAGGAGGAGGGGACGCCCTCGCCCGAGGAGCGGCGCCTCGGGCGGTGGGTGCTCGCGGGCGCGCTCGTGTGTGCGGCGGCGCTGTTGCTCACCTGGGGCCAGGGCGGAGGTTATTTCCTCGGCGGCATGCAGCCCGTCCACGTGCGCGAGTGGACGATGGATGGTTTCGGCAGGGAGTACGAGGACCACTACGAATACCGCTACAACATGTGGACGAACTACGTCTCCGCATACGCCTCCTCCGGCCGGGGCCGTCCGTTGGCGTCCGTGGCGGTGCTCATTCTGGGCGGGCTGGTGCTGCTCTCCCGATCGCGCCGGAGCCGGGCCTCGCTTCCTTCGTGGCTCCTGCCCGTGCTCGCCGGGGCCGTCACGCTCTGGGGCATCGCCGGGCTGGCCTCCTTCGTGGGTCCGTGGCTCTTCCTCGTGGGTGCACTGCTCATCGATGTCGCGGTGGTGCGAGCGCGTTCGCACTTGACGTGACTCGGGCCGCGCGTCCACTTTGGGCGGATGAAGAAGCTCGTCAATGTGCCCCGCGCGGTCGTGGGGGAGATGCTCGAGGGACTCGTCGCTCTTTCTCCGGAGCAGGCGCTGCTGGAGGGTGAATCCGTGGTGGTTCGCGCGGACATTCCCGCCGAGCCCCATCGGCGAGAGGTCGCGGTGATCTCCGGAGGAGGCAGCGGACACGAGCCGGCGCATGCGGGCTATGTGGGCGCTGGCATGCTGCACGCGGCGGTCGCGGGGGATGTGTTCACTTCGCCGAGCACCGACGCCGTCCTGGCGGCGATCCGCGCGGTGTCGGGACCGGCGGGGGCGCTCCTGGTCGTGAAGAACTACACCGGCGATCGGCTCAACTTCGGTCTCGCCGCCGAGCTGGCGCGCGCGGAGGGCATCCCGACGGAGGTCGTCGTGGTCGCCGACGATGTCTCCCTGCGTGACACCGTCGAGCCGAGTCGCCGCCGGGGAATCGCGGGGACCGTGCTGGTGCACAAGGTCGCCGGGGCCGTTGCCGCCTCGGGTGCCTCGCTCGAGGCGGTCGCGCGGGAAGCCGAAGCGGCCGCCACGGAGCTCGGCACCATGGGGGTCGCACTCGGTCCCTGTACCGTGCCCGCGGCGGGCCGGCCCGGCTTCACGCTCGGCGAGGAGGAGATAGAGCTCGGTCTGGGCATTCATGGCGAGCAGGGCGTGCGGCGCGTACCGATGCAGCCGGCCAACGCCCTGGTGGACACCCTGCTGACGACCATTCTGGAGGACCGGGGCATCGGCTCCGGCGCCCGCGTGGCCCTGCTGGTCAACGGCCTGGGTGGTACTCCGCCCATGGAGCTGGCCATCGTGGCCAACCGCGCCCTGACCGTGCTGCGTGAGCGGGGCGTCCTCGTGGAGCGGGCGTGGTGCGGCTCGTTCCTGACGGCGCTGGAGATGCCGGGCTGTTCGCTGAGCCTGTTGAGCGTGGATGACGCGCGGCTGCGCTGGCTGGACGCGGCCACCACCGCACCGGCCTGGCCGGGCAACGGCAAGCTCGCTCCCGCACGTCGGGTGCGGCCCGTGCCGCCCGCGCCGCCAGCACCCGTGGCGGATGGTGAGCGGCATCCCGGGATGGAGCGGTTCAAGCAGGCGGTCCTGACGGTCGCCGACGCGCTCGATGCGGCCGAAGCGCGCTTGACCGAGCTCGACAGCGCGGCGGGAGATGGAGATCTCGGCATCAGCATGGCGCGTGGCGCGGCGGCCCTGCGCGCCCTGCCCGAGTCCTCCTGGACGAATCCCGCTCGGGCGCTGACGGCGATGGGCGAGGCCGTGCGCCGCGGCATCGGTGGGAGCTCGGGCCCGTTCTACGCCACCGCGTTGTTGCGCGCCGCCCGTCGACTGGCGGACGTGGCTCCGGACGCGACTGGCTGGGCCGAGGCCTTCCATGCCGGCGTCGAGGCCGTGGCGGAGCTCGGCGGTGCGCGTCCTGGAGACCGCACGATGCTCGACGCCCTGCGCCCGGCCGCGGACGCTTTCTCGCAGGCGCTGAATGCCGGGAAGTCGCCCGCCGAGGCCTGGAACGCCTGTGTCCTGGCGGCGGAGCGAGGCGCGGAGGCGACCGCGGGGATGAAGCCGCGTCTGGGACGTGCCAGCTATCTTGGCGAGCGCGCCATCGGTGTTCCCGATGCCGGGGCGGCGGCCGTCGTCGTCTGGTTGAAGGCACTCTCTTCCCGCATCGGCTGACACCGGCGCCTTCCCACCCTGGATAGGGTTTGGCTCCGTCAATCCTCGCAAGTCGCTCCCGAGAATTCTTGAACTCTCATCAGGTGAGTGTCAGGTGAAGGTCAGGTGATTGTCGAGATATCGCTCACGTGCATGGCCAGATGAGTCGAACCCTTTGGGAATGGCGTAGAATCCATACGCGATGAATCACAAACGCCGGTCGTGGCGGATCCTGCTGGGGCTCGTCCTGTGTCTGATGGGCGTGTACGGGGGCCATCAGCTCATCGATCGTGCGGAGGCCGAACCCCTCCAGCCGCCGAGCCAGTCGGACACCCCCTCTCCCCTCGAGGTGGTGATGCTGCTCGTGGCTGGCCTGCTCGGGGTGGGGGGGACCGCCTATGGGGTGCGGCAGCTTCGCCGGGAAGGGCAACTGCTGCGCGAGGGTGTGCCCGTGCTGGGGACGCTCACGCACGTGACGCAGGATCGAGAGAGCAGCCACCGGATCCTCATCTACCGCTTCGAGGACGAAACGGGCGTGGTGCGAGAGGGTTCCTACGAGACGTCGCCCGTGGCGCTGCTGGAGGACTACGAAGCAGGCCAGGCGGTCACGGTCCTCTACGATCCCACGGACCCGCGCATCAACATGGTCGACGAGGACCACGTGCGGCGGGCTGAAGCCAGGGTTCGCGGGCCGTAGGTCAGCTCAGTTCGGGGAGTCCGAGCTTCCGTTCGGCCTCCCTCATCTTGCGCTGCTTCACCTCTTCGTCCTCGCCCTCGTCGCCCTGTTGGGCGCTCGTGCCCACGTCCTCGGCCAGGCCGCTGCCCCTCCAGCTCTCGGAGGGGCCGCGGCTCTCCACCTCCATCCCGAGTGATGGCATCGCGGCATCGGCGCGAAGGAGGGGAGGGGGCCGCTTCGCGGTGGCGGCGTAGATGTCCACCAGGGTCACCCCCACGAAGGCGGCGGTGATGGCGCCGTGCCAGGCCCGGTTCGCGCGCGGAAGCCGGAAGCTCACCGCCAGGAGCGCGAGGTCGATGGCATCACCCGCCACGCGCGCCCAGACCCAGGGCCGCCGATGACGCTGGGTGAGCAGTCCCAGACCGCTGGCGATCTCCCGGATCCCGAGCACCTTCACCAGCCCGGAGTGGCGCCTCGAGGCGCCCAGGAGGCGACAGAGGCCTTTCGGAAATGTCAGTTCCGTCAGTCCGATGCCCAGGCTCACCCATCCGAGAGCCCACGGCAGACGCTCACTCTTCATCGAGGCACTCCTCCCTCGACGAAGGTGAGGATGCCCCTGGAGTTGGAGCAAGCCGCCGACCCTTCGAGCGGGCGTCCCCCGGCTCGCGGGGGGCACCCGCCAGGCGTCCTCGGGATCAATCCACGCGGATGACGACCTTGCCGAAGTGTGCCCCGCTCTTGAGGTGCTCGAAGGCGGCACGTGTCTCGTTGAACGGGAAGACCCGGTCCACCACCGGGCGGACGCCGTGCAGGGTCAGCGCGCGGTTGAGGGCCTCGAAGGACTGGCGGTGACCCACGAAGGTGCCCTGCACGCGCAGATTCCCCATGAGGATGGGAGTGAGGGGCGCCGAGCCCGCCCCTCCACTGAGCACGCCGATGACGGACACCGTCCCTCCGACACGCACGGCGCGCAGGGACTTCTCGAAGGTGCCGGCTCCGCCCACCTCCACGACATGGTCCACGCCCGTGCCACCGGTGAGGGTGCGTGCCGCCTTGTCCCAGTCCGGCGTCGTCACGTAGTTGATGCCCTCGTGGGCGCCCAGCGCGCGGGCGCGCTCCAGCTTGTCGTCACGGCTGGAGGTGAGGATGACGCGCGCGCCGAACATCCGGGCGATCTGCAGCGCGAAGATGGAGACGCCTCCCGTGCCCTGCAGCAGCACGGTGTCACCCGCCTTGAGCCCACCCTGGGTGACGAGCGCGCTCCACGCGGTGACGGCCGCGCACGGCAGCGTGGCGGCCTCCTCGTCCGACAGATGCGGGGGCGTGAGCACCACCCCCTCCTCGTGGAGCAGCATCGTGTCACCGAGCGCGCCATCCAGGGGCCCACCCAGCGTGCTGGCTTGCACGGTGCGCGAGGCCTCTCCCGCGAGCCACGACTGTGCGAAGAGGCCCATCACCCGGTCCCCGGGCTTCACCCGGGTGACGCCCGGGCCCACGGCATCCACCACGCCCGCTCCATCCGAGTTGGGGACGAGAGGCAGCTTCTGCCGTGGGTTGTAGCGGCCCTCCACCATCATCAGGTCGCGATAGTTGAGGCTCGTGGCCTTCACCCGGACCCGGACCTGGAAGGGACCGGGCGTGGGGTCCGGCCGCTCACAGGACACCAGGTTGTCCAGTCCGAATCCGCCGCGAATTTCGTAGGCTTTCATGTCCCCGGGCTTCTAGCGCGCCTCGCGCTGGCGTGAGAACCCGGATGACGCGAGCGCTACTGCCGGCCGAAGTCCTGCGTCCAGTAGTGACCGTAGGGGCTGCCGGCGACGTAGGCGTAGCCAACCCCGAGGTGCAGGAGGTTGCCGTTCATGATGTTGTTGCAGTGGCCGGTGCTCTTCATCCAGCCATCGACCACCGAGGCCGGGGTGCTCTGGCCCGCCGCGATGTTCTCGGCCGCCGACCTCCAGACGTAGCCGGCGTTGGTGATGCGCGTCCACGGGGTGGTGCCGTCCTGGCTGTTGTGGGCGAAGTACTTGTTCGTCCCCATGTCCTTCGAGTGCTTCCGGGCGGCGCACCGCAGCCGGGTGTCCAGGGTCAGCGGGCCGACCTTCGGCTTGGCCACGCCACCACAGGTCGCACCCGCCGCGCGCCGCTGGTTCACCAGGGTGAGCACCTGGTTCTCGAAGTTCTCCCAGGCCGGATCCCAGGTGGTCACGTCGTCACAGTATGCGGCCGGGGTGACGGCCTGGGCCTGGAGCTCTTCTCCGTTCAGGGTCTCCTCGAGGGGCTCACCCACGATCCCCTCTTCCTCGTGCGTGAGGGGCGCATCGGCTCCGCAGCCCGCGAGCAGGGTGACTCCGAGGAGGATGGACGGGACGCTCAGCTTTCGGTTCATCGGGCTTTCTTCTCCGGGGGTAAAGAAAGTTCAAGATGCGCAAAACGGGACAGCCGGGATTGGCTATAAATACCTTCTGGAAATGTTTGTCAATGCATCTCAAAATATCAAGGCTCGCTCCCCTGGTGTGATGGTAGGCTTGTCTCGCCCCTCCCGAGATTGCGCGCCATGTCACCCACATGGACGCCCACCCTCTACAGGAGGACCGCTCGCGCCGCCGACGGAGGAGGGGGCATCCGAAGGAGGGCTGTATGACGGTCCTCCCGGGGCCCTGATCGCGCCATATCGAGGAGACGAAGGACGGTTGTGCAGGTGGTGATGGCGGTGCCGCTGGCCTCATGTGCGCACACGTCATCCGGCGGTGCGTTCTCGGTTTCCGAGAGTCGTATCGCCCGTGTCTGGCATGCCGGACACCGAGCCAATGACTTGCAGGGAGGGTCGAGCCGGGGTGGGTCACGCCGGAGTCGTGGGCGTCATTGGAATGGCAGACGTACGCATCCTCCGGCCGGCCTCCAGGGAGGCGTGCGGTAGCACGGGGACATGACTGGAAAGTGACCCGTCCGGGGGCGCTTCAGGGCGCTCCAGGGGCGCGGTAGCGGGCCAGTCTTCCGGCGAGCAGCTCGCGGAGGGCGGGGGGCGTGTCGGCCAGGAGCACCTCGCCCTGGAGATCATGGCTGAACCATGCGCCCCGCACGAGCGCGGCTTCTTCCAGCTCGCGCCAGGCATCCATCAATCGCTCCGTCGGCGTCTCCAGCGCCGCGGCGGCCTGCTCCAGTCCAATGTCCGAGCGGGCCACGGCGAGCACCTGCGCCAGGCGCAGCGCCTCGGGGGACAGACGGCTCAGCCGCTTCTGGATGATGGCCCTGGCCCGACCCGGAGGCGTCAGCGTGGTGGGGATGCTCCCATCGGGAGCGCCGGACTCGATGAGATGCCGGACCGTCTCCACGACGAACAACGGATTGCCACCGGTGTAGCGGGCGATGTCCTCGGACATGTGCTCCAGCGCGGGCACCTCCATGCCGCGCAGCAGGGTGCGTACCGCCTCGGAGTCGAGCGGCTCGAGCTGGAGCAGCTCCCCCAGTCCGGCATCGGCTATCTGCCGGATGCGTTCCCCGCTCCAGACGGTCTCGTCGGTGCGCTGGCTGGTGATGACCAGGGGAAAGCGCCCGTGGGCCATGTCCTCCTGCGTCTGGGCGAAGGTGTAGAAGCCCAGGTCGCTGCTCTCGGGATCGCTGTACTGGGCATCGTCATAGGCGAGGACCTCCACATCCCGCAGCGCCAGGCGCAGCACGTGGACGATGGCGGCGAAGAAGCGGGCCTTCTCCTCGGGAGGTGGGGGCAGGGGCCTGGCCTCTCCGCCCAGCTCCGGGAGCAGCCGCGACAGCTCGCGCAGCACCCAGTCCTCCAGCACCAGCTCCGGGTGTTGCCGCAGCAGCGCTCGAATGTTCCGGGCATGCGTGGCGTAGGGCACGTCGAAGTCCCCCGGGCGGGCCGTGAACAACAGCCAGCGCCCTCGGGAACGGGCGAAGTCCATCATCAGCCGCGATTTGCCCGCTCCCGGAGGCCCCACCAGGAACAGGGCCTGGCGCGCCGTCCAGGCTCCCTCCATCCGCGCCCATTCGCGCTCGCGACCCGCGAGCACCGGAGGGTGCACCACGGAGAGGGGCAGCGCCCGCCGTCCCGGGGCGTTACCGATCGGTGGCGGCGTAGCCGAGCGCTCGATGTCGTGCGCGAGCTGTCTCGTGGCGGTCGAGGGGACCATTCCCAGCTCGATCTGGAGCACCGCCTCGCATTGCCGCCAGACCTGCAAGGCCGCCACCCGGTTTCCAAGCCGGTGATGCAGGCGCATGAGGTGCCGGAAGGCCTCTTCCGAGGTGGGCTCCAACTGGAGCATCCGCTGGGCCGTCTCCAGCGCCGCGGGCAGCCGGCCTTCCCGCTCCTCGCGCAACGTCCGCGCCTCCAACGCCCGTTGTTGCATGAGCAGCATCCGCGCCCGCGCGCCCCGCAGCCAATCGTCCAGCGCCTCGCAGTCCTCGTAGAACAGGCCCGCGAGCAGCTCACCCATGGAGTCCCCGGTCCACGTGGAGCCGCCGCGCGCGAGCTCCCGCACGTCCACGGGCACGGTATCGCACAGGTGCAGGGGGTCGCGGCCCTCCACTCCCGCCACCCCGAGCAGCTCCTTCAGCCGCCGCAGGACCTGGGACAGGTTGTTGCGCGCGGTGGTTTCACGGGAGTCCGGCCAGAGCAGTCCCGCGAGCGTCCCTCGTGCTGTCTCTCCTTCCATCGCGAGGTAGGCCAGCAGGGCCGCCGTCTTCCGCTCCAACGGCCGTACTCCGGTGTCGCCACCCACCACCCGTGCGCCGCCGAGAAGCTCGATTCGCCAAGCGTTCAATCCGCGAGAGTCTAGGTCAGAGACGGACTCTCGGATAGCCGCGCCTGTTTCCCATTCCCGGTGAGAGATTTCTCGAGGTTCGGGATTAAGCGGTGGGCCTCGTTGTTGGGCCGGGGTTTCCCGCCTGCTCAGAGGCCCCCCCTATGACATCCCAGAAGCGACGTATCCCGGGCACCGCACGCGTGGTGCTCACGACCAGCGCGGCCGCGTGGCTCGCCGCCTGTGCCACCTCCACGCCGCTGGACAAGGCAGCCGCGCCAACGCAGGTGAAGCCACCCGCGACGTCCGCCGCCCCGCGCCCTTCTCCGAAGCCCACCTACGGCGCCTTCGGCGTGGACACCGCCGGAATGGATCCGTCCGTCGCGCCCGGCGACAGCTTCTACCGCTTCGTCAACGGCACCTGGCTCCAGAAGACGGAGATCCCCGCCGACAGGTCGAGCTACGGCATGTTCACGACGCTCGCGGAAGAGGCGAGCCGGCGCACGCGCGCGTTGATCGAGGAGGCCTCGAGCTCCAATGCGCCCGCGGGCAGCGAAGTGCGCAAGCTGGGTGATCTCTTCGCGAGCTTCATGGACGAGGCGGCCATCGAGGCCAGGGGCGTGTCACCGCTCGCGCCCGAGCTCGGCCGCATCGCCTCCATCACCAACCGGAAGGAGCTCGCCGCGGCCCTCGGCGACACGCTGCGCGCCGACGTGGATGCGCTCAACATGGGCCACGTCACCACGGACCGGCTCCTCGGCCTCTGGGTGTCCGAGGACCTGAACGAGCCGTCGCGCTACGCCGCCTATCTGCTGCAGGGCGGCCTGGGCCTGCCGGATCGCGACTACTACCTGGTCGACAACGCCCGGTTCACGGAGATCCGCCAGAAGTACCAGGAGCACATCGCCACCCTGCTGCGCCTGGCGGGCATCACCGACGCGGAGGCCCGGGCGCGCCGCGTCTTCGAGCTCGAGCGCGACATCGCGCGGGTCCATTGGGCCCAGGTGGACACGCAGGACGTGGCCAAGACCAACAACCCCTGGCCTCGGGAGGAACTGGCGCGGCGCGCACCCGGTCTCGACTGGGACGCCTACCTCGGCGCCGCGGGCCTCGGGCAGCAGCGCGAGTTCATCATCTGGCAGCCGAGCGCGTTGACGGGGATCTCGAAGCTCGTTGGCGGCGAGCCCCTGCAGACCTGGAAGGACTACCTGACCTTCCACGCCATCGCGCGTGCCGCGCCCTACCTGCCCAAGGCCTTCGTCGACGAGTCCTTCGCCTTCAACGGCCGCGTGCTCTCCGGCGCGCAGCAGCTGCGCGAGCGCTGGAAGCGTGGCGTCGACGTCACCAGCGGGGCGATGGGCGAGGCCATCGGCAAGCTCTACGTCGAGAAGTACTTCCCGCCGGAAGCCAAGGCGGAGGCGGACAAGATGGTCCGCAACATCATCGCGGCGTTCGGCCAGCGCATCGACGCGCTGGCGTGGATGTCCCCGGAGACGAAGCAGCGCGCCAAGGAGAAGTTGTCCACCCTCCAGGTCGGTATCGGCCACCCGGAGAAGTGGCGGGACTACTCGGGGCTGGAGATCGTGCGTGGGGACGCCTACGGCAACGCCGAGCGCGCGTCGCGCTTCGAGTACCAGCGCAACCTCCGCAAGCTCGGCAAGCCCGTCGACAGGTCGGAGTGGTTCATGGTCCCGCAGCTCGTGAACGCGCTGAACTCCCCGCAGCAGAACTCCATCATCTTCCCCGCGGCCATCCTCCAGCCGCCCTTCTTCGATCCGAACGCCGACCCGGCGGTGAACTACGGCGGCATCGGTTCCGTCATCGGGCATGAAATCGTCCACAGCTTCGACGACGTGGGCGCGCAGTTCGACGCTCGCGGCAAGCTGGCGAACTGGTGGACCCGGGAGGACGCGGAGAAGTTCAAGGCCGCCAGCAAGACGCTCGTCGCGCAGTACAGTGCCTACAAGCCCCTGCCCGACGTGTCGGTGAATGGCGAGCTGACCCTCGGTGAGAACATCGCCGATGTCGCCGGTCTGGCGATCGCCCATGACGCCTACCGGCTGTCACTGGGTGGAAGGCCGGCGCCGGTGATCGACGGCTTCTCCGGCGATCAGCGCTTCTTCCTCGGCTTCGGTCAGGTCTGGCGCAACAAGTACCGCGAGCCCACCCTGCGCCGCATCCTGCTGACGGACGGGCACTCGCCGGGCGAGTACCGCGCCTCGACCGTGCGCAACCTGGATGCCTGGTACGAGGCCTTCGGCGCCACGCCCGGGCAGGCGCTCTACCTCGCCCCCGAGCAGCGCGTGCGCATCTGGTGAGGAGAGGGGAGGGGTGGACACCGGTCGCCTCCCGGGTCCACCCCTTCCTTCGTTTCCGGTCAACGTCATGGGTCCCCTTGCCACCGGGCTTGGGAGCAGGCCACGTACCGGCCTGGCGGGCCAGGGCTGTTCCCTTCGAGACCCGGATGGGTGGCCAGACAGGCGAGCGCCGGGCACTGGACGTGTCTACACTGGTGGCATGTCCCGTCTAGGCTCCTGGTTCCGTGGGTCGCTTCTGGGTATCGGACTCCTGGTGGGGGGAGTGGCCGTTGGCGTGCCCGCGCATCCGGCCATCTCCGTGGATCTGCCCTACAGGAGTTTCAACCTTCAATTCAGCGGGGATGACGTCTTCTCGCCGGACCTCCAGATCCACCGCTCCGGGACGGAGCTGCGGGGACGGGCCCTGGGCCTGGCGACGTTGCTCACGTTGAAGGAAGACGGGGTCTCCGGTGTCGTCGGCTCCATTCCCATCAACCTGAAGGTTCGCAAGGAGGGAGACACCCTGATCGCCGAGGGGGGCTTCATCGACGGGCGCACGAAGCTCCGGTTCAGCCCGAAGGCGCTCCACGTCTACATCAACCAATGCACCTATGATCTGACGTTCGCCGAGGGCGTGTACCAGGGGCCGCGAAGCTGCGACAGCCGGTTCTCGCCTCCGGTGCGGATCTCCGTGCCGCCCGAGCTCCTCTCGCGAGGCGCCTCGGAGCAGGCGGCCCTGTTGCTCTTCGCCCTCGTGTCCGCCGGGCGGTAGCGCACCACGCCCCGCCGGGCGGACCGGGAGGAGAACGGGGGCGCCGCTCTCCTCCCTCGTGGCTCCGGACCCGCGGTCACCGGGCCCGGAGCACACCTGCTGCTAGCTGAGGATCGGATCGCAGGAGCAGGTCGCCATGTTGCAGGTCGTACCCACGCCGCACGTACCGCCGCAGTCGGGCTTGCAGACGCACTGGTCGCCCGACTCGTTGCAGCCGAGCGTCGGGCCCTCGCAGTGATCCGGCTCGGTCGGGCTGTACTTCGGATCGTCCTCGCAGGGGGTGCCGCCGTTGGGATCCTTCACCTGGTCCACCCAGTACTGGTACGACACCGCCACCTTGGTGGACTCGGTCGCGGGGCGGCAGGCGCCGAAGAAGGACAGGGTGCGCGCGCTGCCGTCGAAGTCGAAGCCGTTGACCGTGTTGCGCGGGATGTCGTTGCCCGTCTTGCAGACAGCCGGATCTCGCACGTTCTCAGCGGCCACCTTGATGGACGCACCGATGGGCGGCTTGAGGGTCTTGTAACCCGCGTTGCCGATGGCATCGACGATGATCGCCTCCATGGAGGTCTCGATGGAAGCGGTGTCGAGGATGGAGCCGAGCACGCCGCCCGTGGCGTTGACCACCGCCGCGTGGCGCAGCTGGGACACGCCGCCAATGGGCTGCGGGTTGAACTCACGGGTGGAGTTGGAGAGGTTGCAGGTCCCCGAGGTGCAGCCGCAGACCTGGCCGGACGGGCACACGATGCCGTGCACGGTGATCTGCTTCTTCGTCTTGTTGGTGGGCTCCTCCGTCTCCAGGCGATTGCCGAAGAAACTCTTGAAGTTCTCGACACTCTCACATTCGCTTCCGGCCTTGTCCTTGGTTCCGCCGCTCCCGCAGTTCGCCTTGGTCGTGGAGTAGTTGTGGGTCTGATCGTCCGCGTCTCCGAGCAGGATGACCACGAGCTGGGCATCCTTGCGCGCCTTGAGGCCGGACTCGGCGGCGCCCGGCTCGGTGCCCGGGGTCATGTCATCGACGACCTTGCGGGCCGCGCCGAGCAGGCCCTCGTTGCCGCTACCCGCCAGACCCACCCAGCAGCCACCGTTGACGCCTTCCGAGGGGTCGTCAGTGCCAGGACAGGTCGCGGGCTCGGGCGTGGTGGGAACCCCGCTGCACGTCCCCGGGGTAGCTGATGAGCACTTGCTGTTCTGCGTGAGCCAGGCCTTCACCTTGTTCACGTTGCGGGTGAACTGGCGCACCCTGCCCACGTTGCTGGAGCCCGGGGCGCCCAGGTGGTAGCTCGTGGTGACGAGCGCCATGCGCCAGTCCAGCGACGAAGCATTGAGCGCGTTCGCCGCGGACTGGGCGGTGGCGGCCAGCGACTGCTGAGAGGTCCCCATCGAGCCGCTGTCGTCCACGACGAAGATGAAGTCCACCTTCGAGATCGGGATGGTGAAGAGCTCGCACTGCGCCGCCGTGGGCTCACCGAACTGGGCGAGCGCGGAGCCATCCGAGAGGTCCTTCACGGAGAAGGCCGCGGGGGTGCTGCGGTTGCCGCCCGTCACGCCCGTCAGCGGAGCCACCGCGATGAGCACCACGAGGCTCTGGTTCGAGCGGTGCACGAAGAGGGTCTGGAGCCGGAAGTCGCCCGTGACACCCGCCGCCGCGCTGCTGAGGCGGCCCGTGCTGCCCGGCAGCAGCGCGTCCACCAGCTGGTCCGTGCGGCGCTTGAGGTCCGTGCTCGTGCCGGCCTGATCATAGTTGGCCTGCACGGCCTCGAAGCCCTCCCAGGTCTTGAACGTCTGGGCGATGCGATTGCGCAGGGCGCCCTTGGACGCGATGGCGGGCTGCAGTGCCTCCTCGTCGCCGAGCGGATCCGTGGCGCCCGCGGGCGGGGTGGTGCGGAAGGCCAGGAAGGCGACCTTCGTCGTGCTGTCGTAGCCGATCAGACCCTTCACCTCGTCGCCCGACTTGATCTGGGTGACCTCCGTGAAGGTGGGCGGCAGCGCCAGCTTGATGTCCGCGCCCTCCTCGGACTTGAAGACCACGGGGCGCAGGTTGTCGGCGGTGCACACCTGTCCGGCCGGACCCGACGCGTCGGTGCCGTCGGTGGGGTCCAGCTCCCCGGGGTCCTTGCCGCCGTTCTGGTTGTTGTCCTCGGCGCCATCGGCCACGCCGTCGCCGTCGGAGTCCGGATTGGTCGGGTCCGTGGTCGAGCCGGGGTTGACGTCCGGGCGGAAGATTCCGGAGCAGTTCGCCGCGTCCAGGTTCTGGGTGACGCCCAGCTCCACGCCGTCCGAGATGCCATCGCCGTCCGTGTCGAAGCGGCGGGGGTCGGTTTCGGTGGCCTCCCGGATGCCGTTGCCGTTCTGGTCCTCGCCCTTCACATCCCCGCTGGTCGGGCCGTCGCGCAGGCCGTCACAGTCGGTGTCCACGAGGAGCGGGTGGGTCTCGTCATCGTCCACCTTGCCGTTGTGGTTCGCGTCCTCCACGCCATCGGGCAGGCCGTCACCATCGGTGTCCGCGTTGACGGGGCTCGTGTTCACCGCGGTGCTCGCGTCCGGGGTGATGGTGCAGTTGGTGCCGGTCACCGCCTCGGTGACGCCCACCTCGAGCCCGTCCGGGAGCCCGTCCTTGTCGGTATCCGCCAGGCCGGGGTGCGTCTGCTTCCCCTCGTAGAGCACCTCGAACTCGGTCTTGTCGCTCAGACCGTCGCAGTCGGTGTCCTTGGTGGCGTTGTTCGGATCGTTGCGATCGGTGGGCAGCGGCGTCTCACCTCCCGGGCCGGTGGGATTGCCCGGGCCGGTGGGGTTGCCCGGGTCCGGATCCGGATCCGGATTACCCGGGCACGCGGTCGCTGTGAGCAAACTCGTCGCGAGCAGCACTGCTTTGATCAGTTGTCGCGTATTCATCGGGGCTCTCTTCCTCCAACCAGGCATCCCTGGCGTGTCTGGAAAACCGCCCCCCCCGCGCGGTACCTGCTTGCCATCATACGCGCTTGCGAGCGCGAATTGGCGGTTTTCGTTGGGGGCACGATTTTTGGTCCGGATCAGAGTCCTCCGCAAGAGAGCCACTCCGTCTGGGGGCGAGACCGCTCGCCCGTCGAGGGAGTTCCTTCTGTCTTGATCTGGACTCATTGTGTTGGAATCGGCTTCTTTTCTCGTACCAGGGGTGAAGACTGTCAAAAGCAATGACTTGTACGCTTGGGATTTGAGACTCGGCTCGAAGCAGGGTTGTGTGCCCCGGTGTGGGCGATTGGGTCTCATCCGTGCCGGGGCATCGTCTATTTCGGCCCACAGCGGACGCGAGCCCGTCGGAGGGGATGCATGTCGTCGGAGCCAGCCTCGACACCATTGCGCGCTGAAGGGGATATGGCTGTCATACGCGTTTTCCCCCCCTCGCGAGGAGGCCGACGATGTGCCGGATCCTGAGTTCCTTGATGCTGATACTTCCCCTGGTGGCCTTGCTGGGTTGTGACGGCGTGGGTGTGCCCATCGTCTTGAACCCTTCCGACAGTGGGACTCCGGATGGGAATCCTCCCCGCGTGACGGTGGGGCTCGAGCTGACGACGGTGACGGCGATCCAGCCTCCGGTGATCAGGCGTTTCACCGCGGCATCCTCGACGATCAACCTGGGTCAGAGCACGACGCTGAATTGGTCGGTGGCGGGCGCCACGAGCCTGATCATCGAGCCGGGCGTGGGGACGGTAACGGGGACGAGCGTGACGGTGAGCCCGACCGTGACGACGACCTATACGCTCGAGGCCATCAACGATCTGGGGACGGTCACGGCGACCACGACGGTGACGGTGACCGTTCCCCCGGCGGGCTGGGCGCCTCTCGCCTGGACCCACGAGCTGCCTGGAAACTATGACTCGGATGTCTACCGCTGGCTGGATTCAGGCAAACAGCAGCGGACCGCCGTCCTCACGCGCAATGATTCCCGGGATCCGGGCGGGAGTTACGGCGGCATGCTCCGGCAGTTCCGCTTCTACCTGGGCTCCCAGGAGCGCGTGGCCACGGGCACGGGCGCCAGTGGTCTCTGGAACGGCTGGGGCTACGTGGTGAGCCATTACGGCTCCGGTGGGTTGACCCACTCCGGCAACATCCCCGGCAACTACCGCCAGGTCTTCGTTGGCCGCCACCATGCCATCCACGAGTTCTCCTGGAACCTGCCCATCAATGGCACCCCCGTCAAAGCCACGGTGCACTGGTTCTTCGCCACGGGACGGGACCATCCGATCTACGCCATCACCTTCGACAGCAGCGCCGCCGGCTCCGGTGGATTGTCAGTCAATGCGGACTCCCGTTCTCCCTATGGCGACATCGCCTGGGATGGTGACGGCCTCAACTCCTACGTGGACGGCGTGAAGTGGGGCGACAAGTACAAGTTCTCTTCTGGCACCGAGCCGCTCACGGCCCAGAGCACCTGGGATTACACCCAGCCCAACGTGGTCCCCTACACGATGGCCTACTCCCGGACCGCCGACGCGGAGATGGGCATGGTGCAGACGCTCAGCTGGCTCCAACACAACACGGGCGGCACCTGGTTCCACACCAACTGGGGCTATACCTCCGCGAACCGTCAGGGCGCCGGGGATTTCGGTACCTGGCTCATGCCCCCCAATTGGAACTGGCCCTACCAGATGTGCCAGTACGAGATGGATGACTACAACCCGACCCGGAGCAAGCGCCTCGCCTGGGGCTTGATGTACGGTGCCGTGGGGAGTCCGTCCTATTATGGCTATGGCTATGAGGGGACCTTCTCGGGCCATCCCTATCAGAGCTACTCCGTCTCCATGGTCATGGGCCGGCAGAGCACCAGCTCGGTGCTGGCCCAGGTGACCCAGATGGAGCGCATGCTTCGGGGGCAGCTCAGCGCGACGCGAGGCTCGGTGGTGCTCTCGGGTCCCACCGGTGTGGCTCGCACCGACACCGCGACCTATCCGGTGCCCGGTTACAACAGCGTCTACGGAGCCTATGAGCTCCAGCCGGATGCGACCGGTGCCTTCACCGCGACCCTGAATGCCGCCGGTGGAGACATCCAGAATCCCGTCTTCCTCGTTCACAAGTCGGGCGGCGTGCCGGAGCGCCTCTATCTGGATGGTGTGCTGCTGACGGCGGACGTGGACTACTTCGCTTCCTCCGATACCAGCGCCGGGCGGGTGTGGATCACCCTCAACCGGACGTGGAACGGCAGCCATACCCTGTCCAGCGTTTCCTCCGCGTTCGGAGTGGAGCCGTGACGAACGAAGAGTCCTATCTGGTCACGGCGGGCAAGCTTCCTGACTGGCTCGTGTATCCCCATGGATACACGAGGGTGGTGCGGCAGGGCATCCTGGATCTGATGCCCTGGCACCTCATGGAAGCCAGAGCCGCTCGGGAGAAGGCTCGGGCCCTGGCGGGGCGCTATCCCTCACGCGAGCTGTTTCCGTTCGCCTACAGACAGGACAACGACGGTATCGCCTGCTGGAGCAAGGGGCATGGAGAGCAGGTGCTCATCATCCATGACTTCGCTTCCGCGGGCTTCGAGCTGGAGAGTGTCTTCCCGACGTTCTGGGATTGGTTTCGCGCCGCTGTCGAAGAGACCATCCAGTGGGACTGAGGCGGGCGCGCTCGGGCGCCACCGGCGCGAGGCTCATGGGCCTCGCGCCGGGGCTTCGGCTGTCCCGGATTACCTCCAGGTGTCGTTGATCGTCGCGGTGCCGCTCGCGGGAGTCGTATAGGTACGGTTGGTGCCGCTCTCCCAGGTGACGTTCCCGCTGCCGTCCTTCTTGATGTACTTGTATTGGATGGCCGTCGAGCCCGGCAGGCTCAGCGTCACGCTCCACGTCGGATAGTTGTCCGGTGAGAGCTGGATGGCGGAGCCGGGGGCCCAGCTCCCGAGCGCGGCGATGCTGCCCACGATGTAGATGTTCTGGCCGACCGCGGTGCTGGCCGTCTCGTTGAAGGTGACGGTGGCGCCGGAGGTGCTGGTGGTGACGCTCAGGGCCGAGCTCAGGGCCGAGACGTTGCCCGCGGTGTCTCGCGCGCGCACGGTGTAGCTGTACGTGGTGCCGAGGCTCAGGCCCGTATCGGTGTAGCTGGCGGAAGGGGGCGAGCCCACGAGGGCGCCATTGCGGTACACGTCATACCCGGCGATGCCGCTGGCGTCCGTGGAGGCCGTCCACGTGAGCGAGACGGAGGTGGCCGTCTTGGACGACACCATCAGTCCCGAGGGCACGCTCGGCGCGGTGGTGTCGGCGGACGGAGCGCCCGCGGTGATGGTGCCAGCGTTGAAGGTGGAGGTCCCCGTGGGGAAGAAGTAGTTGCTGCCGTTGTTGTTGTCCCAGGTGCCGCTGCCGTTGTTGAAGACGCACTCGAGCTGCGTGGCCGCGCCCAGGTTGATGGTGTACTTCGCGTAGCCGGAAACCTCCGAGTCGGGCATGGGGTAGCCCGGAGGGACGGTCCACGTGCCGCCCGCGGGACGGAAGTGGATGTAGGGCGTGGCGAAGCCCTTCTTGTAATAGACGGTGGTGGTGTTGCCGGCGCCGGTGGTGACGGAGAGCGCCGCGCTGGCCGCCGAGGTGTTGCCGGCCGCGTCCCTGGCCTTCACGGTGTAGCTGTACGTGGTGCTCGGAGAGAGCCCGGTGTCCGTGTAGCTCGTGCCCGTGACGGAGGCCACCAGCGAGCCATTGCGGTACACGTCATAGCTGGCGACGCCGTAGTTGTCGGTGGAGGCCGTCCAGAGCAACGCCGCCGAGGAGCTCGTCGTGCCCGACACCGTCAGCCCCGTGGGCGCCGAGGGCGCGGTGGTGTCCGGTGCCAGGGTGGTGACGGAGAGCGCCATGCTGGCCGCCGAGGTGTTGCCGGCCGCGTCCTTCGCCCTCACGGTGTAGCTGTACGCGGTGCTCGGGGTCAGTCCGCTGTCGGTATAGCTCGTGCTGGTGCTCGAGCCCACCTGCGAGCCATTGCGGAAGACGTCGTAACCCGCGACCGCCACGTTGTCCGAGGCCGCGCTCCAGCTGAGCGTCACCGAGCGATCCGTCTTCCTGGACGCCGTCAGGCCCGTGGGCGTGGAGGGCGCGGTGGTGTCCACCCTCAGGAACGGATACGTGCCCTGCACCGAGCCGTTGATGTCCTCGACGTACTTGCCGCCGACCAGGTTGTACCTGCCCGCGCCCACATAGACGGATTGAATCTCGCTCCGGGTGACGTTGCCCCGGCTGTCGGTGGCCTCGATGTAGTAGTCGAGGAGCTGGTCCCGGTAGTTGCCCAGGTAGACGTAATAGAGATCGCCGATCTCCTGCGCGGGCACCTTCGCCATGACGGGCAGGTAGGTGGGCTGCCACGAGACGCCATTGATGACGGGCTTCAAGTCCCTCCGGGTGAGCGGATGGTCCACCCAGGCGCCCACGCGCGAGGTGTCGATGTTGGGCACGCCCGCGGCCTTGAGCGCGGCGGGGTCATACACCTTGTGGGTGTTGTCCAGCGGGTCGATGCTCTTGTGGGTGTGCACGCGGACGCGGGCCTTGATGCTGGTGATGCCGCTCACGTCGTACGCGTAGGTGTAGATCGCGAAGGCATTGCTGAAGTGGTGGAGCGTCCAGCCCTCGGACTTGTCCGTGTTGGCGCTGCCCGGGTTGTAGGGCCAGCGCTGCGGCCACCAGACGGACGGGCCCGTCTTGTCCTGGGCGATGCGGTCCTGCACGAAGGGCTTGGAGAAGTAGAGCGACTGGTTGAAGGAGAGCGTGGGCTTGACGATGTCGTCCTGGTTCTCGTCGTAGTAGCCGAAGCCCGAGTCCATGGCCGGCAGCAGGAAGTACCAGGCCAGCTCCGCGGGGTTGGCGCCGCCCGCCCAGTCGTTGCTCGCATCGCCCTTCACCGGGAAGGACATCATCCACGGGTTGAGCTGGTTGCCCGCGTGGGTCACCTGATTGTCCAGCGTCGTGGTGGGCTTCCAATGGTTGGGGTGCGCGTCGAGCCAGATCTGCTCGGCCGTCTTCGCGTAGTTGAGGGCGGCCTGGAGCAGGGCGAAGTTGCGCTCCAGGTAGTGCCAGCCGTGCTCGAAGGAGACCGTCATGCCCTCCTGCACGCCGCTGAGGTTCGTCTTGGGCGCCAGGTTGAGGCCGGTGGCCGCGTTGAACGCGGGGAACTGGCCCTTCCAGATGCCGAAGGGCAGCTTCCAGTGGTGCCACTGCGGATCGGACGAGGAGTCGCGCGTGTCCACCCACGAGCCGTCCTGCACGTGCACCACGTCGGTGGAGGGGGGCGTGTTGTTGACGAGGTACTCGCTGATGCCCAGACACTGCACGCCCGCGGTGCAGGTGACGCTGCGGCCGTTGTACCAGGTGGTCTCCGAGCCCGCGCGCCCACCCGAGTTGTCGCCGTCATGGGCGATGACGAAGAACTGCTTCTGTGGGACGAGCCCCTCGAAGCTCTTGAGGTTGACGACGTCGACGGTGGCCTCGCCCTCCCAGCCCTCGAGCCAGGAGCCGTTCTGGTTGACGGGGATGCCCACGACGCGTGACTCGGCGCCGGTGGCCGGGTCCACGTAGCGCACCCAGTGCGGCGTGGAGGCGAAGGGGTACTTGTTGCGGATGACCTGCTGCTCGTGCGCCATCTGCATGCTCACCCAGCTGCCCACGTTGCTGGTGTTCTGCAGGTCCGCGCGGTTGGGCGGCGACACCAGCGTGTCGGAGCCCGGATCATTCAGGAAGGGATAGTCCTCGAGCGTGCGCGAGAAGTGGTTGTCTCCGATGACGGACCACTGGATGCCCAGCTTCGCGAGCGTGGGGATGAGGCGCTCGGAGAAGCCGAGCTCCGTGGGGAAGAAGCCCTTGGAGGACTGGAAGTTGCTCCCCAGGAAGTAGGGCTGCGCGAGGGTGGCGCTCTGGTTGATGAGATCCTTGAGGAAGTAGTCCGGTCCCACCAGCGGCCCCATGGTGTGGTGGCCTGTGAAGTGGATGAGATCCAGCGTCCGGTTGCCCGCCGGGGTGCGCAGGGTGTTGTACCGGTCCCTCCAGGAGGCGCCCCAGTGGATGTTGTTGTAGCCGGAGACGTTCTGCAGGGTGTTGAGATCCTGGACGTTGTTCACCACCGCCCCGGACATGGTCACGTGGATCTGCCCGGTGGGGGCGTTGGTGTTCATGTCCGCGGCCACGTTCCCGGGCCAGGACATGTACGCGCCCGTCTTCGCGTGGTGCGAGTAGTACGTGACCAGGTCATCGTGCGGCATCGGCGCGCCCGACGGCAGGTAGTACGTGTAGTTCGACGGAGGGTTCTGCTTCAGGTTGATGACCTGGCCGTCGTACGTGTAACGGATGGCTCCGCCCGTCGGCGTGGACGCGTACTTGCTCACGTCGTAGTACGGCCAGAAGTTGGGCATGTGGTTGTGATAGACATGCGACGCGGCGATCTGCGCTCGCGCTGGCCCGGCTTGCAGCAAGAGCGCCGCCAGGGCGGGCAACAGCAACGACCTCTGTCGATGCACGGGGACTCCTCGGGGGTAGGGGAGGGGAATGCACCGCGCGTATTAGTGGGGCTGATGCGGGGTGTCACTTTTTCCTGGTAAAACGGGGCTTGACGCGGTGCATTCAATGCGTGACGCGGTGCATCGGGAACGAGGAGGTGTCCATGAGAAGACTCTTGATGCTGGCGCTGCTCTCGGTGGTGGCGTGCTCCGAGAAGAAGGGGCAGGGCGGTGAGGCCGTGCAGGACAAGGCCACGGCGGCCCTGGCGAGCAAGGACGAGAAGTGCCCCGGCGGGACGGTGAAGGGGTGCTTCGACGCGGCCGCGGAGGCCGAGCGGAAGGGGGAGGTGGCGCGCGCGGCCGAGCTGTACACGCGCGTATGTGACGCGGGCGTCGCCCGGGCGTGCACCGTGCTGGGCACACTCGTCTGGCAGGGACGTGGCGTGAGCGCGGATCCGGCGCGTGCCTTCTCGCTCTACATGCGCGCGTGTGAGGCCGGCGACGCGGCGGGCTGCTTCAGCGCGGGCATCTGCCACAGGACGGGCGCGTGCGCGGAGAAGAACGACGCCGAGGCCTCGAAGCTCCTCCGGCGCGCCTGCGACGGCGGTGATGCGAGGGCCTGCGCCAACCTGGGTGGTGGCTGAAGGCCCCGGTGGGACTCAGGGCGTGGTCGTGGTCGCCTGGGCCGGCCCGTTGGGCGCGGGCTGCGCCGCCCTGGCGGCGGCTTCGGCTTCGGCCCTGGCCTTGAGCAGGGCCTCCCGCTCGAGCCGGTTCTTCGCCTCGGTCTCGGTCAGCGACTTGATGGTGGCCAGGCCCTTCTCGAAGTCCTTGCCGACCCTTCCGTCCATGTCCACGAAGAGGGAGAAGGCCTTGCCCAGGAAGCCGTTGTGCCCCTCCATGGCCCAGCGGACCGTGACGCCCTCGGCTCCGGGCTGGAACGTGAAGGTGGCGATGTTCGTGGCCGGCCACGGCTCGAGGAGCTCGAGCTGGATGTGGATGGACTCGTAGGGCTTGGAGTCCAGGATGGTCATCTTCCCCCGGCCGGCCTCGTCGTTGCCGGACCAGGCGTAGATGGCTCCGGGGCCCGCGAACGGTCCGTCGAAGGTCCTCTTCATCTTCGGATCGATCTCCTCCCACGGCGACCAGAAGCGCCAGCGGTGGAAGTCGTTCACCAGGCCGAAGGGGAGGTCCACGGGGGCGGCGATGGTGATGGAGCGCTCGAGCCGCCAGGCCGATGGCCGCGAGGCCACCACGGCGGAGAAGCCCACGAGGGCGACGGCGAGCGCGAGGAAGACCCTCTTCAGCATTTCACTCCTCAGCATTCGATGATGTTCACGGCGAGACCACCGCGCGCGGTCTCCTTGTACTTGGTCATCATATCCGCGCCCGTCTGGCGCATCGTCGCGATGACCTTGTCGAGCGACACCTTGTGCTTGCCGTCGCCCTGGAGCGCCAGCCGCGCGGCGTTGATGGCCTTGATGGAGCCCATGGCGTTGCGCTCGATACACGGCACCTGCACGAGCCCGCCGATGGGATCGCACGTGAGTCCCAGGTTGTGCTCCATGCCGATCTCCGCCGCGTTCTCCACCTGCTCGGGCGTGCCGCCCATCACCTCGGCGAGACCCGCCGCCGCCATGGAGCAGGCGACGCCCACCTCGCCCTGGCAGCCCACCTCGGCGCCGGAGATGGAGGCGTTGAGCTTGTAGAGCATGCCGATGCCTCCCGCGGTGAGCAGGAAGCGGATGGCGCCCTCGTCGTCCGCGCCCGGCACGAAGCGCCGGTAGTAGTGGAGCACCGCGGGCACGATGCCGGCCGCGCCGTTGGTGGGCGCCGTCACCACGCGCCCCTGGGCCGCGTTCTCCTCGTTCACCGCGAGCGCGTAGAGGTTCACCCAGTCCATGGCCAGCAGGGGGTCCGCGCCGCGCATGTCCCCCTTGAGCTTGCGGTAGATGCCCGCCGCGCGCCGCTTCACCTTGAGCCCGCCCGGGAGGATGCCCTCGCGCTCGCAGCCGCGCTTCACGCACGCCTGCATGACCTCCCAGATGCGCAGCAGCCCCGCACGCACCTGGGCCTCCGGCCGCAGCGCCTTCTCGTTCTCCATCATCAGCGTGCTGATGCTCAGCCCGTGTTGATGGCAGAGCGCCAGCAGCTCCGCGGCCGTCTTGAAGGGGTAGGGGATGCGCTCGTCCCGGGTCCCCACGCCGAGTGACGAGGTACCGTCGTCGTTCACGACGAAGCCCCCGCCCACCGAGTAGTAGACGCGGGTGAAGGGCTCGCTCCACCCGGCGAGCACCGCGGTGAAGCGCATGCCGTTGGGGTGGCGCGGCAGCGACTGCCGCTTGTGGAAGACGATGTCCTCGGACGGCTTGAACTTCACCAACTGCTGGCCGAGCAGCTTCAGCTTCCCGGTCTCGGTGATGCCCGAGATCCGGGCCGGCACGGCGTCACAGTCGACCTCCTCGGGGCGCTCGCCCTCCAGCCCGAGCAGGACCGCGACGTCACTGCCGTGCCCCTTGCCGGTGTGTCCGAGCGAGCCGAAGAGCTCGACCTTCACGGACTCGACGGCGCCGAGCCCACCCGCCGCGTTCGCGAGGGTCTCCACGAACTGCCGCGCCGCGCGCATCGGTCCGACGGTATGCGAGCTCGAGGGCCCGATACCGATTTTGAACATGTCGAAAACACTGAGTGCCACGAGCCGCCTCCCGCCCTGAGACACGCGAACCTATAACCCAAACAGGGTATGGCGTGTCGCGGCGGCTCCCGGAACGAGGGAGGGGGCTCGCGGCTCGTGTCGTGTTCTAGCTGACGACACGCGTCATGGATGGCGCTCCAACGATTCAGTGGCCCGAGGCGGCCGAGGCGGCGAACTCGTCCTCCGACATCTGCGGCCAGAGGAACGGGAACTTCCACCGGTCGGATCCGCTCGGCTGCTGGGCCTTCACCCGGACGAGCCCCCGCAGGCTCAGGCCCACCAGGGACAACATGCCCAGGGTGATGATGCCGGAGGCGGCGGAGCGCAGCGTCCGAGGCCACATCGCGCGGATTCCCCAGAGACCCACGGGGAGGACATAGATGGGGACGGCGACCAGGCCCGCGAGCACGAGCATGCGCCGCTTGTCGGAAGCTTCAATGGCAGCGTTGGGATTCATAGCTGCCCTAAAGGGTGAGTGCGGCGGGGGCTGACGGGAAGGGGGACTCGTGTGCCGCTTGCATGAATACCCACAGAACGGACGGGCCGGCTCAGTTCCCGCGTCCGCTTCCGAGCCATTCCTTCCGGCGCTGGTCCTGGGTGCGCTTGCGCGCGAGCGCGTCCTCCGTCTGCCGGGGAAGCTCGTCGAGGCGGGTGCGGTGCATCCGGATGCTCAGCTCGTACAGGCCCCGCTCCTGCTCCGGCAGTTGGTCGCCGTACTCCTGGAGCACCTGGCTCGCGAACGCGATGGCGTCCTCCGACACCCTGCGGCGGTGCTCGTAGTACTGGTGGATCTCCTCCTCGCTGGCCGTGTTCGACTGCACCTTGCCGTAGAGCTCGTTCCAGCGCAGTCCTTCCTCGGCGCGCTTCTGGAGGACCTGGGGATCCTTCGTCGGCGCGCTGAGCTCCCAATAGAGGTTGTCGGGCAATCGCTCGCGCAGCTTCGCCAGGTCCACCGGATGACGGCGAGGTGCGTCAGAAGACAGTGTCTCGGAGGCGACGCCGGCATCGGTCGTGACGGCGGCGAGGGCCTGGGGCGGGGCGGGTGTCTCTGGCTCGGGGGGCGGAGAGGCGTCCCGCACGGGCCTCGCGACCTTCTCCGCGCGGGGGGGCGCCTCCTGCGTGGTTGCCTCATGACGCGGTAGGACAAACCACAGCACCGCCAGCAGCGCGATGGCGGCCATCGCCACCAGCCACGGCAGGGTCTTCGACCGGCTATTCGCGCCCATGGTCAACCAGATACCCGGTGCCACACCCGTTTCGCAACGGGCGTTGATGGAAGACACATTGGAGTGTGAGAGACCGATATTTCACGGATTGTGATACTCTCGTTCATCCCACTGAATACCACCTATGGAGGAGTTGGGATGAAGAACCATCTCTTGTTGGGCCTTCTCGTCGCCGCGGCGGTCCCCCCGAGCGCCGCCCGCGCGGAGGTGCTGGTCGACGGTATCGTCGAGGTGCTGGTCGACGGCGGCAACAACTACAACTGGGAGAAGGTCGAGCTGCCGGGAACGAAGTGCGGCAACGGCTCTCAGTACAAGTTCTTCATCACGCGGAGCACCACCGGCTCGAAGAACCTGATGTTCTTCTTCGAGGGTGGCGGTGCGTGCTGGGACTACGACACCTGTAGCGGGCGCGCGGGCCTGCTCGGCGCGGCCAACCCGAACGGCATCACGGACGACTACATGAAGCAGTTCACGGCGAAGTATGTCTCGCCGCTCGTGAACGGCGCCGATCCGGGTCTGCCCTTCCGCAGCCGTAAAGACATCGCGACGAAGGACTGGAACATCGTCTACATGCCCTACTGCACGGGTGACGTGCACGTGGGCAACAACACCGTCACCTATACGGATCCGACGGGGGCGGAGCCGCCGCTCGCCTGGCACCACTCCGGCTATACCAACTCGCTCGCGGCCATCAACTACGCCAAGACGCAGTTCCCGAACGTCCAGAAGCTCCTGGTCACCGGCTTCAGCGCCGGAGGCACCGCCACCTCGTCCTCGTATTACTTCGTGCGGCGCATCATCAATCCGGCGCGCGGATATTTCCTGAACGACTCGGGTCCCATCTACCTCGCGCCGAACGTCAATGATCGCTCGCGCCCGCTCCACGACAAGATCCGCCAATCGTGGAACCTCGACTCGGTGTTCAACCAATTCCCGGCGTCCTTCGACCGCAACAACCTCGGCACCATCAACCGCATGCTGGCGATGGAGTTCCCCAACGACCAGCTGGCCTACACGGCCTACTCGCGCGACTACAACTACTCGCGCTTCTCCTACGAGCGCTTCTACACGCCCAATGATCAGGAGACCGTCCTCCAATACTGGAAGGAGGACCAGGACAAGCTGGTCGCCGAGCTGAAGCTCTACAACAACTACAGCTACTTCATCCCGTACAGCCGGCCCATCAACGCCAGCCATTGCAGCACGATCATCACCTTCATCGGCGCGCACGCCTGCGAGCGGATGGAGAAGAAGCACAACTGGTATGAGTACATCTCCGAGCCGTGGCAGAGCTACAAGTGCTACAGCGAGTTCGTGCCGATGGACGTCTTCCTCCATCGCTTCATCAATGAGAACCAGCGCGTCCGCGTCTACGAGCCGGCGAACGGCTACAACGACGAGGATCCCGGCATGGACATCGTCGCGCCGCTCATCAACGGCGCCCTCGGTGGTTGAGTCCGGCTGACGAGCCAGACAGGGGAGAGAGGAGGCAGCCGGCGAGGCGGTCGGCTGCCTACCGCCCGTAGCCCCCGCTCCTCACGTCGACGAGGCGGCCGTTCTCGAACACCGCCACCTGCATCAGCCGCTGGGGACCGAAGTTGTACGTCCACTCCTCGATCGTCTTCTGGACGACATGCTCGGTGGTGGTGGTGCTCTCGTCCGTCTTCTGCTTCGTCTTCTCGCCCACGGACTCGGTGCGGCTCTCCCTGGCCATCGGCTCTCCGCACTTGAGGAGGACGTCGGACCTGGAGGCCCCATCCGAGACGAGGTTGTTGCCACAGCGGAGCGTGGCCGCGTCACTGGTGGTGGGGAGGAGGAGGAACGAGAAGGTCAGGGTCGCCAGCAGGGCGCGCATCGAGAGGGGCTCCTTCGAGAATCCGTGAGGGGAGCTGCAGGACGTCCGAACCCGGAGGATATTCAATCGCCGAGCCTGATTCCTCGTGGCACCCCGGGCTCAGCGTCCCAGGATGTCCTTGCGCTGGCTCTCGGTGAGGGCCCGGGCCCAGTCCCTGAGCAGCTTGCCCACGTTCAGCTCCTCCAGGGTGTTGTCCAGGTGGTTCAGCACGGCGTCGAAGTGGACATCGGCCAGCTCGCGCTCCACCAGCCGAGCATGGGCCCGGCGCATGTCCCGGCCGGAGTACGTCCTGGGGCCGCCGAAGACCGTGGCCAGGAAGGCCCTCTGCATGGACTCCACGCGCGTCACGTCCACCCCCTCGAAGAAGGGTCTCAAGAGGGGATCTCCCAGTACCTTGCGATAGAAGATGGACACCGCCCTGGAGACCATCTCCTCGCCCCCCAGTTGCTCGTAGAGGCTGTTCGTCTGGTGCACGCGCGCTCCCATTTCAGGCCCCTGGAGGCCCTTGTTGTCGCCGCGGTGGATTCTAGTTTGGAATGGGGTGGAACGGTGGAACGGCATCGGGAGGACTGCGATGGCGGAGCGGAAAGAGGGCGCGAGGTTGATGGTGTATGACCGCACCTGCGGCGGGCCCTGGGGTCTTCCGGGTCTCACCTTCTCGTGGCGTGTCGGAGGCGTGCTGTATCGTGCGCTCGGCCGGCTCGATGCCTGGAAGGGCGTGGCGAGCTGGGACGAAGCGCTCGATTGGCTGCTCGAGCGCTCACGCGAGGAGCGCATCGCGGAGATCCAGTTCTGGGGTCACGGCAACTGGGGCTGTGCGCTCATCAGTCGTGTGCCGCTGGATGTCCGGGCGCTCGCGCCGGGTCACCCCCTGCACGAGCGTCTGGCTGCGTTGCGCGAGCGCCTCGTGCCGGGTGGGGAGGCGCTCTGGTGGTTCCGCACCTGCGAGACCTTCGGGACGGCCCGGGGGCATGCCTTCGCGCGGGCGTGGACGCGCTTCTTCGGCTGTCGTGCCGCGGGGCACACCCATGTCATTGGCCCGTGGCAGAGCGGGCTCCACTCGCTGCGTCCCGGAGAGGAGCCCCACTGGCCGGTGGACGAGGGGGTGCCACCCGAGGAGCGTTCGGGCACGAGGCACGCGCTGTGGTCGGGGCCTCGCGTGCCCAACACCATCACCTGTCTGCATGGTCGGGTACCGCCGGGTTTCTGATCCTCCGGGGATGAGGGCCTTGCCTGGCTCCGCCCCCTCTGCGACGGTGCGCCGCCATGACGACACGACCCTTTCGCATCCTGGGCCTCCAGCAGGTGGCCATCGGCGGACCGGACAAGGCGCCCCTGCGCAAGCTCTGGGTGGACGTGCTGGGCCTCGAGCCCCACGGCACCTACCGCAGCGAGCGCGAGAACGTCGACGAGGACATCGTCGTGGCGGGAGTCGGCCCCTTCCGCGTGGAGGTGGACCTGATGCAGCCGGTGGACCCGAACGGGAAGCCGCGCGTGCACGAGCCCGCGCTCAACCACCTGGGGCTGTGGGTGGATGATCTGCGCGCGGCGGTGACGTGGCTGGAGGGGCAGGGCGTGCGGTTCGCTCCCGGTGGCATCCGCAAGGGCGCGGCCGGCTTCGATGTGACATTCATCCACCCCAAGGGCAACGAGCAGTTCCCACTCGGGGGCGAGGGCGTGCTCATCGAGCTGGTGCAGGCCCCGCCCGAGGTCATCTCCGCCTTCGATACGCTCGCGAAGGCCGCTGCTCACAAGCCGTAGGACTCCAGCAGCCGGAGCCACACCTCGCTGACGGTGGGGAAGGCCGGCACCGCGTGCCAGAGTCTGTCGAGCGGTACCTCGCCGGCCACCGCGATGGTGGCCGCGTGCAGCAGCTCGCCCACTCCGGGGCCCACGAAGGTGGCTCCGAGGAGGATGCGCCGCCGCTCGTCCACCACCAGCTGCACCGCCCCGTTCAGGCCCTCGCCGAGCAGGGCCGTGCCCGCCACCGAGTCCAGGCCCACCCGCACCGTGCGCACCGGCAGTCCCCGCTCGCGCGCCTCCGCTTCGGTGAGTCCCACCGAGGCCACCTGCGGGTGCGTGAAGAGCACCTGGGGTGTTGCCTTCGCGTCCGCCCAGGCCTCCACCTGCTTGCCCAGGATGTGATCTCCCGCCAGCCGCGCCTGGTACTTCCCCATGTGCGTGAGCAGGTTGCGCCCGTTCACGTCCCCGCACGCGTACAGCCAGCCGTCCTTCACGCCGTTGGCGCGGAGCTGGTCATCCACCTCCACGGGCTTGCCCGGGGTCAGCCCCACCGTCTCCACTCCCAGGTCGTTCGTCCGGGCCTCGCGCCCCATCGCCACCAGGAGCTCGTCCGCGCGGAGGGTTTCTCCGGTGGAGAGCGTCACCGTCACCTCGCCCCGTCCCTCCGGGCGGTGGACGCGCGTCACCTGGGTGCCCGTGCGCACCGTGATGCCACTCTCGCGCAGGGCCTTCTCCAGCAGCTCGCGGGCGAAGGGCTCCAGGCGTCCGAGGATGTGCTCGCCGCGTTGGACCAGCGTCACCTCCTGGGCGCCCAGCTCGCGCCAGGCCTGGCTCAACTCCACCGCCACCGCGCCGCCCCCCAGGACCACCAGCCGCCGGGGGACGTGCCTGGCCGCGGTGCCCTCTCGGTTCGTCCAGGGCTTCGCCTCGCGCAGCCCGGGGATGTCCGGAAGGCGCGGGCCGCTGCCCGTGGCCAGCACCACCGCCCGGCGTGCCGTCAGCTCGCGTGTCCCTCCGTCAGGCAGCGTGACTCGCACCGCGCGAGGGCCCGTGAGCCGGCCGTGTCCTCGCACCACCTCCAGCTTCGCGCCTCGCGCCCATTCGGCCTGGGAGCTGTCGTCGTAGCCCTGGACCATCTGATCCCGGTGCGCGAGCACCTTGGAGGCGTCGAGCTGTCCCTTCACCGCCTCGCGAGCACCGGGCGAGTGCCGGGCCAGCCACAACACCTCCGGAGGCCGCAGCAGCGCCTTGCTGGGGATGCAGGCCCAGAAGGAGCACTCTCCGCCGAACCGCTCCACCTCCACGATGGCCGTCGAGAGTCCTCCTCCGGCGGTCCTCGCCGCCACGTTCTCTCCCGTGGGGCCTCCTCCGATGACCACGACATCGAATGCATCCGCCATGTGCCCTCTCCGTGTGTCGAGTCCCAGGGGGGCGTAGGGGAGCACGAGCGGTGGCTTCACGCGGCGCGCGATGGAGCTTCCATCCGAAACATGTCACTCGGAGTGCCGTGGTTGTTGGGAGGGCTGCGTTGCCTGACGTCTCCACGCGGCGGGCGTGAGGCCGTGCGCGCGCCGGAAGAGGCGGATGAAGTGCGTCACGTCCGCGTAGCCCACGCGCTCGGCGATGATGTCCACCCGTTCATCCGTCCCCTGGAGCCGCCGCCGGGCCTCGGCCATGCGGTACTCGAGAATCCACTGTCCCACCGTACGGCCCGTCTCCTTGCGAACCACGCTCGCCACGTGCGTGGGCGAGCGCCCGACGGCGCGTGCGACCTGAGCGAGTGACAGCGGCTCGAGGGCGTTCGTCTCGATGTACGTGAGCGCCTGGCGGGCGATTCCCTGGCCCGCGGGGTCAGGTGTGGCCTCGGGGCCGCTCATCCGCTCCAGTTCGATCAGCACCAGGCGGAGCAGGGCACTCACGGCCTCGTCGCGGGACCGCTCGTTGCCGGAGAGCTCCTGCTCGATGAGGCGCATCCACCCTTCGAGGCGCTGGCGTTGAGCGGCGTTCGGGCGGAGGACCGGGTGGCATCCGCTCCGGACCCGCAGCAAGGGACCCAGCCGCAGGCCCGTGTGGCTCCCCCAGCTCGGGTCCTCATGAGGAAAGGCCTCGGGGTGGAATGAGAGCCCCCAGCCTTCCATGTCCTCGAAGTGCGCCGAGCCGTGTGCATCCCCGGGGGGAATGATGTGAACGTCTCCCGCGCGCAGCACCAGATCGCCGGAGTGCCGTACCCTCGTCAGGCCTCGCGTCACGAGGAAGATGACCGCGTACGAATGGACGAAGGTTCCAGGCCGGGCGGGACGACGCTCACCGCTGAAGCGTTGCACCCATACCGGGAACTGGTGACGTTCGAACTCCTCACGCGCTAGCGCCGGCGTCTTCTCTCCGGGCGGGGTCTTCGTCTTCGTCATCGTCTCCTTCGTAGCGGCAAGCATGGCAGGGGCTCAACCTTCGGACGGAAATCCCGCGCTCGCGTTCTCCAGGTTGAGGGCATGGTTGAGCATCGCCGCGGCCTGGAACCCCGCCGACGCCGCGACGATCGCTGACTGGAGGCGGGTCGTGAGGTCGCCCGCCGCGTGGATTCCTGGAGTGGAGGTCTCCATGTGCTCGTTGATGCGGACGAAGCCCTGCTCATCGAGGGCGAGGCCGAGCCGCTGGACCAGCTCCGTCTGGCGCTGGTGCGGATGGGCGAAGAGCACCTCGCGGGACAGCCGGGTTCCATCCTCCAACTCCACCGCTTCGAGGTGGTCCCCGTGGGGAACGAGTCGGCGGATCCTCCGGGGCTCGAGCCGGACGCCGGCGCGCTCGAGCCGCTGGCGCTGCTCGGCGGGCACCTCCAGGCTTCCCTGGGTGAAGGCGACCACGTCCCGTGACCAACCCGTGAGGAACAGGCTGAAGTCGAGGAGCATTGCACTCGTCGCGAGCACCCCGAACGCCCGATCGCGGACCTCCCAGCCATGGCAGTACGGGCACGCGAAGATGCTCCTGCCCCACAGCTCGCGATAGCCGGGCAGGTCCGGGAGCTCATCGACCAGGCCCGTCGTGAGCAGCACACGGCGGCACTCCACCACGTCACCTCCCGCGAGGACGACCCGGAAGCCCGAGGCGATGCGCTCCACGGAGGAGATCGCCACGTCACGGACCTCGACTCCTCCGTAGGGCTGGAGCTGCTCACGGGCGATTCGCCGGAACTCCATCGGGGGCGTCCCATCGCGGGTGACGAAGCCATGGAGCTGCTCCGCCATGAGGTTCCGGCGGGTTCCCCCGTCGCAGAGGAGAACCTTCTTCCGGGCGCGCCCGAGCACCAGCGCCGCGTTCAGGCCCGCCGGGCCACCACCGATGATCACCACGTCCTTCCGCTTCGAATCCGTCACCTTTTCGTCCTCCGGTGCTCAACGGATAAACGCGGGCACACCGTGGCGGCAGGGCGGGTTGTCGTGCGGAATCGGCGGATCTTCCGGTGGTCAGTGTTGGGACGGCTCGATGTTCCCCGCGGTGAACCGGCGCAGGTCCGCGCGCAGCACCTCGTTGAAGCGGAACGGCTCCGGGCAGTTCCGTGTCTCGCAGACGGCCAGGTAGTCGTTGAAGAACGCGAGCGGTCCCCGGGCCGGATAGCTCCGCAGCCGCTCGGGGCCCAGGGCCTCCTCCATCGTCCGGGCCATCTGGGCACCCACGCGGATGAAGAGCCAGTCCTCGCTCGGCCCGTGGGCGGTGAGGATGCGCTCGCGCGTGGCCTTCGGATCGCGCGCGATGGCGGTCCGATCGAGCAGCCGCGTCACCTGCTCGAAGGCCTCGGGGAGCCCACCCGTTCCGGGCAGTTTCCCAGGACCTCGCGTGGCCCACAGGTGGTACGCGAGCCCGTAGCCGAAGACACGTCCCAGCCCCTCGTTCACCACCGCGTCCACCGCGTCCTGACGGCGCGCGTTCAGCCGGGAGCCCTCGTCCTCGAGCAGCAGCGCGATGATGCCGTAGGCGATGCGCCGCAGCGAGGCGGCCTGTCCCTCCACGTTGCTCGCGAGCGCGATGGCCACGTCCTCCCCGGGGAGCAGCAGGAGCAGCGTCGACGTCTCCGGCTGGGCCCCCGCGTGGGCCACCACGTAGTGGCCCCGGAGCGGCCAGGTCGCGAAACCCATGCCGTAGTCGGTGAGCCGCCCATCGCGGGTGCTCATCGAGGTCTGCATCAGCCCCGTGCTCGCGCGAGACACCAGCCGGTAGTCGAGCAGCGCTCCTCCGTAGTCGAGCAGATCCTCGATGGACGCGCGGGTGCCTCCGCCAGCGAAGCGGCCGGAGACGTCGACGACCTTGGAGGGCACGAGCTGCCCGTCCCGGAGGCGGTAGCCCACGGCGTGGTGCCCGTCACGTGTGCGGCGATCGTCCAGTGCCGCGTGCTCCATTCCGGCGGGAGCGAAGACGTGCTCCCGGAGGTACTCCCCATAGCTCCGCCCCGAGACGGCCTCGATGGCGGCGCCGAGCAGGTTGTAGGCCCAGGTGCTGTAGATGAACCGGGTGCCGGGCTCGGCCTCCAACTCGTAGCCCGCGACGAGGGCGAGCGAGCCCGCGGTGTCGAGCGGGCCGGTGTCATGGCTCGGGCCGAAGCGGCCGTAGTTCGTCACGCCACCCAGGTGCCCGAGCAGTTGCCGCACCGTCACCGGCCAGCGCTTCTCCGGCCAGGAGGGCACCAGCGTGCGGATGTCGGCGTCCAGGTCGATGCGGCCCCGCTCCACGAGCTGCATCACGGCCACCGCGGTGAATGTCTTCGTGATGGAGGCCATCCGCCAGGTGGTCCTCGGCGTCGCTGGGAGTCCGCGGGCCTTGTCGCGCGAGCCGTAGGTGCCCACCCAGCGCCGCTCTCCCCACCGCACGCCCACCGCGAGGCCCACGTGCGGCCCCCGGGCGAGCTCCGCGCGCACGAGCGCATCCATCGCCCGTTGCACGTCCTCGGCGAAGGGGACCGCCACGGCCGATGCCGGGACGTGGGGCCGCTCGCACACCGGTACGCCCCGGGGCGCCGCCCACACTGTGAGGCCGAGTAGGAGCAACGGCGGCAACAACCCCTTCACCGGGCGTTCCTCCGGGGCTCGTTCCCGGTGTGGGTCTCTTCGGCTCGGGTGTGGTGATTCATGTCGCGCGGCGCTGGCGGCGCCCACCGTAACCGGATTTCGACCGGTCCGAGCGCCTGTGGAAGGAAAGGACAACTCAGGGCGTGGGCTGCCCCTTTTTTCCACACCCTCCAGGAGCCCTCAGAGGGGTGTTGGAAATGGAACGGGTCTTGCTGCTGCGTGGTGGGTTTTACCACCCAGGTCCTTTGGACCCAAAGTTCCTCATCCCGACATCCCTGCGCTCGCCCCCCCGGCGAGTGGGAGGCACATTCATCATGAAGAGGCTGTTCAATCCGTTGATGGCCGCGTCCGTCGTCATGCTCGCTTCCGCTTGCGCGAAGGTGGAGCGCATCGAGGTGAAGCCGGCGAAGGTGGAACTGTCCGAGGCGGGCCAGACGGTGGCCCTGTCCGCGCGGGCGCTCACGAAGGATGGCGAGCCCGTGGAGAAGGCGGAGCTCGCGTTTACCACCAGCGACGCGAAGGTCGCGACCGTGGATGCCACCGGCAAGGTGAGCGCGGTGAAGAGTGGCTCGGCCGCCATCTCCATCAAGTCCGGCGAGGTGAGCGCCACGGCCCCCGTCGAGGTGGTCATCCCCTCGGCCATCACCGTCAAGGGCGCGCCCTTCACGCTCACCGGGCTCGGCTCGGAGGCGGTGGTGGAGGCCGAGGTGCAGGATGACGCCGGCCGGCCCGTGAAGGAGGCGAAGCTGGAGTACACCAGCGCCGACGCCAACGTGGTGGAGGTGGACGGCAACCGGCTGATCGCCAAGGCCGTGGGCGCCACGACGGTGACGGCGACCTCGGGCAAGCTGACGCAGGCCATCGAGGTCACCGTGAAGCTGCCGGACGTGGACGCGGTGGCCTTCGAGACGGTGCCCGCCACCCTGAAGGTGGGTGAGAGCGCGACGCTCGCCGCGGTCGCCAAGGGCACGGACGGCGCCGCCATCCAGGGCGTGTCCTTCACCTACACCACCAGCGACGAGAAGATCGCCACCGTGGACGCCACCGGCACGGTGACGGCCGTGAAGGCGGGCGCGGTCACCATCAAGGCCGAGGGCGGCAGCAAGGCCACCGAGGCGAAGCTGACCATCAAGAAGAAGTAGGCGGCACGGCGGTACCTGCCCGGGCTCCGAGTGCCCTCCTGGTGCGCTCGGGGCCCGTGGTGCGTTCGGCTACCGGGCGCGAGCCTGCTTCGCGGCCGTGAACTCGAAGGACACCTCGGCGTCCTGGCCTTCCTTCACCGTCACCTGGGCCGTCTTCGTGCCGAGCGTCTCGTGCCAGGCCTCGAGGGTGTACGTCCCCGGCGGCACGCCCTGGAGATGGAAGGCGCCGTCCTCTCCGGAGGTGGCGAAGTACGGGTGGGGGCTCATCACCACGAAGGCGGTCATCCACGGGTGGATGTCGCACTTGAGGCGGACGATCTCCGCGTCCCCGGGAGGCCGGGCCTCCTTCGTCTTCAGGGGCGGCTGCGTCACGTTGAAGAGCTGCTTGCCCCCGGCCATGCCCCGCACGTTGTGGAGGGTGCTGTCGCTGTTCATCAGCACGAGCGGCTGGCCGATGACGGCACCTTGCACGCGCGGCAGGTAGGTGCACCGGTTCTGGTCCACCACCACCAGGGTGCTCGGCGGCGTCGTGGGCTGGCCGGGCACGTTGCCCTGTACGCGCACCAGGACGTTGGCGAGCTTGCCGTCCTTCACCTGGACGGGCTGATCCACCAAGTCCATGCCGTCACAGTTGGGATCCGTGCCCGGGGTGATGGGGGAGGGGGCGGGAGGCGTTCCCTTGAAGGTCACGAACCCGCGGACGCCACCGCCGCCCTGGGGGGCCTGGGCGGCTTCCTCCTGTTCCTGGGGAAGGGGCGTGTCGGCGGGCAGCGGCGCGGCCTTCACGGTGGCCGGGGCCGGGGCTTGCGCGGGAGCGGGAGCGGGAGCGGCGGCCTCGTCCTTCTTGCAGGCCGTCAGGGCGGTGAGCCCCACGGCTCCGAGCACCGTCAGGCCCAGCGTACGCAGCTTCATCGTGCAGTCTCCTCACACTCCCGGTGAGCAGGGGGGTAGCGCACCTGGGTGGGGATGGTCCACACCTGTCTAACAGAAAAGCGGGCCGGTGGGCCAATGGGGTGGGGTATCGCTCCCAGGAGGTGCTGGGTAGCCCTGCGAGGAGGCGGGCCGGCTTCCACGCTCCGTGTGGGGCGATCAGTGCCGGGGAGCCGGCTTGCGGCGGGAGCGGGTGTCGGCCCCGGCTTCGCGCAGGCGGGTGAGCAGCGACGACAGGTCGCGCTCGAGCAGGGCACAGGACTCGCTGAGGTCCCTCAGGGCCTCGAGGCGGGCGCGGGCGGGGTGCTCACCTTCGCCGAGCAGCCAGAGGCCCTCCTCGACCAGGCCCTTCACGCTGGCGAGCGCGTGGAGGCGGGTGCGCAGGAGGTTCTCCCAGGCATCCTCCCGGAGGCGGTAGCTGTCGCGCCGATCCAACACCGGCACCCGCTCCACGAAGCCGCGCTCCGCGAGCAACCGGGCCATGCTGCTCACCGAGGCCTTGCTGGCACCGAGTCCCCGGGCCATCGCGTCCAGCGAGTCACAGCCGGACTCCGACAGCGCCAGCCACGCCACCATGCGGCCCGCGATGGGCGGCACACCGAGCTGGTGGATGAACCCGCTCAGGGACTCCATCACCTGGGGCAGGGTGCGCATCGTCCAGCTCCCTTCGAATCACATTCGGAATCGGCCGAATGATATTCGGTACGCACCGAATGTGATTCAACCCGGGCCGGATGACATTCGGAGTTTTCTGAACGAACGAAAGGGGCCGGTGGGGCTCAGTTCTGGGGCTCGGTGACGCGCTGCAGGGCCCGCCCGCTGCGGAAGCCACGCCAGCGCACATAGCGGGTGAAGTCGCGCGTGAAGGCCTCCGCGGTCAGCCCGATGGCGCTCTCGAAGGCCTCCGGGAAGTCCTTTCCGCCCTTCATCTCGCCCAGCAGCGCGCGCACGGCCTCCTCCCCGTAGCGTCCCACCAGGAACGAGAAGGCATGGTGCGCCACCCCGTACACGAGGTTCGAATCGGCCCGGTACAGGTCGTCCGGTTTTTGTACCGGATCGCTCCCGGGGAAGCGCTCCAGGTACCGGGCGATCTCCTCCAGGGTCACCCACCGGTACGACTGCTCCGCGGTGAACGAGGCCATGCCCTCGCGGAACCAGAGGGGAATCCGCTTGCGCGACCAGCCGAACCGGTCCGACGCGAGCTGGTACATCAGGCTGTGGGTGAGCTCGTGGAGCATCAGCTCGTTGATTTGAGCCTGGGTCGCCCCGGCCAGTCCCCAGGTGGCGGGCGCCTGGACGAACATGTCGTCGTAGCGGCTCCAGGCGCGCAGCCAGTCGAGGCCGTGTTGCCGGACGGCATGCTCCAGCGCCTGGTGATCGGGCATCACCTTGATGGTGACGGTCTCCCGCAGTTGGCCCCAGCGCTCCAGCCGGGGCAGGGCCTCGTCCACGGCCCGCTGGAGGCGGGCGGCATCCCGGGCGTCCTCGGGGGCGTATTCGATGCGGAACAGGCCGGAGGGGCTCTCCATCGATGCCTCGAGTGTCGCCATCCTGGGCGCGGCGCACCCCACCAGGAGCGTCAGCACCGCCACGGCCACGCGTCCCGCTGCTCCCAGCCCACTGCCCTTGCGCATCTCCACCCTCATTCCACGTTCAACCAGTGCAACACGGTGCGGCCCACGTCCGCCACGGTGGCCAGGGACTCCAATCCAGGCGCTGGCGGACCGAAGTAGAGCACGGGGACGGGGTTGAGGGTGTGTGAACGGGTCGTCAGATCTTCCACGTTCCCATGGTCGCTGCAGATGAGCACCCGGGCCTCGGCCGGCCGGGAGGCGATGACGGCCCGGGCGAAGGCGTCGAAGATCTCCAGGGCCTCGTGGGCGGCGGCGAAGTCCCGGGCGTGCCCGGCCTCGTCCGCCAGGTAGTGCTCGAAGAAGGTGAAGTCCGCCTCGCTGGCCACCCGCCAGAAGACCTCGGCGGCCTCGGCCGGGGTGCGCTGGGGGGCGGACAGGCTCCGGGCCCGCGCCCTCGCCCCGGTGATGTCATGGGTGAGGCCCTCTCCGGCCCGGGCGTCCGCCAGCGTGCGCAGGGGGACGTCGCCGGCGGCGAAGGCCAGCGTGGTGGCGGAGGGCTTCAGGCGCCGCAGGGCGGCCGGGGTGAGGGTGAACTCGGGGGCGCAGGTGGAGGGGCGCCGGTTCAGCTTCAGCGCGTCCAGGTAGGCCACGGGGTAGCTGTTGGCGAAGGTGGCGCGGCGGCCCGCGGCCACCAGGCGCTTGATGATGGAGTGGCGCGCGAGGAGCTCGCGCAGAGGCGCGTCCGGGTAGCCCAGCACGTGCCGGCCGATGAGGACGGGGGCGGGCTGGCCGGTGAGGATGGCCGTCTGATTGGAGGCGGACTGCGGGCGCCCGGTGACGCCGAAGGTGGGGTCCACCGGGAAGCACAAGCCTCCCTCGGGGAGCGGGCGGGCGGGCGCGTCCTGGAAGTGGGACAGGAGGTAGTCGCGGCCCGCGAGCGGATTGTGCTCCGGCTCGTTTCGTCCGATGCCGACACCGTCGATGAAGAGGATCGCGACGCGCATGGTGTCCGACTGTATCCTCACCGCAAGACACTCATGGCCCTCCACGGCGATTTCTCCAGCTTCCCCCTTCCCGAATTGCTCCAGTGGTTGGATAGCTCCCGGAAGACGGGAACGCTCCAGCTCCTTTCCTGGGAAGGAGGCGAGCGGAAGCTCTTCCTGCTCTCGGGCCAGGTGCTGGCGGTGGCCCACGAGGGGCTCTGGGGGCGTGTGGCCCGGGTGCTGTCCCTGGCGAAGCTGGCGGATGGCTCGGCGGTGCTGGCGGCCCTCAAGGCGCTGCCTCCGGGGGGCGAGGACGTGGACGCCGTCCTCCGGGCCCGCAAGGTGGACCCGAAGCTGGTGCGTGAGCTGGTTCGCGAGGAGATGTTCGGCTCCATGGTGGACCAGACGCGCGGAGGCCATGGAGCCTTCCACTGGACGGAGGACCTGGATCGCTCGAACGAGGAGTGGGCACCCTGCGAGATGAGCCTCCGGGAGCTGCTCTTCGAGTCGCTGCGGTGGGTGGATGAGCAGGCGGACGTGGACCGGGTGTTGCCGGGGGATGCTCTGACGGTGCGGGCCCGCGTGCAGCCGAGCCCGCGCCAGCCGCTGATGCACCGCATCCTGCTGTCCATGTGCGCGGGAGGGCAGAACCTGGGGCGGCTGCGGCTGTCGCTGGGCCTGTCGCGCTCCTCCATCACGCGCCGTGTCTTCGAGTTGCTGCGCGCCAAACAGGTGGAGGTGGAGGGGGCACCGGAGGTGGTGGTGGATCCGGTGACGGACATGCTGGAGAAGGGCGCGGTGCTGGTGCGCGAGGGGCAGTACGACGCGGCGGAGCTGGTGTGCTCGTCGCTGCTGGCGAGCGATCCCACGGAGCGGCGGGTGCGCGAGTTCGCGCGGATGGTGCAGAGCGAGCACATGGCGGCGCTCTACACGGAGCTGCCGCCGCTGGCGGTGCCGGTTCTGCGGCCGGATCCGGACGCCCAGTCGCTGCTCAAGCCCGAGGAGCGGCAGGTGGCGGGGCTCGTCAATGGCACCTGGGACGTGTCGACGCTCGTCCTGGCCAGCCCGGTGCGCGAGCTGGAGACGCTGAAGACGCTGGCCAAGCTGGTGCGGATGGGCCTGCTGCTGCTGGGCTGAGCGCTACTCCGTCGCGGGCGCGGGCAGCCCGGCCGCGTGGAGCCGGGTGAAGATCTGCATCAGCACGTAGAGCGCGAACGCCGCGTCATCCACCCGGTTGCTGGAGCGCGCGGCCAGCGTCTGGAGCTTGAGCAGATCTCCCCCATCCACGTGGAGCAGGTATGCCTGGGCGCCGAGGGGTCCCTCTCCGGCGAGCGCGAGCCCGCGCCGGGCGGCATCGAGGCACGCCTGGATGCACGTCCCATAATCCCCGGAGGAGAACGCGCCCTCCGCGGCCCGGGCATGATCGAACAGATCCGAGGGCGCGAGCGCGCTGGCGGGCCCGAGGGGCCGCTGTCCGGTGAGGGCGGGGGGCGCGACGGGAGGCGCCACCTGGACCTGGGGATGGGCGCCGATGGCCGGCATGTTGCTGCGGGAGACGGGGCCCATGGGGCGCGGCGCCGTGGCCGTGGCGGGAGCCGAGACCGCGGGCGTGCGGCCCGCGAGCTGGCTGAGCTGGGCCTCCAGTCCACCTCCCGCGCCCTTGGCGGCGCCGAGGGAGGGAACGGTCGGGGTGGCCGCGCGGGGCGGGGGGACGATGCGCTTGGCGCGCAGATCCTGGATGACCAGCCGGGTGATGGCCTTGAGGGCGTCCATCACGCCGCGGCCGCTGATGGCCTCGGTCTCGAAGTCGGGGACGTTGCGCGGGTTGAGCGCGGCGCGCAGCTCCGGCACGGGCAGGGCCTTGGGGATGTCGCGCTTGTTCCACTGGAACACGAGCGGGAAGCGCTCCAGCCGGACGCCCTGCTCGAGCAGGTTCTCCTCCAGGTTGGCCAGCGACTCGCGGTTGGCGTCCATCATCTCCGGCTGCGAGTCCGCCACGAACACCACGCCGTCGGCGCCCTGGAGCACCAGCTTGCGGGTGGCGTTGTAGAAGACCTGACCGGGCACGGTGTACAGCGCGAGCCTCACGGTGCAGTCATTCACCCGCTCGACCTTCACGGGCAGGAAGTCGAAGAAGAGCGTCCGGTCTCCCTCCGTGGCGATGGACATCATCTCGCCCCGGTGCGCGGGGCGCACGGTCTCGTAGACTTTTCGCAACGTCGTCGTCTTGCCGGAGAGACCCGGTCCGTAGAAGACGATCTTCACCGCCACTTCGCGGGCTACCAGGTTCACGCTGCTCACGGTGTGAGCTTTCCTAGAACGACTTGCCTCCTGGCGCCAGTTGCCGATGGCACATTCGCGGGGGTCCCCGAGAGATGTTCATTCGCCAGGAGGGCGAAGCACACGGCCTCCTTGGCCCCTTCCGGCAGGCCCAGCACGTCCAGGGGGCGGACGGGCAGGGGGGCGAGCCGTGCCGTCAGGCGCTCCATCAGCACCGGATTCCGGGTACCTCCGCCGGAAACGTACACCGCCTCCAGGGCGAAGCGCGGCAGGAGCCACCGCTCGTAGGCGCGGGCCGTGGCCTCCACCGTGAAGGCCACCGCCGTGGCCATCACGTCGTGCGAGGACCAGGCGCCATGGCGCTCCCATATCCGCGTCACCAGCGCGTCACCGAAGCCCTCGCGGCCGGCGCTGCGGGGCGGGGGAAGGGCCAGGAAGGGGTGGGCGAGCAGTTCCTCCAGCAGGTCCGGGATGACCCGGCCCTGGCGGGAGAGGCTTCCATCCAGGTCGCACTGGAGCCGGCCCTGGGTCACTCGCCGGGCCAGTCCGTCCAGCACCATGTTGCCCGGCCCGGTGTCGAAGGCGATCGTGTCCTCGAGCCGATCGCTCACCACGCTCACGTTGCCGATGCCGCCGAGGTTCTGTAGCGCGCGGGCCACCCCCGGCTTCCGGAACAGGGCCCAGTCCAGGTACGGCACCAGCGGCGCCCCCTGTCCCCCGGCCGCCACGTCCCGGGTGCGGAAATCACTCACCACGGGAATGCCGGTGCGCTCGGCGATGACGGAGGCCTCTCCGAGCTGCAGCGTGGAGGGCGTGTCGGACAGGCTCGAGGGCAGGTGCGCCACGGTCTGCCCGTGCGAGCCGATGACGTCCACGTCCTCGGGACGGAGATCGGCCCGGGAGATGACCTCCAGCGCGGCCTCGGCGAAGCGTTCACCGAGGGCGAAGTTGAGCTCGCAGAGCGAGCGGGCGTCATCGGCGGCGAGGACTCGCCGGGTGAACTCGGGGGTGAAGGGCCGGGAGATGTGGGCCAGGAGGGTGATACGGACCTCGGGGCCGGTGCCCTCGATGCGGCACAGCACCGCCTCCACCGCGTCCACGCTGGTGCCGGACAGCAGACCTATGCACAGGCGGGAAGGGGGAAGGGGACTCGGGGCCATGCCCTCAAGTGTAAGGCCCGGGTCCCACGGATGCCGGGACGCCCGGGGTGGAACGACGAGAATCCCTCAATTGTGACCCCACGCTCGCACTCTGGGCGACCCTGTCCGGCGCCAGGCTCCGTTCCCCGGCCCACCCCGGGTCGGGAGGTCCCACGTCCGCCAGGGGGGGCCGGAGGGCCGTTGGCGCATGGGGACGTAGGACTCCGGGTGGAGCTTCTCCGAGTCGTTCTTCTCCGAGTCGTTCCTGTTTCTCGCGCCATCGTCGGACGCCGGGGCACTCGGGGGATTCGAGCACTCGAGGTTCGCGGGCGCACTCCTCGCGGGAGTCGAGGGCGAGGGGCGGAGAGGTTCCACCCGGAGGCGGAGTCCCGGGGCGTTCCACCGGGAGGCGGGGTCGGCCCCAGGCTCTTCGCCCGAGGGCCTGCTCGATGGCCACTCCCGTCGCGCGGAAGGTGGCGACGCGCGTGCCCGCCGTGTGCTCCCGGGCGGTGGCTCTGGACGCGAGCGCTCCGCCACGCGTCCCCCGCTCGAACGTCATGAAGACGCGCCGGCCCCGGACGCTGGGTTCGCTCCGGTGGGCCTGTTTGGTCTGAGCGGGGGAGTGATTCTCCGCCACCCGCACACGGACAGATGATTCGCGCGCTCCACACTGGCTCAGCTCATTGCCCTCCAGCGTGGCGGACCCCCAGAGCACCTGGAGACAGTCCCGGGTGGTGGCGCTCACCGAGGTGTTCCGCACCACCGCGCTCATGCCCAGGGAGATGCCCTGGGCCGCGCGGGTGATGACGGCGCCGTGGATTTCCGTACCTCGACCGCCCCGGACCCGGATGCCGTACCAGGAGCCCTCTCCTCCACGCGAGGAGAGCTCGACCGGGTGCGCCGCGGTGCCTCGCACCACCAGCGTCCCATCCACGATGAGCTCCACCCGCCGCGGATCCACACCGGAGCCCAGCGCGTCCTCGGAGGCCGCGATGACCTGGACGCCGGGCTCGAGCGTCAGCCGAGCGCCCCAGGCCACGGTGACATCGCCCTTCAGGACATAGGGGCTGCCACTCCTCTTCCAGACGGTATGGCCGGAGAGGGTTCCCTGCACGTCCGTGGCGGACGCCAGGGCTGGGAGGAGAAACATCAAGGCGAGAAGCACTGCGCGCATGGCGGAGCGAAGGGTAGCGCGCATTCGCGAACATCGTCCATGCGGCCATTCCCGCTCGGGCGATGCGCGAGAGGATTTGGCTGCTGACCGGGCGGACGAGCGGGCGCCAGATCGTCGGCGGCCCTCCGTCGCCTCGCCCGTTTGTATGTGATTGCGCCAAAGCCTTGCATCGACATTGGCACCGACATACTTCAAGCCCGAACCTTCCGGGTTGGAAGGTTCAGGGGTCGAATCTTTCAGGGGCGAAGGTGTTCCCAGCCTGAGCGGGGCTACGGCCTGGCCAGCAGCTCCAGGGCGGAGGTCGTCAGCGTGGTGACACCGGTGCGGAGGGTCCGCTCGCGATCCGGGGCGAAGAGAGGGGAGTGCAGGGAGGGGAGCGTCGCACCTGCGGCCCTGGCCTCCGCGAGACGCTTGGGCTCGACGGTGCCCAACCAGAGCATCACCGCGGGGACTCCGGCGAGGCCGTACTCGGAGAAGTCCTCGCCGCCCATGACGGGCTGGGCCTCGCGGATGTTCTCCGCGCCGAGCACCCGGGTGACGGCGCCGATCAGCCGCTTCGTCAGCTCCGGATCATTGTAGGTGGCGGGCGTGCCCTCGGTGACGGCCACGTCGGGCTTGCGGGGGGCGTTGGCCGCCATGGCCTCGGCGTTCACCACGCGCTCGATGGCGGAGAGCAGCTGCTTGCGGACCTCGGGCTTGTAGGAGCGCACGGTGAGCTGGAGCTTCACCTCGTCGGGGATGATGTTGTGCTTCGTGCCGCCGTGGATGGAGCCCACCGTCACCACGGCGGGCTCGAGCGGGGACTTCTCCCGGCTCACGAGGGTCTGCAGCGAGAGGATGGTGCGGGCCGCGAGGACGATGGGGTCCACCGTGGTGTGCGGGTAGGCGCCGTGACCGCCCTTGCCGTAGAGGGTGATGTCGACGGAGTCCACGTTGGCCAGGGCGTAGCCGGACACGTACTCGACGGTGCCCGACGCCGCGGTGGCGCTGTTGTGGATGGCGACGGCGAAGTCCGGCTTGGGGAAGCGTTTGTAGAGGCCGTCCTCGAGCATCCGCCGCGCGCCGCTGCCCCGTTCCTCGGCGGGCTGGCCGACCATCATGAGGGTGCCGCGCCAGCGATCCTTCGAGCGTGCCAGGAGCGTGGCGGTGCCGAGCCAGGACGTCATGTGGACGTCATGCCCGCAGGCGTGCATCACGGACACGCTCTGGCCGGCGTCGTCCTTCGCCTTCGCCTGGCTGGCGTAGGGCAGCCCCGTCTTCTCCTCCACCGGGAGGCCATCCAGATCGGTGCGCAGCATCACCGTGGGGCCCTTGCCGTTGCGCAGCAGGGCCACCACACCATGGCCGCCGACCTTCTCGGTCACCTCGAAGCCGAGCTTGCGCAGGCGCCCGGCCAGCTTCGCCGCGGTCTTCTCCTCTTGGAGGGAGAGTTCGGGGTTCTGGTGCAGCTCCCTGTAGAGGGCATCGAGCTCGGGATAGAGCCCGTCGAGACCCTGGAGGACGGGGGAGGCGGTTTTCGTGGCATTCGCGGCCCGCGCGGCCCCTGGGGCCCAGGTGGTGGCGGCGAGGACGAGTGCGAGGAGGGGGAGTGATTTCACCGTGCTGTCTCCGGTCTGGAGCGGGGGAGCCGACTACAGCACGGCCACACCTCGACGCCCAATCCACCGGTGGGGGTTCTTCGTCCCCGGGGAGACAGCTCTCGGATGAGGAGGGAGGTGCTCGGGCCGTGAGGCCAGGGCCGGCGGCCCGAGCAGCCGGGACTTCAGGAGACTACTTCAGCAGACCCTCGGCCTTGAGCGCCGCCTGCACGTTGGGCCGCTCGGCCACGCGCGCGTGGTAGGCCTTGAGCACCGGCCACTGGGAGAGGTCGATGCCCGTGAACTGGCTCCAGCCGAGCACGGTGAAGAGGTAGGCATCGGCGACGGTGAACTGCTCGCCCATGAGGAAGGGACCCTTCTCGAGCTGGGTGCTCAGGGTGTCGAAGCGCTTGCCGAGGAGCTCGCGCTGGATCTTCTTTCCCTCCTCGGGGAACGAGGGGTTGAAGAGGGGAGTGAAGTTCTTGTGCAGCTCGGTGCTGATGAAGTTGAGCAACTCCTGGAGACGGTAGCGCTCCAGGGTGCCGTTGGCCGGGGCCAGCTTGGACTGAGGGGCCTTGTCGGCGATGTACTGAACGATGGCGGGTCCCTCGGTGAGGATGTTGCCGTCATCGAACTGCAGGGCCGGGATGTAGCCCTTGGGGTTGATGGCGGTGAAGTCCTTGCCGGACTCGGTCTTCTTGGCACGCAGGTCGACCTTCTCGACCTGGAAGTCCAGACCCGCCTCGCGCAGGACGATGTGCGGCGACAGCGAGCAGGCCCCTGGGGAGTAGTAGAGCTTCATACGTGAGGACTCCTTGTATGCCTGGGTGCAGGCGGCCGGGCAATCTGCCCGTTTCTCCGCTCCCGCGCCATGGAATCCGCCTGCACGGCGAGTCAAGCAGGGTCCGGGTGACCCCGGGTTTTTTCTCGCCCTTTACGTCACATCAGACAAAACACGTACGTGTCGGGTGGAGGCGCCAGGAGGACTCCGCAACTCTTGCACACCGCAAGTCTTGCACACCGCAATCCCTGCACGGTCCGTCACGGTACCTTTATCCTTGGGACGGATGGACAGCCCATTCGATGTTAGGGGTTGATTTAATCATATACATGCGTGTGCTCATTGCGGTATCAAGGACGCGACCTCGATGCCGCTGGGGGGCGGGGGGGTCGTGTCCTAGAAAAATCCATCCAGGAGCCGAACAGATGCGAAGTGATTCCGGTAGGCGTGTAGGTTTTTTGGTGAGACCCGTCAGTCAGCGGTTGGGATTGACCCTGGGTCTGGTGATGGCCGGGGCCTCGGGGCTGGTGCCCTTCGAGAGCCACGCGGACTCTCCGCCCGGTGTCATGTTCCTGTTGGACAATCATGAGTCTATGCAGGACTACCCCGAGTACCTGCCCGAGGCCTTCACGCCCGGCTACGAGCCGCCAGCCACGCCCGCCACCAGGCCCGGTGACCGCGGAGGCACGGGCTCGGGCGGACTCGCTCTCAACACGGGCTGCGATGACCCGGCGCTGGTCGCAGCGATGAGCTGGTTCGACAAGGACAGCCCGGATCCGGCGAAGAACGGCTCCGTCATCTACGACAGCGACGCTGATCTGGCCTCGCCGTTCTTCGATCCGAACAGGTTCTACCACTCGCGCGGACGGCGCATTAACTTCGTCGTGGAGGAATCTCCGGCTACGCTCTACCCCGACTTCGAGTCGATGGCCTCCTCCAGTAACACGCTCACCGCCTGCTACTCGAGCGTGGGTTGGGATTTCAACGACTATCCCTACATGGCAACGCAGATCATGGACGACTGCGTGCGGTGCCTGACGACCAGGGGCTGGTGGCGAGGGCCGATCGTGACCGACGCGCTGAAGCCCTATCAGGGTCCCAATCAGAAGCCCGGCGAGGCGCCGCTCCCTCCCGAGGCGTTCCGCAAGTGGGTTGTCAGCGGACGCGTGCTCAACGTGCGTCCGCCCAAGTTCGTGATCGCGCGCAAGGCGCTCAAGGATGCCATCGCCGCCGCGAGCAACGTCCGTATGGGGGTGGCCACCTTCGGGAAGGACCATGGCTGGTACGATCCGCCGGAACTGCTCGCGTCGGTGCGCCCGAGCTGTGACAAGTCTTCTCCGAATATCGATGAGGTGGCGCTCGATCGGCCCCTGCTGATGAAGGCCGTCAACAAGACGGAATTCCGCAACAACGAGCGCTCCACCGGTGAGGCGCTCTTCGGTCTGGGTGGCTACTTCTCCTCGCAAGGGGTGGACGGTAAGTGGGCGAACTGGTTCAACCAGCCCATCAACCCTGGCTGGGGATGGCCGGGCTGCTGCAGCGGTGGAACCTCCGACAACCCGTACACGGGGGAGTCGGGCCAGAACTGGGGTGGGGCGAGTGATGAGTGGATCAAGCCGAAATCCGTGGATCCCGCTACGGGGTACTACCGGCCGGGTCAGCCGTGGGAGGGCTCCGGAACCGACAGGTCCGTCTGCTCCGAGTCCCAGGCCAATGCCGTCATCGTGGTGACCGGTGGACGGCCTCATTCCGACAACTCGGTGCCCATCACCAGAATGATGGACATCCTCGTGGCGGATGGTGCGCGGCACGCGGATGGCTCGCTCCTCACGTTCGATCCGAGCAACCCCCAGACGAACCCGAACCCGGGTGGTGTGAACTACTGCCACCTGTTCGGCTCCACCCAGCAGGCCTGCGATTACACCGACTACAACTGGCCCACGGGTCTGGCGACGACGAACAAGAACTTCATGGATGACGTGGCGTTCTTCCTGTCGCACGCGGACCTGCGTGGCGACATGCCGGGCAATCAGTCGGTGCGCACGTTCGTCGTCGGCTACGGTGACAGCAGCCCCATGCTCCAGAGCATCTCGCTGGCGGGCAAGGGTCAGTTCTTCCGTGCGGACCAGCCGGGAGAGCTGCGGGATGCGCTCTTGAACGCCCTGGGAGAGGTTTCCGCCGGCTCCACGCCGTAGCGTAGCGCCCGCGCCACGAGAAGAGGCCAGGGCAGGGCGCGTGAGTCCCCGTCCTGGCCTCTATCCTGCCTGGTTCCCTCCCTGTGTTATGCTTCCGCCCATGGCCAGCGAAGCTCGAAACGGGGGAGTGGCCTTCCGCTCCAATCATCATCGGTTGCTCGATGGAGATCACGAGTACTTCCTGCTCGAGTTCCACGAGCCTGTCCCTTCCGGGCACCAGCTCGTGGCGCTCGGGGACACGTGGCGGGCCGAGCGCCGGCTGCGTGATTTCGCGCAGGACTACTTCAACCTGCGGACGTTGCGCGAACTGGTCCACACCCACTCCCTCGGGGGGTCGTTCGAGCCCGTCACCCAGGATGAGGTGGTGCGGCAGGTTGCGACGTTGATCTCCCGCGGGCAGTTCCGGCTGGCGCGAGCCCCCCTGAAGATGGTGTCCGGGGTGGTGCCTCCGCTCGACAAGAAGCCAGCCTCGCCAGCTCCCGCGCCCGAGGAGGAGAAGCTGCGGCTGATGCTGCAGGTCGTCGACGACGTCACCGAGGATCCGATCGCGGATCTCGAGCTCCGCCTCACGCTCCCGGATGGTTCGGCGCAGAAGGTCAAGACCGACGAGGAGGGCCATATCGAGGTCTCGAATCTCCCCCAGGGGCGCGTCAAGGTGGCTGCGTCCATCGAAGGGGCGACCCTGAAGGAGACGCTGGCGTTCGTGAAGGCCGGCATCCTCCCGGCCATGCAGCCGGTGGGGAAGACCCGCCGCCGGCGCAAGAAGGGTGTTTCGGGACGCTTCCTCGCGCGCCTCGTCTCGCACAAGGTCGCCGATGGCGAGACGTTGGAGAGCATCGCCGAGGCGTACGAGATGACGGTGGATGCGATCGCTCGGTTCAACTGGGGCACGACAGACCCCGAGAAGATCCAGAGCCACCTGCTCATCGACGTGGGCTGCACGCTCAAGGACGACAGCGGCAGGTTCGTGCTCTCCAGCGAGGACGATCCCGGACTCATCTACATCCCCCGTCCGTTGGAGATGGACTGGGTGCCGCTGGAGCAGCGTCACATCTGGCGGGTGAAGAAGCTGCCAGAGCCGCGGCTCTACCTGTTCTCGGCCTGAGGCGGGTCGCGTCAGTAGACGGCGAACCCCACCGACCATGAGCTGATGAAGTCGCGGGTGTCCGCGCTGGCGGTGGGCAGCCAGTCCTGGGTCCAGCGGAAGGTCAGCCCCAGGCGCGTGGAGAGCTCGAGCTCCGCGAGCCCTCCGAAGGAGACGTAGGGCCGCTGGCCCTGGGTGGTGGGTAGCGTCGCCCCGGCCGAGGCGGACCACGACTGCCCGCCGCCGACGAAGGGGCCCAGGTGCAGGCGCCACAAGGAGATGGGATACCACTGGGCCTCCAGGCCCAGGCGCACGTTGTAGAAGCCGTTGAGCGCGTCATCGTCGAACTGCAGACGTGAGTCGGCGAGGATGCCGAACTTCCTCGAGGGGTAGTAGCCGAGCGCGAAGCGGAAGCCGAGGCTCCGCAGGCTCTGGCGGCCGGGCAGGGTGAAGGTGTCCTCGCCGGCACCGAACTGGTACGAGAAGCCCGCGCGGTTGATGGGCGCGGCACCCCGCAGCCACATTCCGGCGCCTTCGCGGCCCGACACCGTGGCGCTGTCGATGCCTTGCAGATGCTCGGGGGAGAGCTCGTCGAGCGCGACGATGCTCTGCGAGCCATCGCCGTGCCAGAGGTGCAACGGGTGATGCGGGTGCACGGCGACCGTGCCCTCGTAGCGGAGGCCCTCGGTGGCGGCCAGCCCGACGCCTACCGCGACCCCGACGACTACTGCCACCACCAGCAGTCTGTCGGCGGCCTTGATGGCGTCGAGGGAAGAGCCCGCGGAAGAGCCCACGGAGGTTACCGAGCCGCCGGATGGGGCACCGGAGACGGGCGTGGCGTCGTGGACGGCGGGGGCCCGGTAGGTGGGCGGCGCGTAGTAGGGCTCGCCGTAATCGACGTAGAAGGAAGGCATCCAGTGGCCGTGCAGGCTCAGGTAGTAGCCCGGTGGCGGCTCACCCGTGACGGGTGCCCAGGGAGGCGCAGGTGTCGGCTCCTCCGCCGTTGAGAACCTCTGCACGGCATACACACCCTGTCCGCGCTCCTCGGGTGGGGTCCGCGCGAGGCGCTCCAGCTCCGTCCGCGGAATTTCGTAGAAGTGGCCGAGGCATCCGCTCGTCATCACCGCGACGAGGGTGATGAGTGCGTGCGGACGCAGGTGTTTCGACAGCATGTCTCGAGCCATGGGCCCCTCCCGGCCGGGTCTCCCCGGGGACGACGGGGAGATCATAGGCCGAGCGGCTCCGCGGATGAATCCGGCCCGGCGTACTTGTATGCCGTCAGGCCCTCGTTCACTGTCGCGTCCCAACGGACACACCATGCGCCCGACCCGACTGTTATTGGCCCTCCTCGCTGTTTTCGGCACCGCCTGTGCCACCACCCCGGCGAGGGACGTTCCCGTCTCCGCGCCACAGCCCGCCGCCGTCGCGCGGCCGCTTGCCTTCCTCTGGGAGGTGACGCGCCCGGGTGCGCCGGACAAGCCGCTCTATCTCACCGGCTCGGTGCATCTGGGCAGACCCGGCCAGTTCGTCTTCCCGCCGTCCCTGGAGGCCGCGCTCGAGCGCTCGCAGGCCCTGGTGGTGGAGCTGGATCCGGACCAGGCGTCTCCGCGCGAGTCGCAGCGGTTGGTGATGAGTCTGGGCATCCTCTCTCCGCCCGACAGCCTGAGCGCGCACCTGCGTCCCGAGACGCGAGCGCTGCTGCCCGAGGCGCTCCAGCGGGTGGGGCTCCCCGCGGCGGCCGTCGAGCGCATGCGGCCGTGGCTGCTGTCCATCACGCTCTCCGTGTTGGAGATGCAGAAGGCCGGCTATTCGGAGGCGGGTGGCATCGACCGGCTGCTGTTGGCCAGGGCGCGAGGCAGCAAGACCCTCGTGGAGCTGGAGACGCTCGACAGCCAGATGCGCATGCTCGCTGGCTTCTCCGACGAGCTGCAGGATCTGATGTTGAGGGATCAGCTCGAGAACTCGGCGCTGACGTCGGTCAGCATGGCCCAGGTGGCCACCGCGTGGGAGGGCGGTAACCCCGACGCCCTGGCCAAGGTGCTCTTCGAGAACAAGGACGACCCCGTCTACGGCCCCTTCTACGAGGCTCTCTTCTTCAAGCGCAACCAGGAGATGGCGGACAAGATGGCGGCGATGCTCGACAAGCCGGAGACACACTTCGTCGTGGTGGGTGCCGGCCACCTGGTGGGGGAGCGCGGCATCCTCGACCTCCTGACCCGCAAGGGATTCCAGGTGCGCCAGCTTCCGCGCGAGCCTTGAGCGGGCAATTCGTCAGGAATCCGCCAGGGTTCTCAGCGGGGCGTGTTTCAGGCGGCGCCTGGCCTCCTTCGCGGGGAGTCCCGTGAAGTGCATGGCCAGCGCCACCTTCACCTCGTTGCCGGCCTGCTCCAGCAGCCGTTTCGCCGCCGCGGGGGGCAGGTCCGTCAGCTCCGCCACCATCCGCGCGGCTCGCTCCCGCAGCTTCTCGTTCGTGGGCCGCACGTCCACCATCCGCCCCCGGTACACCTTGCCCAGGAGCACGAAGGCCGTCGTGGTGAGCGCGTTGAGGATCAGCTTCGTCGCCGTGCCCGCCTTCAGCCGCGTGCTGCCCGCCACCAGCTCCGGCCCCGTCTCGGCCAGCAGCACGTGATCCACCTTCACGCGCGGGCCCGGTGGGTTGCAGCACACCAGCACCGTGCGCGCTCCCCGCCGCTTCGCCTCGTCCATCGCGCCCAGGACGAAGGGAGTCCGCGCGCTCGCGGAGATGCCGCATACGACGTCCCGGGGCCCCACGCGCAGCCGGCTCATGGAGGCGCCACCGGCCTCGGCGTCATCCTCCGCGCCCTCCACGGCGCGCGTCATCGCCCGGCGGCCACCGGCGATCACCGCTTGCACCTGGGAAGGGGAGGCTCCGAACGTGGGCGGGCACTCGCTCGCATCGAGCACCCCGAGGCGCCCGCTGGTCCCCGCTCCCACGTAGAGCAGGCGGCCACCCGCCCGCAATGCGTCCGCCACGGACCGAGCCACGCTCGCTACATCACGTAGCGCAGGACGGACCGCACGGACAGCTGCTTCATCTTCTTGATGCAGAAGGCGAACGACCTCCTCCGGAGAGGCGAGGTCCAGGTCGTCCGCCCGAGGATGCGAACGCTCGGTGGGCGGGAGTGCGATCCTCTTCGAGCGCGATCTTCCCACCCGCGAGCGCACGGGCGTCCTCAGGCCGCCTTGGTCACCTTGCCCGCCTTGATGCAGCGGGTGCAGGCCAACACGCGCTCCGTGCGGCCCTCGACGGACGCCCGGATCTTCTGGAGATTCGGGAGCGTCCGCTTCTTCGTCTTGTTGTTCGCGTGGCTGACGTTGTTGCCCACGAGCGGCCGCTTCCCGCAGATGTCACACTTCCAGGCCATGACTGCCAACTCCTTGAAATCAGGGACGAAATGAGAGCCCGCCCTAAGAGAGCGGCGGAACCTATCTACAAACCACTGGAAAATCCAGTCTGATCCGTCCTCAGCGTTTGAGGACGGCCTTCTTCTTCAGCATTTCCTGAACCAGCCGCGTGGCTCGCGCACCAGCCAGGAACTCTCCCTCGAGACCCAGCCCGGGGAGGACCTCCCGCCCGGCCAGCAGCAGGTTCTTGGAGGGAGTGTGCTGCTTCAACCCCGTGACCCCCAGCACGGCTTCCGAGTCGAAGACGTAGTGCGGGTGCGGCATGAGCCGGCTGCCACGCACGGCGCCCGCGTCCAGGTAGGGGGCCGAGCGCAGCAGGCGCTTGTTCTTCGTGAAGGGCATCAGCGCTTCCAGGTGCGCGTCGATGCGCATGGCCAGCGACTGGAGGTAGCCCTCACCCAGGTCGCGTACGCTCGCGGGCACGAAGCCTCCGGCGCAGACGACGCGGAGCGAGGGCGCGTCCTTGTCCTCGGCCGTCCGGGCGGGGTGCTGCTGGACGAGCAGCGGGCCCAGCTCGGCGTCCTCGGTGTCCAGGAGCAGCAGCTCCCCCATGCCACGCGGCAGCACCGCCTCGGGCACCACCCAGTTCACCGCGAAGAGGAAGGACTTGATGGTGGCCAGGTCCAGGTGCTCGCTCAGGGCCCGGTGCTTCTTGCGATCCGTGATGAGCCGCCGCAGCGCTCCCGCGTCCGTGGCGGACACCAGGCACGAGGCCCGGTAGAGCGTGTCCGAGCGCAGCAGCTTCACCCCGGAGAAGCGGCCTCCGTCGAAGTGCAGCTCCTCCACCACGTAGGTGTCCGTGTTCTCGGGGCTGAGCAGGTCTCCGCCCAGCTCCACGAGCCGCTCGAAGAGCAGCTTGCGCAGGCCATCCCGTCCGCCCGGGTAGCGCCAGGGCGACTGCAGCGCCTGCGACAGGGGCCGCGTGCGCGCCAGGGGCGAGGTGGGTTGATCCAGGTGGACGACGAAAGGCAGCAGGCCGCGCAGCAGCTTCGAGGGCTCGTCTTCTCCCGCCAGCCGCGGCTCCGTCTCGAGCCCCGGGTGCTGACGCATGCGCTTCTTGAGGTTCCAGCCCTCCATGAGTCCGTCCGGCGGCAGCGGCGGACCTTCCTTGAAGAAGGCATCGGAGGGCTCGTGCTGCGTGGCCGAGGCGGAGATGTCCGCGAGGATGCGCTCGCCCTCGGTGCCGAACTCCCGGACGAGCTCGGCGCGCCGACGGGTCGCGTCGGTGTGCAGGTCCACCCGGTGGCGAGGCAGCACCAGCTGCAGCTCGGGCACGTGGGGCTGCTGGCTGCGCTGCAGCTGCGTGGTGAGGCTCAGCTCCGTGAAGGCCTCCTCCACCGCGGGCATCGTCTTGAGGGCCGGGGCGACGAAGGGCGCGTAGGGCAGCACGAAGCCGTCGTGCTCGTAGCCCGGCCCGGTCCCATCGTGCTCCACCAGGAGCACGCTGTATCCCCGCTTCGCGAGCAGTGCCGCGGCGAGCGCTCCGCCCAGCTGGCTGCCCAGGACGATCACGTCATAGACGTGCCTGGACGGGGCCGTGGCGGAGGGGAGCGGCTTGGATCTGGTGGCGGGTGTCGGCATTGCGCCGCGCACACTACACACGTTGCTTGGGGCCCGGCAGCGCTTTCCCGCCCAGGGCGCCCAAAAAGGCCGCCCGGTAAGGGCCCTAGGGTTGGGGCTCCCCGGAGGGCTCCTCGGGACGCCAACGCGGAACCTCGTCGGGGCCAGGACGACCCTCGAGCAGCTCGTGGGGGCGGAACGTCCCCTTGTAGCGCAGGGACGCGCAGTCCTGGACGCGGTAGCCGAGGTACACGTGGGGAATTCCCCGCGCCCGTGCCAGCTCCACCTGGAACACCACGTTGGCCGAGCCCGGCGAGTAGCGCGCGTACTCGGGATCGTAGAAGAAGTACACCGCGCTCCAGGCCTGGGGCATCTCGTCGCAGATGCCCAGGCCCACCAGCCGGGGGCCCTCCTCGGCGGTGTCGTCGTAGTACGCCACCTCGCGCGCGGCCGGGTGGGGGAAGGCGAACTGGAGGAAGTACTCGCGCCTGCCGAGCGGCGAGGCCTCCCAGTCGCGCGTCTGCTCCCGCTCGGAGTGCCAGGCCTGGTAGAGCGCCAGGCGCTGCTCGTCCACCCGGGGGGGGCCCACCTCCACGCGGAAGTGGGCACACGCGGCGCGTGCCCGGCGCTGGCTGCGGTTGGGTTGGAAGGTCTCCGTGGGGATGCGCAGGGAGACGCACGCCATGCACGCCTGGCAGGCGGGCCGGAAGTACATCGGGCCGAAGCGGCGCCACCCTCGCACGAGCATCCGCTCGTACTCCTCGGCCGTCACGTCCTGCATGACCAGCTGTTCCAGTGAGGAACTCTGGTCCGGCAGGTAGCTGCAGGGGCCGGGTGGTTCGACGGTATGTCCCAGGATGATGGCCATGGATTCCCCCTTCGTTCCTGGGTGATGACGGGCGTCACGTCAAGAGGCGGCCAGGGAGGCGGGCATACCCTCACCCCAGCCCTCTCCCGGAGGGAGAGGGGACTCCTCAGAGATCCTCGTCGCTCAACACCGTGAGTCCGGACTGGCTCAACAACGCCGCCGTGACTCCCTGTCCCTTCACCACCACTCCGTCGACGTGCGTGCCCTGCGTCCCACAAGAAGGGCTGCGCTCCTTCAGCAGCGCCACCGTCACCCCGAAGCGCCTCGCCGCCGCCAGCGCCAGCTCCGCGCCCCTGCGGAAGGCCTCCGTCCGGTCCGTCCCCGACTCCACCTCCGCCGCCCTCGCCCGGCCCGCCAGCACCTCCGCTCCCGCTCCGCCCTTCAGCTCCACCGCGGGTCTCGGAATGCCCAGTCCCGCGCCCGTCTCCGGACACACGGGCACCACCTCCTTGCCCTCCAGCGCCCGCATCACCTTGTCCGAGCCCTTCGACTTGCCGTCGTAGCGGCACGCCTCTCCCAGCAGGCACGCGCTCACCAGGACCACCCTTGCCTCGTGCAGCGCCGCCACCCGCTCCTCGCGCGTCATCCCGGCTCTCCCGGGTTGCGCAGGCTCTGCTCGCCCATGGCGGGTCCCGCCTCCGTCACCACCCGCCCGCCCTCCAGCCGCACCGCTCCCGTGGCCACCAGCTTCACCACCAGCGGGTACAGCCGGTGCTCCTCCTTCAGGATGCGCGCCGTCAGCGCCGCTTCGTCGTCACCCGGAAGCACCGGCACCACCGCCTGCGCGATGATGGGGCCCGTGTCCATGCCTGGATCCACGAAGTGCACCGTGCACCCGGCCAGCTTCACCCCGCGCTCCAGTGCCTGTCGCTGCGCATGCAGCCCCGGGAAGGCGGGCAGCAGCGACGGGTGGATGTTCAGCACCTTCCCCGGGAAGCGTCCCAGGAAGTCCACCCCCAGCAACCGCATGAAGCCCGCCAGGCACACCCACTCCACGCCCGCGGACACCAGCGTGTCCACCAGCGCCTTCTCGAAGTCCGCTCGCGCGCCGAAGGCCTTGTGATCCAGCACCACCGCCGCGACGCCCGCCTTCCTCGCCCGCTCCAGCGCGAAGGCCGTTCCCACGTTGGACACCACCACCGCCACCTCGGCGGGGAAGTCCGGCCGGGCGCATGCGTCGAGCAGGGCCTGCAGGTTGCTCCCGCTGCCCGACACCAGGACGCCCAGCTTCGTCCGGCCGCTCATGCCTCGATGACCGCCGTGGCCTCGCCCTCGCCCGTCTCCACGCGGCCCACCTCCGTCGCCTCCACCCCGCGCGCCTTCAGCGTCGCCAACGCCGCCGGCACGTCCGCCTTCGCCACCACCGCGATGAGCCCCAGGCCCATGTTGAAGGTGTCGTACATCTCCTTGCGCTCGACTCCGCCCAGCTTCTGGATGAGCTCGAAGATGGCCGGACGCTTCCACGTCTTCTCGTCCAGCACCGCCCGCGTCCCGTCCGGCAGGCACCGCGGCAGGTTGCCCGGAATCCCGCTCCCGGTGATGTGCGCGAAGCCCTTCACCTTCACCGCCTTCATCAGCGCCAGCGCGTCCTTCACGTAGATGCGCGTGGGCTCCAGCAGCGCGTCGGCCAGCGGACGGTCCAGCCCCTCGGGCACCGCGTCCAGCGTCAGCTTCGCGTCCTCCAGCAGCACCTTGCGCGCCAGCGAGTAGCCGTTGGAGTGCAGACCGGAGGAGGGCAGCCCGATGAGCGCGTCCCCGGGCGCCACGCTCTTCCCATCGATGAGCTCCGAGCGCTCCGCCACGCCCACGCAGAAGCCGGCCAGGTCGTACTCTCCCCGAGCGTAGAAGCCCGGCATCTCCGCCGTCTCCCCGCCCAGCAGCGTGCACCCCGCCTGCTCGCATCCCTGCGCGATGCCCTTCACCACCTCGGCCGCGGCATCCACCTCCAGCCGTCCCGTGGCGAAGTAGTCCAGGAAGAAGAGCGGCTCCGCCCCACAGGTGAGGATGTCGTTCACCGACATCGCCACCAGGTCGATGCCCACCGTCCCGTGCCGGCCCGCCTGGAAGGCCACCTTCAGCTTGGTGCCCACTCCGTCCGTGCCCGCCACCAGCACCGGCTCCCGGTACTTCCCGGGCGGCAGGGCGAAGAGCCCTCCGAATCCTCCCACCCCGGCCACCACCTCTGGCCTCACCGTCCTCGCCGCATAGGGCTTGATGCGCTCGACGAACGCGTCGCCCGCCTCGATGTCTACTCCGGACTGCTTGTAGGTCGTTCCCACGGTCGGCCTTCTACCGGCTTTTCCCGGCCGTTGTCTCGGCCGTTGGCGGTCCGGATGTCGGTTGCGCGGCGCTGTCCGGAAAGCCGCACGATCGTCCTCCCCCGAGGCGCTCATGCCTGATAGGGGACGGTCGGCTCATGGTCCCGACTCCCCCCACGCCCTCCCTTCCCGATGTCCCCGAGCGGCTCCGGCCTGTCCTCTCGTCCGTCCTGGAGGAGGAGGGGGCCTCGGTACCGGCCCCTGTCCGGGAGCTCCTCCTGGAGGCGTTGCACGCACGGCTCGAGGCCCTGCTCCAGGACGAGCGCGCGCGGGAACTGGAGCGGCGCAGACAGTTCGTCTCCAAGCTGAGCCACGCTCTGCGCAACGACCTGTCGGCGGCCAGGATGGGCGCCCAGATGATCGTCCGCTGTCCCGAGAACGTGGAGCGGGTGGTCACCATGTCCGGGAAGATCCTGGACGGCATCGAGCGCGCGGATCGGAAGATCCAGGAACTGCTGGACGCCCATCGTCCCCAGGGGTGAGGCCGTCCCCTCGCTCTCCGGGAGTCCCTGGCCACCCGTGGGCGCTCGGACACACTCCAGGTGTGACATTCTCAGGCTCCTACACGGAGGGACTCAGGAGATCGTCCTCGGGGTGGGCGTCTGGACGACACCCCGCGCCGAGAAGACATTGGATCGCGGCCGGAATTTGACCCTGTCGATGGGGGCGGCTTAACTCGTCCTGCGATGGGCGCCGAGGAAACCCTCTTTCAGCGATTCGGCAAGGAGTTCACGAAGGGCACGGTCCTCTTCCGCGAGGGAGAGCCGGGCAAGGAGATGTTCGTCATCCAGTCGGGACGGATCGCGATCTCCAAGCGGGTGCGCGACGTGGAGAAGGTGCTGGCGGTGCTCGGCCCGGGCGAGTTCTTCGGCGAGATGGCCATCATCTCCAACAAGCCGCGCAATGCCTCGGCCAGCGTCAGCGAGGACGCCAAGCTCCTGGTCATCGATCCCAAGACGTTCGAGGGGATGATCCGCGGCAACGCGGAGATCGCCGTGAGGATGATCAAGAAGCTGGCCGAGCGCCTGTCCGAGGCGGACGCGCAGATCGAGAACCTGCTGCACGCGGATCCGGCCAGCCGGGTGGTGCACCACATCCTCCAGACGAGCCAGACGCGTGGGCGGACCATGGAGGAGGGGGTGGAGATCGAGTTCGTGGTGCGCGAGCTGCCACGGCAGATCGGCGTGGGCGAGCCGGCCATCCGCAACATGCTGGACCGGTTGGAGCGGGCCGGTCTGGTGGAGCGCGCCGGTGACAGACTCACCGTCTATGACACGGGCCGCCTCCACGACTTCCTCCAATACCTGGAGATGAAGTGGAAGTTCGGAGATCTCTAGCGTGAAGCTCCAGGTCCTCGGGTGCCATGGCGGTGAGCTGCCCTCGTGTCGCACGACGTGCTTCCTCGTGGACGACGTGCTCGCGCTCGACGCGGGCGCGCTCACGAGCACGTTGTCGCTGGAGCAGCTCTGCAAGATCGAAGACATCATCGTCGGCCACAGCCACTTCGATCATGTGAAGGATCTACCGCTGATGGCGGACCTGATCATCGGCCGCCGTGACAAGCCGGTCACCATCCACGCCTCTCGCGAGTGCGCCCGTGCGCTGCGCGAGAACATGTTCAACAACGCCCTCTGGCCGGACTTCACGCGCATCCCCACGCGCAAGGAGCCGGTGCTGCGCATCAAGCCCTTCCGGGCCGGCAGCACCTTCCAGGTGGGTCCCTACACGGTGCAGTCCATCCCCGTGCACCACCCGGTAGAGTCCTGCGGCTTCATCATCACCCGCGGACGCACCTCGCTGGCCATGAGCGGCGACACCGGGCCCACCGACAAGCTATGGAAGGTGCTCAACCAGACGCCCACCCTCAAGGCGCTCCTGGTGGAGACGAGCTTCCCCAACGCACTGCAGCAACTGGCCGACGTGTCCGGTCACCTCACGCCGCGCACGCTCAAGAGCGAGCTGAGCCGCTTCGAGCGCGACGGCTGCTCCGTGCTGGTCTACCACATCAAGCCGGCCTTCGTTCCCCAGGTGAAGAAGGAGCTGGCCGACATGCCGGTGGAGATCCTGGAGCTCGGCGACACCTTCGAGTTCTAGCCCGCACGTTCTTCGGACGGACGACCCGAAAGGTCGCATCCTGGAGCGGGGATCCGGATGGGAGTTGACGGCCCCCGGGTTGTAGGATTAACCCCGCCCCTCCCATGGCCTGGTTCTCCAAGAAGCCCCGTATCGCGACCACTCCCGAGCCCGTCGAAGCCCCCAGCCGTATGCAGGGGCTCTGGGCCAAGTGCGAGAACTGCGACGAGATCATCTACCGGCAGGAGTTGGAGAAGAACCTCAACGTCTGCCCGCACTGTGAGCATCACCTGCCCTGGCCGGCGCGAGCCCGCCTGGCGGCCCTGCTGGATCCCGACAGCTTCGAGGAGTTCGACAAGGAGCTGGAGCCGCAGGATCCGCTCACGTTCACGGACACGAAGAAGTACAAGGACCGGCTCCGGTCCACCCGCAAGGCGCTCGGCGAGAACGACGCCTTCATCTCCGGGGTGGGCCGCATCGAGGGCAAGCCGGTGTCCATTGGCTGCTTCGTCTTCGAGTTCATGGGCGGCTCCATGGGCTCGGTGGTGGGTGAGAAGGTCACCCGTGTCTTCGAGCGCGCCTTCGAGCTCAAGTGCCCGGCCATCGTCTTCTCGGCCTCGGGCGGCGCCCGCATGCAGGAGGGCATCTTCTCCCTCATGCAGATGGCCAAGACGAGCGCGGCCATCGCCCGCTTCCGCAACGTGGGCAAGCCCTACATCTCGGTGCTGCTGCACCCCACCACCGGCGGCGTGGCGGCCTCCTTCGCCTGGCTGGGTGACATCATCCTCGCCGAGCCCAAGGCCCTCATCGGCTTCGCCGGCCCGCGCGTCATCGAGCAGACCATCCGCCAGAAGCTCCCCGAGGGCTTCCAGCGCTCCGAGTTCCTCGTCGAGCACGGGATGATCGACTCCATCGTGCCGCGCAAGGAGCTGCGCGCGACGCTGGGTCAGGTGCTCGGCCTGCTCGGTTAGTGCCCGCCGCGCCATGACGCTGCCCCGGACGCCGGCGGAGGCCCTGGAGTTCTTCGCCCGGCTCAGCCCCTCCAGCATCAAGCTCGGTCTCGAGCGGGTGCGGGACACGTTGGAGGCGCTCGGTCACCCCGAGCGTCGCTACCCCGCGTTGCACGTGGCGGGCACCAACGGCAAGGGCAGCACCTGCGCCTTCGCCTCCGCCGCCCTCCATGCCGCGGGCTACCGGGTGGGGCTCTACACCTCGCCCCACCTGGTGCGCGTCAACGAGCGCATCCGCGTGGACGGGGTGGAGATCGATGACGAGGTGTTCGGCCAGCGCATTCTCGAGGTGCTCGAGCGGCATCCGGACGCGGCCACCTCGCTCACGTACTTCGAGTTCGGCACCGTGGTGGCCTTCTGGCACTTCGCCCGGGAGGGTGTGGACGTGGCCGTGGTGGAGGTGGGCCTGGGTGGGCGTCTGGATGCCACCACCGCGTGCCAGCCGCTCGTCACCGCCATCACGCCGGTGTCCTTCGATCACATGGAGTACCTGGGCAACACGCTGGGGGCCATCGCCGGGGAGAAGGCCGGCATCCTCAAGCCGGGCGTTCCCGTGGTGGTGAGCCGTCAGGAGCCCGAGGCCCTCGCCGCCATCGAGCGCAGGGCAGGGGAGGTGGGAGCGCCCCTGCTCCTCGAGGGCCGGGAGTTCTCGGTGGCCGCCCGCCCGGAGGGCAACGTCGCCTACGAGGGGCCGGGCCTCTCGCTGGAGGGCCTCACGCTGGGCCTGCGAGGTGAGCACCAGCGGCAGAACGCGGCGGTGGCGCTCGCCGCCCTGGAGCTGCTCTCCCAGCGGGGTCTCCCCATTCCATCGGAAGCCCTGCGGACGGGCGCCTGTACGGCCCGCTGGCCCGGACGCCTGGAGGAACTGGGCGGTCAACCCCCGGTGCTGCTGGATGGCGCCCACAACCCCGCCGGGGTGCAGGTGTTGCTCGCCGGCCTGCGCTCCCTCTACCCCGGACGCCGCGTGCACTGTGTCTTCGGCGTGGTGGCAGACAAGGACCGCGGACCGATGCTGCGCGCGCTCCTGCCAAGCTGTACTTCGGTACACCTCACGCCGCTCGACACCCCTCGCTCGCTCCCCCCGGAGCGCTACCTCGACGAGGCACGTGCCCTCTGTACGGAGGTGTGCACGTATCCATCACTGGACGACGCACTGGCCGGTGCTCGCGAGCGAGCGGCTGCTGGTGACGTCATCCTGTGCACCGGTTCACTGTTCCTGGTGGGTGCCGCCCGGGCGAGGCTTGGTGGAAACCTTGGCGCGTTGCATCACAGTCCGTAGATTCAAGATATGCGCTTGCCGGATTGGAGAGCGGCGACTCCAACGGGTCCCCATACACCCACGGTCGATGAGCTCGACTTCCGATCGCTTTACCAGAAGACCAAGTACGTGGTGGAGACGGCCGACGGCTGGTCCCTGGTCATCACCCGCTACCGTCCCGTCAAGCAACCCTTCGCTCAGCCCTTGTTCGGCGAGCCCCTGCTGCTGGTGCATGGCTTCTCCCAGAACCGCCACGCCTGGACGAGCGGCCAGTTCGTCAAGAACCTGCTCTTCTTCGGGGTGGACATCCACATCCTGGAGCTGCGCGGACACGGCAAGAGCTCCATCGAGTTCCAGAAGGAGCGCGCCGCTCGCTTTCGCCGCCCGCTGCCTCAGGACCTGGACTACGGCTGGGACATCGACAGTTACTTCCTCTACGACCTGCCGGCCGCCGTGTCGGGGGTGAAGCGCATCACCCGGCGCGAGCGCATCTTCTTCTGCGGCCACTCCATGGGCGGGATGCTCGGCTATGGCTATGCCGGCATCCACGACGACTTCGAGGGCCTCATCACCATCGGCTCTCCGGCGGACCTGGGCCGGGGCATCATGCTGCTGCGGATGCTGGCCCTGTGGGCTCCCGCGCTGGGGGCGACCATCGACGCGGCGATCGCCGGCCTCAACCTGGAGGAGCGGTTGGGGCACACGGGACGGATGCTGCTCGCCCGGGGCGCCTCCGCCCTCAACGAGAGCCTGGCCCGGTGGCTGGAGCCCAAGGACGCGCCCCGCGAGCGCCGGTTCTACTTCATCCCGGTGGATGACTGGTTGAAGTTCGCGGAGAGGCAACTCGCCTGGGCCGAGGATCACCCCGTCTTCAACCGCATCACCACCCGCATCAACCGGTTGAGCAACCCCGCCCGCGTCAGTGCCAAGGACGTGCGCTGGTTGCTACGCGAGGGCGGTGAGCGAGAGCCGCGCAAGGTGGTGGAGCAGTTCGCGCGGTGGATCCGCCGCGGCGAGATGGTGTGCTACCGCACCGGGTTCGACTTCAAGCGCGGCTTCTCGAAGATCCACATCCCCATGGCCATCATCTTCGGGGACATGGATCCGCTCGCATCCGTGGAGTCCACCCGCAGCGTCTACCACGCGGCCCAGAGCGAGTACCTCCTCTGGCGGCCGGTGAAGGGCAACAGCCACATCGAGCTGACGATGGGGCACGACATCCGGCAGATCTGCTACGACATCAAGAACCTCATCGAGTACGCGCGCACCCATCGCAACCGGACGCCCGCGCTGCCTCGATGGAGGTGAGCCCCTCCGAGGTGAGCCCCCGGCTCTGTAGGATTTTCATGGGTTCGCTTGGGGTTGATGACAAGTGAACCTCCTCCCATGGGGTGGGAGTTGGGAGAGGACGGCCGCCGCCGTAGCGGGATTGCTGGAAAGTTGGAGCCCCAGCACCGCATGCTAGCTTCGCGGTCGAATGCGTCCGTCCGGAGGGAAGTCGCCGATGAAGGCCATCGCGGTTGTGTTGCTTGCCTGCGTGCTGGTGCCGGGTCTGGCACTGGCGCAGGAGGGGCAAGCCCCGGCCCAGGGCAATCTCAACACCATCACGGGCGTGAACGTGCGGGGCGGGACGGTGGAGATCGTCGGGACGAAGAAGCCCAACTTCACCACCTTCACGATGACGGATCCACCCCGACTGGTCATCGACATCTCCGAGGCTGTGTTCTCCGGCGTGAAGGAGGACATCTCCGTCGGCAATGGCACCATCACCGCCATCCGGACGGCCAGCTATGGCTCCGACGAATCGGCCATCGCCCGCGTTCTCATCGGCTTCGAGCGCGACGTGGATCCGGACATCCAGGCCACCGGAAACTCGCTGGTGGTGAGCGTGGGAGGCGGCGCGGCGGTGGCGGCGAGGCCCTCGGCGCCCGCGGGCACGGCTCCGGGCACGACGCCTGGTGGCGGCGCGGATCAGGCGGCGGTGGCGGCGCAAGCGGAGCAGCAGCAGCAGGAGAAGGCCGCGGCCCAGGCGGCGGTGGCGGCGCAAGCGGAGCGGCAGCAGCAGGAGAAGGCCGCGGCCCAGGCGGCCGCCGCGGCCCAGGCGGATGCGGAAGCCCAGCGGCAGGCCCAGGCGCGGGCCGATGCCGATCGCAAGGCTCAGGAGGAGGCCGCGCGGGTGGCGGCCCAGCAGGCCGAGCAGCAGGCTCGCGCGGATAGGGAGGCGGCCGCGGCCGCCGAGAAGCAGCGCCAGGAGGAGGCCCGCGCCGCCGCCGAGGAGAAGAAGCGTCTGGCCGCCGAGGCGCGTGAGCGCCAGCGCGAGGAGGCCCGCGCCGCCGCCGAGGAGAAGAAGCGTCTGGCCGCCGAGGCGCGTGAGCGCCAGCGCGAGGAGGCCCAGGCCGCCGCCGAGGAGAGGAAGCGTGAGCGGGCCGAAGCTCGCCAGGCCCGCATCGCCCAGGCCGAGACGCCGCGCCGTGCCTCCGTGGAGCAGGGGGACGGCTCGGGTGACTCCTCGCGCCGCAAGACGATGACGCTGGTGGGCTTCAAGCAGGAGTCCTCGGCCTCGCGCGTCTTCGTGCGCACCAACGAGCCCGTCCGCTACACCGTCACCGAGGGCGACAAGGAAGTGGTGCTGGAACTGGAGAACACCCGCATCGTCGAGTCCAACAACACCCTGCCGCTCAACACCTCCTTCTTCGACACGGCGGTGGTCTCGGTGGACCCCCAGGTGGGCCCCTCGCGCACGGTCCGGGTCGCCATCAAGCTCAAGGAGCAGGTTCCCTTCCAGACGCACCAGGACGGCAATGAGCTGTCGATCGAGTTCCAGCGCCCCGCTCGCCGCTGAGAGAGCGGGCGGGTCGGGCCGGGAGCTTCGAGGGGGTCGTGCGCTCGACCGCCGCTCGCTTCGAATAGAGAGATTCGGGCCGCCACGTCGCGTCATCACGCGCCTGGACGCCTGAGGTAGGGCCCGCTCGCACGATTCCCCAACGGCCACGCCTCCTCGGGCGCGGGGACGCACGTGACGCTCGGCATTGGATTCGGGATACGATACAGCCCGTCGTACAACCACGGGCTCGTGGAAAGTCTGCCTTCCTTCAGCGGCGTATCGAAGGTGGCAGGATTCAAAAAGGGGGCGAGCACGTCCGAATCCTGGTGGCAGTTTCACGCTTGCCGGGGTCTGGATATTCAAGACCGGGGGATTGGAATCCCGGCCGCATGTGCGTGGTTCTTCACTCCCTGACTGCTTCCCCTGAGGAGGACGAGGTCTTTCGTGTCGGAACTCGGCAAACGTATCGGACAGCGCATTCGTGAACTTCGCACCCAGCGCCCGGAGCGCTGGACACAGGAGGAACTCGCGGAGCGGGCGCAAATCAGCGTCTCCTTCCTCTCGATGATCGAGCGGGGGGAGCGTGTTGCGCATGTGGAAACCCTTGCCGCCCTGGCCAACGCCCTGGGCGTGAGCCTCGGCGAGCTCTTCGCCGGAACGGAGGAGACACCGGCCCAGACGGAGGACTTGCTGCGGCCGTTGTCGGATTTCGCCCGCGCGAGGGGCTTGACGGCCCGGGACGTGGATCGCCTGCTGGGGGTGGCTCGGGCCATGTTCAGCGGCTCCGCGGCCTGAGCCTGCCTGCCTGGCCCCGGCGGCCTGTCTGGCCGCCGTCCTTGACGGGACGCATCTGAGACCGGGAAGATGGGGAATGTTGGCTGTGCGTCAGTGGCGCGCGGCGTTCTTCCCCTTCGTAAGGAGCCTTCTCAGATGCGTCTGGGTCTCGCCGTGTTTATGGCGGTCGCGAGTGGAGTGTTCGCGGCCTGCCAGGCCCCGCTCCCGGCCACGCTGGAGTTCGTGGACCAATCTCCCGCTCAGCCCAAGCTGGGGGAAATCACCACGTTGCGCTTCCGCGCCATCGACTCCCGTGGTCAACCTCAGCCGGGCGTGCGTGTCACCTTCGAGGTGCAGGCGCCCGTCTCCGGCATCGAGCTCAACCCCACGGAGGCCACCACCGACGTGACCTCGGGCATCGCCTCCACCCAGGTGGTGGCCAACGGTGGCCGTGTGTCCTCGGTCGTGGTGACGGCCCGGGTAGGCGACAAGTCGGCGGTCAGCCCCGCCGTCACCTTCGCGGGTGCCAGCTCCTCCGCCCGCCAGTTCACCTTCCAGTGCGGCTCCGTCGCCGGTGAGGGTTCCGGCGGCGTTCACGCCATTGGCGCCTTTGACGAGACGCGTCATCTGATCGCGGGCGTGAAGGTGGACTGCATCGCCCACGTGGCGGATCGCAACGGCGATGGCATCGCCGGGGCACAGGTCTCCTTCCTCACCGAGGCGGGCACCATCGGCCCCAGCGCCACCAGCGTGACCGACGTGGTGGGCAACGCCCTGGTCCTCTACAAGACCTCGCTGCCGCTCCCCGACGACGTGAAGCCGGGCACCTTCACCTGGAACCCGCTCAACGACACCACCCACACCGGCGAGTACATCGCCCCGCTGTGGATGCATCCGTTCAACTGGGTCGAGGATCCCATCACCCACTACGCGGGACCCTACAACTTCCAGGAGCCCCGCCGGCCGGATCCCATCCGCCCGGGCAGGGAGAACAACCCCCGCGACAACCTGGTCAGCATGATCGCCATCACCACGGGTGAGGAGGCCTTCGACGACCTCAACAACAATGGCGTCTATGACCAGGGCGAGCCCTTCGTCGACCTGACCGAGCCCTTCGTCGACAACAACGACAACGGCACGTGGGATGCGACGCGCGAGGATGGATCGGAAGGCGCGGAGCGCTACGTCGACGCCAACGGCAACGGCAAGTGGGACGGCAAGAACGGTAGGTACGACGCCGTCTCGCTCATCTGGGTCCAGGAGCGCATCCTCTGGACGGGCTGGCCGCATGAGCAGGACCGTCGCGCGCCCGCCTCGGGCGAGAGTCACAAGTCCGTCATCCGCCCGATTCTGCCGGAGTCGCCGGGCCCGCATCACCTCTCCAAGTTCGACCAGCTGCTCGCGGACTTCCTGGTCGCGGACCCCTGGTTCAACAGCCTGGCCCGCAACAGCAACGACGACGGCTGCGAGGCGGGCACGGCCGGGCCGGTGAAGGTGGAGAAGCACACCAAGGGCATGGCCTTCACCTATCCGGCCTACACGCGCATGCGCTACGTCATCCAGGACGTGCGCGACCCCTCCAATCCCATCGTGCCGGACTACCCGAAGGCCATCAACTGGCAGGTGACGGCCGGCTGTGGCTTCACCGCCTCCCCGCAGGATGGCCACAAGGTCATCATCTCCGCCCCCAGGGTCTACGGAGATATCTTCCCGTGACGGATGCCCGGCAAGGGCATTGACCCCGGGCTCCCGCCTCCGTAGCGTCCTCCCCGGCCGATTGGCGAATCAACTGGGGAGAGACACCGCGTGAGTCAGCGGCAGAGCAAGTCGGAGGAGGCAGGGAGCCGGGAGAACGAGCGCCGCCGCACCATCCTGCGCGCGGCGATCGACGTGTTCGCGCGCAAGGGTTACCACGGCTGCCGCATCGCGGACGTGGCGCGCGAGGCGGGCGTGGCCTACGGGCTCGTCTACCACTACTTCAAGAACAAGGACGAGCTGCTGGAGACCGTCGTCGAGACGGGGTGGAGCGGCTTCGTCTCGCGCATCCGCGCGGTGGCCGAGGACGAGAGCAGCTCGCTCGAGCAGAAGGTGCACGGCATCGCGGAGGTGGCCTTCGAGGCCTACCGGGTGGATCCCCGCGCGGTGAAGGTGCTCATCCTGGAGGTCGCCCGTAGCCCCGCGGGCACCCAGGTCGTCAGCCGGCAGCATGCCTTCCTCGACACCATCCGCATGTCCGCGGAGATGTTCTCGCGCGCCCAGGCCGCGGGCGAGCTGCGCGCGGACGCGGACCCCATGCTGTGTGCCTCGCTCCTCTTCGGCGCCATCGAAATGGGGCTCACCGCCTTCGTGTCGGGCCTGGTGGAGGACCGCAGCCCCGAGGCGCTCGAGCGCGCCAAGGTGCAGATCGCCAATTCCTTCCTTCATGGCGTCCTCCCCGGCGCCGCCACTTCCTCGGAGGTGTCATGGAAGCAGGAGAAAGCGTCGTCCGGTACCAGGCCGAAGGCGGGCAAGCGCTCCTGACGATCGATCGGCCGAGGGCTCGCAACGCGCTCTCGCCCGAGGTGTTGCACGGGCTGCTGGCCGCGCTGGACAGGGCGGAGGCGGACCCCGCCGTGCGTGTGGTGGTGCTCACCGGCGCGGGCGAGAAGGTGTTCTGCGCCGGGGGAGACCTCGGGCAGATGGGCGGGGAGGGTGGTTTCCTCGCCACCCACGAGGGGCGCCGCGTCTACGGCCGGCTGCTGTTGCGGCTGCAGGACCTCCGCAAGCCCACGGTGGCGCGCGTCAATGGACATGCGCTCGCGGGTGGGCTGGGGCTGGTGCTCGGGTGTGACCTGGCCGTGGCCACCGAGCACGCCGAGCTGGGCACGCCGGAGATCGACGTGGGGCTCTTCCCCATGATGATGATGGCGCTGCTGCAGCGGCACGTGGGCCGCAAGCGGGCGCTGGAGATGGTGATGACGGGGGAGCGGATGTCCGCGCGCGAGGCGCTCGCGCTGGGGCTGCTCAACCGGGTGGTGCCCGCGGCGGAGCTGGATGCGACGGTGGCGGGGCTCGTGGGGAAGCTCGCCGGAAAGAGTCAGGCGGTGCTCGCCCTGGGGCGCCGCGCCTTCTTCACCGCCGAGGACCTGCCCCTGCCAGCCGCCATCGAGTACCTGTCCTCGCAGCTGTCCCTCAACGTGCTGGCCGAGGACGCCGCCGAGGGGGTCACCGCCTTCGTCGAGAAGCGTCCCCCGAAGTGGAACGACCGCTGAGCTCCTCGACGTGGTGAGCCCTACGGCTTGTCGCGCTGGGTAACGGCCGGGGCGCCGCCGCCGTTGAAGTCGAGCTCGAGCAGCGTCTCGCCATCCACCCACAGGTCATCCACCTTCACGCCCCAGTGGAGGTGGGGGCCGGTGACGCGGCCGGTGGCGCCCACCTTGCCCAGGAGCTGGCCGCGCTCCACGCGCTGGCCGTCCTTCACGTCCGTGGCCGACAGGTGGAAGTAGGCCGTGTAGAGGCCGGCCCCGTGGTACACGAGCACCGTGTTGCCCGAGGCGTACGCGTCGCGCGTCATCACCACCGTGCCCGCGTTGGCCGAGTACACGGGCACGCCCACCGCCCCGCGCAGATCGGTGCCGAAGTGCTGGCTCTGCTTCTTGCCGTTGAAGGTGCGCAGATCGCCATAGGGCGCGGTGATGGTGTCCTGGCGCGGCCAGGCGAAGTTCTCGGTGAAGAGGGGCGCGACGAAGGACTGCGCGAAGGCGGCGGCGAAGGCGGCCCTGTCCGCCTCCATGCGCGCCTGCACCTCGGGGGCCGGCTTCTTCTTCACGAACTTGTTGGCCACCTTCAGCCTCCGCTCGGGCCAGCCCGGGGCCACCACGTCCAGCGTGCCCGAGAGCTCCGTGGGCGCGGCGCCGCTGGTGGCGGGCACCGACACCTTCACCGGCACCTGTCCCGGCACCTGCTCCACCGCGAGCCCGGTGAGGGCCTGGAAACCGTCGCGCACCGGATAGAAGCGCAGGGGGCGCTCTCCGAGGGTCCCGGTGGGGGCCTGGGCGAGGCCTCGCACGGTGACGAGCACCGGATCTCCCGGACGGGCGGCCACGGGCTGGAGGGAGAGGAGGGGCCGCTCCTCGGCGGCGAGGGCGGACAGGCCGAGGGCCAGCAGGAGGAACGGAAGCCGTCGGAGGGGGTAGATGTGCACGGTCGCGAGATATGCGTGCAGGCCGGGGGGGCGTCAACGATGGACGACATCGACAACCCCCCAACTGTCGGCCCCGAGGCTGTCAGCGCCGGGCTCCGGGAGCGGAGATGGCGCATGCTCCTTCCATTGATGGGCAGGCGGACGGGCAGGCCCCTGTTGAGCTTCAGCATTCACTCCGCCCGTACGGCTTCCTAGCTTCCGTTCATCCGTTTTCTTGGGGCGTATTTGGGGTGTTTTTCGAGGGGGAGAAATTCGGATGCCGCGTTCGTATAGCTTCGAGCACTACACCGTAGCCAAGACCTCGACTCCGAGCCGCAGTCTGCGGCGCCGGGACAAGCAAGCCCTGTCCGAGCGGCGCGCGACGGAGCGCCGGAGCGACAAGGAGATCCATTACGGCCGCAGTCATGCGGAGACGGAGGAGATGTTCCACGTGCGCGCCATGAACGCGCAGCTCGAGGCACTGGCGGGACTGTCCGCCAACGCTCCGGTGAAGCCCACCGCGACCAACCGGGGCCAGCCCATCGGCGCGCTGCCCTTGGCCGAGGAGCCGCTGCTGTCGCGTGGGGCGCTGCGCGACGTGCTCGACGAGGCCCTGCGCCAGTTCCGCGCGTTGCAGTCGGGCATCCAGGACGCCACCAAGGCCACGGGGCGGCTGTTGTCCCTGCCGATGGAAGCGGCCCGCCTGGCCGCGCAGCGGCTCCGTCTCGTTCAGGGCTGACGGGGTGGGCCGGACGTGGAACTGACGCTCGTCTCCTACAACATCCACAGCGGCATCGGGACGGATGATCACTTCGACCTGCACCGGGTGGGCGAGGTGTTGCGTGAGATCAACGCGGACATCATCGCCCTCCAGGAAGTGGGGGACTACCGGGGCGTGACGGCCCGGGAGGATCAGCCCGAGCACCTCGCGGAGATGCTCGGGCTGCACATGGCCTTCGGTCCCAACGTGGTGCGCAACGGCCGCCGCTACGGCAACGCCATCCTCTCGCGGCTGCCCATCCTCAAGTCGAAGAACTACGACCTGAGCGTGGGGCGCCGCGAGCCCCGGGGCGCCCTGCGCTGCGATCTGGACCTGGGCAATGGTCGGCAGCTCCACGTCTTCTGCCTGCACCTGGGGTTGAGCATGCGCGAGCGCCGGCGCCAGGAGGCGCTGCTGCTGTCCGCCGACATCCTCCGGGACGCCGTGCGGAATGATCCCGTGGTGGTGTGTGGAGATTTCAACTATTGGGGGCCCGGCGCGGTCCCCGGGCTGGTCCGCCAGGCCATCCATGACGTGGCCCTGGAGCTGGGAATCCGGGTGCGCACCTACCACTCCCGCCTCCCGATGCTGCGCCTGGATCGCATCTACGTGGACTCGGGCGTGAGGCCGCTGGAGCTTCACTCCCACCGGACTCCGCTCTCGGCGTTGGCCTCGGATCACCTGCCGCTGGTGATGCGCTTCGAGGCCCCGATGGAGGGCCAGACGCCCCGCTCGGCACCGGTGCAGCTCATCGGCTAGCCTGGGGGCGCTGGCTCGTCGGATGGCCGACGCTGACGAACGCCGGACAATCGCTTCGTGACGGGGTTGTCGCGGAGAACTGGGGAGACCTACGTTGGGGCCTCCGAATGAGAGCGACGGCCGGGGAGCAGATGGGCTTGGGCACCGAAACGGAGCGCAAACTGACCGCGCTCGTTGGACGGTTGACGGATGGTTTCAGCAAGCTGGTGACACAGCACCTGACGCTGGCGCGCGTGGAGTTGATGGAGGACGCGCGCATCATGGGCCAGGATGTGGCGCTCATCGCCGCGTTCGTGCCCTTCGTGCTGGTGGGCTACGCCTTCCTCTGTGGGGCGCTGGCCGCCGTCCTGGCGCAGTGGGTCGGCTGGGCCGGCTCGCTCGCGCTGGTGGGGGCGGTCAACCTCGTGGGAGGCGTCCTGGGCATCACCCGGGTCGCCATGCGTCTGAAGTCCCACCGGGTCATGGATGAGACCACCCAGGAGCTCGAGCGCAGCGTGGCGGTGCTCGCCCAGGCGCCCGCCGCGGCCGCGCAGGCCCAGCCCGCGGTCCTTCCCCAGGGGGCCGGTCATGGCCGCTGACAGCAGGGCGAGGCTCATGCACCAGAAGACACCCGAGCAGATCCGAGCGGAGATCGAGCGCACCCGTGCCGAGCTCATCCTCTCCGTGGGCGAGCTGCGCGAGGAGGTGGCGCGGCGCATCGACTGGCGCGAGTGGGTGCGCGAACGGCCCCTCACATGCGTGGGCGCGGCTTTCTTCATCGGATTCGTCATCGGCAATAGCCAACGGCGCTGAGACGCCCCACTTTCCTTCACCCTTCCAACCTCGAGAGGATCCCATGGACGTCAATGCGCAGAACCTGCAGGACAAGGCCCGTCAGCTCCAGGAGAACGTGCTTCCGCAGCTGGAGGACGCGCGGCGCAACCTGGAGGACATGAACAACCGCGTGGTGAGCTTCATCCGCGCCAACCCGGGTACGTGCCTGCTGGGCGCCGTGGCCGTGGGCTTCATCGTCGGGCGCATCGCGTCCCGCCGCTGAGGGTGTCACCGTTTTCTCGAAGACTCGGAGTTCCTACATGACGACCTTCCAGAGCAACCCGGGCAACGGTGGCCAGTCGGCCAACGGTGGCCAGGCGCAGGGCAATCAGGGGCAGGGGCAGGCGGGTTTCGGCCATCGCGTGGACCGGATCGGCTCGGACGCGCAGCAGCTGTGGGACGACGCGCGCGGCGCGGTGACGGACCTGCAGGAGTCGTTGGACCTCAAGGGCCGCGTGGATCGCAACCCGTACCTGATGCTGGCCGCGGCGTTCGGCGTGGGCTACGTGCTCGGCGGCGGCCTCTTCACGCGCACCACCGGGCGCATCATCCGGCTGGGCGTGCGTCTGGCGGCGCTGCCCATGGTCAAGGACGAGCTCATCGGCATGGCCGAGGCGGCGCTGCACGGTGTCGAGGTGGGCGCCGGTCGTGTGTCCAACATGACCGGGAGTGGTGGCGTTGGCGGCCCTCAGGGCCCGCAGGTGTGATTCACTGTTCCCCCACCCGCCATACAGGAGCGCACGCGATGATCAGCGCCAATGATCTGAAGAAGATGGACAAGGACGACCTGCTCGAGCTGTTCGGGCTGGAGACCAAGAAGGGTCCCGCGGACTGGCTGTTGCCCACGTTGGGTGCCTTCTCCGTGGGGATGCTGGTGGGCGCGGGCCTGGGCCTGCTGATGGCCCCGAAGGCCGGTAACGAGCTGCGCAATGATCTGCGCAGCCGGCTGCAGCGAGAGCAGGACACCCTGGCCAACGGCAACGGGCAGCGCCCCGAGTCCGTGTCCCGCAGCGCCTAGTCGCCGACATGACGTGGCTCCGCCCGGGATTCGGGCGGCCATCGAGGGGCGATCCGCTCAGACCGGGTCGCCCCTTCGACATTCCAGGCGCTAGACTCCGGAACCCTATGCGGGAGCTTGCTGCGTGACGTCGAGGAAGGAGCGCAAGCCGGCTGGAGGAAAGGGCCGGACAGGGAAGGGCGCGGGACGTGCCGCGTCGAAGCGCGAGGACTCGCCGAAGCGGCGGGACACGCCGAAGGAGATTCCCGCCCTCGATGGCGCCTGGGAGGAAGGGAGTCCGCTGCCAGCGCCCGTCCATGCCCGGAGGCCAGGGCGGGAGGCGTCGCGCGAGAGCCCCTCCGTGAGTCCTCCCGGGTGCGTGCCCGTGCCGCGCCGGATCACCCCACACGACGACATGCCCGCGGTGGGCGCCGAGCTGGAGACGACCCTGGCGCGCACCGGGACCGTGTCGGCACGGCCAGCGCCGCCACCCGAGCCTCCGCGGCCCGATGCGACCGCCGAGTCCGTGACACGCGGGGTACTGGCCCGGGTGCGGGACCTGGAGACGCTGGAGTCCGCCTATGACGCGTGGCTCGAGTTGAGGTTGGCGCACGGCGCCGCGCGGCTGCGCTTCCAGGAGGAGCGCGAGCGGTTGGAGCAGCAGGGCTCCTTCCTGGTGGGCGCGGTGCGTGCGGCGAGCCAGGAGCGGACGGGTTCGGCCGGGGCGGTACCGGCACCGGAGTCGGCGCTGGCCTCCACGGACGTGCCCATGCGGGAGTTCCTGCGTCAGGCGGAGGAGAAACTGACGCGGGCGCGCGAGGCGCTGGCGAAGGACGAGGCGGAGAGCGAGGCCCGCTACCGAGCGACCTTCGAGGAGATCCGCTCCACCGTGCAGGACAGGGTGCGGCGCTACCTGAGCGCATCGCCTCCGCGGCTGCGGTTGCTGCTGCGCAAGGTGGGCGCCACGCGCGCCGTCCTCCATGTGGAGCGAGTGGGGGGCGATGCCTCCGTGCTCCTGCTGTACCTCTTCACCGGACGCATCCCCTCGCGTTACGGCTTCCTCTTCGACGACTCCACGGAGGAGGTGTCACTGCCGCCAGCGCCGCTCTACCCGGAGGAGGGAGTGGCGCCGGGCGAGGTGCGTCCGGATGCGCCGGCCCTGGTGGCGCGGGTCCGCGCGCCGGGAGAGGTGCTGCCCGTGAAGGGCTTCCTGCCCGTCTTCGTGCCGCGCGCCGAGGGAGGCGAGGACTTCTTCCGCCTGCTGCAGCGCGGGCCCGTCATGGAGGTGGAGGTGGCTGATGGGCCCGGCTTCCGCGGCATCCTCACCCGAGAGGAGTCCGAGCGCTTCGCGGGGCACCTGCTGCGCCTCAAGCTCGAGGGGCGGCTCGAGCTCGAGGTGGAAGCGGGGTGAACGGGAGGGCGAGGCCGGTTACTGCGTGCGCACCATGCCCACGTCCGCGGTGCCCACGAGCAGCGCGCTGCCGATGAAGAGGTTGTTGGACTCGGCGCCGCCCGACCGCACCGTCTGGAAGACGACGAGGTAGTTGCTCTGGGGCCGGGGGAAGGCGCTGCCCGGGATGGTGAGGGTGTCCCGCGTCCAATCGGCGGGCATGGCCGCGAGCTGGAGGAGGCTCAGCGGATCCGTCGGCATGTTGGAGTAGGTGGGCTCGCCCTTGTCGCCGTCCGAGCTCAGCGGGATGACGGTGACGAAGCCGATCGTGCGCTCCTTGCCGCCGGCCACCGCGGGACGCCGCAGCGTGAGCTCCTGGTTGGCCAGGTGCCGGACGAAGCCCTCCGGTGGGTGGAGCGTGTCGATGCGCTCCTGGGCAGGCGCGTCCTCCACGGTGCCCACGTGCGAGTTGCCTCCTTGCACGGCGATGAAGCGGTAGGTGGTACCGGACTGGTACTTCACGCCCGCGTCATCCTCGGAGCCGCTCGTCAGGCCGTAGGTACCCGGGCCCTTGTTCTCGAGGTTCAGCGTGCCGCCGTTCTGCATCTCGATGCGGACGGTGGCGTCGGAGAGGGGCTCCGGGGTGCCCTGGTCGCCACTGCGCGTGCCGAAGAAGACGTAGGCGGCCGTCTGACCCGGGAGGGTGAGCCGATCCTCCTCGTAGAAGCCTCCGTCGGGCTGCGTGCCGGCATCGAACCCGGCCATGGCGGACAACGACACGTCCACGTCCGGAGTGGACAGTACGGTGCCCACCATCACCTTCTCCGCGAGGAGCTGCTCGCAGGCAAGGGGGGAGAGCAGGAGAGCGGTGGCGGCGGCGGACAGCAGGAGGCGTTTCATATGCATCTTTCCGGAAGGACGGCCCGGCGGACGAGCATACCAGGGTGTCGTGAGGGCTGGGGCCGGGGGCCGAACGCGCTATGGTGGCCGCTCCCGTGCGAAGCCTTCCCATCTACTCGGCCGGTCTCCGCTTCCTGCAGCGGCTCGGCTACTCGCTCCTGCAGGCCACGCTCTTCGGCGCCATTCTCGGGTTGCTCGTCTACTACCGCGTTCCGCGCGCGCAGCTCTCCGGGGAGGCCACGCCCATCGCGCTGCTCGCCCGCCCCTCTGCCTGGGTGCAGTCCTGGGAGCGGGGCACCTACGACTGGCGCGTGCGCTCCCTGGGGGCCCGCTCCTCGCGCTCGGATCGCGTGGTGGTGGTGGCGCTCGACGACGAGACGCTCGCCGAGGCCCGTCAGGACGAGCACCCCGGCATCGCCTCCAACCCATGGCCCCGGGAAATCCTGGGTGGCCTGTCCAACCGGCTCGTCGACGAGGGCGCGGAGTTGGTGTTGCTCGACTTCCCCTTCACGGAGCGCAGCCCGCGAGCCTGCCTCGCGCAGGGCACGCCCGGCCTGGAGGGGCTGGACGACGATCGGGCCTTCCGCACGCTGCTGGACCGCTACCCGGAGAAGTCGGTGCTGGCCTTTTCGTGGACTTCGGACCGGGGGATTCCGGCGGGCAGCAGGCTGTGGCCGTTCCGCGTGCGGCTGGGTAGCTACGCCAGCGAGGCCGAGGCCCGGAGCCGGGTGCAGTCGGTGCTGGCGGACCAGAAGCCGGCCTTCCTCATCCCCGCGGGCAACGCCGTGGAGGTCTGGGCGGGCGTGGCCAGCGAGCAGGATGGCCAGCGGGTGGCGCTGGAGCAGGGCGTGCGCGAGCCGCCGAAGGTGCAGGAGCGGCGCGTCACGGACGACACGTACCGTGTGGGCCCGCTCGAGCTCTTCGTGTCCCTGGCCGAGGTGCAGGTGGAGGGATTGGACGCGGCGCTGCTGGAGGAGGTGCGGCAGTTGGAGCACCCGGTGGCGCCGTTGCTGGGCTCGGCGAGTCTCTACGGCGCCGTCACCGTGCCGGCGGATCCGGACGGGGTGGTGCGCGCCGTGCCACACCTGGTGAGCTACCGCTCGCGCGAGGGCAACCGGCACGTGCTTCCCTCGATGCCGCTGGTGGCGGCGATGCGTCAGGCGAACACGCGCCAGCTGCGCTACGCGGACGGCCGGCTGTACGTGGGAGACCGCTTCTCCATCCCCATGGACGAGTCCGGTTACAGCCTGGTGCGCTGGGACGCGGCGGAGGTGGGGCGGGGCTCGCGGGGCTCGGTGTCTCGGGCCATCCCCGCATGGAACGTGCTGCGCAACCTCTTCGCCGTACGCGAGGGCGTGCCGCCGCGCTCGGTGCACGACATCGAGGGCCGCCTCATCGTCTTCACCAACACGTCGCGCCAGGCGATGGACTTCCAGCGCACGCCCATCGGCGAGCGCACACCCGCGGGCGCGGTGCTCGCGCAGTCGTTGGTGAACCTCCTGCAGTCCGAGGGCCTCACCCGTGCCACGCCGCGCACGGATCTCTTCCTGACGCTGGGGCTGGCGTTCATCGGCGCCTTCGTGGCGCTCACCTTCAACCGGGGCCTGCGCTCCTTCGGCGACGTGATGGTGTACCTGACCGCCATGGGGACGGTGGGCCTGCTCTACGCGGGAGTGGCCTGGTACCTGTTCGTCACCCGGCTGCTCTGGGTGGCGATGGTGGGCCCGCTGCTGGCCATGGGCCTCACCTTCGTCTTCACCATCGTCCAGGCCTCGCGCACCGAGCGGCAGCTGCGCCACTTCATCACCGACGTGCTCGGCCGCTACGTGCACCCCGAGGTGGCGAGGCTCGTCACGCGGGACTTGCGCCTGCTGACGCGGCCGGAGCGCCGCGAGGTGACGGTCTTCTTCTGTGACCTCGACGGCTTCTCGCGTCTGTCCGGACAACTTCCGCCCGAGCGGCTCATCCAGCTGCTCAACGACTACCTGACGGAGATGACGGACGTGGTGCGCGCCACGCACGGCCAGGTGGACAAGTACATTGGCGACGCGGTGATGGCCTTCTGGGGCGCGCCGGTGCGCACGGACAAACACGCGCACCGGGCCTGCGACGCCGCGTTGAAGGTACGCGCGGTGCTGGTGGAGCGCCAGGCGTACTGGGACAAGACGTACGGCCACCACCTGCAGTGCCGCATCGGCATCGACACCAGCGAGGTGCTGGTGGGCGGCATGGGCAGCGACTTCGAGTCCAAGTACTCCGTCATGGGCGAGCCGGTGAAGCTCTCCATGTTCATGGAGAGCCTCAACCGCGGCTACGGCACCTTCGTGCTGGTGGGGGACAACACGGCCCGGCTGGCGCAGGACTCCTACGTCTTCCGCGAGGTGGACCGGGTGCGGCCCAAGGGCCGGACGGAGCCCCTGCGCATGCACGAGCTGGTGGGCCGCAAGGGAGAGATCTCCCCCCAGATGCAGGAGCAGCTCGCGCTCTACGAGCAGGCGCTCACGGCGTACCACCAGCGGCGCTTCGACGAGGCGCTGGCGCTGTTCACACGGGGCGTGGAGGCCTTCCAGGACGCGGTGGCCGGGGTGTACGCCGAGCGCTGCCGCAAGTTCGCCTCGGCGGCGCCTCCAGAGGACTGGGACGGCGTGTTCGCGCTCGAGGGGTAGTGACGGTGGGGCGGGCTACTCGTCCGCCTCGTCCGGGTGGCCGAAGAACTCGATGATGGGCTTGTCCTGCTCGATGTGCTCGGCCACCACGCGCCGCATCTTCTCCGGCGTCATGTGCGAGTAGTACGCCTCGCCCTCCCAACCCATGAGCTGGTAGTCCTCGGGGGAGAGGGGATCCCTCTTGCGTCCCGTCTCCTCGCGGATGACGACGTTCGGCCCCATGTGACAGAAGCCGTAGCAACCTCCGCGGTACAGCTCGCAGCGCACCTGGAGCTTCCGGGTGGACAGCTCCTCACGGGCGGCCGTGGCCACGGCATCGGAGCCGCCGGCCTTGCAGCTGGAGCCCTTGCACACGGAGAGGCGGTAACGCTTCATGCGGCCCACCCTACGGAGTTTGTGATGCGCTGGAAAGGGTCGCTCGCCCCGAGGTGCACCCGTCCCCTCGCATGCCTGGAACGGGGTTGTAGGGCTGCAACGCGGCTGCACGCGCACGGGCCCTGAAACGGCACCGGCCCGCCATTCCACCGCACGAGGCGGGAGGGCGGGCCGGCAGCCGGCGGGGTGCGCCGGACGTCCTACTTGAGGAACTTCGTCACGGGCACCGGGCCCTCGTTGGAGACGACGGTGCGGCTGCCCGGAGCGCCGTGGTCACCATGGGCGTGGCCGTGGCCCGCCGTGAGCTCCGCGCCGTGGTGCGACTCGTGGCCCTCGCCGATGCGGGTGTGGGCCTCCTTGTGCACGTGGGCCGGCTGCGCCGAACCCGGGCGCTTGTTCCACGGATCGGACGGGTGGGAGACGGCGGCCCCCTTGAGCAGCTTGGGGATGTCGTAGACGAAGCCCTGCCGGTTGTACTCGGCCGGAGTGTGCGTGTACGTGTCCATGCGGATGGCGTCCTTGGGGCACGCGTCCACGCACAGGCCGCACACGATGCAGCGCAGCTCATCGATGACGAACTGGGTCGGGAACTTCTCGATGACGCGCGAGCTGCCCTCCGCCGCGTCCACCTCGTACTCCCCGGCCTCGATGTAGATGCACTGGGCCGGGCAGATGGTGGCGCACATGTAGCAGGCCACGCAGCGCGGCTTGCCGTCCTCGCGCGGAACCAGGCGGTGAAGACCGCGGTACCCGTCGGGGTAGGGGATCTTCTCCTCCGGGTACTGCACGGTGGTCACCAGGCTGGTGCTCTTGCGGTCCTCGAACGGGGTGTTGACCTCCCGCTCGCCGAAGAGGTTGCGCAGGAAGTGCCGGGTGGTGATGGCCAGACCGCGGATCAACTCCGGCAGGTAGGAGCGCTCGCGGATGTCGGTGCGGGGATCCTTGGTCGCGTTGTAAGCCATGATGTCTTTCTCTCAGCTCGCCTGGTGCGAGGCCGTGGCGGCACCGGAGTGCGCACCAGCAGGATGGGGGGCCGCGTGGGCCGCATGGGCGTGGGAGGGCAGTCCGTGACCATGCGCGTCGTGGCCGTGGGCATCGTGGCCATGGCCGCCGCCGTGCGCGCCTCCGTGGCCGTGACCCTCGGTGCTCGCCTCCTTCCGGGACAGCGTGAGGGCCACCAGGATGCCGATCTGCAGGATGCCGAAGATGGCCAGCGCGCGCAGCGACGGATCCCACAGCACCAGGGCGCCGGTCGCGAACACGTTGATGAGGCCCAGCGGCAGGAGGATCTTCCAGCCCAGCGTCTGGATCTGATCGTAACGGAAGCGCAGGAACGTCCAGCGGATGGCCAGCTGCAGCCACACGAAGAACATCACCTTCCCCCAGAACACGGTGCCCAGGATGGTGCCGTACAGCCACCCGTGCTCACGCATCACCGGCAGGTTGGACAGCCACTCGCCACCGAAGGGCAGGTGGTAGCCGCCGAAGAAGAGCACCACGACCAGGCCCGACAGGACCACGATCTCCACGAACTCGGAGATCATGAACAGGCCGAACTTCATGCCCGAGTACTCGACGAAGTAGCCGATGATCTCCGACTCACCCTCGGGCGTGTCGAAGGGGGCGCGCTTGGTCTCCGCGAAGGCCGCGGCGAAGAACAGGAAGAAGCCCAGCGGCTGCAGCAGGAAGCCCCACGCGGGGATGCCGATGTCGAAGCCACCGAAGTTGGCGGACCACAGGTAGCGGGCCTGCCCACTGGCCACGACGCCCGTGCCCAGCTCGTTGGCCACGTTGCCCACGAAGGAGGGCAGCTGCACCGTGGAGAAGGCCATCATCAGGCCCACCAGCGACAAGCCCAGGGCGACCTCGTAGGAGATCATCTGCGAGGCGGCGCGAACGCCACCGAGCAGCGCGAACTTGTTGTTGGAGGACCAGCCGGCCAGCGACGTGCCGTACACCGCCAGCGAGGCGATGGCGAACACGTAGAGGACGCCGAAGTCCGGGGTGGCGACCACCATGTCCACCGTCTCGCCGAACACCGACACCGTGGGACCGGCGGGCACCACCGCGAACAGGGCGAACACCGGCGCGAAGGCCAGCATGGGCCCCAGGTTGTAGAGCAGCCTGTTGGCCGTGGCCGGGATGAAGTCCTCCTTGAACAGCATCTTCATGCCGTCGGCCAGGAAGTGGGGGATGCCCACCAGGGCCTTGTCCTTGAGACCCGGCAGGTTGATGCGCGCGCGGTTGGGGCCGATGCGGTTCTGCATCAGCGAGCTCCACTTGCGCTCGGCCACCGTGAGCAGGGACGCGATGCCCATGACCACGGCGACCATCAGGATGACCAGGTTCGTCAGACGGCTGGCGCCCGGGAAGAGATCCTCCACGAGACCGCCCAGCAGGTACGCCGCCGCCATGATGCCCGCGAAGTGGGCGAACATGACGCCGAACCAGAACAGCATGGTGAGTGTGCGCTTCATTGTCAGAGACCCCGGACCCTGGGAGCGCCGAACTCACGATACCCCGGTGGCCGGCCGTCGGCGGCGGTCGGCAGGGGATTGATGCCAGGCTTTTCACGGTCGGGCGGAGCGGCCTTGTCCCAGTCGAACTGGGCGAGCTCGGCCACCTGCTTGCCCAGCTCGCGGAACGCCTCGCGCGAGGACGTCCAGGCCGCGGTGCCACCCAGCTCGCGGGTGAGCTCCGCCGCCAGCGCCCAGTGCGCCACGGCGTCGCCCTTGGACGGGTACGCCTTGCGGAAGCGCTGGACGATGCCGTCCATCTGCACGAAGGAGCCGTCGTACTCCACGTGGGTGGAGGCCGGCAGCAGCACGGTGGCCTGCGCGGTCAGCGGCGACTCGTTCATCGCCTGCGCCACGAAGACGTCCAGCTTCGCGGCCGCCTGGGCGAAGGTCTCCACGTTGCCCGGCACCTCGGTGCCCACGGCGTAGAGCGCCCTCACCTTGCCACCGTCGATGGCCTTCACCAGCTCGTCGAACGGACGGAGCGCCAGCCCCAGTCCGGCGGCGATGAGCTCCAGACCCTTGCGGTTGGGGTTCTTGTCCGCCGTCATGAGGTAGTGGTCGGCGTCACCCTGCGGACGGCCACCCACGTAGACCTCCCTGGCGCCCAGCGTCCCCTTGGCGAAGGTGAGCGTGGCGAGCAGGTCCTCGTTGGAGGCCAGTGGGGAGGCGAGCACCGCCACCTTGCCCTTCACCTCGCCGAGCGCCTTGGCGGCGGCCTTGATGGCCTCCTTGCGCGCGACCTCCGGACGGGCCGTACCGCCCTGCTGGCGGCCCACCACCGCGCTCAGCACGCGGCCGAGGTTGAGGTACTTGTACGAGAGCCGGCCCTGATCGCACATCCAGCTCTTGTTGATGGCCTCGTTCTCGCGCGGGCGGTAGCGGTAGGTGTCCTGCGCCATGAAGTCCGCGTAGGTGTTGCAGCCGCGCGAGCAGCCGGTGCACACGGACGGAGCGGCGGACAGGAACCACGAGCGGGCGCGGAAACGGAAGTCCCGGCTGAGCAGCGCGCCCACGGGGCAGATGTCCACGGTGTTGAGCGAGTAGTTGCTGTTGAGCTCGCTGCCCGGGAACGTGTCGATGACCTCGTGGCTGCCACGGCCGAAGATGCCGAGCTGCGGCTCCTTCGGGATCTCGTTCATGAAGCGCACGCAGCGGCTGCAGATGATGCAGCGCTCCTGGTCCAGCACCACGCGGGGTCCCAGGACCTTGCGCTTGTTCTTCATGACCTTGCCGCCCTCCAGACGCGAGGGGCGGTAGTCGTAGCGCATGTAGTAGTCCTGCAGCTTGCACTCACCGGCCTGGTCACAGATGGAGCAGTCGACCGGGTGGTTGAGCAGCAGGAACTCCATCACCGCGCGCTGCTGCTCCTTCACCTTGGCCGTGTTGGTCTTGATGACCTGGCCCTCGGCGAGCGGCGTCTGGCAGGCGGGCACCAGCTTGGGGGCGTTGGACGCCTCCACCATGCACATGCGGCAGTTGGCCGCGATGGACAGGCGCGGGTGGTAGCAGAAGTAGGGGATGTCCGAGCCGACCGAACGGGCGGCCTCGACCATGTTCGTCCCCGGCTTCACCACGACTTCCTTGCCGTCGATGGTGCAGGTGACGAAGCCCGGGTTCTTCGGCGGGGGCGGCCCGGCCGGCTTGGCGGTCGGAGGCGGGGGCGGCGCGGTGGGGGCGCTGTGCGCGGCCGGAGGGGTGTCCAGCTTCGCGCCCGCGGGCGGATGCTTCGGCGTGGAGCCGGGAGCCTCACGCGTTTCGGAGGGCGCGCCCTTGGGGGGCGGCTGCGAGTCTCCGGTTGGCTTCTTGGTGTCGTTGTCGCTCACTGCTCGACCTCGCCGCCGATCATGTTGATCGTGTCAAAGGTGGGAATGAGGTCCGCCAGCAACTTGCCCTTGATGATGTGGGGCACGGCGGACAGGATCGGGTAGCCCGGTGCGCGCACGTGGACCTTGTACGGCCGGCCGCTTCCGTCGCTCACCATGTACCAGCCCAGCTCTCCGTTGGCGGCCTCGGTGCAGTCGTAGACCTCGCCGGCGGGCACCTGGATGCCCTCCATCACCAGCTTGAAGTGGGAGATGACGCCCTCGATGGTGCCGTACACCTCGGGCTTGGGCGGCAGCGCGATGCGCCAGTCATTCACGATGATGGGGCCACCGGGGATCTGCTTCAGCGCCTGGCGGATGATGCGGTTGGATTGCCGCATCTCCTCGATGCGCATCAGGTAGCGATCGTAGTTGTCGCCATGCTGGCCCACCGGCACGTCGAACTCCATGCGGTCGTACACCCAGTATGGCTTCACCTTGCGGATGTCGTAGTCGATGCCGCAGGCGCGCAGGCAGGGGCCCGTCCATCCGTAGTCGATGGCGTCCTCGGCGGTGATGATGCCCGTCTCCTTGGTGCGGTCCACGAAGATGCGGTTGCGCGTGAGCAGCCCGTCCATCTCGTCGACCAGCTCCATCACCTTGTCGAGCGTCTTGATGACCTTCTCGCTCCACCCCTCGGGCAGGTCGCGGTTCATGCCGCCAATGCGCCCGAAGTTGGTGGTGAGCCGGGCGCCCGTCAGCTCGGCCACGCGATCCATGATGAGCTCGCGCGCCTCGACGCCGTAGAGGAAGGGCGCGAAGCCTCCGAGCTCCATGCCCGTCGCGGCCACGCACGTCAGGTGATCATGGATGCGGTGCAGCTCCGAGCCGATGACCCGGATGTACTGGGCGCGCTCGGGGATCTCCAGGCCGATGAGTTTTTCTACGGCGTTGAGGAAGCCGAAGTTGTTCATCATCGCGGACACGTAGTTCAACCGGTCCGTGTAGGGCAGGCACTGGGTCCAGGTGACGTTCTCGCAGCTCTTCTGGAAGCCGCGGTGGAGGAAGCCGATCTCACAGTCGATCGAGGCGATGTTCTCGCCCTCGAGCTCCACCTTCAGGCGCACCGTGCCGTGCGTGGCGGGGTGCGAGGGGCCCATGTTGATGTACATCCGCTTCGTCTGGAGGTGGGCTTCCAGCTCCTCCTCGTGGGCGTAAGCGTCGATGTCCGGGTTGGGCGCTGTGGGGTTGGGGGGTGACGCCGGCTTGTGGGTGTCCGCCATGATGTCCTCGGGGGGGCGACCGGTAGGAGGGCGAGCGTTCAGGAAACGCCGCTGGTACCGGGGCCGCGGAAGATGTCCTTGATGGGCCGCTCGGGGATGAGCGGCTGACGGTCGCGCAGGGCGTAGTCCTTGCGGAGCGGGTGGCCCTGGAACTCTTCGTACAACAACACGCGACGCAGGTCCGGATGTCCCGCGAAGCGGATGCCGTAGAAATCCCAGACGAAGCGCTCCCACCAGTCGGCGCCGCGGAAGACGGGCACGATGGAGGGGAGCTCCGGGTTGGCCTCGCTCACGCGCACCTTCAGGCGCACGTGCTCGTGACGCGACAGCGAGTAGATGAAGTAGACGACCTCGAAGCGCGGATCATTCTCCGCGAGGTGCAGGCGATCCACCGCATCGATGGAGGTGAAGAGCTTGAAGTCGAGCTCGTTCTTCAGGAACGCGGCGACCTTCGGCAGGTGCTCGGCGTGAATGACGGCCCAGGCGCCGCCAGTGCGGTCGAGGTAGCGCTCCGCCACCGCCTCCGGAAACTGGGCGGTGACCCTGTCCAGTGCGAAAGTGCTCAAGGGGGCCCCAATGCTGGCTATGGAATCCGGGGCGTTATAAGGATCACCCCGGGGGGGCGTCAACGTAATCCCTCAACCATCCTCGCTACTTACGCGAGGCAGAAGTCGACGTTCCCCGGAACGGGGTTTCCTGGCCGCCTCGCCGGAGCCCACGCGAGCAGGAGCGGGCAGGGGGATGAAGGTGGAGACGGGCTCGCGCTTTCCGGCCACGGGGGTGGGGGGCAGCTCCTGCCAGAGGAAGCCGTCGCCGACTGCGCTTCGAGGGGGTCCGCCCGTCCGCGCTACCGGTGGTGGAAAAGCGAGGGCCCCGCTGCCTCCGAGGAGGCTCGCGGGGCCCTGGGCCGGCACCTGCGCGGTGCCCGGGTGCCTACTTGCTCAGGTTGTACTGACTGGCCAGCAGGTCGTGCGGGGCCGAGCCACGGTGACCCGTCGTGTGCACCTGGTTGCCGATCTTGTCCTGCAGCAGCTTGAGGCCGTCGAGCACCTGCTCGGGGCGCGGCGGGCAGCCGGGGATGTAGACGTCCACCGGGATGATGCGGTCGATGCCCTGCAGCACCGCGTAGTTGTCGTAGAAACCACCCGACGAGGCGCACACGCCGAAGGCGACGACCCACTTGGGCTCGCACATCTGCTCGTACACGCGCTTGAGGATGGGGGCCTGCTTCAGGTTGATGGTGCCAATCACCATCAGCATGTCCGCCTGACGCGGCGAGAACCGGGGGAACTCGGCACCGAAGCGGGCGATGTCGTGGCGGGCCGCCGACACGGACATGAACTCCATGCCGCAGCACGCGGTGGCGAACGGGTAGGTGAAGAGCGAGTACTTGCGCGCCCAGCCCAGACCCTTGGAGACCATCCGCTCGAAGAAGCCCATGGCCTCGTCACGGCGGGTGGTCAGTACGGGTGCGATATCAGTCTCAGCCATGTTTCCTCAGTGCTCCCACTCCAGGGCGCCCTTCTTCCAGATGTAGATAAGGCCCACGACGAGGGTCGCAGCGAAAACGAGCATCTCCACGTAGCCGAACCAGCCGAGTGCCTGGAAGTTCACCGCCCAGGGGTACAGGAAGACCGCCTCGACATCGAACACGATGAAGAGGAGGGCGACCACGTAGAACTTCACCGCGAAGCGTTGGCGCGCGGTACCGCTGCTCTCGGAGCCGGCCTCGAAGGCCGTGGACTTGATGGCGCTCGGACGTCTGGGGCCCAGCAGAGCGGCCAGCTGCACGATGACGAGCGCCAGCACGCCCGCCAGCAGCAGCGCGATCGCCAGCGGCAGATAGGGGGCGAGAGGGTTGGTATTCATTCGGGGCGGACCCTAGGGACACCCGGAAGCGGTGTCAATGGGTAAACCCGGGATCCAACCCCCGGATATGCCAGCGGAAAGCGGCGGGGCCCGCTCGGTCGTCCTCCTTCAGGTGCCGAGCGTCCAGGAGCGGGGGGTTTGACGCTTCGCGCACCGGGCGCCTAGGGTCGCCTGGCGCGTCTTCCCGATCAGACAGGAGAGAGCCCGGGCATGTGGGGTCGGCTCAGTTTGCGCTGGCAGGTGGCCTTGGCGGTGCTGGTTCCCAGCCTCGCCGTGGCCCTGTTCAGCGGTTTCTACTTTCCGAAGCAGCAGCGCTCCCATGGGCTCAAGCGGCTCGAGGAGCGGGCATTGGCCGTGGGGCTGCTCGCCTCGGATGAGATCTCCTCTCTTCTGGAGCAGCGGGGCGCGGTGCTTCCGGCGCTTCCGGGTCCCCATCCCATGGATGCGCCCGAGGGAGGGCTGCGCGAGGTGAAGCACCTCTCGCACATCTTCGAGCGGGTGGAGCAGACCGGCTCCGTGTCCTTCCAGGCCGTGCTGGCGCCCGACGGCAAGGTGCTGACGGAGCGGGGCAGCATGCCACGCGGGACGCGGGGCTCGTCGGATATGGGGACGGGCTGCGCGGTGACGCGGATGCAGGGCAACCCGGTGGCGATCTGCGGACTGCCCGGGGGCCACTCCTACGTGCTGGGCCTGGACGGAGCCGCGGTGAACGCCGAGGTGGCGGCCCTGCGTTGGCCGACCCTCCTCGTGTACCTGGGCGCCATGGTGGTGGGCCTGTTCATCGCCTTCTTCATCGGGCGGGTCATCGCCGAGCCGGTGACGCGCATGTCCCAGGCGGCGCGCGAGGTGGCGCAGGGAGACGTGTCGCTCAGCGAGGTGGATGTGGCCTCGGCGGGCGAGGTGCGGATGATGGCGCACTCCTTCAACGAGATGCTGGGCACGCTGCGCGGCACGATCTCCGAGCTGCTGGCGCGGTTGGATCAGCTCTCCAGCGCCTCGCGCGGGCTGACGGGTGCGTCCGCGGATCAGGAACACGTCATCAGCCAGCAGGCGGCGTACGCGCAGCAGATCGCCGCGACCTTCGAGGAGCTGAGCCGCACGGCCGAGCAGATCTCCAGCTCCACCGAGGTGGTGGAGTCCAGCGCGCGGCGCACGCACGAGGCGGTGGCCGAGGCGATGGCGGTGGTGGCGCAGGTGGTCGCGGGCATCAATGACATCCGCATGGAGTCCAAGGGCGTGGCGGACGCGATCGTGGGCCTCAACCAGGATCTGCAGCAGGTGTCGAAGATCGCCCAGGTCATCAACCAGGTGGCGGAGCGCTCGGACCTGCTGGCGCTGAACGCGGCGCTGGAGGGCACGAAGGCGGGCGAGGTGGGCCGGGGCTTCTCGCTGGTGGCGGCGGAGATGCGCAAGCTGGCGGAGAACGTGTCCGCGTCGGCGCGGGACATCGCCCGCATCGTGGAGAAGGTGCAGGACTCCGGGAACGAGGCGGCCACCAAGGCGCGCGTGGGCATGGCCACCAGCGACCGGGGCGTGGAGGTGGCCGAGCAGGCCTCGGCGGTGTTCCAGCGAATCGTGGAGCTGGCGCGCGGCACGAGCGAGGCGGCACGGCAGATCACCATCGCCACGCGGCAGCAGCGTCAGTCGAGTGAGCAGGCCGTGCAGGGCGCGCGCAACGTGGCCGAGCTGGTGAAGCAGGGCGTGGACGCCACGGGCCGCACCACCCGCATCGCCCAGGATCTGCAGAACGTGGCCGACAGCCTCACCGTGCTCACCAGCAAGTTCAAGGTGGCGCGCGACCGCTGAGCCGAGGGGGCTCCCCCCCCTTGGTCAGGCGGCCCGCGCCAGCTCGATGCGCGTCTTCTTCGGGGGCTGTCCGAAGGGCATGTGGCGCAGCCTGGGGGGCGCCGCTCCTGGTGCGAGCTGGGGCCGCACTCCCCGACGCGTCAGCTCGCGCGCGAACGCGGCGGCGAACTGCACCACCTCCATCCAGGCCAGGTGGTAGCCCAGGCAGAAGTGGGGACCACCTCCGAAGGCCGCGGTCTCGATGGCCGACGGTGGCACCCGCCTCCCCATCCAGCGCGAGGGATCGAAGTACTCCGGCTCGGAGAAGAGTGCCGGGTCGTAGCCGTAGGTCCCGATGGGGACGGTGATCATCGTGCCCCGGGGCACCCGCCTGCCGTGCAGCACCAGGTCCTCGGTGGCCTCACGCGCCGTGAACGCCACGGGGGGGTACATCCGCAGCACCTCGCGGAAGAGCGCCTCGGCGAAGGGGTGCCGCTTGAGCTCGTCCGGCGAGCGGGGCAGGCCCGGCGCCGCCATCGACTCGTCCCGCAGCTTCTCCCAGAGATCGGGCCGCTGGGCGAGCACGATGCCCAGCCACGCCATCACCGACGCGGACGTCTCGTGCCCCGCGAGCGCCAGCAGGCGCAGGTTCTGGATGAGGTCCGAATCCCCGAGCGCGTTTCCTTCCTCGTCGCGCGCCGTCAGCAGGGCCGCGAGCGTCCCCTTCATGTCCGGTTTGCCCCGTGCCGCGGAGATCAGGTCGGCGAGGCGTGCGTCGAGCCATCGCCGGCCCCGACTGGCGCGCCTGGCCGGCGAGAAGGGCAGGTCGAGCCTCACGGGCAGGGCACCCAGCACGAAGTCGCGGTAGTTCCGGTTCCAGGCCTCCAGCTCGCTCCGGTCGATGCCCATGATGCGGAAGATGATGTCGAGCGCGAGCTTCTGGGTCTCCGCGAGCAGGGAGAAGGGGCCTTGTTGGGGGAGGCCGGCCACGCTCGCCTCGATGACCTCGGCCGAGATGGCGGCGGCGCCACTGGACGTCAGCCCCCGGGGCGTGAAGGCCCCGCTCATGGCCGAGCGCAGATTGCGATGGGGAACCCCGTCCCGAGACAAGAGGGAGTCGCCGATGAAATCCGGCGCCTGCTCGCGGATGAACTCGCTGCTGGTCACCCGGTTCTTGAGCAACTCGAAGCCGGGCTCTCCCATACACACGAGCGACCAGCCTCCCATGTTCTTCATCCAGAACAGCGGACCCACCTTGGAGGCGGCGTCGCGCAGGAAGGTGAGGGGAGAGCCGATGTTGAAGGGCGCGTGCCCCACCAGGGGGAGTCCTCCGGGGAGGATGGGGATTCCGTCCCGGTGGGTTTCCTTCTGGGGCAACTGGAAGAGCAGGTTGGTCAGGGCTTGCATGGGGGCGTGAAGACAATTCACGGGGCCCGTTACAAATCCATGACGCGTGAGCGGGTTTGGCGGATTCGCCTGGGATTTGTCATCAGGGTGACGCCCCCCTCAGGTTGTCTGTCATCAAGTGCTCATGACGAGCGCTTCCGCACATTCAGCTCGCCGGATGTGCCGCCTGACTCGAGGCCCGGGCGCGCAGCTTCGCGAAGTTCGCGGCGGGCGTCGTGGAGTCTCCGGGGCGCTTGCCCGGCGTCACCTGTTCGCCGTGGAAGTCGCTGCCTCCGGTGGGCACCAGGTCGAACTCCTTCGCGAACCTCAGGTACTTCTCCTGCACGCTCGGGTTGTGGTCCGCGTGCAGCGCCTCCATCCCGTCCAGCCCCGCCTTCGCCAGTTGCAGGAGCTCGTAGCGCTCCACCTTCGAGCTGCCCGGGTGCGCCAGCGTGGCCGTGCCTCCCGCGCGGTGGATGAGCCGGATGGCCTCCGCCCCTTCCAGCTTGAAGCGATCCACCCACGCCGCCTTGCCCGCGCCCAGGAACCGGTCGAACGCATCCTTCACGTCCAGGCACCAGCCCCGCTCCACCAGCAACCGCGCCAGGTGCGGCCTCCCGAGCTGCGCGCTCCCCGCGATGGCCCGCACCTCCTCCATCCTCACCGGAAAGCCCATCTTCCGCAGGCCCTCCACCATCCGCTCCATCCGCTGCTCGCGCTCCACCCGCAGCCGCGCCGCGTAGCTGGCCAGCTCCGGGAAGTCCGGCCGCACGAAGTGCCCCAGGATGTGCACCTCCCGCCTCAGGACGAACGCCGACAGCTCGATGCCCGGCACCAGCTCGATTCCGTGCGCCCGCGCCGCCTCCTCCGCCTCCCCCAGCCCCGCCACCGTGTCGTGGTCCGTCACCGCCAGCACCGTCACTCCGGCGCTCGCCGCCAGGGCCAGCAACTCGGCGGGCGAGTGTTGGCCATCACTCGCCGTGGTGTGGGAATGCAGATCGATCACGACTGACTCCAAGGGGCTCGGGTTGAAAGGTCCGCTTACGCTTCGTAGGATGTGGGATAAACCTGGGTCTCACCAGCGACGGCGGCAATGCAGCAGCACCCATTCCAGATTTCCCGGAAGATCGAATACGGGATGAGGGCCATGATCTTCCTGGCCTCGCAGCCCATGGATCGCACGGTTCCCTTCCGGGAGATAGCCCGCCGCATGGACGTGCCGGAGGATTTCCTGGCGAAGATCCTCAAGACGCTCGTGGAGCGCAACATGGTTCGCTCGACGCGAGGGGCCCATGGCGGCTACGCGCTGGCCCGGCCGGCCCGGGAGGTGTCCTTCCTGGACGTCATCGAGGCCGTCGAAGGTCCAGTGGTGGTCAATGTCTGCCAGGACGGCAGTGCCCACGACTCCTGCAAGGCCACCGGCAGTTGCACCATGTACGGCGTGTGGAAGCTCGGCCAGCAACGGATGCTGGAGGTCTACCGCCACGCCACGCTGGACCGGCTCGCGATGAGCGACCTGCACGAGGCGCCCGGAGCTCCCACACGTCCGGCCGCGGAATCGCGGCGAGTGGAGTGAGTGGAGGAGGGCCCATGGCCAAGGACGACACCATCGAGAACCGCGTGTATCTCTTCGATTCGCTGGCGCGCAGCTACGTCTCCGCCGCGTCGGAGCTGCTGTCCTCCGAGGACGAGGCGGTCCGCGCACGGGCGATGCGGGCCCTGGCGGACCTGGCGTACGTCTCGTGCGTCGTCGCGGACACCGGACACCTGTCCCCCGAGCAGGTGCGCCAGCGGGTGCTGGGGACCCCCGACCCGGAGCTGCCCGAGCCCGACGAGGACGAGCGGGGCGGCAAGGGCAAGAAGCGCAAGTAAACCGGTGCTCCCCTCGGCGCGCGGGCGGTGATAGATCGCCCGCCATGGCCAAGACCCCCTCGAACAGCAAGAAGAACCTGCGCTCCCACTATTCGGGGGCTCGCAAGGCGGACCCGCGTCCCATCACCGGCAAGGAGTCTCCCTCCGAGCTCCTGGAGCACGCCTTCTCCGCCTACGTGGGGCGCCAGGAGCGCACCGCGTTCGAGTTGATGCGCCGCTCCATGGAGGTGGACGCCTCCATCTTCCTCACGCTCTCGGGCGCGATGACCCCGGCGGGTCTCCACCAGAGCTGCATCATCCCGCTCATCGAGAAGGGCATCATCTCCGCGCTCACCACCACCGGCGCCAACCTCTACCACGATGCCCACCGCATCATCGGCCACGCCATCCGCGAGGTGAACCCCAACGCGGGTGACCTCCAGTACCGCCTGGCCCGCATCATCCGCATCTACGACCTGGGCTTCTGGGAGGAGGCGCTGCTCGACACCGACCGGCTCTTCTCCGCGCTCCTGCGCCGCCCCGAGTTCCAGCGCAAGATGACCACCGCCGAGTTCCACTACCTGCTCGGCAAGAACATCCAGGCCATCGAGAAGCAGCTCGGCGTGAAGCAGCCGTCGCTGCTGTCCACCTGCTACAAGTACGGCGTGCCCATCTTCGTGGGCGCCGTGCAGGACGGCTCCATCTTCCTCAACGCCGTGAAGCTCAAGCGGCTGCTGGGCGCGGAGTTCAAGTTCGAGATCGACATCAACGACGACGTCTACTGGATGTCGGCGATCCAGCACTACTGCCGCCACCACTTCTCCAACAAGATGGCCATCTGGATCCTCGGCGGTGGCGTGCCCAAGAACTACACGCTGCAGGGCGAGCCGCTGCTGGATCAGATCCTCGGCGTGCCCACCGATGGCTTCGACATCGACGTGCAGTTCTGCGTGGACCCGGTGGACAACGGAGCGCTCTCGAGTTGCCCGGCCGGTGAGGGCCACACCTGGGGCAAGGTGTCCATGGAGGCCGTGGAGGCGGGCTCCATGTACGTGCACACCGACGTCACCGCCGTCTTCCCGTGGCTCACCCACGCCCTGCTGAGCGACACGAAGATGAAGCGCAAGCCGCGCCGGCTCATGGACGTGATGCAGGAGGCGGTGGCCTTCCTCGACAAGGACGTGCAGAAGCGCCGCAAGTCGCTGATGAAGACGATCGACTGGAGCCCCGAGGACCCGAAGCCCAACCCGGACGAGCACACCGCGTACGTCCGCTGAGTCCACGTCACAGAAGGAGCCACGACCATGAGCGAATCCACTCCCGCCACCGGCGTCGTGATGAACGTCGTGAGCGCGCCGGGCTTCCACTGCAAGCTGGAGCACGGCCCGTCCGGTACGTCCATCACCACCGAGGCGCCCAAGGACAACGGTGGCACCGGCATGTCCTTCTCCCCCACGGACCTCGTGGGCGCGGCGCTCGCCTCCTGCGCCCTCACCACCATGGCCCTGGCCGCCTCGCGCGAGGGCATTCCCTTCGGTGAGGCAAGGGCCCGCGTGGAGAAGCGGATGACGCCTCCGCCGCGCCGCATCGGCGAGCTGGTGCTGGAGATCGACATGCCCGCGGGCCTCTCCGCCGCGCAGCGCGCCCGGCTGGAGGAGGTGGCGCATGGGTGCCCCGTCACGCGCAGCCTGCACCCGGACGTGAAGCTGCCGGTCTCCTTCCGCTACCCGGACGCGCCCAGGTAGGACGCGGACCCGCTCCTCCGCCTGCTCTCCGAACGCCCGGGCATGGCCTCCTGCGCCGCTGCCCGGGCATGCCGACCCTCCTCCGGGTGGGAGTGAGCACGAGGAGGGTGGCGTGAACGTGGAGTTGTTGAGGATCTACCTGAACGACCATCTGGCGGGTTCCACCGTGGGCCTGGAGTTGGCGCGCCGCGCGAAGGCGGAGAACGCGGGCAACTCCGTGGGCGAGTACCTGGACACGCTGGTGGGGGAGCTCCGGGAGGATCGCTCGGTCCTCCTGAATGTGCTGTCGGCGCTGGGATTGAGGCGTGATCCGGTGAAGGAGGGCGTGGCCTGGGTGGGCGAGATGCTGGCCCGGCTGAAGCTCAATGGCCGGTTGACGAGCTACTCGCCGCTGAGCCGCGTGGTGGAGCTGGAGGGGCTGTGCCTGGGCACCGAGGGGCGGCTGTCGTTGTGGCGGACGCTGCGGCGCCTGTCACGCAAGGACGAGCGCCTGGCCCGCTTCGACTTCGCGGCGCTCATCACGAGGGCGGAGCACCAGCGGCGCGCCCTGGAGCGGTTGAGGCAGACGGCCACGGAAGAGGCCTTCTCCGGACCCGATGAAGGTTCCGTGCTGCCCCTCACTCCCTCTCCCTCCGGGAGAGGGCCGGGGTGAGGGTAGAGGAGCACCCGCGCGGCACTTCGCATCCAAGACACGGCGAGGAACGGGGCCTATAAGGTGCCCCCCATGGATGCGAAGTTGCGACAGGTGGTGGAGTTCCTGCTGAGGGAGGGACAGGTGGAGTGGACCACCGACAAGTCCGCTCCTGGAGTCGAGCCGGAAGCACGGGAGCTCTTCATCAGCGTGGGCTCTCGGAGCGAGTCCCTGCCTCCACACCCGCGCATGCTGGCGTGGAAGCTGCCCCAGTGGATGCAGCGCTCGGTGCGCTCCACCACGGGCGCCGTCCTCCTCTCCGCCGACGCGCTCGATGAGCTCTCCCGGCAGCTCAGGGAAGGCCAGCCGGATGGAGCGATCGGGCCCCTCAAGCTGCGCATCCATGTCCACACCCTCGACGTCGTCTGCGCTTCCCTGCTGGCCGTGTACCGGCTCCTCCACGGCTCCTGGCCCGAGGGAGCCGAGGCGCTCGCCGACTATCTGGGGGAGTGGGAGCAGGGCCACACCGAGACGGTGGGCGACTACGAGCGGGCCCTCGGGACGGTGTTCTACGCCGCGTTGAACCTCTGGAGCTCGGAGACCGACCGCCCCACCCGCGAGGTATTGGAGCTCATGGTATCGGTGTTGGAGGTGGTCCGCCTCCCCGCGGAGTGCGCGAAGCTGCCCGAGGGGCTCATTCCCCCCGTCATCTCCCGGCGGCTCAAGGCGGACGAGCGCCTGTACCGCGCCGAGCTGTCTCGCGCCCAGCGGGTGCAGCTCGACATTCCACTGGACGCGCGCAAGGACGGGGCCGTGCGGCGCGTGGACGCGCTCTTCCTGTCCTCCTTCCAGGACGTCACCGTCCTGCGGCTCCTCGCGCGCACCGACAGCGAGAACACCCATTACGGCCAGGGCTTCGACTTCATGGCCGTCCACATCTCCCGGCCGGAGCAGACCAGGCCCTGGCACGCCATCTCGATCACCCCCGAGCGCGCGGGATCGCTCGCGGATCTCGCGGGCGCGCTGGACGAGCTCGAGGGAGACCGGCTACCGGATGGGACGCCGCGCAAGCGGGGCGCGCGCCGTTTCGAGCGCCAGCCCAATGACTACTCGGACCCGTGGTACTCGGACGGCTACGCCAGTCCCGTCGGACGTTCGACGATGGTGGCGGTCCCGTACTCGGGCACCCGGCTGTCGCGCCGCGAGCTATGGGAGGCCATCTGGGACCGGTTCAACGTCGGCCGCCATGTCCACGTCCTTCGCGCCCACACCGTTTTCGCCCGGCCCTTCCTGTGGCGGGGACCGGCGCCGGACGCGGAGCTCGTGTCCCGGGGGTTCCGCCGGTGTGACTTCTCCCCCCAGGGCTCGTCCTTCCACCCCGCGGTGGTCCACTCGTTCCTGGGCGCCACGCACGAGGCGGACGTGATGCACTACGAGAAGTCCGCCGATGGCCACACCGTGCGCGTCTCCGTCTACCCGAACCGGCTCGTCGTCGTGTGGATCGAACGCCCCGGGAAGACGCCGACCTCGCTGTATGCGCTCGCCCAGGAGCAGGCGGCGCTCGCGGAGGGCAAGGCGTTGTGGGAACTCGAGGCCCTGCGGGGACTGCCTCCCTGGCTCGCGCCGCTGGGACCGGAGCGATGGCTCGTCTATGGCTCCTACCGCATCTCCCGTGGACGCTCGTCGATGCTCGATGACTCGCGGTCCATGCAGGGGCTCTTCCACGCGCTCGCCTCTGGCACGGAGCCCACCCTGGAGAAGCTGCCGTCGGAGGCCGCGGCCGAGAGCCGGCGGGTCCTCCGGGATGCCGCCGGCGAGACGGAGCACTGGTTGACCTCGACGGGCGGCGCCCGGCTCGAGTTCCTCATCGAGGAAGAGGAGCGCGGGCCGCTCGCGTGCGACCGGGACGTCCTCCTCTTCCTCCTCACGATCGGTCAGCGCTATTCGGCCTTCGAGACGAGCCGGCGCATGGCCGAGGTGGAGCAGCGCTACCGGACCTCGCGCTGGCAGAACCTGCGGCCCGCGCGCAGCGTCCGCTCGGACGTGATGCTCTTCACCAACTCCCTGTGGCACACGCGCGTGAGCGAGGATCCGGACGTCAACGCGCGTTACCTCGCCTGGCACTCGCTGCACGGGCTGCAGGAGACGGTGGAGGCCATGAGGGATCAGGCCTCGGAGCTGGATCAGTACAAGAGGGATCAGTTCGACCGGATGGTGGGGATTCTGGTGTTCGTCTTCCTGCCGGTGAGCCTCGCATGCGGGTTCTTCTCCGGAGCGCAGTTCCAGGACATGAGCCCCACCGTGGGCATCCCGGGCGCCACCACCGGCTGGCTCATCTTCCTGGGCTACACCGCGGCCTTCACGGTGCTCGTCTTCGGAACGGTGTTCCTCGCCCGGGTGATGAACTGGCGCCGACGCTGAGGTGCCCGGCAGTGGGAATCCCAAGACCGTCCAGCCGTTGAGCCCTCGGCCCGACCCGCTTTCATTCTAGGATTCGCTCCCATGCCGTCCCGGTTCCCCACCTTCTCGATCCTCATCATGACCGCTGCCGTGCTGGGGCACGTCTACCTGTACAGGCGCCTGGTACGGGACACGGTGCGCAGCCGTGCGCTCCGGGTGCTGGCGGTGGTGATGCTCCTCCTGTTGACGCTCGGGCTGCTGCTCCGGCGCACGCTGCAGGACGCGCTCCCCGAGGCGTTCTCGACCGTGTTCCTGGTGGCGTCCTATTCCTGGATGGGGCTGGGGCTCTTCCTGGTGCTCGCGCTCCTCGTGTTGGATCTCGGCCTGGGGCTCGCGGCGCTGGGACGACGGTTTCGCTCGCCCGCCATCCGTGAGTCCCCGAGAGCGTCTCCCGTGGACGTGCCTCCCTCTCCGCTGGTGGATGAGGAGCGGCGGCGCTTCCTCTCGCGAGTGGTGGCCGGGAGCGCCTTCGTCTCGGGTGGCGGGTTCGCCGCGTATGGGAACTGGAGGGCCTTCGCCCCACCGCGCGTGACCGAGGTGGCGGTGAAGATTCCGAAGCTGCCCAAATCCCTGGACGGCTTCAGCATCGTGCAGCTCACGGACATCCACGTGGGACCCTTCATCCGGCGCGAGTTCATGGACGAGCTGGTCCGCCAGACCAACGCGCTCCGGCCGGACCTCGTGGCCATCACGGGCGATCTCGTGGACGGGGACGTGCCCACGCTCGGGGGCTCGGTGGCGGCGCTCGGGAACCTGAAGTCGCACTTCGGCTCCTTCTTCGTCACCGGCAACCATGATTACTACTCCGGTGACGAGGCGTGGACGGCGTTCCTCGAGACACTCGACGTCCGGGTGCTGCGCAACCGTCATGTGAGCATCGGCGATGCGGGCGGCTCGTTCGACCTGGTGGGCGTGGATGACTGGAGCGGGGGGCGGCGGCGCGGCAGGAAGGGGTACGATCTCGACCTGGCGCTCGCGGGACGTGACCCGGACCGCGCCTCGGTGCTGCTCGCGCATCAGCCCGCCAACTTCGTGGTCGCGGCACAGCGGGGCGTGGACCTCCAGATCTCCGGCCACACCCACGGTGGGCAGCTCGTTCCCATGACCTTCTTCATCGGCCTGGTCTGGGATCACTCCGCGGGGCTCTACCATCACGGTGACTCCCACATCTTCGTGAGCCGCGGTTGTGGCTTCTGGGGCCCGCCCATGCGCGTGGGCAGCCCCCCGGAGATCGTCAAGCTCGTGCTGACGGCGTAGGGCGCTCGTCACGAGGACGTCACCTCGACGTCCGGGACGTTGCCTCCGAAGCAGTCGGGCGACCGAGCACGAGAGGTAGAGCACCTGCACGCTAAGATGCCCGGCGCTGGCGAAGGAGGGACTGGTGCAGGGAGCGCGAAACGTGAGTCCTCGGTCATTGATGTCGCGTGTGGAGATGATGCGCGCGGCCGCGGTGGTGGCCGTGGTGCTCGCGGCGGTGGTGGCGGTGGCGTGGCAGTTCGTCGAGCCGGCCCCTCCGCATACGGTCGTCATTGCCACCGGCTCCGCGAGCGGCGCGTACCACGCGGTGGCCCAGCAATACGCGGAACACTTCGAGGAAGCGGGGCTGGAGCTCGTCGTCCGGGAGACGGCGGGCTCGCTGGAGAACTACAGGTTGCTGGGCACTGCGGACTCCGGCGTCGATGTCGCCATCGTTCAGGGAGGCACGGCCCCCGCCGAGAAGGAGAAGCGGCGGGAGTTGGTCGCGCTGGCGAGCCTGTACCTGGAGCCGGTGTGGGTGTTCTACCGGGGAGAGCCCGGGCTCGAGCGGCCCGGTCAGCTGGCGGGCAAGCGCATCGCGGTCGGGGCGGAGGGCAGCGGCGTGCGGGCATTGGCCCTGGAACTGCTGGCCGCGGGCGGGGCGACGGGTGAGAAGTCCGGCACCACGCTCGTCAACATTGGCGGGGACAAGGCGGTGGAGGCGCTGCGAGAGGGCTCGGTCGACGCGGCCGTCTTCGTCATGGGGCCCACGGCGCCCTTCCTCGCCGAACTGCTGGCCACGCCCGGTGTGCAGCTGATGAATTTCGAGCAGGCCCACTCCTACGCGCGGCGGTTCCGGTACCTGTCACCCGTCACGCTGCACCGTGGAGCGCTGGACCTGGCGCGCGATCTGCCGGAGCGGGAGGTGCAACTGGTGGCGCCCGCGGCGGTGCTGGTGGCGCGCAAGGACGTGCATCCCGCCGTGGTCGCGTTGCTGACGGAGGCGGCGGACCAGACGCACCGGGGAGGCGATCTGCTCAGCGATCCCGGGACGTTCCCCAACGCCACGCTGACCGAGCTGCCCGTGAACGAGCAGGCGCGGTACTACCTGACGCACGGCCCGGACTTCCTGCGGCGCGTGTTGCCCTTCTGGCTCGCGGCGCTGATCCACCGGTTCGTCGTCCTGCTCATTCCGCTCTTCGTGGTGCTGGTGCCGCTGCTGAGGCTCACTCCGCCGGTCTACCGCTGGAGCATCCGCTCGCGCATCTACCGCTGGTATGCGCGGCTGCGAGTCATTGACGAGCGTCTACGGAGCATGACGGATGTCGAGCAGGTCCGGAAGGATCTGCTGCTTCTCGAGCAGCTGGAGCATGAGATTGGCGGCGTGAAGGTGCCGCTGAGCTACATGGACGAGTTCTACGATTTACGCATGCACGTGGGCTACATCCGCAACCGTCTGGAGGAGCGACTCACGACGTTGCCGGGAGCGCCTCGTGTCGAGGAGGGCGCATTGAAGGTGTCGTGAGGTCTCGCCGCTGAATGTGTCCAAAGCTTTGTAAAATCCGTTGTCCACTACACATTACCCGGTGGTGTTCGTTTGACGCTATGGAGTACCCACGCTCAGACTGTTCGTCATGGACACCGGCGCAATCTCCCAACGCCTCATTGCGTCAGGCCTCAGCCTGCTACTTCTCTCTTGTAGTGCTACCGGGTACGTGCCGTCTGGTCCATCTGGCTCCATGGATTTGTCCCGCTACGTGCTCATCATCCAAGAGGCCCAGGATGGGCAGATAGTTCATACATGGGAACCACTCAGCGGTTATGACTTATCCAAGCTTCCATACCTTGCGAGCAATAGCCGTTTCGAAGGACAGGTCGTTCGTGCCTCCTTCAACCGCGACTGCGAGGCTGAGCGCGATGGATGCGAAGAAATGTGCAGATCCAGCCTGAAGGGCCGTAATTGGACCCATGCAAGTGCTGGTTCCAAAAATTCCATATGTCGTGAGAAGTGCAGGCCGGCATATCTGGATTGTTGCAATCTCAGAGATATGGCCGAGGCCGGCGCACTTCGGATCAGCTTCTCCGTTGTCGACAGCGCAGTCGACTGGCTGAAGCAGCACCGTCGCGAGCTTCTGGTAGGCACTATTGTCGTCATCGCGGGCGTCGCTTTCGTCATCGCTAGTAGCGGAGCCGGGCTTCTGGTGCTCGCGCCAGCCGTCTTGCTGACTTCATCTAACGTCTCCTCCACGCACCCCTTCACTCAGGTGGAGCAATGACGAGCCTCTCTGCTCTTGTGAACGCACATCCAGTGATTGGGAGGCGTTGGACACAGGACCAACCTTCCGAGCAGGCACGAATTCTTGGCTTGGCACGAGACGCTCTGGATTTCATCTCCGCCACCGGCCAGCGTTACGGTTTTGAAGACTTCTTCAAGAAGCCCGGCTCCCTCCGCCCTTCTCATCAAGGTGAAAACGCGGAGCTGAAAGAACTCATGGGTAGGACGAAGCGCTTCTTCGAGAAGCTTCGCGATGAACCGGAATCTGCCGAGGAGTCGGCTCAGAGTCAGGCCATCCTCGACGCGATTCGCTACATCGAGTCAACCGGCCAGCAGGAGTCCTTCACGGCCTTTCAGGAGTACGTCGAGACCAACGCTCCTCCCTATGTAGTGGCTTCGTTTGACACGCGGGAGGAGGCGGAGGCCTGGCTTGCGAATCACCCGAACCCACCAGACCCCGCCAACGTGCTCATCGCGAACTCGTACCATGATGTCTTTTATGAGCGCGAAACGAACATCCGCCGCCTCCCGCGGAACCGTGCTCTCGAGTGGTATCTCGCCGAGCTTACGGAGAAAGAGCGCCCCGTTGCCGTGGCCTCTTTCGAGACACGAGAGGAGGCGGACACCTGGTGGAGGGCTCCGGCCGAGTCTTCGAGACGGGCTTGGGTGCGAGTGGGGGACGAGCTCCATCTCGCGGTGTATTACCCCAACATCCACCACCGGGCCCTGTTCCCTCTTTCCGTGGTCAGCAGTCCAGAAGAGGTGCGGCTTACTCCCCCAGGGTGATGGGGGCGGGCTCGTCCGAGAGCTACGCGTTGCTGGATACTCAAGGCGCCGTGAGTTCGACTCGGAGATTCTTGAGATCGCGAGCACCGCTTTGCACTTGGGTGGAGCGAATCATCTCAAAAGGAATGCCGATGATGCTCTGGCCATCGGTCCCGGTGTCCGGCTGTAGAGCGAGAAGTCGAGTACCTGTCTCGAGCTCGGCTTCATCCTGCCGGGAAATGCGGCCAACCAGAACGAATTGTCCCGAGCCCAAGCGGTGTACCTCGAAGGTATTCTGGGAAGTCCGCAGGGAGGTTGCCTTGGCGGTCGGGGATATATTCCAGGGTTGGATGAACGCGAGATGGCCCGGAGCCAGTTCCGTGAGCGCCATGGTTTCGGACGCCCTCGAGGATGGCAAGACAGTTGTGAGGGAACGCAATTCAGCGATAGTTCGCACGGGCCCTATCAAGGAAGGCCGGGGACGGGTGGGGCGGGGGTTCTGCCCGGAGGGTGGGGGTTGTTGCCGCGAAGGGGTTCCCACTCCTACCTGCACGTGCTGGACGGGGAGCTGAGTCCTGATATCGGGCTGCCTCGGGACGAGCAGTTTGTACGCCAGAGCGCCCGCGCCCAAAGCCAGAAGGGTGAAGAAGAAATTCCCTCGAGAAGAACCCGTCTTCCTGCTCCCGGGAGCGCCGTGGTCCTGGCTGGAGGAAGAAGCCTCGTTCGTGGTGGGCTTCGCGGGGGCCTCACGGTCTTCGTTCTCAGTCGAGGGCGACGCGAATTGGGCTGCGCTGAGTTTGGATAGGACTTCGAAGGCGAATGCGCTGGCATGTCTGGATGCGATATATTGCCATCCAGCTGCGTCGGACCCGGATTTCCCCTCCACCAGATCGGAAACGCCGCGAATCACGATCGCGTGTACACTCCTGTTGGCATCTGCGGCGACCATGAAGCCACTCCCCTCCATTTCCGCCGCCAGGGCATCATCGTAGTGCTCGCGGATGAATTGGTAATGATCTCCTTGCACGTCGGAGAGGAGTTTTTCGCCCGAGACAATGGGACCTCTCCATGCCCTGGGATGGAGCTCCGTTTGCCTGTCCTTGATTCGGCGCAGCCAGTCCTTGGAGCTTGATTCTTCGCGCGCTCGCTCGGAGAGAAGATGACTGCTGGTGACTCCTCTGGGCCTCGAGCGGAGTTTTCCGGCCTCCTTCCCCGATTCATAGTTGTAGACCGCGGATGCCGCGACGACATCTCCCAACACGACGTCCTTCAGTCCAGCGGCGACCCCGACGAAGAGCGCGACCTGGGGTTTGAATCTGCCAATGGCGCGTTCCGTCTGGGTCGCGGCGGGCATGTTGGTCGGCCCGGTCTCGACCACGAAGACCTCCCAACACCCATCTCGAGCGGCGAACAGGCCGCGCTTGTAGATGCTCCCCTGCTCGTGCACAACCTCCGATAGCTGCTCCAGGTGCGCACGCACCGCCCTCGATTCGACAGGCAGTGCGGTGATGATGAGTGCTCGAAGCCCTGGGGTTGACTGATGTCTCGAGGGTTGGGAGGGCATGGCGTGCTGGGAGGTCACGGAGCGGACCTCAGTTCTCTGCGAGGGTGATTCGGAACGTCATGGATTTCAGGGCCTGGGTCGGGGCAATGGTGAACTCCCTCTGGTCGGAGATGATCTCATCCTTGAGTTGCATCGTGAAGCTGGCCACGAGATCGTTCGAAGGCGTGAACGGATCGTAGTCGAAGACGACGATCTGTACGGATTCCTTCGTCAGGTCATGCAGGGTGGCGGTGCAGCCGAGGGTCGTCCATTCGGGCGCATAGCTCTCGGCGGCCGGGGTCGAGATGGCGTTGGGGGCGCTCGATGGCGGGCAGAGCAGGGACACGAAGACGTCGGGAGCGGAGTCATCGCCGATGTCCCAGCCCGAGCCGTTGGTATCCAGGGGGGTCACCTCGGCGCGTACCGCACTCACGGTCCACTTGCTCTGTGGGTTGCGCACACATTGGCCGGTGCTCGCGTCGCAGACGGTGTTCTGGCCGCATTGCTTGCAGAGATCCCCATTCAGTCCACACGCATTGGTGGTGGGGGTCGTCACGCAGGTTCCGTTGAAGCAACACCCCGGACAGGTCGAGGTGTCACACGAGCTCTGCGCGGTGCATTGCTGGTCGGAGGCGCAGATGAAGCCTGTTCCGCATTGCTTGCATTCTTCGCCGCCACGGCCACAGCCACCTACGGTGTTTCCAGTCTGGCAGACACCTTCCATACAGCAACCCGAGCAGGTTTCCGGGGAGCAAGGGGGCGGAAAATCACAACCCACGAAAAGGAAAAAGAAAGAAAGAGCGAAGAGATATCTGGAACCGCGAAACATGTTCCCCCTCGGAACGTGGGCTTCAAGTACTCCCAAGGAGAGCATGGTGCAGGCCGAGGGTGTCAAGACGGGGACCGTCCTCGGTTTCGACTGTCCGGGCTTCGTTTCGTCAGCGAGGTTGCTGCTCAAAAGGATCGTGTGGGCACGACATTGCCTGCCTGCCCGCCTCCACTGCGCTGCTCTCATGGCGGGTGGCACTTCGAGGCGGTATCCGATTAGATCGCGCACATGTCGGTGCTGACGATCAAGGAAGCGATCCCCAGGTTGCGGCAGGCCTACCAGGAGCGGCGCCTGATCCCCTTCCTCGGGGCGGGGTTCTCCGCGCCGCTCCAACTCCCCCTGTGGAAGGAGCTCATGGGGTGGATGGGTCAGGCGCTGGGCTTCGAGCCCGCGCTCTTCGAGGTCCACGGCCTGCCCCCGCATCTGGCCGGCTATTTCCACCTCGAGTACCCCGGGGGGCTCCGGGCGTTCGTTCACGAAATGGAGAAGAAGTTCCACGCGCCCGAGGTGGATGCGCGCCGCAAGAATTCCATTCAGCACCAGGCGCTGTCGCGCTGCGACTTCCGGACGATCTACACGACGAACTTCGAGCATCACATCGAAGAGGCCCTGCGCGACGCTGGGAAGAAGGCCGCGGTCCTGACCCGGCTCGAGGATTTCATGCGTCCCGTGGAGCCCGATGCGTGTCAGGTCATCAAATTCCATGGAGACCTCGCCCACCCCGACACGGTCGTGCTGACCGAGAGTGAGTTCTTCAACCGTCTCCGGCTGGAGGCCGCTCCCGACCAGCGGCTTCGCTCCGATCTGCTCGGCAATATCTTCCTCTTCCTCGGCTACAACTTCGGTGACACCAACCTCCGCTACATCTGGTACCGGATGGATCAGATGCGCCGCGAGAATCAGGCGCCGGGGACGCCCATCGCGCCTGATCAACGTTGTTACTGGGCGACCTTCGGCCACGGTTGTGTGCAGCCCAGGCTCCTCGAGCAATGGCACATCGACGTGATCGCCCTGGATCCGGATAACAAATCGAAGAGCGTCGTCGAGTTGCTCGACGCCCTGCATGTCTGAGGGGACGATGGTCATCTACTTCAGCTCGTCGAATCCGCGGAAGCACGAGGACGTGGTCCACTACTTCCGGGACAGCAAGAACCCGCCGCGCCTGCTCAGGCAGGAGGTGGCGGAGGTTCTTTCCTCGGACCTCGCCACCATCGTCCGCGAGAAGGCCCTCTCCGCGTACAAGCAGGCACTCGTGCCGCTCTTCGTGGAGCACGGGGGGCTCTACATCGAGCATTTCGCGGGCCTGCCGGGGCCGTTGGTGAAGCCGTTCTGGGAGACGCTCGAAGGCCGCATCTGCGAGTTGATTCCAGAAGGCCAGTCGCGACGGGCCCACGTGGTGCAGATGGTCTGCTACTGCGATGGCAAGACGTTCCAGACCTACGAGGGGCGCGTCGAGGGGAGCATCGTCCCCACCCAGACGGTCCGGGGTGGCATTCATTGGGAGCCGGTCTTCATGCCGGACGGCCACTCCAAGGTGATGGGCGAGATGACGCGCGATGAGAAGCTCGCCTGTAGCGGAAGCGCCAAGGCCTACGCCCAGCTCAGGAAGCTCCTCGGCATCTAATGAAAAGGCCCCAAACACTGAAAGTGCCTGGGGCCTGGACCGGGTTGTGCCGGAAGCCTGGCGGGATGCCCCGCTGCCTCAGGTCCCCGTGGGCGGAACGGGCGCCTTGCCGCCGCCGGACGCGCCCGTGTCCTGCGTCACCAGTCGCAGCTGGCCGTGGTTGGACACGAAGGAGGCGTCCACCTCGCGCTCCAGGTACGTGTAGCCGGACAGGCCTTCCTCGTACATGCGCAGCAGCTGGCGCGACTCGTCCAGCGTGAGGCGCCCGTTGCGCAGCGCCACCTCGGTGGACTTGCGCAGCTTCGCCACGAGGTCGTCCTTGTTGTAGCTCACGTAGTTGAGCACCTCGGTCACCGTGTCGCCCTCCACCACGTGGTCGATCAGGTAGCCGCCGTTGGGCGCCAGCGACACCTGCACCGCGTGCGTGTCACCGAAGAGGTTGTGCAGGTCGCCCAGAATCTCCTGGTACGCGCCCACCAGGAAGATGCCCAGGTAGTAGTCGTCGTTGTTGAGCGGGTGCAGCTCGAGCGCGTCCTTCACCTCGCGCTTGTCGATGAAGTGGTCGATCTTCCCGTCCGAGTCGCACGTGATGTCCGCCAGCACCGCGCGCCGCGACGGCCGCTCGTTCAGCCGGTGGATGGGCATGATGGGGAAGAGCTGATCGATCGCCCACGAGTCCGGCAGCGACTGGAACACCGAGAAGTTGCAGAAGTAGGTGTCCGACAGCTGCTTCTCCAGCGTCTCGAGCTCCTCCGGAATCTCGCCCGACTCCCCGGCGATCCGCATGATCTTGTGGCAGAGGGCCCAGAAGATGTTCTCCGCCATCACCCGCTGCTCCAGCGACAGGTGTCCCAGGGAGAAGAGCGTCAGCGTCTCCTCCTTGTAGTCCTGGGCGTCGTGGTAGGCCTCCAGCAGGTTCTTGTTCGTCACGTCCTTGAAGGTGGACAGGAGGTTGCGCACCACCGAGGGCGCCTTCTCATCCGCCTTGTCCGGCACGCTCACCGGATCGAACTCGCTGGTGCCCAGCACGTCCACCACCAGCACCGCGTGGTGCGCCACCACGGCGCGGCCCGACTCGGACACGAGGATGGGGTGCTGCACGCCCGCCGAGTCGCACGCCTCCATCACCGCGAACACCACGTCGTTGGCGTACTCCTCCGTCGTGTAGTTCATGGACGACGTGAAGTTCGTCTGCGAGCCGTCGTAGTCCACGCCGAGGCCGCCGCCCACGTCCAGGTACTTCAGCGGGGCACCCTGGCGCGCCACCTCCACGAAGAAGCGGCCCACCTCGCGCAGCGCGTTCTTCACGTTGCGGATGTTGGAGATCTGGCTTCCCAGGTGGAAGTGCAGCAGCTCGAAGCACGGCAGCAGCCCCGTCTCCTTCAGGAAGCCGATGGCGCTCATCAGCTCCGAGGAGGACAGGCCGAACTTGGAGCGGTCACCACCCGAGGCCTCCCACTTGCCCGCGCCGCGCGAGGACAGCTTCACCCGCATGCCGATGCGCGGCTGAATCCCCGTCTTGCGCGCCACCTCGGCGATGAGGGGCAGCTCTGAGGGCTTCTCCACCACGAGAATCACCTTGCGGCCCAGGCGGCTGAAGCGCAGCGCCGTCTCGACGTACTCCTCGTCCTTGTAGCCGTTGCAGATGACGAGCGCGTCCTCCTGGTCCAGCAGCGCCATCACCGCGAGCAGCTCCGGCTTGCTTCCGGCCTCCAGGCCGTAGGCGAACTGCTTGCCGGTCTCGACGATGGTCTCCGCCACGTACCGGTGCTGGTTCACCTTGATGGGGTACACCCCCTGGTACTGGCCCTTGTAGTTGTGGTCGGAGATGGCCTTGCGGAACGCCTGGTTCAGGTGGACCACCCGGTGGCGCAACACGTCCGTGAAGCGCAGCAGCAGCGGCAGGCCGATGCCCCGGCGACGCACCTCGTCCACCAGCTCCTTCAGGTCCATGCTCGGCGCAGAGGGCCCATCCGGATGGACACACACATGACCCTTGTCGTTGACGCCGAAGTAGGGCGAGCCCCAGTTGCGGATGCCGTAGGTGTCCTGGGCATCTGCGATGGTCCAACGGTGCTGAGGAGTGATCGAAGCCATCTGCGTTCCTGCTCTCCCGGTCAAGGGGTGGATGGTGTCCAACAAAGGACAGCGCGGGAAGTATCGGGAATCCCCCCGCCGTTCAACTCCTGGTTGAGGGGCGGCCGGCCAGACGACGGCGGCGGCGCCCTCCTTCTCCCTGCAATGGGTGGGCTGTCCTCCAGCGGATTCCTACCCTTCCCGTGAGGAGGTCCGGGAGCCCGCATGGAGCCAAGGGGAGGGTACATGGAGTCGTCCGCACGCAGGGACTCGCCGTTGATGACCCCAAGGGAAATCTACGAGCGGTTGGACAGATTCGTCATCGGCCAGGAGGCGGCCAAGCGGGCCGTGGCCATCGCCGCCCACAACCACCTGAAGCGGATTCAAGCGCGCCGCATGCGGCGCACCTCGCTACTCAAGAAGTCCAACATCCTGCTCATCGGGCCCACCGGAAGCGGGAAGACCCATATCGCCCGCAACCTGGCGGAGATCCTCTCCGTCCCGTTCACCACCGTGGACGCCACCGAGTACACGGAGGCCGGCTACTACGGGAAGGACGTGGAGGTGATGGTGGCGGACCTGCTCTTCAAGGCCAACCACTCGGTGGAGGACACCCAGCGGGGCATCATCTTCATCGACGAGGTGGACAAGATCGCCCGGCGCTCGCAGAGCGCGCGCAACGGCGCGGGGAGCCGGGACATCGGGGGCGAGGGGGTTCAGCAGGCGCTCCTCAAGCTGCTCGAGGGCCGCGAGGTCTTCGTCCCCATGAATGTCACGCAGGCGTGGAATCGCGGTGACTTCGTGCCCATCGACACCCGGGACATCCTGTTCATCTGCGCGGGCACGTTCTCGGACCTGCACGAGTACGGCGGTAGCGTCGAATCACGAGCCATGGGGTTCGGGGCTCAGGAGCCCCAGAAGGTCCGCAAGCGCATCACCACCAAGCAGTTGGTGGAGTACGGGATGCTCGCCGAGTTCCTCGGCCGTCTGCCGGTGGTGGTGCAGTTGGAGCTTCTCGGCGAGCCGGAGCTGCTGCGCGTGCTCACCGAGCCCCAGGACTCCATCATCCGCGAGTACCGGGAGCTGCTGGGGCTGGACGGCATCGAGCTGGATGTCACCGAGGACGCCCTGCGCGAGGTGGTCCGCTTCTCCATCGAGAAGGGTCTGGGCGCTCGCGGTCTGCGCTCCATCCTCGAGCACGTGATGTCGGACGTGATGTTCGAGGCGCCCGAGCACCGCCGCCATCAGTTCACCGTGGACCAGGGCTTCGTCCGCTCCCGCCTGGCGGGGCTGGAGTCCCACGTCGGGTTGGGGGCCTGAGCCCCCGGGCTCACTTGCGCTCGGAGGCCCGTGCCGCGGCCCCGAGTCGGGCCACGAACTGCGGATCCCGCAGGAGCTGGAGGATGAGGTCGCTGCGCAGCACCGCCTGCGTGTCGCCTCGCTCCATCGCCTCGCGGAGCTGCTTGTCCGCCAGGGCCTTCTGGAAACGGGGGTCCTGCTTGAGCGACTTGAAGGCCGGGTTGCCCGCCAGGCGCCGGGCCCGCTCGGGGTCGGTCGCCACCTGTCCCACCGTGATCATGTCCTTCACGGCGGAGAATTGCGTCATCTCGAAGAGGTTGTAGCGGCGCGCCAGTCCGAAGGACACCGAGTCCCTGGGCGACAGGCCCATGCGCTTGCCCGCCACCACGATGTATTGCTCGGCGAAGACGAGCGCGCTGAGCATGACGTAGGTGATGGCCACCACCTTCGCCCCGCCAAGCACGAAGCCGATGAAGCCATCCAGCGTCCGCTTGTCCGGATCCTTGCTCCACAGGAGCCGCTGGAGCAGGGCGGTGAGCGCGTAGCGCACGGCCACCAGCACGACGATGAAGACGAGCAGCGAGCCGGCGAGCGTGCCGATGAGCAGGGGCACGCCGCCGAGCGCGTCCGCCATCCTTGGCCCCACGTACGTGCCCAGCTTGCGCGAGACGAACCACGCCACCGCGAGCGCCACCATGTTGGCGATCTGCTTCGCCCCTCCGGAGATGGCGCCCACCACGGCGAAGAGCAGCACCAGTCCCAGGATGATCAGGTCGATGGTCACGCGGTTCCCCCTTCCGCCAGGTGTCCGTCAGCGGATCTTGAAGGCGTCGCCCTGCTTGCGTGCCTCTTCGTGTAGCACCTTCTGGACCTCGGCGAGCTTCTCCTTGTAGCGGGTGTTCGCCGGCTCATAGGTGAGCGCCATCTTCAGGTTGCGCTCGGCCGCGGACCAACGGCCCGCGTCGGCGTCCGCCGCGCCCGTCTGGTAGAACTGGCGCCCCTTGGGGTGCGTGCCGATCTGCTCCTCCACCTGACGCTTGGAGGCGGCGCGCGTCTCGGCCTCGGAGGTCTCGGTGAAGCGCAGCTTCTGGGCCCGCTCGGGTCCCGAGATGTTCGCCGTGTACTGCCGGCGCTTCGCGTCGTCCCTCAGCACGTAGTAGGCCTCGGTGACGCGCTTGTAGAGCTCGTTGACCCGGTCCTTGAGTTCCTTGTTCGACAGGTGGAAGAAGCGGTCCGGGTGGTAGGTGCGGCTCTCCCGGTAGAAGGCCTTCTTGATGTCCGCGGGCGCCGCCGTCCGCTCCACCATGAGGACCTCGAAGTAGTCCTGCTGGTCGAGCTTCGAGCAGCGCTCCCACAGCTCGGCGAGCTGGGTCGGGTCCAGGTCCTTCCCGGTCGAGGGATGCGGCGGGGGCGGAGGTTGGACCGCGGCGGGGGGCGGCGGAGGCGGGACGACGGGGGCGGCTCCGGACGGAGGGCGCACCGGTGTCCCCGCGGGGGCGATGGCGGGCACCATGGGCGCCACCGGGGGCACGAGCGGCGCGACGGACGGAGCCACGGACGCCACGGCGGGCACTCCCGGTGGACGTGGCGCACCCGGCGGAGGCGGCGGCTGGATCGCGGCGGGCGGGGGAGGGGGAGGCTGGAGCGCACCGGCGGGAGGCGCCGGAGGGCGGACCGGGTTGCTTCCGGAGGGAGGACGCACGGGCGTCGACCCGGGAGGCGCCACGGCCGGGAGCGAGGTCGTGGGCCGGACGACGGGGCGCGCTCCGGAAGCGGGGGCGGGCGGCACGGCCCCCTGCGCTGGGGCGGGAGGCGGACGGGACGGCGGGGCCGCTGTCAGCGGATGCGGCGGGGGAACGCCGGGTGTGGGAGGCCGCGTGGTGGGCGCAACGCTCGGGAGCGCGGTCGCGGTGGGGCGCGTCCCGGCGGGCGTCCCCATGGGGCGCTGAGCCTGGGGCGCACCGGGAGGCGGGGGGGGCACTCCTGGCACCGTGGGCGCGCCGGGTGGCACCGCGGGGCGGGCTCCGGACGGCGCGGCCGGAGGCGCACCGGGTGCCGGAGGCGGACGGGCCACGGCCGGGGCACCGGGTGTCGCGGGCGCACCGGGCACCGCCGGACGGACTCCAGAGGGCACGGCGGGCACTCCCGCCGCGGTCGGACGCTGCGGGGGCTGGCCCGGGGCCGCGGTCACGGGAGGACGCACGGGGGCCGGGGCGCCAGGAGCAGGCGGGGCGCCAGGGGTGGACGGCCGGGCCGGAGGCACGGCGGGTGCGGCGGCCGATGGAGTCGCCCGGGAGCCCGGTGTGGCGGGCTGGCTCGGTGCCGGAGGGGCGGGGGGTTTACCGGCGCCATTCTGGGGAGGCTGGGACATCGCGCTGGTCTATCTCCGTCGGCTGGTGGCGACGGCGGGCAGGTCACCCCCATCATGACCCGCGAGTTGGATCTGCTTGTTGCTCTGCATGGAGCGCTGGATGTCCGCCTCCGACATGCCCGAGGACATGGTGAGCGTGGTGGACGTCTTCTGCCCCGTTTCCTGATCCGTCGCCGATACGTTCAACAGGCCGTCGGTGTTGATCTCGAACGTCACGTCGATCTTCACCTCGCCCCGGTAGCCGATGCGGAAGCCCGAGAACTCGAACTCGCCCAGCATCTCGCACTCGTCGGCGCGGTTGGACTCGCCCTGGTAGACGCGGATCTTCACCTTCTCCTGACCGTCGCGGCTGGTGGTGAAGGTCTTCGAGCGGTCGATGGGGACCGGGGTGTTCTTCTCGATGACCTTCTCGGTGTAGCCGCCCACCGTGCCGATGCGCAGCGACAGCGGCGTCACGTCCACCAGGAAGGTCTCCGTGGCCGTATCCAGCAGCGCGTTGGCCTGGAGCGCCGCGCCCATGGCCACCACCTGGTCCGGATTGATGCCCTCCTTGGGCTCCTTCTGGAAGTAGTGGCGCACCGAGTTGCGGATGATGGGCAGGCGCGTGGGGCCACCCACCAGGATGACCGCGTCGATGTCCGCCGCCGTCATGCGCGCGGACTGCAGCGCCTCGTCGCACACCTTGAAGGTGCGCTGCACCAGGTCCATCACCATCCGGTTGAACTGGTCCTGGGTGATCCGGCCCGTCAGGTCCAACACCTTGCCGCTGGCGTCCTGGCAGATGCCCTCGCAGAGCACGTCCGCCACGCCGTGGCTGCCCACGTCGATCTTCGCCCGCTCGGCCGCGTCCTTGAGCATCTGCAGGCAGAACTTGTTCTGCCGCAGGTCCAGGCGCGTGCGCTTCATGAAGTCGTCCGCCAGCCACGTCATGATGCGGTCGTCGAAGTCGTCGCCGCCCAGGTAGGTGTCACCGGCGGTGGACAGCACCTCGAAGACGTCCTTGCCGATCTCCAGGATGGAGACGTCGAAGGTACCGCCGCCCAGGTCGTACACCACCACGCGCTGGTTGACGTCCCGGCCGAAGCCGTAGGCGAGCGCCGCCGCGGTGGGCTCGTTGAGGATGCGCAGCACCTCCAGCCCGGCGATGCGGCCCGCGTCCTTGGTGGCCTGGCGCTGGTTGTCGTTGAAGTAGGCGGGCACGGTGATGGCGGCCTTCGTCACCTCTCGGCCCAGGTACGTCTCCGCGATGGCCTTCATCTCCTTGAGCACGAGCGCGGAGATCTCCGGCAGCGAGTACGTGTGCCCGCGCACGGCGATGCGCACCGAGTTGTTCTCGCCCTCGACGATCTGGTACGGCATCACCGCCTGGGCCTTCTTCACCTCGTCGGAGAAGTAGTAGCGCCCGATGAGCCGCTTGGCCGAGTACACCGTGGACTCGGCGTTGGTGATGATGTTGCGCTTGGCCGCGTTGCCCACCAGCACCGAGCCGTCCTCCAGGAAGGACACGCACGAGGCATGGGTCGTCTCTCCCCACTCGTTGGGGATGACGAACGGCTGACCGTCCTGCACCACGGACACACACGAGGTGGAGGTGCCCAGGTCGATGCCGATCGCGATGTCGTCCGACATTCCGTCTCCGGTGTAGCCAGGGAGGGCCGTTGAAATCCCAACCCTCGGGAAGGCGCCGGGATGTTAGGCACCTCGCTCTCGGGCTGTCAAACGTTCCGTTTGGGTAAATCCCAATCCTTTCAAGGGGTTGGCAGGACTGGCTGGGGCCGCGAGGTCGGCTTGAGTGGCCCGGAGGGCGGCATTATCTATGGAGGAAACAAGGGGGTTTGTCTCATGTCCGTCGTGCTGGCCGTCCTGACGTCCGATCCGAACCTGGTGCGGTGCGAACTGCATCGGCTGGAGGGGCAGGTCTCCCTTCAGGGAGAGGAGGGGCGGTCCAACGCCGTGGGTATTGGCGCCTACGCCCAGGACGACGTCCTCCTCCGCCGGTTTCCGCGCGACGCGGACCTGACCCTGGAATCGCTCGCTCCGCTGCACGAGACGGAGGCGCTGCTCTTCCATGGGCGGCGTCTGCCCGTGGGGCTGTCGCTGGAGGAGAACACCCAGCCGTTCCGCTCGCGGCGTTGGCTGTTCGCGCACCAGGGGAGTCTCCAGGACTTCTCCAGCCTCCGCGCGGGGCTGCTGGACGAGGTGCCGGACTTCCTCAAACGGCAGATCCGCGGGGAGACGGACAGCGAGGTGGCGTTCGCGCTCTACCTGAAGCGGCTGTGGGAGTCGGGGCACTCGGATGACCCGAGGCTGCCGGCGGAGATGGCGGGCAGGCTGCTGGCGGACACGGCGCGGGCGCTGTCGAAGGCCTCGGCGCAGGCGGGAGCCGCGCGCACCTCCACGCTCAACTTCGTGGCCACCAATGGCTACCTCCTGGTGGCCACGCGCCTGGGCACCCAGCCCCTGTACTACACGCGGCTGGAGGGCACGGATCGCTGCGAGGTGTGCGGCATCACCCCCGGCATGCCCGACACGAAGCCGGGCGTGGTGGCGCACCGGCGCAATCACTCGGTGGTGGTCGCCTCGCACCTGAAGCGCCCGGCGGGCTGGGTGGAGCTGACCGAGGGCACCACGCTGGCGGTGGATTCGGACCTGCGGGTGCGCCACCTGACGCCGTAGTCAGACGCCGAAGAAGGACACCTCGAGGAAGCGCACGAAGAGGTTGCAGGCGGCGTGGAAGAGGGCGGCGCCCACCACGCTGCCCGTGCGCTCGCGCATCCAGCCGAAGAGCAGGGCGGGGAAGAAGACGGACAGGCGCCACACCTGGAAGATGGCCAGGTGGCCGAGCGCGAAGAGCAGCGCCGTCAGCCAGAAGGCGGGGCCCAGCCGCACGCCGAGGAAGCGCCGCCCGTGGGGCCAGGCGTCCCGCAGGCGCGCCTGCATGTAGCCCCGGTAGAAGAACTCCTCCGGCAGGGCCACCACGAAGAGCTGGTCCACCACCCACTCCCCAAAGCGGGGCGGCAGCCGGGGGGTGAAGTGCGCGCCGCCTCGGAAGGGGGCCAGCAGGCGCGCCAGCTCCGGAGGCAGGTGTTGCAGCACCTCGGTCCACAGCGCGAAGGCCCCGAAGAAGAGGGGGAACACCACCGCGCTCATGATGAGGAAGAGGCGAACGTCCTCGCGCCAGGTGCGCGGGGAGAGCCCATAGTCGCGGTAGTCCTCGCCGCGCCAGCGCATGGGGATGAGCGGCAGGTAGAGGAAGCCCACCGTGGCCACCAGCTTGGGGATGCCGGAGCCTCCGAAGAGGAGGAAGGCGATGATGATGCCCAGGAAGCCCAGCCCCCACAGGCCCACCACCTCCTGCACGGCATTCGGACGCCAGGGCGTGGCCGCGGAGGCGCTCACGGCGTGGCCACCTTCGTGCTGAGCTGCTGACGGACGACCTCCAGGGACAGGGCCCGGCAGCCGCGTCCCTTGCGCTGGACCGATACCGCCACCAGCCGGCCGGTGGTGTCGAAGAGGGGACTGCCCGGGGGCAGCGCCAGGTCCACGTCGAAGAAGGGCTCGGGGGCCTTGCGCGCCAGGGCCGCCGCCGGCTTTTCCTTCCTCCGGCCTCGTCCGGGCACGACGCCGATGAGCCACTGTCCGACGGGGTTCCCGGCGGACACGCGCACGGGGACGGCGGGGTACTCACCCGTTGGCGCGGCCACGACCGCCACCTTCAAGTACGCGTTGGCGAGCACCACCGTGGCCGGCAGCGTCTGCCCTTCGTACTCCACCTGCGCGGCGTCCAGGCTGACGTGGCGCACCGAGGTGAGCACCTGCCCCTCGGTACCCACGATGACACCCGGACCGGTGCCGCGACTCCCGTGCACCTTCACCACGGAGCGCTCGTGCATGGCCAGGACCTTCCGGAGATCGGCCAGGGTGGGGCGATCCTCGGCGGAGGCGCGGGAAGTGAGCAGCAGGAGGACGAGCGGGAGCAGGCGGCGAAGCAAGGCGCGGGGAGCCTAGCACCGGTGCTGGCCCGCGTCAGGCGGCTCGCTGCTTCCGGAGGGTGGAGATGAACTGCTCGGCGGGCAGGGTGTTGAGGATGTCTCCCCGGCGGGCCCAGCCCCGGCGCGCGGTGGCCACCGCGAAGGCCAGGTTGCCCAGGTCCGAGGCCCTGTGCGCATCACAGCTCACCACCAGCTTCACCCCGCGTTGGAGCGCCATGCGCACGTGCTCGGTCTTCAGGTCCAACCGCTCCGGCTTGCCGTTGACCTCCACCACCACGCCCCGCTCGGCGGCCTTGTCGAGCACCGCCTCCATGCGCACGGGGTAGGGCTCCCGGTTCTGGATGAGGCGCCCGGTGGGGTGTCCGAGGATGTGCAGGTGCGGGTTGTCGAAGGCCTGCAGCAGCCGGCGCGTCATCTGCTCCTCGTCCATGCCGTGGCGCACGTGGATGGAGCCGATGACCACCTCGAGCTTCTCGAGCACGCCATCCGAGTAGTCGAGCGCTCCACTCTCCAGGATGTCCACCTCGATGCCCTTGAGCAGCCGCACGCCCTTGACGGTGTCGTTGACGCGGTCGATCTCGTCCCACTGGCGGCGCAGGTCGTCCTCCTTGAGGCCTCCGGCGTAGATGGCCGCCTGGCTGTGCTCGGTGACGGTGAGGAACTCCAGGCCCAGTGCCTGGGCCGCGCGCGCCATCTCCTCCAGCGAGTTCTTCCCGTCGGACCAGGTGCTGTGGGCGTGCACGGCGCCCTGGATGTCCTCCATCGTGATCAGATCCTCGGGCAGCCGGCCCTCGAGCGCGGCCTCTAGCTCTCCCGTGTCCTCGCGCAGCTCGGGCGGGATGTACTGCATGCCGAGCAGCCGGTAGAGCGCGACCTCGTCGGGCACGTGCAGCTTGGTGCCGTCGTCGCGGTGGATGCCCCACTCGGAGATCTTCAGCCCCCGCTCGTGGGCGAGCCCGCGCAGCCGCACATGGTGGGCCTTGGAGCCCGTGAAGTGATGCAGCGCGGTGGCGAAGTCCTCGTCCGGCAGGACGCGCAGGTCCACCTGGAGATCCTTCTCGTGCAGCCGCACCGAGCACTTGCTCTCGCCCCGGCCGATGACGTGGGCCACCTCGGGCGCGCGGGAGAAGGCATCGAACACCGCGCTGGCATCCGGCGCCGAGGCGATGAGGTCCACGTCCCCGACCGTCTCCGCGCGCCGGCGCAGGCTGCCTCCGACGCTCGCGCGGATGACACCGGGCGCGGTCTTGATGGACTCGAGCAGCCGCTCGGCCACGGGCATGACCTCTCCGAGCAGGCGCCGGGGCGTGCGGGTGCGCCGGTACAGCTCGAGTCCGGCGAGGATCTTGGCCTCGCTCTTCTCACCGAAGCCCGGGAGCTGGCGCACGCGGCCCTCGCGGCAGGCCTTCTCCAGCGCGTCCACTCCGTCCACTCCGAGCTGGCGCGCGAGGACCAGGGCCTTCTTCGGGCCCAGGTCGGGCACCTGGACGAGCGCCAGGACGCCCGGGGGGAACTCGGCGCGCAGGGTGTCGTAATAGGCGAGCTTTCCGGTGGTGAGCAGCTCGGAGACCTTGTCGGCGATGGCCTGACCGATTCCCGGGAGCTCCTGCAGGCGGCCTTCGCGCACGAGGGCGCCGAGATCCTCGGAGAGGCCGGCGATGCGGTCGGCGGCGGTGTCGTACGCGCGACTGCGGAAGGGGTTCTCCCCCTTCATCTGGAGGAGGAGCGAGATGTCCCGGAGGACCTGGACCACGGCGGTTTTATCGGGAGTCGTCACGGGGGGAAGTTAATGCCCACGGAATGGGGGTGCAGGCGAGCGGAAACGTGAGGTCCGCGTGAGAGACTTCCCCAGGCCCGGCCATGTCGGGATACAAGAGCACCCGTGTTGATTCCAGAGCGTTACGAGAGACGGAACCGATGAAGATCAAGCTCGGACCGGCGGACTTCGCCGAAAAGGAGATGCGGGGCTACGAAGTGGGTAAGCGCAGCCTGTGCGTTGCCAGGATCAACGGGCGCTACAAGGGGCTCGACGACTGGTGCAACCACGCGGGGTGCCTGCTGTCCGGTGGCCGCCTGGAGGGGAACATGGTCGTCTGCCCCTGCCACGAGGTCGGCTTCGACATGGACACGGGCAAGAACGAGACCTCGCCGGGCGTCTGCGACGATCAGCCCACGGTGAAGGTCGAGGTCGAGAACGGGGAGCTGCTCGTCGAGCTGTCCGACAAGGACGTGTAGGGAGGAACCAGGATGGGACACGAGGGACACGATCACGACCATGACCACGGGCATGGTCACGGGCACCACCACGGCCACGATCATGGTCATGACCACGGGCACGGCCATGAGCACGGGCACGAGCACGGGTCGCGGACGGCCGCGGAGCACAAGTCGCACGCGCCGGTGCACGTGAGCGCGTTCGTGGTGACGTGCTCGGACAGCCGGGACGCGTCGAAGGACGAGAGCGGGCGGGTGCTGCGCGAGCTGCTCGAGGGCGAGGGGCACTCGGTGAGCGGCTACAAGGTCATCAAGGACGAGCCCGAGGCCATCCGCGCGACGCTGAAGGAGGCGCAGGAGGCGGGCGCGCGGGCGGTGATCTTCAACGGTGGAACGGGGATCGGCCGCCGTGACAGCACGGTGGAGACGCTGCAGGGGCTGTTCGAGAAGACGCTGCCCGGCTTCGGCGAGCTGTTCCGGATGCTGTCGTTCAAGGAGATCGGCAGCGCGGCGATGATGTCCCGGGCGACGGCGGGCACGTACCAGGGGATGATCCTCTTCGCGCTCCCGGGCTCGCCGCAGGCGGTGCGGCTCGGGTTGCAGAAGCTCATCCTCCCCGAGCTGGGCCACGCGGTGCGCGAGCTGACGCGCTGAAGGCCGAGCTCGACAGCCACCGCGAGAAGGGCGACCTGGACAAGGCGCCCCACGGCCGCAACCGCAACCCCATCCTCTTCTCCTGATCAGCGCAGCTGCTTGCGCAGCGGCCGGAAGAAGGCCCGGATCTCCTCGAGCAGCAATCCGGGCTTCTCCACGGAGGCGAAGTGACCTCCGGAAGGTGCATCGGTCCAGCGCTGGACGTTGTAGTACCGCTCGACCCAGCGTCGCGGCATCTGCACGACGTCCTTGGGCATGATGACCACGCCCGTGGGGGCCTCGACCACGGGCGTGCGCGAGTGCGAGGGCCGCCAGCGCTGGTGCGCGTTCGCGTAGTAGAAGCGCGCGGCGGTGCCGAAGCTCTCGGTGACCCAGTAGAGCGTCATCACCGTGAGCAGCTCGTCCTTGGAGAAGACCTTCTCCACGTCACCGTCGCAGTCGCTCCAGGTCTTGCGCTTGTCCAGCAGCCACGCGGACATGCCCACGGGCGAGTCGTGCATGCCATACGCGAGCGTCTGGGGCCGGGTGTTCTGGATGCCGACGTAGCCGATGCCTTCCTTCATGAAGTGAAGGGTTCGCTGGAGTGCTTCCTGTTCGTCGGGGCCGTACTCGGAGGGCGGCGGGTGGCCGTCGGTGCAGGCGTCGAGGGGCAGCGGGAAGGTCGTGTGGATGCCGATCATCCGGTCCGCGTACTTGTGGCCGAGCTGTGCGGAAACGAACGCGCCGATGTCGCTTCCGTGTGAGCCGAAGCGCGAGTAGCCGAGCCCCTCCATGAGCTGGACCCACAGGTCCGCCGTCTCCACGAAGCTGATTCCCGTCTTCGTCAGGGGGGTGGAAAACCCGTAGCCGGGCACCGAGGGAATCACCACGTCGAAGGCGTCCTCCGGGCTCCCGCCGAACTCGGCCGGATGGGTCAGGGGCCGGATGAGCTTGTTCATGTCCCAGAACGTCCAGGGCCAGCCGTGCGTCAGTATGAGCGGAATCGGGCTCGGTCCCTGGCCCCGTTCGTGGATGAAGTGGATGGGGATGCCGTCGAGCCGTGTGCGGTAGTGGTTGAAGGCGTTGATGGCCCGCTCCTGGGCGCGCCAGTCGAAGTCCTTCTCCCAGTAGCGCATGAGCTCGACGAGGTACTTCTGCTGGGTGCCGTAGGTCCATTCGTCGTTGGCGAAGTCGCCCGGCCACCGTGTCCGCGCCAGGCGCTGGCGGAGATCCTCGAGGACGTGATCGGGGATGGAGACCGTGAAGCGTTCCGTTTTCATGCTGGGGCACCTCTGCGAGGGGTTGGATCCGCGGAGGGGAACCTAGGTCGGGCTCGCTTCAAGGGAAGGATGAACTTCGAGGCGAAGCGGGTTGCTCCATGCTACGGAGTGCATGGAGTTCACAGAACGATGGCCCGGCAAACGAAAGGAAACACAGGGCTGACCCCGCTCGAGGCCGAGCGCCTGCGCCCCTGTCTGGATGCCTTCCTGGCCTCCACCGACAGCCGGGCACGCATCGCCTTCGATCCCCTGGAGTTCCCCCACCGTTATGAGAACCCGAGAGACATCGAGGTGAGCGCGCTGCTGGCGGCGGCGCTGGCCTACGGGCGCGCGGACCTCTTCCGGCCCAAGGTGGATGCGTTGTTGAAGCGCATGGGCCCGTCTCCCGCGGCCTTCGTGCGCGAGCTGGACGTGGCCGGAGCGCGTGAGCTGCTCGACGGGTTCGTCTACCGCTTCAACGTGGGCACGGACGTGGCGGTGCTGCTGCTGGGCATGGGCCGCGCGTTGCGCGAGCTCGGGAGCCTGGAGGCGCTCTTCGTCCGGGGACTGGAAGCGCGTGGCTCCTGGCATGGGGCGCTGGACGCCTTCACCTCGGCCCTGCGCGACGTGCCCATGGAGCCGCTGCGCGAGGCACTCGGGCCCGAGCGCGGCCTGCACCACCTGTTGCCCTCGCCCCTGGGGGCCGGCGCGGCCAAGCGGCTCAACCTGTTCCTGCGTTGGATGGTGCGCGGTCCGGATGGCGTGGACCTCGGCATCTGGAAGCGCGTGCGTCCCTCGGCGCTGCTGATCCCCCTGGATACGCACATCGGCCGCATCTCCAAGCACCTGGGCCTCACCCGCCGCAAGGATCTGAGCTGGCGCACCGCCGAGGAGGTGACGGCCTCGCTCCGCGCGCTCGATGCCGAGGACCCCGTGCGCTTCGACTTCGCCCTGTGTCACTACGGCATGAGCGGCGTGTGTCCCACGAAGCCCGTTCCGGAGAATTGCGCGCGGTGCGAATTGCTTCCGGCCTGTGCTGTCGGGCGAAAGACGGTGAAGGCCCACGGAGGCACGGAGGGGAGGAGGCGGGCTACCCGCTGAGTGGTTGACGGGTGCCGCGCGAGCGGGGATACACGCGCCATGACGTTGGCTTCGGTCGTCGGACAGCCGCGCGCCATCGACGCGCTCCAGGCGGCGCTTCGCAGCGGCGCGGTTCATCACGCCTACCTCTTCGCCGGACCCGAGGGCGTGGGCAAGGAGCTCGCCGCCGTGGGGCTCGCCCAGGCGCTCACCTGCCCGGAAAAGCCCGACGAGGGCTGTGGCACCTGCTCGGGGTGTACCCGCATCGCCAAGGGCGCCCACCCGGACGTCTCCCTACTCATGCCGGACGCCGAGCGCGTGGCGCGTGGGCTCGCGGGGCGCTCGGACATCAGCGGCACGCCCAGCCGGGAGATCCGCGTGGAGCAGATCCGCGGACTGCTGGAGCGCATCTCGTTGCGCGGGCTCGAGTCCAGGCGCAAGGTGGCCATCGTGGTGGACGCGCACATGATGAACCCGCAGGCGCAGAACGCGTTCCTCAAGACGCTCGAGGAGCCGCCCGCGGACACCACGCTCATCCTGCTCGCGTCGGCGCCGGACAAGCTGCTGCCCACCATCCGCAGCCGGTGCAGCAAGGTGTACTTCGGTCCGCTATCCGTGGAGCTCGTCGCCGAGCGGCTCCAGAAGGAGCGCAAGCTGGACGCGCAGACGGCGGAGCTGGCGGCGGTGATGGCGGGTGGCAGTCTGGGGCGGGCCCTGGCGTTGGACCTCGACGCGCTCGCGGCGCGCAAGGAGGTCATCACCGGCTTCGAGGCGCTGAAGCCCGGACAGCCAGGCGCGCAGCTGCGCTGGGCCGAGACGTTCGGCGCCTCGCGCGAGCTGGCGGAGCAGGCGCTCTCCATCCTCTCCCTGTGGACGCGGGACGTGTCGCTGGCGAAGGCGGGCGTGGCGCGGCTGGCGAACCGGGACATGGTGCCGCTCGCGCTCGAGGTGGCCGAGCGCACGCACGAGACGGTGTTGCACCGGCGGCACGCGCTGCTGGAGAAGACGAAGGCGACCATCGTGGAGCGCAACGCGGCGCCGAGGCTGCAGCTGGAGCGGATGCTCATCGAGCTGCTGGAGGGGCGATGAGCGCGGACATCGAGGACGTGCTGGACGAGGCGAAGGCCGGCAAGGTGCAACCGCTCTACCTGCTGTGGGGCGAGGAGTACCTGGTGCGCCGGGGCGCCGACGAGCTGGTGAAGGTGCTGCTGCCGGACGCATCCGCGGGGCTGAACTTCGCGGTGCTGGACGCGGGCTCGCCGCGCGAGGTGGCGCAGGAGCTGGCCACGCTGCCGCTCTTCCCCGGGCGCAAGGTGGTGCTGGTGCGCGACCCGGAGTTCCTCGCGCCGAAGAAGGGCCGCGGGGACGCGCTGGGCAAGGCGCGCGAGGCGTGGAAGGCGGGCAAGCGCAAGGAGGGCGCCCGGCGGTTGTTGGCGCTGGCGGCGCGGGCGGGGTGGGGCGTGGATCAGCTCGACCCGGGCGCGAGGGGTGCGCCGTCGGTGGAGCAGTGGAAGGACGAGCTGAACGTCGAGCTGGCCGAGGCGGACCTGGCCTTCCTCAAGGAAGTGGCCGCGTTCTGCCGCGAGGAGCGCATCACCGCGCCCGAGGGGGACGCGAGCGCGCTGCTGGAGCTGTTCCAGAAGGGCGTGCCGCCGGGGCATGCGCTGGTGTTGGCGGCCTCGGAGGTGGACGCGAAGAACCCGCTGGTGAAGCTCGCGGCGGAGAAGGGACGGGTGGTCGAGCGCAAGGTGGCGGCACGCCACAAGGACTTCGAGCTCGAGCCACTCGCCGAGGAGTTCCTCCGGCCCTTCAAGAAGAAGCTGGGGAAGGGCGCCGCGGAGCAGCTCAAGGAGCGCGTCGGCGGCAACGTGCGGCTCCTGCAGTCGGAGCTGGAGAAGCTGGCGACGTACGCGGAGGGCTCGACGATCGAGGCCGCGGACGTGGCGCTGCTGGTGGCCCACACGCGAGAGGAGGAGTTCTTCGAGCTGTCCGAGGCCCTGCAGAACCGCAACCTCAAGGCGGCGCTGGACTACACGTTGGACGCGATGGGGCAGGGGGTGCACGGGCTCCAGTTGCTGGGCGCGGTGGCTTCCATCACGCGCGGTATGCTGGAGAACCACGAGCGGCTGGAGAAGTTCGCGGGAGGCTCGCTGCCGCGCTCGTTCCCGGACTTCAAGGCGCGCGTGTTCCCGAGGATCGAGGAGGAGGCCAAGGCGGCGAAGGGCAAGGCCCCTCACCCGTACGCGGCGTTCCTCGCGATGCAGGGGGCCGCACGCTACAAGCGGCGAGAGTTGCTCGATGCGCTGGTGGCGTGCGCCGATGCGGACCTGGCGCTCAAGTCGTCCGCGAGCAGCAAGCTCGTCATCGAGCGGCTGCTCTGGACCGTCTGCGGGAGCGCCTGACGGCCGTGCTCAGTGCTCCAGCGGCGGCTGGGGCCCCGGGATGATGTGGGCGATGTCGGGATCCAGTCCGCCCTCCTCGCCCTTGGGCCGCTCGGCCTTGAGCCGCTTGCGCTCCTCACGCCGGGCTTCCTTCTCCTGATTGCGCTCCTGACGCGCCCGTTCCTTTTGCCTCTTGTTGAATGTGACTGTCATGAGACTCCGAGGGAATGAGTTCTAGAAAGATCCGTCTCCTCCCAGAGACCGGATCCGAGAAACCGTGCTGATGCGCATGGAATCGCGCCCGCTGGTCCGACGAGGAAGCCGAGCCGCCTCTCCTCGTTGGAACCCATGGCGGTAGCGCTCCCGGAACGGAGCGCGGTGGGCTCCAGATGTAATCACCGGGCCCGGAGATGTCATCCCGTTGGGCCTGGGTGTCCGGAAATGAAAAAGGCCCAACCTCGCGAGGAGACTGGGCCGGGTGCCGGTTCTGACGGCGCGTCAGGCGGGGCGGACGTTCTGCGCCTGCAGGCCCTTGGGGCCACGGGCGACGTCGAACTCGACCTTCTGCCCTTCCTGGAGGGAGCGGAAGCCCTGGGTCTGGATCGCGCTGTGGTGGCAGAAGAGATCCTCGCCCCCGCCGTCCTGCGTGATGAATCCAAAACCCTTCGCGTCGTTGAACCACTTCACATTACCAGTTGCCATTTACTCGTCTTCTTTCTTGTCCGGTCTCAATGAGCTGAGCCGGAGGCCGCTTCCTTGTGGGGGGCGACCATTGCCGTGTGTCACGTTTCGAGGCGCGTGCCTAGGGGGACCTTCTCCGAATCTCTCCGAAAAGTGACCCCGTGACCGGCGGCTGGAGATGGAACCCCCGGCTCCGGGATTCCATTCCGCCCCTCATCGAGGCGGTTTTCGAGTCCGCCGTTGCGAGGGCTCGGGGGTGAGCGGCAGCCCGGGGTTCCGCACGAACTCGAAGATGAGGGACGTCTCCATGTGGGCCACCTCGGAGCGGGTGGTGAAGGCGTCCATGCCCAGGTCTCGCAAGTGATCGGCGTCCCGCACGGCCACGTGGACGAGGAAGTCGTTGGCTCCGGCCACGTGGTAGACGGCCAGCACCTGGGGAAGGGAGAGCGCGTGGCGGCGGAACTCCTCCACCAGCTCGCGTGAGTGCTGCCGGAGCCGCACGGCGATCATCGCCTGGAGCCCGATGCCCACCGCTCGCGCGTCCACTTCCGCGTGGAACGACTTGAGCACGCCGGTCTCTCTCAGCCGGTTCACTCGCGCGAGGCAGCTCGACTGCGCGAGCCCCACCTCGGCGGCCAGTTCCTTGTTCGAGAGCCGAGCATTGTTCTGCAAGGCCTCCAGGATGGCGAAGTCGATTCGGTCCAGCGCGGGTTCCGCCGCGTGCTTCCGCAGGCTATTCGATGTTCCTTTCATGCCCGGAAGCGTATTCCTTCCGGCCTCCCGTTCGCAGGAGGAAATTCGGATGAGGAAGCTCGGTTTCGAAACGCGTGCGGTTCATTCCGGCCGTGAGGACCTGACCGATCTCGGCGTTCATGCGCCGCCCATCGATCTCTCCACCACCTACCCCGTGGGCGGCCTCGGAGGCATCGGCGAGTGCTTCGATGCGCTCGCCCAGGGCGGTCCCCTGCGCGACAACCCCATCTACGCCCGGCTGCACAACCCCACCGTGGTCCGCTTCGAGAAGGCGCTCGCGGCGCTGGAGGGGGCCGAGGAGGCGGTGGCCTTCGCTTCGGGCATGGCGGCGCTGACGGCGGTGCTGCTCGCGGCGCGCCAGGGAGGCAAGCACGTGGTTGCCTGCCGCCCTGTCTACGGGGGCACGGACCATCTGCTGGACAGTGGCCTGCTGGGCATGGAGGTCACCTGGACGCATCCTCACCAGGTGAGCAGGGCCCTGCGTCCGGACACGGCGCTCGTCGTCATCGAGACGCCGGCCAACCCCACGCTGGCGCTCATCGACATCGCGCGGGTGGTGGCCCAGGCGGGCAGCGTTCCGGTGTTGGTGGACTCCACCTTCGCCACGCCCGTGCTCCAGAACCCGCTCGCGCACGGGGCCGCGCTGGTGCTGCACAGCGCGACCAAGTTCCTCGGTGGGCACGGTGACGTCATGGGGGGCGTGGTGGCCACGTGTTCGGCCTGGGCGGCGCGGCTGCGTCAGGTGCGCATCGCCACCGGCGGCGTGCTCCACCCCGAGGCGGGCTACATGCTGCACCGTGGCCTCGCGACGCTCCCCGTTCGAGTCCGGGAGGCGCAGCGCGGCGCGCAGTTCCTCGCGGAGCGTCTGGCCTCGCACCCGGCCGTGTCCCGCACCTGGTACCCGGGGCTCGCTGGTGGAGATCCCGAGGGGCTCGTGGGCCGGCAGATGCGGGGGCCGGGATGCCTGCTCTCCTTCGAGCTGGTGGGTGGAGGGAAGGCGGCGGCCCGGGTGATGGAGCGGTTGGAGCTGCTCACTCCGGCGGTGAGCCTCGGCTCGGTGGACACGCTCATCCAGCACCCGGCGAGCCTCACGCACCGCGTGGTGGACGCGACGGACCGCGAGGCCAGCGGCATCTCCGAGGGCATGCTCCGTGTCAGCGTGGGCCTGGAGAACCCCGAGGACCTCTGGGCGGACCTGCGGAACGCCTTGGAAGCGCTGCAGGGAGAAGAAATCGCTGCCCGAGTGGAGAAGCCACTCTTTGGGCTGACCAATCCAGGTCTTGGGCGGAGTTGAACCGCGTCGCTTTGTGAAGGCGATTACCAGTGGCGTGTTGGGCCTCTCCGGCCGGGCAGCTGCCATCACGGACGAAGGGGCCCGAAAAATCCTGACAACGGGCCTTTTTCGCCTCTACGCCTGGGGCATCCGGTGCACGTTCGCCCGTTCTGCGAGGGGGACGAACAGGCTCTTCGCCCCGTAGGCGAGCAACGGCAGCGCCATCCCCGGCTGGAGCAGCGATTCCAGGCCGTCGCGCATGTGCAGCACCCGCAGGAACTGGTGGTAGACGTTCGCGTCCACCGAGGTCAGCTCGATGAGCCGGCCGAAGAACCAGTGCAGGACCCCCACTCCGGGAGGTCGTGCACCCGTCGTCTGCGGGTAGTGCATGTCCATGACGGACGTCATGAACCAGGGGATGCGGAGGATGCCGGGCAGCTTCCGGCGGAACCGCTCCGAGACCCCGCTCAGCTCTCCGGGAGTGTGCGGCTCCTTTCCGGTGAGGAGCTCTCCCAGCATCTTCGCGCCCAGGCTGGCCGTCGTCATCCCCTGGCCGAAGATGGGGTTGAAGGCGCACACGGCATCGCCCGTGACGATGAGCCGCTCGGGGAAGCGCGACAACCGCTCGTAATGCAGCCACCGGCTCGTTGGAATCTTGTGGGTGACCGGGGCCGTCAGCGGCTCGGCGTCCTGGATGTAATCGTAGAGGCCCGGCCGCGGTAGGGAGCGGGCGAACTCCAGGAACCCCTTGTCATCCGTGGGCGCGTGGTCGCCGAAGTACCCGTTCACGCTGACGATCCAGCGATCGCCCTCCACGTGCGAGATGAACCCCGCCCGCCATCCGTCCGGCGCGCGCGGGTACTGCACCAGCAGCTTCCAGTCGTCCCGGAAGCCCGCGGGCCGCTTGTAGAGCCGGCTCGTGTACGCCAGGTCGATGCCGATCTTCTCCTCCTCGGGCCGACCGTAGCCCAGCTCCTCCAGCCACCGGGGCGAGCGCGTTCCCCGGCCGCTCGCGTCCACCACCAGGTCCGCCTCCAGCGTCTCCTCGCCGCCCGGCCCCCTCACCTTCACCCCGGTGACGCGTTTCCTCTCCGCGTCGGTGCACAGCGCCTCGACGGTGACGTTCTCCCGGATCTCCACCTGGGGCAGTGCCTTCACCCGCTGGAACACGTTCCATTCCAGGTAGGGACGGGTGCACAGCACGGACTCGATGCCGCTCGGGACGCGTACCTTCCACACGCCGAAGTGCTGCCAGGCCATGTCCCGGCTCGAGTCGATGACGTTCATGCCCGAGTCCTGCGTCTCTCGCGTCAGGCCAGGGAAGAGCTCCTCCAGCACCCGCTTTCCGGCCTCCAGCAACAGATGGACGTGTTGGCCCTGGGGGGCGCCCTTGCGTGGCTCCGGACCCGCGGGACGCTCGTCCCGTTCGAGCACCGTCACCTTCTCGAAGTGGTCCGCCAGGACCCGGGCATTCACCAGCCCCGCCATGCTGCTGCCGATGACTACGGCATGCCCGTACCTCCGTGCGCTGCTGCTCATGTGACATCCCCCGGTGTCGGAGTGTGGATTCCCTCCATTAGGACCCCCCCGCGACTGGCGGGCAAGGAGGGCGGGGAACACACCGGGGCCGTTTCCAGCCGACGTTGTGGGAGACGCGGAGCGTCACGCGCCGTCATTCACCGGGGGTAGAGCAGGGGCGTGACGTCTCGATACGGCCCCTGGCATGGGGAGACATCGGCTGCCAGGTAGTGGGCCACCCGTCCAGGCGTCAGCGCGACGATGGCCGACGAGCGGGTCCCATATCCTGGCGTATGGATGCACAGCGCCTGGTACTGGCGCAGGCGCTCGTGAATCTCGGGAAGGCCCTCTTCCTCGGGGAGGAGCTCCGGCGCGCGCTCCGGCAGCACGTGGTCCGCCAGCAGGGCCTGGAGTGTCCGCACGGCCTCGGGCCAGGGCTGCCGTGCCGCTCTCTCCGCGAGCTTCCGAGCCCTCGCCACCTTGGGCATGGCCGCGCAGTCGAGGACGTCGTTGGGCAGGACGTGGATGCCCGGGGGCACGTCCTCGAGGCGCATTCGCTCCGAATCCGGCCGGGCATAGGCCACCCGGAGCACCCCGGCGTCACCGTAGAGCAGGTTGAAGGGGTTGTACTCCCGGGGATCCAGCCCCGCGAGGTAGCGCTCGGCCCCCTCCACGCCACCGGCTTCCAGGGCGCGCAGGACCACCTCTCCCCGGGAGCGTGGCGCCCGCGTCAGGTTCGCGGAACCCCGTTGGTTCGTCAGACCCACGAAGAAACCGCCGTCCGTCAACCCCATCCACGTGCCCTGCCGCTCCAGGTCGCGTCCTCCGACGATTCGGGGAGCGGGGGACAGGAGCTGGGGACCGGCGGCCGGGCGGGCATACAGCTCATCGCGGTTGGCGGCCAGCACGAGCGGGTAGTCGGGGTGGATGTGGCGGAGGATGACGATGGTGCACATCGTGTGGGGTCGATAACAGCTCCGGGGCCCCGGTGCATCAGGCGCGTTCCTTCGTTACTTCCCGATGACCGGAGCCCTTCGAGCGGCTAATGTCCGCCCCCCCTCAGGAGAACCCATGGCGGAGAGAATCCTCGTCACCAGCGCGCTACCGTACGCCAACGGCCCCATCCATCTGGGCCACATGGTCGAGTACATCCAGACCGACATCTACGTGCGCTTCCAGCGCTCCTGCGGCAAGGACGTCGTCTACTTCTGTGCCGACGACACCCACGGCACGCCCATCGAGCTGAACGCCGCGAAGCACGGCCTCAAGCCCGAGGAGTTCATCGCGCGCTTCTACGAGGCGCATCAGGCGGACTTCCGCGAGTTCGGCGTCCAGTTCGACTACTTCCACTCCACCAACTCGCCCGAGAACAAGCACTACGCCGAGCTCATCTACGGGCGGCTGAAGGAGCACGGGGACATCGAGAAGCGCGACGTCGAGCAGGCCTACTGCGAGGTGGACAAGCGTTTCCTCCCGGATCGCTTCATCAAGGGCACCTGTCCCAACTGCAAGGCGGCCGACCAATACGGCGACGCCTGTGAGAAGTGTGGCAAGGCCTACGCCCCCACGGACCTCATCGAGCCCCGGTGCGCCCTGTGCAACACGCCTCCGGTGCGCCGCAAGTCCCCGCATCTCTTCTTCAAGCTGTCGAACCACGCGGGCTTCCTGCAGGAGACGCTGCGCAAGCCGGACTTCCTCCACCAGGGCCTCGCCACCCAGCTCCAGGGCTTCTTCGAGCAGGGTCTGGCGGACTGGGACATCAGCCGCGACGGTCCGTACTTCGGTTTCCCCATCCCGGGTGAGACGGACAAGTACTTCTACGTCTGGCTGGACGCCCCCATCGGCTACATCGCCACCACGGAGAAGTGGGCCCAGACGACGGGCAAGGCGAAGAGCGCCCTGGACTACTGGGCCGAGGGCAGCGATGCCCGCATCGTCCACTTCATCGGCAAGGACATCGTCTACTTCCACGCGCTCTTCTGGCCCGCCGTCCTCAAGGTGGCCGGTCTCAAGCGGCCCGATGCGATCAAGGTGCACGGCCACCTCACCCTCAACGGGGAGAAGATGTCGAAGACGCGGGGCACCCTCATCGCCGCGCGCGCCTACCTGGAGCACCTGGACCCGAGCTACCTGCGCTACTTCTACGCCGCCACGCTCGGCTCGGGCATCGAGGACATCGACCTGAGCCTCAAGGACTTCCGCCTCCGGGTGAACGGCGAGCTGGTGAACAACATCGGCAACCTGGCCAACCGCAGCCTGTCCATGCTCGCGGGCGCGGTGCTGGAGAAGCGGCTCGCTCCCGCCACGAAGGAGGGTCCCGGCAAGGCGCTGGTGGAGGCCGCGCTCGCCCGCGTCCCCGAGGTGCGCGAGGCCTTCGAGAAGCTCGAGTACCGCAACGCCATCCGCATCATCACGGAAATCTCCCAGACGGCGAACGGCTTCCTCCAGAACGCGGCCCCCTGGGCCAAGGTGAAGACGGATCCCGAGGCCGCTCGCGCCGACCTGAGCGACGCCGCCGAGGTGGCCTATCTGCTCGGTGCGCTGCTCTCGCCGGTGATTCCGCGCGTGACGGAGAAGCTCTTCGCGCAGCTCAACGCGCCGCCGCTCACCTTCGAGGCGCTCGCCACCGCGCGCTACCCGCTGCTCGACCGCAGCCGGCCCGTGGGTACCCCCGAGCCGCTCCTGCCGCGTCTGGAGGAGGACCGCGTCAACGCCATCCTCGGCCAGCCTCCCGCCGCCGCCGAGCCGGCCAAGGAGGGCAAGAAGAAGGCCTCCGAGCCCAAGCCCGCCGAGGCCAAGGCCCCCGAGGCGAAGCCCGCCGAGGCCGCGCCGGGAGAGATCGAGATTGGCGACTTCGCCAAGGTGGTGCTCAAGGTGGGCAAGATTCTCGCCGCCGAGCGCGTGCCCAAGGCGGACAAGTTGCTGAAGCTCACCGTGGACCTGGGCGAGGAGCAGCCGCGCACCATCTGCTCCGGCATCGCCGAGGCCTTCCAGCCCGAGCAGGTGCAGGGCCGCAAGGTGGTGGTGGTGGCCAACCTCAAGCCGCGCATGCTGCGTGGCATCGAGTCGCGCGGGATGATTCTGACCGCGGGCCCCGGTGGCAAGGACCTGTCCCTGTTGGACCCGGGTGACATGCCTCCCGGCTCCGAGGTGAAGTGAGCGTGACGGACTGGTGGGTCGAACGGGACCGGGCCCTTCTCACCCTCGAGCGGGAGAGGGACCCCGGCAAGCGCGCCGAGGCGGCGGAGTTCCTCTTCCATCTGGCCGCCGAGGACGCCTCTCGCGCGCCCGAGCTCTCCGAGGCGCTCACGCGGCTGCTCGCCGACAAGCAGGTGGCCGTGCGCCGCACCGGCGTGGGCATGGCCACCGCGGTGCTGTCCGCCGAGGAGCTTCCCGGGTTCCTCGCCGGGCAACTCGCCGACGAGGAGAGCCTGGTGCGTCTGGAGGCCGCCGGACGCCTCGCCGATCTCGCCCGGCCCGACTGTCGCGGCACGTTGGCCCAGGCCCTCGAGGATCCCGTCTTCGAGGTCCGCTTCGAGGCCGCTCGCGGCATGGCCGCCCTCAAGCACCCGGCCGGACTGGACGTGCTCGTCGAAGCGCTCAATGAGGATCTGCTGCGCTTCCGTGCGCTCGGGGCACTCGCCGAGCTGGGGGATGCGCGTGCGCTGCCCGCCGTTCAGCGTCTGTTCCGCCGTTGGATGTTGCCCGCCTTCGACCGCACCCAGGCGGCCGGCGTGCTCGCGAAGCTGGGCGATCCCGAGGGGGCCGGCTGGCTCCTCAAGCGGACCGAGCGGCGGCGGTGGAACTGGGCCCAGGACCGGGCCCTCGCCGTGGAGCTATGTGGCGAGGTGAAGGCCCCGGGCGCCATCGAGCGGCTGCACGCGATCCTCTCCGATCCCAAGGACGATTGCCGGGGCGCGGCGGCGCGTGGGCTGGGCCGATTGGGTGACCCGAAGGCCCTGCCGTGGTTGCTGTCCCTGCTCGACGAGCCCGGGGTCCACGAGGACTACCGGCTCGATGCCGCCGAGGGCCTGTGGCTGCTCGGCGTTCCCGAGGGCCGTGACCGGGTGCGCGCGGTATTGCCCGCGTTCTCCGCCGAGGCCCGTGCCGAGCTCTCCGAGCTCATCGAGGAAATGCCATGAGGCTCGTTGATTCCCACTGCCACTTCGATCGCGCCGAGTCCGCGCAGGTGACCGCCGCGCTGGAGCGCGCCCGCGCCGCCGGGTTGGTTCATGCCGTCATCGTCGGCCAGTTCCAGGGCCCCGGAGACTGGGGCATCGCCCTGGAGGTCGCCGCCGCTCATCCCGACTTTCTCACGCCCACGCTCGGCATCCATCCGCACGAGGCGGCTCGCGCCACCGAGGCGGACCTCGAGCACCTGGAGCGCACGTGTGCCCGCCCGGAGATCCACGCCGTGGGCGAGGCGGGGCTCGATTACTACTACGATCACTCTCCCCGGGACGTGCAGGCACAGGTGTTCCGGAGGCAGTGCGCGCTGGCGAAGCGGCTCGGCAAGCCGCTCGTGGTGCATGTGCGGGACGCGCATGGCGACTGCGAGGCCATCCTGAAGGAAGAGGGCGTGAGCCGCGGCGTCATCCACTGCTTCACCGGGGACACCGACGCGGCCCGGCGCTACCTGGAGCTGGGCTTCATGCTGTCGCTGTCCGGCGTCGTCACCTACAAGAAGACCCAGGCGCTCCAGGACGCCGTGCGCTTCGCTCCCCTGGACCGGCTGATGGTGGAGACGGACAGCCCGTATCTGGCTCCTGTTCCCTACCGGGGCAAGAAGAACGAGCCCTCGTATGTCGTCGAGACGGCCAGGAAGGTCGCCGAATTGAAGGGTGTGACCCTCGAGCAGGTGGCCGAGGTGACCACGGCCAACGCGGCGGCGCTGTTCGGGTTCACCGTGTGATGACAGGCACGAGATACCCTCACCCCGACCCTCTCCCGGAGGGAGAGGGGGGTTATACGGCGGCCGTGGTCGTCGTGGGCCTTCGTGTCGTGGCCTGCTGGGCAACGAGCTGCAGCTCCTTGTCCATCTGCGGCACGTCCAGCAACAGCGCGTCCGGATCGTAGCGGAAGTCCGCCTGCTGGAAGCTCAGCAGCGTCTGCATCGCCTGCTCGCCGTTCAGTCCCGCGACGGTCGCGTAGACGAGCTTGCCCTGCTCCATGTGCAGGAAGCCCTCGTGGGCGTTCTGCTTCAGGTACAGCCGCCCCGACTTCTTGCCCGCTCCCAGCATCTTGAGCAGCTCCTGCGCGGGCATCTCGTCCAGGCTCCCTCGCACCACTCGTGCGGGGCCGTTGTGCAGGATGCGATCGTCGTACAGGACGCGGATCGTCTTCGCCGCCTCGTCCGGCGCCGTGGGAGCCAGCACCGCCGTGGCTCCGCCCATCATCAGCCGCTCGCGCGTGCCCGGGTCCGGATCTCCGAGCACTACCACCGGTAGCCCCGCGTGCTCCGGTGAGGCGCGCACCGCCTGGAGCAGCCCGAGCACCTCGTCCAGCCCGAACTTCAGCCCCACCACCAGTACGTCGCAGTCCTGGTACACCAGCGCGTCGTACGCCCCTTCCAGCAGTGAGAGCGCGTGCACCACCAGGCCCTTCTTCTGGCAGGACTCCAGCAAGTCCGTACGCGTGCCTTCTTCCGGCTCGACGACGAGGATCTGCCGCCCGTCATTGGCGATGCGTTGGCGCAGCAGCTCGCCGCTCTGCACCCTCATGACGATGTCCGCCACCAGCGGGTCGTACAGCTTGCCCGAGTTCTCGAGCAGGTGTTCGAGCGCCTGCTCCTTGGTCAGCACCTTCCCGTACGCATTGGCCGGGTTCTTCGTCAGCTCCAGGAAGCTGTCCACCGTCGCCAGGATGCGCGCGCCCAGGGTGATGTCGTCGCCCTTGGCTCCCTGCGGCGTCCCCGAGCCGTCGTAGGCCTCGTAGAGCTGCGCGAGCATGGTGTTCACCTGCACCGGCAGGTGCACCGACTCGAAGAGCTTCACCGGCACCCGGCTGTAGCGCTTGGCTTCGGCCATCCACTCCGGATTCATCGCGTTGCTGGCCAGGCAGAAGTGCCGCTCGGCCGGCTTTCCCAGGTCGTGCAGGAAGCCCGCGATGGCCACCGCCGCCACGTCCCGGGGCGGCATCCCCAGGCGTTTGGCCACCACCGCCGCCTGCCGCGACACCTGCGCCGAGTGGCCCCGGTGGTGCTTGCGCTCGCGCTCCTGCATCGTCACCAGGATGCTCAGCGTCTCGATGTAGTCCTTGTCCGTCACCGTCCCGCGCGAGCCCTGGAGCACATCGCTGCGGGACGTATTGGGCCGCGCTGGTGGGCCCGGGCGTTGGATCCGCAGCCGGGCGTCCGTCTCCAGGCGGAGCTGGAGGCTGCTCCTCGGGGCCGGCCCCGTGGTGCTCTCGTACGCGCTGGCCATGGTGGACACATCCGCCCGGATCTGGGCGGTCACCACCTCCAGCGACGCGAAGGCCGTGGGGTCTCCGTAGTAGTGCTTCCGGATGGCGGCGGCGATGGTGCTGCGCAGGCCCACGTACGCGTAGACCTCGGAGAGCCCCGTCACCAGGGCGATCTCGTCCATCAGCTTCTTGTTCTGCGGCTCGGCCGCCACCACCGACAGCAGCTTGCGCTCCGGGTCGATCGCCAGCGGAAGCACGTTCTGCGCCTCCGCCAGCCGCACCGGCACCTTGTCCAGCACCTCCGTGGGAATGCGGGCCTTGGCCAGCTTCTCCGCGGAGACGAAGCGAGTCTGGAACTCGGCCGCCAGGAAGCGCAGCAACGCCGCCTCCTGGAGCAGGCCGATCTCCACCAGACAGTCCCCCAGCCGGTGGCCGGTGATCTTCTGGTGCTCCAGCGCCTTCTGGATGGCGTCCGTCGTGACGAGTCCCGCCTCGACGAGCCGCTCCCCGAGTTTCTTCGCCATGATCAGCCTTCCGAGTCAGAGCCCCCCTCGGGCTTGTTGGCGGGCTCCGTCTTCGCCGTCAGCACGCTGAAGGGTTTGAACGTCAGCTCCTTGGGGACGCTCACCGGCTCGCGCGGCGGCTTGGGCTCGCGAGGCTCCCGGGCCTCGCGAGGCTCCCGAGGCTCGCGAGGCGGCCTGGGCTCGCGCTGCTTCTCCTGCCGCTCGGCCTTCTCGGGCCGCTGCGACGGCGCTGCCTCGCCCGCGGTCTTCTCCGGCCGCTCCTTGGGCTTCTTCTCCTTGAACTTCTTGCGGCCGCCTCCCTCCACGGGCGCCCGGCCCCGCGCCGTGGGCACAGGGCCCTTCCAGAGCGAGCGCTCGTAGAGCCGCAGGTTCTCCGTCCACTTGTCGTTGGGGTCGCGCTGCATGGCCTCCACCCACGAGGCGATGCGCGAGTCCAGCGAGTCCAGCGCGTGGACGATATGGGCCTCGATCGTCACCGGCAGCTTGGGCGAGCCGTACTCCAGACGCCCGTGGTGCGAGAGGACGATGTGGGTGAGGTGCTGCTCGAGCAGGGGCGGGAAGTTGGGCAGGGAGAGCGTCTTCTCGCGGATCTTCTGCGCCGTCATGACGAGGTGGCCCACCAGCTTGCCCTCGTCGGTGTACTCGAAGCCCTTCTCCGGGGAGATCTCCGCGACCTTCATCACGTCATGGAGGAAGGCGCCGGCGAGCAGCAGGTCACGGTCCGCCATGGGGTAGTGGTCCGCCACGCGCAGGGTGAGCCGCATCACGGAGAGCAGGTGGTCGGCCAGTCCGCCGCGGTAGGCATGGTGCACGCCCTTGGCGGCCGGCGCTTGCGGGAGGCCCGCGGCGATCTGCGGATCATCCAGGAAGGCCAGCAGCAGCGCCTTCACGTGGGGATCGTTCACGCGCTCGGTGATGATTTCACGGATCTGCCCCACGGCGCGGGCGCCTCCGTGGCCCTCGCCACCCGTCCTGGGCGCGGCCTGCTCCTCGTTCCGGCGCTCCTCACGGGGCTCGCGGGCGGGAGCGGCGGCCTTGGGCGCGGGGGCCTGCTCGGCGGGGGCGGGGGCGGGCGCCGCCGGGGGCTCGAACTCCTTGGGATCCAACGGCTCGGGGTCCAGCCGCTCGAGGGACTCGATGACCACCTGCACCTTGCCGTGGAAGGCGATGACATTGCCACGGACGAGGACGTAGTCACCGGTGGCGAAGGCGGGCTCGAGGGCCTCGACCTTGTCGAAGACGCGGGCGTCGATCTCTCCGCTCTTGTCGACGAGCACCACGGAGAGGAACACCTTGCCGCTGCGCGCGGTGACGCGGTCCTTCTTCGTGACGCGGAAGACGGTGTTGACGGAGTCCTTCTCGCGCAGGTCCTTCGCGTACACCTTGCGCACCGTCTCCACGGAGGCATCAGTGGGGGAGGAAGTGGGGGCGTTGTCGGCCTGATTGTCGGTCGTCATCTCGGGGGCGGACACTAGCACCACCCAGGCGGTTCGGCGGTTAGGATGTATTCATGTCCTTCTTCTCCGCCCTTCCCCTGCTCGTCCTGTTGGCTGGCGCCGATGAACCGGCCTGGCGTCAGGTGGCCCGCGATGACGGGATCATCGTGATGGCCCGGACCCCCGAGGGAGGCTCCGTGTCCGAGGTGAAGGCCACCGCCCTCGTGGACGCGCCTCCTCGGGACGTGTGGCGGGTCATTCGTGACTACAACCACTACACGAAGACCATGCCCTATACCGAGGAGAGCCGCGTGCTGTCCTCGGAGCAGGACGGAAAGGTCATCGTCTTCCATTGCGTGGTGAACGCCCCGCTGGTGGACAAACGCGACTTCATCATCCGCATCGTCGACGAGTCGGACTGGAAGGACGGGAAGGGCTTCCTGAAGTCCTCCTGGACCGCGGCCACGGAGGGGGTGCCGCCCGAGCGCAAGGGCGTGGTGCGTGTGAAACTCAACACGGGCTACTGGCTGCTGGAGCCGCGCGAGGACGGGAAGAAGACCTTCGCCACCTACTATCTCTACACGGACCCGGGGGGCTCGGTGCCCAAGTGGATCGCCGACCGGGCGAACAAGACGTCCGTGCCGGACGTCCTCCGGGCCGTGCGCAAACACGCGACGAAGAAGTAGGGCGGGTCAGCTCGTCTCCAGGACGATACCCGACAGGTAGTCGGTGCCAGGGAAACCCACGAGGGTGGGGTGGTCCGGCGGCAGGCCCAGCCGGGCGAAGCGGAAGCCCATGCGTCCCTCCTGCTCGCAGGCCTCGGCCACCAGCTCGTCGAAGCCGCCCGTGGGCAGGGGCGGGTGGTAGCCGACGATGAGCAGGGTGCCGCCGTGGCGGGTGACGCGCAGGCCCAGGCGCACCTGCTCGATGAAGGACTCGCGAGAGGTGGCCTCGGGGGTGTCCAACAACACCAGGTCGAAGGTGTCGTGCAGGCCGCGCAGTACGGTGAGCGCATCGCCGCGTTCCACCCGCAGGCGCCCCAACAACCCGTTGGCTTCTCCGTTCTCCCGGGCCAGGTCCGCCGTGTCCGCGTCGCTGTCGAAGGCGAGGATGGAGCGGGCACCATGGCGCCCGGCGTGGACGAAGAGTCCGCCCACATGGCAGCTCGGATCCAACACACGCGCGCCCTGGGCGAGCCGGGCGATGAAGCGGCGCAGCTCGCGCTGATCATAGGGATAGCCCACGCCCGGGCCGTAGGTGAGGTCCACCGTGAAGCGCGCGCCCAGCTCCAGCACGCGGCTCCAGCGCGGCGGGTTGCCGTAGAGGGCATGGGGCCGCTGCACGGGCAGGCCGAGCTGCCGGCGCCGGGTGGTGTCGTTGCGCAACAGGACGGACTCCGCCCCGCTCACCTCCACGAGGGCGCGGGTGATCTCCTGCAGCCGGGCGTCCATGGCGCGCGTGAGCGTCTGGACGACGAGGTGCGTGTCATAGCGGTCCACGATGAGGCCGGGGAGGGCGTCGCCGTCGTCGTTGATGGAGCGGCAGAAGCGCGGGTCATCCACCATGCGCGCGCGGCGCTCGAAGGCGTGGCGCACGTGACGGGCGATGAGGCCCTCGGCCGATTCCTCCGGCAGCCCCAACCGGCGCACCGCGTAGGAGGACTCGAGGTCCACGTCCGCCAGCCCGAGCACCTGTCCGTCCTCGTCCCGGAGCTGCACCGCCTCCCCTACGGGCGGGGTGCCTTCCATCGAGACGATGTCCTCCCGACGCACCCAGGGCGCGCCATGCTTGAGCCGTCGCGCCGCCTCGCGGGAAAGGTAGGTATTGAGCAAGGCCGTCCTCCCCTCTGCACGGGCCGGGTCCCCGGGCCGCGCCATGTGGTCCACAACGGAGGGAACATGGGGCGGACGGAGGGGCGGTGCGGGGAGGTTGGGAGTGCCCCCCTGGAGAGCAGGGGAGCGGGAGAGGGGATGGGCTCTCAGTCCTTCGTGGGGCCCGGCCGCTTGAAGGCCTTGGCCGTCACCCGGGTGAGCAGCGCGCTCACGCCCAGCGCCAGGACGATGCCCAACCCGCGCCGGGCCCAGGAGTCGCTCAGGATGAGCATCAGCGCCCAGATGCCCATCACCACCGAGGCGGCGACGCTGAGCAGCTGGGTGCCCCCCAAGAGCCCCTTCGTCGCGGGGCGGGCTCGGGCGAGCGCCGGGATGCTCGACGCCTTGCGCCAGGTGGAGTGTCCGTCCTCGAGCACTTCGTCGTTCGGGTCCACCAGGCCCTGGCTGTACGCCGCCTCCACGTCCAACAGGCTGGGGTAGTGCAGCTCTCCATCCGGTGTGCGTACGCGGTAGCCCATGGCGCCCTCCCGTGGCTCAGGCCAGCTCGGTCGCAATCTGCTCCGCCACGCGCAATCCATCAATGGCCGAGGAGACGATACCGCCCGCGTAGCCACAACCCTCGCCGGCGGGGTAGAGCCCGCGCATCGACACGGACTGCATGTCCTCGCCGCGGGTGATGCGCACCGGCGAGCTGGTGCGGCTCTCGATGCCGATGAGCTTGCCCTCATCGCTGATGAAGCCGCGCATCTTCCGGTCGAACGCCTTGAGCGCCTGCTTCAGCGACTGCGTGAGCCCCGGCGGGAAGAGCTTGTTGAGATCCGTGTGGGCCAACCCCGGCCGGTAGCTCGTCCCGCCCGGATCCTTCTTCACGCGCCCGGCCAGGTAGTCGGGGATCGTCTGCGCGGGAGCGAAGAACTTCCCCCCACCCAGCTCGTACGCCTTGGACTCCCAGTGGCGCTGGAACTCCAGGCCCGCGAGCGGACCCCGGAAGCCCTCGCGCTCGAAGTCCTGCACGGACACCGTGACGACGATGCCCGCGTTGGCGTACTTCGCGTTGCGGCGCGAGTTGCTCATGCCGTTGGTGCACTGCAGCCCGTCCTGCGTGGGCGTGGGCACCACGATGCCTCCCGGGCACATGCAGAACGAGTAGACGCCGCGCACCTCCCCATCCACGTCCAGGTTCTCCGCCAGCTTGTAGTCGGCCGGCGGCAGCTTCGGGTTCTTCGCCGCGCTGCCGTACTGGATGGAGTTGATGAGCCCCTGCGGGTGCTCGGCGCGGAAGCCGAGCGCGAAGGGCTTGGGCTCGATGACCACGCGCCCGTCGGCGGCGAAGCGCTCGTAGAGCTCGCGCGCCGAGTTGCCCGGGGCGAGCACCACGCGATCGCTCTCCAGCGTCCGTCCGTCCGCGAGCCTCACGCCCGACACCCGGCCGTCGCGGTAGAGGACCTCCTCCACCTTGTGCTCGAAGAGCACCTGGCAGCCGCCGGCGATGAGCTCCTCGCGCAGCTTCGCCACCGCGCCCGGCAACAGGTCCGAGCCGATGTGCGGCTTGCCCTCGATGAGGATGTGGTCCGGCGCGCCGCAGCGGGCGAACGTCTCGATGACCTTGCGCACCAGCGGGTGGTTGATGCGCGTGGACAGCTTGCCGTCGGTATAAGCGCCGGCCCCACCCTCCCCGAAGTTCATGTTGCTCTCCGGGTCCAACGAGCCGTCCCGCATCAGCTTCGCCACATCTTTCCGCCGCGACACGACTTCCTTGCCGCGCTCGATGAGGATGGTGCGTACGCCGCGTTCCAGCAGGCTCAGTGCGCAGAAGAGTCCCGCGGGTCCGGTGCCGATGATGAGCGGCATGCGCTCCGGCTCCTTCACGCGTTGTGGGGGCTCGGGAGGAGGCGGCGTCTCACTGACGTCCGGGGGCAGCCGCTTCGGCGCGCGCCCGGGCCCCAGTTCCACCTCCAACGTATAGATGTAGCGAGGGCTGCCTTTCTTGCGGGCATCCAACACCGCGCGCACGACCCGCACGCTCGCCAGGTCCGCCCGGGTCACTCCGAGCTTCTCGGCGGCTCTCTGCCCGAGCAGCTCCTCCGGCTCGTCCAACCACAACCCGATGTTGTTCACCCGATAAGCCATGCGCTGCTCTTCTCCTGAAGCCGGGGAAAGGGGGCGCGTATGTGCGCCGCCCGAGCCCCTGAATGCAAGCTGTTGAACACGTAGGAAACGCGTGGGTGCGAACTTGACGATACACCCCTCGGATGCCCCCCCCCTGAGCCAGGGGCGGGGTGCGAAGACCCCTTCGCATCTCCAGACAACCGCGTGAGCCCCTCGCGTCTCCCAAGTCCCCGATGTGCATGGGAAATCCGTTTGGAAGCCGACTGCTGGCACGAGGGTTGAAGAAGGAATCGCCAGTGATTACGCGGTCCCACCGCTTTCGGAGGACACGTCCTTGAGTACTGACAAGCAGGGCACTCGGATCCTTGCCCGGACCTTCTTCAACCAGCTGCGCGCGAGCGGCTACACCCCCATGCAGATCATCGGCATCGCCACGGAGCTGCTGGACCTGGTAACGGAGAACATCAAGGGCGTCGACAAGAACGTTGCCCAGCCAACGCAGGAGGCCCGGCCGGACTTCCGGCAGGAGGCCTGACCCTCTAGACTGGCGCTGTCCCTAGAGGGCAGCCGGGTTCCGGGCAGGTCCCGGGGCTCGAGCGCCCCTAGGAGGCAAGCAGAACGAACCGGCCTGGAGCCGGTTTTTTCATGTCCGCGTTCCGCCGTGGGGACTACCGGTGGCCTTCGCGTTCACGACGCCGCTGGCGGGCGGCGGCCCCGGCGACGATGAGCAGGCCGGCGTCCATGGCGGTGAAGACGGAGCTGGCGGTGCGAGGCGCGAGCGCCCCGAGCAGGACGGCGCCTCCCACGAAGGCGACGCGGTCCACCCAGACGGAGCGGGGTTGCGGCAGCATCAGCACCGTCACGCAGAGGGCCAGTGGCAGGCCGAGGGCCACCTGACGAGCGATCTGCGGACCGCTGGTGACCACCGTCTCCCAGTTGTGCACGAGGATGGCGGCGAAGATGACGACGGTGCCGGTGGCGAGCACCAGCACGCCCGCTGCGGCCGCGTCCTTGGTGAGGCGGGCCTTCTCGTCGAAGTGGCGGGTGGCGAGGTCCACCAGGTGCTCGAGCGCGCTGTTGAGGATCTCCGCGAAGAAGATGAGGAGGACGCAGAAGATGAGCGTCACCTTCTCCGCGAGCCCGAGCTCGATGCCGCTGCCCACCAGGCCCACGAGCAACGCGGAGACGATGTGGACGCGCATGTTGCGCTGGTGGACGGCGGTGTGGATGAGCCCGTTCCACGCGTGACGGAAGGACGCGAGCATCCCGGAGCCGCCATGAGATGGAGGGGCCGGAGTCGGCTTCTTCTCGGGAGGAGGCGGCGGCTGGGGTGAAAGTGCTGGAGAGCTCATCACGGACAGGTTAGCGGGAGAGCAGGCGGGCACCCACGGATTGATTGGCTTGCCCTCGCGCCGGGGCCTAACCTCCGGCCCCCCATGGCCCTTCCTGCTCACGTACGAACCACCGCCTGGATGCTGGTCTCCCTGCTCTGCCTGCCGAGCATGAGCCGAGCCCAGGAGGAGGACACCTTCTCTCATGATTGTGGCCTGGAGCCTCCGGGTGCCGTCTATGTCCCGCTGCCCGGTCCCCGGCCCCACGAGACGCGCTGGCAGCGCTCGGAGCCCGCCCTGGTGCGCCGCGAGGACCGCTCGGGCCGGGTCTCCGCGCTCTCGGGGCTGCCCCAGACGCGCATCCGCTCCGGCGCCCTGTCGGGCAAGACGCTCTACCTGAGCCCCGGGCACGGCTTCTATCGCAGCTCGCCCCTGGGCCGGTGGGCCACCCAGCGTGGCAACACGAACGGCGTCGTCGAGGACCTGGTCTCCATCGAGACGCTCAACCAGTACCTGATGCCGATGCTGATGGGCGCGGGCGCCACGGTGATTCCCGTGCGGGAGTCGGATCTCAACCCGCGCATGCTGCTCGTCGACAATGGCGGGGCGGGCTATTCGGAGGAGGGGGCCGCGGAGCTCTTCTCCTCCAGCCAGCCCGGATGGGGCACGCCGCCGGTGCCCATGGGGAACGCGGTGGAGCCCTTCAGGCTCGGGGACCAGCGGGTGATGAAGGCCTCGCCCACGGAGTCCGCGCGTGCCACCTGGGCGGGAGCGATTCCGGCCGACGGCTACTACCACGTGTACGTCTCGTACGTGGCGGACCCGGATCGCGTCACGGACGCGCACTACCTGGTGCGGCACGCGGGGGGCGAGAGCCACTTCCGGGTGAACCAGCGCCGCCACGGTGGAACGTGGGTGCTGCTGGGCCGCTTCTACTTCCGCGCGGGCCAGCACCCGGAGACGGCCTCAGTGGTGGCGATCAATGACTCGACGATGACGGGCAGCGTGTCCCTGGACGCGGTGCGCATCGGCGGCGGGAGCGGGGACATTGGCGATGCGGCCCTGGGTGCCCTTCCTCGCCCGCGCTTCGAGGAGTGCGCGCGCTACCACACCCAGTTCAGCGGCGCGCCGCCCGAGGTGTTCGCGCCCTCGGGCACCAACGCTCTCTCCAACGAGCGCAATGACGACGTCTCCGCGCGCGCGCGCTTCGCCGCCTGGCTGCACGAGGACGGAGAGGATGCCGTCTACGTCGCCTGGCACACCAACGCCTCCAGCACGGGCAACGTGCGAGGCACCGAGGCCTATGTCTACGGCCCCAATCCCGTGGACGGCACCTATAACTTCACCGGAGTGCCCGGCAGCGAGGTGCTCGCGCAGAAGCTGCTGGAGGAGCTGACGGTGGATCTCCAGCGGGAGGTGGAGCCCTCCTGGAGGGTGCGCAAGCTGCGCTCGGCCAACCTGGGCGAGGTGAACCCGAGACACAACCCGGAGATCCCCTCCGTGCTGATGGAGATCGCCTATCACGACAACGCCCAGGACGCCGCGCACCTCAAGGATCCGAACTTCCGCCGCGTCGCCGCGCGCGCTCTCCTGCATGGAGTCATCAAGTATTTCGCAGAGAAGGATGGGCTGCCGGTGCAGCTGCCTCCCGAGGCGCCCCCGGCGGTGGTGGCGCGCAACACCAGCGGTGGCGGGGTGGAGGTGAAGTGGACCGTGCCGCCGGACCCGGACGGCAGCGTGCCCGCCCAGTTCCCGGCTACCGGCTATCGGGTCTACCAGAGCGTGGATGGGCTGGCCTGGGACGAGGGCACCGAGGTGGACGCCACTTCCTTTTCCCTCAGCCTGCCGGCGGGCACGACGCGCTACTTCCGCGTGGCCGCCTTCAACGCGGGGGGCGAGTCCTTCCCCTCGGAGGTGGTGGGGGTGCGCGTTCCGGACGCGGGCCGGGTTCCGGAGGTGCTCGTGATCAACGCCTTCCGGCGCCTGGACGCGACGCTGGCGCGTGCCGAGGACCTCTCGGCGTACGACCTGGGCTCGCCCCTGCGCGCGCTCCTGGAGTCCATGAATGACGGCACGGCGCTGCGGCGTCATGGGGAGGCGGTGGCGCAGCACGCGGTGGCCTTCGACGGGGCGACCAGCGAGGCGATCGCCGCGGGCCTGCTCACGCCCGTGGGCTATCGGGTGCTGGACTGGTTCACCGGGCGGGGTGGGGTAGGGGGGAAGGGTCCGAGTGCCGCCGAGCAGCAGCTCATGCGCACCTTCGTCAACGCAGGCGGGCACCTGCTGCTCTCGGGTAGCCATGTGGCATCCGCGCTCGCCGCTGGAGGGGCGGAGGATCAGGCCTTCCTGACCGGGTTCCTCCATACCCTGCCCGGTTGCGGCACGTCCGGTCTCCTGGTGGGTGGACTTTCGGACGGGTGGCTCCCGGAGCTATCCGCCTCGCTGCTCGATGACGGTCTGCGCGGTGGCTTCCCGGTGGGGGGAGCGGACGTACTCATTCCCCTGGAGGGGGGCTCCCCCGTGCTGGGCTATGTCGGGACGGGACTGGCCGCCGGCGTGTCTTCCGCCGAGGGGGGACAGGTCCTCTTCCTGAGCGTGCCCCTGGAGGCCGTCGTCACGCCCTCGCGACGCGCCTGGCTCATGGGGGCGTTCCTCGCTCGGGCGGGGGTGCTGTCCTCTCCCCCCGCCGCTCCTGACGGAGAGGAGACCCTGCCTCCGGATGCCGAAACACCGGCCCCAGCGAGCCCGGCCCCCTGCTCCCTGAACAGCGTTCCCGAGTCCTACGAAAACGCGGATACGGGCTGCGGCTGCCGGGCAGGCGGGGGATCCATGGTCGCTACGTGGCTGTTGCTGCTGTGGACTGTTCAGCTACGGCGCACGGGTCGTCGTTCTCCCTTCACAGAGCGTTGACTCGCGTGCGCTACCTGCCTACGGTCGCCCGCCTTTCCCACGGCGGGTGGGCGTACGGCCGGCCCGTCGTGTGTCTGTGAGCTTTCTATCCGCCTAAGGAGACTGGGACATGGCCACCAAGATTGCCATCAACGGATTCGGTCGTATCGGCCGCTGCGTGCTTCGCGCGGCGCTGAGCCGTAAGGAGGATCTCGACTTCGTCGCCATCAACGACCTCGACGAGCCGGCCGCGCTGGCGCACCTCTTCAAGTACGACTCCGTGCACGGCACCTGGCCGGGCACCGTGAAGGCCACGGACAAGGGCATCGTCATCGACGGCAAGGAGATCGCCGTCACCGCCCAGAAGGACCCCACGGCGCTGCCCTGGAAGTCCCTGGGCGCGGACATCGTGCTCGAGTGCACCGGCCGCTTCACCGAGCGCGACGGCGCCGAGAAGCACCTGGGCGCGGGCGCCAAGAAGGTCATCATCTCCGCGCCGGCCAAGGGCCCGGACCTGACGATCGCCTACGGCATCAACCACGACCAGTACGATGCCAAGAAGCACCACATCCTCTCCAACGCCTCCTGCACCACCAACTGCCTGGCGCCGCTGGGCAAGGTGCTTCTCGAGAACTTCGGCATCGAGAAGGGCGTGATGACCACCATCCACAGCTACACCAACGACCAGCGCATCCTGGACCTCACGCACAAGGACCTGCGCCGCGCCCGCGCCGCCGCCCTGTCGATGATTCCCGCCTCCACCGGTGCCGCGAAGGCCATCGGTGAGGTGCTCCCGGCGCTCAAGGGCAAGATGAACGGCCAGGCGGTGCGCGTGCCCACCCCGAACGTGTCCCTGGTGGACCTGAGCGTGGTGACCAGCAAGTCCGTCACTGTGGACGCCGTCAACGCCGCCTTCAAGGCCGCCGCCGAGGGCCCGCTCAAGGGCATCCTCCAGTACAGCGAGGAGCTGACCGTCTCCGTCGACTACAACGGCAACCCGCACTCCTCCATCTTCGACTCCACCAACACCATGGTCATGGGCGACAACCTGCTCAAGGTGATGGCCTGGTACGACAACGAGTGGGGCTTCTCCAACCGCATGGTGGACACGGCGAAGTTCCTCGCGTCCAAGGGCTTCTAGTCAGTCAGCGTTCCGAGTGGGAGGACCGAGATGATCCGCTACATCGACGACATGCAGCTCACCGGTAAGCGCGTCTTCATCCGGGTGGACTTCAACGTTCCCCTGGAGGGCAAGCGCATCACCGACGACACCCGCATCCGCGAGGCGCTGCCGACCATCCGGCGTGCGCTGGATATGGGCGGGAAGGTGATTCTGGCCTCCCACCTCGGGCGCCCCAAGGGGCCGGACCCGAAGCTATCGCTCGAGCCGGCCGCCTCGCGGCTCACCGAGCTGCTCGGGGCCAAGCACGAGGTCATCCTCGCCGACGACTGCGTGGGTGACGGCGTGCGCAAGCTGGTGAAGGACCTGAAGGACGGCCAGGTGCTCATGCTCGAGAACCTGCGCTTCCACAAGGAGGAGGAGGCCAACGACGAGGCCTTCGCGCGCGAGCTCGCCTCCTTCGCCGACGTCTACATCAACGACGCCTTCGGCACCGCGCACCGCGCCCATGCCTCCACCGCGGGCATGGTCCCCTTCGTCAAGGAGAAGGGCGCCGGCCTCCTGATGCGCAAGGAGCTGGAGTACCTCGGCGGCGTGATGAAGAACCCGGCCAAGCCCTTCGTGGCCATCCTGGGCGGCGCCAAGGTGAGCGACAAGATCAAGGTGATCGAAAGCCTGCTGCCCAAGGTGGACGCGCTGCTCATCGGTGGCGCCATGGCCTACACCTTCCTCAAGGCGCAGGGCATCGAGGTGGGCAAGAGCCGCGTGGAAGAGGACAAGCTGTCGCTGGCCACGCGCATGCTGGAGGCCGCGCAGCGGCTGAAGACGGCGCTCGTGCTGCCCATCGACCACATCTGCAGCACCGAGCCCACGGACAAGGGCGAGGTGCGCGAGGTGCCGGACCGGGCCATCCCCGCCGACCTGATGGGCCTGGACATCGGCCCGAAGACGCGGGCCATGTTCTCCGAGCACATCCGCAACGCGAAGACGGTGGTGTGGAACGGCCCCATGGGCATGTTCGAGGTGGAGAAGTACGCCGCGGGCACGCGCACGGTGGCCGAGTCCATGGCCATCAACAAGGACGCCATCACGGTGGTGGGCGGTGGTGACAGCGCAGCGGCCGTGAACGAGATGGGGTTGGGCGTGAAGCTCAGCCACGTGTCCACCGGTGGCGGGGCCTCGCTGGAGTTCCTCGAGGGCCGTGAGCTGCCGGGCGTGAAGGCGCTCGAGACGAAGCAGTAGTCCACCGTACGCGAAGCACCCGGGAGGGAATCCTCATATGGCGGTACAGGCGCGACGCAAGCTCATCGCTGGCAACTGGAAGATGAACAAGACCATCCCCGAGGGGCTCGCGCTGGTGCGCGAGCTGAAGGGGCTGGTGGCCTCCATTCCGGGAGACCGGGTGGAGATCGCCGTGGCGCCGCCCTTCGTGTCACTGCACGCGGTGGCGAAGGAACTGGAGGGCTCCTCCCTGAAGCTGGCCGCCCAGAACTGCCACTGGGAGGCCAGCGGCGCGTACACCGGCGAGGTGTCCGCGCAGATGCTGAAGGACGTGGGGTGCGCCTACGTCATCGTGGGCCACTCCGAGCGCCGGCAGTACTTCGGCGAGACGGACGAGACGGTGAACAAGCGCACCCGGGCGGTGTTGGGCGCGGGGATGAAGCCCATCATCTGCGTGGGCGAGACGCTCGCCGAGCGCGAGGCCAACCGCACCCTGGAGGTGGTGGAACGGCAGGTGGCGGGGGCGCTGAAGGGCTTCTCGGCGGCCGAGGTGGCGGGCTTCGTCCTGGCCTACGAGCCGGTGTGGGCGATTGGGACCGGCCGGACGGCGACCAGCGCACAGGCCCAGGAGGTTCACCGGGCCATCCGCGAGCAGCTGGGCCGGCTGTACGACAAGGGAACGGCGGACCAGGTGCTCATCCAGTACGGCGGGAGCGTGAAGCCGGACAACGCGGCCGAGCTGCTGGGCCAGCCGGACGTGGACGGGGCGCTGGTGGGCGGAGCGAGCCTGAAGGCGGGCGACTTCGCGGCGATCGTGAAGGGCGGGGTGTGATCGCAGGAAGATTGTCACCGCCCAGGCCGTTCGGTTAGGCTGCGCGGCCTTTATCCAGGACCGGAAAGAAGAGTTTAAAGCATGTTGACCTTCGTGACGATCGTGCACGTCCTGCTGTGCGTGTTCATGATCTTCGTCATCCTGTTGCAGCCCGGGAAGGACGCGGGCATGGGCTCGGCTCTGGGTGGCGGTGCCGCGACGAGTGCCTTCGGTGGGCGCGGCGCGACGACCTTCCTGACCAAGGTGACGGGCATCTGCGCGGCGCTGTTCTTCCTGACGTCGCTGGGCCTCTCCTTCGTGGGGATGCGCACCTCTGTGGCGGCGGGCTCGCTGGCGCAGCCGGCGGCGACGCAGCCGGCTCCGGCGCCGCAGCAGGGCACGGCACAGCCGGGCGCTGGGGCTCCCCCGGCGGGCCAGATTCCTCCGGCCAATCCGCAGGAGGCGGCGCCTTCCTCGGGTGCGGCTCCCGCGCAGCAGCAGGCTCCGGGTGCGCCGAGCACCGTGGAGCAGCCGCGTCCGGCTGAGACGCCGGCTCCGGCGCCCGCTCCCGCTCAGTAGGCGGGCAGCCACCCGGCGGAATCAACCGGGTGGCGACGAAGTTAAAAATCAATGTTGCAGCAGACGCGGTTCGTGGTACTAGAGGCCGCGTCGCAGTTGCCGACGCGGCACCGGCAGTAAGGACCGCGTTGGAAAAGCCCAGGTGGTGGAACTGGTAGACACACCATCTTGAGGGGGTGGCGCCGAAAGGTGTGCGGGTTCGAATCCCGCCCTGGGCACTCCGAAAGAGCCTCCAAGTCCTTGAGACTTGGGGGCTTTTTCATTTTCCGGGCTACGCCTCCTGTCTATGTGCCGTCAATGTGCCGTTGGGGCGCACGTCGAGGGCCCGCACCGCGTCCTTCTTCACGTCCGGGCTGAGGTGTGCGTAGCGCATCGTCATCTCGATGGTGGCGTGCCCCATCAGCTCATGGATGGCCTTGAGCGGCACCCCACGCATGGCGAGGTGGCTCGCGAAGGTGTGGCGCAGCGTGTGCCACCCGATGGGCCGGATGCCCGCCCGCTCCGCGTTCCGGAGGATGGCCTCCGCGCAGGTGTGCTGGGGATTGCGGATGAAGCCGCCGTCCCGCTGGGGGAACACCCATGGCGAGTCGATGCGCCGGGGGTAGTCCCGTAGGGCCTTCAGCGCCCGCTCGTTGAGCGGCACCTCTCGCTCGCGCCCGCCCTTCGGAGTGCCGAGGTGCCCCCGGAAGACGTTGCGCTTCACCAGCAGTCGCCCGGAGGCCAGGTCCACGCAGTCCCACGAGAGCGCGGCCAGCTCGCCGATACGCAGGCCGGTGTTGAGGGCGAGGGAGATCATCGCCTTCCACCGGCCGGGCTCCGCGTGCGCCTCCAGCAGCTCGGCTTCTTCGAAGGAGAGGAAGTCGATCTCGGGCTTGGGCGCTTTGAGCCATTCCACTTTGGGCACTGCATTGAGCTCGCCGAACTCCTGGGCAAGTGCCAGGAGCTTACGCAGCACGGTCAGGAGGTTGTTGACGCTCTTCTTGGAGAGCCCCTCCTTCACCTTCTGGGCCTTGAAGGTCTCGAGCCTGGCCGTGTCGATCTGGTCCAGCTTCAACCAGCCGAATGCGGGGACCAGGTGCTTGCGCAGGATGTCGGCCTTGGTCTTCGCGGTGGAGACCTTGTTGTTCGTTCGTGCGTGCTCGAGGAACCGCTCCTGAAACTGCTCCAGGGTGGGGACCTCCTTCTTCTCCTTTCCGAAGGTGCGGTAAAGGGAGTGACTGGCGGAGTTCCCGTTCGTACTGCTCGGCGCCCCGGCGGGTATTTACCGGGGACGCCTTGCGCACGCGTTCCACGCGCCCGTCCGGGTGCTGGAACATCACATCGACCCACCACGCCTCCTGCACCTTGCCCTCCGTGTTACCGCGCAGCGTAGATGAGGGAGAGCGGCCCGGAATCGGACCGACTGGATGATGGAAAGGGGGCCCGGGTCGTGGTGCGCCCCATCACCCAGCGGGTTCGGGTAATCGCCTGACGGCCGAAGTAGGGGGAGCCGAGGAGGTGTACGGACGCCTGGAGCGCGGCAATATGCTCCCCAGCCTTCCCACGCTCATGCGCCTATGTCGCGCGCTGGCCGTGGATGCGAACCGGCTGCTGGGTTTTTCGTCCTCGACGCCTCCCGCCTGGCTCACCCTTGAGATTCCCGGTGAAGATGAACCGCCCGCGATGCGCCGTCTTCTTCGCACGGTGCGCAAGCTGAAGCCGCGCCACCTCGCCGCGCTCAGCAACGTCGCCAGCGCACTGCTGCCCCCTTCGGGCTCGGGGGTCTCACGCACCTCGAAGCGCGCTGCCTCATGAGGAACTCGCGGATATGGACGTGGCATTGAAGAAGTACCTCGGGAAGTCCGCGCGGGCCGCCCGCGTCCACAATGGCTTCACTCAGGCCGAGGTGGCTCAACGCGCGGAGCTAGCCGTGGCCGTCTACGGACGCATCGAGCGCGGTGAGATGATGCCCAGCATTCCGACGGTGCAGCGGCTTTGCCGCGTGCTGGAGGTGGATGCCAACACCCTGCTGGGGTTTTCATCTCCGACGCCGCCCGCGTGGTTCACTTCACCGCCTCCGAAGGAGAGGCCGGCTGTCAACGAACTCCTCCGCACGGCACGCCGGATGAAACCTCGCCAGCTCAGAGCGCTGCGGAGCGTGGCCCAGGCCATGCTCACGACGAACTCGAGCACTTCCCGACAGCCCACGCCTCCGATGCAGGACGCGCGCTGCTGACCATGACCCGCCTGAAGCTGGACCGTTGAAGGACCCTCATCATCCAGCGTGCGGCATGACGCGCGGAGGACTTTGGTAGATGCGACCCATGGAACTCGAACAGCTACAGCCCGAACAGCTCCAGCAGTCCCTGGGAGAAGTGGCCCGAGCGGCACGCGAGCGGCTGGGGCTCACCCAGGCCCAGGTAGCGCGCCAGGCCGGAATCGCCGCCAACGTGTACGGCCGCATTGAACGCGGCGGAATGATGCCCGCCGTCCCGACGCTGCGAAAGCTCGCGCGCACCCTCGGCATCTCCGCGGACGCGCTGCTCGCGTTGAGCTCCGCCGACGTGGCCGCCTCCGTCGATGCGCCCGCCCCCGAGGGCAACCTGTCGCCGGAGCTGCTGCAACTCGTGAGCATGCTGCGCGGGTGGAGCCCCGCGAAGGTGAAGCGGCTGATTCGGGTGTTGAAGGTGCTGGAGAACGCGACCGACGACGAGTGAGCGGACGCAACGAGATTGGGCTGGAGCCAGGGGCCGAGCTGCACCCGGACTTTGGAGGGGTGCTGGTGTGCGCCGCCCTGGCTCTGGCCTGCTGTACGTGAGGCAGCGCCTGTGCTCCGCGCGGACACGGGCACGCGCCAGGTGCGATCCGAGAAGCGCAACCTGAGAGCCGAGTCGTGCTAGCCTCCAACTCCGGAGGTCGACTCATTCCATGCAACTCCCGCCGTTCAAACAGCCCGAGTCCGGGGACATTGTTGGTGACTACCGCCTCACGTCGAGGCTGGGCGATGGCGGACAGGGGCTCGTCTTCAAGGCCGAGCGTGCGGGCCGCTTCTTCGTCATCAAGTTCTTCCGCGCCCGCGAGCTGGACGCATGGGGCCTCATGGAGGTGTCCATCCTCCAGAAATTCAAGCACCCCAACATCGTCCGCGTCCGTGGCTACGACCGCTGGCCCGACCCTGACCACGGCTACTTCTACATCGTCATGGAGTGGGTGGACGGCCTGACGCTGGAGCAGTACGCCCTCACGGAAAACCCGTGTGCCCGCCGGTGCGCGGGCCTCATGCTGACACTGGCCCGCACCCTCGCGGCGGTGCATCGCAAGAATGTCCTTCACCGTGACATCAAGCGGGACAACATCATCATCCGCTCGCGCAACGTGGAGCCCGTGCTGGTGGACTTCGGCATAGGCGCCGTGGCCGAGGCCACCCCGGTGCCCGGCTCCAGCGTGCTTCCACCCGGAACGCAGGAGTACGTGAGCCCCGAGGCATGGCGCTTCCTCGGGGAGAACGCGGGCGAGCCGGTGAGCTACAAGTCCCAGGTGTCCGACGAGCTGTGGGCGCTGGGCGTTACCTTCTACTGGCTCCTCACCAACCGGCTGCCCTTTGGCACCCGGCGCAACCCTCTCCTGGTGAAGGCGATTCTCAGCACGACTCCTCCGGCTCCGCACGAGTTCAATCCTCGGGTGCCCAAGGCTCTGTCCGACGTGTGCATGCGCATGTTGGAGAAGGAGCCCGCCGTGCGCTTCCCGGACATGGCGGCGCTGTGCGCGGCGCTCGAGTCGGCGTTGGCCGCGGCCCAGGGCGACGCGAGCTGGGACGTGCCACTGGGCGACCCGGAAGCGCCGGAAGAGGCGATGGCGGACGAGATTCCAGCGCAGGTGCCCTGGGACGAGGAGGAACTCGCGGTGCGCAGGTGCTTCGCACCGCCGCGACGCGGACAGAAGAAGCCGAGTACCGAGGAGCGTCATTCCCCTGTGGTTGCTCCGCCTGTCATGTCCGCAGCGCCTCCAAGCCCCGCGCCGGTGGCCGAGGCCCTGGCGGCGCGTATGGCGGCCATGTTCCCCGACCGTGCCTGGGAAGGCGTGCCGCTCGAGGAGGAGGTGCCGGCTCCGCCATTGCCGGCGGTGCAGGGCTCCGTGGCCCCCGCGTCGGCTGTCGCTGCCTCCCAGGTGGGGGATGCAGGACCCACGCGCGAGGCCGCTCCGAGGCGAGGGCCATTGAGGCTCGCAGTCTCGCGGGCCTTCCCCACCTTCATGGGCAGTCTGCCCGTGCGCGCCGTGGCCCTGGACGGCCTACGCCGGGCGGCGTTGGTGCTGGTGTTGATGGCGGTGGCGGCTGCGGCCAGCGCGGGCGCGGTGCTCGCCGCCTCTCCCTCCTCTCGGACAGAGGGCGCGGCGCAGCGCCAACCTGCGCCAGAACCTCCCACATCCTCCAGCAACAGTCCGACTCTCCACGCCTACCTTGCCCGGGAATTGGCGGTTTCGCGGGACTCGCCGCAAGCTGGCGCGAGCGCGGCGCTGTTTATGCCTCCCACCCCCGCGCCGGAGTTCACCACCGCCATGCTTCGCAAGGAAGACTTCAGCGTGAACACCCCCGAGAAGCCCCAGCCCCAGGCCCGGCGTGCCCGTTTCGGGGTGAAGTGCGCCACCGCGGCCTGCTGCGCCGTGCTCGGCGGCTGCGCTGGCGCCCCCCCGGTGCGAGCCGCTCCCAAGCCCGAGGCGTGCCCCTCGGGCGCCCTGGATGCAATGGAGAAGCTGGACATCCGCATCGGGCAGGAAGCCGCAGGCAAGTTCCCTGTTGTCGGAAGCACCAAGCCCGTCCCCGTCAACCAGTTCAGCACGTTCACGCTGGTGGAGCCCTTTGGGGAACTGAGGCCGGGCACCGTGCTCTCCGGGCGCCTTATCTTCGGGGAGGGCCGCGTCTACGGTCGCTTCACCCAGGCCAAGCAGGCCCAATCGAAGGGCGGACAGACGTACCCCGTCTGCCTGGAACTGCGGAGCCGGGCCGGGGAACTGGGCGTGGAAATGGAGCCGGACAGCGGGCCCGACACTGCCGTAGTCTCCTCCGCCCAAGACGTCAGGGCGGTGGACCGCTTTGAGTAGCGCCGGACATGGGCCCGGCCGGCTGGAGGCCGGGCGCCTGGAGGGCGGGGGTGTGGTAGAGGCCGGACTCGTCCTGGCGCTTGCTTGCCCCCATCAAGGTTGACCTCCCGTGCTCGTTGCGTCCCCTGTCGGCCTCCTGGCGCTGGCCCTCCTGTCCACCCCCTCGGCCGTGTCCGCAGCTCCATCCATGGACGAGTGCGAGGCGGCGAGCCCCCGCCTCAAGCTGGCCGCCATGCCCGGCAAGGGACAGGCGCCAGTGGTGTGTATCGGCCCGGGCCTGCCCATCACCTTCCGTTTCGACTCGTTGCTCCAGCAGGAATCCCTGAAGATTCAGGAGCGGGGATGGTTCGAGGACTGGGCCTTGGGACGACAGACGCTCATGCTGGTTCCCCGTGAGAACCTGGTCGCCGGAAAGCGGACTGAAGTGGAGGTGTGCTTCGCCGACGGCGCCGCGCCCGCGTGCGCCACCTTCGTGCTCGTGGTCCATCCCGGGCTCGGCATGCAGGAAGTGAAGGTGCTGCGCCAGCCGCGTCCCGTGGCGCACTTTCAGCAAGTCGCCAAGGAGGCCGAGGCCGACCTCCAGCAGTGTCGTGCGGAGGTGCGGCAACTGCGCGCCGAGCGCGGGGGGCCGGATGGATTGGGCGGCGCCATCGCCTCCGGCCTCGTGAGTGGTGACAGGGGCGTTTCCGTCAAGGACCTGAGCACGAGTATCACCGAGAAGGAGGGCAATGCTCTTCGCTATTACAGCGTCTACAGCTACCGCGCCTTGGAGCGGGTGGCGGTGGAGGTGTACCTCGAAAATCCTGGCTCGGAGCCCTGGACGGCGGCGGGCGCGGTACTCCGCGGGCCCAAGGGCGAAGTGCTCAAGCCGCTGCTGCTCTGGCAGCCGGGCGCCATCCTTCCGGCCGCGCCGGGAGAGGCGAGCGACCGAGGGCGCGTCGTAGTGGAGATGCTGGCCACGGAGAAAGAGGCCCGGGGGACGTACACCCTCATCCTGTGGGACGCGGAGCGCCAGCGCACCGTCACCCTCGGCAACGTGACGTTCCCGTAAGGGGTTGTCGCTGAACATGAAGAAGCACGGGAAATTGAACCAGCCGGATTGGGCACTCGGTGCGGCTGGTGGTGCGCATGTCGGACCGACCGGGGATGCTTGCTTGGCTCACGGCGGAGATCAGCCAGCAGGGCGCCAACATGGTGGAGATCTCCCACAACCGCGCATTCTCCAAGGCGGGCCTGGGCGAGGTAGCGGTGGAGGTGACGCTGGAGACTCACGGGCGGGGCCACATCGATGAGCTGATCGGCAGCCCGTCGCAATTGCAAATGCGTCTACATCCATTGATTCCTGGTCGCACGAATTCGAGGCAGCAGGAACTGTTCACACTCCTCGTCCGACCAGGTTCCACCAGGAAAAACGTGCCATGCGCCAGCAGCCGATGCATCTCCCAGAGATAGGCAGAATGCTTTATGAAGATATACGATGGTCATGAATCTTCCTTTGGATGCATCGAGCGACAGACTCTCAAGCAACCAGCGCACCATCTCACATACTCCATGACCTGTTGCGGCCATTTCGCGCAACCGGACAATCAAACTCATGTTCAAGCTCGTGTTGGTTCCCATGGTCTCATGCCTCATTTGGTGAATAGAACCTGAACGAAACTATACGCGCCGGGAGCACCCTTGGCTTCGACCACGACGGCTCTTATGAACCCATACTCGGCTGCGCGACGAGCCGTCCATGTCTTCGTGACTGCAATCTCAAGAGGTACGTTCTCGCCGACAAGCCTGTTTACCTCCGCAAGATTGTCTCCGTAGCGCCAATTCCCCCGAATCGCACGAACGTTCTTACCAAAATGTTTCATCATTCCGCGAAACAACTCCGTTCCACGGATCGCGCTGCCCTTCGGCGCCGCGACTATCACGTCTACAACTCCTGTGTTGTCGATGGTGGCAGCGATTCCGCTCCCATCGGGCACGATGTGTTCGTAGTCAACGGTGGAGCCGCCATCTCCCCCGCCCCCCATTTGGTGAAGGATGATGGCCGCACCGGGTCCGCCGCTCAACACCGTGGCCGCCTTGCCCACCGGAACCACCACGCGTTCTACCACCAGCAAGCCCTCGGCCGAGAGGGACAGCACCGGCACGGTGGCCTCCAGCCCGCCCACCGCCCGCGTCAGCGTGCTCGTCGTGCCTCCTGCGGTGCCAACGGTGAAAATGAGGTTCGTCGTCAGCTTCGAGAGCGCCTTCACCTGCTCGCCCCGCGTCATGTACCGGAAACGCTCGAGGTACTTCGGCGAGGAGGCGAGGAGGGCCGCGACCCCCGCCGGTAGGTGTCGCAGCGAAGCGATGCTGTCCGACGGATGGGAGAGCAGCTGGCCCATGGCGTGGTACAGGTCGACATATGCCTCCTGTGCCCCATCCAGCGTGCGGCTGATGTAGTCGGCGTCGTCGTACACCTCGGCCAGTGGGGGCCCTTCCATGACGGGGCGCAGTTGCGCATCCGCCAGCCGGAAGACCCACCCATTGACGGTGTAGAAGCGCCCGAGCTCGAAAGAGCCAGCGCGGAAGGCTTCCTCCTTCCACTCCACCGGGCCCACCTTCTGCTGCGTGCGTCCGTTGAGCGTCCAGGCCAGGTAGCCGTCCGGCCGGAGCACGGCCACCGTCTTGAAGCGCTCCACCCGGCGCAGCAGCTCCTCGCGGGAGACTTCCCCTCCCTCCAGCACCTCACGCAGCAGGTGGCAGACGGCCATGCGCGGCGGGAACGAACCCAGCGTCACGGGCTTGTTCATCAGCACCGTCAGCACCCGGGCCGCCTCCTGGGGCGTGAGGGGAGCGCCTCGCGGAGGCTCGTCGTTGACGTTGTCCAGGCCCGCGAGCAGCAGCAGGTACTCGAAGGCGTCCGCCTGCCTGGCCCCGCTGGCCACCGCGCGCACGGCCATTTCGGCCGGGCTCACCATGGCCACCTCCGTGCCCTGCACGCGCTCACCCCGGCGGCGGAGCAGCCGAGTGGGTGCATTCGAGCCCGTGACCGCGTGCTGGGCGTCACCACGCACCTCGCCCGCCAACCCGGGGGAGGCACGCGGGTTGCGATCCAGAAGCATGCCGCGTCCCGCGGGTGGCGTCACCGTGATGCAGCCGGTGGACAGCACGACGGCCCCAAGCACCAGGGCCACCCACTTCCGCGCCAGCTCAGCGAGCATGCTCCACCCCCAGGCCCAGGGACGCGAAGGCGCCGGGGCGCAGCGTCCCGTCCGGTGTCGGGAACAGCAACGTGCCGCCTTGGCCCACGGCGTACATCCACCCGCCAAAGCGCCAACGCACCTCGCCCGAATACAAGTAGCGCGCCTCCGGTTTGCCCACTCCGGTGGCGAGCGCGCTGACGGCCACCTCCACGCGCCGCTCGGCCAGCTGCGCCGCGAGCCGCCCGTCCACGTCCACGCGTCCCCAGGTAAACGCCTCCACCGCCAGGGAGAGGTGCAGGTGTCGTTGCCGCAACCCGCCAAGTCGCACCGCATCCCACCCCACCACCGCCTCGCCGTACACCGAGAAGCCGTTGGGAAAAGGCGCCTCCACGACTGGCAATCCGGAAGGGCCCGCCACGCGGAAGCGCGCCAGCTCGTAGTCCGGGCCAAAGAGGCCCTGGCGGAAGCCTCCGTGCTGCCCTCGCACCTCGAGCCGTAGCCGTGCGTCCAACGTGGGCGTCACCGCATCCGCACCCACGCCGGCCACCGCGCCCCAGGCCCCGCCTACGCCCGGACGCCCACCCCAGCCGGCCAGCACGTGCAGCTCGTAGCCCGGGCGCACCACCACCACCGCCGTTCCATCCAGGTGCGCCAGCGTCACCTGGGGCGAGTGGCCTCCGGCTCGCCCCCAGTCGTGCACCGCGGACAGAGCCAGCGTGTAGCGCCCCGGCTGCTCCTGCGGGCCCGTGAAGAGGTGTGCCAGGTCGAGCGCCACCTCCGCGCCCATGAGGTGCGCGCCCAGCACATCCGAGGAGAACGCCTCCGCGTAGAGGGGGCCCAGCGTGCCGGTGAGAAAGGCTCCAGCCGGGTGGTAGTCCGGATTGGAGCGATTCGAGTACCGCCGTACCAGGTGCCCGGAAAGGAGGCTGTAGCTGTCGAGGGCGCCCGCCCACAGCCCCACCGGAGAGGCATCCGAGCCCAGCTTGAGCGCACGCACCAGCTGCCCCCAGTCCGAGAGGCTGTCCCAGTCCTCGCGGCGCACCCACCCGACGCCCGGAGCTCCGCCACCCAGCCGCAGCCGCACCGGAGCGCCAAGGTTGATGCCGAGCTCCTCGCCGCCGTCCAGCACCAGCATGGGGGTCAGTTGGGCATAGCGCTCCACGCCGCCCGTCCCGCCACCCGGCAGCAGCGCAAACCCGGTGACCTCCAGGCGTGCCAGGTGGTGCAGGCGTCTGGCCGAGGATGATGGGAGCGGTAGCTCCATTGCCCCATCGGGTGGGTTGTCGGGCCCTTCCGTCTGAGCGAGGAGCAGTAGCACCAGCAGCGTGGATGTCATCAGCGCCTCCGATGGGTGACTCCCATTCTATCGGGCGCCCCGACAAATCCGGACAGACTGGACAGCGCGGGCAAAAGGCGCCTCGTGTCGTAGGGTCCGTAACCCAACCGCAAGGGTCACCTGGAGCAGCTCGATGAGCCCTCCCGGTGCAGAAGGCGAGCGCATGCCCCTCGCGCTTTCTGGCCTTTCCGCAGCCCCGGCCCGGAGGCGTGCTGGCACTCCGAGCAGCCACTGACCTCGCGCGAGAGCACCTCGGGGCCAAAAAAGCCGGGGGGCTCGTGGGCCACCACGGCATGCAGCTGCGAGAGGGCGGGGGAGTGCGTCAGGGGGCGCGCGTCTCGGGCGCGGTGCTCCCGTTGCCCTTGCGCCTGCTGCCGTTGGGGGTGGGCTTCTTGGCCGTTTCCTCCTGTCTGCGCGGAGTCTCAGCGGTGCGCTGGCGCCCGGGGACGGCGAAGACCTCTCCTTTGTCCTTGCCGTGGAGAAATTGCTCCACCGCGTCCTGCCGGCGCGCCAGGTCCGCCACGGCCTCGCGCAGCTCCTCGCCGAGCGCCCGCGTCTCGCTCCGCTGGGCGTCGAGCTGGCCCTCGAGCTCGGCCATGGAGGTGATGACCTCCGACTGCGCCTCGTTGATGAGCACCCTGAAATCGCCCATCGTCTTGGTGTTCATCGTGGTCAGCTTGTCCAGCAGCTCGGCGTGCTTCTTATCGAACTCGCTAGGAGCCAGCTGGCCGTGAAGGTTTTTGAGCGACTCGGCAGTCTTGAGCACGCCCGCTGCGTCCTGGAGGTGCTCCTGCTTCCGCTCTTTGGCGTCGGGCTCTTCGTCCGAGAGCCAGCGGCCGATCCGCTCGCGGTTGACGTAGCCCACGAGGCCCAAGGTGGTTGCAGCCGCGGCGGCGATCTTGCCGAGGTTGTTGGCGATGATGGGGAGGAAGACCATGAGGAGCTCCTGGTGTAGCCGGGATGAATTCCCGGGCTCATGTGCTGATACCCACCGGAGGCTGCGGATTTCGAAGATGGAAAGGGTAGGGGTCTGCCGTCCGCTCCTTCTTCGGCTGCGCCCCACCGCTGCCTCTGGCGGCGGGGCTCATCTTTTTTAGCCCCCAGTTCCGTCTTCGCCTCAGAGGTAGCCGCCCTGCTTGAGTGAGCGGTACAGTGTCCCCGTTATCTTCTCCGTCATGCAGAAGATGCGCTAGGGGGGAGCGCGGAGCTGAGGAGCGTAGGGTCGTCAGAACGGTTGTCATGACGCGAAGTGTAAGGCTCGGCCCTTCCATTCGCAGGGCCTTCCAGACGATGCTCTCACCTACATTGAACCGAGTCAGGACCGACATGACCTCCGCACGTACGAGCTTCCATGTCGCTGAACATGAAGAAGCGCGGGAAAATGAACCAGCCGGTTTGGGGGCGAGGAGCGGCGGGCTCGCGCTCCGAGGAGGCCCGCACCGCAGTTGGGTGCGGGCCGGAGCGGAGCCACAGGGGGACTGGGGGATGTAGTCCCCCAGGGCGTCAGCCGGAGCGGCGGGAGCGGCGAGACTCCAGAGAGGCTTCGGCTTCGCGGCGGCGGTAGCTGTCGCCCTCTATGGAGACGATGTCGCAGTGGTGGATGACGCGGTCGATGAGGGCGGTGGCGCAGCTGGCGTTGGGGAAGATGGTAGGCCAGTCGCTGAAGGCCTGATTGGTGGTGAGGACGAGGCTGCGTTTCTCATAGCGCAAGTTGACGAGTTGGAAGAGGAGGTCGGCGTTGCGCGCGTCGTAGGAGAGGTAGCCCAGCTCGTCGATGATGAGCAGGCCCACGCGAGCGTAGTGGCGCAGGCGGGACTCCAAGGCGCGGGAAGAGTCGCGCGAGCCGAGGTCGAGTAGCAGCTGGGAGGCGGTGGTGAAGAGGACGGAGTGGCCGGAGCGCAGGGCCTCGTGAGCGAGGTTCTGGGCAATCATCGTCTTGCCCAGGCCCTGGGCGGCGAGCAGCACCACGTTGCGAGCGTCCTGGAGGAAGTCCAGACGCAGCAGGCTCTCCACCAGGGGCCTGTCTATGGACTTGGGCCAGCTCCAGTCGAAGTCGGCCATGGGCTTGAAGCGGCCCAGGCGGCTGCGCAGGGTGCGGCGCTCCAGGGAGCGGCGGGCGCGCTCGTCGGACTCCAGTTGGACAATCTGCTCCAGCAGCTGGGTGGGAGAGAGGCGGGCCTTGGTGGCGCGAGCGACGAGGTCATCGAGCTCGGCGCTGGTGCGGTGCAGGCCGAGCCCGGAGAGGGAATGAGCCAGGGAGGAAGTCACGGGGAGTCCTTTCGCAAGAGGGCGTCGTAGTCGGAGAGGGAGTGGGGCTGGACGCGGGCAGAGCGCACGCGGGGGTCGTCGGGGAGGGAGACTGAGAGGACGGGAGGCAGGTGCTGCTGGCGGCGGGAGTGCTCCAGGAGGTGGGCGACGGACTCGGCGCCGATGGCACCGCGAGAGAGCGCGGTGGACAGGGCGGACTCGAGGGCCTCGGGGCCATGGGCGTCGAGCAGCTTGAGCAGGCGCGAGGTATGGCCTGCGAGGTGGGCGTTACGCGAGGCGAGCGCGGCGATGAAGGCGTCGGCGCTGGGGCAGGACTGGCGCAGCCTGTCGCGTCCGCGCAGCTCGTGGGCGTGGCGCTTGTGGGCGGCGAGGGCGGCCAGGTGCTCCTCGCATTCGAGAGTCTTGCCCTTGTCCCAGCAGCGCGTGTGGCGGGCCACCTCCCGGGTGCCATCCAGCAGGCGCACCAGCGAGTCGCTGGCCACCAGGGTGAGAGGTTTTGTCACCAGGGTGTGGGGAATGGAGTAGTCGTTGCCGTCGAAGCGGACGTAGGGCGTCTTGCCGCTGTGCAGGGTGCGCACCACGTCGCAGCTGAAGGCATTCCCTGGCAGGGGAAGCAGTCGGGGCCGCTCCTCCTCCAGGGCCTGGTGCACGCGGCGTGAGGTGTCCTGTGGGAGGGGGCGTGCGTGGGCGGTGTCCTCAATCCAGCGCGACAGCTGGGAATTGAGGTCATCCAGCGAGGAGTAGGTACGTGCGGCGAAGAAGGAGTGGCGCAGGTAGTGGATGGAGCGCTCCACCTTGCCCTTCTCGTTGCCGCGGTAGGGAGCGCAGGGCTTGGGAGCGAAGTGGTAGTGGCCGGCGAATTCCAGCAGCTTGGGGTGGAAGCGGATGTGGTCGCCCACGCGCTCCAACACCACGCTCTTCAAATTGTCATACAGCAGGGAGCGCGGCACCCCGCCCAGCGCCTGGAAGGCCAGGGTGTGGCAGCGCAGGAAGCTCTCCAGGGACTGCTCCAGGACGAAGCGCGCGTAGAGAGCGCGCGACCAGGAGAGCACCAGGACGAAGGCGCACAGGGGGCGCTCGGCCCCGCCAATGCGCAGCCGGCCGAAGTGGGCCCAGTCCACCTGGGCCTGCTCACCCGGCAGCGTGGACAGCCGCAAGTAGGCCTCGGCCGAGGACACCGGCCGGTGCCGGGCCACGTAGCGCCGCACCTGGAGGGCGCTGCCCTGGTAGCCGCGAGCACGGAGCATCTCGTACAAGCCGCGTGGCGCGCAGCTTGGGGTGCTGCGCCAGTGTCTGGGCAATCAAATCCCGGTAGGGGTCAAGCATGGTGGGCCTCACCCGGGCGGTGGTGCGCACGAAGCGCTCCACCTCCAGGGCTCCCCTCACGGTGTCGTGGTGCACGCCCAGCTCGGCGGCGATGGTGCCCACCTTCCAGTGCTCGGCGAAGTAGAGGCGGCGGATGCGGGCGCGCTGCTCGTCAGTCACCATGGCGCCCTCCTGGCCCGGGGCCCGGGGCGTGGCTCCCAGGGCCCATGACGGACGAAGTCCGCACGGCATCCGCACACCGCGCAGCGTGCACCGCTCCCGGCACTGGCAGGGGCTCGCACGCTCGCCACAGCGCCCTCGCCAGCCCGTCCCTCGTCCGCCTCGGCACCGGGCACTCGCCCGGTGTCCTTCTCTTCCCCTCTGTCCGCATCAGTCGGCTCCTGGCCGACGCGAAAAGTGGTGGCCTCCAGGGCGACCTCTGGCGTCGGCGGCGCCAAGGTGCCCGCGCCCTCCAGTGGCGGGCTACCCTGATGCGTGACTTTCCGTGCTCGCCGCTCACGGCTCCGGGCCTGGCGCCTGGCCGCGGCCCACCGGCCCGCGAAGCCGCGAGCGTAGCGTCGCCCCGACTCCCTCTGGCTCTGGCGGCGCGCCTGCGCACTACACTCACGCGAGCAGTAGCGCTGGCCCCGGTCGTGCCGACGGCACAGGTAGAAGAGTGCCCGGCAGGTGCCGAGCGCGCACTGCGCCATCCGCAGTGAATCCACGCGTCCCCAGGCTCGAGACGCCTGGAAACTGGACCGCCTCACGGCCTCGTGCGAGCGTGCTCCTCCCGCATCGCGTCCCCGTGATTCGGCCTGAGGGTCCGGAGGTACCAGCTCCGGGCCCTCTTCTTTTTGGCGCCCTCGTCCCGGCTCTCTGCGCTACCTCCTCCTACCTCTGCCCGCCAGTTTCAGGCCGCCACGCTCGGCTCGTCCAAATTCCCGCGCTTCTCGGTGATCATCGACAGCTTCCAAGCCTGGGCACACCTCCTTTGCCTAGTGGCGGTGACCGCTAGCCGCCCGCGCTCCCTACGGCAGCGCCGATCCCACGGTGAGGAGCGGACGCGGGACCTGGGGATGGGGCTCTTTCTCTACAGGGATATAAGGGACCGCTTCGGCCGCTGTGGCGAGGCGGCGGAGAAGCTGCTCGTTGAGATGCCCGGGAGCGCGCGCAGCTCCCTGCCGGTGAAGGGCAGCCAGGGGGGCTCAATGCCGCCGTCACCAGGGGCAAGCGGGTGGGGGGCCTTCTCCATCGCATTGGTGAATCTGGAGATGGCCAAGGTGAAGCGGGAGCGCCGGTGCCACCCGGGAGAATCACGCCGAAAGCAGAACCCGTTCGGCTCTCACGAGGTGTACATGTTGTGCCGTGCCAGGTAGAGTCGAGCCACATGCAGTCCCGCGCTAACACGCATAGCCCAACACCTTGCCACGGCAAAAATGCTGTGTCGCTCAACTGTGCATCACGCGACCACATCCATCAGTACGTGACATGCTCTCGGTGCGCCGATCATGTTTCATGAAATTGACATCAAGAAATGGATGAAAGACCGAGAGCGATGACCTCCGCTAGCACGTTCAAAGGCACTGTTGATGTTGGAATAATTACAATCAAAGAAGAGGAAATGCGGGCAGTTCTAGATCGCTTTCCAAATGAGACGCAGGTCGTCTGCGGACAGCGAGACTATAATGTTATTGATTTCAAGACCGACGCTGACTCTTCGTGCCGGATAGCGGTTCTTCGCTGCACCGAGCAAGGAAATGGTGAAGCACAAGAAGCGACGCGTGACCTGCTTGAAGATCTTTCTCCTCGCTGGATTCTGGTTGTTGGAATAGCGGGTGGTGCTCCCTCGGAGGATTTTACTCTTGGAGATGTCATTGTATCGGATCGGATACATGACCTCAGCCTGGAAGCCGCATCCGCCAAAGGCGACCGAGAATTTTCAATAAGTGGAGGTCCGCTCAATCGCGCGGCATTGAGAATCATTTCCAATTTGCCCGTGATTGAGAAAAAAATCGAGGGGTGGAATCTCCCGAGCGCTATCCGTCAAACACCACCAGTAATCAACCCCAACAAACTTTCGCTCTATGGTGACAAGGACTGGAAAGCCAAGGTTCGGAATGCAGTAGCCCCCTTGTCCGGGAAGTCGCCACGCATTCCACAGGTCAAGGCGGGAGCAATCGCGTCAAGCGATCGACTCGTAAAAGACACAGAGCTAGTTCGTGTTTGGCGCAAGGTCGCCCGCAACATCCACGCAATCGAGATGGAGTCGGCTGGCGTCTACCGAGCAGCTCGTGAGCGCGTACCGATGTTCGCTATTAGAGGGGTTAGCGACATCGTCGGGCTCAAGCGTTCTCCCGAATGGACCAATTATGCGTGCCAGACTGCCGCCGCATTCATGCACGCACTGCTCCGCGCTGGTTGCATCCCTCCGTCAACGCAGCTTGAGAAAGGTGTGGCAGGAATCCCGGCTAAAGCAGCGGCTGACACGCAAGATTCGCGGCAGCCTCGCCTCGCAATCAATAAGGCTATGCCGCGTTACGCAGCCGATTCGATTCAGGCGCACATCGCAACAGCGCTTCTGAGCATTGAAACCGTCGGAGACACCGACATATTTCCTTTCCCCTTGGAGCATCACGTTTTCCATGACAAGACAGAAGACGTGCTCTCGCTGCTGACCAAAGTGCACGAAAGATTCGACGAGCACCTACGTGCCCACCCACCGGCGCACGAAAGTACACTCTCTCAACTAGGCTACACAGCTTACAGATGGGCAACCCAACTCGATCCGTTTTGGAACGCTTACTACCTGGCTCTTGTCATCTCCATTGGGCGGGAGATTGAAGCGCGTCGTATATCGAAAGATGCGCGCACAGTATTTTCCTACCGTTTTCAGGATAAAGAAAGAAATGGTCGCATATTCGACGAGAGCATTGGCTGGTCAGCATTCCAAGAACGATCTTTGGAGCTGGCCAGGAATCATGGCTGGGTTGTGAAATGCGACATTGCCGACTTCTATGCCCGAATTTCCCATGAGCGACTAGTTTTTGCTCTGCGTGATTGCTCTAGTAATCAAGACGCCATAGAGCGTATCCGAAAATTTCTTGCAAACAACAAGGGGCATGCACATGGCCTCCCGGTGGGAGGCCCAGCCTCACGACTTCTGTCAGAGGTCTTGCTCAATCGAGTTGATCACCTTCTGAATGATTCAGGCATTGTTTTCTGCCGTTTTTCGGACGACTATCATTTGTTCGCCCCCGATCGCGAGACGGCATACACAAACTTGATTCGACTTGCCGAGGTGCTTCAAGTTGAAGAAGGGCTTACCCTCCAGAAGCTCAAAACCCGAATCATGCAAAGTTCGGAGTTTCTGAAGCTTAGTGAAACGCATGGGCCACCTGACGCTCCGGCGGATTCAGATGCGCGGGCATTCTTGGCTGTCCGCTTGCGCTATGATCCTTACTCGCCAACGGCAGAAGAAGACTACGAAAGGCTTCGAAGTGAGGTCGCGCGATTTGACATCCTTGGAATGCTTGGGCGTGAAATGTCTAAGAGTCGCGTCCACGAATCACTGACTCGTCAACTTGTCAGGGCCATCCGCTATCTCGAGAAGTCGGACTTGAGCAATGCTGTTCGGACGCTCATGGATAATCATGGCGTGCTTGCACCAGTGTTCTCGGTTGTTCTTGTGGTGGTTGGAGATGTTTTTGACATGCTTGACGACCCAACGCGAGTCCATGTCTGCGCGACGTTGTGTCGGCTGTTGAGTCAAAACTCTGCCTTGATGAGGATTGATATTCACGCGTCATACGCGATCCGCATTTTGGCGCGAATGCAGAGTCATGAACACCAGTCGCTCTTGGTCAAGATGTTCGAATTGCGCAAAAGTCCACTGCTTGGGCGTGACATCATCCTTATTATGGCTCATTGGAAAGCCACCCACTTCCTCTCGTCGCTAAAGAGAAAGTTCATGCATCTCCATCCATGGGTCAGGCGGGCGTATATTACTGCATCGCACACCATGGGAAATGAGGGGGACTCTTGGAGGGTAGAGGCATCCCATGCATTCGACCAATTTGAATCTCTCACGAACAACTGGGCACAGGAGCGTGCCGCCAGCGGAAAAATCGGCCTGCTGCTATGATTACTGATCGCGAGTTTGTGCGTTCGTACTCTTCTTTTTGGAATGATACAATACCGTTTTGTGAAGCATTTGTTCGAAGTCTGAATGTGTCGTTCCTGGAACAGTTCTCGAGGCAGCAAGTGGCTCAGCGGACAATCGCGGGGCGCCGTGCCTTGGTGAATGAATTGGCCTTTTCGCTGTTTGAGCATTCGTCACTAGAGCAGGCGCCGGTGATGAGTTTCTTTGCGAATCGAAAGGCGCTCGATAAAATCTGTCGAAAGACTCACCGCCGCATCAGCGAATTGGAGTTCGCTAACGATGCATTCCCGCCTCCTGATCTTGTGGAGCAAGTCGAAGCGCTCGACATTGCCAAGCGTCTCGAGAATTATTTTGCAGGCATCCCGTATGTAGACAGGATTTTTCGGCCGCATTTTGCTGGGTGTGGCGTGCTGGATGCGTGTGAGGGGGATGTTTTCTGCCTGGATACATTGTATGAAATTAAGTCTGGCGATCGAAACTTCAGAGGTCCTGATTTGCGCCAGCTCTTGGTTTACGCTGCGCTCTCGATGGAGGCGCGACGGTATGATGTTGCTCGGGTTGGGTTGGTTAATCCTCGGCATGGTACGCATTTTGTGATGAATCTTGATGAGTTCTGTAAACGGCTAAGTGGTAGTCCAGCGAGTGATGTGCTCGGGCGTATCATTGCTTTTGTGTCCGGAGGCAGTGCCTCCAACTAGCCATACGTTCTCAATCATTTCTTTGATAGATGGTATTGGCGTGCTCTCTTCTTCGGCTCGATTGGGAACTGATCGAGTACATGGAGTCGATGGTAGAGGACATGGGGCGCAAGGCAGCGACGCTCTGCATTGGAGTGGTTCCCGCCGGGACTGCTGCTGGAGGGGAGAGTTAGAGCATCGAGCCCATGGTGGTCCAGCTGGTGACGGACGAGGAGTAGGTGGGAGTGAGTGTGGTGGTCGAGCAGGAGCTGACCCTCCTCACACTCTGAGCGGACACATGCACTACTACATCATCCCCGATTCCGGGCACTCCTTTATGCCCCACCCCAACGCGCCGCAGATGAACGACTTGTTGGTGGACTGGCTGTCCGCGCGGGTTCCGACCTGCCCTTGCCGCTGCTCGGCCAGCTGGGATGACCCGGTGAGGGAGTGTACCGACGAGGGCACGTGCGGCCGACTGCTCTGTTCGGGTCCCGAAATGAGCCTTGAGCGGGAGCTACACTGCTACATCCTCCTTCGACGAGATTCGACTTGATGAGGACCGTAGGTGTGTAAATGCCTGATTTTTCTGGCGACATTCGACGTGGTTGCACTTGACATGACGTGATTTGCCGGGTTCGAATCCCGCCCTGGGCACTCCGAAAGAGCCTCCGAGTCCAAGTGACTCGGGGGCTTTTTTGTTTTCCGCTCCGGACTGTAGCTCGACTGTAGCTACGGGGCTTGTCCGAGGGCGGCGCACCTCCGGCCTGCGGCGTCGACGGAGGCTGGAACTCCACCTTCAGCTTCGCCACCTCCGTGCAGAGTGACTCCCAGGGGAGTGTCTTGTAGAGGCTCACGCTGTCCCCCCCTTCGGCCCGTGCGTGACCCAGGCGAGCTTTGTCCCGGTCCGCCCCGTCCGCCCGTGCCAGGCTGATGCAGGGGCGGCGGGTGTCGTGGACCCGCCGGCCTCGCAGGCCGAGCAGCTAGAGGTCCTCCAGGAGTTGCGCGTGGACGACGGGGTCGCGCCGGTGCTCTCCACGCCGGGAGGGCACGACGAGGTCGTCAGCCGTGGGCGCTTGCCCCTGCTTGCGCTCCCATCCCTCCTGGCGCCACGCCTCGAGAACGCGGGCGAGTACGGGGTGGACCGGCTCCTCGCGAGGGCGCTCCGTCTTCACTCCCTTCTCCTGCCGCTGCTTGTGGTGGATGGCCCTGGATCGCGTACGGGAGCGTTGCCTGGCTTCTCGGAAGCGCTACGAGTGTTGCCCGAGGGGGACATCGAAGGTGACAAAGAGGAGCTCGTTTCGCTTCGCCGCCAGCCTTCCTTCGACGAGAAGCGCGTCGAGGCGCTCGAACAGTCCATCTCCACACGAGAACGTGCTGCACAGCACGTGCGCACGTTCCTCGAGATGGTGGTGCTCGGCACGACGGCGCAGCTCGCGGCGTTCCTGCGCGATGCGCAGTACATCGGCCCGCTGCGGACAATCCCTCCGCGCGCGCGCGGGGCGCATCACGAGCTGGGCCGACGGCCTCGCCGCCTGGGACCTGCTCCTCGCCGACCGGCTCACGCTCGTCGAGCGCACGAACGCCTGGCTCCGGAGCCTCGGGGCGGGCTGCCAGGTCATCGTCCAGCAGCTCTTCGACGGCAACGCGGACGCCGAGGCGCTCTCGGGCGGCCACGTCAACAAGACCGCGCGCCGGCTGCTCCTCGACACCGGCGCGGGCTCGTTCGTGCTGCCGTCGGAGGTGGGCGCGGGCATCTCGCAGCTCATCCCCGTCGTCGTCGCCGCCATCGAAGGGCGTGGTGGCCTCACGCTCGTCGAGCAGCCCGAGATCCACGTGCACCCTGCCGTGCAGGTGGGGCTGGGCGATCTGCTCATCGAAGCAGCGAGCCGCGAGGGCAGCCGACGCACGTTGCTCGTCGAGACCCACAGCGAGCACCTCATCTTGCGGCTCTTGCGACGCATCCGCGAGACAACCGAGAAAGAGCTGGCCGAGGATGCGCCTGCGTTCAGCGAGGACAAGCTGAGCGTGCTCTACGTCGAAGCGAACCCGGGAGGAGTTCGTGTGCGCCTCCTTCGCGTCGACGAGCGCGGGGAGTTCGTCGATCGCTGGCCCAAGGGTTTTTTTGCCGAGCGCATGGAGGAACTCCTGTGATTCACGCCTTCGCGCTCGATCCGGATGTCGTGGCCACCTGGGGACGCCGCGAGGAGTTCCGCTTCATCCATGACAAGTTCGGGCTCGGCACGCCGCGCGTGCTGCTCGAGCTGCCCGCGTTCAGCAAGTGGAAGAGGGCCGTTTACAACGCCGCGATGGCACTCGACCTGTCTCAGGAGGACATGAAGCGCATCGAGGAGCTGTTCCGGCTCTTCGGCGAGAACAAGCATCGGCGCGCCGACATGGTCTACGACGGCCTGCTGACCTGGCTTGAGAACGCCGAACGTGAGTGGGCGCGCAGACCCTTCGCCAGCATCGTCGCGTCGCAGAACCCGCGAAACCATGAGGGCGTGCTGGTCCCCGACCAGCTCGGCGCGGGTAGTTTCTCGCTGGGCGTGCGAGAGCGGCGCGTCCCCTTCGCATACGCCGAAGGCCTTGGCGCTTGCCCTCTCGGCGATGGTGACCAACTGCCGTCAGCTCCACCTCGTCGATCCGCACTTCGGCCCGGAGAATGCACGCCATCGAATGGTGCTCGAGGCGTTGAGGGCGTCGTTGCGGACAACGGGCTGACACTCGACGTCGTGCGGGTGCATTGCTCCGAGAAGTCGACGATGGAGTTCTTCGAGCAGGAGGCCGCCAAGATGGCGGAGCGTCTGCCGAGCGGCGTCTCGGTCGAGTTCGTCCGCTGGCGGCAGAAGGCAGACGGAGACCGACTGCACAACCGCTACGTGCTGACGGACATCGGCGGCGTGTCGCTCGGCGTGGGCCTCGATGCTGGCGGGGCGGGTGAGACAGACGACCTGCTCCTGCTTCCTCGCGTGCGCGCAGTACGCGCTGCGGTGGGGGCAGTATGTCGAGGAGAACGGCTCATTCGAGTGCTCTGAACAGAGGACAAGAGGTCCTCGCGGACAGGGTCGTTCGCAGGAAGCTCATTTCCGGGTTGGGCAAAGAATGTCTCAACGCCGTGTAGAATGGATTCACAGAGAGCTGTGGACTCGGCTTCGCCAAGTTCTGTCGTTCCGCAACGAACTGAGATACGCCCTCGCTTGGACTTCTTGAACCAAACGGAAAAGGAGGAGTCCGTTCCGACGAACCTATACTCAGGCTGATTCCCCCTCAACAGCGTCTCTAGTCCGTAGAGAAGATCCGTAATGGCAATGGCCAGCATCATTGCCTGATCTGGGCTCTTTCCATGCGATGTGCAAATTCCTATTTCTCCCGAAAAAGTCATGTGCCCCAGATCGAATCCTGAGCGCTCTGACTCGACTTTCGCCATTTTTGGGCTAACGAGCCGCTCAATCATGCGGATTTCGGCCGAGACAGTGAAATGGGGTCATCCGACCTGGCGAAAAGGAGACGAGGGTTGACCCAGTCCGCAGAGGCCAGGGTGCGCTGAGCCATGCGAAGAATATCCGCGAAGCTAATCGTGTGTTTGGTTCGGTACCAGGGACGCACGGGCAGCCCCATGGCTGTCGTGTCCCATTTCAGTTCCATGTACCAGATGACCAGCAGGGTGTAGCACATTCCCACCCAGGGAGCCGTCCGCAGCACCGCCAGGCGGGAGCGCGCTCGCGAGGAGGAGAAGCCCAGCAGTTGCTTGAGGTCGCGGAAGAGCACCTCGATTCCCCACCGGCAGGCATAGCTTTCAATGACCTGTCGAGCGGTACGGCTCGAGTCCGTGCAAAAAAAGACGCGTATGGGCAGTTCTCCGCGAAGCACTTGGACGATGACGACTTTGAGCAGTGCCTTCCCAGCGGGATGCGACCAGCGCGCCACCAATTCCTTGTATTGCACCTGCGTCGGCTTGCCATACAGGGTGAGTGTCATGGACAGCCAGGGGAATTTCTTGTCCTGGGCGAGCTTCTCGGGCTTGGGCAGGGGGATGTCCCGGGTGAGCCGTCGGCCGGTGACAGGCGAGCGGCACGGGCGTGTGCGCGGACGGTGCAGCGAAGCATCCGCGCGCATGGCTCCCACGAAAACAACACCCTGTGGCAAGTGGCGCAGCACCTCCCGGCAGGCGTAAGCGCTGTCCGCCACCAGCTCCACGGCCTTGCCCGGTAGCCAGCGTGACACCTGTTGCACCAACTGACGCGCCAGCTGCGTCTTCTTCTGGTGAGGGTCTCCTCGTTTCTGACAGTCGGCCGGGCTGCGGTACAGACGCATGAGAATGGGCAGCGCCCACACTCGCTCGCAGCCCGGTACGGGCACCAGCACGCTGAGCACCACCCAGACATGGCCGAAGGCGAACACTCGCTTGCGGCGTGTCGAGCGAACCGGGTCGAGGTGCGCGCCCAGACCGAAGACATGGGGCCCCTTGTGAGTACACAGCGTGTCGTCGAGTGCCAGGCGCAAAGGCCCTGGTGTGAGCGCCACCAGTCGCAACAGGAGCAGGCGCCCCATCTGGTCAATGCTCCAGCAGGCGCGCGAGAAGAAACGGTGAAAGGCCGCGTGGTGTCTCACTCCAGAGACTCCCGCGGACACCAAGGATTCGGTGACGGCGTGCACGCCCCGGGTGCTCACCCAGCCCGCAAACAAGGTGAGGAAGCGACAGAACGAGGGGAGCGTGAAAACGGGGCGCAGGGACAGAAGCAGCGGCAGCAGGGTGTTGAGAGCAGGGGCGGTCATCGTGTACTGGACGGGAGAAGTCTTGGTCGACCTCACAACCAGTCCGGTGACCGTCTCTTCCCTTCTGCTCCGCCGCTCCCTTGCTCGCCCCCCTCAAAATGGCGAAAGTCGAGTCTGAAGTCACCCGCTCTTCAACCCATTCGCATTGGAATAAGATCATTTCATCCTTGACCTCGAGTTCACCACAATGTTTCGTCAAGAGCTTGAGATCGGCGCTCCCCGCCGCAGGAGGTCATTGAGCCAGCCCGCCGCATCTCCCGCAGCAGATAGGTAATCGTGGTGGTTGAACGTGATCAGGAAGCTGATTGCATCATCTGTCAGATAGAATTCGAAGCCAGTTGACTCCGCGAGTGCACTCACCACATCAGTTCCTGAATTGAATGCGAAACCGGCGGGCTCCTCATGTTCTTCAAAAAAGAGGATGACACGGCCTGAGCGCGGCACTGATGAAATCCACTGCCATGCATCCGGGTTCCTGATCGACACGTCTTCCCGGATTCGCTCCCAGAGCGGCCCCTTGCCGGACGGGTCTATAAATCGGTCTCTAACCCTGTCACGGATGGAACGAAGCTGGGTAGGGCTTGGTTCTTCGGCGTGGATGCCGAGCCGTGCAATAGTGCTTCTGAGTTCGTCGGCTATGTGTCCCATGGTCGCTAGCGATTGTAAGGAACGTCGTCAAGAAGAATATGCCCGCGGATGGCGCCTCCGCTCCCTCTCTTGCCAGGAGTTTGAAAGCCTACGTGAGGTACAGATGGCCCATTTTTTATATGGCCCATGTCGATGTTGACTTCGGCGCCATTGGGAGCGCGCCATTCTACGGGGGCGCTTTTGCCAAGTTTGTCTCTGCCCCACTTGGTCACAGCAAACTCCTCGCGCGAAACTCCTGTTCGCTTGAAGGCTTCATCGAGTGCCTCAGGCACCCCCTTACCCATTCCGCGCCAGTCGAGATCGTTCGGACCTGGCTTCCAGTTCGTACCTCCAGTTCTCTCTTCACCGCCTCCTTCGCCGCCTCCGCCTGAGCCTACTTGATAGAGGATGATGGCCGCACCGGGTCCGCCGCTCAGCACTGTGGCCGCCCTTCCTACCGGCACCACCGCGCGTTCTACCATCAGCAGGCCCTCGGCCGAGAGGGATAGCACCGGCACGGTCGCCTCCAGCTCGCCCACTGCCCGCGTCAGCGTGCTCGTCGTGCCCCCAGCCGTGCCAAACGTGACGATGAGGTTGGTCAGCAGCTTGGAGGTTGCCTTCACCTGCTCGCCCCGAGTCATGTACCGGAAACGCTCGAGGTACTCGGGCGAGGAGGCGATGAGGGCCGCGACTCCCGCGGGCAGGTGTTGCAGCGCCGCGATGCTGTCCAGTGGGCGCGTGAGCAGCTGGCCCATGGCGTGGTACAGCTCGACGAAAGCCTCCTCCGCGCCATCCAGCGAGCGGCCGATGTAGTCGGCGTCGTCGTACACCTCGGCCAGTCCAGGCCCTTCCATGACGGGACGCAGTTGCGCATCCGCCTGCCGGAAGACCCAACCGCTGATGGTGTAGAAGCGGCCCAGCTCGAAGGCGCCAGCGCGGAAGGCTTCCTCCTTCCACTCCACCGGGCCCACCTTCTGCTGGGTGCGTCCGTTGAGCGTCCAGGCCAGGTAGCCGTCCGGTCGCAGCACGGCCACGCTCCTGAAGCGCTCCACCCGGCGCAGCAGCTCCTCGCGGGAGACTTCCCCTCCCTCCAGCACCTCACGCAGCAGGTGGCAGGCGGCCATGCGCGGCGGGAACGAACCCAATGTCACGGGCTTATTCAGCAGCACCATCAGCACCCGGGCCGCCTCCTGGGGCGAGAGGGGCGCGCCTCGCGGGGGCAGCTCGTTGAAGTTGTCCAGACTCGCGAGCAGCAGCAGGTGCTCGAAGGCGTCCACCTGCACGGCGCCACTGGCCACCGCGCGCACGGCCATTTCGGCCGGGCTCACCATGGCCACCTCCGTGACCTGTACGCGCTCACCCCGTCGGCGGAGCAGCCGAGTTGGTGCACTCGAGCCCGTGGCCGCGTGCTGGGCGTCACCACGTACCTCGCCCACCAGCCCGGGTCCGGGGGCGGCACGCGGGTTGCGGTCCAGGAGCGCACCGCGTCCCGCAGGTGGAGTCACCGTGACGCAACCGGTGGATAGCACGACGGCCTCAAGCACCAGGGCTACCCACTTCCGCGCCATCTCAGCGGGCATGGTCCACCCCCAGGCCCAGGGACGTGCGTGCACCGGACCATGTGGAACACCGATTCCGGAGCAAGTGGAACACTGATTCCGGAGCAAGTGGAACGCTCATTCCGGCCATGTGGAACACCGATTCCGGGCAAGTGGAACACACCCGGCAGGTAGGTACCGGGATGGGAGACACAGTAGAGCGTTGACGGTGCTGGACGAGCCGCCGCCTCTGACCTCCCCCAAGGAGGACTTGATGGCGGCAGAGAGGCTGTCCATGCGCAAGCTGAGAGAGTTGTTGAGGCAGAGGTTGGAGCTGAATCTGTTGACGCGCTCGTCGCCATGACAGGAATGGCCATCATCGTTCTCGGGCCCCGAAGGTAGGGCTCCCGCCCCGGTTGCGAAGGCCATGGGGATGAAGCGGAGGGTGCCAGCGGCCTCGTCTACGAGTCACGGAGCATGGCCTGGAGGTCCTCGTGAATCACCATGGGCGTGAAGATGCCCACGTCCGTTCCTCCTGTATTGCCCAGGGGCGCGCGTCCGAGGCGCGAGCCCGGCCCGGCCAGCGCCAGGCGCGGCACCTGCCCGAGCAATTCACGCCAGTCCCGTGTGCGCCAGGCGAAGGTGAACATCTCCCAGTGCACCTGGATATGCGGCTCATCATCTCCGGGTCATCCGTCCTGAACGCAGCAGTCCTCTCCTCGCCATGCCTCGCGCGCCTCCTTGGCGATGAAGAGCGTCATTCCTAGCGCGGCCGCCGGGTCCGCCCACCACCAGCCGAAGAGCGCGTTGAGGCCAATGCCCCCCAGGGTGATGAGGGAGAGCCACCAGCAGGCCGTCGTCTGGAAGGCGTCCGCCGCCATCGCCCGGCTGCCGAGGGCCACGGCGGTGCGCTTCTTCGCGCGGGCGAGCCATACCATCACCCCCAGGGAGACGAGGGTGAGGCCAATGCCCACGAAGCTGGGCTGGGGTTTTTCCCGGGTGAGGAGCGCCGATCCGGCCTCCCAGGCGATGTACGCGGCGAGTGCGAAGAGCGACAGGCCAATGAGCCGGTGTGCCCGGCGGTCGAGCCGATCCATTTCCTCCGGCGTACGTCTGGCACGCCGCTCTGCGGAGAGCCGCCACAGCATGACCCCGGCGGACGTACTCTCCACGAAGCTGTCCACCCCGAAGCCGAGCAGTGCCACGCTGCCCGCGGCGAGGGCCGCCACCACGGCGATGATTCCCTCGACGACATTCCAGCCGAGGGTGAGGAGCGTCAGCGCGGTGGCTCGCTGGAGGTGGAACTGGCGGCCTCCGGTCAGGGAGCGGGCTTCAGGCATGGTGGCCTCCGCTCGCGGTGTGGGTGGTGGGGCGGACTCGCGTGCCCTCCTGGTGGTGGCAGCAGTTAGTGAGCACGCCCTGTTCGATCTGGAGCGCGACGTGCTCGATGCCGAACTCGTCATGGAGTTGCTGCTTCAGTCGCTCGAGGAAGGAGTCGCCGTGGGCTGCCCGCGGCATCACGAGGTGGGCCGTGAGAGCCGTTTCGGTGGTGCTCATGCCCCAGACGTGCAGGTCATGCACCCGGGTGACTCCGGGCGCCTGGGCGGGCCGCGCCTCCACTTCGGTCAGGTCGATGCCTCGGGGAACGGCATGGAGGGCGAGATCGAGCGCCTCCTCGAGCAGCCCCCATGTACTCAGGACGATGATGGCCGCGATGGCGAGCGTCACCACCGGATCCAACCACGCCCAACCGGTGAAGTGGATGAGGGCACCCGCCAGGACGACGCCCAACGACACGCCCGCGTCGGCGGCCATGTGGAGGAAGGCGCCGCGGATGTTGGCATCGCGCTCGCGGCCCTTCCAGAAGAGCAGGGCCGTGGCGGTGTTGATGATGATACCCACGCCCGCCACGAGCATGACGGTGGTGCTGGCGACGGGGGCGGGTTCTCCCAGACGCTGGATGGCTTCCCAGGCGACGCCACCCACCGCGACGAGCAAGAAGAGGGCGTTGAAGAGGGCGGCCTGGAGGACGTCCTCGGCTGCCTCGGTGCTGCTCACTCGGGGCACCGGGAAGGCGAGGAATCGCTGCCGATGGTGGAGGAGGACTTCGAGGATGTCCGGGCTCACGAATGGCTCCTCCTACATGACCGCGCGAGGGGCCTCCTCCTCGCTGGGTGTTTCCTCGAGCCCTGGCTCGTCCCCGGGCCGGCCCTCCGTGTGGTGCCGCCCGGCCCCGAAGACGGAGTAGAGCACGGGCAGCACCAGGAGCGTCAGCATGGTGGAGGAGAGGATTCCGCCGATGACGACGGTGGCCAGCGGCCTCTGCACCTCCGCGCCCACCCCCGTGTTGAGCGCCATGGGGACAAACCCGATGGCCGCCACGGCCGCCGTCATCAGCACCGGCCGCAGGCGCGACAGGGCCGCCTCGCGGATGGCATCCCCGAGGGCGAGGCCCCGATCGAGCAGCTGGCGTACCCGGCTGACGAGCACCATGTCCCCCAGCACCGAGACCCCCGAGAGGGCGACGAAGCCCACGGCCGCGGAGATGGAGAAGGGCAGGCCCCGCACGAGCAGCGCCAGCACCCCGCCCACCAGGGCGAAGGGCACGCCCGCGAAGATGCGCAGGGCATCCATCACCCGCCGGTAGGTGAGGTAGAGCAAGGTGAAGATGAGCGCGAGGGCGATGGGCACCACGATGAGCAGCCGGGCCCGCGCTCGCTCCAGGTTCTGGAACTGCCCGCCGAAGCGGACGTCGTACCCGGCCGGTAGCTCCACCTTCTCCTCCAGTGCCTGGCGCACCTCCTCCACGAAGCTCCCCAGGTCCCTGCCTCGCACATTGGCCTGGATGACGAGGCGGCGCCTGCCCCACTCCCGCTGAAGGGTGGTGGGGCCGGACACTTCCCGGAGGGTGGCCAGCCGCCCCAGTGGCACCCGCTCTCCACTCGGCGCCGTGACAGGCACCGCGGCGAGCCGGGCCGGGTCCTCCCGGTACTCCTCCGCGAGGCGCACGGCCAGGGGGAAGCGCCGCTCGCCCTCTCGCACCTCGCCCACCTGGCGCGTCCCCACGGCCTCCACCACGTCGAGCACCTCGCGGGCGGGGATGCCGTAGCGGGCAATGGCCGCCCGGTCCACCGTCACCTGCAGCACGGGTTGGCCCGTCACCTGCTCCACGGTGACGTCCGCTGCCCCGGGGATGGCGCGCACCACGGCTTCCATCTCCCGCGCCTTGGCCTTCAATATGTCCAGGTCGTCCCCGAAGAGCTTGATGCCCACATCGCCGCGCACGCCGGCGATCATCTCGTTGACGCGCATTTCAATCGGCTGGAGGAACGCCATCCGCATGCCGGGCAGATCCGCCAGCTCCGCCTTCATCTCCGCGACGAGCTCCTCCTGTGTGCGGGCCCGTTTCCACTCCTTCCGGGGGTTGAGGGTGATGAAGACGTCGGACAGCTCGATACCCATGGGGTCGGTGGCCACCTCCGCCGTGCCGGTACGCGTCCACACGCGCTTCACCTCGTCCGGGAACTTCTCGAGCAACACCGTCTCGATGCGTCCCCCATAGCGGAGGGACTCGGAGAGGGACACCTCGGCCAGGCGCACGGTGTTGATGACGAGGGTGCCCTCGGAGAGGCGGGGGACGAACTCGCTGCCGAGCTGTGTGGCGGCCACGCCGGCCCCCACCACGAGCAGGCCCGCGCCGGCGAGCACGGCCCGGGTGTGGGTGAGCGCCCAGGAGAGGATGGGCCGGTAGCCCCTCTCGAGGAGCACCACCAGTCGGGGCTTGGGGTGGCCCTTCGCGCCCCGCTTCAGCGCGAAGGAGGCCAGCACGGGCATCAGCGTCAGGGACAGGAGGGCCGAGCCGAGCAGGGCGAAGATGACGGTGAGCGCCATGGGGCGGAAGAGCTTCCCCTCCACCCCCTCCAGGGTGAGGATGGGCAGGTACACCACCATGATGATGAGCTCGCCGAAGAGGGTGGGCTTGCGCACCTCGATGGCGGCGTCCCGCACCACCTGCAGCAGGTCGCGGCCCTCCTTCGCCTCGGCCAGCCGCCGCTCCGCGTTCTCCACGAGGATGACGGAGGAGTCCACCACGAGGCCGAAGTCGATGGCTCCCAGCGACATGAGGGTGCCGGCGATGCCGAAGCGCAGCATCGCGTTGAAGGCGAACAGCAGGGACAAGGGAATGGCCGCCGCGACGATGAGGCCCGCGCGCCAGTTGCCCAGGAAGAGGAAGAGGACCGCGATGACGAGCAGGGCGCCCTCGAAGAGGTTGGTGCGCACCGTGTCGAGGACATGGTCCACCAGCTCGGTACGCTCGTAGACGGGCTCCACCTGGACCTCTCCGGGGAGACGCTTCTTCACCTCTTCCAGCCGCCGGGCCAGCGCCTGCGTCACCGCATGGGAGTTCTCTCCCACCAGCATGAAGCCCAGGCCCAGAACGGCTTCTCCCTGGCCATCGGCCGTGGTGGCTCCCCGGCGGAGCTCACCGCCCACCTCCACGCGGGCCACGTCCCGGATGCGCACCGGGACGTTGTTGCGCGCGGCGACGACGACTTCCTCGATGTCCTTGCCGGACTCCAGCGCACCCACCCCGAGCACGAGGCTGGCTCCGCCTCCACGTTCCACCATGCCGCCGCCCACGTTGGCGTTGTTGGCCTCCAGGGCGCGGTAGACGTCCCCCAGCGAGAGGTTGAACTGTTGGAGGCGCCGGGGCTCCACCACCACGTGCCACTGCTTCTCCTCGCCGCCCCAGGCATTCACCTCCGCCACGCCCGGCACGCTGCGCAGCTGGGGGGCGATGACCCAGTCGTGCAGGGTGCGTAGCTCCGTGAGACTCCGTGTCCTGCTCTTCACCAGGTAGTGGAAGACCTCCCCGAGCCCCGTGGCCACCGGCCCCAGCGTGGGGCGCTCGGTGCCCGCGGGCACTTCGACACGGCCCAGGCGCTCGGCTACCTGCTGCCGGGCGAACCACAGGTCCGTGCCGTCACTGAACTGGAGGGTGACCTGGGAGAGCCCGAACCTGGAGAGGGAGCGCAACTCCTCCACGTGCGGCAGGCCCGCAAGTGCCTGCTCGATGGGAATGGTGAGCTGCCGCTCCACCTCCACGGGGGTGAGGGCCGGGGCGACGGCATTCACCTGCACCTGGGTCGGGGTGGTGTCCGGAAAGGCATCGAGGGGGAGCGCTCGGAAGGCGAGCGCACCGGAGACGATGAGGGCGAGCGTCCCCCCCAGGACGGCCCAGCGGTGTCGCAGAGACCAGTCGATGAGCCAGGTGAGCATGGCCGTTACTCGCCCCCTTCTTCACAGCAGCCCGCGCCGATGGACTCCTTGAGGATCTCCGTCTTGAGGAGGAAGGCGCCCGTGGTGACGACCTCCGCGCCGGGCTCGAGCCCCTTCACCACCTCCACGTGCTCCCGGGTGCCGGCTCCCAGCTCCACCGCGACGGGCTCGTAGAGACCCGCCCCCGTCTTCACGAAGACGAGCGCGCGGCCCCCGGCGCGCTGGATGGCGTCGCGGGGCACCAGCAGCGCCTCGTGCTCGGGGGACACCTGCACCCTGGCCCGGACGAAGAGGCCCGCTTTGAGCGAGTGCTCGGGGTTGGGCAGCTCCACGCGGGCGCGCACCGTACGGGTGGCTGGATCCACCGAGGCACCCACGCGGGTGAGGGTGGCCTCGCGCGTCTCTCCGGGGACACCCTCGAAGGTGAGGGTGACGGGCTGTCCGGCGCGCACCGTCGCGGCGTCCGCCTCGGGGACCTCGAGCTGCGCCCAGAGGGTCCCCAGGTCGGCGATCTGGAGGAGCGTCTGCCCGGCGGCCACATGCTGGCCGGGGACGGCATCCCGGGACACCACCGTGCCAGGGAAGGGGGCCTTCATCGTGTAGAGGCCCTGCTGGCTTCCCGCGGTGGCCCCCGCCGCCGCCAGGGCCGCGCGGGCCGCCTCCTTCTCACCCTCGGCCGCCGCCAGCTCGGCCCGGGCCTGCTCCAGGACCTTCCGAGGACGGATGCCGCCCTCGACGAGCAGCTGCTCACGGCTCAGCGCGGCGCGGGCTGCCTCCACCCGGGCTTGCGCCGCCGAGAGGCGTCCCTGATCCTCCCCCACGGTGGCGGACGTCACCACCACGAGGGGCTGTCCGGCCTTCACCTCGTCGCCGACGTCCACCCGGACCTCCATCACCAGCGCGTCGCTTCGCGCGGAGAGCTGGGCCAGCCGGTTCTGGTTGAAGTCGAGCTGCCCGACGACGTCCAGCGTGCGGGCGAACCGCTGCTTCTGGACGCGCTGCGTCCGAATCCCCGCCTCACGCGCCGTCTCATCCGCCGAGGCCAGGCGCACGCGCGTGCCGGGCTCGGGGAAGACGGGGGGCTCGGCGCCCGCGGCCTTCACCCGCTCCGGGTGGCAGTAGGGGCAGACGGACTCCGGGAAGCCGTGCTCGCGGCAGTAGTCCCCGGCCTCGATGAACTTCGCCACGAGCTTCGGGTTGCATTGGGTGCACCTGGACTCCGGCACCGCGTGCTCCTTGCACCAGTCCCTGGGCGTCGTGGGCTGCGCGGTGAAGGTGAGCCCCGGGTTGCACTGCTTGCAGTGGGACTCCGGCAGGCCGTGCTTCTCGCACCAGTCCCCCTGGTCCTTGTAGACGTCGATGAGCTCCGGGATGCACTTCGTGCACAGCTCCGCTGGCACCCCGTGCTCGCACAGCTTCACCGCCTCGGCCGAGGCAGCCGGCGCGGAGGTCGCGCCCGCATCGGCCGGGGGCGTGGAGGACTTCTCCGCCACGGTGGACCTGGACTCCTTCGCACAGGCAGCCGCTCCCAGGGCGAGGAGGGCCGCCACCGCCACCAGGCCGATGCGGGTGTACATCTACTTCACCCCCTTCTTGGCCAGCTCGGGGTGGCAGATGACGCACTGGGACTCGGGCCGCTCATGCTCGGCGCACCAATCGCTCTTGGCCTTGAAGACGGCCGCCAGCTTGGGGTTGCAGCGGGTGCAGAGGGTCTTCTGCACGCCGTGCTCCTCGCACTTCGGCTTCTCGGCCTGGGCCTTGGGGGCCTCGGCGGGCCTCTTGTCCTCGGCGAGGGCGGGCAGGGCGGGGACGACGAGCAGTGACACCACCACGGACAGCGAACGCAGCGAACGCATGGGTGCGACTCCGGCCGTGGAGCCTCCCACTGGAGGCCGCTCACGGCGGTGAAAGCCCCGTGCGGGATGCACGGGGAGGGTCTGGGTCATGAGGGAATGCCTGGAGGACGCACGGGACCGGCGTGGCCCCCGTGGGGGCTCGCTGGATACACGTCTCCCGTGAGGGGGGCGGCGTCAGGCTCTCGGAGGCTGGAAGATGTCCGCTCCCGCTCCGGAGAGGGTGGGCTCACGGACGCATGCGAGCGCCGGTTCCGGGAGGGGCACTTCGGTGGGCACTTCCATGGCGGATGTGACCGGGGTTGCCCGGAGGGGGCAGCACAGGCACACGCCGCAGTCGAGCGCACAATCAGCGCACCGGTCTCCTTCCTCTTCGCCCGCGCACGCCTCGGCTCCGTTGCTGGCGAAGGCGAGCGTCTGGAAGACACCCCCGGTCGTCAGCACGAGCAGGATGGCGATGAGGCGGAGGAGGAGCTGCATCGGTCCCTGGTTCCTACCGGCGGGGCCTGGGGGGAGTCAATGCGCCGGAGCGGGGGCGTGCGATGAGCGCTCCCGGGTCAACTTCTCCAGAAGGCGCCGCATCCCCCGGGAATTCCACTCCCGAGGCCCCTGGAAGCGGGCGACCAGGCGCCCGTTCACCACCAGGAGGCTCGTGGGGAGCGTGTCCACTCCGAGGGCGCTGGCGGCCCGTCTGCCCTCGTCCAGGCGCAGGTGCAGTCCAGGAGCGGGCACTCCTCCGAGGAAGGTCTCCACGGCCTTCATGTCCGTGTCGTGACTGAAGACGACGACCTGGAGACCCTCGGGGGGCTCCTCCGCCAGGGCCAACAGCCCGGGTGTCTCCTGCCGGCAGGGGGGACACCACGAGGCCCAGAAGACGACGAGCAGGGCGCTCGAGTCCGGCAGTCCCTGGAGCTCGGGGGCGGCTCCTTCGAGCCGGACGTAGCTGGGAGGAGGCTCGGTCCGGCAGCCCGAAGCCACCGCCGACATCATCCCGGCCAGGACGAGCACCACCAGCGGCAGGGGGAATCGGCCCAGGTGGGCCCGAGGCCCCAGGCGGGGTTCCTCGCGCGGCTCGTGGGCCACCACCGGCATGCCTTGGTGCCTCACCCCTCAGCCCGCCTTCACGTGCTCCACGACGCCAGGCGCCGGGAACAGGGCTCGGCGGAGCGCGGCCGTGTAGAGCCCACGGAAATCGCGCGCGACTCCGGCGCCACGGGTGATGACGTCGAAGCCGTGGAAGGCGCCGGGCACCACGACGGCGTCGCACGGCACGCCGGCGGCCTCCAGGCGCCTGGCGTACGCGATGTCTTCATCGTGGAAGAGGTCGCAGGTGCCCACGCCCAACCAGGCCGGAGGGAGTCCCGAGAGGTCCTCGCGCCGCGCGGGCACGGCATGCGCCGGCACCTCCGCGCCCCCCGGCTCGCGTCCCAGGTATGCCCTCCAGCCGAATACGTTGCTGCCCTGGTTCCAGGCGCGGTGGCTCGTGCCGTCGATGTCCGTGCGCGTCGTCGTGCGGTCGTCCAACATCGGGTAGACGAGCAGCTGGAAGACGGGCCGGACCTCCTCGCGGTCGTGCGCCAGCTGAGCCAGCGCCGCCGTGAGCCCCCCGCCGGCGCTCGCCCCGCCGATGGCGATGCGCTCGGGGAGGACGCCGAGTGCCCCCGCCTGGGAGGAGAGCCACCGCAGCGCCGCGTAGCAGTCCTCCAGCGGTGCCGGGAAGGGGTGCTCGGGTGCCAGCCGGTAGTCCACGGAGGCGACGAGGATGCCCAGCTCGCGCGCGAAGTCGACGCAAAGAAGATCGTCCTGCTCCGGCCGGCCCATGATGTATCCGCCACCGTGAATCCACAGGAGAGCCGGCGTCGCTCCCTGGACCGTCCGGGGCCGATAGGTCCGCACTCGCACCAGCGGCGCCCCCGCGGGCCCGGGCACCCGCACGTCCTCCACGGCCACGTCCTCGGGGACGCGGGGCTTCGGCTGGAGGCGCATGAGGAACCGCATCACGGCGAGCAGCGGCCGGGTCGCCGTGACGTTCGGGATGAGGCGCGCGGCGCGTTGCAGGTCGGGGTGAAATGGATTCGCGGCTGGCTTCATGTCTCTGCTCCTCTAACCGTGTCAGCGCCCCGCGCGATTGCGCCCGTCGTGGAACTCAGTTCGAGCCTTCGTCGACGAGCGCCTGGGTCGCGGCCTCCAGCCAGCGGCGGGTGGAGGCGAGGCGCGCCCCGGCGAGTGGCTGGATGGGCAGCAGCTTCCAACTGGTGAGGAAGCCGCTCCAGAGGATGTTGAGCCGCGCCGCACGCCCCTCGCCGTCCGGTGGTCCCAGCCACCTGGCCAATGGCGCGATCACCTTCGTCTGGAGGAATTCGACGCTCACCGCGTGCGCCGCGGGGTCGGCCGCCGAGAGGATCATCATCGCCAGCGGGCCTGATGCGTCCTGGGTGTCGAAGAGGGTCGCCACCATGTCCGCTCCGAAGCGGCGCCTATCTCCATGCAGCATGGGGGAGATGTCGATCACCCGCTCCAACGTCGCGCGGAACAGTCCCTCCTTCGAACCGAAGTAGCGGCCGACGAGCGCGGAATTCACCCCGGCGAGCTCCGCCACGTCTCGCACGCCGGTATTGGCGAAGCCTCGCGTCGAGAACAGTGTCTGCGCGGCGTTGAGGATCGCGGTGCGCGTGCGCTCGGCGTCGCGCTGGCGCGTTGCTTTCTTGGGCTCGGTAGGGCCGGGCATGTACACGGCTGTTTACTTACGACGGCGAGCAGGTTATGTCCATGATGTACACGGTCGTGTACATGTGCCACAGCCGTCGGGCAACCCCCAATACCCCGTCATGTGAGCCAACCCCATGAGCGATCCCCAGACCCTGTTCCTCCCCGACAACGCCTCCCTGTCCACCCGCCTGCGCGTGGCGTACCAGTGCCTGGGGGTGCTCAAGCACGAACCCACGAATCCCAACTGCGGCCAGCTGCTCAACATCTGCCTGGACCTCAACGTCTACGCATCGCTCGTCCAGCAGCTCCAGCGCAGCGAGGAGGGGCGCCGCATGCTGTCCAAGCGCCCTTCGCTACAGGCCAGGGAGCTGGATCTGGCCGCGCTCGAGCGCCTGCCCGAGGGAACGCTCGGTCATGAGCTCGCGCGCTATTACCGCGACAACAAGATCTCGCCCTTCGACACGACGCTCGAGCTCAAGAACGACATCGACTACATCGGCAAGCGCTACCGCGAGACGCATGACCTGTTGCACGTGCTGACGGGCTACGGCACGGACGTGGTGGGCGAGATGGAGCTGCAGGCGTACGCCCTGGGCAACCTGGGGATCCGGACCGCGGCGTTCATCCTGCTGTACAGCTCGTTCGGGCTCCTCAAGGGTCCGCAGTCCGGAGTCGGGCGGTCCGAGTACCTGCGGCGGCTGTGGGCCGCGTACCACCGTGGCCACGCGTCCCAGTTGTTCCTCGGCTTCTGGTTCGAGGAGCATTGGGAGACCCCGGTGGCCACGCTGCGCGCGCGGCTGTGCGCCCCCGAGGAACGGATGAACTGACGGGGCGGGGGCGGCGAGCAGGCGCTTGCGGGCCGGCCTACTTCCGGGCGTGCGCCCCGGGGGTGTACCCGCCTGGGACGGTGCGAGAGGCGATGGCGATCCGGTTCCACGCGTTGATGGTGACCACGGCCATCGTCAGATCGGCCAGCTCCTGCTCGGAGAAGTGTGGCTTCACGGCCTCATAGACGGAATCCGGTACGTGTCCCTCGCCGAGGTTCGTGAGGGACTCGGTCCACAAGAAGGCCGCTCGCTCACGATCCGTGTAGTAGGGGCTTTCCTCCCAGGCGTTCAGCCCGTACAGGCGCTGTTCCGTCTCCCCGAGCGCCCGTGAATCCTTCCAGTGCATGTCAATGCAGTAGGCGCAGCCGTTGATCTGCGAGGCTCGCAGCTTGATGAGGTGGAGCAAGCCCTCTTCCAGACTGCACTCGCTCAGATACTTCTCGAGGCCCAGCATGGCCCGGTACGCCCCAGGGGACACCGCCGCGATGTTGATGCGTGCTTTCATGTGCTTCCTCCTGGGGAGGTTTCTAATCAGGGGGTCCTCCCTGGACGAGAGCCACTTGCACGCGAAGTCGTGGGGCCACTTTGGAGGCGGGGCGTCAGCGGAGGGCCTGGGCCAGCCTCCGGACTCCCTCGGAAATGTCCCGCTCCGGGACCGCGGCGTAGCCCAGTAGCAGCGCGCCACGTCCCGAGGACTGGCCTCGGAACGCGGAGAGGGGCGGCGCGGAGATACCAGCAGCAGCCGCGCGTTCGGCGGCGGTGCGATCGTCCATTTCCGGGGGCAGCCAGCCCAGCAGGTGCATGCCCGTGTCCGCGGGGCCGATGTCGATCAGCCCCGCCAGCTCACGCCGGGCCTCCTCGACGAGCAGGGCCTGCCGCTCGGCGTAGAGGGTTCTCATGCGTCGCACGTGTCGGCTGAAGTGGCCTTCGGTGATGAAGTCCGTGAGGACGGCCTGCTCCAGGGGCGCGGACTGGAAGTCGGAGAAGATGCGAGCCGCGACGAAGGTCTCCACCAGGGCCTCCGGGACCACGAGGTAACCCAGCCGCAGGTTGGGCGTCAGCACCTTGCTGAAGGTGCCCGTATAGAGGACACGCGCGTCAGGCGTCAGGCCCTGGAGGCACGCGAGTGGTCGGCCGACGTAGCGGTACTCGCTGTCGTAGTCATCCTCGAAGACCCAGGCATTCGAGCGCTCGGCCCATTGCAGGAGCTCGAGCCGGCGCCGGTGGCTCAGGGTGATGCCCAGGGGGAACTGGCTCGAGGGCGTCACCGTGGCGAGCCTCGCGTTCGGAGACAACCGGATCGCGGCCTCCACGTTCAGCCCCTCTTCATCCACGGGGACGTGGACGAGCGTGGCCCCCGCCGCCTTGAGCACGCCCTGCGCCACGATGTAGCCGGGATCCTCGACCCACACGGCATCCCCCGGATCGAGCAGGACCTGGGCGACCATGCTGATGGCCTGCTGCGAGCCATTGACGATGAGGACCTGCTCCGGGCCACAGCGCACGCCGCGTGAGGTGGCCAGGTAGTCCGCGAGCGCCTGCCGCAAGGGGAGGTACCCTCGGGGATCTTGATGGGACAGCACCTCCCGCCAGGAGCGTTGCCACCGTCGGTGGAGCAGTCGGCCCCAGAGCTCGCTCGGGAAGGCATCCACGGAGGGGGTGCCCAGGCGGAACGCCATGCCGGACTGGATCAGGCCCAGTGTGGCGCTCAATCCCGCGTGAGCGGCTGCCATGGTGGTGCCACGCTTCGAGATGGGCGGAGGACTCGCGCCCTTCGAAGGGGGACGGATGAGCGCGCGTTGGGCGGGCCGCCGCTCGGGCAGTTCCCGCGCCACATACGTCCCCGAGCCGAGCTGACCGACGAGGTATCCCTCGGCGAGCAGCTGCGTGTAGGCGTTCATCACCGTGTTGCGAGACAGGTCGAGCTGCTCGGCCAGGGCGCGCGTGGAGAGCAGCCGAGTCCCCGGAGACAGACGGCCCGCGACGATGGATGCGCGAAGGGCCTCGTAGAGCTGCCGGTGCAGCGGCGCCTGGGATGAAGCGTCGAGCACGAGCGAGGTGGCCATGAGGGCGGGTTTCTTGCTGGTGCGTTTTCGCGACATGAGCGGTAGCGGGTGTTCTACCGCAGCCCGAAGCCGCTTCGATCCTCAGGGTCGTGCCTGAGCGGCCACTGGCGGCAGCAGCCCCGCGCCGTGCATTGCTTCGAGTGTCACGTCGGCGAGCCGCTGGTAACCCTCGGGACTCGGATGGAAGCCATCGGAGGCAATCCACTCGGCGTGTTGGGGCAGATGCCTCGAGGCTGGCAGGAGGTCCACCACCAGGACGCGCTGGCCGTAGGGCCGGGCCGCGGCGGCGATGGCTGCGTTCCACGTGCTCACCGTCTCGCGCAGCTGGGCACGCGCCTGCGGTGAGGCGTGGAGCGGGGCGAGGGCGGCGAGGTCCGGGACGTTGAGCAGCACGACCTGGGCGTTCGTTTCCCGCGTCAGCCGCTCGAGCGTGGCCTGGAGCAACTTCTGGTAGGTGGGCAGCGGCACGTGGCCCAGGGCGTCGTTCACCGAGAGCCACATCGTCACGAGCGTGGGCCGGAAGGCGATGGCTCGGGGGAGCTCGACCTTCATTGCCTCCCCGAGGGTGATGCCACTGCGGGCGAAGCGCTCGTACACGGTGTTCCCTGGCAGTGCCGCGCGGATGCGCGCGGTCCAGTTCTCTCGCGCTGGAGTGCGGCTGCCCACGCCCACCGTGTCGGAGGCGCCGAGGGCCGCGTAGCGGATGGGGGCGTGCAGCGCCACGGAGGAGCGGGGCGCCTCGGCACGGGCGGTGGCGTTCGTCGGGATCATCGAGGACGACTTCTCTTCCGGGCTCTGCTCCAGGGGATGGGTGGAGGCCAGTGCGCTGGCGCCCAATCCGAGTGCCGTCGCCAGGGTGGTCAGCAGGGTAGGGGTCTTCATTCGTTGGTAAGGGGGGCGGGGTTCCGCCAGGGAGATGACTTCGTGCCCCTGTCGATAAGGCCGGTGCCGCCACGATTCATTGGCGGGCGGCAGTCCGCTCAGGTTCCAGGCAGGGGAGCATCGAATGGGCCGCACGCGGTCCGACTGCGGACCCGTGGCGCTGCGTCAACGTCCTTCCGGTGTACCCTCCGCGCTCCCCCTCGCGGAGGCGCGAATGGACCGCATCGCAAGAATCGCAGTCGTGTCATGGGTGTTGCTCCTCGTCATGCCGGGCCCGGCTCTCGCCGAGGGTCTCGGCTCCATCCCCTATGGTGACGACTGTTGGAGTACCGGCACGGACGCCGATCGCGATGGGCTCAACGATGACTGCGAGTACCAGGTCGCCTTCTGGTTCATGCCCATCTTCTGGTTCGACAGTGGTGAGAGCGGCCAGGCCCGGCGCCCCTACTTCGCGGTGAAGAGCACCAGCTTCTCCACCCGCACGCTGCAAATCTTCTACATGGACACCTTCTTCGAGGACTCCGGTGTCACCACCGGCCACGACGGAGATCCCGAGTTCCAGATCCTCGAGGTCCATTACTCCGGCGGCAGGTGGCTGCTCGACTGGGTCTACATGTCCGCCCATCGCAAGAGCGCTTGTGATTCGTCGGCCTGGTACTCGTATGATCAAATCGAGTACGACACCGCCGCCGACTCGCGCAATGCCTATCGCGGCTGGCCCACGCTCTACGTCGCCGAAGACAAGCACGCCACCTACAACAGCCTGAGCACCTGCGACAATGGCTGCTTCTACCAGGACTATTGCAGCCGCCATTCCTCGCAATACCTCGATGGCTCGGACTGGCTCGTCTCCCGGAACGTGGGCTCCACGGCGGTTCAGCTCATCAACTCCGTCACGCTCAACGGAAAGGCGGAGCGTCTGCTCGATGATGTGGATTTCACGGGCTGGGACAACCAGTGGTACCGGCCCAACTCACAGGGCTATCGCCGCCACCTGAACGACTTCGGGTTCTAACGCTTCGTGCGGAACGCTCCCGTGCCACCCGAAAACCCGGCGCGCCCGGGCTCCAGCGCGCGTGCTCGCGTCCTCGTGGGGCTCGCGGGCGCGGTGGTCCTGCTCGTGCTCGCCATCACGGAGTGGGAGCGCCCCGCCAGCGAAGCCCCGTCCCGAACTGCCCGTGTCCCCGAGCGCCGTCCTCCCGTCACGGAGGTTCGGACTTCGGCTCCTCCTGCTCCCGTGCCGCCTCCCTCCTCGCGCGTGCCAGTCCCCGCGATCTCGACCGCGGATGCGATCTCCATGGCCCTGCACGAGGAGCGGGTATCGGTTGCCTCCAGCGTCGTGATCGAGGGCATCGACAGGGACCGGCCGTGGGTATGCACGGGCGAGTCGATGGCTCTATCCGCCCGCCTTGGCGGTGAGCCCGAGCCAGGTGCGGTCTACCGGTGGGTCTGGCCTGTCTCGGGGGGCGGCGCCGAGCTGCATCCCGGTCCAACGCTCCAGTGGCGAGCGCCCGAAGTGGCGGGCAGGTACTTCGTGCGCTTCCAGGTGTGTACGGACCTCGGTGGGCGGCGTGTCGGCGTGCTCGCCGAGCGTGAGGTCGAGCTCGACGTCCGTCGCTGTGGCGAGGGCGAGGGTCAGCGCCACGAGCCGCTCCGTCTCGGCGTCGTCCAGAGAGGACACGGAGCTTTCTCGTTCCAGGCGCTGTACCAGGGTCGCGAGCGCATCCGCGCGTACACGTGGGACTTCGGCGATGGCTCCACCGCGATCACCTCCGAGCCGCTCGTCGAGCACACCTATGCGCTCCAGGGACTCGGCGCGCAGGAGGTCAGGAGCTTCACCGTGAGACTCCAGGTCCGCTTGGAGCAGGGGGGACCCCTGGAGGCCACGGCGTTCGTGCTCTCTCGCGGGCAGCCTCCCATGGAGACGCCGCCTCCCGTCGACCTGCGGGTCTCCCGCTGGCGCCCACTTCCCGAGGGCGGTTGGCGCAGCGACGTGGTGGTCCGCGCCCCGGATGAGACAGACATCACCTGGGATCGTCTCGAGCGCATCTCCCTGCATTGGGACGGTCAGGCGGATACCGCCACCCGGCCCTGGCGCGAGGCCATCCATGTCGAGGAGAGCCTCGACCACGGAGGCTTTCGCGGCTACGTGACGGTGAGTGCGTCGGAAGCCACGTCTGATATCAAACAGCTGCTCGACTTCCTGTATGGCCATGACGCGACAGGCAAGGAGGTGGTGGTGTCCTGGAGTCCCTTCAAGCGAGAGGCGCCCACCACGACTCCCGAGAATCAGGAGCCGCTGCCTCGGAAGTAGTCATGTCTGGTTTTGGACGTGCGTGCGCAATCCTGGACCGGAAATGGGTGGGTCAGACGTCCCTCTAAACTGAAACAGGCAGCCGGGAATTTTCCTGGCAACAGGGGGAAGCGATGCGTTTCCGTACCGTGTCGTGGATGGCCGTATCCGCTGTGTCCGTATCCTTGCTGGTGGGTTGCCCTTCCAAGAGCATCCCCCTTCCCAAACCGCCGGCCGAAGAGCCCTGCCCACAGGCCTCCCTCGCGTCCGAGGTCCGCACCGGAAAGTTCGTCACCGTGGACCAGGTGGTTCCGGGTGAGTACATCGTCGTCCTCAGGACACCTCGTCCGGGTGAGACGCCGCTCGCGCCTGCCCTGGCCGCGGACAATCTCTCGGCACGTTATGGAGGCCGCGTCTTCCGCACGTACGCGCATGCGCTGCGGGGATTCGCGAGCCGGATGACCCCGGAGCAGGCCCACGCGATGGCCGCTGATCCCGAGGTGGCTTACGTGGAGGAGAACGGGGTGATGCGGGCCATTGGTGAGCGCCAGCCCGAGGCCACCTGGGGCATCGACCGTATCGATCAGCGCGATCTGCCACTGGACAACACCTACCTCTACAGCGCCAACGGCAAGGGCGTGCACGCCTACATCCTCGACACCGGCATCCGCATCTCTCACTCCGAGTTCGATGGGCGCGCGCAGGTCGGCTTCGATGTCTTCTCGGATGGCCGGAAGGGCATCGACTGCCATGGGCATGGCACGCACGTGGCCGCCACCGTGGGCGGCCGTGTCTACGGCGTCGCCAAGGGAGTCAATCTCCACGCGGTGCGCGTGCTCGACTGCGGCGGTGGCGGCTCGACGGCCGGGGTGATCTCCGGCGTGGACTGGGTGACCCAGAACCGGCAGCTCCCCGCCGTGGCCAACATGAGCCTGGGCGGCCCCAAGAGCCAGGCGCTCGATGACGCGATCCGCCAGTCCGTCGCCGCGGGTGTCACCTTCGTGGTCGCCGCGGGCAACGAGAACCAGGACGCCTGCTCGCGTTCTCCCGCGCGGACTCCCGAGGCCATCACCGTGGGCGCCACCGAGGGCAACGACAAGCGCGCCTCCTTCTCCAACCATGGGAGCTGCGTGGATGTCTTCGCTCCGGGCCATGAGATTTCCTCGGCCTGGAACTCCGATGACAGCGCCACCCATGTCCTCAGTGGAACCTCGATGGCCGCGCCGCACGTCGCCGGCCTCGCCGCGCTCTTCCTGGAGCGCAACCCCACCGCCGCTCCCGCCGCCGTGTCCTCCGTGCTCGTCGACAACTCCACGCCCGGCAAGGTGGCCAACGCGGGGCGGTGCTCGCCCAACCGGTTGATGTTCTCCGGCTTCCTCGGGGACCCCGCGTTCAGGAACCCCACCGTCCAGACCGTCAAGGACGCGCGGTAGCGGGGCTCTCCGCTCGAGGTGAGGGGGAGGGGTTTTCCACCCCTCTCTCTTCACTTGCCCTGGGGCTGGGTGGCCTGCATGGCCGCGCGCACCTTCTCGCGCAGGGCCTGCTTGCGCGTCTTGAGCTGCTGCTTCTGCTCCTCGGTGAGCCGGCCCCCGTTGGCCTCGCGCAGCGAGCGGGTTTCGTCGCGGAGCTGCCGGGCCTCGGCGAGGAACTGATCGGCCTGCTCCCGGGTGAGGCGGCCGTTCTCGACGGCCCGGTTCAACCGATGCTCCATGCGCTCGAACCTGTGGCGCATCCACCCCCCCTTCTTGTGGTGGCGGCCCGACGGGTCGGCGGGCGCCGTCTGCCCGGTGGTGGTGGGTTGCTCGGCGAGCACGGGAGCGGCGAACAGCAGGGAAGCAACGGCGGCGGACAAGGCGAGATTCACGCGCATGAGCGGGGTCTCCTCATTGGGAAGGACGCCGGGAGACCCGATTCCCGGCGTCATCTGCCCTGAAAAACCCCGGAGCCGGCGGAAGGTTAAATCCGCCTCAGGCGCGTTTGCGCGGGGCCACCGGCTCGAAGGGCGCGGCGTCGATGCGCACACCCACATACGAGGGGAAGCGCGGCACGCCGTCGTTGGACAGCTCCTGATAGCGGAACGTGATGATGGTGCCCACGGAGGGCGGGTTCTCCCGCTCCTGGTCGGAGAGCCCGGTGCCCACGGAGAAGCGGGTGCCGTCGCGCAGCTCCACCTCCAGCGCGCCCAGCCGGCCCTTGTGTCTGCCCGCTCCCGCCACATGCCCCACCACGCGCGCCTCGTCGTCCTTGAAGCTCTTCACCTTCAGCAGGGTGTGGGAGCGGCCCGCCTCGTAGCGCGAGCCCGGCCGGCGCAGCATCAGCCCCTCGCCTCCGAGTCCCTCCACCCGCGCCAGCTCCTGGCGCAGATGATCCACGCCCTGGCAGGGCTCGTGTTTCAGCCACTCGGCGTACGGCGGTGCCACGTCCTCGACGAATCGCTGGCAGTGCGCGATCCGCTCCTCGAAGGGCGCGTCCATCCCCGGCGCGTCGAAGACCACGAAGGCCAGCTCCTTCCAGTCATCGCTCCGGTCCTGCCGCCGCACGATGCTCACCGTGCGCTGGAACTTCTTGCGCCCGCCGAACAGCTCCCCGTCGAGCGGCGTGTCGGGCAGCTTCGCGGTGAACCAGTCGGGTGCGAGGAACGGATTGCCCTGGCGGGACAGGAACTGCTTGCCGTCCCAGTACGCGCGCACGCCGTCGAGCTTCTCGCTCATCCACCAGCCCGTCAGGTCGACGTCGTTCTCCCAGGAGTGGGCCAGCAGCAGCGGCGGGGCGGTGACGGTCCCCGACTCCACGTCCGTGCTCGCGCCCGAGCGGGAACGGACGCTGCGGGCCGCTGGTTGGGCCGGGGCGCCGTTTCCCGTGGAGCCCACCCGGGCCTCCTCGGCCGCATCCCCTCGAACCTGGCGCAGGTGCTTGCACGTCCGCCGCTCGATGGCCACGGACTGGTTGCGCCAGGCCGGGCACGAGCACGAGTACACGCCACCGGTGTTCTTCAGGATGTACGGCCTGGCGCCAGAGCCCTTCACCTCGACCTGGGCTCCGTCCGCGATGTCTGCCACGAGTCCCTCCCATTGCGTGCCGCGTCTCCTCGCGGCGACGAAGGGAATCGTATCCCCCGGGTCCGACATGAACGGAGGACCTGTCAGAGCGGAACGATGGTCCAACTTCCGAGGAAGGGAGGTGCCGTTGCCTACCGTCCAGATCCTGTGTCGCTCGCCTCGGAGCCGGCCTCCCGGGCTGGCACCTCGTAGAGGTAGATGGGAGTGCGGTACAGGTCGTCCACCACGAGGGTCCGCACGGGCTTCCACCCGCGGAGCGCGAAGGTGTTGCTGACGATGCATGTGCCGGGCGCGAGCTCTCCGGAGAACCTGGGCGCCAGGCGCTTCATGGCGCCGGGGAAGAGGTAGCAGACGATGGCGGAGGCCCCCGCGAAGGAAGCGCGGAAGAAGTCCTCGCGCACGAGCTGGAGGTTGGGCCGCGGGGCGAGGCGCTGGCGCAGCCGCGAGAAGGCATACGGAAGAGGGGACAGCTCGAAGGCCACCACCCGGGCGCGCGGACAGTGGTCCGCCAGCGCGAACGCCAGCGTCCCCCAGCCGGAACCCAGCTCCAGCACCGTGCCCTCGAGCTCCGGTGGAATCAAGGAGAGCAGCTGGCGGCGGACCTTCCCCGAGGTGGGCATGGGCGAAATGCCCGTCCGCAGCGTGTGGAAGACGATGGACAGCATTCCCGCCAGCAGGAGGCCCACCAGGAGCGGGAAGAGGAGGCTCACGCGCCCTCGAGCTCCATGCGGTAGCCCACGCCGCGCACGGTCTGGATGGTGAAGCGGGAGGCGCTGTTCCATCCCAGCTTGCGTTTGAGGCTGGAGACGAAGTTGTCCACGGTGTGGGGATCCACCACCACGTCCCGGCCCCACACCGCGTCCAGGATTTCATCCCGGCGCAGCACGCGCTCGCGCTCCCGCACGAGGAAGGCGAGTAGATCGAACTCGGTGCGCGTCAGCTCCACCGTCTTGCCCTCGGGCGTCTCCACCTTGCGCCGGTCGAGGTCCATCCGGTAGCCCGCGAAGCGCAGCGCCTGCACGGGCACGCCGCCGCCGCGCCGCACCAGCGCCCCCACCCGGGCGAGCAACTCGCGCAACCGGTAGGGCTTGCCCAGGTAGTCCTGCGCGCCCGCCTCGAAGCCCCGCACCACGTCGTCCTCGAGCGTGCGCGCGGTGAGCATCAGCACCGGTGTCGTCACCCCCTCCTGGCGCAGCGCCCGGCACAGCGTGTAGCCGTCTCCGTCCGGCAGCATCACGTCGAGCAGGATGAGCTGGAAGCCTCGCCGGGCCAGATGCACGCGCGCCTCGGCCACCGTGGTCGCCTCCTCCACGGTGTAGCCCCCCTGGTTCTCCAGGTTGTCGCGCAGCGCGAGCCGCAGGTTCAGGTCGTCCTCCACGAGGAGGATGGCGGGAGGTGAGTGGGTCATTCAGCGCCGCTCCGGGAAGGTGAGCTCGAAGGTGGTCCCCTCGGGACTGGAGGCCGCCACGCGGAGGTCTCCTCCGTGCAGCCGCATGATGCGTCGGCATAGCGCGAGCCCGAGCCCGCTGCCGGGGACCTCTCGTCCCTGGCCTTTCAGCCGGTAGAACTCGCCGAAGATGCGCTCCCACTCGGCCATGGGGATGCCCACGCCGTTGTCCGTGAAGCGCACCCGCCCGTCCGCGAGCGACTCCAGGTGCAGGCGTACGGGGTCACGCGTGTTGTAGGCGCAGGCGTTGCGCGCCAGGTTGGCCAGCAGCAATCGCATCAACTGCGGGTCCGCGAGCAGCTCGCGATCACCCACGTGGGCGTGCAGCTCCACCGGCACCCGGGCCCAGGCCTCCAGGTCACGCCGCAGCGTGGACGCCAGCTCGTCCAGCCGCACCACCGCGAGGTGTGGCACCCAGCGGCCCTTGTCGATCCGGTTGAAGGACAGCAGGTTCTCCACGAGGAATCCCAGCCCATCCGCCTCGTGGATGATGCGCGCGGGGTAGTCCTTTGCCTCCGCGCCCTGCTCCAGCCGCCACTCGAGCGTCTCCGCGAGCAGCCGGATGGAGGCCAGCGGTGTGCGCAGCTCGTGCGACACGGTGGCCACGAAGTCGCTCTTGAGCTCCAGGAAGCGGTACTTCCGATGCTGGGCCAGGAAGGCGAGCGCGGCGATGGTCAGCGCCAGCCCCGCGCACAGCACCACCATGCCCGTCTTCAACCGGTAGCGCCGCTCCAGGGCCTCTTCCTCCTTCCCCCACTCCGGCGTCTCCACCCCCAGAGGGAGGCGCGCGAGCGGCAGCACCTCCTCCGTCCCGAGCAGGCGCACGTGCCCCTCGGGGCCGAGCAGCCCGCGCTCGCGCATCTCCCGGGTCAGTGTCTCCAGCAGCGCATCGAGGGATACCGCCACGCCTCGTACATGGCCCTCGTCCTTCGGCTCCAGGTACCAGCCGGAGCGCACCAGCACGGGGCCGGGGATGGAGTCGGGCAGGGGCAGGGGAGCGGCGGCCAGCTCCGCGGTACGCGCCTCGAAGTCGATGACCGGCGTCCCCGTCCGTCTGGACAGCTCCACCACGCGCTCGTGCAGGAAGTCGAAGTCGGCACGGGTGAAGCGCGAGCGCTTGAGGAGCAGCAGCCGTTGCAGGCCCTCCAGCCGGTGGCCCTGTCCGTCCTCCATCCCATCGTGCACCAGTGCCTGCATGAGGGGCGGCTCCGGGGTCGCCCGCTCCGCGAGTGCCTCCAGCACCACCAGGAAGCCGGGCACGTCCCGTGTGGAGGCGAGCACGTACCGCGCGCGGTGTTGGAGGAAGGCCACGAGCCCCTGGGTCGCGGCCCGCGCGTCCCGGCGCTCGAGGGCGCGATCCAGGGTACGCATCAGGGCGAGCCGCTCCATCCAGGGTCCCTCCTCCTCGTCGGGGACCTCCTTGCCGGAGCGAAGCCGCGTGTACCGGTCGCGGGCGGGGGTTGCCTCTCCCGTGTCATGAAGGGCCAGCCGTGGAAGGAGCTGTTCCCCGCGCGCGCGCAGGTAGAGGCCCGCGGCGGGGGCGAGCGGATCCGCCGCGGCGAGCTCCAGCGCGGGCCGTGCCGCTTCCAGCTTCTCCCTCAGCTCCTGGCTCAGGGCGACGAGGGCGTACTGCTCGAGGGCCTCGCGCCGGGAGCGGAGCGAGGCCCGTGCATCCTCGCGCTCGGTGGCGAAGATGCGCTGTAACTGCCACAGGCCCCACCCGAGCCCGGCGAGGCCGAGCACGAGGGCGGAGAGGGTGGGGAGCAGCCTGCGGAGCATGCGGGAGGTCTACTTGATGACCGGGACGCGGTCGAAGTCCATGGTAACGACCGGCTCGAGCTGCTCGAAGCGATCCGTGCGGTGATCGAGCGCCTGGGCCTTCCGCAGCAGGGCGCCGAGCTCCCTCACATCGGGCCGGTCGCGCAGGGGCTCGCCGACCTCCTCCCACAGGGAGACGAGCTGAGCCCAGGAGAGCGTGCGGACCCAGTAGGAGCCGCGCAGCTTCTCGGCGAAGGCGGCCGCCACGTAGGACAGGCGTGTGGGAGGCGCGGCGCTGCCGTAGGCCGTCCGCAGGATGCTGGAGGGCAGCTGCTTCTCCATCAGCCGCGAGTCGCCCCCTTCCGGCGCCTTGTAGCGGATGCGCAGGGTGGCGAAGGAGGGGATGGGCTCACGCAGCTTCACCTCGTAGATGGCGGTGACGGAGTGGCCCGCGCCCACCTCGCCCGCGTCCACCCGGTCATCGGCGAACTGCTCCTTGGCGAGCATCCGGTTCTCATAGCCCACCAGCCGGTAGCGGATCACGGCCTGGCGGTCGAGCTCGAGCTGCAGCTTCACGTCCCTGGCCACCACCTGGAGCGTGCCGGTGAGGTTCTGCACGAAGATGCGGCGCGCCTCCTCCAGCTGGTCCACGTATGCGTAGTTGCCCTCTCCCACCTGGGCGAGCCGCTCCATCAGCACATCGTTGTAATTGCCCATGCCGAAGCCGACGGTGGTCAGGGTGATGCCTCGCGCCGCCTGCTTGCGCACCCGCTCCCAGATACCGTCCGCGTCGGTAATGCCGTTGTTGGCGACCCCGTCCGAGCACAGGATGACGCGGTTGATGCCGCCCTCGAGCAGGTTCTCCGAGGCCATCGCGTAGCCCAGCTCGAGGCCCGCCTGGGCGTTGGTGGAGCCCTCGGACTGGAGCCTGTCGATGGCGTTCATCAACTTGTGTTTGTCGGCGGCGCTCGTGGGCCCGAGCACCAGGTGCGCGGTCGAGCCGTAGACGGCGATGGAGATCCGATCGCGCTCGTCGAGCTCGTCCACCAACAGCCGCAGCGCCCGCTTCACCAGCGCGAGCCGGTTCTCGATGTTCATGGAGCCGGACACGTCGATGACGAAGACGAGGTGGGCGGGCTTGCGCGCCGCACGGCTCACCTCGCGCGCCTTCAGCCCGATGTGCACCACGTGGTAGCCCTTGCGGCTGGGAGAGGGGAATCCCTCCACGTGCACGCTGAAGGGAGACTCGGGGTCGCTCGCGTAGCCGTAGTCGAAGCTGTTGACGAACTCCTCCACGCGCACCGACTGCTCGTCTGGCAGTGCCCCCCGCTCCAGGTAGGCGCGCGCCATCGAGTAGGACGCGGTGTCCACGTCCACGGAGAAGGTGGAGAAGCGCTCCTCCTCGGTGTCGATGGTCGGGTTCACCCCATAGCTCTTGAAGTACATGTCCGCGAAGGGCTGCTGGGGCAGCGGCGCGGTGCGCTCGGGAGGCGGGGGGGCCGGAGGGCCCGCACTGGCGGGCGGGGCGGGGGGGGCGTTGCGCTGGGCGCCCGAGCGCCCTCGGCCCCCGAAGAAGTTGCTGATGCCCTTGCCGATGGCTCCAAGGTCGATGAGCGGGCGACTGGCCCTGCCCGTTACCTCGATCACCTCGGCGAAGCTTTCGGGCAGGAGCTCCACGTTCACGCGGATGGTGCGATCCAGGCGCAGCTGGATGTCCGTCCGCGCGAACGGCTTGAACGATTCCTTTTCGAACCGCAGGGTGTAGACGCCCGGTGGCAGTTGGGGGATGCGGTAGTTGCCCTGTGCGTCCGACACCACGACCTGCTCTCCCTGCAGGTTGGGAGAGGTCGCGGTGATCACCACGTCCGCGAGGGGCTTCTTGTTCTCGGCGCTGGTGACCTTGCCGACGATGACACTGTCCGCCATGGCCGGTGCGGACAGCAGCAGGAGGACACAGCAGAGGGCACTTCTCAGCAGGTGCTTCATCTTCGGGCAACCTCGGGCATCGGGATGCGAGCCATCATCCAGATGCGGCCTGCAGCGTGCCTCACGCCGGGTTACGTTCTTCATCATGGTTTCATCACGGAGGCCCGGCCGCCAGGCGGGCCCCGAACCAGGATTCGAGGTCGTCACGGTCGGTGAGCGCCTGGAGCCCATCACGACCGAGCTCGGGATGCGCATCGTGCCGGAGCGCACGTTCGCCGAGGTGCCAGGGCCCTTCGCGCTCGTCCTGCCGGGTGGGGTGGCGGCTCAGCGTTGCGCGGCGGGCAGGCGGACGATGAAGGTGCTGCCCTTGCCGGGCTCGCTCTGCACGTCGATGCGGCCCTTGTGCCGGGTGATGATGCCGTAGCTGACGGACAGCCCGAGTCCCGTGCCCTGGCCCCTTGGCTTGGTGGTGAAGAAGGGCGTGAAGAGCTTGGAGATCGTTTCCTGCGTCATCCCCTTGCCCGTGTCGGCCACCTCCACCACCACCTCGTTGCCCTCGTGCCGCGTGCGGATGCGGATCTCTCCCCGCGTCTCGATGGCCTGCGCCGCGTTGATGAGCAGGTTGGTGAACACCTGGGCGATCTGCGTGGGGTGGCAGCTCACGGGCGGCAGCGGACCGAAGTCGCGCTTCACCTCGCATTTGTACTTGAGCTCGTTCCAGACGATCTTCAGCGTGGAGGCCAGCTCCGCGTTCACGTCCACGAGCTGCGGCTCTCCCGAGTCCTCGCGCGCGAACGAGCGCAGGCTCTGGGCGATCTCCTTGATGCGCCGGGTTCCCGCCAGGGACTCCTCGATGAGCTCCGGCAGATCCCCGAGGATGTACTCCACGTCCTCTCGCTGCCACAGCTCGCGCATCCGCGCGAGAATCTCCGCGGTCACGCCGCTGGACTCCTCTTGCTGGGGGGCCAGCAGCTCGCGCTGGAGCTGCATCAGCGGCGCGAGCGAGGAGAAGTACTGATCCAGCGACCCCAGGTTGCTCATCACGTAGCTGACCGGGTTGTTGATCTCATGCGCGACGCCAGCGGCCATCTGCCCCAGCGAGGCCATCTTCTCGGTCTGGATGAGCTGGGACTGCTGCTCCTCCAGCTCGAGGGTGGCCTGCAGCAGCTTCTCGCTGCGGGTGCGCACCAGCTCCTCGAGGCTGTCGCGGTGGCGCCGCAGCTCCTCCTCCTGCTGGAGGAGCCGCTCCTCGGCCAGCTTGCGCTCGGTGATGTCGCGGATGATGGAGATGACCTCGTCCGGCGCGCTGCGCGTCAGGCGCACCTCGTAGTGCGTGCGACCCGACTGGGGCATGTCCAGCACGTACTCGAAGACCTCCAGGGTGCCCTCGCGGATGGCGCGGGCCAGGTGCATGAGCGCCTTGTCGAGCAGGGGCTTGGAGAGCGGCAGATCCCGCATGTTGGTGCCGATGATTCTCTCGGGCGGGAGGAGCAGCTCCTTGTTGTTGTTGGCGTGGAAGTCGCGGTAGGTGCCGTCGGCGCCGATGCGGAAGACCATGTCCGGCAGGGTGCTCACCAGGGCCCGCAGGCGATCCTCTCCGAGCTTTCGCGCGGTGATGTCCACGTTGGTGCCCACCATGCGCAACGGGCGGCCCTGCTCGTCGCGCGCCACGATCCGGGCCCGGGAGAGTATCCAGCGCCAGCTGCCGTCCTTGCACCGGAAGCGGTGCTCACGCTCGATGATCGGGAGGGCGTCGGCCATGTACTCATTGAAGACCCGCATGCTCTCGGGCAGGTCCTCGGGGTGGCACAACATGGACCAGGAGGCGAAGCTGCTCTCCAGCTCGCCCTCGTCGTAGCCCAGCATGCCCATCCAGCGGCGGTTGGTGAACATCTGGCCGGTGGTCAGGTCCAGGTCCCACACACCATCCACCAGGCTCTCCATCACCAGCCGCAGGCGCTCCGCGCTCCGCTCCTCGGTGCGGCGCAGCTCCTGCTCGTCCCGCTGGTGCCGCTGCTCGTGGCGACAGCCGATCAACAGGCTGCCGCAGACGAGGAGGAAGGGTTGGAGGAAGTCGATGAGCTCGGCGTCGTACCCGCCGGGACGGTTGGCGAGGCCCACCACTCCCAGTCGCTCCCCTCCGGACTCCAGGGGCAGTCCGAGGAAGGTGCGCTCCGCGCCGGGGCCTCCGCACAGCACGGCCTCCCCCGAGGTGGAGACGGTCCCCACGAGCGTGCGGAGATCCCTCGGCTCCCGACCTGGCGTCTCCGAGCGCACGGGGAGCTCCCACGGGGCATTCGTCTCGTTCGACGGGAGGCTGGCGACGACCCGGAACGAGGGCGCGGAGCCGGGTGCCTGATGCACCTCACCGATGACGCCGGATTCACTGCCCGTCAGCTCCAGCACCACCGCGAGCATCCGCTCGAAGGCTTCCCGGGGATTGCCCCCGCGAATGAAATCCGCCTGGGCCTCCGTGAGCGTCCGCAGCAGTTGGTTGCTGGCCCGTTGCCTCTCCTCGGCGGAACCCTGGGCACCGGTGATCACACCGGCCCGCTCCCGGGAGACCGGGGCTGAGCCTTGAGGGAGGGAAGACATGGAGCTGGACCCTGGGTTGTGCGGCAACGGCGCCCGAGAGCGGAAATCTACCCGAAATCCCCTGGCGTTACACCCGCGGGTCCTTAACGCTCCGTGTCAGCCCAGTAGGACCATCAGTAGGTGGGCGAGCGAGGCGAGTACCACCCCCACGGCCGCCGTGGTCCCGGCCATGATGGCGAGCGGGTGCTTGTCCACCGAGCGGAGGGCCTCGTGGAACCCGCGCTTGATGAGGGTCCGCTGGCACTGCACCTCGATGCGCCCCTCCATGACATCCTGGAGCTGCCGCATCATCTCGTCGACCGACTGGTGGCGCTGGGCCGGGTCCTTCGCGAGTCCCTTGTGGACGAACCACCGCAGCTCCGCGGGGACGGGGGGCTGGTGCGGGTTCGCGCCGAGGGTGAAGGCGTTGGGCCCTTCCTTCTCCACTCCCGCGAGCACCTCGGCCAGCGACTCACGTCCCTCCAGGTAGTGACGCAGGAAGAGGAACTCGTGGAACACGACGCTCAGGCTGTAGGTGTCACTGCGCACGTCCACCGCGTCGTGCTGGCCGCGGGCCTGCTCGGGCGACATGTAGAGCGGTGTGCCCACCACGGCGCCCGTCTGGGTCTGCAGCGACACGGCCTCGCGCAGGCTCTTCGGGGTGTTCGTCGACGTCGCGGTGCGGGCCACGGCATCCGGCTGGTGGGGGCGCCGGGCCAGGCCCCAGTCCATCACGGTGACCTCGCCATAGGGCCCCACCATGATGTTGGCGGGCTTGATGTCCCGGTGGATGAAGCCCTTGCGGTGCGCGTACGCCAGCGCGTTGAGCACCCCCATGAAGACCTGTACCCGGACGGGGAAGGTGAAGCGCGCGTGCGTGGCGGCGTCTCCCTGGCGGAGCTTCTCGATGATGGACTCGAGCGTGTCGCCCTGGAGGTGCTTCATCACGAAGTAGTACCGGCCGAGGTGGTCGATGCCGACGTCGTGCACCGGGACGATGTTCGGATGATCCAACTGCCCGGCGGTGCGGATCTCCTCCACGAACCGGAGCACGCGATCCAGATCGGACCCCTCGGGCAGGCGCTTGAGGGCCACCATCCGCTCGATGTCGTTGTCCTTGAGCAGCACCACCTCGCCCATGCCGCCCTGTCCCAGCTGGCGGACCTCCTCGAAGCGCTCACGCTCGAAGGGCACCACGTCGGGGCGATCCCCGTTCCACTCGATCCGGGGGAGCACCGTGCTGCGCCGGGCGGAGGCGGCCACCGGGACGTTTCGCGGTACGGAGACGTCTCCGGTCCGCGAGGCCGGCGAGACCAGCGTGGCATCCAGGTTGGCGTCCGGAACGTATCTGAGCGTGTCCGTCATGGATTCTTTGAATAACAGAACCTCGCTCGTCTCGCTCGGCGGCCTGCCCCGGGAGCGGCCGCGGGCCCTGGCCCTGGCTCACACCACATCGCTCGATCGATGTGGGGGCGGGTAGGGCGAGTCCTTCAGTAGACCGCGACCATCAGGGAGCGGCCCGCCTCGAAGCGCGGCTCCTTCTGCAACTGCTCCAGCACACTGGAGGTGCAGTGGAGTGTCACCATGGGAATGAGGCCGGGATCGCTCACCCATTTCACCGCGTCCATCAACTGATGGGATTGGAGGTAGCTCAGGACGGAGTCCCGGAACTGTTCTCCCTCGGCGCACGCCGCCGAATAGACGGCCGATCGGTCTCGCCGCGGGGCGGGGCGATACTCGGCGGGCTCTTCGCGGGGCATGACGATGGTCTCAATCCACATGCGAGAGCCTCCGGTCTCACGGGCCGAGAAAAGCGGCCATTAGAATATCGCAAGTGACACGTTTCGTGTTGCTTCTTTTTTTCATTCTTCACGGGGCGTGTGGGTCACGCTGCGAGCATGTAGAGAGAGGCCGCTCGTCCCGAATGTGACGCCGGGAGGGCCCGCTGCCCGTCAGAGATCCTGGGCGATGGGGAAGCGGAGCGTGAAGGTGCTTCCCTGTCCGTACTGGCTCCTCACCTCGATGCGGCCGTTGTGGCGCGACATGATGCCGTAGCTGATGGACAGGCCCAGCCCGGTGCCCTTGCCTGGAGGCTTGGTGGTGAAGAACGGGGTGAAGAGCCTGGCGAGGACCTCTCTCGTCATGCCCTGTCCCGTGTCGGAGATGCGCACCAGGACCTCGTTGCCCTCGCGCAGGGTGGAGATCTGGATGACCCCGCGCTCCGGGATGGCCTGCACGGCGTTGAGCAGCAGGTGGGTGAAGACCTGGTTGAGCTGGGCGGGGCGGCCGAGGATGGGTGGCACCGGCCCGTAGTCGCACCGCACCTCGGTCCGGTACTTGAGCTGGTTCCACACCACCTTGAGCGTGGTCGCCAGCTCCTTGTTCACGTCGACCAGCTCCGGCTGTCCGGAGTCCTCGCGCACGAAGGCCTTCAGGCTCTGAACGATGTCCGCCACGCGGTGGGCGCCCTCGCGCGAGTCGCGGAGCAGATCGTTCACGTCACCCAGGAGGTAGTCGAGGTCCTCCTTCTGCTGGATGGACTGGATGCGGGCGAGCAGCTCGGGGACGGGCCCCTGCTGCTGTTCCGGCCCCAGGGTCGCCGCGAGCTCGCGGTAGAGCTCGAGCAGCTCCATGAAGACGGAGAGGTACTGGGTGAGCGTGCTCAGGTTGCTGGTGATGTAGCCCAGGGGGTTGTTGATCTCATGGGCGATGCCGGCCACGAGCTGCCCCAGGGAGGCCATCCGCTCGGAGTGGAGCAGCTGCGCCTGTCGCTCCTCCAGCGCCACGGTCGTCTGGAGCAGCTCCGCGGTGCCGTTGTGGAGGATCTTCTCCAGCTGGTCGCGGTGGCGCTGGAGCTCCTCCTCCCGCTGGCGCAGCAACACCTCGGTGCGACGCCGCTGCTGCTCGCTGCGCCACCCCATGATGATGCTGCAGCAGGTGGTGAGGAAGGGCCGGAGGAACTCGACGAGCTCGGGGCCGTAGCCATCAGGGCGGTTGGCGATGCCCACCATGCCCACCAGCTCGCCCCCGGATTTGAAGGGCAGGCCGAGGAAGGTCCTCAGGGGCGGGTGGCCGTTGGGGAAGCCTCCCCGGCGCGGGCCCTCCGCGGGCTCGTTGGCGATGACGGGCTCCCCGGTGGTGAGCACGCTGCCGAAGATCGTGTCCAGGTCGCGCAGCTCCCGCAGCTCGTCCGTCCACTCGACGTTGCTGATGGAGTGGTTGCGCAGGTAGGGCCTGCCCTCCGGGTCGTGGAGGACTTCGCCGATGAAGCCGTACTCGCTCTCCGTCAGCTCGAGCAGTACGGTGAGCAGCTTGTCGAACAGGTGGTGCGCGTCGCCGCTGCCCTGGATGAACTCCGATTGAGACTCGGCGAGCGCCCGGAGCAGACGGTTGCTGGCTTCGAGCGCTCGTTCCGCCACGAGCGCACGTGAGCGGGTTCGACCCTGTGTGGTGTCCGGTCGTCGACCCGAGGCGGCTTTGCTCATCGTGTTCTCATGCTAACCCGTCCCGGGGGGAATCCCTGGTGCATCATCGGCCCACCCCGGCGGATATCCAAGTCTGTACGCTCGGAGTCCGGGTAGCCGCGCCTACACCTCGGGCGTGATTCATGCGCCGAGCAGTGGAAAGAAGTGCCCGATGGGCCCATTGCCCCGGCCCACGGCGAGCGGGTGTTGGAGCGCCCGGGTGACGTATTCCTTGCCAAGCCGGGTGGCCTCGAGCAGCCCATGCCCCAGGGCCAGGTTGGCGGCGATGGCCGCGGACAGCGTGCACCCGGTGCCGTGTGTATTGCGCGTCTCCACCGAGGCCAGGTGCAGTGTCTCCAGTCGCTCGCCGTCGAACCAGACGTCGGTGCCTCGCAGGGCCCCCGGCATGGCGCCTCCCTTGACGAGCACCGCCTTCGGTCCCAACCGGTGGACGCGGCGCGCGGCCTCCCGCATGTCCTCCAGCGTCTGGATCTCCAGCCCCGCGAGGAGCTGCGCCTCGTGCCGGTTGGGGGTGACGAGGGTCGCCAGGGGGAGGAGCTGCTCCCTCAGGGCCGCCACCGCCTCGTCATCGATGAGCCGCGAGCCCGCCCGCGACACCATGACCGGATCCACGACGAGCGGGGTGATTCCGAGCGCCCTCACCCGCTCCGCCACCCGGGCGATGATCTCCCGGTTGACGAGCATGCCGGTCTTCGCGGCGCCCATGCCGATGTCCGAGGCCACCGCGTCGATCTGCGCCGCCACCGAGTCCGGGGGCATGACGTCCACCCGGGTGACGCCCTGCGTGTTCTGGGCCGTGAGCGCCGTCAGGGCGCTGGTCCCGTGGACCCGATGGAAGGCGAAGGTCCGCAGATCCGCCTGGATTCCCGCTCCACCACCACTGTCCGAGCCCGCGATCGTGAGCGCGGTCGCTACCTTCCTGTACTCCATCTTCGTCCTGTCCCTCCTGGAGGTGGCGCAACATACGCCCACCTTCGGCAGCCACGCCTTCTCTACGAAGTGAAAACGGGGGTTCACCTCGGGAGGAACGGCTCGTGACTCTTCGTGAAGCCTGAAGAAACGCGGGTCCGCGAGCAACTCGGGCCGGACTGGCTCGATAATGGGGCGAACGCTTCATTTCTGGAGAATTCGATGGCTCCTCGCGTCGGAGACACCCCGCCTCGTCCTCGCCCCAGGCCCACGCCGGAGCGCAGGCCCCAGGCCACGCCGACGGCCCGTCCGACGCAGACGGCCCGCCCCACGCCCACGCCGACGTCGGGGACCACGGCCCGTACGCAGCGGAGCGGGCATGGCCTGTCGTCCGAGTTCGTCGACAAGAAGGTCAAGGACTCCAACAACGTCGCCAGCGCCATCCAGGTGCCGTCGGGCATCTCGGGCATGTTCCAGAAGACCCCGCCGAACCTGTCGCTCGGGCTCAACCGGCTCAACGCCTTCGGCTCGGTCGCGGCCGTCCCGTTCGCCATGTACCAGGCGGCCCGTGATTTCGGTAAGGCGCGGGAGAACCCCACCACGGGCAACGTCCTGCAGGCCGTGACGTCGGGCATTGGCGTGCCGCGCAACATCGCCGCCGCCGCGGGCGCGGTGTTCAGCGCCAAGACGGCGCACACCTACCGCGGGGCCTTCCGCGCCGCCGAGACCGCCTTCCGGGCCGCGGCTCCGAACGTGTCGTCGAGTGCGCTGCGCTCGGCCGCCCACGCCGCCGCGTCCTCCTCGGTGGACGCGCTCCAGAATGGCATCCGCTCGGGGGCCTCCCGGCTCATCAACAGCGGCGGGGTTCGCGCCGCCGAGAGCGCCATCTCCACCGCGGTGAAGGGTGGAGAGGGCGCGATCCGGACCCTCATGGGCACGGGCACCCGCGCCGCCGCCCGGGCCGAGCTCCGCGCCGCCGCCAGCGGTGCGGCGCGTGCGGCCACCAACGCCGCCCTCCACTCCGGTGCCAGTACGCTGGGCCGTGCGGCGGCCCGCTTCGCCCCGGGTGTGAACGTCGCCGTCGCGGCGATGGACGTCACCATGGCGGCGACCACCCTGGCCAACCCGGATGCGAGCACCACCGCCAAGGTGACGAGCGTCATCACCGCGGTCGGCTCCGTCGCGGCGGCCACCAACATCCCCGTTGTCAGTCAGGTGGGCGCGGCGGTCTCGGTGGTGTCCAGCTTCGTGGGTGGCCTGTTCGGCTGAGCCTTCCCTCTCTCTGGCTCTCGCGAAGGCCCGTGGCACTGCCACGGGCCTTTTGCTTTGCTGGGCCCGGAATCGCATCGGAGATCCTACGTTCATGGAGAAGAAGCCCGAGTCGCGCCCCGCCGTCTCGATGGAAGAGGCCAACCTGCGGAGGATGGTGGAGCAGAGCGCGCTGGTGCGAGCGCTCTCTTCCGAGGAGGTGGCGCTGCCCCCGGTGAAGGCCCCCTCGCTGGAGGGCCTCGAGGTGACGGTGCCTCGCGCTCCGGACATCACCCAGGACGCGCTGCTGGAGCGTTTCCATGAGCTGCGCCGGGAGCTGGCCGAGCACCGGGAGCGGCAGGCGGGCGAGGCGGTGGCCATGGGGGACGAGGTGGTGCTGGACATCCTCGGCTTCGCCCACGGGAAGCTCATCCCCTTCAGCGTGCGGAGCGACCTGCGGACCGAGGTGGCTCCGCGCCCGGCGCTGCCCGGCCTCTTCGAGGGGTTGGTGGGGCAGAAGGTGGGGGAGTTCGTGCGGCTGCCGGTGACGTTCCCCGCGGACTACCCGGCCGAGGGGCTCCGGGGCGTGGAGGGGCAGTTCCTGGTGGGAATCAAGGCGGCCTGGGAGCTGACGTTGCCGGAAGAGGAGAGCCCGGAGTTCCTCGCGCGCCTGGGGCGGGGGAAGACGTTGGATGAGGTGATGACCTCCATCGCCGGAGAGCTCGAGGAGCAGCTCACCAACGACCTGTGGCTCGAAGCCGAGCAGCGGGTGTTGGACGAGGTGGCCGAGCGCACCCAGGTGCAACTGCCCGCCTCGCTCATCGACGAGGAGATCCGCCGGCTGTGGGGCCGGACCGAGGGCCGCATCCTCTCCCTCAAGGGAGTGCCCGCCGAGGACCAGGAGGCCGATCTCCAGGCCTGGCTGGCCGATGGCGCCCAGCGTATGGAGGCCGAGCGGCGGTTGCGCGTCTCGCTGGGGCTCAAGGCGCTCATCGAGCAGGAGGGGCTGAAGCTGGAGGAGGCGGACATCCACGGGCTGCTCGACCGGGTGGCGGCGGAACTGGGGATGACGCGGGACGAGGTGGAGCGGTCGCTGAAGGAGGAGCGCGCGGCGGCCCGGTCGGTGGCGGAGACGGCGCTGCACGTGCGCGCGGTGGAGTACGTGATGGATCGCGCGCGCATCCACTTCGAGGGCGCCGAGGAGGGCCGGGCTCAGCTCGGCGAGCAGTGATGGGCCTGGTGGAAGCGATCGTCTTCCGGGGTTGGCCGAGGCCCGAGCGACCCGAGAAGCTGGTGTTGGATCTGACGCGCCCGAGCCTGTGCGGCATCCGGTTGGGAGAGCCTGGGAGCCGTGTTCGGGAGGTACTGGGTGCACCGGCCTCGTGGCGCGAGAAGCTCAAGCGGGGGTGTTGGGCCTATCCCGCGTGGGGCCTGCGCGTCGATGTTCCGGCGGAGCGGGAGGTGGAGTCCTTCCGCATCGCGTTGCAACGGCCCGAGGAGGGGCTCACGTCCACGCGTCTGCCCTGGCAGTCCTTTTCGGGGCAGATCGTCCTGCCTCAGCAGACCGTGCCGGCCTCGCGGCTGACGACGCGCCAGGTCTTCGAGGCCGCGTTCCAGGGTCCGAGCGAGGTCGAGGAGGTGATGGGAGACACCGTCCTCACCTGGGAGCGCGACGGGTGGATCCTGGAGGTGGCCTTCCACCCGGAAGGCGGGCCGCTGTACGTGGACGTCCAGCGCGATGATTGAGGCGCCCGAGCAACTTCCGGAGCGGCTTCTCGGCGACAATGGGGGAAGAGTGGGGTAGGCGCTTCCACACGGAACCGGGATGAAGTGGTAGAGGTCCCGGGTCCACCATGCGTCGAGGTGGACTTCGCGCTCGGCGGTGGAGACCGGCGCGGCGCCATCGACATCCCTCCCGCCAGCGAGGTGTTCGTCTACGCCACGGACGCGGGGCTCCACGTCACCAACACCCGGCCGCTCGGCAAGTAACCCCCCGGTATGGACGCGCATCCCCTCGGAAACCAGGAGCTCGGAGAAGTGCTCGCCGTGGCGCTTCGCGCCGGGCAGATCATGCTGGAGAACGGCGCCAACATGGCCCGGGTGGAGGAGACCGTCATCCGCTTCGGCACCGCCCTGGGCGCCGAGCGGCTGGACGTGTTCGCCACGCCCACCGGCATCGTGACCACGGCCCTTGCCCGCGAGCTGCACCGCACCCGCATCGTGCGCGTGTTGAAGACGGGCATCGACCTGAACCGCGTCGCCGCCGTCAACGCGCTCGCCGAGCGCGCGGGCTCGGGTGAGCTGAGCCGGGCGCAGCTGCGTGAAGAGCTGGAGCGGATCGCCCGCGCGCCCAGGCGCTTCGGAGATGTCCTCACGGTCCTGGCCGTGGGCATGGCCTGCGCCTGCTTCGCGCTCCTCTTTGGCGGTAATGCCATCGACGCCGGGGTGGCGGGCGTGGCGTCCGGCGCGGGGCAGGCGTTGCGTGAGTGGCTGGGCTGCCTGCAGATGGGCCGGCTGGCGATGACGTTCCTGGTGACGTTGTTGGCCGCGGGCCTCGGGCTGATGGGGGCGCGCGTGCTGGGAACGCCCGAGCCAGGGCTCGCCCTGGCCGCCTCGGTGCTCCTCCTGGTGCCGGGGGTCCTCATGGTCAGCTCCGTGGCCGACCTGTTCCGCGGGGACACCCTCTCCGGCCTGTCGCGGGCGACCTCCGCCGCGCTCGTCGTCGCGGTCGTCGGAGCGGGACTGTACGTGGTGCTGCTCGTCTCCGGCCTCGATCTGGCGCTCTCCACCAACGCGCCGCCGCCGCTCGTGCTCGCCATCCTCTTCGCGCTCGCCGCCACCGTCGGCTTCGCGGTGCTCTTCGACGTGCCCCGCCGGGCGCTGCTGCCGTGTGCCCTCGTGGGGGCGGTGGGCTACGCCGTGCGCGGTGGCTCCGCGCTGCTCGCACCGGCCATGCCTCCCGAGGGCGCCATGTTCCTCGCGGGGTTCGCCATCGTGCTCCTGTCCGAGCCCATCTCGTACGTGCTGCGCATGCCCACCAGCATCTTCGTCATCCCCGGCTTCATCCCGCTCGTGCCGGGAGTGCTGGCCTTCCGCACCGTGCTGGCGCTGGCCGCGCAGGACTACACCTCCGGTACGGCCACCCTGGTGCAGACGGCGCTGCGCGTGGGAGCGCTCGCGGCGGGGATCGGTACCTCCCAGGCGCTCACCCGGCGCAAGTGGTGGCCCACCATCCGGTAGCTCGGAACTCGAAGTCGCTCAGAACTTGGGGATGCGCAGCGTCTTGCTGATCATCGCGCTGCCGCTGGCGAAGTAGATGAGCACCAGCGGGTGCATGTCGAAGGCGCCCAGGTGCCACACGCCGAAGGGGAGCTCATCCCCGGTGCGGCCCTTCCAGAAGAAGAAGGCGAGCACCATCACCAGGGCCAGGCTGGTGGGGATGGGGGTGCCCTCGAAGTACTTCACCTTGCCCGTCCCGTCCGAGAGGCTGGCCGCGGTGACGTTGAAGCGCGCCAGACGGCTGATGCCGCAGCCCACGAAGTAGAGCAGCACCGCCACGTCCAGCCCGCCGCGCATGCCCATGGCGAAGGCGAGCGCCGCGGGGGCCATGCCGAAGGAGATGACATCCGACAGGGAGTCCAGGTCCGCCCCGAGCGGCGAGGACTGGAAGCGCCAGCGCGCGATGCGTCCGTCCAGGGCGTCGAGGATGAAGGCCAGCGGCATCAACCCGAAGGCGAGCCACAGCCAGTGGGGCATCCCGGTGGCCAGGTACTGCATCTGCGACAGGATGGCGCCCGCGCCCGAGAAGGCATTGCCCAACGTGACGAAGTCCGCGGGCGTGAAGGTGCGAATCATCGAGAAGTGGCGCGGCTCACGTTTCTGCTGCGACTCCGGCGTCATGCAGTCCCTCCGCGGCCCCGGGGGGCGTGGAGCCCATGGCTTACCGCATCTGGCGGACTTCGCCGCTTTCTTTGCGGGGATGTCGTCCGGACCGTCCGCCGTTCAGCGTCCGGCGTCCCAGTCCACCGGGTGGTGGGTACCCGAAGACGTCATGGCCGTGGCCCGCGTCTCGGAAGGGGATGGAGCGTATGCGCTCCAAGGGGTCGGCCAGGAGCCTGGAGGCGAGCCGGCGTCCGGCTCGTCCCTCCAGGGATTGCAGCACCGCGGGCCACTCCTTCATGGTGCAGGGCCTGCGGGGGCCGGGCGACTTCCCGCGGGGATTGCGTGGGACTCAGGCCTGCCCGCCCGGCCGATGCTGGCGGACCGACTCGCGGAAGCCGCGGAACTTCTCCACCAGCTCCTCCATGGCCCGGCGCGAGACGTCCGACACCTCGTCGGCGAGCTTCTCCGCGTCGCGCACCACGGGCTCCAACTCCTTCCACTTGTCCTTGGCGTCCATGCCGGCCAGGTGGATGTCCACGCGGATCTCATCCCGCAGTGTCTTCAGCCGGCCAAGGTTCTCCTTCATCCAGTCGCGCATCTGTCGCTCGTTCATGACGCTCTCCTTCCGTTGCGTTTCCTCTCTCGAGGGAAACGCAAGTGACGTGCCGTGCCACGGGAGGCGAGCGTCCGTGTTCCGACTGGAAACGGACAGCGCCACGTATGGAAGGCGGAGGTGTGTTCGAATGCCGGAAAAAGGACCAGGGGTGGACGTTGCCCCCCCCACGGTGGGTGCCTAGCTTCGCATCCTGATCCCACGGGGCTCCTCGTGTGGGTTCCGGGATGGGTGGGCGCAGGGGTGTTGGGGAAGGGGAATGGGAGCCATGAGCAGTCGCTGGGGGCTGTGGGTCCTCGCGGTGCTGGGAGTGTTGACGGGGTGTGCCGATCGCGACCGCCCCGCTATCGCCGATGGAAGGTTGACGGCGACGCCGGGAGGGGTGGATTTTCAGCGGGTGGCGGTCTTCGACGGGCGCGAGGCAGAGGTCGTGCTGCGCAACGTGGGCCGCTCCCGCATCATCGTGGACGAGGCCTGGGTGGAGGGTCCCGCGGGGGCCTGGCAGGTGGACTTCACCCACGAGGGTCCGCACTCGCTCGTGCCGGGCGGTGATTGCGCGTTGCGTGTGCGCTTCACCCCGCGGGGAGAAGGGTCGCTGCCGGCCACGCTGGTGGTGCGCTCGGACTCGAAGAAGGAGCCGTTGATCCGGGTCCCGCTGCAGGGAATGGGCGTGGACGCGTGGGCGCGCGTGACGCCGCGGAAGCTGGACTTCGGGCGCATCGAGGCCGACTCCGCCAAGACGCTCACCGTCACCGTCACCAACCCCACGGACATGCGGGTGGAGGTGACGCCGAAGCTGGTGGGCGCGGACAAGGACGAGTTCTCCGCGGAGCCGCTGTCGCTGGGGCCGGGGGAGCAGCGCGAGTTGCCCATCACCTTCTCGCCGGGGCGGGTGGGTGGCAAGCAGGTGGCGCTGGCGGTGTCGCCGTGCCGGGGCTGCTCGGACGTGGCGGTGCAGGTGGCCGCCGAGGCGCTGGAGCAGGCCGTGGTGGCCGAGCCGCCGCTGCTCGACTTCGGCTCCATTCCCGTGGACAAGGACCGCGTCCTGCTGGCGCGCCTGCACAACATCAGCACGGAGCCCATGACGGTGACGGAGCTCAACCTGGCGGGCAAGGACGCGTCCTTCAGCCATGGGCCCTCGGGGCTCCCGCTGGTGCTGGCGCCCGGAGAGAAGCGCTCCTGGGAGATGCGCTACAGCCCGGGCCACATGGGGCCGGCCGAGGACCAGGCCTCCTTCCGCGTGGAGAGCAAGCGCCACCCCACGACGGACGTGAAACTGCAAGGGTTCGGCGGCGCGGCGGAGCTGTGCGTGTCGCCGCTCACCCATGACTTCGGGCGCCAGCCGATCGGCTCGAAGACGGCGGTGGTCGTCAACGTGAAGAACTGCGGCGCCTCCAACGGTGGCCCGCTCACCCTCTACGCGCTCGAGTTCCACTCGCTGGACGGGCACCCGGACTCGGATGTCCAGTTCAACGTGTCGCCGATGACGCTGCCGCACCGGCTGCTGCCCGGCGAGGAGGTGAGCTTCAAGGTCTTCTACGAGCCCTCGCGCGAGGGCGCCGCGGCGGGCCGGCTGTTGATGAACACGGACGTGTACTCGGGAGGAACCACGGAGCTGGACTTCACGGGCACCGCGGAGAGGCACGCTCCCTGTCAGGTGGCCATCACGCCGGCGGCGGTGGACTTCGGGACGGTGGCGCCCGGGTATGGCGCGGTGCTGGGCGTGAAGGTGGCGAACACCGGCTCGGACCTGTGCGCGGTGAAGAACATCCGCCTGCGCGACGATGGGGGCGGGGTGTTCAGCCTGCCCGGTGGTGAGCTGGATGGCCTCGTCATCTGGCCGGGGGACTACTTCAGCCTCATGGTGGCCTTCCTCTCGCCCGCGGGGGGAGGTGACTTCACGGGCGCGTTGCAGTTCGAGCAGGCGGATCCCTCCAACCCGCTGATGCTGGTGCCGTTGGCGGCCCACTCGCAGGCCACGTGCCTGGTGGCCTCGCCCCGCTTCGTGGACTACGGCCTGGCGCGTCCGGACTGCCCGCCGGCTCCTCGCGAGGTGAACTACATCAACGCCTGCCGGGAGCCGGTGTTGGTGTCCGGCGTGCGGATCGGCGCGGGCACGACGGATGGGGAGTTCTCATTGATGGACGCGCCGGGCACGTCCTTCACGCTGGCTCCGGGCGATGCCTTCACCGTGGAGGTGGGCTACGAGGCCCAGGTGTTCGGGTTGAACCTGTCGCCGCTCTACGTGGACACGTCGGATCTGCCCGCGCCGGTGCTCGTCCCGCTCATTGGCGAGTCCTCCAAGCGCGCGGACAAGACGGACACGTTCATCCAGCAGGACGGCTCCAAGGTGGACGTCCTCTTCGTGGTGGACAACACCGCGTCCATGGTGGAGGAGCAGCCGCGCATCGTGTCGGCCATGCCCGCCTTCGCGGACGCGGCGTTGGCCAAGGGCGTGGACCTGCACGTGGCCGTCACCACCACCGGCATCGACGCCGCCACCGACGCCTGTCCGGGCGGGGCGAAGGGCGGTGAAGCGGGCCGCTTCTTCCCGGTGGACGGCAGCCGGCCGCGCATCCTCACCCAGAACACGCCGGGGCTGGCGTCGGTGCTCCAGCAGAACGTGAACGTGGGCCAGTGCGCCGCGGTGGAGCAGGGCTTCGAGGCCGTGCGGCGGGCCCTGTCGCCTCCGCTCGTCAACGGCGCGGACGATCCGCGCACGCCCGAGCGGAACGACGGCAACATGGGCTTCCTGCGCGACGAGGCGGCACTGGTGGTCGTCTTCATGGGCGACGAGGACGATCACTCGCCCGACAGCGTGGACACCTACGTGCGCTTCCTCCAGACGCGCAAGGGCGAGTACCAGCCGCAGCGCATGACCATCTACGCCATCGCGCCCACGGCCGCGGGCTGCCCCACCTCGGGTGGTGCCGGCACGCGCTACGCCGAGGCCGCGACCCGCACGGGTGGAGAAGTGCTCTCCGTGTGCTCGGCCGACTACGCGCCCCTGCTGCGTGCCGTGGCCAACAAGGCCTTCTCCGCCCAGGACCGCTTCCCGCTCAGCGAGCAGCCAGACGCGGGCAGCATCACCGTGACCGTGAATGGCGCTCCGACGACGAGCGGCTGGACCTATGACGCCGTTACGAACAGCGTTGTCTTCTCCTCCGCTCCCGCGCCGGGCGCGAAGGTGGAGATCTACTACCGCCGCGCCTGCCGCTAGTGGCGCGCGGAGGGGGGAATCGCGCCGGAGCCGGTAATCCGGCCTCCGGCGCGACATGTCGGCCCCGGGTGCTACAGCTCTGCTCCGGCCTGTGCGGTTGACCGGAAAATTGGAGGGCACCCCATGCTGAGTACCCTGGGGTCGTCCCCGCAGCAGGAGGCGACGGTGAGCTCTCAACAGCACGACGACAACTCCATCTCCGAGCGTCCACTCACCGGTCGCGCGTCCTCGCCCGCCCGCTCGCCTGGCGGCCTGAGGGTCATCAAGGGGGGCGGGCAGCGTCGGCAGGACGAGCCGTTGGTCTCCCGCGACGCGGTGGCCCGCGTGCTCATGGAGGCGGGGGTGGATCTGCTCCTGCGCCGCATCACCCCGGCCCGGGCCGAGGAGATCGAGCGCAAGGTGGACCGGGTGTTGGATCTGTTCGACCGGGTGGATGCCGCGCCCCTGCTGATGCCGGTGTTGCAGCGGCACCTGGACGAACTGGAGGCCCTCATGCGGGAGACCCGGCAGGTCCGGGCACCGGCCCGTCGTGGGGGGTAGGAGTGGAAGAGTGCGACGGGAGGTTTGACCCTCCCGGCTGGGGCGCTTACGCTCGGGGCCTTCCGCGCCCGGGTGTCTCCATCCACGGCCTCCCTGCCGTGGAGCTGGGGGCATGTCGCACCGTGTCGATCGAGAACTACGGCAAATACCAGCTCCTCAAGCGGCTCGCGATGGGCGGCATGGCGCAGATCTACCTCGCGCGCCAGCGGGGCCCCGAGGGCTTCGAGAAGCTGGTGGTCATCAAGCGCATCCTTCCGCACCTGGCGGAGAACGCGGAGTTCGTCCGGATGTTCCTGGCCGAGGCGCGCATCGCCGCCCGGTTGGATCACCCCAACATCGTCGACATCTACGATCTGGGGGCGCAGGACGACAGCTACTTCATCGCCATGGAGTACATCCACGGCGAGGACCTGCGGCGCGTGTGGAAGCGCGCGGAGCGCAGCGGTCAGCTCATTCCGGTCCCGCTGGTGTGCCGCATCCTGATCGAGGCCTGTGCGGGCCTGGACCATGCGCACAAGAAGGTGGATTCCAACGGCAAGCCGCTGAACATCGTCCACCGGGACATCTCCCCGCAGAACATCCTCCTGACGTTCGAGGGGCGGGTGAAGGTGGTGGACTTCGGTATCGCCAAGGCGGCGGACCAGGCCAGCGAGACGCGCTCGGGGGTGCTCAAGGGCAAGTACTCGTACATGTCGCCGGAGCAGGCGTCCGGGCAGAAGAAGCTGGACTGCCGCTCGGACATCTTCGCCCTGGGCGTGGTGCTGTACGAGCTGCTCACCGGGATGCGGCTCTTCAAGCGTCTCAACGACATGGCCACGCTGCAGGCGGTGGCCGAGTGCCGCATCCAGCCGCCCTCGCAGATCAACCCGCGCGTGCCGAAGGATCTGGACGCCATCGTCATGAAGGCGCTGGCGCGCGATCCGGATGATCGGTACGCGGAGGCGCTGCAGCTGCAACTCGCGCTGGAGGACTGGTTGGTGGCCCACCAGCTGCCCGCGTCCACGGCGCACGTGGCGGCCTTCATGAAGGACCTCTACGCCGCGCGGCTGGCCGAGGAGGCCCGGCTGGGTGACGTGCTCGTGGAGGAGGTCGAGGTCCTCTCTCCCTCCGGTGGTGTGAGGGCGGCGTTCGAGAAGTCCGCCGCCGAGACGATGGCCTCCCCGCGCCAGGTGGACACGGGCGCCTCGGGGCCGCGCACGTCGCCGCGCACGCCAGGCCGGCCCTCCCGGAGCGAGCCGCGCATTGTCTCCACCGAGCGCCAGGAGCCGGAGCCGAGGCTCACCGTGGACATCCGCCGGGCCCCCGCCGCCGAGCCGCGGGAGGAGCCGCCCGCGCAGTCCACGGAGAAGCTCGTGGCGAGGCCGAGCCGGGAGCGGCAGCCGACGGTGGTGGTGCCTCCGCCCGCGGTGCCTCCGCCCTCTGTGCCCTCTCCCGCGGTGCCCCCCACGCGGCGGTTGAACCGGCGTGCCCTGCTGGGAATCGGTGCGGGCATCCTGGTGGGTCTGATGTTCGGCGGGTGGTTGGCCCTGCGCTCCGAGCCGGCCCCGAGGCGCGCGACCGCGACAGAGCCGACCGCGCCCGAGCCCGCCCCGCCAGCGCCCGCGCGACCGGAGCCCCTCCAGGTCCAGGTCACCCTGACGGCGAAGCCCGCGCAGGCCACCCTCACGGTGGATGGCAGGCCGTACGACAAGGCGCCGGTGGTGGTGTCGGCGACTCCCGGGCAGGAGCTGAACGTGCGGGCGGAGGCCCCGCGCCACCAGCCGCTCACCCGGAAGGTGACGGTGGGGCAGGGGCCGGCGCAGGAGGAGTCCCTGGTGCTCGAGCCGCTGCCCGAGCCTCGCAGGGAAGAGCCCAGGCCGGAGCCCGCGAGGCCCGCCACGGCCACGGTGGAGCGCCCGGCCCCGCCGGAGACGCGCCGGGGCACGGTGCGCTTCGCGGTCACCCCTTGGGCGAATGTATCCTGCGGTGGGCGCGACCTGGGGAGTACTCCGCTGCAGGACGTCCAGCTCGTCGCCGGGGTGTATGAATGCAGGTTCTCGAACCCGGAGTTGGGGACACGCACCCAGCGGGTCGAGGTGAAGCCCAACAGTCACACCCGCGTGGTCGTGAAGTTCTAGCCCGTTCGCCAGGATCTCCGCCGTGACACTCGAAGCAGGCACCCCCATCGGCAAGTACGTCGTCAAGCGCAAGCTCGCCGAGGGAGGCATGGCCGAAATCTATCTGGCCACCGCCATGGGCCCCGAGGGTTTCGAGAAGGAAGTCGTCATCAAGCGCGTGCGCTCGTTCCTGTCGGACGACGAGGGCTTCGTGCAGATGTTCATCGCGGAGGCGCGGCTGGCCTCGCGGCTCAACCACGCCAACGTGGTGCAGATCTTCGACTTCGACAAGCACGAGGACTCGTACTACCTGGCCATGGAGTACGTGCGCGGCTGCTCGCTGTGGGATCTGCGCAAGCGCTGCCGCGAGAAGGGCATCGGCATGCCGCCGGTGCTGGTGGCGCACATCGGCGCGCAGGTCGCGGCCGGATTGCATTACGCGCACCGGGCCAAATCCCCGGACGGGGAGTCGCTGCACCTGGTGCACCGCGACGTCACCCCGCACAACGTGCTGCTGTCCTTCGACGGAGCGGTGAAGCTCACAGACTTCGGCATCGCCAAGGCGGGCAACAAGCTGACGCAGCCGGGCGTGCTCAAGGGCAAGTTCGCGTACATGTCCCCGGAGCAGGCGCGGGGCGAGGCGGTGGACGCGCGCACGGACGTCTTCGCGCTCGGCGTGGTGCTCTGGGAGATGCTCACCGGAGGCCGGCTTTTCGACGGGGACTCGGAGGTCGCCATCCTCCGGGCGGTGCAGGAGAGCGTCATCGCGTCTCCGGCCCGCCTCAACCCGGACGTGCCGGAGGACCTGGACGAGGTGGTGTCCATCGCGCTCGAGCGAGATCCGGACGCCCGCTACCAGTCGGCCGGCGAGCTGGAGCGCGCGCTCGCCCAGTGTGTGCTGCACCGTGCGACCAGCGTGGACGACACGGACGTGGGCACCTTCGTGCGGCGGCTCCTCGACGTGCCCCTCACCCAGTTCATCCCGGCTCCGGCCGCGCTGCAGGATCGCTCTCGCAGCCGCTCTGGCAGCACGCTGGTGGCGGGGACGAGCTCGGGGACGCGCGCGCGCACCCGGACGGGAGAGGCACCTTCCCCGGTGCTGGTGGCGGAGCCCCCCGCGCCCGCCCGCCAGTCCACCGCGGTCCTGCCCGGGTCCGGCCCGTCCTCCGGGCGGAATGAGCCGGTGCGCACCGACGCGACCGAGGACTCCCTGGTCTCGGCGTCCACCCTGGTGCTGTCTCGCGACAGGGAAGGGGACGAGGAGAAGAAGGTGACTCCGTCCGAGCCGCTTCCCCCGCGCTCCACCCTGCCGCTGCCCTCGACGCCGGGAGGCAGGGACTCGCGCCCCGCGCTCGTGACTCCGGTCTCGAGGGACTCCCGTCCCATGCCTGCTGTCGGCTCCTCGTCGGCGCCCATGCCCGTTCCCGAGCAGGTGGCTCCGGTGATGCCCTCCGCCGCCGTCGACCCGGCACCCGCCGGGGCGAAGCGTGGGGGCAAGGGTCTCTGGGTGGGCGCGGGCGTGGCCGGGTTGGTCCTCATCGGAGGAGCCGCGGCCCTGGTGCTGCCAACGAAGGAGCCGGCTCCCGACGCTCCGCCCACGACGGCCGCTGTCGTGCCCGACGCGCAGCCCACGGCCGCCGAGGCGAAGCCCGAGAGCGCCGAGGCGCGGCTCATCCCCGAGCCTGCCGCCTCGGACTCACCCGATGCCGGTGCCGACGTACCGGACGCCGGCGCCATGGCCGCCGTGACGCCGCCGACCACCGGGTCCGAGCCCCCACCAGCCGCTCCGCGGCCCGAGCCCGCCGCCAAGGCCGAGGCCCGGGGGACCCTCGTCGTGCGTGCCATTCCGTTCGCGACCGTGCTCGTCTCGGGACAGAAGCCCCGCGAGGTGCAGGGCATCGCGCGCTACTCGCTTCCGCCGGGCAGCTACAAGGTCACCTTCCAGCACCCCTCGGGCGCCACTTCGACCTCCAACGTCGTCATCACCCCCAATGCCTCGGTGGAGCGGAAGTTCGACGCGCGCAAGAAGTAGCACCTCATGAGTCCTGGCGCCGTTGACGGGCGCGCCTCGAGCGCGTCTCCGGCGCCCGCCGTTCCCTTCCCACGTCCGTAGCCCCTCCGCGCGCCGCCGCCCTGGCGCGCGCCCCTCATTCGTGCGCCCACGGACAGTGCTACCGGCTGCTACAGCCTTTTCTTGACAGGTTCGGAACGCATCTGGCATTCAATGGCCTCTACTCAGTACCATATATTCAATGGAAGGGATGCGGTTGCTGGAACCCGAGGAGCTCGAGCGAATCGAACGCGACTTCGCTGGGGGTCTGCCCGCGCGGCAGATCCTCGAGATCTTCCGGCCCCGGGGCGTTCAGCTCTCCGAGGCCACGTTCCGCAAGTACGTCCAGGTGGGCCTGCTGCCCCGTAGCCGTCGGGTGGGGCGCAAGGGAAAGCACCAGGGAAGCCGGGGGCTGTACCCGGTGGAATCAGTTCGACGGATCAACGCCATCAAAAAAATGATGGCGGAAGGTCTCACCCTGGAGGACATCAAGCGCTCCTTCCTCTTCCACAAGAACCACATCGATCAGCTCGAGCGGGATCTCTCCGAGGTGTTCGAGGGTTTTCAGGATCAGCTGGGGGAGCGCGCCTTCGGGAGTGATTACCGGCGCACATTGGAGGCGGAGCTGGCCTCCTTGAAGTCCAGGGCTCGGGACCTGGTCCGGGACGTATCCCGGTTGGGCAGCGCGGTCTCCGCGCACCGAGACGGAAAGCTCCAGTCGCAATAGGATGAAGAAGGGCGGGGGACCGGGTAGAGTGGAATCTTCGTTGGAGGGGTCAGGACATGTCTGAAGTGAAGCAGCAGCGGCCGGAGGAGGAGGCGCCCGCGGAGGCGGACGGTGGGGCGGAGCGCCGTCGCTCGAAGACGATGTCGCGGAAGGAGATGGCGCGCGACCTGCGCCGCCGTCGTCTGACGGGTCAGATCGACCCGGAGGAGGCCGACCTCCTCACTGCCGTCGACTCGCAGCGTCCGAAGACGCGGGCGGACTGTGTGAACGGTCCCCGTCCGTGCCTGTTCGTGTCCTGCAAGCACAACCTCTACCTGGATGTGAACCCGGAGACGGGCTCCATCAAGCTCAACTTCCCGGACAAGGAAATCTGGGAGCTGGAGCACACCTGCGCCCTGGACGTGGCGGAGAAGGGCGGCATCACGCTCGAGGAGGTGGGCGCCATCATGAACCTCACCCGTGAGCGCATCCGTCAGGTGGAGACACGCGGCCTGCTGAAGCTGCGCGAGGCCACCGAGGCCGAGCCCCCGGTCTCCGCTCGCAAGCCCTGAGAATCGGGCCTGAATCCTCCAGCGCACACGGGTTGCATGCTTCGTTGACACCCAGGGGGGTGGTTGCTACACGGGCCGCCTCTCCTACAGACAGAGGCGTGCATACCCGTGCTGGCTCTCCTCAGCGTTTCCGATAAACGCGGTCTGGTCCCCTTCGCACAAGGGCTCGTCCGGCTCGGCTTCGAGCTGCTCTCCACCGGAGGCACGCTCGCCGCGCTCCAGGTGGCGGGTGTCCCCGCGAAGAAGGTCTCCGATTATACCCAGAGTCCGGAGATCCTCGGGGGCCGGGTGAAGACGCTCCACCCCCGCATCCACGGCGGCATCCTCGGACGGCCGGACGTGGAGGGGGACCAGGCGGAGATGGCCGCCCACGGCATCACCCCCATCTCCCTGGTGGCCGTCAACCTCTACCCCTTTCGTCAGACGGTGGCCTCCGGTGCCCTCGAGGCCGAGGTCATCGAGCAGATCGACATCGGCGGGCCGGCCATGGTGCGCGCCTCGGCGAAGAACTTCCGCCACGTGACGGTGGTGGTGGACCCGGACGACTACGAGTCCGTGCTGCTCGAGCTGGAGCGGTCCCGTGCCACGAGCGAGGAGACGCGCCGGCGGCTGATGCGCAAGGCCTTCGCGCACACCGCGGCCTATGACGCCTCCATCGCGGGCTGGCTGTCGAAGGAGGCGGGCGAGCCGTTCCCCCATGAGCTGTCGCTCACGTTCCAGCGGGTGCAGGGCCTGCGCTACGGCGAGAACCCGCACCAGCGCGGCGCCTTCTACCGCGAGCACTCCGCGCCCGATGAGCCCACGGTGGCCTTCTCGCGCGTGCTCCAGGGCAAGGAGCTCTCCTACAACAACATCCTGGACCTGGATGCGGCGCTGGGCCTGGTGCTGGAGTTCCCCGAGCAGCCCTGCGCGGTCATCATCAAGCACAACACGCCCTGCGGCGTGGCGTTGGACGAGTCGCTGGTGACGGCCTACCGCACCGCGCGCGCCATCGACGAGGTGTCCGCGTTCGGCGGCATCGTGGCGCTCAACCGCGAGGTGGATCGCGCCTGTGCCGAGGCGCTGGCGGAGACGTTCCTCGAGGCGGTCATCGCCCCGTCCTACTCGGCCGAGGCCCAGCAGGTGTTGTCGGCCAAGAAGAATCTGCGCCTGTTGGAGGCGGGCCCCGCGCTGGCCTCGTCGGCTGCTCGCCCGAGGGCCCAGCTGGAGGCCCGGAGCGTGTCAGGCGGCCTGGTGCTCCAGGACAAGGACTCGGTCGAGCCGCCGCTCGACTGGAAGGTCGTCAGCAAGCGGGCTCCCACCCCCGAGGAGGAGAGGGCTCTGCGCTTCGCCTGGCGGGTATGCAAGCACGTGAAGAGCAACGCCATCGTGTTCTCCAATGGTTCCAGGTTGCTGGCCGCCGGAGGAGGGCAGACGAGCCGGGTGGACTCGGTGAAGATCGCCGCGGCCCGGGGTGGCGAGGCCCTCAAGGGGAGCGCCGTGGCCTCGGATGCCTTCTTCCCCTTCAGGGATGGGCTCGACGAGGCCGCCCGGGCGGGGGCCACCTGCGTGGTGCAGCCTGGCGGCTCGGTCCGCGACTCAGAGATCATCGCCGCAGCCGATGAACATGGAATGGCCATGGTGCTCACGGGAGTGCGACACTTCCGGCACTGAGCCATGCGGATCACCTGCCAAAAATGTGCGGCGGCCTACGCCATCGATGATCGGGTCATCACGCCCAAGGGCGTGCGTGCGCAGTGCCCACGCTGCCGTCACCTGCAATTGGTGAAGCGCGAGGAGTTTCCCGCGCCCAAGCCCGCTGTCGCGGCGAAGCCCGCTGCCGCGCCCAAGCCCGCCGCCGCACCGAAACCCGCCGTCGGGGCGAAGCCCGGTCCCGCCTCCGCCGCGAGACCGGCGACTCCGTCCGCTTCCCTGTCCGACGAGCTCTTCGGAGACCTCGGAGATCTCGAGCCAGCGCCGGACCCCAACGACTCCCCCTCGGATTCGCTGCTGAACGACCTGTCGTCGATTGGCGCGTCGCCCGCTCCGTCCTCGCCGCCGCCGTCGAAGGACTCGCTGTTCGGAGATCTCTCCGAGCTCACCCAGTCGTCTCCGTCCAATCCGACGCTCGACATCGGCGCCACGTCCAATCCGGCGACCCCGTCCTATTCGATTCCGTCGGGAGATCTGCTGTTCGACGAGATCGCCGCTCCGCCGCCCGAGCCACAGCCCAGGCCCGCCGCGCCCGTGCAGGCCAGGCCGGTCGAGCCCGCGCCGCAGCCCCAGCCCGCCGCACCGGCGTTCCCCGAGCCGTCCGACGACGCGCTGTTCGACTTCAACGCGCCTCCTGGATTCAGCGCACCGCCGCCCGCGCCGGCTCCCGCCCCACCCAGGCCGGTCGCACCCGTGCCGCAGCCCAGTCCCGCCGCACCGGTGGCCGCCCCGGCGTTCCCGGAGCCGGCCGACGACGGGATCTTCGACTTCAACGCGCCTCCTGGTTTCAGCGCGCCACCGCCCGCGGCGGCTCCGGCGTTTGCTCCGGCGGCCACGGCGGCTCCGGCGCCGGAGAACGATCCGCTTCTCGACTTCTTTGGAGCACCGACCTCGCAGCCAGAGCCTCCTCCCGCCGCGCCCATCAGGGCCGCCGTGCCGGTGGCCGCTCCGGCTCCCGCTCCCGTTCCCGCGAGGGCTCCCGCCGCGACGCCGAAGACGTGCCGTGAGTGCGGCAAGTCGTTGGTGGATCCGTTCGACCAGGCGCTCGGCGCGTGCGAGGAGTGCCGGCAGCGCGTCCAGAAGCCCACGCCCGCTCCCGCGCCCGAGAGCCGGTCCGTGGAGGTCATCGATCTGCCGCCGCTGGATTCGCCGATGTCGGGCGGTGGAGCGGTCACGTCGCTGCCGCCCGAGCCGAGGTCCGTCCCGGCCGCGCCCGTGCTGGCGGCCGAGCCTCGCAGCGCGGTGCGTCCCGGTGGGGTCCAGCGCAACGGCGTGGCCGTGTCCGCGTCCAGCGGAGGTGGCCGGGGTGTCCTGATGGCGGCCCTGGTGGTGCTGCTGCTCGCCGGTGGTGGCGGGGCCGCGTACTTCTTCGTTCCCCAGGTGAAGGAGTTGGTGGGCCAGACGGCGGGGGGTGGAGGGGCGTCGTCGACGTCGTCGAACAAGTCCGAGGCGGCCGCGCTCCCTCCCGCGGTGGAGGCCGTGCTGCCTCGCTGGCAGCTCATGTTCATGGACGCCGGCAAGGGTGACAGCAAGCAACTGCTCGAGCAGGGGCAGACGCTGCTCGCCAAGGATCAGCGCCTCTCCTACTCGGAGGCGATGGAGTCCTTCCAGCGGGCGTTGCTGTTGGATCCGAAAAGTGACGCGGCCATCAGCGGCTATGTCCAGGCGCTCGCGCTCGGCTCTGGCTCGCGGATGGACGACTCGACCTTCCAGGAGGCACGTGCACTCATCGAGGCCGCCGAGAGCCGGGCCAGCCGCGGTCCGGACCTGCTGGTGGCTCACGCGAACCTGCTGCTTGCTCGCTCCAATGTCTCGGAGAACGTGGACCAGGCGCGCCAGCTCGCCGAGGAGGTGCTGGCCAACACGAAGGAGGGCACCGCGGCCCACAAGGCCGAGGCCCACCTGGTGCTGGGCCGTGTCTTCCTGACGTCGTCCCGGGAACTGGCCAACGAGCACTTCGAGTCGGCGCTGGCGATCGCCTCGGATCTCCATCGCGTGCACTACTACCGCGCGCTGGCGGACGAGACGGCGGGTGACTACGCGCTGGCGCTCGATCGGTTGCACAAGCGGCTCGAGCAGGATCCCGATCACTGGGAGACCCGCACCACCCTGGCTCGCATCCTCATGGAGGTGGGCGAGGTGGATCAGGCGCGTCAGCTCTATGCGTCGCGTCTCAAGAGCTCGCCGGGGGACTTCCAGGCGCTCCTGGCGATCGCGGTGATGCGCTACCAGGTGGAGGGCGGCGTGTCCGGTGGGCTGGGAGCCCTGCGCGGCCTGATGCGCAACCGCGACAAGTACGACGAGCGCGAGGTGGCGGACCTGTTGCTGCACGTGGCAACCGCGGAGCGGCTGGCCAGGAACCTGGAGCCGGCGGCCAGGGCGGCTCGCGAGTCCCTGCGGTTGATGAAGAACAATCCGGCGGCGCACCTGCAGCTCTTCCTGGTGTCCGTGACACGCAAGGACGCGGCGGCGGCGGCCGAGCACCTGGCCGCCCTCGAGGGCCACCTCGACGAGCCGGCGCTGGAGAAGATGCTCGAGGGCCGGCTGCGGCTGCTCGAGCGCAAGCCCGCCGAGGCGATGGCGCTCTTCCTGGAGGCCGCGCGGATCGATCCACGCCGGACGGATGCCCTGCTGATGGCCGGTGTCTCCGCCGCCCAGGACGGGCGCCGGGACGAGGCCTTCCGCGTGCTCGCCCAGGCGCTCCAGGCGGATCCGATGCGGCTCGCCCCACGGCCGGTCGTCACCTCCTTCTACATGCGCCCCGGAGAGCTGCTCGAGGGACTCGAGGGCTCCATCGTGGCGATCGCCCGGGGGAACGGCGACCTCCTGGCCCTCCTCTACGAGGGGCTCCTGCGCTTCCACCAGGGTGACGGCGCCGCGGCGGAGAAGCTGTTCAAGAAGGTGATCGACATCGACTCCACCAACGCTCCCTCGTTCGCCTACCGCGCCTTCATCGCTCTGGGCCGCAAGGACATGAACGCGGCGAAGGGCCATGCCGTTCGTGCGGTGGCGGGTGGGCGTCAGGTGGCCATCGCCCATCTCGCCCAGGGACTGGTGCTGGCCGAGACCAAACAGGCGGAGCTGGCCAAGCGCTCGCTGCGCGAGGCGGTGACACTCGCTCCCAAGCTCTACTCGGCGGTGGTGCGGCTGGCCGAGCTGGAGTCCGGATCCTCCAGCCGCGACGTGGTCCGCGGACCGTTGGTCAGGCTCCTGGGGCTCGATCCCTCGTACCTGCCCGCCAAGCGCGTCCTCTACCTGCTCGACAAACGAGGTTGACGTGAAGGTCCTTCTCCTCGGCTCCGGTGCGCGGGAACACGCGCTCGCGTGGAAGCTGTCCCAGAGCCCCCGGTTGACGAAGCTGTTGGTGGGCCCGGGCAATCCGGGCACCGCTCGCGTGGGCACCAACGTGCCGCTCCAGGCGGATTCGCCCGACGCGGTGGTGGCGCTCGCCCGGAAGGAGCAGGTGGACCTGGTGGTGGTGGGCCCCGAGGCCCCGCTGGTGGCGGGCGTGGCGGACGCGGTCGTCGCGGCGGGCATTCCGTGCTTCGGGCCGGTGGCGGGGGCCGCGCGCATCGAGGGCTCCAAGGCCTTCGCCAAGGAGATCATGGACGAGGCGGGCGTGCCCACCGCGGGTTTCCGGGTGTTCACCGACGTGGCCGAGGCCGAGGCCTACGCGGTGAGCCAGGGCCGCATCGTCGTCAAGGCGGACGGGCTGGCCGCGGGCAAGGGCGTCATCGTGGCGCAGGACACGCGGGCCGCTCGCGAGGCGGTGCGCGCGGTGGGCGCCATGGGCGTCGCGGGCCAGCGGATGGTGTTGGAGGAGCTGCTGGAGGGCGAGGAGGTCTCCGTCATCGCCCTGTGCGACGGTGAGCGCTACGCGCTGCTCCCGCCGGCGCAGGACCACAAGCGGGTGGGGGAGGGCGACACCGGACCCAACACCGGCGGTATGGGCGCGTACGCACCGGCGCCCTTCCTGTCCCCCGCGCAGCTCGCCGAGGTGGGCGAGCAGGTGATCGCCCCGACGTTGGCGACGCTGCGGCGGCGGGGAATCCCCTTCCGGGGTGCGCTGTATGCGGGGCTGATGCTGACGCGCAGTGGACCCAGGGTGCTCGAGTTCAACGCGCGTTTCGGAGATCCCGAGACGCAGGTGTTGATGATGCAGCTGGCGGAGGACGTGCTTCCGCTGCTGGACGCGTGTGCGCGGGGTCGGCTGGAGTCCCGCCCGCTCTCGGTCCACCCCGGAGCCTCGGTGGGCGTGGTGCTCGCCGCGCACGGCTACCCGGAGGCACCGATGCGGGGTGATCGCATCGAGGGGGTCGACGCGGTGCCGGCCGATTGCCCGGTGTTCGTCGCGGGTGTGGAGGACAAGGGGGATGGGTGGCTCACGGCCGGTGGCCGGGTGCTCACCGTGTGCGCGCGTGGCGCGGATCTGGCGCAGGCCCGCGCCCAGGCATACGCCGCCGTGGCCCACCTGCGTTTCGAAGGCATGCATTTCCGCCGGGACATCGGCGCCAAGGGTCTGCGGGCGCCAGCCGTGACGCCGTGAAGCTGCTCTCCCGTTACCTCCTGAAGGAACTGGTCATCCCCCTGGTGGTGTGGGTGGTGTTCCTGTTCATCCTGCTCTTCGTCATGCAGTTCCTGCGGGGCACGGATGTGATCCTCGGGTCCGCGGTGACGCTGGAGGATCTCGGGCAGCTCATGTTCTATCTGGCGCCGCACTTCCTGATGATGGCGCTGCCCATCGCCTTCCTGCTGGCCATCCTCCTGGGTCTGGGCCGGCTGTCGGAGGATCGCGAGATCACCGCGCTGCAGGCGCTCGGCATCGGTCCCGTGCAGCTGCTCGCGGGGCCGTTGGCCATCGGCGCGGTGCTCGCGGGGTTGATGCTCCTGCTCACCTCCACCGCCGAGCCCTGGGGGCTCACCAGCGTGAAGGAGTTCGTCGCGGAGATCATCAAGAAGAACGTCGTGGGCGACGTGAAGTCGGGCGTATTCTACGAGGATCTCTCCAACCTCACCCTCTACGCGGAGACGGTGGACGACGAGGAGCACCGGTGGACGAACGTGCTCTTGCATGACGATCGCGAGCCGTCCTCGGCCCTGCTCATGCTCGCGCGCAACGGCCGGGTGAACACGAACACCGTCGGGCAGGTGCTGACGCTGGAGCTGGGCGATGGCGAGGCACACCGGGCGGACCCGAGCGCCGCGTCCTACTCGGTCGTCACCTTCCAGCAGGGGGACATCGCCGTGGGCGTGGAGGGCTCCATGGGGCGGCGCAACCGCTTCCGCTCGCCGAAGGAGGAGCTCACGCCGAGCGAGCTGCTGCAGGCGGCCGACGAGGCCCAGCGCACCGGGGGAGATCCCCGGCCCTTCCTGATGTCGCTGCACAACCGGGTGGGCCACGCGCTCGCGCCGTTGTCCTTCGCGCTGCTGGGCACGCCGCTGGCCATCGGGCGCAGGCAGGGCGGGCGCGCGTGGGGCTACCTGTTCACGCTGGGCGGCTACGTGCTCTTCTACCTGCTCATGCGCTTCTTCGAGCAGATGGGCCAGCAGGGGAAGATGCCGGTGCTGTTGGCGGGCCAGCTGGCCAACATCGTCTTCTGCGTGGCGGGCCTGGTGGCCATGTACCGCGTCAGCCGCTCGGGGACGGTGCGGTGAACGGGACGCTCTTCCGGTACGTGGCCCGCACGTACATCGTGTTCTCGGTGGGCATCCTCGCCGCCGTGCTCACGGTGTTCCTGGTGGTGGACTTCGTGGACCGGGCGCGCAACTACACCGGCGAGGGCTGGGTGTGGAACGTGATGCTGCTGTACGCCAACAAGGCGTTGGTGGCCACGCAGCAGCTCGGGCCGGCGGCGCTGCTCCTGGCGGCGGGGGCCTCGGTGTCCTCCCTGCGCAAGCGCGGCGAGGTGACGGCGATGCAGTCCCTCACCTTCGGACCCAACGCCCTCTACCTGCCGGTGGCGTTGTGCGTGGCGGTGGCGTGCGTGGGGCTCGTGGCCTTCGACGAGTGGGTCGTCGTCAAGGCGGCCCAGCGCGTGGAGGAGATCTCCATCCAGCGCTTCAACCGTTGGGGTGACTGGGGCCTGTATCACAACCCCAAGCAGTGGTTCCGCAAGGGTGACCACATCTTCTACCTGCGCGGAGGCAGCGCGCAGGAGGGCTTCGAACAGGTGGCGATCCTCACCGTCACCCCGGAGTTCCGGCTGGCGCGTCGCCTGGACGCGAAGCGCATGCTCCCGGTGGAGGGCACGCGCTGGAAGCTCGAGGGCGTGGTGGAGCGCTCCTTCACGAAGGACGGCCAGTCCCAGGTGCGAGAGCTGGAGGAGGCCGAGTACGACCTGGGAGCCACTCCCCAGATCTTCCGCATCCGCCCTGGGCGGCCCGAACAGATGCGGGTGCCGGTGTTGCGTGAGCAGATCATCGCGCGCGGAGAGGTGGGGCTGAGTACACGGCAGTTCTCGCTCACGCTGCACAACCGCTTCGCCTACCCGCTGGCGGGCTTCCCCGCGGCGATGCTGGCGGTGGGGCTGGCGCTGCGCCCGGGACGCAAGGGACACCTGACGGTGGCCATCGTCGAGGGGTTGCTCATCTCCGTGACGATGTGGAGCCTGATCGTGGTGGCCCGGACGCTGGCGCTCTCCGAACGCATGTCGCCCGTGGTGGCCGCGTGGCTCCCGGCCATGCTGCTGGTGGTGGCCGCGACCGTGTTGTGGCTGCGTGGTGAGGGCCTGCTGGGGAGGAGCGGGGCGTGACCGTTCGCGCCGGGGTGCTCGAGCGCGGGTTGCTGGTGTGTCTGGCCCTGTGGGGCGTGGGGTGCTTGTTCCTGGAGGGGCTCGCGGCGGTGGGGTTCGCGGGTTGCGCGCTGGGGGCACTGGGGGCGGCCTGGCGGAGAGGCGTCACGGTGCGCGGAGCGCTGCGCGCCTGGGCCCCCCTGGTGGCCTTCCTCGCGTGGGCCCTGCTGGTACCGACGCTGTCGGGCCATCCGCCGAGCGGCACGGGCGTGGCTCGCCTGCTGGACTTCGTGGGCATCCCCGTGGCGGCGGTGGCGCTCGGCCAGCTGTCGGACGCGCGCAGGGTGCGCCTGGCGTGGGTGCTGGGCGGGGTGTTCCTCGTGTCGTGCGCGGTGGCGGGGCTGCAGCACTTCGGCGTGTGGCCCGGGCCCGAGGCCTGGGCTCCGTTCGCGTGGACGCGCCTTCCGTTCGATCGCGTCTATGAGCTCGTTCCCGGCACGGAGAACCGCTTCATGGCCGGAGGCCTGCTGTTCCACCGGCTGAAGTTCTCGCACATCGGCGGCATGATCGTGGCCTTCGCCCTGGGCATGGGGTTGCTCCTGGAGGGGCGGCGACGGACGGCGGCGTTGTGCGTGGCGGCGGTGGGGCTCGTCTCCGTGGGCCTCTTCCCCTACGCGCGAGCGGCCAGCGTGGCCCTCGTGGGAGTGATGGGGTTGGTGGTGCTGCTCGGCCTGCCGAGGCGCGTGGCCCTCCCGGCCTGCGCCGCGGTGCTGGGACTGGCCGTGCTCACGCTGACCCTCAACAGGCCCCTGCGCGAGCGCTTCCTCAACAGCACCACCCAGCAGGGCTCGGGGAGCCGGGCGGCGCTGCTGGAGACGGGCCTGTGCGCGCTGCGCCAGAGCCCCGTCACGGGCGTGGGCCCGGGGCGATTCCAGGCACGCCTCTACGCCACTCCCGACATGCCCGAGCAGGCGCGTGAGCACCCGGGCAAGTCGCACAACCAGTTTCTCAGCATGGCCGCCGAGACAGGTGTCCCGGGGGCCCTCCTGTTCGTGGTGTTGCTGGGCTGGCTCGCGCGGCGCCTGCCGAGGACCCGGCCCGAGGGGCTGGGGGCGCTCGGGGCGCTCGTGTTCTTCTGCCTGTTGTCGTTGCTGCACGATCCGCTCTTCCACACACAGGCCTCGCAGGCCTTCGTGCTGATCCTCGGCGCGGGGTTCGCCGGGCCTCCTGTACCCGAGAACAAGCGGTCCGCTTCGTGACACGTGCGGCCTCTGGCGACCCCAGAGCAAATGCAAGGTCAAGCCCAGAACATGCGCACTTCACAGCGCGCGGGGCCCCCCCAATTATCCTGGTGATGGAGAACGAGAAGAACAGGCTGGCTGGAGGGGGGCGTTTGCACCTGCAGTTCGGCGACCACATGCGTCGCCTGAGGACCGCGCGGAGACTCACCCAGGAGAAGCTCGCCGAGCGCAGCGAACTGTCGGTCGATGCCATCCGGCGCATCGAGCGCGGATCCTTCTCGCCCTCCCTGGAGACGCTGGGGAAGTTGGCGGGTGGCCTCAATGTGTCGTTGAAGACGCTGTTCCAGGGATTCGAGCGAGATCGCAACGATCAGGTCGCGGAGATCTGCGACTTCCTCTCCCACCGCTCCGGACGGGAGGTCCAGCTCGCCTGGCGTGTCCTCCAGGCCATGTTCGAGGAGCGCTGAGTCCCGAGGGAATGCCGGTACGAACCGGCAGATGTTCCCTGTTGCTACCCGGCCCGCTGGCCTATGCACGGCCGCCTATGGCGGCCAACCCCCTTGTCATTCTCCTGGTCGAGGACGAGAGCGATCTGCGCGAGGTCATCGAAGCCGCGCTGGCGGATGCGGGGTGCCAGGTGGTGAGCACGACCGATGGAGACAGCGCGCTCGCGTGGTTGTCGAAGGGGCAAAGACCCGCGCTGGTGCTGCTCGACTTCATCATGCCGCGGATGCACGGCTGGGCGTTTCTCGAGCGGCTGCGTTCCGACCCGACCCTCCACGATGTGCCGGTCGTGGCCATCAGCATCCTGGCGGAGACGCATCCGGCTGTGACCGCGGCCTTGCGCAAACCCTTCGAGCTGGCCTCGCTCGTCGAGACCGTACGCCGGTTCACCCGCGTGCCCTGACGGGAGGGGGATGAACAGTAATGTCACAAAATTATACGTTGTCCCCAGGAGGACTTTTGTGACAAAGGCATTCCTCAACCCTGATTCCTGGAAAGGAATGCTCGTGAAGAACTCCTGGCGTACCTCCGTGGTGATGGCGGCGGCGTGTGCCGTCGTGAACCTCGGCTGCAGCTCCGAGACGACGCAGCAACCCACCGAGAACCTGCCGCCCACGTCCCAGCGTGCGCCGGAGCCCGTGGCGGTCGCGAAGAAGGCCGCGGCGCTCGACAGCAACACCCTCCTGTATTGCCAGCAGGCGCAGGACGAGTACGCGCACTTCGAGCTCGTGAAGACGAGCACGGGCTACGAGGCGGCGCTCGTGTCCCTGGATTACGATCCCTGGGATTGCCGCTGCGAGTACGAGAAGCGCGAGGTGCTCGGCACGTACACCTCGTGCCGCGTGTCGACGACCGACTCGCGCATCGTGACCTGCTACAAGCTCGAGTCCAACGGCACCATTGGCAAGGTCGCCTTGTGGAGCACGCGGATCAGCAACACGCAGCTTCCGCTCACCAGCGGCCCGGAGTACACCTACCAGGAGCTGAACGTGGCGGCCGTCAACCAGAACCCGGGTTACACGCCTCGCCGCGACTTCAAGTACGACCTGGCGGACTGCCAGGGCCAGTAGTTCTCTCGAGCCAAGCCGGAGCGCGGAGCCGGGCCTCCCAACGGGGGGCCCGTTGAACGCCCGTTCCGCCGCGCGCTCTCCGGCCGTGCACGAGGCGCACGCTCCGCCGGCTGTCTCTTTTCGCCGTGTGTGCGCTGTACCCTGGGCGATCCCCGGTGTTGTTCCACACCGGGTATTCGCCGCATGAGCGCACGCCTGATCGAACAACTCCACGAGGACGTCCGCGCCCGCGCCGAGAACCGTCCCGGGGTCTACCGCATGAGGGGACCCTCGGGAGAGGTGCTCTACGTGGGCAAGTCGGTGAAGGTGCGCACGCGGCTGCTCTCCTACTTCCGGGCCCAGCGTGGGGAGAAGGCGGCGGAGATCATCGGGCACGCGCACGGCGTGGAGTGGGACTACGTCCCGAGCGAGTTCGCCGCGCTGCTGGAGGAGTTCCGGCTGATCAAACGCTGGCGGCCCCTCTTCAACGTGGAGCACAAGCGCGACAGCTCGCTGTGCTTCATCAAGCTGACGCGCGAGGCCGTGCCCCGGCTGCTGGTCGTGGGCCACGTCATCAACGATGGTGCCGAGTACTTCGGTCCCATCCGGGGCCGACAGGCGGCCACCGGGGCGGTGCGGGCGGTGAGCGATCTTCTGGAGCTGCGCGACTGCCCCTCGGACACGCCCATGCGGCTGGCGGATCAGATAGAGCTCTTCCGTCTCCGGGAGGATCCGCGTTGCATGCGCGGCCAGGTCGGGCGCTGTCTGTCGCCGTGCGCCGGGGGTTGCACGCGTACCGAGTATCTGGCGCGAGTCGCCCAGGCCCGTGACTTCCTGAATGGCGTGACGGACCAACCGCTCGCCCTGCTGCGCGAGCGGATGAGCGTCGCGGCCCGGCGCCTCCAGTTCGAGTACGCGGCCGAGCTGAGGGATCGGGCGGAGACGCTGGCGCGCGTGCAGGCCGAGTTGCTGCGGATCGGCCAGTTCGTGGAGCGCCTCTCCTTCGTCTACACCGTGCCGGGCCATGGTGGAGAGGACCGCGTCTATGTCGTGCGCCGGGGCAGCGTGCGCGCGGAGCTCCCGGTTCCGAGCACCGCCCAGGAGCGACTCGTCCTGGAGGCGAGGGTGGGCGAGATCTTCGAGCGGCCAGAGCCGAGGGCCATTGGCCTGCGCGCGCACGAGGCGCAGGAGGTCCTGCTCGTGGCTCGTTGGTTCCGCCTCAACCCGGACGAGCTGGAGAGGACCCTGCCCGTGAGTGCCCGGCCCGGTGAGCAGGACGTGGCGAGCGGGACTCCGGGGTAGGCGGCCACCTGCCTGGGCGCGCCGGCACCTCCTGGTGCTCTTCGCGGTAATCTATATTTTTTCTTGTAAATATTGTTTCTTGCTTGTGGCTGACCTGGGCTGAATTTTCCAGTCCCTCCTGATGCAGGTGGAGGGTGACGAAAATTGGCTGAAGACTGACAAAATTTAGCTGGAGGGGTGACGAACTTTGTCAGTGTTTCGTGTGAATTGGTTCACAGCGTATGTCAGAGGTGCTTGGTAGGAAGCTCCTCACTCGGGCTTGAGGGAAACGGGCCCGGGTGAACGAACACACGAGAGAATCAAACACATGCGTATGTCTATGAATTCAGCGGCCAGGGGCTTTCTGGGTGTGATGCTGGGGTCCGCGCTGGTGGTGGGTTGTGGGGGCCAGGAGGGCAATACCGAGCAGTCTCCGTCCGCCGTGGGGCAGGTCGAGCGTGGGCTCTCGCGCTCCGTTCCGATGCAGGTCACCGCCTTGTCGGGTGTCGAGAAGGTGTTTGCTGGCACTTCGAATGTCTTTGCCATCACCGGCGACACCAAGCGCTGGGGCTGGGGCTTCAATGCGTATGGGCAGCTTGGCGATGGCACCACGACCTCGCGCAGCGTGCCGGCGGAGATGCCGTCGGGCCTCTCCACCGCAGTAGACTTCGACGGTGGCGATTGGCACTCTATTGTCCTGCTCGGCGATGGCTCGGTGCATACCTTTGGCTTCAACATCCTGGGCCAACTCGGCCATGGCGCGTCGGGCGGGAACCCCGTGGTCACTGGTGCGAAGGCTGTTGCCGCTGGGATCAACCACTCGGTGGCTTTGACGAACGATGGTCGCGTGTTGACCTGGGGCCATAACTACAGTGGCGCCCTGGGTGATGGGACCACCACCACTCATTATTCGCCTGTGCATGTGACGGGGTTCGGGGGCGTGCCAATCACGGCCATTGCCGCGAATGGCGATAACACCTACGCCCTGGATTCCAACGGAAACGTGTGGGGCTGGGGTGTCAACATCAACAGGCAGCTCGGAATCATCTCGGAGCCGCTCAAGGTTCCGAGGAAGATCCCGGAGCTCTCGCCCGCGAAGGCCATTGCCGCCGGTGAGAGCTTCGTCGTGGCCCTGAAGACCGATGGCACCGTGTGGAGCACGGGTGGCTTCATTCCCACCTGGCAGGTGGCGGGTCTCCCGACCTCCTCGCCCATCACGTCCATCGCGGCGGGGGACACCGTTGCCCTGGCCGTGGCCCAGGACGGTTCGCTCTGGAGCTGGAGCAGCACCAATGGGTATGGCGAGTTGGGTAATTGCACCACCAGCAGCACCGTCAACAACGGCCCCAACACCGCGGTGCGGGTGGCGAGCAGTTGCACCCCGTCCGGCACTCCGGCTGCCTACCTCTCGGGTGTCGTGTCCGCGAGTGGTACCCACAATTCCGCCTTCGCCGTGCTCGAGGATGGCACCCTCTGGAGCTGGGGTCGCGACGACAACGGCGTTCTCGGGACGAACGAGTAGTCGGACGGCTCGTCGGGGATTGGAGCCCGCTCAGCGGGACTCCAGCGCCCGGCGGTAGGTGGCCAGGGTGCGCCGTGCACAGTCGTCCCAGTTGAAGCGCGCGGCGCGCTCGCGGCCCTTCTCCGAGAGCTCATGGCGCAGGGCATCGTCGCGCAGCAGCTTCAGCGCCGTCTCCCGCCAGGCGTTCGCGTCATCCGGTGGGAGCAGCAGCGCGGCCTCGCCCACCACCTCCGGCAGCGAGGAGGTGCGCGCCACCACCGCCGGAGTGCCGCAGGCCATGGCCTCCAGGGGAGGCAGGCCGAAGCCTTCGTACCGTGAGGGGAACAGCAACGCGGTCGCGGCCCCGTAGAGGCGCGGCATGTCGTCCTCGGGCAGCTCGGACACTTCAATCGTCGAGTCCGGGAAGCCCAGCTCCCACACCGCGCCCTTGCCGGCCAGCAGTACGAGGGGCACCGGCAGCGACGGTGCGAGCTCCGCCAACATCCCGAGGTTCTTGAAGGCCTTGGTGTTGCCCACCGCGAGGAAGAAGCGCGGCGGCAGTCCCCGGCGCTCGCGGAAGTCCTTCAGCTCCGAGGCCGTCTGCGGCTGGTATCGCGCGTCCACGCCATTGGGAATCACCTGGAGGCGGTAGGGCGACAGGCCGAGCTCCCGCGCCAGCTCCTCGCGGGAGAACTCGGACACGGTGATGAGCGCGCGGGCCGTCTTCGCCCGGGGACCGACGATCAGCTTGTAGTAGGCGCGGCGGCCCGGGCCGTACTGCTCCGACAGCACCAGGTGGTTGGCGTCGTGGAGCGTGGCCACCATCCGTCCGGGCCAGAGCGCGGGCACGGAGAAGGACGTCGCGTGGAACAGGTCGGGCGCCAGTCGAGCGAGCGAGGCGGCGAGTGCCGGCTGCTCCAAGGGAGACAGGAAGCCCACCGGGCAGCGGTGCAGGGGGATGCGCGGGGAGAGGGCGCCGAGCCCCGCCGGGAGTCCCTCGGGAGCCGTGAGGCCGCTGAAGCTCAGGTCCGGTGCCAGCGCGGGCAGCCGGTTCGCCAACTCCAGCGCGTAACGCGCGATGCCGTGCAGCCGGCCACGGACCATGCGCAGGTCGATGAGGACGCTCGCCACGCAGCAGGCACTACCACACGCGCGGGCGGAGTGGGGGGCTCGGTTGCCCGGTTGTCGGCATCCGGGCCGAGCGGTGCTACAAGGCCCGCCCGTGAAGGTCGCCCTCGTCCACGATTGGCTCGTTACCCAGCGCGGCGGCGAGCACGTGCTCGAAGCACTGTGCGAGCTGTTCCCTCAGGCGGACATCCACACCCTCGTCCACCGCCCGGGCGTCGTGCATCCGCGCATCGAGTCGCGGCCCATCCACACGTCCGTCCTCCAGCGCATTCCCCGCGTCCACAAGCTCTACCGGCACTTCCTCCCGGTGCTCCCCAAGGTCATCGAGTCCATGCGCCTGGAGGGGTATGGCCTCGTCATCTCCTCCAGCCACTGCGTGGCCAAGGGCATCCGCAAGCCGCCCGGGGCGAAGCACCTCGCGTACGTGCACGCGCCCATGCGCTACATGTGGGACTTGTTCGACGACTACTTCGGGCCGGGGCGGGCCTCGTTGCCGGTGCGCGTGGCGGCGCACGCGGTGCGGCCATACCTCCAGAAGTGGGATCGCGAGAGCACCGCCGGGGTGGATCGCATCCTCGTCAACAGCCAGCACATCGCCGGCAAGGTGCGGCGCTTCTGGGGCCGCGACGCCTCCGTGGTGTACCCGCCGGTGGCGTTGGAGCGCTTCTGCCGGCACCCGTTGGAGGGGCTCGGCCAGGGTGGCTACTTCCTGTGGTTGGGTGCTTTCGCGCCCTACAAGCGGCTCGACATCGCCCTGGAGGCCTTCCGTCACCTGGACGCGCCGCTGTGGGTGGTGGGCACCGGCCAGGAAGCGGCCCGGCTCACCTCGGGGCCGCTGCCCGGGAACGTCCGCTTCCTCGGCTCCGTGTCGGACGAGGCGCTCGCCGGCCTCTACCGCGACGCGCGCGCGCTCATCTTCACCCCCGAGGAGGATTTCGGAATCGTCCCGCTCGAGGCCCAGGCCTGTGGCCGCCCCGTCATCGCCTACGGGCGGGGTGGGGCGCTGGAGACGGTCAGCCCTCGCACCGGCCTCTTCTTCGACGCGCAGACGCCCGAGGCGCTGGTGGAGGCGGTGCGCCGCTTCGAGCAGTGGGAGCCCGGTTTCCGTCCGGAGGACGCCCGGGCCCAGGCCGAGCGCTTCAGCCGGGCCGCCTTCCTGCGCGCGGTGACGGCCGAGGTGGACACGCTCCTGGGTGCTTCGTCCGGCCCCTCCGTCCGGGCCGCTGTTCCCTGACACCGCTGTCCTGGTGGGTGTCTCTTCCGTGGGCGGGCGACCTCGCTCCGGAGGCCCGCTCCGGGGGGTCCAAGAGGGGGCAACCCCTTGGATTCCGGGCGATTTTCGTGTTAGGAGCCCCCTGGCCGCGTGGGCTGTCCGATTCCGGATGGCCCGTGGGGGCGGGGTGCGACGTTTGCAGGTCGCGGCCATGCGTTTTGCAGGCCACTGAAGGAGGCCCGCGTGTTCAGCCGGTTCCAACGCTTCTACACGTCCATCAAGGTCGCCGCCGACGTGGTGATGCTGACGTTGGCGTTCGCGCTCGCATATGTCACCCGCTTCGAGGGCCCCATCCCGGTCCTCCACGGATTGCCTCCCCTCGAGGAGACGCTGCTGTCGCTGGCGACGGTGCTCATCGTCTTCCCGGTCACCTACCGGCAGGCGCGGCTGTACGCGACGAACCGGGCGCGCACGCACATCGGCGAGGTGTTCGAGGTCTTCAAGGCCACCATCATGGCCACGCTCATCGTGGTGGCGCTGACGTACTTCACGCGCGAGCGCTACTCGCGTCTGATGCTGGCCTTCTTCTCCGGCTACGCGTTCGTCGGCGTGTCGACGGTGCGCCTGGTGCTGCGCACGGTGCTCAACGAGGTGCGCCGGCGCGGTTTCAACCTCAAGTCCATCCTGGTCATCGGCGCGGGCGAGCTGGGTCAGCGCGTCATCGAGACGGTGGAGGGCCACAAGGAGCTGGGCTTCCGCGTGGTGGGCGTGCTCTCGCTGCGCCCCGAGAAGGTGGGCCCGAGGGTGCTGGGCGTGCCGGTGCTGGGTCACGTGAAGGACGTGGACGCCGTGCTGGACTCCCGTCCGGTGGACCAGGTCATCATCGCCCTGCCGCTGGAGGATCAGGCCGCCGTCAAGCCACTCATGGAGCAGCTCGCGCTGCGCACGGTGGACGTGAAGGTGGTGCCGGACCTGTACCAGTACGTCACCCTGTACGGCGGGCTCGAGGAGTTCGGCGGGCTGCCCATCATCAGCCTCCAGGGCGATCCGATGACGGGCTGGAACATGGTGGCCAAGCGCGTCTTCGACATCCTCTTCTCGCTGGTGGCCATCATCGTGAGCGCGCCCGTCATGCTGGCCGTGGCCATCGCGGTGAAGCTCACCAGCCGCGGGCCCATCCTCTACGCCCAGGAGCGCATGGGCATGGACGGGGAGACGTTCCACATCCTCAAGTTCCGCACCATGCGCGTGGACGCCGAGAGCACCGGCGCGAAGATGGCCAGCAAGGAGGATCCGCGCCGCACGCCCATCGGCACCTTCCTTCGCAAGTACTCGCTGGACGAGCTGCCCCAGTTCTTCAACGTGCTGTGGGGTGACATGAGCCTCGTGGGCCCTCGCCCCGAGCGGCCCGTCTTCATCGAGGAGTTCAAGCGGCAGATCCCCCGTTACCATCTGCGCCACAAGGTGAAGGCCGGCATCACCGGCTGGGCGCAGATCAACGGCCTGCGGGGGCAGACTTCCATCCAGAAGCGGATCGAGTACGACCTGTATTACATCGAGAACTGGTCACTGCTGATGGACCTGAAGATTCTCATCCGTACTGCACTGGGCGGCTTCCTCTCGAAGAACGCCTACTAGCTCGGTGATCGGCCGCCCGGGTTCGGGTGTGGTCTGTCTTACTTTCTGAGAAGAGGTCGTCCGCGCTCTTGGTCACGGACCGGTCTAATATCGCTCCAGAATGGGCGAACAGCTCGGAGCGCATCTGGTCCGCAAGGGCCTCATCTCTCAGTCGCAACTCGATGAGGCACTGAAGTCACAACTCATCTACGGCGGCAGCCTGGGTACCAACCTCGTCGAGCTGGGTCTGCTCGACATGGCCACGTTGGGACAGGCGTTGTCGGACGCGTATCACTTCCCACTCGCGACGGAAGCGGAGTTGGAAGCGGTGACGGCCGAGACCGTGGCGCTGCTCAAGCCGGAGCTGGCGCGCAACCACCTGGCGTTCCCGCTGGCGCTGGAAGGCCGCCGCCTGCGCGTGGCCATGGTGAGCCCGCATGATCCGAAGCACGTGGACGCGCTCGGCTTCGCCACGGGCATGCGCATCGTGCCGTCCATCGTGACGGAGCTGCGCCTCTTCCAGTTGTTGGAGAAGGGATACGGCATCCCCAAGCCGACGCGCCCCGTGCGCCCGGGTCAATCCAAGCCCTCGGCGGGGCCAGGGGCTCCGGCCGTACAACGGCCCGCGGCTCTGTCGCCAACGCAGGGGATGCCCGCCTCGGCCCAGCCGGCTCCGGCTGCTCCGCCGAGGCCGTCGCCCGCGGGAGCTCCCGCTCCGGGTTCCGCGCAGCCCGCGCCCGCCGCCGCACGGCCCGGGCCCACTCCGCCCGCTCCGGCTCCTGGCGCCCCCGCTGGGACGAGCCCCCAACAGGCTCAGCCTCCGTCGGCGCCCGCTCCGGGACAGCCTCCCGGCATGCGGCCCGCGCCGACGGGTGCCCCTCCGCCTCCGGCCGCGACTGCCGCGAAGCCCGCTGCTCCGATGGGGGCGCCCACCATTCCGGGTGCACCCGGTGCCGCGCCCGGTGGTGCGGTGCCTCCGAGGCCCGCGGTGACGACCGCGGGAGGCGTTCCGGTGCAGGGAGCGCCGGGGAGTGTTCCGGCGGGGGCCGTGCCTCCACGCCCGCCGGGCGCCCCTGGCGCGCCGGGGAGCCCACCCGCTGGAGCCACGCCGGCTCAGCCCTCGGCTGGAGCGTCCGCTGGCGCTCCGGTGAGAGCTCCCACGGCGCCGGGAGTGCCGGGGGGCGCGCCTCCCGCGGCCGCGCCTCCACGGCCGGCGCAAGCGGGTGCGCCCGTGGCCGGAGCACCCGCCGGAGCAGGAACTCCGCAGCAGCCCGCCGCGCCGAGATTGCCCCCCGCGCCGGTCACGCAGAGTGGTGTACCGGCGGGGGCCGTGCCCCCGCGGCCGTCCGCGCCCGTGACGTCCGCTCCCCCGGGAGCACCGGCGGTCGCGAAGCCCGCGGGTGCCGCGCCCACGGCGGGTGGGCCCGCCCAACCCGGGCAGAACATGCCTCCGGGTATGACGCCTCGGAGCGGTCAGGGATCGGCTCCGCCCACCGGTGCCACGGTTCCTCCGGGGCTCGTTGGGGCTCCGTCCGCCCCTGGTGCGAGCACGGCTCAGGTACCGCCACAGGCCGCGAGCCCGGCACGTCCCCCGGACGCTCAGGCGGCTCAGCCGGGAGCGGCGCAGGTGCGTCCTCCGGCACCTGGGGCCTCGCCCGTACCTCCGGGTCCGACGCCTGGGGCCTCGCCCGTGCCTCCGAGCGCCCAGGTCCCTCCGGGAGGGCCCGCGATGACGCGTCCGCCCGTGGGGGCTCCGCCCGCGGGGATGGCTCCGCGTCAGGAGTCTCCGAGCGCCGCGGCTCGTCCTTCGCCGACGGGAGCTCCGCCCACGGGGGCTTCCGTCCCCGCGTCGACGCAGAGCGGGACGGTTCCTCCGGGTGGCTCGTCACCCGTGACGGCTGCCCCGGCCAGTGCTCCGGGGGCGGGCCCGTCTTCCCAGCCCCTGCCGGCTCCGAAGGCGGCGGCTCCCAGTGCGCCGGCGCCTCAGCCCACGCCGGGGGCTCCGCGCGCGGCGGTTCCTCCTGGCGCTCCCGCCCCCCAGGCCGCACCTGTCGCGCCTCGGGCTCCGTCCGCTTCGGAGTCCACCGTTGCGCAGGCGGCGTCCTCCGCGCCACAGGCCTCGGCGCCTGTTGGCGCGCAGTCCACCACGCCTCCCGCCCAGCCCGCGCCCGCCGCTCCAGCGCTGGAGGCCAAGCCCGCGGCTCCCGCTCCGGGTGCGTCGGTGGGTGCTCCTTCGGTGGTTTCAGCTCCGGCGGCTCCCAAGGAAGCGCCTCTCCCGAAGCCGGCTGCCGCGCCAGGGCCCGCGAAGGTCGAACCCTCGCCAGCTCGGGAGCCAGCCGCCGCCAGCCCGGCGGCCCACTCCCAGGACATTGCCTCGGGAACGAGCGCCACGTCGAAGCCCAGGGCCGCCCCCGTGCAGCCCGTCGAGCTTCCCCCGGTGCCGGCTGGGGAGATGGAGGTGGCCTCGCCCCTGGACCAGATCGGGTCGGGCGCCGAGTCCGCCTGGTCGCGGCGGGCGATCGAGGTGGATTTCTCGTCGCAGGACGCGGGCTCCACCGAGCCCGGCGGTTTCGGCGCGGAGGGCGAGCTCCAGCTGGCATCCCTGCATGAGTTCATCCCGACCTGGGATCCTTCGGCCGAGCCGCCCGCGAGTGCGATGGACGCGGCTGAGTCTCCCGCCGATGCCTTCGCGGAGTGGAATGGGGCATCCCAGGGTGCCCAACTGGTACAGATCCAGGAGGCGCTCGAGGCGCTGAGGCAGGCCACGACCCAGGGCGAGCTGGGCAAGGTGGTGCTGTCCTACGCCCAGGGTCGTTTCCCGCGCGGGTTCCTGCTGGGTGAGACGTTCGGCGTCGCCCGGGTGGGGCGTGGGTTCGGCCCCGGGAGCAACAAGCCCGCGGTGTCGGCGCTGCAGGTGGATCTCGATGCGCCCTCGCTCCTCGCCATGGCCGCGGCGGGTGGCAGGGCCGTGGTCTCCAGCGTGCCGGAGACTCCGGAGGACGAGGCGCTCTTCGCGGCCCTGGGCGAGTCGTTCTCTCACATGGTGGCCGCGCCGATCCGGTTGCACCAGCGCACGGTGGGGTTCGTCGTCATCGACGGGGGTCCCTCGCCGTTCGGCCCCGAGGAGCTCGACGAGCTGGAGCTGCTCATGGCGGAGGCCTCGGCGGCCTACGGCCGGCTGCACGACTCCTCGATGTAACAGGGCGGGCCCTCCGTGCCCGTCCCGCTGCTCTCGCCGCGCTCCAGTCCCCAATGAAAAAGGCCCCGGTACGTGAGTACCGGAGCCTCGATGGGCGCAGGGGTGAACCCATGTCCACCCCATACCCTCACCCTGTCCCTCTCCCAGGGGGAGAGGGGAGGGGGCTCAGCTGCAGCCGCTCGTGGTGCCGCAGTTGCTGCACTTGTAGCAGGCGCCGTTGCGCACCATGATCTCTCCGCACGTGTGGCACGGCGGCGCGTCCGCCTGGTTCAGGTACGTCCTGCGAGGCGTCGACATCGGCAGCGCCACCGACGTCACCTGTACCGTCTTCGCCGGCTCGGCCACCGCCACCTGCTTCTCCACCGCCTCCTCCATCCCGTCGGCCTGCTCGCTCGGCAGGAACTTCAGCGACAGCCACCGGAAGATGTAGTCGACGATCGACTTGGCGATCGGCACCGCCGGGTTGCCCGTGAAGCCGCTCGGCTCGAAGCGCGTGTGGCTGAACTTGTCCACCAGCACCTGCAGCGGCACGCCGTACTGCAGCGCCAGCGACACCGCCGTCGCGAAGCTGTCCATCAGACCGCTCACCACCGAGCCCTCCTTCGCCATCACGCAGAAGAGCTCGCCCGGCGTGCCGTCCTCGTACATGCCCACCGTCAGGTAGCCCTCGTGGCCACCGATGGAGAACTTGTGGGTGATCGCCTGCCGCTCGTCCGGCAGCCTCCGGCGCATCGCGTTGGCGTCCCTCGCCGCCGCCAGCGCGGGCTCGGCCACCGCCGCCTTCGTGTCCTTCACCTTCTCCTTCGAGGTGTTCAGCGGCTGGGTCCGCTTGCAGCCGTCGCGGTACACCGCCACCGCCTTCAGCCCCAGTCGCCACGCCTCGATGTACGCCTTCTCGATGTCCTCCACCGTGGCGTCCGACGGCATGTTCACCGTCTTGGAGATGGCGCCCGACAGGAAGGGCTGCGTCGCGCCCATCATCTTCAGGTGGCCCATCCAGTGGATGCTGCGCTGGCCCTTCGCCGGCTTGAAGGCGCAGTCGAACACCGGCAGGTGCTCGGGCTTGAGGTGCGGGGCGCCCTCGATGGTCTCGTGCTTGTCCAGGTAGGTGATGATGTCCTGCGCCTGGGTCTGCGGGTAGCCCAGCTTCTCCAGCGCCTGCGGCACCGTCTGGTTGACGATCTTCAGCATGCCGCCGCCCACCAGCTTCTTGTACTTGATGAGAGCGATGTCCGGTTCGATGCCCGTGGTGTCGCAGTCCATCATGAAGCCGATGGTCCCCGTGGGCGCCAGCACCGTCACCTGGCTGTTGCGGAAGCCGGACTGGATGCCGAGCGTGAGCGCCTCGTCCCACGCCTTCTTCTGGGCCTCGAACAGCTCGGCGGACACGCCCTCCTGCTGGACGTTGTAGGCCGCCTTGCGGTGCCGGCGGATGACGCCGAGGAACGGCTCCTCGTTCTTCTCGTAGCCCGCGAAGGGCCCCATCTTGCCCGCCATGCGCGCGCTCATCGCGTACGCCTCGCCGCACATCAGCGAGGTGATGGCCGCCGCGTAGTTGCGGCCCGCATCCGAGTCATACGGCAGGCCCGTGGCCATCAGCAGCGCGCCCAGGTTGGCGTAGCCCAGGCCCAGCGGCCGGAACGCGTGGCTGTTCTGGGCGATCTTCTCCGAGGGGTACTTGGAGAAGCCGACGATGATCTCCATCGCCAGCAGCACCACGTCCACCGCGTGCTTGAAGGCGGTGACGTCGAAGTCGCCGTCGATGGTGCGGAAGTGCATCAGGTTCAACGACGCCAGGTTGCAGGCCGAGTCGTCGAGGAACATGTACTCCGAGCACGGATTGGACGCGTTGATGCGGTCCGTGTTCGAGCAGGTGTGCCAGGTGTTGATGGTGGTGTCGAACTGCAGGCCCGGATCACCGCACAGGTGCGCCGCCTCGGCGATCTCCCGGAACAGCTCGCGCGCCTTGAGGGTGTCCATGGGACGCCTGTCGCGCACCGCGTACGTCGTCCACGCGCCGTCGTTCACCACCGCGCGCATGAACTCGTCGGTGACGCGCACCGAGTTGTTCGAGTTCTGGAAGAACACGGACGAGTACGCCTCGCCGTTGAAGCTCGGGTCATACCCGGCCTCGATGAGCGCCCAGGCCTTCTTCTCCTCGTTGGCCTTGCAGCGCACGAAGTCCAGCACGTCCGGGTGGTCCGCGTTGAGGATGACCATCTTCGCCGCGCGGCGCGTCTTGCCACCGCTCTTGATGACGCCGGCGAACGCGTCGAAGCCCTTCATGAAGGACACGGGGCCGGACGCGGTGCCTCCGCCGGCCAGCAGCTCCTTGCTCGAGCGGATGGTGGACAGGTTGCTGCCCGTGCCCGAGCCGTACTTGAAGAGCATGCCCTCCGTCTTGGCCAGGCCCAGGATGGACTCCATGGAGTCACCCACGGAGTTGATGAAGCACGCCGAGCACTGCGGGTGCTCCTCCACGCCCACGTTGAACCAGACGGGCGAGTTGAAGGCCGCCTTCTGGCGCAGCAGCAGGTGCGTGAGCTCCGCGTGGAACGTGTCGCGGTCCGTGGCCGTGGCGAAGTAGCCGCCCTCGGCGCCCCAGCGGGTGAGGGTGTCCACCACGCGGCCCACCAGCCGGCGCACGCTCGTCTCACGCTCCGGCGTTCCCGGCGTGCCCCGGAAGTACTTCGACGCCACCACGTTGGTGGCCAGCATCGACCAGGACTTGGGCACCTCCACGTTCTTCTGCTCGAAGACGGACTTCCCGTCCTCGCCCGAGATGGCCGCCGTGCGCAGCTCCCACGCCAGCTCGTCGGCGGGATCCACTCCCGGCGTCGTGAAGAAGCGCTCCACCGTCAGCCCGCCGGCGGGGGCCTTCGCCCTCAGTCCCGCCGCCGTCTCCTTACCGTCCAGTACTGCTGCCGTGGCGCTCAGGTCGTGCTCCATGGTCCCTCCGACGCTTTTCACTCAGCGTATGACTGCAAAATTTGCAAAATACCAAGCCCGCGAGATCTCTTGGGATCAAGAGAACTCGTTCGACACGCTTCCTTCCTGGGTAGGGAAGGGTGCGTGGGGTCCGGTCAAAGATTCGTATGTTGGGAGTTCGCCCGCCCGTCAGGGGGGCAGGCAGGTAAGTAAAGGTACGATCTTCGTTCCGGATTCGTCAAGGTTCTGTGCCCCCCAGATCTTGTGCCCGCCATCATTGCGCCACCTACCGATAGGGGAGTGTGACCGATCCGACGGTCCACATCCGGAACAACTGTCACGGCTTGGGGCCGCGACGAGGGAGCCGATCTAAAGCTTGCCCGGCTGGCGATCAACTCTCTTGAGCAGCCACCTGTGTAGTGGATCGTCATCGGATGACGAGTCATGTAGGGTCACTCCCGCGGAAAGCCCGATGATCACTAGCGGATGTTTGCTGAGAGTCTGTGCACGGATCGTCCGGCCACCAAGGCCCCCAGGCAAGAAAGGGGCAGACAGGTCACGAACGCGTTAATCGCTTTTGGACGGAAGCCGCGTTAGGAGGGCGACATGCCCCCCTTCAAACGTCACGTATTCGTCTGCACCAACCGGCGTCCCGATGGGCACCCCAAGGGATGCTGCGCCACCAAGGGTGGTGAAGAGGTCCGCGCCCGCTTCAAGGAGGAGCTGGAGAAGCGGGGCCTCAAGGGGCAGATGAGGGCCAACGCCGCCGGGTGCCTCGACACCTGCTCGTTCGGGGTGTCCGTGGTCGTCTATCCGGAAGGCACCTGGTACGGGGGCGTGAAGCCCGAGGACGTGCCCGCCATCGTCGACGAGCACCTCGTGGGAGGCCAGCCCGTGGAGCGGCTGCTGATGCCGTTCTCGCGCAAGAAGGCCGAGGAGTAGGGCCCGGGCCGGCCCTCTCAGTCGAAGAAGTCCAGGAGGAAGCCCGCGGGGCTGCTGCGGCCTTCCTCGAAGTAGCAGAGGTCCACCATCAGCGTGGCGGCGAGCACCATCTGCCGGAGCCGGGCGTCGGTGAGGGCCGGGTGGAACTCCACGCCGAAGTTGTCGGAGTCGCTGAATACCTCCGTGCCGAGCCCGCTCCACTGCTTGCGGATGGTGGCCACCTCCTCGCCGCGTTGCTTGACGCGGAAGGTCCACGGCCGCCACAGCGGGCCCTCCAGCGTGGCCATCACCGAGCCTCCGGGCGAGCACAGGTCGAAGGTGCGGTGTAGCAGCCCGAGGCGCTGCTGGATGGTGCCCAGCAGGCGCCCATCCCAGGCCTTCACCTCCACGTAGGTGAAGAAGAACGTCCAGGGCTGCTCGAGCTTGAGGGCGAGCGTTCCCCCCTGGGTCAGGCACTCCAGCTCCACCCGGCGGAAGGGCCAGAAGTTGCGCAGGAACGCGGTGCCCCAGCCCTCTCCCGTCTCACCGATGTACAGCATGAAGCGCCCATCCAGGCCGCTGGCCTCGTAGCGGTTGCGCGTCTCCCAACCCACGAGGATCTCCGCCCTCTCGCGCATCTGGCGGATGCGCAGGCCCGAGCCCTCGAACAGCGGGGCGAGCGTGAGCCTCAGCTCCGGGCTCATGTAGCGCGGCTCTCCAGGCGCCCCGCGGCCCGCCCCCGTTTCGACGAGCACCGGCTGCTGCTGGGCGCGCTCCTCGGGCGCGGTGCGCCCCTTCCAGTCCAGCTCCAGCCCGCTGTCTTCCGGAATCCGCTCGCGCTCGTTGGCCATGCCGGGAAGCCTAAGTCAGGAGAACAAGGTCCTGACAGGGGGGGTGTAGACGGAGCCAGCGCAGTCGCACCCAGTGCGCCAGCTACGAAAGACGTGGATGCTGCTGGCGATGAGCACGCCGATGAGGCCCATGAAGAGGAAGGAGCCCCAGCCGCTCGGATCCTTCTTTGGTGATCGTCGCGAAGGCGCTCATCGCCCCGAAGGTGCCCGCGGTCAGCAGGAAGGCGTTGGCGATGGCCGGATGTCCGCTCCCGGTGATTAGAGCGCCTTCCAAGCCATCAACAGCTTCTGGGCCACTTCGGTGGTGATGAGCGGCAGCACGCCGCCCCCGCCCACGATGTTGACGATCTCCGAGGTGGAGCCCCGGCACACACCACCCCAGGCCGGCTGTTTCGCCAGCCCCACCGACGCATAGGCGGAGTAGTCCACGTGGAGCCGCATGGGCGTCACGCCGTGCTCCTCGCACAACAGGTGCTCCTCGGGCGTGGTCTCCACCACCTGCTGCACCACGAAGCCGCCACCGGCCGAATCCGTGGAGGCGCGCTCGCACAGCTCCGCCCACGTGGGCACCGTGCCGTACGCGGCGCGCGCCCGCTCCTCGAACGCCGGAGTGCCCACCGAGCGGCCAAGGTAGACCGCCCGGCCGCCGTAGTCCCATGCTCGCTTGAGGACGAAGCGTCCGGGCTCCGCCGCCACGCGCGCCACCAGGTCCTCCAGGTGCTCACCGTCCGGACCCACTCCGGGGCCATGCCGGAAGGGACGCGTCCAGGGCACCGAGGTGCGCACCGCCTCCAGCTCCTCGGGCGTCAGGCCCGCGGCCTCGGCGAGCGCGGGCTCCACGAGCGCCTGTGAGAGCAGGGCGAAGGTCGTCTTCACCTCCACCGGAGAGGCCGGCGGGTTGAGCAGCACCGCCTTGCGGCCCGGCACCGTGCCGAAGAAGTCCTGCACCCACGGCGCCGGAGTCTCCTCCAGCCGCCGCACGAAGAGGTGCCGGTACACCAGGTCGTACCGCTTGCCGCGCACCTCGAAGGACTCGTCGCCGGAGACCTCGTCCGGGTGGACGACGTCCGCGTCCGCGCCGAACTCGCGGAAGCGCTCGCACAGGTAGCGCTGCTCGGTGAGCTGCGCGTCGTTTCGGCGGCAGAGCAGGGCGATCGTCTCCGGCGTCTTCCCATCGCGCTCGGCGGCGTAGCCGTCCAGCAGGGCCCGGTAGAGGGCGAGCGCGTTGCTGCCGTTGGCGGCGATGACGGCGTGGAGGGCCTTCTCGGGGTAGCGGAAGTGCCGGGCCACCACCTCGATGAAGGTGCGCGCGGCGATGTCCGAGTAGCCCTGCATGGCCGGGATGGTGGCGTTGAGCTCCAGGGCGCGCGGCCTCGAGTCCACGAAGTAGTCCACCCGCGTGGTGGCCAGCCGCGTCACGTTGGAGAAGGTGCGCTCGGTGAGCTCGCGCTCGAGGGGGGACAGTCCGCCCAGCACCAGCTCACGCCGCGCTCCGGCGAGCAGCGCGTGTGTCATCTTCACCGTGGCCGAGGCCAGGTGCGCGGAGAGGGTGGCGCGCCGGCGGATCTCCGCGGCGTCGAGGATGACGGGGGTGGCGGTGACGGGGATGGGCCGGGAGGTACCGTCCTTCTGGGTGACGGCCAGGCCTCGCGCGTACGCGGTGCGCGCCAGCTCGGGTCCGAAGTGGACCGCCTGGCGCCGCAGCACTTCCAGGAATTCTTGCACGGGGAATCCTTCTATTTTCGGGCGCCTTCCTACTCCGGCGAGGGGCATCCGGGGAGTGCCTTCGACACATAACCGTCAGGAGCATCCCGTGCCGGTCCAGGGGGGAGCGGGCATCCAGGGGCTTCCAGAGCGGCCCGATTTGGAGATGATCGCGGGACTTCCGAGGTTCCGAACACAGGGAGGAATCGCGATATGGGCATGCTCACCGGAGGACAGCTCGTCGGGCGGATGCTGAGGAAGGAGGGCGTCCGGCACATCTTCACCTTGTCGGGGCTGCATGTGGCGCCCATCTACGCGGGATGCGTGGAGGAGGGCATCCAGGTCATCGACACCCGCCACGAGCAGGCGGCCGCCCACGCGGCGGATGCCTACGCCCGGGTGACGCGCGGCGTGGGCGTGGCGGTGGTGACGGCCGGCCCCGGGGTGACGGATGCGCTCACCGGCGTGGCCAACGCCCACGCGGCCAGCTCGCCGATGATCCTCCTGGGAGGCGCGGCCCCCATCTTCAACCAGAGCCGTGGCTCGTTGCAGGAGATGGAGCAGGTGGACCTCTTCCACCGCATCTCCAAGTGGTCGGATCGCGTCCCCACGCCGGAGTTGGTGCCGTCCTACCTCGCCAAGGCCTTCCGCGTGGCGCTCTCCGGAAGGCCGGGGCCGGTGTTCCTGGAGCTCGCCTGGGATGTGCTCTGCAACGGCGTGGACGAGGACTCCCTGCTGCTTCCGCGCGGCTACCGCACGGACGCGCGGCAGGCGCCGGATCCCCGCAAGGTGGACGAGGCGATGGCGCTGCTGCGGACGGCCGAGCACCCCGCCCTCATCGCCGGCTCGTCGGTGTACTGGGATGGCGCATGGGACGCGCTGCGGCGCTTCGCGGAGACCGCGCAGATCCCCGTGTTCCTCAATGGCGCGGGACGCGGCTGTCTGCCGGCGAACCACCCGCTCTTCTTCCAGCACACGCGCAAGGACGCGCTGAGCGCGGCGGACCTGGTGTTCGTCATCGGCACGCCCTTCGACTTCCGGCTCAACTACGGCGCCGAGCCCACCTTCAGCGCCGAGTCGAAGATCGTCCAGGTGGACATCGATCCGACCGAGGTGGGGCGCAACCGCGCGGTGGACGTGGGCATCATCGCGGACAGCTTCAGCGCGCTCACCGCCTTCGCGGATGCGTCGCCCCGGGTGAAGCGGGATGCCTTCATTTCGCAACTGCGCGAGCGCGAGCAGAAGAAGCTGCGCGATCTGGAGCAGTGGACGAAGGACGATGGCGTGCCCATCCACCACTACCGGCTGGCCCGGGAGATGTCGGACGTGGCCAACGGGCCGGGGCAGGATCCGGTGTTCATCGCGGATGGCGGTAACTGGGTCGCCATGGCGGCCAAGGTGATCGAACTGCGCAATCCGGGCCGGTGGTTGGATCCGGGCCCGCTCGGGTGCCTCGGCGTGGGGGCTCCGTTCGCCCTGGCCTCGAAGGTGCTGCACCCGGAGCGCACGCATTGGATCATCCAGGGGGACGGCTCGTTCGGCCTCAACGGCATGGACTTCGAAACGGCGCTGCGCTTCAAGCTGCCCATGGTGTGCGTGGTGGGCAACGACGCCTCGTGGGGGCAGATCCGCATTCCCCAGGTGCAGATGTTCGGCGAGGAGAAATCGCCGGGGACGCGACTGGCGCCCACCCGGTACGACAAGGTGGTGGAGGCGTTCGGCGGCCATGGCGAGCTCGTGACGGAGCCGGCGCGGATCCGCCCCGCGCTCGAGCGTGCCCTGGCCAGTGGCACGGTGGCGTGCGTCAACGTGATGCTGGATCCAGAGGCCCCGGTGAAGGCGGGCGCCATGGGATACGCCGTCTGATTTCGTGTGTTTGCGGAGGGGCGCCGCGTCACCGCTTGCACACGCGCCCTCCCTCGCGTACAAAATGAAGAGGCAACTGTATTTCGCCTGAAACCCTGTTTCCCGTGAGCCGCTCCCTCCGCCAAGAGCCCACGCTGTCCCGACGGCCCCGCCTGCTGGCGCTGCCGCTGGTGCTGCTGTGCGTGCTGGCGTACCTGGGAAGCGCGGCCCACTTCTTCCTGGTGCAGCACAACACGTGCCTCGAGCACGGTGATCTGTTGCACGAGGAGGGGGTCGAGCAGGGGAGCGCGTCCGCGCAGGTGCGTCCGTCGTTCGACGACGAGCGGATCGCTCGCACGGATGCGAAGGTGTCCGTGCACGGCGCGGATGCGCACTGCGCCCATGTCTTCCTCCGCCGGGTGGTGCAGCCGTCCGTCGGAGTGACGCTGCCGCCGGAAGCGCTGGTCCTGTCGGGCCCGGTGCTGGAGGTGGACAGCCTCGCCGTGGAGCCGCAGGTCGCGTGGCTCCACCTGGCACCCAAGTCGTCACCGCCTCGGGCCTGAGCACGCCCTTCCTCTCTTTCGGGAGAGGAGCGGGGTGAGGGGGCCGGAGCGCGTCCTCCCTCTCCCTCTGGGAGAGGGCCGGGGTGAGGGTATCCGCCCTCCCGGCTCGCGTTTCCGTCCTTCCAGCGCCCTTCGAACATCGACAGCGCCGTTGCCCTCGGAGACTCCCTCCGTGCGTCCGGACGCGAACCCGTGCCTCTCCTGAGGCCCTGGGGGCGCGCCCCCTTCCGCACGCGCGGAGCGCCGCCGCGAGGCACCCGTGCGCGAGTCGATGTCCACCCCGCCGTGTGTCCGCGTGCGCCTTCCCCCACGTTCCGGGCGTCCCATTCCGTCCCCGGGGCGGGAGCGTGGGGACATCGCAGCACCACCAACGCAGTCCACACCTGGAGTCACACACCATGATGAAGAAGTTGCTGTCCGCCTGCCTGCTGTCGAGCGCGCTGCTCGTGGGTTGCGGCGAGTCCAACGAGGTCGATGTCGAAGGCTGCGAGCACCTCGCGGAGGGCCCCGCGGTCGCCGTCACCGCGAGCGCCTCGACGAGCGGAACGCTTCCCTCCGTGGGCAATGATCACAAGCGCTACGACATCACGCTGCCGGCGGGCACCGGGGGCAACTACACCGGCTCGGTGTCGTTCGCCGCGGCCGAGGCCACCGACTACGTCTTCTTCCTGGGCGCGGACGTGTCCCTGACGGTCACCAGCTCCTCCGGGCAGGCGGTGGCGTTCGAGGAGTCCGCGAAGAGCTCGGAGCAGTGCGGTGACATCAAGGGCCGTTACGTGGCTCCGCTCGAGGTGGGCACGTACACGCTGACCTTCGGCCCCGCCAGTCAGAGCAGCGTCTCGCTCGTCATCGAGGAGTCGGAGCACGACCACGAGCACTGAGCACTCCCGCTCGTAACCCCCCTTCAACAGGAGATGACCATGGGTACCTTCAAGCAGTTCCTGTCCGACCAGAAGCTCGAGCCGAAGACGCTGGTGCGCCTGTCCAGCCAGCTCGAGTCCCGCTCCGAGGAGGATCGCAAGCTGGCGAAGCAGCGCTCCGACAAGCGGCGCGACAAGGAGAAGCAGGGCAAGCCGTACGCGGAGCTGGGCATCGGCAAGCCGAAGAGCGGCCGGGGCGTGAGCGTGCAGCAGGTGAACGCCGCCCTGGAGGACCAGCCGTTGCCGGCGAAGGTGCGCGGCAAGCTGGTGCGCGCGGTGAACGCCGTGCTGAGCAAGAAGGGTGGCCCGCCGGCGGACTTCAAGTCGCTGTTCGGTGAGGTGCCGGTCCGCAAGGGCACGGCGGCCAAGGCGAGCTGAGGAGGCACGTGATGGGCTCCTCCCTTCTCCACGCCCTGCCGCTGGATGTGCGGCGCGATGGCGAGCGACTGTTCGAGATCTCCATGTGGTGCATCGGCCGCGATGTCTCCCACACGGACAACCTGCTGCTGCGCCGTGGCCTGACCCGCGAGCGCATTCCGGCGGGGCAGCAGGGCACCAGCGCCTACTCGGGTGCGTTGCCCGGGGGAGGGGCCTTCACGCTGTGGGGTTTTGGAGCGCTGTGCCGGGTGTGCGGTGAGTCCGTCTACGTGCCGCGCGACGGCTTCGCCCCGTTCCTGGTGGATGAGGAGCGCGTGGCCTGGCCCGTCTTCCAGGCGGCGGCGCTCGGAACCCCGCGAGAGCCCGTCACCCCGGGCGAGTGCTCCGCCGCGCGCGCCGCGGTGGCGTCCCTGGCCGGATGGCTGGCCGGGTACGAGGAGTGGGTGGTGGCGCTCATGGGCAGGGGTTGGCGGCACGAATGCCTCGCGGCGCGGCGCAAGGCCCCGGCGGTGCCCGTGGAGTCGTTGGCGGCGGAGTGGCGGCGGTTGGCCGAGCGCGTGGAAGCGCTGGAGCGGTCTGTTGAGAACGAATCGTTTGTCCCCTTCACCGGGGCGTGAGTGAGGTCACCATGCTGGCGCGACACCTGCGAGCCGAAGAGCCCTCCATCTTCCCCACCGCTCCCTGGGACGACGTCCCGGACCTGGAGCTCCCCACGCCTCCGTTGCGCGAGGGGCTGGGGCGCGCGCACCTGAAGGTGAGCACCCGGGTGGCCCTGGCCCAGGCGTACTTCGATCAGGGCCTGCGCCTGCTGCACCTCGGCTGGGGCTCCGAGGCGCGGAGGGCCTTCGCGGAGGCCGCGCGGAGGGATCCGGAGCTCGCCATGGCGTACTGGGGTCTGGCCCTGACGCGTGGGCCGGGTGCGCGCTACGCGGTGGCCCGGGCGGAGGCCATCAACAAGGCGCTCGCCCTCAGCGAGGGCGTGACGGACGCCGAGCAGCGCTATATCGTCGCGGCCACCTTCCTGGCCGACAAGGGCCCCTCCAATGGCCGCCACGGCTTCGTGCGCGAGATGGAGGCCCTCATCGACCGGCACCCGGAGGACGCCGAGGCGCGCCTGTTGCTCGCCGGCTTCCTGGCGGATGGGTACGAGTCCGATGGGCGTCCCGGTATGGGCCTGCCCTATGCGCAGGCACTGCTGCGCGAGCTGCTGCGCACGCACCCGAACCACGAGGGCGTCCACTACGCGTGGAGCCAGGTGACGGTGGAGAGCGCGCGTCCCGAGGCGGCGCTGGAGAGCGCGCGCCGGCTGCGGTTGCTGGCGCCCCGGGCGGGGACGGCCCTGCTCGGCGCCGGGCGGTTGTTGCTGCGCACCGGCCACACCCGGGAGGCGCGCGAGGTGCTCGAGGCCGCGGTGGCCACGGATGACGCCTGGCTCTCCCAGGAGTCGCTGCCCGAGTCCGCCGCGCCGGTGGCGGGTCTGGCGCTGCGGCTGCTCGTCCAGGCGTGCTCCGACGCCGGGCGCTACAGCGAGGCCCAGGGCTGGGCACGCCGCCTGCGGACCCGCGTGGAGTCGGTGACGCCGCACTTCGGACAGGCGCTCGTGTTCGCGGCGGGCTCCGTCTTCAGCCCGCACCTGCGCTTCGGCTTCTGGCGCGCGGCCTCGGAGCTGCGCGTGGAGCTGGGGCCGGAGGCTCGCGCGGCCGAGCGGGCGCTGCTCACCGGAATGGAGACGTACGCGCGGGGTCTGCGCGCCCTGGAGGCGGGAAGGTTCGCGGAGGCGGAGCGGATGTGTGACGAGCTCGACGCGCTGTACCCGCCCCTGGCCGATGAGCGGAAGGGCGACGTCCGTCTGCTCTGCCCGCGCGATGTCGCCCGGGTGGTGGAGCTGGCGGCATGCGAGCTGAGGGGTTCACTGGAGGCGCGTCAGGGCGACAACGCCCGCGCCGAGGCCACGCTCATCAAGGCCCTGCGGCTGGAGCGCCGGTTGCGCACGGTGGGGCCCGCCGCCTTCTCCCGTCCGGTCCGTGAGACGTTGGCGCGCATGCGGGTGCGTTGTGGGCGTGAGGACAAGGCACTGGAGTTGGCCGAGGCGCTCGTGAAGGAGCGGCCGGGCAGCGGGCATGCCTGGTTCCTCCTGGCCGAGGTTCATGTCGCCCGCGAGTCCTTCGCGGAGGCGGCCTCGGCCTTCGCCTCCTTCCTGGAGTGTTGGCGCGACGCGGACGAGCAGCTGCCGGAGCTCCGGCGTGCCCGGATCTTCCTCGCGGCGCGGGGCGGGGTTGGCATGAGGGCCATGCTGCCCTCCAACGTCATTCCCCTCCGGCTCCTGGAGAACGCCTCGTGCTGAGCACCGCCGGACGTTCCCCGTGGGACGGATGGGGGCAGTTCCTCTCCACGCTGTGCATCGCGCACTGCATGCTGCTGCCCCTCGTGCTCGGCTTCCTCCCCGCCGCCACCGCGGAGGTGCTGGAGGGCGAGGCGGTACACCAGGGGCTCGTGGTCTTCGTGGCGCTCACGGCGGTGGTGGCCTTCGTTCCGGGCTGGCGCCTTCATCGTCGCGCGGGGGTGCTGGTGCTCGCGGCCTCGGGGCTGCTGCTGCTGGTCGCCGCCCTGTTCCTGCCCGAGGGCACGAGCGAGGCGCTGGAGACAGGCCTCACCCTGGGCGGGGGCGTGCTCATGGCGGTGGCCCACGCGCGCAACCGCACGCTGTGCCGCGAGTGCTGCGCGCTCGAGCCCGGTGCCACGTAGCTTCACGCGAGTGTTCACGGAGTTCCTGGACGGAGCTCGAGGACCCGTGGATGTCCCCTCTCCCCCTGGGAGAGGGCCAGGGTGAGGGTATTCGTTCCCTGGCGCGCGCGTGTCACACGGATGCGATTACCCTCACCCCCCGCCCTCTCCCAGGGGGAGAGGGAGCTCGTCGAGGAACGCCAGGAGACGCCGTCCGCACTCCTCCGGGTGCTCCAGTGGGAAGAGGTGCGTACCGGGCTGCTCCTCGGCGCGGACGTCGGGCAGCGTCTTCCGGACGCGCTCCAGGGCCGGCGGCGTGAGCGTGTCCGAGCCGCTTCCGCGCAGCACGAGCGCCGGCACCGGCACCGAGCGCAGCCGCCGCCAGACGTCGCGGGGTGATGTCTCGAAGATGCGAGCCTCCCATTCCCTCGGGATGGTGAGCCGGAATCCACCGCCCGGGGCCTCCGTGAGGCCGTGGGTGATGTAGTCCTGGAAGCACTCGGCGTCGAAGTGCTGGAAGAGGGGCTTCTTGCGGTAGCTCGTGGCGGCCTCCTCGCGCGAGCCCCAGTGCTCGCGGCGGCGCCGGGCCAGGCTCGCGGGAGGAACGCGGTGCCTCATTCCCAGGAGGGTCACCGCCTGGATGAAGAGGGCGCGCGCGCCCGTGAAGAGCACCGGATCCAACGCCACCACGGCCCGGAAGAGCCCCGGGTTCTTCGTGGAGGCGAGCAGGGTCGCCACGCCGCCCATGCTGTGGCCCACGCCAATCACTCCCTCCAGCCCGCGAGCACGCAGGGCCCGGGCCAGGTCGTCGGCCATGTCGTCCCAGTCCCGCATCGCCAGCGGCTCCATCCCCGGAACGAGGCAGCGGCTCCGCAGCGTGAGGACGTGGTAGCGCGACTTCAGGACCTCGATGAGCTTGCGGTAGCAGCCCGGGGGAAAGCCGTTGGCGTGCGCGAGGTGCAGCACCGGGCCGGTGCCACCCCAGTCATCCAGTTGCAGGGGGTCGCTCATCGTGCCCCCGCATACCGCAGGAGCCCCCCTCTGTCTTGCTCCTCAGCCCACCCGCGGGGGCTCGTCGATGTCCTGGGCGAGGAAGCGGATGACATCCGAGGGGGTGATCATCCCCAGCAGCTTCTTCTCGCGCACCACGGGCAGGTGGTGGATGCGGTGCTTGCGGAAGAGCTCCATCACCTCGTCGGTGAGGTCGAACTCGTCCACCGTGTGCACGCGCGAGGTCATCACCTCTTCCGCCAGGGTGCTCAGCGGGCGGCCCGCCAACAGGGCGTTCATGATGTCGGCCTCGCTGATGATGCCCAGCACGCGCTCCTCGGAGTCCGTCACCGGCACGCCGCCGATGTGCGCCTCGGCGAACAGCAGGGCGATCTCCGAGAGGGGCGTCTCCAAGGAGACGGACTTCACCGGCGCGGTCATCAGGTTGCGGGCATGTCCCTTCATGGCTCCGAACTTGAGAGCGGCACCCGGTAGGCGTCAATCCCTGGTTGTTCGGTGCGTCCACCTCCCGGCATCTCGGGGGGACGCGCGCGGCATGCTTGACGAGCGGCCGTGGCTTCGGGGAAGGCTGGGCTCCTACCCCAAGAGGATTGTCTTCATGCCCACCTTCCACCTCAAGAGAGACCAGGCCGCGCTCCTCGTCATCGACATCCAGGAGCGCCTGTGCGCCGCCATGGAGCGGGACGCGCTGGATCGGATGATCAACCGCACCAACGCCGCCATCGAGGGCGCGAAGGCGCTCGAGTTGCCGGTGATCGTCACCGAGCAGTACCCCAAGGGCCTGGGGCCCACGCACTCACTGGTGAAGATGCGGCTGGGCAGCTACTCCTCGGTGGAGAAGCTTGAGTTCAGCGCGTGCGTGCCGGACGTGGCGGCGCGGCTCGGCGAGCGCAAGCAGGTCCTCCTCGTGGGCATGGAGACGCACGTCTGCGTCTTCCAGACGGTGCGCGACCTGGCGGAGAAGGGCTTCACCCCGCTGCTGTGCGCGGACGCGGTGATGTCGCGCAACGCGGAGGACCGGCGCGTGGGCCTGGAGATGTGCCGCGAGGCGGGGGCCCACATCGTCACGGTGGAGGCCGCGTTGTTCGACCTGCTCGGGTGCGCGGGCACTCCCGAGTTCAAGAAGGTCTCCGCCGCGGTCCGTTAGAGGCCGTGGGTCTGGATGGGCCGCTTCCGGGGCGCCAGGGGAGAGATGGGTCTCACCGGGATCGCATCCGGAGCCAGGGCCGGGGGGGATGCGGACAGCTCGCCCACGTAGAGCAGCCCGTGGTAACCCTCGAAGGAGAGGCCCCCCAGGAACAGATCGATGTACGGGCTCTGACCTCCGACCCCGGCGATGACATTGCTGGGAGTGGAGCCGTAGACGCGGCAGTCGAGCTTGTTGGCGACATCCAGGTCACAGGCCCAGCGGGTGCCCGGGGTGAAGCTCATGTCCAGGGCCTTCACCGTGGGGTCCGCCTTCAACAGGTGCCACCCCATGGAAACGAACCTGGAATCCCACTGCGTTCCCTTGGAGATGCTCACGTGGGCGTTGCCGGACACCACGAAGAAGAGCTCCTCCGGCCTCGCCGCGCGGCGCTTCAACCAGACGTCGGCGAGGGCGGCATCCCGCTCGTTGCCCTGGACCTGGTCCGTGTCATAGGCCACCAGGTGGATGAGCAACCCCGCGGCTCGCAGTGCACGCACGCGGTCGATCAGATCCATCACCGCGCGGCTGCTGCGGCCGTCCTGGTAGGGCCTGCGCCAGAAGTCCCCATCGAGCAGCTCGTCCTGGTCCGCGGGTCCGCCGGCGCTCGTCAGGTAGCGGTCGAGCCGCTCCTGCTCCGTGCGGGGAATGGAGAGGCCGAGCGTGACGATGTGGCCCGCCTCGGCGGCCTGGCACACCATGTCTCCCACTGTGGCCGGGAGCTGCTGTGAGCCGAGCTGCTCGCCGATGAGCAGCGTCTGGCCGGGGTTCAGCAGCTCGCGCAGGCCGCGAACCTCGGTCCCGCAGAGCTCGCTCGCGGGGGTGGGGGAGCTGCCCTCGGCTTGTTGCTTCCAGCGCTGGAGGTAGAAGTCCTCGTTCCGGCGCGCGGGGAGCTTCGGGTCCTCCGTCTTCAGGTTGCCGGCCACCAGCTCGATGGAGGCCCGGGACTCCAGGCGCAGGGTCAGCTCCCGCTCGAGGTCCTCCGCCCGGAGGCCGTACAGCGCGCCTCGCGTCTCGGCGATGTTCTTCTTGTGGAAGTTCCTGCCCCGGGTCTGGATGATGTTCTCGTTCTGCTCCTCCTCCTCGTAGGCGAGCCTGTCGCTCAAGAAGCGGAGCTCGGCATCGTTGCCGATGACGGAGCGTGTCAGCCGGAAGATGCGGACCACGGACTGCTTGGGTGCCACCTGGAGCCCGACCAGCAGGTAGCGCGTGAGCTTCGCGTTTCCACCCGTTCCCTTCGACGGCGTATCCCACGAGGAGAGCAGGCGGGTTTCCCCCTTCTCGCTCTCCAGGGGCTCGAAGGTGAAGCCACGCTCCCGCAGGAGCTTCGTCGCCTCGGCCATCGCCTGCTCGAGCGGGAACCAGTAGACGTGCTCGTACCGTGGCGTGGCCCCCTTGCTCTTGCTCGAGGAGGCACAGCCCACCCATCCCAGGACGAGGCACGACAGCCGAACGCGTGACGTATCCAAGCAAGACTCCGGGCTCGAGCGATGAAGAGCGCCGGAGTTTACTGAGAGTACGTGTCGAGGGCGAATCAGCCCCTCGCCCCGCCCATGACGAGCTGCTTCATGCCTCGCACCACGAGTGCCAGCAGCACGAGCACGCCCGCGAGCACCGTCTGCGAGCCGCCCACGGGGAAGTTGTAGAAATAGGCGAAGAGGTAGCCGCCCAGGCCGGAGATGGCGCCGGCGATCGTGGCCAGCAGGAAGGTGCCCGGCAGCCGCAGATCCACCACCAGCGCGGCGATGGCCGACAGGGTGGAGAAGGCGAACACCGGCAGCGCGCCGAGGGCTCGCGCCGACACACCCACCATCAACCCGATGGAGATCATCAGCACCGCGTCGAGCGAGCGCACCGGCAGGCCCTGCACCATGGCGCCGGTGCGATCGAAGCTGGCGAAGGTGAGGCCTCGGAACCACCACAGGTGGATGAGGAGCGTGAGGACGCCCACCACGACCACGGCGATGAGCTGGGGTCGCTCGACCAGCACCGCCGTGCCGAAGAGGATGCCCTGGATGTCATGGGCCTCCTGGGAGATGCGGTCGCCCACGAGGATGGCCGCGCCGCCCGTGAGCGCATAGGCCAGGCCCAGCATGCTCTCGCGGGAGATGCGCAGCCGCGCCGGGTCCATCATCAGCAGCAGCGTGGCCAGCAGGGAGAGGCTCACGGCCCCCAGGGTGGGCGCCACGTGCAGGCCCAGGTGGATCTCCGCGTAGAAGGCCAGGGCGACACCCAGGCCGGCCGATTGCGTCACCGCGGCGCTGACGAACACCATGCGCCTCAGCACCACGTAGACACCGAGGAACCCCAGCACGCTCCCCGCGATGAGGGCGCAGAGCATGGGGTCCCGGAACAGCTCGTAGGCGTCCCAGAACTGTGCCCAGGAGGTGGTCTCAACCAGCTGCGGGTCCAAGCGGATGTCCTGAAGGGGGGTGACGGGGGCAGTAATCGTCGCCGTATTGGTGCCGGAAGGCAGGATGGCAGAAGACCGTGGTGGCGTCTCCGAGAACCACGGCCGGGGCCTCCCGGTCCACGAAGAGGAGCTGGTTGGCGAACTCGGCGGCCACGCGCAGATCGTGGCTCACCACCACCACGGCGAGGCGCTGCGTGCGGGCCAGCTCCGCCAGGCGCTGCATGGTCTCCCGCTCGGCCACGGCGTCCATGGCGGCGGTGGGCTCGTCCAGCAGCACCAGGTCCGCCTCGGTGGCCAGCACCCGCGCGAGCAGGGCGCGCTGCTTCTGGCCCTCGGACAGCTCGCGGTAGGGGCGGTTGGCGATGGGGCCGGCTCCAGCGGACTCCAGCGCCGCTTCCACCGCCATCCGGTCCTTCTGCGTGGAGAAGGGCCGCAGGAAGTTCCACCCGGACAGCCGGCCCCAGTGCACCAGCTCGCGCGAGCGCACCGGGAGCATTCCGTCGATGCCGGAGCTCTGTGGCACGTAGGCGCTCCTCACGTCCGGGCCGGAGCGGAACACGCGGCCGGACACGGGATTCTGCAGGCCCAGCAGCGTCTTGAACCACGTGCTCTTGCCCGAGCCGTTGCGGCCGATGACGGCCAGGAAGGTGCCTCGGCGCACCTGGAGGTTGATGGGGGGCAGCAGCGCCTTGCCCTGGTAGCCGATGACCAGGTCCTCGCAGCACAGGAGCAGGTCGGACGTGTGTTGATGCGTGGACGCGGGTGAGGCCTGCGTCGGCGCGTGCTCACCGTTCGCCATGGGTCACCTCCGCTTCGGGGGAGACTCGCGCCAGCCGCTCCAGCAGCGCCGCGCGCGCCTCGGCGTTGGCCGGGTCGCTGAAGTCCACCACGCCATCGCTGCCCTGCTTCAGCGTGCTCCAATCCACGGGGTCGAAGAGCGCGGCCGTCAGCACCAGGTTCAGGTCCAGCTTCGTCTCCGGTGGGGTCGTCCGGTCCGAGGTCAGGTCCACCGTACCGTCGAACACCACCACCGGCTCGTCGCTGTCCTCGGCCGGAGCGAGGTCCAGGATGAAGCGGCGCTCGCCCGGGAAGCGTGGCGTGGCGCGGCTGTCGCGCACGGTGCCCTCGAAGCGCAGCGACTCGACGCCCCAGCGGCCCTGGGACACCTGTGTCCGTGGCAGTGCGCACCCGGGCTCGCAGCCCACCGCGCGCGTCTCCGGGGCCAGCAGGTTCAGGGGCTCACCCACGGGGAGCGTCACCACGGTGCGCGAGCCTCCGCCTCCACCCATCTCCGCGGCCACCTGCTCGTAGGGGATGAGCGCCCCGTCGTCGCGGTGGCAGTGGCCGCCGTGGCACAGCGAGTAGCCCGGAGGCGGATTGGCGGGATCGAAGCCCCCGCCCGAGCCACCCGCGCTGGCGAGCAGCTCGATGCCGGACACCTCCATCGAGGCCGAGTCCACGCGCACCTGGTAGTCCGAGCTCAGCCGCTGGTAACCGTCGGCCGCGGCTCGCTCGGAGAGGGGCTCGTACGCGGCGCGCACGGTGGGCTCCACCACCGCGAAGCCCTGGCCCGGCTCCCACGCGCAGCCGCCGAGCGTCAGGCTCCAGAAGAAGAGGAGAGCGCGGCGCATGGCTCAGGTCCCCTTTCCCTTGAGGCCGTTCTCGAGGCGCGTCACCAGCTCCTCGATGCGCTGGATGTACGTCTGCCCGGCACGGAAGTCGGCGCCGCCGGGGATGATGACGAGGGGGGCGGGGATCTTGCCCGCCACCAGCTTGGAGGTGGTGGACGGGTAGTACTCCTCCTGGAGGACCATCCGGGCCTTCTTCTGGCGCGCGAGCCCGAGCACCTGGGCCACGTGGGCGGGGTTGGGCGGGATGCCGGGCTTGGGCTCGAGGTAGGCGATGGCTTCGAAGCCCAGCCAGTCAGCGAGGTACGCGGTCGTCCGGTGGTAGGCGACGAGGGGCGCGCCCTTGAGCGCGGCCAGGCGCTGCTGCCAGACGGGCATGGCCTTCTCCATCTCGGCGGTGAACTTCGCCAGGTTGGCGCGGTAGGCGTCCGCGTTCTTTCCATCCAGGGCGATCAGCCGGTCGGCGATCCCCCTGGCCACGGCCAGACCCGCGCGCGGGTCATAGAGGAAGTGGGGGTTGCCGCCCGCGTGGACGTCACCCTGGCTGCGGTCCACGCGCGTGGTGGGGACCTCCAGCGTGCGGATGAACTGGAACACCTCCAGGTAACCGGGGCTGCCGGAGAGGATGCGCCCGTTGCGGGCGCCGTTCTGGAGCGTGGGCAGCCAACCCACCTCCAGCTCCAGGCCGATGGCAATCAGCAGGTCCGCGCGGTTGAGGTCGAGGGCCAGGTGGGGCCTGGCATCCACGAAGTGCGGGTCCTGCGTGGACGGGGCGAGCGAGGTGACCTGCACATGCTCGCCGCCCACGGCCTTGGCGAGCGCGGCGAGGTCCGACACCGACGTCACGACCTTCAGGTCGGCGCGGGCGGGGAAGGAGAGGAGGCAGAGGAGGGTGGCGCTCAGGGCGGCCAGGAATCGGAAGGTGCTCATCGAAGACTCCGGAGCGAAAGAGGTTCAGAAGGAGTGGGCGCCGTGCGCGCCCATCACGACTTCGAGTGCGAGGAAGACCGAATAGTCCGGGCGGTCGCGCCAGCCGATGCGGTCGGTGGCCCCCTGCAGGCGCAGGCGGGAGAACTCGGTGGGCCAGAAGGTGACGTTGGCGGAGAGGCGCTGGCGGTTGGCGGTCCACTCGGGGTCGAGCGGGTCGTCCGCGATGGCACCGCCCTGGTTGCGCGTGGGGCCGCCGAACTCATAGCGGCCGGCGACGGCCCAGCGCTGGGCGAAGCGCCAGAGGACCTGGCCATACCCGTTGAAGTCGGACAGCACGTCCTGGGGAGCCTGCCGGCGCCGGTAGAAGAGCTCTCCCTGGAGGGTCACCTGCGTGGTGCTGCCTCCCGAGACGGGCCTGTACTTGAGGTACACGTCCGTGCCGAACACGTCGGTGCGGTTCTGGTAGCCTGTGGGGTTGGGGCCGTTGGCGGCCGACAGGCCCCACAGCAGCGACAGGTCATCCGACAGGGGGAAGAACTGCTTCACCGCCCCGGTGAACTGGAAGTCGAAGGGGGAGGTGACTCCGCCGCCCCCTCCGCCGAGGAAGCTGCGCGCCGTGGACTCCCCGCTGGCGTCGGTGACCGAGCCCACCACTTCCACGTACCAGGGCAGCGGGGTGAGCCAGGAGCCCTCCACGCCCAACCCGCGGTTGCCCTCGCCTCCGAAGATGCGGCCGATGGCGAAGGGCTGGTCCACGAAGTCCCACGTGTGCGGGTGCGTGGGGTTGAGCCGGCCGAAGTGGGTGAGGAACTGGCCGGCGCGCAGCTGGAGGTTGGCGGGCAGGTTGGTGGTGGTGGCGTAGGCCTCCTCCACCTCGACGCCGAACTGGCTGAAGACGATGTTGCCGGTGAAGCGGAAGTACGGGTCCACCGCCGTGTTGAGCGACAGCTCCAGCTGCTGGAAGTTGAAGCCGCTGGCGGTCGGATCATGCCCGCCCGACTGCAGGGGCTCCTTCGACGTGAAGGCGGCCGCCGCCACGTCGAGGATGAAGGCCAGATCCAGCCCGTGGACGTTGACGTTCGTCGGGGTGATCGTCACCCCGCTGGTGGACGACGAGGCCGTGGTGTCCGGAGCGGGCGTGGAGCCCGACTGGGCAGCCGCGGCGGCGTCCTTTCCGAGTGCCTCCTCGATGTCCTTCAGGTCCTCGGCGGACAGGCCGGCGTCGGGGGCGGGCTCTTCGACGGGTGTACCCGCGTCCGGCGAGGACTGGGCCAACGCGGACAGCGAGAGGCAGAACGACAGGCAGACGACGAGGCCGGCGAGCCGGCACGATGTGGGGGACACAAGGACTCCTCGAAACCAGACGTCCCGCGAGAAGGCGGACGTCGACCAGGACTTCGCTTCGACGGCGCTAGACGCGCGCTGGAGGCGATGCCTTGGGGGCGATATCGAGGACGGACAGCGAGGGCAGGGGCCGGGGCGGCGCGGTGGCCGGACGGCTCACCTCGAGGCAGGCCTGGATGACGGGCGTGGCCTCGGGGGAATGGAACTCCTCCCTCGTGCTGACCGAGACGAAGGCGCACTCCTCATGACGGAGCGGCCCCGTTGGGGTGGGCGGCAGCTTCTCGAAGGTCTTCGCGTCCCGGAGCTGCGCGGAGAGCGCGGTGCCCTTGTCGGCCGAGGCCTCCTCGAAGGCGCGGTGCGTCGGGCAGTAGAGGTGGACGTGCTCCTGCGCGTGCACGAGGGCGAGCACCGGCTGGGCAACCCAGATCATCACCAGCAGCGTGGCGATGAAGTGTCCAGCGATGTGGGCGCGGATTCGCATCAGGCAGGAAAACGGTAATTATTTGCTCTACTGGTACCTTGGAGGGGTGTCAAGGATGCGACGAGGGGCCCCCCCTCCTATTCACGCGGGGACGGGCGCGCCGCCACGGAACGTTGAGGAGCGACCGATGAACGGACAGGCGGACGAGCACTTCATTCCCGTGGCGCGTCTGGCGGACCTGGACGAGCGGGGCCGGGCAGTGGTGAGGGTGGGGGAGGAGACGGTGGCACTGGTCCGGGTGGAGGGACGGCTGCACGCCCTTCAGCAGGCCTGTCCACATCGGGGCGGGCCTCTGTCGGAAGGAGACCAGGACGGGTGCCTCCTCTACTGCCCCCTCCATGCCTGGGCCTTCGATGTCCGCACGGGCGATAGCCCGACGAATCCTGGCGAGCGGGTGCGCATCTTCGCTGTACGTGTCATCGGGGACGAGATTCAGGTGGCGGCATCGGATAGGGTGCGCGCCCCCTGAAGAAGAAGTGCCTGGACTCGAAGGACGCCAAGGAGCCTTGCCTGTGGGAACTCCCCGAGTACCGCGTGTCGCGTCACGAGGCGTGAAGCCCGACCGGGCGGCCATGGCCAGGGCCATCCAGGACTTCCTGCGCGCGGCGGGCCTGCCATTGGACGCCGATCCCAACCTCGCGGAGACGCCGGAGCGGGTGGCCGAGGCCTGGGCGGAGGAGTTCCTCGACGGCTACGGGCGCACGCCGGAGGAGGCGTTGGGCGAGACGTTCCCGGCGCCATCGAACTCGTCGGGGGAGATGGTGGTGGTGACGGACCTCCGCTTCCAATCCATGTGTCCGCACCACCTGTTGCCTTTCGAGGGCCGGGCGCACGTGGCCTACGTGCCAGCGAAGCGGGTGGTGGGCTTCGGCCGGCTGGGCGCGCTGGTGGACTGCTTCGCGCACCGGCTCATCCTCCAGGAGGACCTGGCGCGCGAAGTGGCCTCCTCGCTGGCTCGTGTGCTGAAGAGTCCGGCCACCGCCTGCATCATCGAGGCGGAGCAGGCGTGCCTGCGCATCCGCGGAGACCGGCAGCGCGACGCCCTCACGCACGCGGAGGCCTATGAGGGCCTGCTGCGCAAGGACGGAGCACTGCGCCGCGAGCTGTGGGCGCGGCTGGGAGCCACGAGACGATGAGCCTGCCCGCGGAGCGAACCTTTCCCCGCGTGGACTCCTCCCTCCTGGAGCGCGCGCACGCCGCGCTGGTGGAGATCCTCTCGCCCGGCCAGGTGCGCCGCGACGAATCCACCCTGCACGCCTACTCCAAGGACGAGTCCGACTCGGGCGTCTACCCGCCGGACCTCGTGGTGTTCCCCGAGAACACCGAGCAGGTCTCCGCCGTCTTCCGCACCTGCCAGTCGCTCGGGGTGCCCTTCACGCCGTGTGGGGCGCGCAGTGGGAAGAGCGGTGGCTCGCTCGCCCTCCTGGGGGGCGTGTCGGTGAGCCTGGAGCGGATGAACCGCATCCTCTCCGTGTCGGTGGAGGATCTCACCGCGGTGGTGCAGCCGGGCGTCATCACGGGCGATCTGATGAAGGCCGTGGAGGCACGGGGCCTCTTCTATCCGCCGGACCCGAACTCGTGGGAGTTCTGCACGATGGGCGGCAACGTGGCGGAGAACGCCGGCGGACCCCGGGCCCTCAAGTACGGCGTCACCCGCGACTACATCATCGGCCTGGAGTGGGTGCTGCCAACCGGCGAGGTCCTCCGCGTGGGCCGCCGCACCATCAAGGGCGTGGCGGGCTACGATCTGGTGGGGCTCTTCGTGGGCTCCGAGGGCACGCTCGGGGTGGCCACGGAGATCACCGTCCAGCTCATCCCCAGGCCCCGGCACGTGAAGACGGCCCTCGTCGTCTTCGACTCGGTGCACACCGCCGCTCGCGCCATCACCGCCGTGCTGACGGCGGGCATCCTCCCGCGCACGCTGGAGCTCATCGACGACGTGGCCCTGAAGGCCGTGGATGGTAGGGGCTTCAACTTCCCGCCCGGCGCTGGCTCGGCCGTCATCGCCGAGGTGGATGGCAACGTGGAGGACGGGTTGTTCGCGGAGCTCGCGCAGCTCGGGGAGATCTGCGAGCAGCACGGCGCCAGGGAAGTCCTCGTGGCCCAGGACGAGTCCCAGCGCGAGAAGCTCTGGGCGGCCCGCCGGGAGGTGTCCCGGGCCCTGCGGACCCTTCGTCCTCACAAGATTTCAGAGGACATCGCAGTACCCCGGTCCCGTATTCCCGACATCATCCTGGCGCTCAAGAAGATGGGCGGGGAGCTCGGTCTGCCAGTGGCCACGTATGGCCACGCGGGGGACGGCAACCTGCACGCCAACATCCTCTATGAGGGCCCGCACCAGCGCGCCCTGGTGGAGACCGCCATCCACCGCATGCTGGAAATCACCGTCTCCATGGGGGGCACCATCACGGGCGAGCATGGAGTCGGGCACGCCAAACGGGAATATCTGGCGCTCGAGCAACCCGAGGCCGTCCTGGAGCTCCAGCGCCGCTTGAAGGGCTTCTTCGATCCTTCAGGGTTGCTGAACCCCGAGAAAATCTTTCCCGCGCCCAAGCGTTCTTAGTCCTACGCGGATACGCGAGCTCTCCGAGGGCGGAAGTCATGCTCCACCCGGCCGCGGGCCCGTCACGCACCCGTGACAGGCCCGGCCCGCTTGTAGACAGGGTAAGCGGGAGAAATACCCCGGAACGGAAATGAGAAACCCTTCGGCTCGTTGTGCGTCCTAGTGGTGTGGACGCGGAACCGGGGGGCGCGCGCGTCCGACACAAGGGAACGGAGACGCGAAACAATGGCGAACAGGACGATGAAGTATGGAGCCGAGGGCCTGTCGCACTACCTGCGTCACCTCGGGGATCATTCGCAGCTGACCCGAGAGCAGGAGTACGAGCTGGCCCGGCGCGCTCGCAAGGGTGATGAGTCCGCGAGGCAGACGCTCGCGACGTCCAACCTGGCCTTCGTGGTGGCGGTGGCGAAGAAGTTCGCCAACCGTGGTGCCCGGCTGGACGACCTCATCCAGGAGGGGAATGTAGGCCTGATGAAGGCGATCGAGCACTTCGATCCGAAGAAGAACGTGCGCTTCGCCACCTACGCGGTGTGGTGGATTCGCGCCTACATCACCCGGTACCTCAAGGACAACCGCAGCCAGGTGCGTGGCGGCGAGTCCGAGCGCGGCAGCATGACGGACTTCTCGCTCGATGCGAGCATCGACGAGGAGGGAGAAACGACCTTCCTGGATCGGCTGGAGGACGGGGGCCCGTCACCTCAGCAGATCTTCCTGGGCCGTGAGCAGGATCAGGAGGTGCAGGAGGCACTGGCCAAGGTCCGCAAGCGCATTGGCGACCTGGGCTGGGACATCCTCCAGGAGCGGCTCACGCAGGACAAGCCGCGCACGCTGGAGGAGCTGGGCCAGCGCTGGGGCGTGTCGCGCGAGCGCGTGCGGCAGGTGGAGCTCAAGACGAAGAACTTCCTCGAGCGCTACCTGGCGGCCTTCAACCAGGACGAGGAGCAGCAGCAGTCTTCCTCGGCGGACGCCGCGTGAGCGCGGAGTCCTCATTCCTGTCCGCTACCCAACGAGGCGGTACCTGACGGTGCACGAGGCACCGCGGGTGCCGCCTTCGTCGTCTGGGGGGTCGGTTGCTGGGGTTGGAAATCGCGTGCTAACACGATCGGTATGCGCTCGATTTCACTTGCCTTTTTCCTGCTGGTGGCCATGCCCGCGCTGGCCGCGACCCCCGAAGGGCTGTCCTCCTGGGATGCGCAGTACGCCCGGCGTGGTGACGCCGCCGTGGCGAAGCAGCTCGACGAGACCTTGAAGAAGGCGGTCGAGTCCGCCCCCGAGGACCACGAGGTGCTGTGGCGCGCGGCCCGGATCCGCAACTGGCAGGCGGAGGGCTCCACGGACGCCAAGGTGAAGAAGACCCTGGGCCGGCAGGTGTGGGAGCTCGGGGATCGCGCCCGGAAGGTGGCGCCGGAGCGGGTGGAGGGCCACTACTACGCGGCCCTGGGCATCGGCGCCTATTCGCAGGCGGTGGGCATCCTCACGGCGCTCGGCGAGGGGCTGGAGGGCAAGTACAACGAGCGCCTGGATGCCGCGCTGAAGCTGGACCCGATGTACGAGCGCGGTGGACCTCTACTGGCCAAGGGACGTTATTTCTATGAGCTGCCCTGGCCCAAGAGGAACCTGAAGAAGTCCGCCTCGAATTTCGAAAAGGTCATCGCGAAGTACCCCGAGCAGTCGCGGGCCTGGCTGTACCTGGCCGAGACGCTGCTCGCCGATGGCGAGGAGAAGAAGGCGCACGAGGCCATCCTCAAGGTGTCCCAGGGGAGCGTGGGGCAAGACCCGGCCGAGGGCCAACGCGTCCAGGGTTGGTCGAAGAAGGTCCAGGCCGCCATCGAGGAGGAACTCAAATGAGGGCGGAATCCCAACTAGACACTCCCGTCGCGCCGGTGCGCAACCTGATCGAAATGCTGCTCCAACGGGCGCAATCACCCACGCAGGTCGCGGCGAGCTGGAAGACGGGTGGTCGCTGGGAGGACGTCACCTGGGGACGGATCCTCGAGGAGGTGAAGGCGCTGTCCGCCGGGCTCATCTCCCTGGGGTTGAAGCCGGGTGAGCGCGTGGCCGTCTTCGCGGACACCAGCCTGCGATGGGTGGTGTGCGATCTGGCCATCTCCGCCGCGCGGGCCATCACCGTTCCCATCTACGCGTCCAATACGCCGGACGAGGCCCGCTACATCCTCAACCACTCCGAGGCCTCGTTCGTCTTCGTGGACCATGACGAGAAGACGCCCAAGCAGCCCGGGCGTGCCACCCGTCTGCGGCAGAAGCTCTCCGAGTGTCCCAGCGTGCGCAAGGTCGTCCTCTTCGAGGGCGCCCCCTCGGGCGACATGGAGCTGACGCTCGAGGAGCTCATGGCCCGGGGGCGCGAGGCGCACGCGGCCCGGCCGGAGTCCTTCGACGAGCGGGCGCACGCCATGGGCCCGGACGACGTCTGCTGCATCATCTACACCTCCGGCACCACGGGCGATCCGAAGGGCGTGCTGCTCACCCACGGCAACTGGTCCTACGAGGCCCTCGCGGTGAAGGGCATCTCACTCATGATGCCCGCCGACTCGGTGCTGATGTTCCTGCCCATGGCGCACTCCTTCGGGCAGGTGGTGAAGGCCGCCTGGCTGTGCATGGGCTTCCGCATGGTGTTCGCCGAGTCCGCGGAGAAGCTGATGGACAACCTGATGGAGACGCGCCCCACCATCCTCCCGGCGGTGCCGCGCGTCTTCGAGAAGGTCTTCAGCAAGGTGGTGGCCGATGGCACCGCCGAGCCGGGAGTGAAGGGCCGGCTGATACGCTGGGCCTTCGCGCTCTTCGACGAGTACGTGGAGGCGAAGAACCAGGGCCGAGAGCCCCACATGGTGGGCCTGGCGCTGGCGCGCAAGCTGGTGTTCAGCAAGGTGCGCGCGAAGCTCGACGCGAAGCTGGGCGGCAACCTGCGCCTGTTCGTCTCCGGCGGCGCGCCGCTGTCACGGAAGATCGCGTACTTCTTCGAGCTGCTCGGCTACAAGGTGCTGGAGGGCTACGGCCTCACCGAGACGTCGGCCGCCGCCTGCGTCTCCCGGCCGGCTCGGATCAAGATCGGCACCGTGGGCCCGCCGCTGCCCGGCACCGAGGTGCGGATCGCCCAGGACGGGGAGATCCTCATCCGGGGCCCGGGGGTGATGAAGGGCTACCACAAGAACCCCGAGGCCACCGCCGAGGTGCTCGAGCCCGATGGTTGGTTCCACAGCGGCGACATCGGCGAGGTGGACGTGGACGGCTACGTCCGCATCACCGATCGCAAGAAGGACATCATCGTCACGTCCGGAGGGAAGAACGTCTCGCCGCAGAACATCGAGAACCTGCTGAAGACGTACCCGCTCATCAGCCAGGCCGTGGTCCACGGCGACAAGCGCAAGTACCTGGTGGCGCTCGTCACGGTGAGCGAGGAGCCCGCGCGCAAGCTGCTCTCCGACAAGGGCGAGACACCCGGCTCCTACGCGGAGCTGTGCCGCCGGCCGGAGATCCAGGCCGCCGTGCAGGAGATCCTCGACAAGGTGAACGCGGAGCTCCCGTCCTTCAGCACCCTCAAGCGCTTCGCCGTGATCGATGCGGACTTCAGCCAGGAGTCGGGCGAGCTGACGCCGAGCCTCAAGGTGAAGCGCAAGCACGTCAGCCAGAAGTACAAGGCGGTGCTGGACGGCCTCTACGACAAGGGCGACCTGGCGGATTGAGCTCCGCTCCAAACGCCTCGAGCACCGGCGCCCGTCCACCTCTCCCGGTGAGGGGAGGCCGATCGGGCGCGGTGCTCGGTGAGACGAGGTGGGGAGGACTCAGCCCTGCTGGCTGCCGGTCCGGGCGCCGACGTCCTTCTCGACCGTGGTGCTGCTGGCGAGCGAACCCGGCTGCTTCTTCTCGTCGGCGGCGGACTCCTCGCCTCCGAAACCCCGCTTGAAGTTGCGGATGGCGCTCCCCAACGCGGAGCCGAGCTGCGGCAGGCGCGAGCCCCCGAAGAGGAGCAGCAGCACCCCCATGATCAGCAGAATCTCCGACATCTTCAGACCCATCACACGCACTCCTTGGAAAAGACCAGGGCAGGATAGCCTTGACGTGTACGGGTCGCCAGCACGACGAATAGAGGGTTCAGACCTGGATGCCCACCGAGGAAGCGAGAGCGATGGGGAGTGTAAGGAAGAGGGTGGTGCCCCCCGCGTCCGTCGTCACCCCCACCGAGCCACCGAGCGCCTCCACCTCCTGCCGGGCCAGTCCCAGGCGCAGCGGATCCTCCAGCTTCTTCTCCCGGAAGGCGCGCTCCTCGCGTGCGAAGGTGAGCTCGGCCTCCTCGTCCGATAGGGGCACGCCGTCGCGCCGCACCTCCACCCGGAGGCTGCTCCCCTCCGGCCGCACCCTCACCCGGAGCTGCTCCCCTGCCTTGGCACGCAGCAGGTGGTGGCGGAGGAAGGCCTCCACGGCGTGCTGCACCCGGCCCCCGTCCACGTCCACCTCCGGCAGCGGTCCGTCCGGCAGCTCCAGGCTCATCGCCACGTTCGCCGCGCCCGCCGCCTCGAGGTTGTGCTCCACCGCGCTGGCGAGCAGGGGCTCGAGCGCCTGCCGCTCCCGCTCACACGCCAACATGCCCAGATCGGCCCGGCTCGCGTCGAAGAAATCCTGGGCAAAGGAGAGCGCCTTGTCCGTGTTCCGGAGGATGGTTTCCAACCCGCGTTTCGCCTTCGGTTCCAGCGGAATGCGACCATTGAGCAACAGGGCCGCGTAGGAGCGCACGTTGGCCAGGGAGCCCCGCAGATCATGAGAGGCCAGCCCGAGATAGCGAACCCGGCGCCGGATGAGCTCCTCGTCCCCCTGCAGCGGCTGCGTCCACACCAGCCTCGCACCATCTTCCAGGGGGCGCTCGCCCGCACGAAGCAGCCGTCCTTCATGCTCCCACACATCCGCACCCGGACGCCGATGGAAACCCGAGCCCTCCAACAACTCCGCCACCGAGCCCACCACCTCGGGGAGGCGCTCCACCCCCAGATGGGTGCGCAGCCGTCCATCCACTTCCCGCAGATGACCCCGCCGCGAGAGGATGGCGAACCCGGGTACTTCTTCCTCGGCCGCCCTCCGCTGTTCCCCCTCGTACCTCACGCCTGCCGTTTCCTCGCTCATGGATTAGGAGAACGGTGGGGCGGCATTGTCGATTTTGCAACGTGACCGCCTCCCTGCCCCACGAGCTGGTTGATTTCTTCCGCACCTTCCCGCGCCTTGAGAGAAAATCGAGGGTGCGCGCAACCTCAGGAGAAAAATCTGTCTTCAGCCAATTCTCAGCACCCGGGTTCCCATGTCGTGCTGGTGGTCGACGACGACCCCGACATCCTCGAGGCGCTCTCCGAAATCCTCGAGGCCGAGGGCTTCGAGATCCGCCGCGCACGCAATGGAAAGGAAGCACTGGAGCGGCTCGAGCCGGATCCACCCCAGCTCATCCTGTTGGACCTGATGATGCCGGTGATGGACGGGTGGGAGTTCGCCCAGCGGATGCGGCAGAAGTCCTCCGTGGCCTCCATCCCCATCATCGTCCTGAGCGCGGACCGCAACGTGGGCAGCAAGGCCACGGACATCGGCGCGGTGGGGCACCTGGCCAAGCCGTTCGAATTGAACGATCTGCTGGACATGGTCCGCCGCTCGTTGGGTCAGGCGCAGGCCAGTACCGGCCGTTGAGCGGCACCTGCTGCCTTGACCTGCCGGGTCCCCATCATTACGGTCCGAACCGGCGTTGATTCACCAATCAATCCTCCAAGGGAGAGAGCCATGGCGAGCGCGCAGGACATTCTCGAGCAGGACATTCCGGCCGTGCTGCAGCAGAAGCCGGAGTTGGCCAAGGACATCAATTCGGTCATCCACTTCAACATCACCGGCGACAACGGTGGCACCTGGACGCTGGACTGCACCAAGCCGGAGGGCTGGGTGACGAAGGGCGCCGAGGGCACCCCGAAGATGACCGTCACCGTCAGCAACGATGACTTCGTGAAGATCCGCGCCAAGCAGCTCAACGCCCAGATGGCCGCCATGCAGGGCAAGCTCAAGTTCAAGCCGATGGACATGGCGCTGGCCATGAAGCTGGCGAAGCTGCTCGGCTAGACTCACCGGAGACGCGTCCCCCCGGGCGCGGTCCTCCTCGAGCGGCGCGTGCTCCTGCGTGGGGGCCGCGCCGCTTCTTTTTTGTCCCCGCCCCCCTCGCCCCCACCCCCATGAACACGCTGCCCCTGACCGGACTCAAGGTCCTGGATCTCTCCCGCCTGCTGCCGGGTCCCTACGCCACGCTGGTGCTCGCCGATCTGGGCGCCACGGTGGACAAGCTCGAGGACCCGGTGGGCGGTGACTACATCCGCCACATGCCGCCCCTGCGCGACGACGAGAGCGCGCTCTTCTACGGGCTCAACCGCAACAAGCGCTCACTCGTGCTCGACCTCAAGACGTCCGAGGGGCGCGAGGCCCTGAAGCGGCTGGTGCGCGGCTACGACGTGCTGCTGGAGAGTTTCCGGCCCGGCGTCATGGACAAGCTGGGCGTGGGCTGGAGCGTGCTGCGCGAGCAGAACCCGCGGCTCGTCTACTGCGCCATCTCCGGCTACGGGCAGACGGGGCCGGATCGCTCGAGGGCGGGGCACGACATCAACTACGCGGCGCGCGCGGGGGTGCTCGGCTATGGCGGACAGGCGGATGGCGCGCCGGCCTTCCCGGGGGTGCAGCTGGGCGACATCGGCGGCGGAAGCCTCTTCGCGCTGGTGGGCATCCTCGCGGCGCTCCACGAGCGCGAGCGCACCGGGCAGGGCCGCTTCGTGGACGTGTCCATGACGGATGGCGCCCTGGCCTTCCTCCACATGCACCTGGCGGCGCGGCTGATCATGGGCGAGCAGGGCCAACCCCTGCGCCGCGGCCGGGAGACGCTCAACGGTGGCCAGGCCTGCTACGGACTGTACCGCACGAGCGACGATCGCTACCTGTCCGTGGGCGCGCTGGAGCCCAAGTTCCTCGCCGGGGTGTGCGAGGTCCTCGGACGCCCGGAGTTGCTCGCGGACGCGTACGACACCGGCGAGGCCGGCGCGCGCGTGAAGGCCGAGTTCACGCGCCTCTTCGCCGAGCACCCCCTGGCGTATTGGAAGGAGCGCTTCGCGACCAGGGACGTGTGCGTCGAACCCGTCCTCGAGGGCGATGAAGTGCTCGAGGACCCACAGCTGCGCGCACGGGGTCTTTTCGTGGAGTCGGATGATACCCAACGTGGGCGGAAGGTGACCCACCTGCTCACGCCCCTGCGTATGGGTGAAACACCCCTGCGACCTCCACCCGCAGTGGGACAGCACTCGCGAAAAATTCTCTCGGAGGCTGGCTTCAGCCCCGAAGAAATCGAAAGACTGGTCAACTGAGTACTGCCAGGAATTGGCGCGTACATCATTGCGAGAGATACGAGGCGTCAGGATTCCCGGATCTCCCGTAAAGATTGCGGGTCTGCCTTTACCCGCTCGTCATGCAAAATGAGACATGCGATTTTGCTGTGTACAGAGGCGACGGCTCGCATTCACCGCGAGTGCTGTCCGGTCGCCAGCTGGGGGGAATGGCAACCGTGAGAGTGACAACGTACCGGACACACGAAAACGCGCGAACCCCGTGAAGGTCGTAATTCATTGACGTCGGCCTGTTGACACTCACCGACAGCGCAGTGGACCTTTGACGGACACAGGGAAGGCAACACATGACGGAAAGCGAGATCCAGTCGGGTCTGGGCACCGGTGCCGCCGCGCAGGCGGATCGGGCGCAGGGGGGCGCGGAGGCCGGAGGCGTACAGGGGGTCAGGGATGTGGAACCCATCGCGGTGGTGGGACTGGCCTGCCGCTATCCGGGCGCGCCTGACGCGGAGGCCTTCTGGCGGTTGTTGTGCGAGCGGAAGGATCTGCTCCAGGAGGTCCCTCCGGAGCGCTGGGACAACGGCACCTGGTACGACGCGGATCCCCAGGCGCCCGGGAAGATGAACACCCGTCATGGCTACTTCCTGGACGGGGTGAGCGGGTTCGATCCGCTCTTCTTCGGCATCTCCCCGCGCGAGGCCGCGGAGATGGATCCACAGCAGCGGTTGATGCTGGAGGTGATGTGGGAAGCGCTGGATGACGCGGGCGTGCCGGCGTGGAGCCTGAAGGGCTCGCGCACGGGCGTGTTCATGGGCGCCATCTGGCACGACTACGCGGACCGGCACCTGAGCGAGCGCGCGGCGGTGACGCTGCACAGCGCGACGGGACAGTCCCTCAACATCGTGGCCAACCGGCTGTCGTACGTGCTGGGGCTGAAGGGGCCGAGCCTCACGGTGGACACGGCGTGCTCGTCGTCGCTGGTGGCGGTGCATCTGGCCTGCCAGAGCCTGCGCGCGGGCGAGTCGCGGCTGGCACTGGTGGGGGGCGTGAACCTGATGTTCTCGCCCGAGGCGAACGTGCTGCTGTCCAAGTTCGGCGGGTTGTCGCCGGACGGCCGCAGCAAGGCCTTCGCGGCGGGAGCGGACGGCTTCGGGCGAGGGGAGGGCGCGGGGTTGGTGGTGCTCCAGCCGCTGTCGGCCGCGCTCGCCTCCGGGGCGCGCATCTACTGCATCATCCGCGGCAGCGCGGTGAACAACAACGGCACGGGCAACGGGCTCACCGCGCCGAGCGTGCCCGGACAGGCGGCGCTGCTGCGCGAGGCGTACGCACGCGCCGGCGTGCCCCCCAACCGCGTGCACTACGTGGAGACGCACGGCACGGGCACGGCCCTGGGAGATCCCACCGAGGCGAGTGCCCTGGGCGCCGCGCTCGGAGAGGGGCGGTCCATCGATCGGCCGCTGCTGATCGGCTCGGTGAAGGCCAACATCGGGCACCTGGAGGGGGCCGCGGGCATCACCGGCCTCATCAAGGTGGCGCTCTCCCTCTCTCGCCGGTTGGTGCCACCGCACATGATGCACGGCGAGCCCAATCCCCGCATCCCCTTCGGCGAGCTGCGATTGAGCCTGCCGCAGAAGCTGATGCCGTGGCCCAGCGAGGACGAGCCCGCGACGGCGGGCGTGAGCGCGTTCGGCTGGGGCGGCACCAACGCCCACGTGGTGATGGAGGAGTCGCCCGTGGGGCGCGAGGAGCTGCTGCCGCTGGCGGCGGACTCCGAGGCGGAGCTGCTCGCCCAGGCGGCGAAGGCGGAGGAGCTGGTGCTGCACGAGGAGTCGCCGGTATGCGTGCGCGACCTGTGCCGCACCTGGTCCCTGCACGTGGGGACGGGTGGCCACCGGGCCGCCTTCACCTTCCGCACACGCTCGGAGCTGGTCATGCTGCTGAAGACCTTCCGGCAGGGACGGCGTCGGGCCGGCCTCTTCACGGGAGAGCCCGGCGCTCCGGCCCGGGTGGCCTTCCTGTGCGCGCCCCAGGGCTCACAGTGGCCGGCCATGGGACGCGAGCTGCTGTCCACGGAGCCGGTGTTCCGCGCCCGGGTGGAGGCGCTGGACACCACCTTCATGCCGCTGGCGGGCTGGTCGCTCGTGGAGGCGCTGAGGGAGCCGCTCTCGCGGGTGCTGTCGGACGAGGACGCCGCCGAGCCGCTGGCGCTCGCGGTGCAGGTGGGGCTGGCGGCGCTGTGGCGCTCCTGGGGCGTGGAGCCCGAGGCGGTGGTGGGCCACGGCGTGGGCGAGGTGGCCGCCGCCTGCATCGCCGGCGGGATGGATGCGGCCGACGCGGTGTGGAAGGTGTACCGCGCGAGCCGCCTGCGGCAGTGGGACTCGCTGCGCGACGAGCTGGAGGCGGCCCAGGAGCGGCTGTGGGCTCGAGAGGGGGGCGTGCGCTGGTCGTCCACCGTGGCGCGCGAGATCGGCGTGGACGGTCGCACGGGTGATGCGCGCTGCCGCACCCTGCGTCAGCCGGTGCGCTTCGCGCAGGCCTCCGAGCGGCTGATCTCCGAAGGAATCGACTGCTTCGTGGAGCTCAGCCCCCACCCGGTGCTGTGCCGCCCGGTGGAGCAGCTGCTGCGCAAGGCCGGGAAGACGGGCGTGGTGGTGGGCTCGCTGCGGCGGGACGAGGCGCGCGGCGCGTTGCTGGAGTCGCTCGCGGCGCTGCACGCACGAGGCGTCCAGGTGCGCTGGGAGTCGCTGCCACCGCCGGAGGTGCCGGTGGCCGAGCTGCCCACCCCGAACCGGCCGGCCCCGGTGCCGGGCCGCACGGAGCTGCTCCCCCTGTCCGCGCAGACGCCCGAGGCGCTCGCGCAGGCCGCGCGCTCGCTGCTCGCGCGTCTGGAGGCGTCTCCTCTGTCGTTGCACGACGTCAGCTACTCGGCCTCCGTGCACCGCTCCCACCTCAACCACCGCCTGGCGCTGTTGGCCCGTACGCCCACCGAGGCTCGCGATGGCCTGACGGCCTTCCTGCGCGGTGAGGTGCGCCCGGGGCTCTCCGTCACCCGCCATGTGGATGGGCGGCACCAGCCCGTGGTGTTCGTCTTCCCGGGTCAGGGCTCGCAGTGGCTGGGCATGGGCCGCCGGCTCATGGCCGAGGAGCCCGCGTTCCGCTCGGCGCTCGAGCAGTGTGACGCGGCGCTGCGCCGCTTCGTGGACTGGTCGCTGATGGAGCTGCTGTCCTCGGACAACGCGGCGTGGATGGAGCGCATCGATCAGGTCCAGCCCGCGCTCTTCTCGCTGCAGGTGGCGCTGGCGCGGCTGTGGCGCGCCTGGGGCGTGGTGCCCGACATGGTGGTGGGCCACAGCATGGGCGAGGTGGCGGCGGCGCACGTGGCCGGGGCGTTGGATCTGGTGGACGCGGCCCGCATCATCTGCCGCCGCAGCCTGCTGCTGCGCCGCGTGAGCGGCCAGGGCGGCATGGCGGTGGTGGAGCTGACGATGGACGAGGCGCGCGCCGCCATCCGCGGTCTGGAGGACTGGCTCTCCGTGGCGGCCAGCAACAGCCCGCGCTCCACCGTGCTTTCCGGTGAGCCGCATGCGCTCGCCCAGGTGTTGGAGAAGCTCGAGGCGCGCCAGGTCTTCTGCCGCCGGGTGAAGGTGGACGTGGCCTCGCACAGCCCGCAGATGGAGCCGCTGCGCGAGGATCTGCTCCGGGCGCTCGAGGGGCTGGCACCCCGGCGCGGAGAGGTGCCCCTGTACTCGACGGTGACGGGCGCGGTGTCGGACGGCACGGACCTGGAGCCGTCCTACTGGGTGCGCAACCTGCGCGAGCCGGTGCTGCTGGCCCCGGTGGTGGAGAAGCTGGCCACCAACGGGCACTCGCTCTTCGTGGAGGTGAGCCCGCACCCGGTGCTGCTGCCCTCCATCGAGCAGACGATCGCCCACCTGCGCATGGAGGGGACGGTGCTGCCGTCCCTGCGGCGCGAGCAGCCCGAGCGCGAGGTGATGCTGGAGACGCTCGGAGGCCTCTACGCGGCGGGCCGAGAGGTGGAGTGGAAGGCGCTGCACCCGGAGAGCGGCCGTCTGGTGCGGCTGCCGGACTATCCCTGGCAGCGCCAGGACTGCTGGTTCCAGCCGGGTGCGTCGAACCCAGCTCCGAAGGAGAGCCGGCCGAAGCAGGGGCACTCGCTGCTGGGTCCCGTGCGCCGCTCCTCGCTGCGGCCCGGGGCCTTCTTCTGGGATGTGGAGGTGGGGGTGAGCAACCTGCCCTGGCTGGCGGATCACCGGGTGCAGGGCACCATCATCCTCCCCACCACGGGGTACCTGGACTGGGTGATGACGGCGGTGCAGTCGGCGCTCGGACCCGGGCCGTGGGTGCTCGAGGACGTGCGCATCGACGATGCGCTGGCGGTGCTCGGTGACGGCACGCGCATGGCCGAGCTCCTGGTGGACGTGGGCTCCACCGGCGCCATCTCCTTCAAGGTGTCCAGCTTCATCCCCACGCCGGGTGGCAGCGGCGCGGAGATGTGGACGGTGCATGCCAATGGCCGCGTGCGCGCCTCGGAGTCCAACGGGCGTGGCTCGCTGCCGCTCGTCATGGTGGAGGAGATCCAGCGGCGTTGCACCGAGGTCCGCATCGGCGAGGCGCACTTCCAGGAGATGGAGCTCCGCGGGCTCCAGTACGGCCCCACCTTCCGGGGCGTGAAGGAGGTCTGGCGCAAGGACGGTGAGGCCGTGGGCCGCATCGAGGTCCCCGATTCGCTCGGGCCCGCGAGCGAGCTGCACCCCGCGGTGCTCGACGCGGCGCTGCAGGTGCTGCTGGAGGCCCTGCCCGCGGGGGACGCCACCTTCGTCCCCGTCCGCCTGCGCCGCTTCGAGGTGCTGCGCCGGGGCACGCCGCAGTGGGCCTTCGCGCGCCTGCCGCTCCAGGAGTCCTGGCGCAAGGACTCTCCCCTCGAGGGGAATGTCATCCTGATGGACGCACAGGGCGTGCCCCTCGCCGAGGTGGAGGGCCTGGAGCTGTCCGCGCTGCCGACGCGTTACGGCCGCGCCCGCTCGGAGCAGGATCGCTCGCTCTTCGAGCTCGCCTGGCGCCGGGTGGGCCTCCCCGCGGTGTTCGAGCCCGGCTCGGCCGAGGCGCCCTGGCTCATCTTCCAGGACGCGTCGGGCGTGGGCGGCGCGCTCGCGGAGATGCTGGAGTCCTGGGGCGGCTCCTGCGTCCGGGTGGAGGCGGGAACGGGCCTGCGGCGGCTCGGTGCGCGCCACTACACGGTGACTCCCGGTGCGCGTGACGAGCTGAACACGGTGTTGCAGCAGTGCTTCCCTCAAGGGGCCCCCTGCGCGGGCGTGGCGTTCCTGTGGGGCCTGGAGCTGCCGGCGCCGGACGTGCAGGGCGAGCAGGCCCTCGACGAGGTGGTGCGGGTCTGCGGCGGCGCGCTGCGCGTCGTCCAGGAGGTGGTGCGGCTCGGGTGGAGGGATCCACCGCGCCTCTGGCTGGTGACGCGGGGCGCCTATCCGGTGCTGGGCGCGCCCGCCACGGGGGCGCTCCAGGCCTCGCTCTGGGGGCTCGGGCGGGCGGTGGGGCACGAGCACCCGGAGCTGCGGTGCACGTGCGTGGACATGGATCCCTCGTCGGCGCTGGTGGACGTGGAGGCGCTGGGCCGCGAGCTGGCCGCGCGAGCCGAGGACGAGCAGGTGGCGTTGCGCGCGGGGGCTCGCTTCGCGGCGCGGCTCGTCCGGCGCTCGGGCGCGAAGGAGATGCTGGTGGAGCCGCTGCTGCCCGCGGCGGGACGCGCCTTCCAGGTGGAGACGCCCCCGGCGGGTTCCTTCGGCGGCGTGGTGGTGCGCATGGCCGAGCGGCGCCGGCCCGGCCCCGGTGAGGTGGAGCTCGCGGTCGAGGCCTCGGCCCTCAACTTCATCGACGTGATGAAGACCATGGGCCTCTACGTGATGAAGAACACGGGCAAGGCCCCCGGTGTGCCGCTGGAGGGCCTGCCGCTCGGGCTGGACTGCGCCGGCCGGGTGCTGGCCGTGGGCGAGGGCGTGACGGACCTGTCCGTGGGGGACGAGGTGGTGGCCTTCGCGCCGTCCGCCATGGCCTCCCACGTCGTCACGGATGCCCGCTTCGTCGTGCGCCGGCCCCCGGGCATGAGCGCGGTGGAGGCGAGCTCCATCCCCAGCGTCTTCATGACGGCCTGGTACGCGTTGAACCACCTGGCCCGGCTGCAGCGGGGTGAGCGCATCCTCATCCACTCGGCCGCGGGCGGACTCGGGCTCGCTGCGGTGCAGATCGCCCAGATGCTGGGGGCGGAGGTGCTCGCCACGGCCGGCACGCCCGAGAAGCGGGAGCTGCTGCGCTCGCTGGGCATCCAGCACGTGATGGACTCGCGCACGCTCGCCTTCGCGGACGAGGTGATGCGCGTGACGAATGGCGAGGGCGTGGACGTGGTGCTCAACTCCCTCTCCGGCGATGCCATCACCCGGAGCATGGAGGTGCTGGCGCCGGATGGGCGCTTCCTGGAGGTGGGCAACCGCGACATCCACGACGGACGGGCGCTGGATCTCTCCCAGTTCCGCCGCCGCCTCATCTACGCGGCCATCGATCTGGTGGGGCTGAGGGAGCAGCGGCCGGCGCTGTGCTCGCGGCTGCTGCGCGAGGTGGTGGAGCAGATGGCGTCGGGCGCGCTCTCGCCCGTGCGTCACCGCGTCTTCCCCGTGTCGCAGGTGTCCGAGGCCTTCCGCGAGATGGCGCAGGGACAGCACGTGGGCAAGCTGGTCGTCACCCTGGAGGATCCGGAGCTGCGCATCGTGCCGCCGAGGCCGGGCTTCCGGGTGCGCGCGGACGCGACGTACCTCATCACGGGAGGACTCGGTGGCCTGGGACTGGAGGCGGCCCGTTGGTTGGTGGGGCATGGCGCGCGCAACCTGCTGTTGCTGAGCCGCAACGCCTCGCCCACGGCCGTTCTTCCCGGGGTGGAGGAGCTGCGGGCCGCGGGTGCTCGCGTGGAGGTGATGCGGGCGGACGTGGCGGACGCGCGGCGCCTGGCCGATGTGGTGGCGCTCACGCACGGGGACATGCCTCGGCTGCGGGGCGTGCTGCACTGCGCGGGCGTGCTCGACGACGGCATCCTGGAGCAGCAGGAGCCGGCGCGGTTCCGCACGGTGATGTCGCCGAAGATCCAGGGCGCGTGGAACCTGCACATGCTCACCCGGGACGAGTCGCTGGACTTCTTCGTCCTCTACTCGTCCATGTGCGGAATGCTCGGGCTTCCAGGCCAGGGCAACTACGCGGCGGCGAACGCGGCCATGGACGCGCTGGCCCACTACCGGCGTCAACAGGGCCTGCCGGCACTGAGCGTGAACTGGGGTCCCTTCTCCGAGGTGGGCCTGGCCGCCGCCAGCTCCAACCGCGGCGAGCGGCTGGCGTACAGGGGCATGGCGAGCTTCACCCCGCAGCAGGGTCTGGCGCTGCTCGAGCGCCTGCTGGCCGAGGGCGCGGTGCACGTGGGCGCGGTGGCACTCGATGTGCGCCAGTGGCTCGAGTTCTTCCCGAGCGCCGCGTCGCTGCGCATCTGGGAGGAGTTGGCCCTGGAGCGCAACGAAGGGCAGCGGGGCCGGTCCGACCTGTTGCTGGAGCTGAGGCGGGCCGCCGCGGGCGGGCGGGCAAGCATGCTGGAGGGCTACCTGAGGGATCGGCTCGCCCAGGTGCTGCGGATCGATCCGTCGCGGGTGGGGCGGCATGAGCCGTTCCGTGGGCTCGGGCTCGACTCGCTGATGAGCCTGGAGCTGCGCAACCGCATCGAGGCCGCGCTGGAGCTGAAGCTGTCCGTGACGCTGCTGTGGGCGCACTCCACACTGGCGGCATTGGCGGCGTACCTGTTGGATCAGCTGGGGCTCGCACCCAAGCACGAAGCGGCGGCTCCCGCTCCGGCGGAGCAGATCCTCCTGGTGGCCAAAGCCTCCGTCCCGGAGTCCGATTCTCACCCGCCCGCGGATCTGCCCGAAGGGAAGTTGCTCGAAATGGTGGATGACGCGCTGGCGGCCTGGGAGGACGCCTAAGTGACCGATGATGTGAAGGATGAGCTCAAGCAGCGCCTGGCGCGCGCGGTCATGGCGATGCAGAAGATGCAGGCCCGCATCGACTCGCTCGAGCGGGCCCGTACCGAGCCCATCGCCATCATCGGCATGGGCTGCCGCTTTCCGGGCGGCGCGGATACGCCCGAGGCGTACTGGGAGTTGCTGGCGTCCGGTCGGGAGGTCATCCGCCGGGAGCCGGCCTCTCGCCGTGTCGGAGCGGACACGGGTGCGCCTCGCTGGGCCGGCTACCTGGAGGATGTGAGCGGCTTCGACGCGGAGTTCTTCGGCATCTCTCCTCGAGAGGCCACCAGCCTGGATCCGCGCCAGCGCCTGCTGCTGGAGGTGGCCTGGGAGGCGTTGGAGCACGCGGGACAGGATCCGGAGCGCCTGGTGGACACGCCCACCGGCGTCTTCGTGGGGCTCACCGGTGACGACTACGCGAAGCTGCTGCCGTCCGAGCCGGAGCTCATCGACGCCTACTTCGGTACGGGCAACGGTCACTGCTTCCCGCCCGGGCGCGTCTCGTACACGCTCGGGTTGCAGGGGCCGAGCCTCGCGGTGGACACGGCCTGCTCGTCCTCGCTGGTGGCGCTGCACCTGGCCTGCCAGAGCCTGCGCAATGGCGAGTGCGGTGTGGCGCTCGCGGGCGGCGTGAACCTGGTGTTGGATCCGTCCGTCACGGAGACGCTCGTGCGCATGCAGGCGCTCTCTCCGAACGGCCGGTGCAGCGCCTTCGATGCGCGCGCCAATGGCTTCGTGCGAGGCGAGGGCTGCGGCCTCGTGGTGCTCAAGCGGCTGTCGGACGCGCAGGCGAATGGGGACTCCATCCTCGCGGTCATCCGGGGCTCGGCCGTCAACCAGGATGGGCGCTCGCAGGGGCTCACCGCGCCCAACATGCTCGCGCAGCGGGCCCTGCTGAAGCAGGCGCTGGCGAACGCGAAGGTGGAGCCCTCCGCCCTCGGTTACGTGGAGGCGCACGGCACCGGCACGCCGCTCGGAGATCCGATCGAGGTCGAGGCGCTCACCGACGTGCTGGGCAAGCCGAGGCCGGATGGCTCGCGGTGCGCGCTCGGATCGGTGAAGACGAACATGGGCCACCTGGAGGCGGCGGCGGGCATCGCCGGGCTCATGAAGGTGGTGCTCGCGCTCCAGCACGAGGCCATCCCCAAGCACCTGAACTTCAGCCGGCTCAACCCGCGCATCCGGCTGGACGGCACGCCGTTCTTCATCCCCACCGAGTTGCAGCCGTGGAAGCGCTCGGCGGCGCCCCGGTTGGCGGGGGTGAGCGCGTTTGGCATGAGCGGGACGAACGCGCACGTCATCCTGGAGGAGGCACCTCTTCCGGCCGCGCCCGCGTGCACGCCCGCTCCACGCCCCGCGCACCTGCTGACGCTCTCGGCCCGGAGCGAGGAGGCGCTGTTGGCCATGGCGCGCCGTCAGGCCGAGCACCTCGCCGCCCACCCGGAGCTGGACGCGGCGGACGTGTGCTTCACCACCAACACCTCCCGCACGCGCATGCCGCACCGGCTGACCGTGGTGGGGGGCTCCACGCAGGCGCTGGCCTCGAGTCTGTCGGCGTTCGCCTCGGGCGCGAGGCTGGAGCAGGTGGCCTCCGGCAAGGCGGGACATACCCCGCCCAAGGTGGCCTTCCTCTTCACCGGCCAGGGCGCGCAGTTCGCCGGCATGGGCCGGCGGCTCTACGAGACGTCCGCTGTCTTCCGCGATGCGCTGGAGCGCTGTGCCGCGCGGCTGAGGCCGCGGATGGATCTGCTGTCGGTGCTGTACCCGAAGGACGGAGCGCCGTCGCTCATCGACCAGACGGCGTACAGCCAGCCGGCGTTATTCGCCCTGGAGTACGCGCTGGCGGAGCAGTGGCGCTCGTGGGGCGTGGTGCCGGACGCGGTGATGGGCCACAGCGTGGGCGAGTTCGCCGCCGCGTGCGTGGCCGGCATCCTCTCGATGGAGGACGCGCTGGACCTCATCGCCGAGCGCGGGCGGCTCATGCAGGCGCTGCCCCCGGGGGGCGTCATGGCCACGGTGTTCGCCACCGAGGCGCAGGTGACACCGCTGCTCGCGCCGTACCGGGACCGCGCGTCCATCGCCGCGTACAACGCGCCGGGCCAGCTCACCCTGTCCGGAGCGGCGGAGGCCGTGGAGCGCATCACCTCGGAGCTGGAGGCCCAGGGGCTCGCGACGCGCAAGCTCAACGTCTCGCATGCCTTCCACTCGCCGCTGCTGGAGCCGATGCTCGACGCCCTGGAGGCGAAGGCGGCGCGGATGGCGCGGGCGCCGGGGCAGTTGCCGCTCATCTCCAACGTGACCGGCCGGCCCGTGGGCCCGTCCGAGCTGGGTGCTCCGGGCTACTGGCGCCGTCACGCGCGCGAGCCCGTGCGCTTCCAGGCGGGCATGGAGTTCCTGCGCGCGCTGGGCGTCGACACCTTCGTGGAGGTGGGTCCGCACACCACGCTGTTGGGGCTCGCGAAGTCGTGTCTGGGCGAGGGGCCCGAGTGGCTCTCCTCGCTGCGCAAGGGCAGGGACGATGCGGAGCAGCTGCTGAGTGTCCTCGGCCGCCTGTTCATCCGGGGCTTCGCGCTGGACTGGCGCAAGGTGGATACCGAGCCCGGGCGCCGCAAGGTGGTGCTGCCTCGCTACCCGTGGCAGCGCCAGCGGTACTGGGCCCTCCCCGAGTCGTCTTCCACGGCGAAGCCCGTCCAGGCCTCGCGCGTCGAGTCCTCCCCGGCGGAAGGAGCGCGGGGCGAGCTGTATGGGGTGGAGTGGCAGCCCGCGGCGCGCACGGAGTCCTCCTCGACGCTGGCCAGCGGTACCTGGCTGTTGCTGTGCGATCGCGGCGGGGTGGGTGAGCAGCTCGCCACGAACATCGAGGCGCAGGGGATGGCCTGCGTGAAGGTGTCCTCGGGAGATACCGCGGCCCTCGAGCGGCTGTGGCGCGAGCGCTTCTCCGCGGGCGCGCCCTGCGCGGGCGTGGTGTACCTGTGGGGCCTGGACGTGGAGGGCATGGAGGGGGCGGGCATCCGCGAGGCGTGCGCGGGCCTGGCCTCCGTGCTGCGCGTGGTGGAAGGCTCGCCGCAGCCGGGCGGACGGTTGTGGATCGTCACCCGGAGTGCCCAGGGCGCGGGCAGGGTGAAGGTGGAGCCCGCCCAGGCGCCTCTTTGGGGACTCGGGCGGACCGTGGCGCTGGAGAGCCCGGGGCACTGGGGAGGGTTGATCGACCTGGGCCTCGAGGACGGAGCGGAGCAACTCTGGGCGGAGCTGCGCGCGGCGGGTCGCGAGGATCAGGTCGCCCTGCGAGGCGGCCAGCGCTACGTGGCGCGGCTCGTGGAGCGCGAGGCCGCGGAGTCCCGGCCCATCCCGGTGGATGCGAAGGCCACGTACCTCATCGCGGGAGGCCAGGGAGCGCTCGGGCTCGAGGTGGCGCGCTGGCTGGTACGCCGGGGCGCGAGGCACCTCGTGCTCACCGCGCGCGGTGCCTTCCCCGAGCGTTCACAGTGGGACGCGCTGCGAGCCCAGGGCGGTGCGCTGGCCGAGCGCATCTCCGCGGTGCGTGAGCTGGAGGCGGCGGGCGCCGTGGTGCTGCTGGCCCAGGCGGATGTGGGCCGGCGCGAGGTGATGGCGGCGCTGCTCGAGCGGGTGCGGGCGTCCATGCCTCCGGTGCGCGGCATCGTCCACGCGGCGGTGGTGTCCTCGACCGCGCGAGTCCGCGAGCTGGACACGGCGACGCTCGAGCGCGTGCTGGCCCCGAAGGTGGACGGCGCGTGGAACCTCCACGAGCTGACGCGGGAAGACCCGTTGGACTTCTTCGTCCTCTTCTCGTCCATCTCGTCGGTGTGGGGCTCGGCGGGAGTGGGGCACTACGCCGCGGCCAATGCCTTCCTGGATGCGCTCGCGGCGCATCGGCAAGCCCTCGGCCTACCAGCGTCGAGCATCAACTGGGGACTCTGGCACGGCCAGGGCGCGGCCACCGCGGAGGAGAAGCGCTGGCTGGACAGCGTGGGCGTGGACGGGCTCGATCGCGAGTCCGCGCTGGCGTGGATGGAGCGGCTCGTGGGGGCTCGCGTGCCGCAGGCCGTGGTGGCCAGCGTCCGTTGGGAGCGCTTCCGGCCCATCTTCGAGGCTCGTGGCGCGAGGCCCCTGCTGGAGCGGCTCCGCACGGAGACGGCAGCGCAACCCCAGCGGACCTCGGAGACGGAGGCGTCCGCTCCGGCACCGTGGCGCGAGGCGGCCACTCCCGCCGCCCGGCGCGAGGCGTTGCGGACGTTGGTCCAGGAGACGGTGTCTCGAATCCTCGGCCTGGGGACCGCACAGGAGCTCGAGGCCGAGCGTGGCTTCCAGGAGATGGGGTTGGACTCCATCATGGCGGTGGAGGTGAAGGTCCGCCTGGAGGTGGCGCTGGGGCTGCCGCTGCCGGCGACTCTCGCGTTCAACTTCCCGAGCGTGCGCGCCCTCACGGAGCATCTCGTCTCGTTGGTCGACGAGAAGGCGCCACTCGCCTCCGCGCCCGAGGCCCGGCGCGAAACCCGGACGGACGAGCCCATCGCCATCGTTGGCATGGCCTGCCGGCTGCCCGGCGGAGCGGATACGCCCGAGGCGTTCTGGAGTCTGTTGCGCGAGGGCCGGGACGCCATCTCGGAGATTCCCGCGGATCGCTGGGACGTGGATGCCTGGTACGACGCGGATCCCGAGGCGCCGGGGAAGATGTACGTGCGCGCGGGAGGGTTCCTCCGGGAGGTGGACCAGTTCGATCCCCGGTTCTTCGGCATCTCGCCGCGCGAAGCGGAGAGCATGGATCCGCAGCAGCGGCTGATGCTCGAGGTGGCCTGGGAGGCATTGGAGCGGGCGGGACAGGACGTGGCCTCGCTGCGCAACACCCGCACGGGTGTCTTCGTGGGCATCACCACGGCGGACTACGCGCGGGTCATCCTTCAGGGTCGGCCGGAAGAGGTGGATGCGTGGTTCGCGTCGGGGACCTCGCTGAACGTGGTGGCGGGGCGCCTCTCGTACACGCTCGGCCTGCAGGGTCCGAGCATGGCGGTGGACACGGCGTGTTCGTCGTCGCTGACGGCGTTGCACCTGGCCTGCCAGAGCCTGCGCTCCGGTGAGTCGACGATGGCGCTGGCGGCGGGGGTGAACCTCATCCTGTCGCCCGAGCCGATGATGGCGGTCTGCAAGGCGCGGATGCTGGCGCCGGACGGGCGGTGCAAGACGTTCGACGCCTCGGCGAATGGCTTCGCGCGCGCCGAGGGTTGTGGCGTGCTGGTGCTCAAGCGGCTGTCGGAGGCCCAGGCGAATGGGGACGACATCCTCGCGGTCATTCGGGGCACGGCGGTGAACCAGGACGGGCCGAGCAGCGGGCTCACGGTGCCGAATGGACTGGCGCAGCAGGCGGTCATCCAGCAGGCGCTGGGGCGCGCGGGAGTGTCGCCCGCCGAGGTGAGCTACCTGGAGGCGCACGGCACGGGAACGTCGCTGGGAGACCCCATCGAGGCGGAGGCGATGTGGTCGGTGCTGAAGGAGGGGCGCGAGGGCGGGGAGTCGCTGTGGATGGGCTCGGTGAAGACGAACCTCGGCCACCTGGAGTCCGCGGCGGGCGTGGCGGGCGTGATGAAGGTGGTGCTGGCGATGCGCCACAAGCAGTTGCCGGCGCACCTGCACCTGAAGAAACCGAACCCGCACATCGACTGGAAGGCCATGGGCGTGAAGGTACCGGCGGAGTTGACGGCGTGGGAGCCGACGCAGGGCCGGCGCATCGCGGGAGTGAGCTCCTTCGGCTTCAGCGGGACGAACGCGCACGTGGTGCTGGAGGAGGCACCGCCAGCGCCCGCGCGGACGCGGGAGGTCGAGCGGCCGGAGCACGTGCTGGTGCTGTCCGCGAAGAGCGCGGAGGCGCTGCGGGCCCAGGCGGGCCGCTACGCGCGAGCGCTGGAGGAGGGGAGCGCGGAGCTGGGAGACATATGCTTCACGGCCGCGGCGGGACGAGCCCACTTCGAGCACCGGCTGACGGTGGTGGGCGGCAGCGCGCAACGGGTCCGGGAGTTGCTGTTGGCGGCGGAAGCGGGTCGCGAGGGCGAGGGCGTGGTGTCGGGCCGGGCACCGGTCGAGACGCCGAAGGTGGCCTTCGTCTTCGACGATGAGGCGGGTTCGGGCAGGGAACTGTACGAGACGCAGCCCGTCTTCCGCGAGGCGCTGGAGCGGTGCGGGGATGCATTGAAGGGCGTGCTGGAGAGGCCGCTGGTGCAGGTGCTGTACGGCGCCGGGTCCGAGCTGTCGAAGGAAGAGGCGTACAGCAGGGCCGCGGTGTTCGCGGTGGAGTGGGCACTGGCCCGGATGTGGCGGGCGTGGGGCGTGGTTCCCCATTCAGTGACGGGGCGGGGCGTGGGCGAGTACGTGGCGGCGGTGGACTCGGGAGTCCTGGGCCTGGAGGAGGGACTGAGACTCGCGGTGAGCAAGGTGCCGCTGGTGCGCACGGAGACGGGCAAGGCCGAGAGCACCGAGACCATTCACGTGCACCTGGGCGAAGCCGGGTGGCCGGAGCTGTTGAAGACGTTGGGGACGCTGTACGTGAAGGGCGTGGAGGTGGACTGGGCGGCCTTCGATGCGCCCTACCAGCGGCGTCGGGTCACCCTGCCCACCTATCCCTTCCAGCGCCAGCGCTACTGGTGGCGTGGTGCGTCTCCTCGCACGGGGCTCGCGCCCCGGAGCGAGCGGGTCCTCACGCCTCACTTCGGACGGCGGTTGCGCTCCTCCGCGCTCGATGCGCTCGTGTACGAGACGACCTACGGACCGTCCCGGCCGGCGCATCTCAACGACCATCGCCTGTTCGGAACGCTCGTCGCGGCGGGGTCCTCGCACGTGTCGCTGGTCCTCTCGGTCATCGAGGACGCCTACGGCTCACCCGCGTGCACGCTGGAGAACCTGGCCTTCCCCCAGGCGCTGGTGCTCGCGGATGACGAGGAGCGCACGCTCCAGGTCATCCTCACGCCCCAGGAGCAGGGCCGTGCGTTCGAGGTGAAGTCGCTCGGCGACACCGACGGCGCGGAGACGTGGGTGTTGCACGCCAGTGGTGGCGTGCGCGTCGGCCAGGCGGAGCAGCCGAAACCGTGGGCGTCTCGCGAGGAGCTCCAGGCCCGTTGCCAGGAACGCCGCTCGGGGGACGAGCTCTATCGGGCCATGCGTGAGCAGGGCTACACGCTGGGCTCGGGCTACCAGTGGATCCGCTCGGTCGCTCGTGGTGGCGATGAGCTTCTCGGGGAGATGCGGCTGCCCCCGCTGCCGGACGAGCTGGAGGACTACCCGCTCTACCCGGGCTTCGTGGACTCGTGCTTCCAGGTGCTCGCGAGCTGGACGTTGGATCTCCAGGCCGGGCAGGCCGACTCACTGCTCATTCCCTTCAGCGTCGCGCGCTTCACCGTCCACCGGAGGCCGCGAGGCACGGTGTGGTGTCATGCCCGCGTCGAAGGGAGCGGGAAGGCCGAGGCGGGTGAGCCCATCGGGGGCGACCTGCGCATCTTCGACGAGCAGGGACTGGTCGCGGAGGTGCTTGGCTTCCGGGGGCGGATGGCGAGCCGGGAAGCCGTGCGCCGGAGCACGCATGCTCGGAGGGAGGAGGCGCGCTACGAAATCATCTGGCGGCCCGAGCCCGAGGCACGGCCCGCCTCGACCCCCGAGGTGGACAAGACGAAGCCCTGGGTGCTGCTCATGGACTCGCGGGGAGTGGGCGAGCGGCTCGGGCACATGTTGGAAGCGCACGGCGCGCCCGTGATCCGCGTCCACCCGGAGGACGTCTCGCGCGTGTCGGGCGAGACCTTCGGGCCGGGCGGCTGCGCGGGAGTGGTGTACCTGTCGGGCCTCGATCAGACCGTCGCCGGGGACGCATCCGCGGAGTGGGTGCAGCGGGCCGCGCTGGAGGCGAGCGGAGGTGCCCTGCACCTCGTGAAGACGCTGGCGGGCCGGAAGAACGAGGTCCCTCCGATGTGGTTCATCACCCGTGGCGCGCAGGCCGTGAAGGAGATGCGCCCGGCCCTCGCGCTGGCGCAGGCTCCGTTGTGGGGGCTCGGCCGGGTGATCGATCTGGAGCGCCCCGAGCTGCGCTGCACCCGTGTGGACCTGGACCCCGAGGATCTCGAGGGCAGCCTCGGGCTCCTCTTCGCCGAGCTGGGCGGCAGCGGCGGCGAGCGTGCTCCCGAGAGGGAAGTGGCCTTCCGCGGAGGCGTGCGCCTGCACCCGATGCTGCGCGAGGACAAGGGCTCGCGCGGTGACACCCTCGCACTCCGCGCGGATGCCACCTACCTCATCACGGGAGGGCTCGGAGGGCTGGGCCTGGAGGTGGCGCGGTGGATGGTGGAGCAGGGCGCACGCTACCTGGTGTTGGTGGGGCGCCGTGCGCCATCGGCCTCGGCGTCCGAGGTGGTGCATGCGCTCGAGAAGGCGGGAGCCCACGTCACCCTTGCCTCCGTGGATGTCTCGCGCGAGGGGGAGGTGGCGCCGCTCCTCCAGCGGCTCGACGCGGGTGCTCCGCCGTTGCGGGGCATCGTCCATGCGGCGGGTGTGCTCGATGACGGGGCGCTCGCGCATCAGGACCTGGAGCGCTTCGAGCGGGTGATGGCACCGAAGGTCGCGGGAGCGTGGAACCTGCACCGGCTCACCCAGGGCCGGCCGCTGGACTTCTTCGTCCTCTTCTCCTCGGCCTCCGCGACGCTCGGATCGGCGGGACAGGGCAACTACGCCGCGGCGAATGCCTTCCTGGACGCGCTCGCGCACGAGCGGCGTGCTCGTGGACTGGTGGCGCAGTCGCTCGATTGGGGACCGTGGGCGGAGACGGGCATGGTGGGCGCGTCGGATGGGCATGTGGCGCGTGCACTGGAACGCCGGGGCATCCGGCCTCTTCCGACGCGGCAGGCTCTCGCGCTGTTCGGCGAGGCGCTCGCGAGCGGCCGGCCCCAGGTGGCCCTCATGTCCGTCCAATGGCCGGTGTACCTGGAGGCGATTGGCTCCCTGGGGCGCTCGTCCTTCTTCGAGGCGCTGACGCCGTCCCGGAGCTCCGCACCCCGAGCGGCCGTGGCGCCCTCGCAGCCGCGCCACCCACTCGCGGAGCGGCTCCGGGCGGCCCTGCCCCACGAGCGCCCACGCGTGCTGGCGCGGAGTCTCCAGGAGGAGGTCGCGCGAATCCTCCGGCTGGACGCCGCGGGGCTCGACTGGCGGCAGGGTTTCGCGGAGCTCGGCATGGATTCACTGATGGCCATCGAGCTGCGCAATGCGTTGCAGAAGGGGCTCGGTGTGTCCGTCCCGGTGACGGTGGCGCTGGACTACCCGACCATCGACTTCCTGGTGCAGCACCTGTTGGGCGAGGTGCTGAAGCTCGATGTCGAGGAGGCGCCGCGCTCGCCCGTAACGCCGTCCGTCCCGGTGCCAGGGCCCGAGGACGCGCGGAAGAAGGATCTCGACGCCCTGTCCGACGCCGAGCTGGCGCGGCTGGTCGCCGAGGATCTCGCCAGGGATTCGTGAAGGAGCGGAGATGTCCGAGGAGATCAATTATCGCCAGTTGCTGCAGCAGCAGCTGGTGAAGATCCGCAAGCTGGAGGCCCGGTTGGAGCAGGCCGAGGCCGCCCGTCGGGAGCCGATCGCCATCGTCGGCATGGCCTGCCGTCTGCCGGGAGGCGTGGAGAGCCCGGAGGACTTCTGGGACCTGCAGGTGAAGGGGGTGGATGCGACCGGTGAGGTTCCGCCGGACCGCTGGGACGCCGAGGCCCTGTACGATCCGGATCCCCAGGCTCCGGGGAAGATCCGCACGCGGCGCGGAGGCTTCCTGAAGGACGTGGACCGGTTCGACGCCCGGTTCTTCGGCATCTCGCCACGAGAAGCGGAGAGCATGGATCCGCAGCAGCGGCTGGTGCTCGAGGTGGCCTGGGAGGCATTGGAGCGGGCGGGGCACGCGGTGGTGCGCACCAGGCGAGAGCGCGTGGGCGTCTTCGTGGGGGTGATGAACAATGACTATGGGCAGCTCGCGCTGAACGCGGAGGGCCTGGCTGGCATCGATCCCTACTTCATCGGCGCGCGAGCGAACTGCGCGATCTCCGGGCGGCTGTCGTACCTGTTTGGCTTTCAGGGACCGAGCGTGGTGTTGGACTCGGCGTGCGCGTCATCGCTGGTGGCGGTGCACCTGGCCAGCCAGAGCCTGAGGAATGGCGAGTGCTCGATGGCGCTGGCGGCGGGGGTGAACCTCATCCTCTCGCCGGAGGCGAGTGTCTATCTCTCCCGCAGCGGAGCGCTCTCTCCGGATGGGAGATGCAAGTCGTTCGATGCCTCCGCGGATGGCTATGGCCGTGCGGAGGCCTGTGGCGTGCTGGTGCTCGAGCGGCTGTCGGATGCGCGGGCCCGGGGGGCCAACATCCTGGCGGTCATCCGGGGCTCGGCGGTGGGGCATGACGGTCCGAGCAGCTCGTTCACGGTACCGAATGGAGTGGCACAGCAGGCCGTCATCCGTGAGGCGTTGCGGAACGCGGGCGTGTCTCCCTCCGAGGTGAGCTACCTGGAGGCACACGGGACGGGGACGGCGATGGGAGACCCCATCGAGGCCGAGGCGATGTGGTCGGTGTTGAAGGAGGGGAGGAAGGGCGGGGAGTCGCTGTGGATGGGCTCGGTGAAGACGAACATCGGCTATCCGGAGGCGGCCTCGGGCGTCGTGGGGATGATGAAGGTGGTGCTGGCGATGCGTCACAAGCAATTGCCGCCGCACCTGCACCTGAAGAAGCCCAACCCGCTCATCGACTGGAAGGGGATGGGCGTGAGGGTGCCGGTGGAGCGGACGGCGTGGGAGCCGACGCAGGGCCGGCGCATCGCGGGGGTGACGTCCTACGGGCGGACGGGCACCCTGGCGCACGTGGTGCTGGAGGAAGCGCCACCCCTGGCGGAAGTGAAGCGGGACAAGGAGCGGTCCGAGCACGTGCTGGTGCTCTCGGCTCGGAGCGAGGAGGCCCTGCGAGCCCAGGCGGGCCGTTACGCCCGGTTCCTGGCAACGAATGACGCGGAAGCGGGAGACGTGTGCTTCACGGCCGCGGCGGGACGGGCCCACTTCGAGCACCGGCTGGCGGTGGTGGGCGGCGGCACGCAACAGCTGCGCGAGAGACTCCTGGCGGCGGAAGCGGGACGCGGGGGCGAAGGGCTATGGACGGGACGCGCGAGTACCCCGTCACCGGCCGTGGCCTTCGTCTTCGGCGGGGAAGGGGAGCGGTCCTCGGAGCTGGGCAGGTCGTTGTACGAGACGCAGCCTGTCTTCCGTGAAGCGCTGGAGAAGTGCGGGGACGCGCTGAAGGGCGTGCTGGAGAAGCCGCTGGTGCAGGTGATGTATGGCTCCGGGTCCGAGCTGTCGAAGGAAGAGGCGTACAGCAGGGCGGCGGTGTTCGCGGTGGAGTGGGCACTGGCCCGGATGTGGCGGGCGTGGGGCGTGGTTCCCCATTCGGTGACGGGCCGGGGCGTGGGCGAGTACGTGGCGGCGGTGGACTCGGGAGTCCTGGGCCTGGAGGAGGGGCTGCGGTTGGCTGTGCGCAAGCTGCCGCTGGTGGGCACCGGACCGGGGCTCGGCGAGGGCGACGAGGTTGTCCCCATCACCCCGAGCGAAGCGGACTGGACGCGGCTGTCGAAGACGCTGGGCGCGCTGTACGTGAGGGGGTTGGAGGTGGACTGGGCGGCCTTCGATGCGCCCTATCAGCGGCGAAGGGTGCTCCTGCCCACCTATCCCTTCCAGCGTCAGCGCTACTGGCTCTCGCGGCGATCCGAGCCGCGCCCCTGAGGGGCTCACGTCGGGGCGTGAGAGGGATCGTCGTCTTCTCCGGTGAGCTTGATGGCGAGCTGGCGCACCTCCTGGCCGTTGAAGGGCTTCCTCAGCTCCTTCAGCAACTGGAGGTCGCTGAACTCCCGGACCAGCTCCGCCCAGGAGTAGTCGGAGTAGGCCGAGCAGAGCACCACGCGCAACGAGGGGGCGACTTCCCTCAGACGCCGGAGGGTCTCCGCTCCGTTCCAACCGGGCGGCATCCGGTAGTCGAGGAACACCAGCGCGTAGGGCTGGTTGTTCTGCATGGAGGCGCGAATCTTGGCGACGCCCTCCTGCCCCTGGAAGGCGGAGTCCACCTCGAAATCCGGCTCGGCGGAGGCATTGCCGCGAGTCTGCGTCGGGCCGAAGAGCGCCTCCTCCAGCATGTCGATGTCGCCCCGGCTCCGGCGCTGCTCCGGGTTGAGGATCCGCTTGAAATCCGTGTGGATGGCCTCGGAGTCATCGATGACGAGGATTCGCTTCTTGCTCGGACAGTTGCTCATGTCGCCTCCTGGACCGGCGGATGGGGCATCCCTGATGGACGCCAGGGAGGTCGCGGAAATTCCTCATGGCTCAGGAGGAGAGCTGCCCACCTGCTCTTCCCCCCGGGGATTCGAACCTAAGGCGTGTCTCTCTGCTCGGTGAGGGAGAGGGCCAGCTTGCGCACCTCCTGCCCGTTGAAGGGCTTCCTCAGCTCCCTCAGGGAGTGGTGCTCGCCAAACTTCTGGAGCATCTCCGCCCACGAATAGTCGGAGTAGGCCGAGCAGAGCACCACGCGCAGCGCGGGTGACACCGTCCGCAGATGCCTCAGCGTCTCGGCGCCGTTCCACCCGGGCGGCATCCGGTAGTCGAGGAACACCAGCGAGTAGGGGCGGCCAGTCGCCTCGGCCTCGCGCACCTTGGCGACACCCTCCTGCCCCTGGAAGGCGGACTCCACCTCGAACAGGGACTCCTCGAGCGTGGAGGCACGGGAGGGAGCCGGGCCGAAGAGCACCTCTTCCAGCTGGTCGAGGTCGTTCCTGCTCCGGCGTTGTTCCGGGTTGAGGATGCGCCGGAAGTCCGTGTGGATGGCCTCGGAGTCGTCGATGATGAGGATGCGTCGTCTGTCTGAGGTGTTGCTCATGCCGCCTCCTGAGCCGCGAGATAGGGCATCTCCAGCGTGAACGTGGCTCCTCGTCCTGGCCCCTCACTGCGGGCCGTCAGGGCGCCACCCAACTCCTGCGCCGCGATGGCGCTGGAGTGCAGGCCGAAGCCATGCCCGTCTTCGCGGGTGGTGAATCCGTATTGGAAGATACGGGTGAGCATCTCCGGCGCGATGCCCTTCCCGTTGTCGTGGATTTCGATCTGGACGCGGTTGGCTCCGGTCCGCGTCAGCCTCACCGTCAAGCACCGCTCGTCGGGGGCGACCGCATCCAGGGCATATTTGGCGTTGCTGATCAGGTTGACGAGGATCATCAGGGTCTTGTGCTTGTCGGTGGGCACGGGCGGGAGCGGCTCCAGCTGCCGCACCACCTTCACCTGATGACGGGCGAGGCCCGCCGAGTTGATGCGCAGCGCGTCCTCCACCAGCTCCGCCAGCTGCACGGGCTCGTGGACGCGGGGCGTGCGGGCGAAGTTCTGTTGAACCTTGACGATGTCGCCGATGTGCTCGGTGTAGCGGCCCACGTCGTCGAGCAGCGAGACGATCTCCTTGCGCTCGTCGACCAGGTTCTGTCCCAGCTTGCCCAGGAAGGGCAGGACGTGCTGGCCCCGCTCGTCCCGGGTGACGAAGCCCGTGAGGTCTTCCTGGTTCTCCCGCAGCAGGGTGGCCACGCGGCCCACGTGCTCCAGGCGCATCTCCTCCATGCGCTCCTTGGCGAGCTGCGCGGAGGTATAGACGCTGGTGAGCACGTTGCCCACGTTGTGCAGCACGTTGGTGGCGATCTCCGCCATGCCGGCGCGCCGGGCCGTCTGCACCAGTTGATGGTGGATGTCCCGCAGCTCGCGCGTGCGCTCCTCCACGCGCTGCTCCAGGCTCTCGTTGGCCTGGCGCAGCTCCTCCTCGCGCCGTTGCACCTTGTCGGCCATGAGGCGGAAGGCGCGGGCCAGTTGCCCCAGCTCGTCCCGTCGCGCCGTGTTCAGCTCGACGTTGAAGTCACCGGAGGCCACCCGATCGGTCGCCTGGGTGAAGGACTGGAGTGGAATGGAGATCTGCTGCTTGAGCACCCAGTGCATCATCACCAGCTCGAGCAGGAGCGAGATGCTGCCGAGCAACAGGACGTAGCGGGCGGCCTGGGCGGCCGGCTTCGTCACCAGCGTCTCGGGGAACACGGTGACGAAGTTCCAGCCGGGGCCCTGGAACTGACCCATGGCGAGGAACTCGTCATGCTCCGGCAGCTCCACCACGGACACACCCGGTGGACGGTTCTTCACCCGCTCGAAGATGTCGCGCAGGTGGACCCGCTGCTTCTCGGAAACCGCCCACGTGGGTGCTCCCTCGCCCCCGGGCTGCTTCGCGGCGTCCAGGATGTTGTGTTCGCTGCCCAGGTCCTGCGGCTTCAGCTTGGGATGGGTGATGAGTTGCCCGTCGTCGTGGAAGAGCAGGTTGTACGCCCCGGGCATGGTGTCCTTCTGGAGGCGGGCCATCATCCCCGCGAGCAACACGTCCTGGCTGATCGTCGCGACATGGCGTCGCTCCAGGTCCAGGGGCGTGGAGACCGAGACCATCGCCTCGTGGGAGACCGGATCGTAGTAGGCCCCCGTCCACGTCGTCTTCCGCTCCGGGTTCTGGTCGGGGCGGCTGATGGTGAAGAAGGCCAGCTGCGTGCCCAGGAAGTTCGGTGCGGACTCCAGGCTCAGGTTGGGCTGTTCCGGCCAGTAGATGATGAGCGGCCCCTCCGGCAGCGTGATGTAGGTGTTCGCGAAGCGCGTATGGAAGGCGGGCCCGAACTGGGAGATCACGTCATACGCGGCGAGGATCCTCTGGCGCAGGTCCTCGTCGAGCCGGACTCCCTGGGGAACCAGGACACCCGGCTCTCGTGTGCCGTCGAAGCTCTCGGCGCGGTTGCGCACCGTGCCGTCGGGCAGGGACACGAACAGGCGCTCGAAGCGGGCGCTCACGTCCTCCGGGGCGCGGGCGTTGAGCCGCTCCGCCAGGGCCTTCAGGATGACGGACTGGTTGTCCTCGGCGAGCAGGAAGATGGCCTGCTCGCGTTGGCTGTGCTCCGAGATGTAGCGCTCCAACCGTATCCGCGCCTCGCCACGTTGGGTGTTGAGGATGTGGAGGTAGCTGAAGAGGGTCGTCAGCGCGACGATGACCCCGATGCGCGCACCCATGTGGATGAGCGTCGAACGGGCCAGCGGTGCGCGAGGAGAGCTGAACGACATGGCAACCGGGCGACCTGATTTCGTTCGAGGCCGGGCGTTCCAGTCCTCTGCCGGAAGACCGGCCTGGACCGCACGGCGCGAGAAGTCTCAAAAGTGGGAATTCCCCAATGAAGCTGACGATGTCGAGATTCCCACATTTTGAGCCGATGCGCACGAGGTCCGGGAGGACAGGGACAAGCTCCTGGGCACACCTGCCCTCCCTCATGACTTACATCCGGTACGTGAGCTTCAGCCCGCCGGCGGCCAGGGCGCGCTCGGCGCCGAGCACGGGCAGGCTGGCGCCCAGCTCCGCGCCGAAGTGCTCGCCCGCGCGGAAGCGAAGCCCCACGGCGGGCGCCACGTAGTCCAGCGCGGCCCGGTGGCCGAAGTGCACGTTGGCATCCAGCACGGCGGCGAAGCCGCTGAAGAGCGCGTACTCGGTGCCCACATTCACCAGGAGTCCGGCCTGGGGCAGTGGATCCGCGGCCCCCAGGCCCAGGGAGCCGTCCACACCCGCGTACCCGTGCACCTCGAAGCGGTTCGTCGGCCGGTACAGCGCGGCGGCGCCAATCTCCGCACCCAGGGTGCGGGTCCTCGGGCTGGCGAAGGACGTGGGCAGCTGCAGCCGCACGCTCGGGGACAGCACGAAGGCGCCGCTCGCCAGCGCCACGTAGGTGCCGCCCACGGTGAGCTGCCCCAGGGACATGCGCGTCCCGGTGAGGCTGGCGTTCTGGACGTACTGGAAGCGCAGCGCCTCCAGGGTGGCGAAAATCTCCAGGTCCGGGCGCACGGCGAAGCTGCCGGAGAGCAGGCCCGCGCCGGTGACGGCGCCATAGAGGTTCTGCGTCTCGATGATGGCGCTGCCCTGCACACCGAAGCCCACCTCGGTGCGGGGGCAGGCACGGCGGCCGGTGGCGACATCGGCGGACAGGAAGCCGAAGGTGACGGGGCCCTCGGCGAGCGCGGGGGCGATCCACTGTTCACACCCGCCCTCCGCGCGAGCGGCGGCGGGCGTGAGCAGCAGGGCGGCGAGCGCGACGAGCAGTCGGGACATGTTCACGGGGTGTCCTCGATTCACGGAACCACGCCGGGGGCATCGAAGGTTCCGTTGCCGTTCCGGTCGAGGAGGAAGGGGTTGGTGAAGGCCATGGGGTAGCCGCCGGTGACCACCTGGGAGAAGTGGAACAGCGGATCCGCCTCGCTGGAGGGCGGCGGGCGGTTGCGGAGCGGGCCGTAGTCGGCGTCCTTCTCGATGTCGCTCCGGTCCACCACGCCGTCCCCGTTGTTGTCGCCGGTGTCGGGGATGCCATCGGGCCCCTCGCCCGCGGGGCCACCGAAGTCGGCGGCGGGAGGCAGCGCCGTGCCGGCCTCCACCACGAGCCAGGCATCACCCGTGCGCTCGAGCACGTCGGAGAGCGGAATGTCCTTCTGGTAGCGCAGGAGCCCCCCGGTGCCGAAGATGCCCTCCGGGTCCGGGTGGGAGAGCTCCTCGGAGCCGATCGTCTTCACGACCCTGCCGTTGACGATGAGGCGCACCTCGCTCACGGGCACCCAGGGCGCGGCGGAGACCTTGAGGTGGAGCTTCGCGTCGGCCGAGGGCACCAGCGGGGTGAGCCCGAAGCGGCGGGGCCCGCTCGCCGTGTCCACGGTGGCCTCGATGATGGGGCCGTTGGTGCCGAAGGAGTCGCCGGCCTTCAGGGCGGCGTTGAAGCGGGCCGTGTCGAAGCCGGGGCCCGGGACGGCATCCGTGTAGACGATGTTGCGCGGCACGCCCACGGTGTTGTCGGTGAGGCTGTGCGAGTCGCTGTTGGCGGTGCCCGTCACGCGCTGCCCCTGGTTGAGCGTGTAGAACCAGAAGGCGCGGTAGGGCAGCAGCAGATCGTTCTGCGTGCCGTTCATCACCTCCTGGGTGTGCTGGGCGTTGTTGGCGAAGCCGCCCCGGGGCGTGCGCACGTACATGCCGGCGCGGCTGCCGTCATCGTGCGAGGGCAGGTTCTTCAGCGTGTTGAGCGCGAGCGCGCGCGGGAAGCCCAGGTCGCGGCCGAACTCGGCGTCCGCCCACGGGTGGTTGAGCTGGATGACGAGCTGCTTCTGCAGGGTGGGCGAGGTGCTGGCCATCACGCGGTCGAACAGCTCGCCGGGCTCGACGACCTCATCCGCCGGAGCGCCGTTGCGCGGCTTCGTCGGGTCGTACTCGAGCGGCCAGAAGTTGTAGTGGCCGATCACCAGGGGGATGTCGTAGCCGGGGCGCTTCATCCAGAGGATGTGGCCGGTCGTCTCCAGGCCCACCACGGTGCTCATCTTGTCCTGCAGGCCCAGGTTCCGGACGATCTGCGCGTAGTCGTAGATGACGTCGTGGTCGGTGGAGACGATGACGTCCAGGTCCGTGGCGGCGAAGGACAGCACGCGATCCATGTCGGGGATGGAGCTGTCGAAGCTGGCGGCGCCGTGCACGTGCAGGTCCGCGCCCACGGAGCCCGGGGGCTGGAGCGGCAGCTTGCCCAACGAGAAGGAGAGGGTGGTGTCCTCGGCGCCGAGCGTCACCGTCTCACGGGCCAGCGTCCAGAAGGGTCCCTTGAAGGCATAGACGTGGTAGCGGCCCCTGGGCGCGTCCACCGTGGCGGTGCCGCTGTGGACGAGGAAGCGGTTGCATGCGGGCGAGGGGCCCGGAGGCGGACCGAGCCACGGCGCGCAGGTCCCGAAGCGGCCGTGCAGCGAGCCCTCGGTGGCCGTCTGGTTGTCGGCGTCCACGGGGACGACGAAGACCTCGGCGATGAGGGGCTCTCCGCTGGTCGCGTCATTCACGTTCACGGTGAGGCGCGTGCTCGCGGGCACGGTGAGCGTGCCCAGGTCCGCGTCCGCGTCCACCTTGTCGAGCTGCCGGTCGGCCACCTTGCGCCCGAAGGCATGCAACTCCACCACGTAGTTACGGCCGGCGGGCACGCGGGCCTGGAAGCGGCCCTCCTTGTTCGGCGTCACCTGCGTCCACGGGATGCGGGTCTTCGGGTCGGCGGCGAGGTCGCCCTCGCTGATGAGCACGCTCACCTCGCGGCCCGCGCCGAGCGGCGTCTCGCCGCGGTTCACCAGTCCGGTGAGCGTCACGTACTGCTCGCCATGCAGCTTCTGACGGAGCTCCAGCGCCAGGTCCGCGGCGGAGGCCACGTCCCCGCGCTCGGACACGGCGAGGAAGCGCTCGAAGACGAGGTAGTCGCGCGGCGGCACCACGGTGCGCGGCAGGCCGGAGGAGGAGATCTGATCGCTCTGGAAGCCCTCGAGCAGGTCCGTCTCTCCGCAGGCCACGTGCGCGTAGCTGCTGGCCGGCTCCGAGGAGAGGGTCGCCGTCAGGTAGGGGAACTTGCGGTACGCGTCACCGATGGTGGTGAGGCCGAAGGACGGGTGCTCGTAACCCGTGCCCTCCGAGGGCGTGAAGGGCAGTGCCTCGCGGCCACTCCAGTAGAAGCCGTCCGCCAGCGCCCACAGCTGCGGGTCCACGGAGGCATTGAGGACCTCGGTGCGCACGCGCACGCCCGGCTCGCACGGACGCATCTCGTAGAGGGTGTGGACGGGGAACTCGGGCTTGCCGTCGAGCGTGCCGTCGAGCTGTACCGCCACGCGCGTGGGACGCTCGTCGATGATCTTCATCGACGTGTAGTGCACGGCGTCCGCGGGGAGGATTCCCACCACGGGCAGCACCTGGTTGATGCCGTCGTTGTTCTTGCCGCGGGCGCTCAGGTCGATCAGCGAGCCGCCGCCGGGATCCAACAGGTGCGTGGTGCCGAGGCCGGCGAGGACGGCCACCGCCCGGTCGTTGCCCAGGAGGATGTCGCCCCGGGCGCCGAGCGCGTTGAGACCCCCGGGCACCGTCTCGGTTCCAGGGACGGGATCGTTGCTGCCGACGCGCTTGTCCTCGGCGGTGAGGACGCGCACCTCGAGCGCGGAGCCCGAGGCGGCTTCACAGGAGTAACTCAGCTTCTCGCAGGGGCTGGATACCCGGCATCCTTCATCGTTGCCGAGGCAGCTCTCCTTCTTGCAGCCGGCGAGTGTGAGGCTGGCCAGGGCCAGGCTCGCGGCCAGGAGGCGGAGGGGGGAGGACATGATTGACCCTTGTATCAACCTCCGAGGTGGTTCCTCCAGTAGCTCCAGCCGTGCGCGGCGTGGCACGCGTCGCCGATGAGATCCAGGTAGAGCTGGTGCTGTGTGGCCTTCAGTGACTCCATGTCTCGGAACGCGCCCGCCGCTTCGAGACGACGCACCGCGCCATCGAGCAGCGCGCCCGCCTGCGTCACCGACTGGAGTTGCGCGGGGGTGGGTTTCCAACCCGTCTCCTCGCGGTACCGGCCGAGCGTCTCGAGGAAGTGCCCGTGGAACTTCACCATTTGTACGAGCACGGGCAGGCGGTACGCGGGGGGCGCGGCGGTGAGGGCGGCGTCGTACTGCCGGGACTCGGAGCCCAGCCGGTAGAAGAGGACGTCCACCTGGGCGTCGAGGCGCGGGCCCCACGCCTTGCGCACCGCGGCGTGGCGCGCGTGGGTGGCGACGGCCTGGAAGAGGTGCATCCCTCCGCAGGGGTGCGCGTAGATGCCCTGCTTGCGCTTGGGCACCTGGGGCAGCCCGGCCTTCATGCCGGCCATCAACTCCGCCTGCTCGCGCTCGAGCAGGGCGAGCGCCTCGTCCATCACCGCGTCGAAGCGGATCGTCTCTCCGGCACCATTGGTGAAGGTGGCGCCAGGGGGCAGGGCGTGTGAGAGCGCATCGAGCGTCCAGGCCCCATGCGGCGAGAGGGCCGCGTCGCGGCGGAAGTCACGCTTCAGGTCCTCCACGAGTGCTCGGAGGGTGACGGGGCCGCCGCTCGCCCGGAAGGACTGGGAGGGCGTGTAGCCCGCGAGTAACAGTGTCTTCACCAGCAGGTGGGGGTGGGGCTCCACGGGCGTGCCGTCGGCGGCGAAGGCGTCGAAGCGGAGATCCGCCTGGGGGCCCGTGCCTTCCCGGTGCAGGAAGCCGGAGACGATGACCTCCGCGGCGGGGCGGCCATCACGGGCCTTGAAGGCGCGGCCGTCGAGCGTCATGCCATGCGCGAGCGCCCAGGGGTTCTTCGGATCCTCGGCCCAGGTCCGGCACTGTGCGCGAAGTACCTCCTCGGCCGGAGGGCGGGCGGCCGGTGCGATCGCGAGGAGCGCGAGGAGCGAGAGGGTGACAGAAGCCATGAGCCGTCCTTGTTCGCGAGAGAGAGCCTTGTACTATCGACTCGCCAATCAATCACCCACCCCCGAGGAGCCCGCCGACCATGCCGAACCCTTTCACCGAGGAGCATGAGGCCTTCCGCAAGACGGTGCGTACGTTCGTGGAGAAGGAGATGACGCCCCACGCCCTGGAGTGGGATCGCGCGGGCATCTTCCCGCGGGAGCTCTTCCAGAAGTGTGGCGAGCTGGGCTTCTTCGGCATCAACCATGATCCGAAGTACGGCGGCAGCGGGCTGGACTACTGGTACGTGACGGCCTTCACCGAGGAGCTGACGCGCAGCCGCAACGCGGGCGTGAACATGGCGCTGCTGGTGCAGAGCCAGATGGCCACGCCGATCATCAACGAGATCGGCACGGATGAGCAGAAGCGCGAGTTCCTCGCTCCGGCGCTGGCGGGCGAGAAGATCGCCGCGCTGGGCGTGAGCGAGCCCGGGGCCGGCTCGGACGTGGCCAACATCCAGACGACGGCGCGCCGGGAGGGGGATGACTACGTCATCAACGGCTCGAAGATGTGGATCACCAACGGCACGCGCGCGGACTTCATCACCCTGGCGGTGCGCACGGGCGGGCCGGGCTACGGGGGCGTCTCCCTGGTGACCTTCCCCACGGACGTGAAGGGCTTCTCGGTGTCGAAGAAGCTCGACAAGGTGGGCAACCTGTCCTCGGACACGGCCATCCTCTTCTTCGAGGACTGCCGCATCCCCCGGCGCTACGTGCTCGGCGAGGAGAACGAGGGCTTCTACCACATCATGACGAACTTCCAGGGGGAGCGCCTGGTGGGTGCCCTGTCCGCGGTGGGGGGCATGGAGCGGATGATCGAGGATGCGCTCGAGTACGGAAAGCAGCGGCAGGCGTTTGGCAAGCCGCTGCTGGGCTTCCAGGTGTGGCGCCACAAGCTGGTGGAGCACATGGCGGCCATCGAGGCGGCCAGGCGGCTGACGTACCACGCGGTGGATGTTTTCGATCGCAAGGAGAACGCGGTGCGGGAGATCTCCATGGCGAAGCTGTTCGCGGGAGACCTGGCCCAGAAGGTGGCCTACGACGTCCAGCAGTTCTTCGGCGGCATGGGCTACATCGAGGAGACGCACATCGCCCGGGCCTGGCGCGACATCCGGCTCATCACCATCGGCGGTGGTACCTCGGAGGTCATGAAGGAGATCCTCTCCAAGATGTCCGGCTTCTAGAGACCCCTGGGGGTTCTGAGACCCCTGGGGGTTCTTCCAGACCCGGAGTAGGATGGGGTACGGGAGATCCCTCATGGAGAAACAGCACGAGTGGAGAATTGGAGCGCATGTGCTGCGCTTCGAGCCTCCAGACATCCTCTGGGGGGAGTACCGAGGAGAAATCTCCCTGGCCGAGATGGCTCTCATGGTGGACGTCTACGGGGAGCTGGGCCGCGCCAGGCCCTTCTTCCTGGTGGGGGACATCAAGGATTCCGCGCTCCTCAGCGCGGAGGGCAGGGTCTATCTCAGCGAGTACGCCGAGTCGGATTGGGTCCTGGCCTTCGTCTACATCGGGGCACGTCTCGCGCACAAAGCGGTGGCCAGGGGCATCCTCCTCGCGGCCCAGATGACGGGGCACGCGGACGAGGGTGATGAGCAGAAGGTCCACTTCGTCGCCACGAAGGCGCAGGCCCGCGAGCTGCTCATCCAGCTGCGCTCGCGCCACAGCAGCAAGGTGGCCTGAGGGGACTTCCGCGAGGAGCGTGGGTGCTCGAGACAGGGGCGCTCAGGACAGGGCACTCGCGCGGCTCGGCCAGGAGGGCAGGGTGCTGGGGTTGGAGGTGAGGGCCGAGGGCGGACCGTGGCAGGGCAGCTCCACCGTGAAGGTGGTCCCCACGCCGGGCTCGCTCTCCACCCGGATGGAGCCGCCCAGGGCCGTGACGATCTCCCTCACGATGTAGAGCCCCAGCCCGAGGCCGCCGTACTTCTCGGGGGAGACGGCGCGCTCGAACCGGCCGAAGACATGAGGCAGGCGCTCCGGTGCGATGCCAATCCCATGGTCCTTGACCACGAGCCGGGCGGTGTCGCCTTCCCGGAGGAGCTCGAGCTCGATGGGGCGGCCGGGCGCGAACTTGATGGCATTGGAGAGCAGGTTGCCCACCACCTGCTCCAACCGGAGGCGATCCCACCGTCCCGTGACGGGCTCCCGGGCCTGGAGCGACAGCGGGCAGTTCGCCCGATTCAGCGATTCACCGAAGCGCTCGATGACATGGTGGAGCACCTCCGTGAGCTCCACCTGCTCGAGGCGCAGGTAGAGGCTCCCCGCACGGATGCGCGACACGTCGAGCAGCTCCGTGACCAGCTCGGCGAGTCTCCGCGTCTGCTGCTCGGTGTGGCGCAGGGCGCGCTGTGCGTTCTCCGGCAGCTCGGTGCTGGCGCGGCGCAGGAGCCCCTGGACGGACAGCCGGAGCGAGGTGATGGGTGTGTTGAGCTCATGCGAGGCCACGGACAGGAAGTCGTCGCGCAGGCGGATGGCCTCCTGGGAGTCCCTGTACAGCCACGCATTGTCGATGCACACGGCGGCCCGGCGTGCCAGCTCCTGCGCCAGGTCGAGGTCCGCCTGTCCGTAGTGGCGCCCCGGGACACCGGAGAAGAAGACGATGGCACCCAGCGTCTTCCCTCGGGCCACGAGCGGCACGTACATGCCCGTCCGGGTCGAGAGCGCGCGGAGCAACTCGATATAGCGGGGAGCGCGCCCGGGTTGGTTCTCCTCCACGACCGAGTCCGTGATCTCGGGGAGGAGGAGGGGTTGCCCCGTGCGCAGCACCCGGAGGAGGGCCTCCGAGGCGGATTCCCCCTTGGCGAGATACTGCTCCATGAAGTCGCGCAGCCGTGGCTCCTTGTTCGGATCCACATGGGTGATGGCGACCGGGCGGGGCATGCCCCCCTTGTCCTTCACGATGACCAGGCACCAGTCGGCCAGCCGGGGCACCACCAGGCGGGTGATCCTGTTCAGGGTCGTCTCCAGATCCAGGGACTCGGCCAGGGCCAGACTCGACTCGGCGAGGAAGCGGACCGTGCTCTCCGCGCGCCGCCGCTCGTCGACCTCGATGCGCAGCCGCTCGAAGAGGAGGCTGTTCTCCAGGGAGATGGCGATCTGCGAGGAGAGCAGGCGCAGCAGCCGGACGCGCTCGGGGGTGAAGGCGCGCGTGGCGAGGTTGTTCTCCAGGTAGAGCACGCCCACCGTCCGGGGGAACCGTTGGATGGGGATGGCGAGGGCGGACTTCGTGGTGTGCTGGGCCACGTACGGGTCGGAGCTGAAACCTTCTTGATGGGCGGCATCGGCCAGGACGAGGGTCTCTCCCGACAGGAACGCGCCTTCGATGACCGAGGTGGGGACCTGGTCCGACTCCTTCAACGCGGTGCGCACCAGCGAGACCGGCTCCGAGACGGCGCCCACCGCGCGCACCGTGAGGGTGTCCTTCTCATCCAGCACGAGCGCGCCACGCTGGGCTCCCGCGGCCTCGAGACACACACCCATGAGCTTCTCGAGCAGGCGCTCCAGCACCACCTCGCTCACGAGCGTCTCGGCGGACTTGAGCAGGGTGCTGAGATCGAGCGCCGAGCCACCCGATTCGGCGTCCGGCGGGGTGGAGGCCGGGGGCTGTCTGTCCAGCCGCCCGACGGGCACCAGATCGGGGAACTCCTCCTCCAGTGCCGACACCTTGGCCTGGGCGCCCCAGCGGGCATAGCCATCGATGGCGGCCCGCAGGCAGATGTCGGCCAGCCGCTTCACTCCGAGGGCGCGGTAGTACCGGCTGGCCAGCTCGTTCGCGAGCGCCTCGTCCTGGTGGAACTCCTCGCGGTGGGCTCCCTCGATGGCCTGCTCGTAGAGCCTCATGGCCTCCTCGTCCCGTCCCTCGAGGCGGGCGAGCTCGGCACAGACGAGTTGGTACTTGTGACGGAAGTTCTCCGGGCAGTTGTCGGCCCAGACACCGAGCTGACGCTGGTTGGCGGCGATCCGTTCCAGCAGCCCGGCCCGCTCCGGGGGAGCGCTCTTCTCGCTGCAGGCCACCAGGGTCAAGGACGTGTAGAAGTTGTGCTCGGCGATGAGGTACCACCCGCGGAGGAACTCGATGATCTCGCTGGCCCTCCGGGACATCTCCCGAGCGGTCTCGACATCTCCGAACAGGTAGGACACCTGGAGGCGCTGAATCCAATACATGCAGCGCACCGTGGGCAGCTCCCGGTTGGCGGTGAGGAACGCCTCCTCGTGGAATGTGTCATCCTCGAAGCCCGCCCCCTCGCGGGTCCGGTCCCGCAGGCACCGGAGGGCCTGACGAAGGCTGATGAGGGATTGGATCCTCCAGTGCAAGCCCGCCTTCCGGGCATAGGCGATATCGGTCTCGAGCTCCGAGAGCAGCTGGGAGAACCCGGTGCCCATCGAGAAGAGGGTGTTCACCGTCGCGGGGAACGTGTAGGTGGCCAGGGAGACATCACCGCTCGCATCCGCGGAGGTGAAGGCCATGCGCAGGTGCGGCATGCTGGTGCGCAGCGGTGCCTTCCAATGGTTCACGCCCAACGCGAACGTGACGAGCGTCCTGCTCACCAGCCTGGGAGTCGGATAGCGCTGGCACAGCTCCACTCCCAGGCGTCCGAAGGCGTAACCGGAGTCGTAATCGCCCGAGTGGGAGGGAAGCAGTCCTCCATACACCGCATATGGCACGGAGGAGTGGACCGAGTTGCCATGCTTCAACGACAGGTTGACGACACGGACGTTGGTGAAGGCGAACAGGAAGGGATCCAGGTAGAAGAGCACGAGGCCCACCTCGGACAGGAGCCGCAGGCAGGCGAGATGATCCGGATCCTCTGAAAGGGGCTCCTCGAGGAGCTCCGCGGTGGAGCGGCCTCGCAGGTTCTCCTTCACCGCGGCGAACTCGGCCTGGATGGCCTGGGCGGCGTCCTGCCTCGAGGGCAACTCCAGGGCGAACAGACGCAGCCCCTCGCGTCCCCACCGGATTCCCTCCTGGAAGGCCTGCCTCGCCATGCAGGAGATGAGCTGGAGGGTGTAGAGGTCCGCCTTCTCGGCGCGAGACGCGGCATGTGTCATCGCGGAGGAGACGAGCCTCTCGGCGAGCCGCTGATCGCCCGCGAGGTGCGCGCACTCGGCCGCCTCGCGGTGAAGGGAGAAGGCCAGCGAGTGGTTCGCTCGCCAGGCATCCCGGGGGAGGAGTGCGATGCCCCGGGTGAGGTAGCCCAGCGAGGAGCGGAAGGCCACCGACTCCTTGGCCTTGCAGCCCGCCCGGAAGTTGAGCCACGCCAGCTCCAGCCGCTCCGCCTCGTCCGTGACCAGCTCCGCGCCCAGGTCGAGCTGGTCGACCACATCGAAGAGCCGCTCGTCGGGCTCGCGCCCGATGGAGCCCCGCATCTGGCGTCCCGCCTCGAGGTGCAGCCGCTTCTTCTGGTCCTCGGTGAGCAGGGAGTACGCGGCCTGTTGGACGCGGTCGTGCGAGAAGCGGTAGACGGCCTCGCCCTCATGGACGAGGAGTCCCTCCTGGTAGGCGCTCCGGAGCGCTCGGGCCGTGTCACCCCTGGGCATGTCCATCAAGGCCGCGAGCAGTGGGAGCTCCACCCGGTTGCCCAGGCAGGCGGCGACCTTCAGCAGGCTCTGGGTCCTCTCGGGAAGCTGGCGGATGGTGGCGACCATCAGCTCGACCACGTTCTCGGTCATGTCCACCCGGGCGATCCGGGCGAGGTCCCAGTCCCAGGTGCCGCGGCCGGCGTCGAAGCGCAACAGGCCGGAGTGGTGCAGGTAGCGCAGGAAGCGGATGACGAAGAGGGGATTGCCCGCTGTCTTGCTCAACACGAGCCGGGCCAGGGGCCGCAGGTGCTCGGGCTCGCGGTGCAGGGTGTCGCCGCAGAGCGCCGTGAGTGCCTCGAGGTCCAGGGGCGGTATCGCGATGGAGTGGACGGCCGCCCCCGCTTCCTGGAGGGCCGCGAGGATCCGCGCGACGGGATGCTCCGGCCCGACCTCCTCGGTGCGATAGGAGCCCACCCACAACACATGCCGGGAGTCCGGATTCGAGGCGAGGCTCCGGAAGAGCTCGAGCGAGGCCGGATCGGCCCAGTGGAGGTCATCCAGGAACAGAACGAGTGGGTGTTCGGGTGTGGCGAGTGCCTGGACGAAGGCCTGGAACGTTCGATGAAGACGGCGCTCGGCGTCCACCGGTCCGGACCCGGCCACGGGAGGTTGCGCGCCGAGGAGCTGTTCCCATTCCGGGACGACACCGAGGAGGACGTGGCCGTCGGTGCCCAACGCCTCCAGGAGCCGGCGCCGCCACCCGTCCTGGTGCTCGGCGGGCGTCCTCAGCAACTCCCCGAGCAGGCCCTGGAAGGCCGTCACCAGTGGGGCGTAGGGCACATTGCCCTGGAGCTGGTCGAACTTGCCGGAGAGGAACCAGCACCCGGCTCCGAGTCGTTGACGCAGGGCCTGCACGAGCGTCGACTTGCCAGCGCCCGCCGTCCCCGTGACCATCACCGTCTCACTCGGGCCCGTCCGGATTCGTGCCAGCGCGGCCTCGAGCTGTGCCAGCTCGCGCTCACGTCCGTAGAGCCGCTCCGGGAAGGAGAGCTGCCGCGCCCGGTCGAGCCCGCCGAGCTCGAAGGGATGGAGCGCTCCCGAGGCCCGCAGTCGTTTCCGGGCCTCTTGAAGGTCGGACAGGAGGGATTCGGCGCTCTGGTAGCGCTCCTCGGGCATCTTCGCGAGCAGCTTGAGCACGAGCTCCGAGAGGAGCTCCGGGACCTTGGGGTTGGCGAGGGCCGGAGGAAGGGGAGGGCGCGCCAGATGGGCGTGCACGAGCTCGGCGGCATCCGTCGAGGTGAAGGGCGGCTGGCCGGTGAGCATCTCGTAGAAGGTGGCGCCCAGGGAGTAGAGGTCGGCGCGGTGGTCGACGAGGCGGTCCATGCGTCCCGTCTGCTCGGGCGCGATGTAGGGCAGCGTCGAATCGAGCTCGCCGAGGAGGCTCTCGGACGTGGCGGTACCGGAGAGCTTGATGGCGAGGTCGAAGTCGATGACCGTCACGCGCGGCATGCCCCTGGCCACGATGATGTTGGAGGGGTTGAAGTCGCGGTGGATGACGTGGTGCCGGTGGAGTCCCTCGAGGATTCCGGCCAGCTGGAGGGCCAGCTCCAGGAAGGTGCCGGGCTCGAAGGGGTTGCGCTTCAGCCACTCCCGCAGATCGTACGGGCCGGCGTCCGCGAGGACGAGCACGGGCATGCCCTGCATGTCCTGGAGCGCGAACGCCTTCACGATGCCGGGTGTCCGCAGCTCCTCCAGTTCCCGCAGCAGTTGGTACTCGTGTTGGAGCAGCGCGGTGCTGCTGGTGGCGAGAGCGCCCCGGCGCGGCTGCTTGAGCACCAGGGTGATGGCATCTTCCGTCCAGCGGGACACGACATACCGGCGCCCACGGTAGATCTCCTGGGTGCCATTCGGGCCTTCGCTGAGAGGATGCTGCGTCATGCGGTCCCCACGCAGGGAGGGGTCATGGGAGGGGCGGAGTGGGAGGGGGCGGGGCCCTGGCACGGCAGCTCCACCGTGAAGGTGGTTCCCACGCCGGGCTCGCTCTCCACCCGGACCGAGCCTCCCAGGGCCATGACGATCTCCCTCACGATGTGCAGGCCCAGGCCGAGGCCCCCATAGTGGTCCACCGGGACGGCGCGCTCGAAGCGATCGAAGACATAGGGAAGGCGGTCCGGCGCGATGCCGATGCCTTGATCCCTCACCCGCAGCCGCGCCAGGTCCGCGTCCCGCTCGATGGAGATGGCGATGGGTTTGTCCGCCGCGAACTTGAGGGCATTGGAGAGCAGGTTGGTGACCACCTGCTCCAGCCGGGTGCGATCCCACCGTCCCACCACTCCGTCCTGGAGATGGAGCGAGAGGGGGCAGTGGGCCCGTGTCAGCGACTCTCTCAAGCGCTCGGTGACCTCGCGGACCACGGTCGACAGCTCCACCTCCTCCAGGTGGAGGTGGAGGCGTCCGGCCTGGATGCGCGTCACGTCGAGCAGCTCCTCGACCAACCTCGCGAGCCGGCGGGTCTGGGCCTCGGCGCTCTGGATGCCCCGCGTCAGGGGCTGCGGCAGGTTGGAGTCACCGCGGCGCAGCAGCCCCTGCACCGAGAGCCGGAGCGAGGTGATGGGCGTGTAGAGCTCGTGAGCGGCGACGGACAGGAAGTCATCGCGCAGCTGGATGGCCTCCTGGGACTCGCTGTACAGCCGCGCGTTGTCGATGCAGACGGCGGCGCGGCGTGCCAGCTCCTGCGCCAGGTTCAGCTCCGCCTCTCCGTAACGGCGCCCCGTGGTCGCCGACGCGAAGAGGATGGCCCCGAGCGTCTTCCCGCGTGCCACGAGCGGAACAATCATGCCCGAGCGCAGGGAGAGCTTCCGGACGATGTCGAAGAAGCGCTCCTCGCGGCCGGCGTTGGTCTCCCGCAGGACCGTCTCGTTGACCTCCTCGAAGAGCAGGGGCTGTCCCGTCCGCAACACGTGGGCGAGCGGCGCGGGTGAGTCCCACGTGGGAGGATCCAGCTCCATGAGCTCGCGCAGGAGTCGCTCCTTCACGGGATCCACATGGGTCATGGAGACGGGGCGGATCGTCCCGTCCTTCTGGACCACGTCGATGATGCACCAGTCGGCCAGGAAGGGCACGACCGAGCGGGCCACCTTGTCCAGGGTCGTCTCGAAGTCCAGGGACTCGGCCAACATCAGGCTCCACTCGGCCAGGAAGCGCACGGCCTGTTCCGCGCGCCTGCGCTCCTCGACCTCGACGCGCAGCCGCTCGAAGAGGAGGCTGTTCTCCAGGGAGATGGCGATCTGGGAAGACAGCAGGCGCAGTACCCGGACGCGCTCGGGGGTGAAGGCGCGGGTGACGAGGTTGTTCTCGAGGTAGAGCACGCCCACCGTCCGGGCGGGGCGTTGGATGGGCACGGCGAGGGCGGACTTCATGGCGCGCCGGGCCACGTACGGGTCGGAGCTGAACCTCCCCTGGTGGGCGGCATCGGCCAGGACGAGTGACTCGCCCGAGCGGAAGGCGTATTCGATGAGCGTGCCGGGGACCTGGTCCGACTCCTTCAGGAGGGTGTGCGGCAGCGAGACGGGCTCGGACACCGCGCCCACCGCGCGCACCCAGAGGGTGTCCTGCTCCTCGAGCACGAGCGCGCCACGCTGGGCTCCGGCCGCCTCGAGGCACACCGCCATGAGCTTCTCGAGCAGACGCTCCAGCACCACCTCGCTCACGAGCGTCTCGGCGGACTTGAGGAGGGTGATGAGATCGAGCGTGCAACCCGACGCGGCGCTCTCCGGGTTGAGGGGAGGCGCCTTCCAGAAGGCCGGCTCGAGGGGCGTGAGGTCCGGGAACTCCTCCTCCAGTGCCGACACCTTGGCCTGGGCGCCCCAGCGGGCATAGCCCTCGAGGGCGGCGCGCAGGTAGACGTGGGCGAGGCGCTTGCCTCCAACGGTGCGGTAGTAGCGGCCCGCCAGCTCGTTGGCGAGCGCCTCGTCCTGGAGGAACTCCTCGCGGTGGGCCCCCTCGACGGCCTGCTCGTAGAGCCGCAGGGCCTCGACGTGACGCCTTTCGAGCCGGGCGAGCTCGGCGCTGACGAGCTGGTGCTTGTGGCGGAAGTTCTCCGGGCAGTTCTCCGCCCACAGGCCGAGCTGACGCTGGTTGGCGGAGATCCGCTCCAGGAGTCCGGCCCTCTCCGGAGGAGGGACCTTGTCGCAGTACGCCGCCAGCGTCAGCGACGTGTAGAAGTTGTGATCGGCGACGAAGTACCAGCCCTGGATGTCCTCGAGGAACGGGTCCGTCTCCCGCGCCATCTTCCGGGCGTCCTCGATGTCTCCCAGCAGATAGGACATCTGCAGGCGCAGGAGCCTGTACGTGCAGCGCGTGACGGGGAGGTTCTGGATCGATACGAGGAAGGCGTCCTCGTCGAACGCGTCGTCCTCGGAGCGGGCCCGCTCGTGGGTCCGGTCCTGCAGGCAGCGGATGACGTGGCGCAGGCCGACGAGCGGAGTGGCCATCCCGAGGAAGCCGGACCTGCGGAGGAATGCGAGGCCGGGTTCGAGCCCGGAGAGCAGGTGGGAGAGCCCGGTCCCCATCGAGAACTGAGTATGCGCCGTCATCGGGACCGTGTAGCTGGCGAAGTGGAGGTCTCCACACGCGAGCGCGGTGGCGAAGGCTTGAAGGTAGAAGGGCACGTCGGTCCGCAGCGGTGCCCTCCAATGGTTGATGTGCGCCGCGAAGGTGAGGAGCGTCTTGCTCTCCTGCCGCGGCTCGCCGTACCGCCGGCACAGCTCCACGCCCAGGCGGCCGAAGGCGTGCCCGGACGCGTAGTCCCCCTCGAGCAGCTCGAGCATCTGCCCGTAGCTGGTGTACGACGGGGCGGCGTAGATCGTGTTGCCATGCTTCAGGGTGAGGTTGACGACGCGGGCGTTGACGAAGGCGAGCAGGGACGCGTCGGAGAAGAAGACCGACGGGCTGAGCTCCGAGAGGAGCCGCAGGCAGGCGAGCAGCTCCGGGTCCTCCGTCCGGGGTGCCTCCAGGAGCTGCTCGGGCGTGCGGCCCCGCAGGTTCTCCTTCACCGCGGCGAGCTCGGCCAGGAGGGCCTGGGGGACGTCGTGTTTCTCCGGCAGCTCCACGCCGAACAACCTCAGCCCCTCTCGCCCCCACCGGATCGCCTCCGGGACGGCGCGTCTGATCGTGCAGGAGAGGAGCTGGAGGGTGTAGAGGTCCGCCTTGTCGAAGCGGGACCGGGCATGGGTCAGCGCGGAGGCGAGCAGCTGATCCACGAGCCGCTGATCTCCCGTGAAATAGGCGCACTCCGCCGCCTCGCGGTGAAGGCGGAAGGTCAGCTCGTAGTGGGACCGCCACGCGTCCCGCGGGAGCAGGTCGATGCCCCGGGCGAGGAACCCTCGAGCGGACCGGAAGGCGGACAAGGCCTTGGCCCTGCTGCCGGCCCGGAGGTTGAGCGTGGCCAGCTCCAGCTTCTCCGCGTCCTCCGTCAGCAGCTCCGCGCCCAGCTCGAACTGGCCGACGGTCTCGAAGAGCCGCTCGTCGAGCTCGCGCTCGGCGGAACCCCTCAGCCGGCGTCCCACCTCGAGGTGCAGCCGCTTCTTCTGCTCGTCGGGAAGCAGGGAGTACGCGGCCTGTTGGATGCGATCGTGCGCGAAGCGGTAGACGGCCTTACCCTCGGGGACGAGGAGCCCCTGCTGGAGGGCGCTCCAGAGCGCCGCGGCCGTGTCGCCCACGGGCATGTCCATCAAGCCGGAGAGCAGCGGCAGCTCCACCCGATTGCCCAGGCAGGCCGCGATCTTCAAGACGTCCTGGGTGCGCGCGGGAAGCTGGCGGAGGATGGCGAGCATGAGCTCGAGGACGTTCCCGGTCTCGCATACCTGCTCGGCCCCCGCGAGCTCCCACACCCACGTGCCGCGCTCGAGGTCGAAGCGCAGCAGGTTGGACTGGTGGAGGTAGCGCAGGAACCGGGAGACGAAGAGGGGATTGCCCGCCGTCTTCCTCTGCATGAGCTCCACCAGGGGGCGGAGGTACCCGGGCTCGCGGCGCAGGGTGTCGCGAAGGATCGTCGTGAGCGCCTCGGGTGTGAGCGGTGACAGCTCCAGGGGTCGGAGGGTCGCTCCCGCCTCCTGGAGGGCCGCGAGGGCGCCGGCGAGCGGATGCTCCGGTCCGACCTCCTCGGGACAATACGCGCCCACGAGCAATACGTGCCGGGAGTCCAGGTCCGACGCGAGGCTCCGGAAGAGCTCGATCGAGGCGGGATCGGCCCAATGAAGATCATCCAGGAACAACACGGACGGATGCTCGGGAGAGGCGAGCGCCCTGACGAAGGCCTGGAAGGTGAGGTGCAACCGGTTCTCGGCCTCGGCGGGCCGGAGCTCGGCCACGGGAGGGAGCACCCCGGTGAGCTGCTCCAACTCCGGGACGATGCTCAGCAGCATACGGCCGTGGTGGCCCAGGGCCTTGAGGAGCCGGCGCCGCCACATGTGCCGGATGTGGGCCGGCTCGTTCAGCAATTCATGGACGAGGCCCTGGAAGGCATCCACCCACGGGGCATAGGGCACGTTGCGCTGGAGCCGATCGACCTTGCCCGAGAGGAACCGGGCCTCGTGTCCCGTGCGTTGGCGAAGGGCGTGGACGAGCGCCGACTTGCCAATGCCCGCCGTCCCCGAGAGCACGGCCGTTTCACTCGGACCCGCCCGGACCCGCGCCAGCGCGGCCTCGAGCTGCGCCAGCTCGCGCTCACGTCCGTAGAGCCGCTCCGGGAGGGTGAGCTGCTGGGCCTGTTCGAGCCCGCCGAGCTCGAAGGGCTCGAGCTCACCCGAGGCCCGCTGCCGTCTCCGGGCCTCCAGGAGATCGGACAGGAGGGACTCGGCGCTCTGGTAGCGCTCCTCGGGCATCTTCGCGAGCAGCTTGAGCACGAGGTCCGAGATGAGTGGCGGGACCTGTGGGTTGGCGAGGGCCGGAGGAAGGGGAGGGCGCGCCAGATGGGCGTGCACGAGCTCGGCGGCATCCGTCGAGGTGAAGGGCGGCTGGCCGGTGAGCATCTCGTAGAAGGTGGCGCCCAGGGAGTAGAGGTCGGCGCGGTGGTCGACGAGGCGATCCATGCGCCCCGTCTGCTCGGGCGCGACATAGGGCAGCGCCAGCTCGAACTCCCCGAGGGTTCTCGCGGAATGGAAGGGCCCGGGGACCCTGGTGGCGAGGCCGAAGTCGATGACCGTCACGTGTGGCACCCCCGCGGCCACGATGATGTTGGAGGGGTTGAAGTCGTGGTGGATGACGTGGTGCCGGTGGATGCCTTCGAGGCTCTCCGCCAGTTGAAGGGCCAGCTCCAGGAAGGTGTCGAGCTCGAGCGGGTTGCGCCGGAGCCATTCCCGCAGATCGTACGGACCGGCGTCCTCGAGGACGAGCGTGGGCGTGTCCGCCACCTCCTCCAGGGCGAGCGGCCTCACCACCCCCGGCACGCCCGAGTCCCACAGCTCCCGCAGCAGCGTGAGCTCGTGGTGGAGCATCGCCAGACTGCTGGATGCGAAGGGGCCCCTCCGGGCCTGCTTGAGAACCAGGGAGGCGCCTTCCGCCGTCCACACGCGGGACACGACGAAGCGGCGTCCGCGGTGGATCTCCTGAGAGGCTCGGGGGTCGGAAGATGAAAGGCCCCCGCCTGGTAGCTGCCGCATCATGTAACCCCCCACGGGTGGGAGTCGATGACGCGCGCTGCACCTCGGCGGCGCGATGGCTCCCCAGCGCGGCTCCGCCGCACCCGCTCTCTTCTGAACATTAGAACGGGGCGGCCTTCCGGAGAAGTACCCCTGGCCGTTACGAGACCTTGGGGCAGGGGGCTCGTGTGCTCGCGGCGCCCGTTACTTCTTCTTGAAGAGCGCCTCGGCGGCGGAAAGCAACTCGTCCGTGCGCTGCTTCGCGTGCAGGCCGCCCTCGCTGATCTGGAAGAGCTCGCAGAAGTTGGCCCCGTCCTTGTCCGAGGGCACCTCGGCGAAGGGCTCCTTGCACTGCTTCGCCGCCGCCTCGTCGAAGTGGCGGCAGTTGCGGCACGAGCGCAGCTCCTCGCCGCAGTGGGGGCACGTGTCGCGCCGCCCCACCTGGTTGCCTACGATGTCGAGTCTCCCTCCGCAGTGTGCACAACCCGGCATGCTCCACCTCCCGCTCAGGGGTGAAGCAGTCCATAGCAGTGGTCTCCTCGGACCGCGAGTCGTCTAGGTGCGCGAGGGGCGGACGGACGCACGCACGGGGACCGGCTCGGAGGACCGCTCCGTCTCCAGCTCCTCGCTCGCCTCGTCCAGCTCCCCGTTGAGCCGGCGCAGCATGTGGAGCATCCACGCGCCCACCGCCGCCGCCACCGCGAACAGGATGCCAAGCGATTGGCCGCGCTGCCACAGGTGGGCCCGCTCCATGACCGCCCGGCGCTTCGCGAACGTCTCCAGCTGTTGGGTGGCGAGCGCGTCGTCGAAGCTCGTGGCGTACTCGGCGGCCTGCGCCTTGCCGCGCTCCATCAGCCAGGCCGCCTCGGAACGCAGCAGATCCGCGCGGTACCAGCACCCCACGGTACACGCCACGGACAACAGGGAGATACAGACCGCTGTCGTCACGCTGGACAGTCGCATGACACCCCTCCGGACCGCCGTTTCACGGATGCCCGACACCCGTCGCTGCTCCGGCTTCCCGAAGACAGTAGCCGATGGTAGGGACCTCCTCCGCCATGGGCAAGCCCTACCGTCCGAAAGACCACTATTTCAAGAAAGCCAAGCAAGAAGGGCTGAGAGCCCGTTCCGCCTTCAAGGTGGACGAAATCCTCAAGCGCTACCCCTTCTTGAAGAAGGGGGCCGCGGTGCTCGACCTGGGGGCGGCTCCGGGCGGCTTCCTGCAGATATTGGCCGACGCGGTGGGCCCGAACGGCCGGGTCATCGGGGTGGACATCGTCGCCATCCGGCCCTTCTCCCAGCAGCACGTGAAGACGGCGGTGCTGGACGTGCTGGCCGACGACTTCGACGCGAAGCTGCGCGAGCTGTACGACGGGCCCTTCGACGCCGTCATCTCGGACATGGCGCCCAAGACGAGTGGCATCCGCACCACCGACGAGGCGCGCAGTCTGCGGCTGGCGCGCAAGGCGCTCGAGGTGGCCGTCACGCGGGGCCGCCCCGGCTCGGCCTTCGTGGCCAAGCTCTTCATGGGGGGCGAGTTCGAGGAGTTCCGCGACGAGGTTCGCGCCAGTTTCGAGGAGGTGAAGCTGGTGCGTCCCGAGGCCACCCGCGGCGCCAGCATGGAGGTGTATGTCATCGGCCTGCGCCGCAAGGCCGCCTCCGCGCCCACATCGCCCTAGCTCAGGTCAGGAGCGGGGCCTGACTCGCCACGCGTTCGATACAGGCGGGTACGTCGTTCGTCGGCGAGTTCACCACGCGCGACACCTCCCAGAGCTCCAGGGGCTCGTCCTCGTTGGGGACCAGGAGGGGCTGTAGCACCGAGGCCTCCTGGGGCTCCGGACGCAGCCACACCTCCCGGGCCTCGGGCCGGAGGATGACGGGCATGCGGTCATGGATGGGGGCCATCAACGCGTTGGGGCCGGTGGTGATGACGGTGCAGGTGCGCAGCACCTCTCCGGTGTCGGGGGCGGTCCACTCCTCCCACAGGCCGGCGAAGGCCATGGGCCGGCCGTCCTTGCGGCGGAAGAGGTAGGGCGTCTTGGGCTTCGTGCTCTGCTTCCACTCGAACCAACCATCCACGAGCACCAGACAGCGCCGGCGCTTGAGCGCGGAGCGGAAGCTGGGCTTCTCCGCCACCGTCTCGCCGCGGGCGTTGATGAGCTTGTTGCCGATGGAGGCCTCCTTCGCCCAGGAGGGGATGAGGCCCCAGCGATAGGCATCCAGCATGCGCTCGCCGTCGTTGATGACCACGGGCATCAGCTGGGTGGGGGCGAGGTTGTAGCGAGGGCGATCGAGCGCGGAGCGGACGCCGGTGAGGGCGAACTCACGCGCGATCGCCAGGGCGGGGGTCTGGATGGTGACGCGGCCACACATGGCGCGCATTATGCCCTGGGTTCGACGTTCTCGCGCCATCCGTCCATGTCACCACTTCAGGTCGCTCGCTCCTTCATCGTCCTCCTGACGCTCACCACCCTCGTGCTCGCCGTCCCGTCCGCGCGGGCACAGTCACCCGTGCCCACGTGGAAGGACATCGACGCGCTGGCGGATGACCAGAAGCTCGAGGCCGCCATCCAGGGCGCCGAGGCGCGTCTGGCGCAGGCCCGCGCGCAGGGCAACGAGGACGAGTGGGCGCGGGCGCTCATCCGCTCGGTGCAGCTGCGGAGCGGGCTGCACGAGTTCGAGGCGAACGTTCGGTTCCTCCGGGAGCAGCCGTGGCCGAAGGGCGTGCTGCCGCGCACCGCGCTCGACCTCTACTACGCCGGCGTGCTCCTGCAGTACGCGAGCTACAAGCGCTGGGAGGTGAGCCGGCGCGAGCAGGTGGTCTCCAGTGGAACGGTGGACCTGAAGCAGTGGACGGCCGAGCAGATCTTCACCGAGGCCCGGCGCGCGCTCGCGGATGCGTGGGCGGCACGGGAGCGGCTGGGGGGGGAGAAGGTCGAGGCGCTCGCGGGCTTCCTCTCTCCGAACACCTATCCTCCGGGCATCCGCGACACGTTGCGCGACGCGGTGACGTACCTCTGGGTGGAAATGCTCTCGGACCAGGGCCAGTGGCGGCCCGGGCAGTCCGATGAGCTGCACCACCTGGACCTGGGCGAGCTGCTGGAGGGCACTCCGAAGAGCGTGGACCTCGTGGACCCGTCGGTGCATCCATTGCGCAAGGTGGCCGCCGTCCTGGGGGACCTGGAGGCCTGGCACCGCGCCTCGGGCCGGCGCGAGGCGGCCCTGGAGGCACACCTGGCGCGCAGCCAGTCGCTCCACGAGGCCTTCCGCGAGGTGGTGGACAGGGCCCGCATCCGCCGTCACGTGACCGAGCATCTCGAGGGCTACCGGGACGTGCCGTGGTGGGCCATGGGACAGGCCTGGTTGGCGGATCGCGAGAGGTCCGCGGATCGGCCGGTGCGCGCGCACGCGATGGGCAAGGCATGCGCGGCGGCCTTCCCGGACAGTGTCGGAGGCAGGTGGTGCGCGCGGATGGTGGCGGAACTCGAGGCGCCGGAGTTCTCGCTCTCCAGCATGCGGTCCGATGGTGCACGCAAGCGCTCCATCGAGGTGACGCACCGGAACCTGCCGCGGCTGCACTTCCGGGCCTATGCGTACGACGTGGAGTCGAGGCTCGCCAGGGGCAGCTTCTACGACGAGTTCCTGGCAGAGGACGGAGAGGAGGACCTGGACGGGGACTCCGGGGAGCGGCTGCGCTCGTTCATCGAGAAGCGGAGGCCCGTGGCGGCCTGGAGTGCATCCCTGCCTGGGACACCGGATCTGCGCTCGCACCGCACCTTCGTGGTGCCGCCGCTGACGGAGCCGGGCAGCTACCTCATCGTCGCCTCGGTGCACGAGGACTTCCGGGAAGCGCACAACCAGGTGCTCGCGACGTTGATGACGGTGACGCCGTGGGTCTTCGTCACTCGGATGGACGCGGACAGCCGCCTGGAGGTGCGGGTGGTGGAGGGCGAGACGGGCCAGCCCGCGCCGGGTGTCGAGGTTCGCCTGATGGACGTGGACAGCGAGAGCCGCGTGGTGCGGACCCTGAAGACGGATGCCCGAGGGGTGGTGCTGTTCCAGAAGCTTGGGGCGCGGGCCTTCCTCGTCGTGGGCCGGGGCCAGCGGGCGTTGGTCGGCTCGGAGTCGTTCTACGGCGACGGGAGTGAAGGGTCAGGACGGGAGCGGACACAGGCGCTCGTCTTCACGGATCGTGGCGTGTACCGCCCGTTGCAGAAGGTGCGGTGGAAGGTGGTGCCCTTCCGAGGGAGGGGAGATCAGTCACGCTATCGGACACTGCCAGCGCAGCGGCTGACGGTGTCGCTGATGGACGCGAACGGTCAGGCCGTCGAGAAGCGTGAGGTGCGGACCAACGGCTTCGGCTCGGTGGCCGGTGAATTCACCGTGCCCGCGGGGCGGCTGCTCGGCGCGTGGCGCATGGTGGCGCACGTGGGCAAGGTCGCGGTGGGCACCGCGCGGGTGCGCGTGGAGGAGTACAAGCGTCCCACCTTCGAGGTGACGTTGAAGGACTCGGACGCGACGTTGCGCCTCAACCGCCCGGCCACCTTCCGGGGCGAGGCCCGCTACTACTTCGGGCTGCCGGTGACGCGCGGCACCGTGCGCTGGCGCGTCCACCGCGAGCCCCGCTATCCCTTCTGGTGGTCTCACGCGCACGACCTCCCCACGTACTCCCGGGTGGTGGCCAGCGGCACCTCGCCCGTGGGTGAAGACGGTGGGTTCCAGCTCACCTTCACTCCGGACGCGGACGAGCGGGCCCCCTCCTCGCGCGAGGTTTCCTGGAGCTACCGGGTGGAGGCGGACGTGACGGACGAGGGCGGGGAGACACGCTCGGCGAGCCGCGGCTTCCGGCTCGGACTGGTGGCGGTGGAGGGCCGCGTGGACATGGACGAGGGCTTCTTCCGCGAGGGCATGGCCCCGGAGGTTCGGCTGATGCGCGCGAACCTCGATGGCGTGCCGCTGTCCGGGGCGGGCCGGTGGCGGTTGGTGACGCTGAAGCAGCCCGCGAAGCCCCGAATGCCCGACGAGCTGCCCATGCGGCTCCCTTCCGAGGCGAGCGTGGACGCGGACGCCCGTGTCACCACGCCGGGAGATCTGTCGCGGCCCCGCTGGCCGGTGGAACCCTCCGAGGAGGAGGCCTTCCGGGACTGGGCGGATGACGAGGAGATGGCCCGGGGCGCGGTGGTGCATGACGCGCAGGGGCTCGCGCGGGTGAAGCTGCCCGTGTTGAGCCCTGGCATCTATCGCGTGCATTACGAAACGGAGGATGCCTTCGGGGAGCGCTTCAGCATTTCGCGCGAGGTGCTGGTCGCGGGCGAGCGTGCACCGATCGCCGTGCCGGCGTTGCTGAGGACCGAGCGCACCTCGGTCAAAGTGGGCGAGACGGCGCGCCTGCTGGCCTTCTCCGGCTTCGAGGGGCAGCCGCTGTTCCTGGACATCTCGCAAGGAGGGCGGTTCGTGCAGCGCCGTGTGCTCACCGGAGGCAAGAGTCCGGCGGTGCTGGAGGTTCCCGTCACCGAGTCCCTGCGCGGCGGCTTCACGGTGACCCTGGTGGCGGTGCGGGACTATCAGGTGCTGCGGTTCGAGCAGTCGGTGTTCGTGCCCTTCGACGACAAGGAGCTGCACCTGGAGTTCGCCACCTTCCGGGATCGGCTGCGTCCGGGCGCGAAGGAGACGTGGCGGGTGACGGTGAAGGGGCCCCGGGGAGAGAGGGTGGATGCGGGGGCCGCCGAGCTGCTCGCGTACATGTACGATCACTCGTTGGAGCTCTTCGCACGGCACTCGCCGCCGGCCGTGGCGGACTACTACCCGCAGCGCGCGGGGGAGGTGTACCTGGATGCGAGCCCGAAGGAGATTTCTTCCCGGTGGCTCTATGGCCAGGGGCTCCGGGCGTTGCCGGACTGGCGCCATCCCCAGGGAGACGAGCTCTTGTTCGAGGACGACAAGGGCCTCGGTGGGCCCGGGTGGGGTGGCCTCCCTGGCCTGGCGGTGGGATCGCTGCACAGAGACATGAGGCGCAGGGAGATCATCCAGCTCCCCCTTCGAGCAGCCAGGGCCGCCCCCAGTCCCAGCGAGGAGCTGGATTTCGCCCTCGGCGATCTCTCCAGGAACCAGGAAGCTCCCAAGCCGGAGCTGGCGGTGAGCGGGGCGGTGCCGAAGGACGCGGTGCGCGGCAACTTCGCGGAGACGGCCTTCTGGGTACCGCAGCTGCTCACGGGGCCGGACGGCTCGGCGGTGCTGGAGTTCACCGTGCCGGACTCGGTGACGGCGTGGAACGTCTGGGTGCACGCGCTGACGAAGGACCTGAAGGGAGGCTCCTTGACGCGCCAGACCCGGAGCGTGAAGGAGCTGATGGTGCGCCCGTACGTGCCGCGCTTCCTGCGCGAGGGTGACCGTGCGGTGCTGGAGGTGGTGGTGAACAACGCGGGCGAGGCCGCGCTGGAGGGCTCGCTCGCACTGGACATCGTGGAGCCGGAGACGAACGCGAGCCTGCTGTCCCGCTTCGAAGTGAAGACGGCGCGCCAGTCCTTCCGGGTGGAGGCGGGGAAGGGGACGACGGTGCGCTTCCCGCTGGTGACGCCGGCGGAGCTGGGGCCGGTGGCCTTCCGGGTCACCGCGAGCGCCGGGGACTTCAGTGATGGGGAGCTGCGCCCGCTGCCCGTGCTGCCCGGCCGCATGCACCTGACGCAATCGCGCTTCGTGGCACTGCGAGGCGGGGAGCACGAGGTGATGGAGTTCCCGGACATGCGGCGTGGAGACGATCCGAGCCTGCGTCACGAGCAACTCGTGGTGTCGGTGGACGCGCAGCTCTTCCACGCGGTGCTGGGGGCGATGCCGTACCTGGTGAACCATCCCTACGAGTGCACCGAGCAGACCCTCAACCGCTTCGTGTCCACGGGCATCCTCTCCAGTCTGTATGGCCGTTACCCCGAGATGGCGAAGCTGGCGAAGTCGCTGAGCACGCGCGCGACGCGCTTCGACACATGGGACGCGGTGGACCCCAACCGGAAGATGGTGTTGGAGGAGTCGCCCTGGCTGGAGGAGTCGCGGGGTGGGAGCGAGGAGGTGGAGCAACTGGCGAAGGTGTTGGATCCGGAAGTGGCGAAGGCCGAGCGCGAGGCCTCGATGGTGAAGCTGCGTCAGGCGCAGTCGCCGAGCGGAGCCTTCTCCTGGTGGCCGGGAGGTCCGCCGTCGCCGTACATGACGCTCTACATCCTCCATGGGCTCTCACGTGCGGCGGAGCACGGGGTGGAGGTGGACCGCGACATGACGATGCGGGCGTGGGAGTACCTCGCGCAACACTTCCGCTCGGACTACGCGGAGCGGATGCGGAAGGAGGGTTGCTGCTGGGAGTTCCTCACCTTCCTCGAGTACGTGGCCTCGAGCTTCCCGGACGCGCGCTACACGGGCAACGCGCTCAGTGCCGAGGAGCGCGCGCGCATCCGCGATTTCAGCTTCCAGCACTGGAAGGAGCACTCGCCGTACCTGAAGGGCTACCTGGCGCTGGCGCTGAAGCGCGCGGGGCGGGAGACGGACGCGCGGCGCGTCTTCGAGAGCGTGATGAGCTCGGCGAAGACGAGCGAGGAGCTGGGCACGTACTGGGCGCCGGAGGCGCGGAGCTGGCTCTGGTACAACGACACCACGGAGACACAGTCCTTCGCGCTGCGCACGCTGATGGAGCTGAACCCGCGGGACGAGCGGCGGCACGGGTTGGCGCAGTGGCTGCTGTTGGATCGCAAGCTGGGCCACTGGAAGTCCACGAGGGCCACGGCGGAGGCGGTATACGCGCTGGTGCGGTACCTGGAGCGCGAGGGGGCGCTGAAGGATCGCGAGGAGGCGAAGGTGACGGTGGGAGGCCGGACGGTGGCGTTCGCCTTCGAGCCGGACACGTACACGGGGAAGGGGAACCGGGTGGTGGTGCCGGGGCCGGAGGTGAAGCCGGAGACGGGCAGCGTGGTGAGGGTGGAGAAGGAGGGGAAGGGGCTCGCGTTCGCCTCGGCCACCTGGCACTTCTCGACGGAGCGGCTGCCGGAGGAGGAGCGGGGAGACTTCTTCGAGGTGTCCCGTCGCTACTTCCTGCGTGAGCGGGTGGGGAAGGAAGCGGTGTTGCGGCCGTTGGCGGAGGGGGCGGTGGTGGCGCCGGGGGACGAGGTGGAGGTGCAACTCTCGGTGAGGACGAAGCACGCCGCGGAGTACGTGCACGTGAGGGATCCACGTGCGGCGGGACTGGAGCCGGAGCGTACGGAGTCCCGGCACCGGTACGAGCTGGGAATCGTCTGGTACGAGGAGCCGAGGGACTCGGGGACGAGCTTCTTCTTCGAGTGGCTGCCCGCGGGCGAGTACACGTTGCGCTACCGGCTGAGGGCGAACATGGTGGGCACGTTCCGGGTGGGACCCGCGACGGTCCAATCGATGTACGCGCCCGAGTTCACGGCCTACTCGAAGGGGGCGGTGCTCACGGTCGGCCGCGAGTAGGGCATACTCGGCGAGGGAAGAACTTCCATGTCCGCTCGCCGCCTCCTTCGCACCGCCGCCGTGATGGCTGGCCTCGTTCCACTCGCGCTCGTCGTGCCGCCGGGACAGGCCAGCGCGCAAACGTCTTCGACCCCCCAGCGTCACCTGGAACACCTACCTGGGAGGTACCGCGGCGGATGGCAGTCCCAGCGCCACGGACGAATGGCCGGAAGGCATCCTCACGAACAGGGACGGTGTGGCCTTCGTCACGGGCAGGACGAACGCTCCCCAGTTTCCCGGGAACACGGCTCCACCCATGGCCGCCAGGGGACAGGACGCCTTCGTCACCCGGCTCGGCAGGGATGGGGGCGTGGAGTGGACCCGGATGTTCGGGGGCGACTTCGATGACACGGGCCGGCGGTTGGCGTTCGATAGCTCCCAGGAGCAGCAGCTCTACATCGTCGGGACGACCTCATCGCCGACCCTTCGCGGCGGGGTCCCCGTGGTGGGGGTCAGGATGGAGGCACCACGCCCGGCCAGGACGGAGGAACCACGCCCGGCCAGGATGGGGGCACTCCCGGACCGGGTGACGCGGGCGTCGACCCGGGACAGACGGACGAGGAGAAGCTCTCCCCACTGGGTTGGGGTTGCGGCAGCGCCGGCGGTGGCGCCTCGGTGGGCGCGGTCGCGCTGATGGCCCTGGCCCTGTTGCCACGCCGCGCCCGTTCCTGAGCGGGTCGACTACTCGCCGCAGGTGGACCGCTCGTCGGTGGGGTAGAGCGAGGCGATGCCGTAGGTGCCATTGCGCGTGCCGCACCAGATGCGCCACGAGGTGCCGCCAAGGTCCGGAGCCGAGTACACGCCGCCCTCCTTCTTGGCGCCATCGCGCGCGCAGCAGCGGGCGAAGGCTCGGGTGCCGACGGCCACCATGGCCACCGGGTCCGTCTCCTGCGTGAAACCTCCGAGCTTCTTCTCCGCGCAGGACCAGGGCGCCACGCCGCGGAAGCGGATGAGGTACTGCGAGCCCTGCAGCGCCTTGCCCTTGCGGCCCGGGCCGTCGAAGCAGAGCTTCCCTTCGGACTCGAGCTGCGCGTAACGCGGCAGGTAGTGCAGCCCGCCGACGGTCCGGGTGGTCCAGTCGTCACCGCAGAAGACGTGGGTGAAGGCGTTGCGCGGCCCCGTGCTCACCCAGAGGCCGGTGAGCCACTCGATGTTGGCTTGGCGCGAGCCCGGGCGCCCCGCCACGGACAGGGCGCGCTGGATGCGCGGGTCGTCGTAGTGAGCGGAGATGAAGCGCTGCACGTCTCCGCGGCTCACCGAGGCGTCGGGTCGCGCCGGGCACATCCCGAGCACCTCGCGATCCACGGGCGTGAGCGTGGGTGCCTGGCGGAAGAGGGGAGGGTTGTCGCAGCGGGCGGCACAGCCCCGGGCCTGGGGGACGTCGGCCGGCAGGGGCGCGGCCTCGGGGGCCCGATCCCTCGAGGCCAGGAACTCACCACTGAGGCGAGGCTTGTCCGGGAGCTCCGCCGTGCCGTCGCACTTCACCCAGCCCTCGCCCGTGGCGCCCTTCAGCTTGCACCACGTCCGTCCGGGGCCCCCCTTCTTGATGACCGGGTAGGCCGTGTCCGGCTCGACGGTGAAGACGACCTTCGTGGAGTCGGGTTCCGACACGGCCTCCAGCCGGGTGCCGGACACGAAGGCGCCCGAGGCGTGGGCGCGGAAGGGGAGGGTGCACAGGGCGATGAGCAGCAGGGTCGGGATCCGCATGCCGCGCAGAATACCCGCCCTGCTTGAGAGCGCTCAGGGAGAGCGCTCAGGCCAGCTTGATGCGCGCGGACTTGTGCTTGCCCACCTGCACCAGGTACTCGCCCGCGTCCAGCTCGTGCTTCGGGTCGGACACCTTGTCCCCGTTCACCCGCACGCCGCCCTGGCCCATCAGCTTGCGACCCTCCGTGAGCGACGCCACCAGCTTCGCCTCCGCCAGGGCCTTGGCCAGCAGCATCTTCGGCGTCCCGCCCAGCGACAGCTCCACCAGCGGCTGATCCTCGGCGACGATCTTCTTCTGCGAGTAGCGCTCCTCCCACGCCTGCATCGACTTGCGCGCCGACTCCTCGTCGTGGAAGCGCGCCGCCATCTCCAGTGCGAACCCGGACTTCGCCGCCTTCGGGTGCAGCTCCCCGCTCGTCACCTTCGCCTTCAGCTCGGCCAGCTCCTTGAGCGTTCGGGACGACAGCAGCTCGTAGTACCGCCACATCAGATCGTCCGTGATGCTCATCAGCTTGCCGTAGATCTGATCCGGCGAGTCGCTGATGCCCACGTAGTTGTCCAGGCTCTTGGACATCTTGTCGCCGACGATCTTCCCGTCGACCATCTTCGCGTCCAGGCCCTCGAGGATGGGCCCGGTCATGATGACCTGCGGCTCCATTCCCTCGTCCTTCATGAGCTGCCGGCCCACCAGCAGGTTGAAGAGCTGGTCCGTCGCGCCCAGCTCCACGTCCGCCTTCAGCGCCACCGAGTCGTAGCCCTGCAGCAGTGGGTAGAGGAACTCGTGGATGGAGATGGTGCGGTTCTCGCGGAAGCGCTTCTTGAAGTCATCGCGCTCCAGCATGCGCTGCACCGAGTAGCGCGCCGCCAGGCGGATCATCCCCTCCGTGCCCAGCTTGTCCAACCACTCGGAGTTGAAGCGCACCTGCGTCCTCGACGCGTCCAGCACCTTGAAGACCTGGTCCTGGTACGTCTGGGCGTTGACCTTCACCTCGTCGCGGGTGAGCGCGGGGCGCGTGACGTTCTTCCCCGAGGGATCGCCGATCAGCGCGGTGAAGTCGCCGATGAGGAATACCACCTGGTGGCCGAAGTCCTGGAAGCGCCGCATGCGCGTGAGCAGCAGCGAGTGGCCCAGGTGCAGGTCCGGACGGCTCGGATCGAAGCCCGCCTTGATGACGAGCGGCTTGCCCGTCTCATACGAGCGCTCGAGCTTCTTCTTCAGATCCTCGGGCACCTGGATGTCCACGGTGCCTCGGGTCACTTCCTCGAACTGCTCCTGGGGGGTCGCCTTGCGCAGCGGATTTTCGGACATGGCGCCGCGCAACCTAGCCGAAAACCCGGCCGGGTTGACACAGAAGGCGAGGGGAGGGCCTACGTACCCGGCAGGTGCTCGCGGATGCGCTCGATGCTCCGCGCCTTCCCCGTCTTGTCATCCATGTCGATGACCACGCCCTGCAGGTAGACGAGGTTCTTGGCCACCTCGTAGGGCGTGTTGCGCAGGGTGATGAAGCGCTCGATGGAGAGCTCCTTCTTCACCCCGATCACGGAGTCCAGCGGGCCACACATGCCCACGTCGGTGATGAAGGCCGTGCCACCCGGCAATATCCGCTCGTCGGCCGTCTGCACGTGCGTGTGCGTGCCCACCACGGCGGACACCTTGCCATCCAGGTGCGCGCCCATGGCGTTCTTCTCGCTGCTGGCCTCGCAGTGCATGTCCACCAGGATGCAGGGCGTCTGCTTGCGCAGCTCCGCCACCAGATCCGGCGCCACCGTGAACGGGTTGTCCAGCGGCTTCATGAAGACGCGCCCCTCGAGGTTGAGCACCCCGAGCTTGCGCCCGTCCGGCGTCTGGATGACGGTGTGCCCCTTGCCCGGCGCCCCCTTCGGGTAGTTGGCCGGGCGCAGCAGCAGGTTCGGGTTGTCCTGAACCCAGGGGAGGATCTGCTTCTTGGTCCAGAAATGGTTGCCGCTCGTCAGGAGGTTGACCTCACTGGCGAGCAGCGCTTCGGCCGACTCGGGGGAGATCCCGGCGCCGCCTTCGCTGTTTTCAGCGTTGGCGACGACCAGGTCCACCGAGTGGCGCGCGATGAGCTTGGGCAGAAGGGTGCGCACGGCCGTGACTCCCGGCCTGCCCACCACATCACCCATGAAGAGTACTTTCACGTGTCGAGGAAATCCCAGTCGCGGTAGAGCCCGCGCATTGTCTCCGACTCGGTGACGACGAGGTCCATGTCCACGTCGTCATTCGTCGTCGGCATGGTATCGACGATCTGATCGCCGAAGGCCAGCCCCACCCGGCGGCTGCGTGCCGAGGCCGCCTTGAGCGTGGCGTCGTAATAGCCGCCACCCCGGCCCAGTCGCTTGCCGTCGCGCGTGAAGCCCAGCCCGGGCACCACGAACAGATCGATCTGGTCCACCGGGATGAGCTCCGCGGAGTTGGTGGGCTCGCGCACTCCGAGCCGCCCCGGCTCCAGCTCGGCCTCGGACTTGATGGCCCGGAAGGACAGGATGCGTCCATGGACGTGGGACAGCGGGTAGCAGACGATCTTCTCGTCCTGCAGCGCCGCGATGAGGATGTCCCGTGTGGGCACCTCGCCCCGAATGGGAGCGTAGAGCGCCACCGTCCTCGCCTTTTGGTAGTAGGGCGTGGCCAGGAACCGCGCCTGAACCTTCAGCCCCCGCTCGTCGATGATGTCAGGCGTCATCGCCTTACGCCGCGCCGTCAGCTCCTCGCGCAGCGACACCTTCCGAGCCGTCCCCTCTTGTGCCACCGTCTCGCTCGCCACCTGCCCCGCTCCCGACAAGAGTAAGAAAAAGTCCCCCGCAGCATGGCCGTGTGCCTAGCGTCCATTGAACCCTAAAAAAGCCAGGTGGGGTTCGAAGTCGTGGCTCCGTAGGCTTCCCTCATCCCGTGAGGGGAGGGCTTGCACATGGAGCCCGAAACGGACCCCGATATGGACGTATCGGTTCGAATTTCTGCTGGGCATCACGCGCCCCGCAGGGGACAGCCCTTCAACAAGCCTTTCCTTACTGCAAATCCCTGAAACTCCTGGAGAAACCCAGGAATCGCTGGAGGAATGATAAGAACGCAGGGGGGATGGGTCAAGCCATTGGCGCACGTTTACAAGCCAGCCGACCCCCTCCTATGATGGAGCGGCTCCCACCCATGGCGTCCGTATCCAGAACAATCGGCCTCGCGGCCTTCGTCGCCGCAGCCCCCGGAGCCGCCAGCGCGGAGTCGGTTCCTCAGGGGAGCTACCAGGCGAGCGTACTGGGGCGGGTGGAGCTGAGCACGGAGAAGGATCGGCTCGTGGCATTCACCACCGGAGGAGGCCCCTGCGATTTCGCCCCCCGGAGCCGGGTGCTGGAAGGGGTGCTCCAGGGCAACGTGCTGGTGGGGCAACTCACCCTGTGCCTGGAGGGGACGTCCTGCCCCACCATGGACACCCTGCCCATCCTCGCCCTGTTCAGCCCGGAGGATCGGACGCTGACGGCCTACGTGCGGCCTCGGGCGGGGTGTCAGGCGCCGGTGCTGGGCAAGGGGGGCCTGATGGTGCTGCAGCCGGTGACGGAGGCACCTCCCGCGTCCTCGGTGCGTGGCGGGGGAGCCGCCATGTCGCGCCTGCGCTCGGAGAAGCGCAACCCCGAGGCCGCCAAGGCGGCGCTGGAGCGGGGCAACCGGCTGCTGGGGGAGAAGAACTGGGGCGGTTCGGCCGCCGAGTTCGAGCGGAGCCTCTCCTACGACGATCGCAACTGGGTGGCCTTCTTCGGCCTGGGCACCGCCTGGTTGATGCGGGGCCAGGCCTCCGACGCCATCGAGGCCCTGAACCGGGCCTGGGCGCTCAATCCGCGTGATGCGCGCATCCACTACAACCTGGCCTGTGCCTACAGCCGGATCAGCGACAAGAAGCAGGCCCTGTCCCACCTGGGGATGGCGGTGAAGCTCGGCTTCGCCATCGCCGAGGGCACCCAGGACGCCGAGCTGGACAAGCTGTTGGGGTCGGATCCCGCGTCCCTCGGGAAGTACGTCCAGCTGACCCAACAGGCCTTCACCAACCACTCCAAGGCTTCTGCCGGAAGGCGGCAACAGACGGGACCGTGAGCGCGTGAGCACCTCTCCCACGCCGCGGATCCCCCGGATCCTCGGCAACTACGAAATCCTATCGCAGCTCGGCAAGGGGGGCATGGCCGAGGTCTTCCGCGCTCGCGTCCGCTCCGGACCGCGTCAGGGCTGGACCGTGGCCCTCAAGCGGCTGTTGCCCGCCCTCACCAAGGATCCGGCCTCCGTCGCCCTCTTCGCCGCCGAGGCCCGTCTCACCAAGCAGTTGGATCATCCCAACATCGTCCAGGTGCTCGACGTGGGCCTGGTCGAGGGCCAGTACTTCATCGTCATGGAGCTGGTGGACGGGAGGGACCTGGGTCACATCCTCCGTCGCTGCAAGCTGCGCGGCATCCACCTGCCCCTGGACTTCTCCATCTACCTGGGCCGGGTGCTGCTCGAGTCCCTGGCCTACGCCCACTCCGTCACCGGCCCCCAGGACGAGCCGCTGGGCATCGTCCACTGCGACATCTCGCCCTCCAACCTGTTCATCTCGCGGTTGGGCGACATCAAGCTGGGCGACTTCGGCGTGGCCCGCCTGCGCGTGGATGGCGTGCTCCAGGGCGGCGAGGTCCTTGGCAAGCCCTACTACCTGTCGCCGGAGGCCCTGCAGGGGGCCATCTCCCCACAGGTGGACCTGTGGGCCGCCACCGTCGTGCTCTACGAGCTGCTGACGCTGCAGCGCCCCTTCACCGGCTCCACCCCGGAAGAGGTCTTCACGAAGATCGTCTACCGGGACTACCTGCCGCCGAGTCTCATCCGCCCGGAGATCTCCGAGGCCCTGGACGAGATCATCCACCGGGGGTTCTCGGTCAATCCCGAGGATCGATTCCCCTCCGCCGAGGCCTTCGCCGAGGCCCTGGCGCCGCATTACGACGAGCGGGTGGGCACGCCGCTGGCCATCGCCGCCGTCGTCCGCGGGCTGTTCGGGATCACCGACGCGAAGTGAGCCATCTCCCTCTCCCTCAGGGAGAGGGCGGGGGTGAGGGTCTGCGCTCCCCTGTCTGCCCGCTCCTGGATGCCGGTCGTTCCCTCGATGCCGATCTTCCCCTCCACGAGGGAGGATTCGAGATGGCGACCGAGAAGGAGAAGAAGCCGCAGGAGACCCGCGAGGCCGATACGGAGCGCAAGGTCGAGCACAAGCCGGACAACCCCAACGAGGCCCACGAGGGCTCTCCGGGTTATGGCCAGCCCCCAGGTGACGTTCGCGAGAAGCAGCTCCCCGATCAGAAGTGGTGAGTCAGGGGCTTCTGGTTCACGGGGGCGGAGTCGGGGCACAGGGGAGGAGATACCCTCACCCCAGCCCTCTCCCAGGGGGAGAGGGGGCTTATACGTTCAGTTCACGGGCCCTCGGGACGTGGGTGGCCAGCGCCTCCACGACCCGCGTCACCTCCGCCTCCGTCGTCGCCGGACCGAGTGAGAAGCGCAGGGAGCCGTGTGCCTGCGCGGGGGTGAGGCCCATCGCCAGCAACACGTGCGAGGGGGTCAGCGTCCCCGAGGCGCACGCCGCTCCCGACGACACGCAGATTCCCTCCAGGTCCAGCGCGATCAGCAGTGCTTCGCCGTCCGCTCCGTGGAAGCACAGGTTGCTCGTGTTCGGCACCCGCGGCGCTCCCTCTCCGTTCACCGTCACATCCGCGATGCGCGAGCGTACTTCGTGCTCGAAGGTGTCCCGCAGTGTCCGTACCCGTTCCGCGTGTGCCGGCTGCTCTTCGTGGGCCAGCTCCAGGGCCAGTGCCAGGGCCTCCGCGTAGGGCACGTTCTGCGTCCCTCCGCGCAGCCCCGCTTCCTGGTGTCCCGGCGTCAGCGCCTGGAGCTCCACGCCCTTGCGCACCACCAGCACGCCCGCTCCCGCGGGGCCTCCGAACTTGTGCGCCGACAGGGTCAGCAGGTCCGCGTCCACCTCGCGCAGGTTCGTGGGGAGCTTCCCCGCCGCCTGCACCGCGTCCGTGTGGAACAGGATGCCCCGCTGCCGGCAGGCCCTCGACAGCTCCGCCACCGGCTGCACCACGCCCGTCTCGTTGTTCGCCCACATCAACGAGCAGAGCACCGTCTCCGGCGTCAGCGCCTCCAGCATCGCCTCCAGCGCCACCCGGCCGTCCCGCCCCGGGCCCACCCGCACCACCTCCGCGCCCTGCGTCTCCAGTTGCTTCAGCGCCGCCAGCACCGCCGGGTGCTCGAGGGTCGAGGTCACCACGCGTCGCCGCCGCGGCTCCTTCCGCGCGAGCCAGGCCCCCTTCAAGGCCAGTGCGTCCGCCTCCGAGCCCGAGCCGGTGAAGCACACCTCCTTCGGCTCGCATCCCAGCACGCGCGCCACCCGGGCCCGCGCCGCGTCCAGCCGGCCCCGGGCCTCTCGCCCGCTCCGGTGCACGCTGGAGGCGTTGCCCCAACCTCCCTCGGAGAACGTCCGCGCCAGCAGCGTGGCGACCTCCGGCCGCACCGGCGCGGCCGCGTTGTGGTCCCAGTAGATCACGGCGAGGGCGCGGACAGCAGGCCCACGGGCCGCTCGTCCGACACTCCAAAGGCCTCGAGGAAGCGGCGCACCAGCTCGCGCTTGAGCGCCTTGCGCTGCGTCGCCCGCCCCGACAGCGGAATCCGCGCGCCCGCCATGCTGCCATGGCCTCCCGACGAGCCCCCGTAGTCCTCGCAGATCTCCCGGATGAGCCGGCCCGCGTTCATCCGCCGATCCTTCACCCTCAACGACAGGAAGAGCTGGTTGCGGTACGTGGCGTATGCCAGCGACCACTTCATCCCCTCGAGGAACATCAGCCGCTCGGCTACCTCGGCCACCATGTCCGGCGAGTAGACCTCCTCCAGGTCCGTCACAATGGCCGTGTCCCCGTACACCTTCGCCCGCTCGTAGGCCGTGTGGTACAGCTGGAAGTAGCGCGCGGGCAGCTCCGGGTGCTCGATCTGTCCCAGCAGCTGCTTGTCCATCCGCGGGAACAGCCACAGGTACGTGTCGATGTCCGTCTGGGTCGTCTCGCGCCCCAGGTCTCGCGTGTCCGCCTTCAGGCCGTAGAAGAGCGCGGTGGCCACCTCCGTCGACGGCTCGATCCTCGCGGCGCGCAGGTACTCCACGAGCATCGTCGAGGTGGCGCCGAAGTCGCCTCCCACGTCCGCGAAGGGGGCCTCGAGGCTCTCGTCGCGCAGCGGGTGGTGGTCGATGACGATGTCCACCTCGCCTCGCAGACGCGGGGGGATGGCGTGGTTGCCCGTGGGCGGCTGGGTGTCCACCAGCGCCAGCAGGTCGTACTCGTCCAGGTCGAGCTGCGCGATGGGCACCACGGGGAGGCGGAGCACCTTCACGAAGGCGATGTTCTCCGCGCGGCCGATGATGCCGCCGTAACCCACCCGGGCCTCCTCCAAGCCCGCCCGCTCCTTCAACAGATGGGCCAGGGCCACCGCGGAGGCGATGGAGTCGGGATCCGGGTTGTCATGGGTGAGGACCAGGGCCTTCTTGTGACCCTTGGCCACCCGGAGCAGCCGCTCCAGCTTGGCTCGCGCCGGCAGGGTCGCGATCCGTGGCGGGGGGTCCGAGCCCTCTCCGCCTCCTGGCGTCCTGCGGCTGTTGGCTGTTGGTGTAGCAGGCATGGGGGCGCTGTTTACTTCCTCCCGCGGAGCGATTCGAGAAGACTGATGGCTTCTGGATAACGCTCGGGAAAAGGTGTCTCCAGGATTCCAATGGTGTTGACGAACCGCGGATCCTTCATGAGGCAGCGGAAGGGCGTGAGCCCGATCGCTCCCTTGCCCACCTCCTCGTGGCGATCCACCCGGCAGCCCAACGGCTTCTTGCTGTCGTTGAGGTGGATGCAGTGCACCCGCTCCAGCCCCAGCACCCGGTCACACTCGGCCATCACCTCATGGTAACCGGCTTCCGTCGACAAATCGTATCCGGCGGCGAACAGATGGCAGGTATCCAAACAGATGCCCAGCCGCCCCGCGTCTCCCGTCCGGGATAGCACCTCGGCCAGGTGCTCGAAGCGCCAGCCCAGGCAGTTGCCCTGGCCCGCTGTCACCTCCAGGCACACACGGGACTGGAAGCGCGGGGTGCGCGCGTGCACCTCGTCCAGGGCTTGGGCGATCAACGTCAGCCCGCGTTGCTCGTCCGGGTGGCCGCCGGGGTGGAGGACGAGGAAGGGGATGCCGAGGCGCTCGCAGCGGGTGAGTTCCTCGACGACGCAGTCCAGCGACTTCTCGCGCTGCGCCGGCTCCTCCGTGCCGAGGTTCACCAGGTAGCTGCCGTGCGCCACCACCGGCAGCCCCGTGCGCCGCACCTCCTCGCGGAAGGCGTGGCACTCCTCCTCGGTGAGGGGAGGGGCCTTCCAGCCCCGCGCGTTCTTCGTGAAGACCTGCAGGCCGCGCGCGCCATGCGCCTCGGCACGTGCCAGCGCCCGGCTCACGCCTCCCGCGATGGACTCGTGAGCCCCGACGCGCACGGTCTAGTTGTTGATGGCCTTGTAGCGGCGCGCCATGTCCTTGAAGTACTTCACGCCGTTGTCCTGCGAGTTCTCGATGGCGTCCATCAGCAGCGTGCGGAACACACCCTCGGCGCCTCGCAGGGACTCGTAGTACCGCTGGCGATCGATGGAGTGGATGATCGCCGGCATGTACCCGTTGCGCAGCAACACGAGGTTGGTGAGCATCCGGCCGACCTTCCCGCTGTTCTCCGTGAAGGGGAAGATCTGCATGAACCTGTGCTGGACCACCGCCGCCTGCTTGATGGGGTGGAACTCGCGGAACTCGGCGCTGCCGGTGTAATCCACCAGCTTCTCCAGCAGGGGCTGGATCTTCGCGGGCTGGGCGATCTCGTGGAAGTACGTGCGGTGCAGGGGCATGTCCTTGCGGTAGCCACTGCGCTCGCGCTCCTTGGCCAGCTCCTTCTCCGTGCGCTCGCGCCGCTCGATGTTGGCGCGGACCGCCTGGGCCTCCGGCGTGTTGCCGCACAGCAGATCATGGATGCGCTTGATGGTGGTCAGCGTGATCTGCGTCTGCTTCTTGCCCGTGGACGAGGCGTCCTCGCGCAGGAAGTCGCACGCGGCCTTCTGGTTGCGGATCTCCAGCACCACGGGGATCATCGCCGGGTCCATGCTGGCGCGTTCGGGGAACAGTGCCGCCTCCAGCTCCTGCTGGGTGTACACCGTCCCCTCGAGCGCCGCGTCGTGGTAGATCCACGACATCTCGAACCGCTCGAGGAACTCGCGGCCCTTCTCCTTGTAGATGCCAAGGTAGTCGCGCAGCGTTTCGTTCTTCTCGTCAATCTCTTGGTAGCGTTCCTTCACGGACGTGACGCTCCTTCACACCGGCTCCCCTGCATGACCGGCGGATCGGATCTGGAACAGCCCGACCAGCGGGGACAACTAACTCCTGATTGTAGAAATTCCAGGTGTTTAGGACAATTAAAACGCTACCTGGCTCATAGGCTGACCAGGAAGACCTCGCATGCCTGGTCGAGCAGATCCTTGGAGAGGGCGGGCGGAATCTGTCTGTAACGCGCGGCGTCCTTGATGAGCTGCACCAGATCCCTGGGGTGGCAGGCCCGCATCTGCATGCTGCGCGGCTTGTAGTAGTGCTCGATGAGGTAGGTGACGGCCTGATCCACGTAGGGAATGCCCGCCGCCTCACACACCCGGGCGAAGATTTCCCGGTAGATCTCCTCGTCGGGGTTGGTCACCTCGATCTTGTACTTGATGCGGCGCAGGAAGGCCTCGTCCACCAGCTCCTTGGGGTCCAGGTTGGTGGAGAAGACGAGCAGCTGATCGAAGGGGATCTCGAACTTCTTGCCGGTGTGCAGGGTGAGGAAGTCCACCCGCTTCTCCAGGGGGACGATCCACCGGTTGAGCAGGTCCGTGGGGTGGACCTTCTGGCGGCCGAAGTCGTCGATGAGGAGCATCCCGCCGTTGGCCTTCACCTGGAACGGGGCCTCGTAGAAGCGAGCGGTGGGCGAGTAGATGAGATCCAGGGTCTCGAGCGTCAACTCACCTCCCACCACCACGGCCGGGCGGCGGCACAACTGCCAGCGGTGGTCCATCTCCAGGGTGGCCCGGCGGCCCGCGGCGTCTCGCTCGGACTCGAGGGTGATGGGGGTGTGGTTGAGGGCGTCGAAGACCTTGATGATCTGGTTGTCGATCTCCAGACAGTGGGGGATGAAGACCTCGCCGCCAAACATGCGGCTGATGGCCTCGGCGAGGCTCGTCTTGCCGTTGCCCGGAGGGCCGTAGAGGAAGAGCGAGCGGCCCGAGTTCACCGCCGGCCCCAGCTTGTCCATCAGGTCCGCGTTGACGGTGAGGTGGGCCAGGCCCATCACCAGGTCCTCGCGGCTGATGACGGGGCTCTCCTCCGTCTGGGCGGTGATGAGGGCGTTGTACTGCTCGATGGGGACGGGGGCGGGGCCCACATAGGTGCTGCGCTCGATGGCGCCGCGGGTGTACTCGCGGCCCTTCTCGGTGAGGATGAAGTCCACCGAGGCGCGCCCGAAGCCCTTGCCGCCCCGGAGATCCACCAGCTTCTCGGCGGCGAGGAAGTCCACCACGCGCTCGATGACGCCGGGCCAGGGCAGCCGCAGCTCCTGGGCGATGTCCATGCCCGTGCCGGTGCCCTGGTAGTAGAGGTAGCGCAGGGCGATGTCCGACAGCAGGCCAATCTTCAGGCCCGTCTCCTCCAGCGACTTGGGCTCCGGAGGAGCGATGTCGAGGATGGCCGGGTTCTCGAGATTGAAGGGATTCTGGGGGGGGTCGTACTCGGGGCGCATCGGTTTCTACTTCTAGCCGATCCGCCCCCCTTTCGGGTACGTCCCGAGAGTCCCTGGTTGCCCAGGGGTCAGACGTAGGTGAGCCACTCGGTGTAGCGCGGCTCCAGGCCCCGGACGGCGCGGAAGTAGGTCTCCTGGACGTACTGGGTGATGAGACCGGGCTTGCCGGTGCCCACGGTGCGGTTGTCCACCTCGCGCACCGGGGTGATCTCCGCCGCGGTGCCGGTGAAGAAGACCTCGTTGGCGATGTAGAGGGCGTCGCGGGTGACGGTGACCTCCTCCACCTGACGGCCCGAGTCGCGAAGGATCTTGAGCACCGATTCGCGGGTGATGCCGTCGAGGATGGGCGAGGAGAGGGGCGGGGTCTTGATGACGCCCTTCTTGTTGACGAGGAAGATGTTCTCGCCGGAGGCCTCGGCGACGAAGCCGCTGATGTCCAGGAGGATGGCCTCGTCATAGCCGGCGAGCACGGCCTCGCGCTTGGCGAGGATGGAGTTGACGTACTGGCCGGAGATCTTCCCGCGCACCATGTTCACGTTGACGTGCATGCGGGTGAAGGAGCTCACCTTGGCGCGGATGCCCTCGCGGATGCCCTTGTCCCCGAGGTACGCGCCCCAGTCCCAGGCGGTGATCGCCACGCGGGTGGGGTTGATGGCGCCCAGGCCCATGGCGCCGTCACCCATGAAGGCGATGGGGCGCAGGTAGGCCCCGTTGGCGAAGAGCTCCTTCTGCTCGCGCAGCAGCTCCAGGCACGCCTCCATGAGCTGCTCCGTCGTGAAGGGGAGCTTCATCATGCAGATGTGGGCCGAGTCGAAGAGTCGCTCGATGTGCTCGCGTAGGCGGAACACGGCAAGTCGGCCGTCGTGGGTGCGATAGGCACGGATGCCCTCGAAGACCCCCAACCCATAATGCAGGGCGTGGGTCATGACGGGCACGTGGCCCTCCTCCCATTTCACCAGTTTGCCATCGAGCCAGATCTGATCGGCGCGCACGACGTTGGAGGAAGTCGAGCTCATGAACGGGGGTCCTCTTCGTGATGGGGGAGACCGCTTGGCGGGCGGTATTCTTCCAGGAGACCTTTTGAAATCAAAGCGTCCCGCTCAGCCAATGCTCGGAAGTGGAGCGAGCATGCGCGTCAAAAAGGGCATGTCCGGGCCGAGCTGCTTGCGGCCGAAGTGCATGGCCTTGGTGGCCAGCTCCACGGAGGGCACCAGTTCCAGGGGCGAGAGGGTGGTGCCGAAGCGCTTCACCAGATGGGCGTAGGTGAGGTTGGGCGCCACCGTCATGGCCGCGAGCCGTTGCAGGGGCAACCAGAAGGGCGTGCTCAGCCGGGGCGCGAAGCCGTCCAGCGCGAGGACGAAGGCGTTGCGCGTGCCGATGTTGCCGTGGTGCACCGCCTTCCACGCCGCCTTGACCGGGAGGTTGTCCACCAGCCCTCCGTCCATCAGCCGGAAGATGCCCTTCTCCTCCATCAGCCCGTCGAGCAGGCCCTGCATGTGCGCGTCCTCGCGCAGCATGTCGTAGTGGATGACGCCGGGCAGGGACGAGGAGAAGCCCGCCGCGTCGATGGCATCGAACTCGGCCGTCTTCTCGTCCAGGCCCAGGTGGAGCCGCACCATGATCTCCGGCCGGGTGAAGAACTCGGCCAGCGTTCCCATCACCGCCTGGATGCGGCGCGCCACGCCCGCGGGGCTCAGCAGGCTCACCGGGCTCGCGCCCAGCAGGCGCTCGTAGTACTCGAGCGGCCTGGGCAGCATGCCCCGCCGGATGCCGCCCACCGCGACGATGATGGGCACCGGCAGGTCCTTCAGCCGCAGGCCCGCGTCCAGCGGTGAGCCCGGACCCGCGTTGAAGTAGCGGCCCAGGCCCGCGCGCAGGAACAGCCGCATCGCCGCCGGCATCCCGTAGCGGTTCTCCGTGGAGATGAACCGGAAGAGCTTCCGCCAGGAGAGGTTGCGGATGATGCCCACCAGCTCGCCCTGGTCGAAGCGTGCCATCCTCGAGCGCATCAGCATCAGGATGGCGCCCATGGAGGTGCCCGCCAGCAGCGACGGCTTCAGGCCGTGCTCGTCCAGCAGGCTCATCACGCCCATGTACACGTAGGCCGTGCCCCCGCCGCCGCCGGCCACCACCACCAGTGACTTGTGCTGCAACTCGCGGTGGAGCACCTCCTCGGGCACGCGCCCGTGCAGGTGCTGGACGAGCTCGGCGCGCAGCTTCAGGAGCGGGGCACGCAGGTCGCGCACGTGCGGCACGAGCTGATCCCGGGTGATGCGGCGCTTGCCGAGCAGCACCGGGCCGAGCCTCCGCGACACGTTCTCGCGCAAGGGCGCGGTCCAGGTCTCCACCGAGTGGTCATGGCCCTCGTGGCGGAGCTTGTAGAGGCGCGAGAGCGACAGCGCGGTGCGCAGCACGGCCTCCTCGCGCGAGTCCAGCAGCGATGGCGAGTCCACCGTCGCGCGGACCAGGGCCATCTCCATCTCTTCGAGCGGCCGGAGGATCTGGAAGCGTTGCTTCAGGAGCACGGGCGGGGGGAGTCAGGCACGGCGCGGGGCGCGCAGCACCCGAGCATACACGTCCCGCACGCTCGCGGCGCAGGCGCGATAGCGGGCGAGGAACGTTTCTCCCGGAGTGGGGCCAATCACCCCCATGCGGCGCGCGAGCTGCGCCAGGGGACGGCCACTGGTGGGCATGTGCGCCAGGGAGCTGGCGTGCACGAGCCGCAGCCGGTTCTCCACCCGCCGCAGGAAGAGGTATCCCTGGCGGAGGACCTCGGCGTCCTCGGGGGTGAGGCGGCCCTCGGCCTGGAGCCCCTCCAGCGCCGCGAGCGTGTTGGTGCTCCGCACCCGGGGGAAGTCCCGGCCGTGCACCAGCTGCAGGTACTGGACGGTGAACTCCACGTCCACCAGCCCGCCCTGGCCCAGCTTCGGGTTGAGCTGCTGAGCGTTCTCGTGGGCCAGCTCGCGCTCCATGCGCATGCGCAGCCGGTCGATCTCCGCCGCCGCGTCCGGGGGCAGGGGACGCTCGTAGACGAGTGGGGTGAGCACCTCGTCCTGGAGGGCTCGGAAGCGCGTGGCGTCCCCCGCGGCTGGACGCGCCTTGATGAGCGCCTGCCGCTCCCAGAGCTGTGCCCGCTTCTGGTGGTGCTCGCGGAAGGCATCCTGGCTCACCACCAGCGCCCCCTGGTTCCCCGAGGGCCTCAGCCGCGCGTCGATCTTGTAGAGGTGCCCCTCGCGCAGCTGGACCTGGAGCAGCGTCATCAACCGCTGCACCGTCTTGGCGAAGTACTCGTGGTGGGTGATGACGCCGCGGCTGCCTCCGCTCGTCTCCGCCTGGCCGTTGCCGCTGTAGACGAAGATGAGGTCCAGGTCCGAGTGGTAGCCCAGCTCGTACCCGCCCAGCTTGCCCATGGCGATGACCACCAGCCCCTCGCGTTGCCCGCTCGCGTCCAGAGGCAGGCCGTAACGCTCGCGCTGCTCCTCCAGTGCCAGGAAGAGGCACTCGTCGAGGATGGCGTCCGCCACGGCCGTGAGCTGCCGCGCCACCTCCGGCACCGAGAGGTCGCCGCCGATGTCGTTGATCCCGATGCGCAGCAACTCCTCGTTCTTGAAGCGCGGCATCGACGCGTGCTTGTCCTCCGCGTCCGTGTGCCGCCCCATCCGCGCCGCCAGCTCCTGCCGGATGCGCTCGGGCGACTTCATCGCCTCGTCGAGCTGCGCCTGCACCAGCGCGTCCAGCAGCTCCGGGTGCCGCAGGAAGATGCGCGACAGGTAGTCGCTCTGCCCGAAGAGGTTGAAGAGGCGGCGGCTCGCTCGCGGCATGCTCGTCAGCAGCGCCAGGTAGCCCTCGGGTTGATGCAGCCGCGCGAGGAAGTCCGAGAAGTGCAGCAGCGCCTGATCCGGATCCGGCGTCTGGGCCAGCTCCGACAGCAGCCGCACCGCCTTCACCCCCGAGCCCCCATGCATGAAAGGCGAGTGGGGGACCCGGGCGAGCCGCTCCAGCTCGGCCAGCGCCCGCTCCGGGTCCCCGAAGCCCCGCTTGCCGAGTGCCGCCTGGCGCTCCTCCGGTGGCACGTCCGGATCCAACGCGAGGGCCAGGAGGGGTTCATCGGGGAGCTCGTCCCGTGCCGTCTGGCCCAGCAGCGTGTTGAAGGCCTCCAGGACGAAGCGCCGGTGCCGCTCCAGCTCGGCGCTGAAGGTGTCCCAGTCCGGGTAGCCCAGCGAGGTGGCCAGCCGGCGGCGCTCGCGCTCGCCCGAGGGCAGCGCCTGCGTCTGCCGTTCCTCCAGCATCTGCAGCCGGTTCTCCACCCGGCGCAGGAAGACGTATGCCTCCTCCAGCGCGTCCGCGTCCGGCCCCGAGACGAAGCCCGCTCGCTCCAGCTTGCGCAGCGCCCGCATCGTCCGGGTCTCTCGCAGCGTGGGATCCTTGCCTCCCTGCAACAGCTGGAGCGCGTTGACGAAGAACTCCACCTCGCGGATTCCCCCGGGGCCCAGCTTCACGTCATCCGCGCTCGCCTTGCCGCGCAGGTCGATCTGCGCCTTCAGGTCTCGCAGGCCGTCCACCGCCGACAGGTCCAGGCTCCGCCGCCAGATGAACGGCCCCAGCTCGTTCAGCAGCTCCTCCGCGAGCCTCGTGTCTCCCGCCACCACCCGCGCCTTGAGGAGCGCCGCCCGCTCCCACATGCGTCCGAACGACTCGTAGTACGCCAGAGACGCCGACAGCGAGAGGACCATGGCCCCGGCGCGCCCCTGTGGGCGCAGGTTCAGGTCCACCCGGTAGCAGAAGCCGTCCTCCGTCACCTGGGTGAGCGCCTGTGTCACCGCCTCGCCCAGCCGCGTGTAGTACTGCACGTTGGGCAGGGCTCCCGCGCTGCCGCCCGTCGTGTGGCCGTCCGCCCGGTACAGATAGACGAGGTCCACGTCCGAGCTGAAGTTGAGATCCTCGCCTCCCAGCTTGCCCATGCCGAGGATGCAGAAGCCCGGCGTATCCGGCGTGCCGTACTTCGCCTGGACGGAGCGCTCGGCCCATGCCAGCGCGGCACCGATGAGCGCATCCGCCAGCGCCGTCTGCTCCCGGCCCAGCTCCGCCATCGGCGCGCGCAGGGTCGCGTCCCGGACCATGAGGCGCAGGAGCTCGCGGTATTTGTAGCGGCGCAGGCGGCGTCGCAGTCCCGCCGCATCCATCGGGGCGATGCGGCGGGTGGCCGCCAGGGCCTCGCGGCGGTAGTGCTCCCGGGGTTTCTCCCGGGTCAGGGTGCGCGAGCCCGCGAGCCAGCGCAGCAGGCCGGGGCGTGCGGCCAGCAGGCGCGGCGCGAAGGTGCTCGCGTGGAAGATCGCCGGCAGCCAGTCCAGCAGGCGCGAGAGGGCGGGTCCGGGCAGGCCCTGGAGTCCTTCCTGGACTCGATCGAAGGCCGCGATGATTTCGTCGGGGACCGGGGTTCGCTTCGAGGCCTCGTGGAGCCGCTCGGCCACTGGAGCGCCCAGTGTGGCCGCCAGGGCCGAGAGCTCCTTGGCGGCGCGCTTCGGGTTCTCGAAACCCTCCGCGCCCAGCGTTTCCTCGGTCCAGGTCATGCCTGCGCGATCTGCGCCAGGTTGCTCTTCGCCTTCTCGATGTCCCCCTCGTGTTTGAGCACCAGGTTCAACGTCGCCGCCACCAGGTCCGCCGACAGCGTCTCCGCGTTGAGCAGCGCCAGGCTCTGCACCCAGTCCAGCGTCTCGCTGATCGACGGAGCCTTCTTCAGGTCCAGCTTGCGGATCTCCGCCACCGCCTCCACCACCTGCTCCGCCAGCGTCCTCGATACCTCGGGCAGCCGCTTGCGGATGATCCGCAGCTCCCGCTCACGGTCCGGGAAGTCGATGTGCAGGTGCAGGCACCGCCGCTTCAGCGCGTCCGACAGCTCCCGCGCGTTGTTCGACGTCAATAGCACCCGCGGCACGTGCTTCGCCTTGAACGTCCCCAGCTCCGGAATCGTCACCGCGTTGTCCGACAGCACCTCCAGCAGGAAGGCCTCGAACTCCGGATCCGCCTTGTCGATCTCGTCCACCAGCAGCAGCGCCGGCCGGGGCGACAGCAGCGCCTTCAGCACCGGCCTCGGCAGCAGGAAGCGCTCCGAGAAGAACACCGCGTCGCTCGTGGCCAGCTTGTCCGCCGCCTCGGTCAGCGTCCCCGCGCCCTGCACCATCTCCCCGATCTTGTCCTTCAGGAGCTGGGTGTAGAGCAGCTGCTTGGCGTACTCCCACTCATAGAGCGCCTTGGCCTCGTCCAGGCCCTCGTAGCACTGCAGGCGGATGAACTCCCGCCCCAGTGCCTGCGCCAGCGCCTTGGCCAGCTCCGTCTTGCCTACACCCGCCGGGCCTTCCACCAGGATGGGCTTCTCCAACCGGTCCGCCAGGAAGCTCGCGGTGGCGATCTCCGGGGACACCAGGTAGCCCACCTGCTCGAGGCGCGTCTCCGCGTCCTCCACGCTGGTCAGGAGGTGCGCTTCAGTCGAAGGGGTAGGGGTGGTCACGCCCCTGAACTTAACCGAAGGGTTTTCAGGCCACTGCGGCAAAAATGCCAGACCTGCCGCCTTTTCAAGGCCACACCCGCGCTTGCTCGCTCTCCAAGTGGCCGGAATGACTTGGGAAATTATTTCGCCACGGTGGGCATGGGGCGTGCAATAGAGCCGCGCGTTCAGTCCTCGGAGGCGGCGGTCATGTCCTGGTGGGTGCGGATGATGTTGGTGGTGGCGGTGGCCCTGATTCCAGGAGCCTTCGTGCTGCTGCTCGCCTACGTCTCCACCCGGACCATGTGGGAGCGCTGGCGGCAGGCCCAGCTCCAGGCCCGGAAGAACGGCACCGAGGTGTCCTTCCGGGACGTGCTCGCCACCCTGGAACTCAAGGACCTGGTCCGGCAGGCCCGCGCCGCGCTGTAGTCACGCCACGGGCGGGCCTTCCCGACCGCGCGCGGCACGAAGGCCCCGCGCGGCCGGAGTACGGCACTACTTGTCGAGCTCGTCCACCAGGGAGGTCCAGTCGGCCTCATCCGAGGAGGTGGCGGCCGGATCCGCGGGGATCTGCATCACGACGGTGCGATCGGACGGCTCCTCCTCGGCGACAGGAGGAGGCGCCGCGGTCTTCTTCGCCACGGTGTTCGGGACCTTCGCGGCGGGACGGGCGGCGGCGGTGCGGGCCGGCGCGGCGGGGGCGATGGTGTTGACCTGCGTGGTGAGCAGGGCGTCATCGCCCTCCACGGGCGGCTTGGTGACGGCCTTCCCGGCCGGAGTGCCACCGGCGGAGGGTGCCTTCGTCTTGTAGCGGGCCAGCTCCAGCTCGGCGACCTTGAGCGCCTTGCTCTTCTCCTGCACCGACTGCTGCAGGCGGGCGATCTCCTGGGCCTTCAGGGCGTCGCGGCGCTCCAGCTCCGCCTTCTGACGGGCGGAGAGGTCCTCCAGCTCCTTCTGCTGCCGGGCCTCCAGCTCCTTGCGCTCCTTCTGGGCGGCGGCGAGCTTCGTGGCGGCCTCGTTGACCTTGGCGTCGGCGGCGGCCACCTTCGCGTTGAGCTCCTTCTCCACGCGGGCCCTGGCGCCGGCCGCGTTCTCCACCGCGAGCTCGAGCTCCTGGATCTTCTTCGCTCGGGCGGTGAGCTGGGCCTGCGCCTCCTTGACCTTGGCGTCGGCCTCGGCGGCGCGGGTCTGCACCTCCTGGGTGAGCTGAGCGGCACGGGCCTCGGCGCGAGCCAGCTTCGCGGCCAGCTCGTCCGCGGCGCGCTTCGCCTCGGAGCGCTCCTGGAGCTGGGCCTGCTGGAACGCCTGCATCTGTTCATGGGCCTCGGCGAGCTGAGCGGCCAGCCCATCGCGCTCGGACTGGAGCTTCGCCTGGTTGTTGCCCGCGACGCGCAGCTGCTCCTCACGCGCGGCCAGCTGCTTGCGCGTGTTGTCCAGCTCGCCATTGAGGGCGGCGGCCTGCCGGTTGAGCTCGTCGATGTTCCGCTTCGCCTGCTCCGTGTCCTGCTGGCGACGGGCCTCGAGCTGCTTGAGCTGCTCGGTCCTCGCGGCCACCTCGCGGGAGAGGGCCTCGCGCTGGCGCTCCTTCTCCTGCGTGACGATGCTGAGCTTCTGGAGGGTGTCCGACAGCTCCTGGTTCTTGCTGGCGGAGTCCTGCTCCAGGAACTCGATGCGGCGCTGCGACTCGGCGGAGAGCGTGTTGAAGCGCTCCTCCAGGCTGTGGCGCTCCTCCTCGGACTGCGCGAGCTGCGAGCCGAGCTGGGTGACCTCGGCGACGCGGCTGCCCAGCTCCTGCTTGGTGAGGAAGAGCTGCTCCTCCTGCTCCTGGAGCTGATCGCGCGTCTGGGCGAGCTGGGCCTCCAGGTCCGCCTGGACGGCGGAGGCCTGCTGCTGGGTCTGCACGTGGGCGGACTGCTCGCCGGCGAGCGCGTCGCGCGTGGCCGCGAGGGCTCCCTGCGTCTCGGCCAGCTCGTTGCGCACCTGGCCGAGCTGCTCGGAGAGCTCCTCCTCCATGGCGGCCTTGAGGGCCTCGGTCTCGTTCAGGACGCCGGTGACGCGGGTGATCTCCGCGTGGGCGGCGCTCAGCTCGTTCTCGCGCTCGGTGCGCTCCTGGATGGTGCGGGCGAGCTCGTCGCGGGTCTGCTCGAGCTGACCCTGCGTGTTGACGAGGGTCTCGTGCGTCTGCGCGAGCGACTGGCTGGTGGCCTCGAGCTCCCCGCGCGTGCTGGCCAGGGATTCCTCGGTCTGCGAGAGCGTGTTCTGCGTCTCGGCCAGAGACTGGGCGGTGGCATCCAGCTCGCCGCGGGTGCTGGCGAGGGTCTCCTCGGTCAGGGCCAGCCGGCCCTGCGTGTCGGCGAGGGTGGCCTGCGTCTCGGAGAGGGTGTTCTGCGTCTCGGAGAGCGCCTGGGTGGTGGCGTCCAGCTCGCCGCGGGTGGTGGCGAGGGTCTCCTCGGTCTGGGCCAGCCGGTTCTGCGTCTCGGAGAGGGTGTTCTGCGTCTCGGAGAGCGCCTGGGTGGTGGCGTCCAGCTCGCCACGGGTGGTGGCGAGGGTCTCCTCGGTCTGGGCCAGCCGGTTCTGCGTGTCGGCGAGGGTGGCCTGCGTCTCGGAGAGGGTGTTCTGCGTCTCGGAGAGCGCCTGGGTGGTGGCGTCCAGCTCGCCGCGGGTGGTGGCGAGGGTCTCCTCGGTCTGGGCGAGCGTGTTCTGCGTGTCGGCCAGCGTCTGGGACGTGGCCTCGAGCTCGCCGCGCAGGTTGGAGATCTGCGTGTCGCGGTCGGCGACGGTCTCCTGGAGCGCCTGGATCTGACCGTTGAGCTCGGCCTCCAGGGCGTCCTTGGCGGCCTCCAGCTCGCTGCGGGCCTGGGAGAGGGCCTCGAGCTCGCCGGTGAGCTCGGCCTCGCGGTCGGCCAGGTGGGCCTTGACGGCCTCGACCTCGCCCTCCAGCTCGCCGATGCGCTCCATCTGCTGCTGGATGTTGGCGTTGAGCTCGGCCTCGGTGTGCTCGTTGCGGGCGATGGTCTCCTGCAGCTCGCGCTCGAGCGTGGCGACCTTCGCGTCGCGCTCCTCCAGCCGCTGGGTGAGATCGCTCTCGAGGGCGTCCTTGTCCTGCTGGAGCTGGTCGCGCTCGCCCGTCATGCGGGCCAGGTCCGACTCCAGGCCGGCGATCTGCTCGTTGAGCCGGGCCTCGAGCGCGTTGCGCTCCTCGGTGATGCGGAGGATCTCCGCGTCCGCCTGGGCGCCGTGCGCCTCGGCCGCGGCGGCACGGTCCTCCAGGGCGCGCACGGTGGTGTCGCGCTCCTGCTCGGTCTGCGCCAGCCGCTCCTGCAGCGCCTGGATCTCCCCGCTCAGCTCGGCGTAGCGCTGGTCGCGATCGCTGATGGTGTGGGCGAGCTCGCCCTCCAGGCTCTCGATGCGCTGCTGGCGGCGGCCCAGCTCGGCCTCGTGGGCCTGCACCGTCTCGGTGAGCTTCTGCTCCTTGACCTCGAACTCGAGCGTGACGACGCCCAGGTGCTTCTCGAGCTTGTCGTACTCCTCGCGGGCGTAATCCAGCTCGCCGGCGCGGCGCGCCAGTTCGTCATCGCGGCTGGACACCTCGCGGCGAAGGACGTTGATGTCCTTCTCCTTGGAGGCCACCACCTCGATGAGATCCTTCTCGGCGGAGAACTTCTGCAGGAGCAGGTCGTCCACGGTCGCGCCGTGCTCGCGCTCCTTCTGCAGCATGGACTGCTGGGCCTCGTTGAAGCGGCGCAGCAGGTCGTCCACCTGCATCTTCAGGCCCTGCAGCTCCACGTCCTTCTCGTGGAGCCGGTCCTCGACGGAGACCAGCTCGCGCTCGCGGACGTTCCAGATTTCAGAGAGGCGGGCGATCTGCGCCTCGCGCACCTTGAGCTCGTCGCGCAGCAGCTGGACCTTGCCCTCGGGCGTGCCCATCAGGTCGCGCCGCGGGGGCGAACGCTTGAGCTGGCGGGACTCGGCGAGCAGCTCGGCCTTGCGGTCCGCGATGGACTGGAAGGCGCGCTCGAGGAAGCCGCGATCCTCCTCGGTGATGGCGCTGCGGCGCTCGCGCTTGGGCAGCCTCGGAGGGCTGCCCGCGGGGCCGGGGGCGGCCTTCAGCGGAGGCGGCATGGCCGGAGGACCGTCGCGCGGCTCGGCGTCCGGCTGCGGCTCCTCCTCGGGAGGCAGGATGCCGACGCTCATCGAGGCCAGCTCCCCCATCTCGAAGGGGATGATGAGGTAGCCATCCGCGGCACCGGGCGTCTGGCGGTGCTGGTTGAGCCCCTCGATGCCCGTATCCGAGGACAGCAGCAGGACCTTGAGGTTCTGGCCCCACTTGCCCTTCTTGATCTGCCCGCAAAGGGTGAAGCCGGACTGATCCGGCAACTCGGCCCGGACCACGATGAGATCCGGCCGGCGCTTCTCCATCTCACGCTGTGCGTCAGCGGCGTTGGCCGCCATGGCAGTTTGATAACCCGCGCTCTTGAGCACGGTTGCCATGCTGAGGGCGAAGTCGTTCTGGCTTTCGACGATGAGGACCCGGCGCTCCATGCAGCCCTTTTACCCAGGAAAAGTGCAATGAAAACCGGCACATCCTATGCACGCGCGAAGAGGCTTGGAAAGTTTCCGTGCCAAGCTCGGTCGGTTGCTACACACGTTGCGGACAATTTCACACTACGAGGGCTTGCCGCGGGCGGCGCCCTGGTCCTTGGGGGCAGGGGGCGAGACGGGGTCGTCGTCACGGCCGGGCATGGTGGTGGGCGGCGTGTGGCGGGCGAACTGCGTCCCCTCGGGTGGGCAGTAGCCATGGGCCAGCTGGGCGAACCATGGGTTCAACCGTGACTCGGGCGGCTCCCGGGGCGGCGTCTCCGGCGTTTCGGCCTCGTGGATCTCCGCGCTGCTGATCTCCTCCAGATCCTCGAGGGGTTGCACATCGGTGGGTGTCGGAGAGGCGTCTACCTCCTGAACCTCCTGGGCCTCGGCCTCGGAGATCTCCTCGGGCTCATCGGCCTTGACGGGCGCGCGCGCCAACGGGGGAGGGGCGGCGGGAGTCTCCACGGGCGGGAGCACCGGGGGCACCGCGGGACGGGAGCCGCTGGCGGGCCGGGACCGAGGAGGCAGCGGGGGAATGGAGATGGACGGACGGAGCACGGAAGGCTCCGGCGGTCGCGGTGTGGGGCGCTCCTCGCGCCGGGGAGGAAGGGGCGGAATGGGAGGAAGCGCGGGAGGCCGTGCCGCCGCGGGCTCGGGTACCGGGGCCGGAGCTGGCGGAGCCGGGCGGCTCTCGGGGACCGCGCGGGTGCTCATGCTCGCACGGGGCGGAATGGGAGGCGGTGAAGCGGGGGGCTCGCGCAGGGGCAGTCCCATCACCACGGGAGGTCCGCTCGGCCGCACCTCCTGCTCGGTCGGAGCGTTGTCCGGAGCCGAGGGCTCGCGCAGGGGCAGCCCCATCACCACGGGAGGCCCATCCGGCCGCGAGGTCGCGGGCTCCGTCTTGATGAGCCGGGTGTCGAGGCCCTCCTCCCGCAGCGCGTGGCCCACGATGAGTGGTGGCTCCTCGCTCACGGGTCCTCCGTGTCCCGGATCCGTGTCCGGGACGGGCTCGCTCCCGGGCGGCTCCGCGAGGGAGGTGGGGGCCTCGGGCTCCGGGGGGCCCGCGCTCACATTGCCCTCGAGCCCAAGGATGCGGTTGGTGGGGGTGCCCGTCATCGTCGGGTTGAGCTCGCGCTCGGAGGCGCTCTCCGTCGGCACCGGCCTCTTTCCGAGCAGGCCATCATAGATGTCCAGCAGTTGACCGCGGATGAGGCCGGCGTCGAGCCACTGGTTCGCATGGGCTCGGGCCTGCTTTCCGAGCGCGACGCGCCGGGGCACGTCCCGCGCCAGCTCGATGATGCGCTCCGCGAGCGCCTGCGCGTCACCGGGCGGGTAGAAGACGCCGGCCGAGGAGGGGATGCGCTCGCGGGCCACGGGCAGGTCGGTGGCGAGCACCGGACGACCCGCGGCGAGGTACTCGGACACCTTGGCGAGCGCGCCGCCCTGCACGCGGTTGCGGTCCACGTCGTCGAGCGGCAGCACGCCCACGTCCGCGAGCGTGAGCACCTTGGCCAGGTCGTCATGCCCCACGGGGGGCTGGAACTCGACGTGCTGCTTGAGCTCCAACTCGGCGACGAGGTCCTCCAGGTGGGGCTGCCAGTCCGGGTGGCGCGCACCCACGAGCGTGAGCCGGACGTCGACCTGCTTCACCGCCAGTGCCAGCCCCCGGAGCAGGCCGGCCAGCCCCTGCCATGCCACCTGGCTGCCCAGGTACATCAGCCGCATGGGGGAACCATCGGGCGTTCCGAGCGTCTCGGGCGTGTAGGGCCCCAGGTCCACCGGCGCGCGCACCACGCGCACCGACTCCCCGGACACGCCCAGGGATTGGATGAAGGCGCTCGTCGTGGGGGAGCCGGTGACGACCAGGTCGGCGTTCATCAGGCAGAACAGCTCCTGGCGCCGGACCTTGGAGAGGAACTTCCGGTCCCCCTCGAGCTGGGGGTGGGTGTAGCGCAGCTCCTGGGAGGGAAAGCCCTGGGCCTCGTAGACGAGGCGGTAGCCGTAGTCGCCCTTCAGCTCGCACAGGGCGTAGCCACCGAAGGGGTCGGTGAAGTGGACGAGCGCGTAGTCCTCGCTCTCCAACTGGCGGCGCACGGCGCGCTCGAAGGCCTGGATGCGCGAGGCGAGGTCCCCGGCGCCCACCGGCACGCGGAGCAGGCGCGCACCCTCGTATTTCTCGATGTGCGAGTGGTCCGGCGTCTTGACGGACAGCACCACCACCGAGAACCGGTCGGGCAGGGCTTTCAAATACTCCGTCAGCCGACGCGACGAGCCAGACGGGCCGGGGATCACATCGAAGCTGCACAGCAGGAGTCTGGGCAGGTCGCTCAAGGCGGGCGGAAGAATACAAAGCCGGGTCCCGGCTTGTCACCGTCCCCTGACGGCTCGCGAGGTATGACCACGAACAGAAGTGAAATCGCTCGTTGACCCCCAAGCGTTGAAGACCTAAGCCGAGGACCGCTTATGGCCGACCTCAAGAGCGTTACGGTGGAGTACCTGCGGGAGCTCGCGCGCAAGCATCTGGGGCGCGGGCATAGCAAGCTCAAGACCAAGAAGGACCTGCTCGCGGCTCTCGTGAAGCGGGTGCCCGGGCTCGCGAAGCTCGCGGGCATCCAGGCGTCGGAGACGGTGAAGGACGGGAAGGCCCAGAAGAAGGCCCAGCGCGGAGCGCGCAAGGTCCCGGTCGCCGTCTCGGCGGCCTCGCGGACGGAGAATCCCGAGGAGCGCCCTCCGAAGGAGCCCTCCGCTCCCGCGAGCCCCCTGCCCGGGGATGACGACGAGAAGACCCCGGTCCGCCACCCGCCGCGGCCCGCGGAGGTGGTCAACTTCCCGCCCAAGCCCAAGCAGGGTCGGCTCTCGGTCGACGAGGAGCCCACCCTCACGATGCCGGTGGAGACGTCCGAGCCCTCCGGGCCTTCCGCTCCCCCGGAGCCTGGCCACACGGTCCAGCATGCCGCGGAGCCGCTGGTGGAGGGCTTCTTCGTGGCGCGCATGGCGGGCGAACAGGAGGCCTGGCGCCACCACCTCACAGAGTCGCAGCGCCGCGGGCCCCGTGAGACGCTCGGTTCGCCGGACTATGACGAGCAGCTCGGCGAACTGCCCCTGGACTATGGGGATGACACGGCCCTGCTGTTGCCGCGCGACCCGCATACGCTCTTCCTGCTCTGGGATTTCAGCGCCGCGGCCCGGCAGCGTGCCCTGGACGGGCTGGAGTCGCCGCGTGCCGTGCTGCGCGTCTATGACGACCAGGACACCCTGGTGAAGGTGCTCGACGTGGCGCTCGAGTCGCGCAGCTACTACATCCATGGCCTGGCGCCCGGCCGTCCCTACCGGGTGGAGGCCCACTTCGTCGGCAACGGCGGCCGTTCGCGCCGCATCGGCCACTCCTCCAACCGGATCTTCCTGCCGCCGGCGGGCCCGTCCTCGGACACCTCGGTGCGGTTCCTGCGCATGCCGATCGTCGCCTCCAGGAAGGACGCCAGCATGGAGAAGGTGGCCGCGACCGCGCCCACCCGCAACGCGCCCATCGAGGAGCGCGAGTACATCACCTGGCGCCGCGTGCCCCTGCCGGGCAGCGGTGGTTTCGAGGATATTCCCGAGAATCGGCGAGAGCGTATCGGGCCGGGTGCTCCCTCCGAGGGCGCGCCCGGGCAGGATTACCTGCACGTCCGCCGTGCCGAGGGGTCCTCGGAGCAATGGGCGCGGCCGACGGGTCCGGCCGGCTCGTCCGAGCAGTGGATGCGGTCCGCCGGTCCAGCCGGCTCGTCCGAGCAGTGGATGCGGTCCGCCGGTCCAGCCGGCTCGTCCGAGCAGTGGGGATGGTCGGCGGGTTCGGCTGACGCGTCCGGACAGTGGATGCGGTCGGCGGGTCCGGCCGGGTCGTCCGAGCAGTGGGTGTGGGCGGCGGGTCCGGCTGGCGCGTCCGGGCGGTGGGTGCGGTCGGCGGGTCCAGCGGGGTCCTCGGAGCAGTGGGTGTGGGCGGCGGGTCCGGCCGGGTCATCCGAGCAGTGGGTGTGGTCGGCGGGTCCAGCGGGGTCCTCGGAGCAGTGGGCGTGGTCGGCGGGTCCGGCCGGCTCGTCCGAGCAGTGGGTGTGGACGTATGGCCCGGTGGGGGCTTCCGAGCATGGGGCCGGTGTACGCCCGACAGGAGCCTCCGAGCGATGGGCCTGGGCGCGTCCCACTTCTTCCGGTCAAGGCCGTTAGGGGAGATGACATGAGCATCGGCTCGCTAGTGCTCGTCCTGCACGCACACCTGCCGTTCGTCCGTCACCCCGAATACGAGGACTTCCTCGAGGAGGATTGGCTCTACGAGGCCATCTCCGAGACGTACCTCCCGCTGCTGCTCGTCTTCGATCGGCTGGCGGAGGAGGGCGTGCCCTTCCGGGTGACGATGACGCTCACGCCCCCGCTCGTCACCATGCTGCGCGACGAGCTCCTCATGGGCCGTTACGCGCGCAAGCTGGATCAGCTCTGTGAGCTGGGCGCGCGCGAGGTGCACCGCACCCGGAACGACCCGGTCTTCAGCCGGTTGGCCCACTTCTACCGGGACCACTTCGAGTCCCTGCGTGTCGCCTTCCGTGAGCGCTACAAGCACGACCTGGTGGGGGCCTTCCGCCGTCTCCAGGACGCGGGGCACCTGGAGATCATCACCAGCAACGCCACGCACGGCTTCCTGCCGCTGATGCAGCAGACGCCCGAGGCGGTGCGCGCGCAGATCTCCGTGGCCGCCAACCACTACCGGCTCACCTTCGGCCGGGACGCGCCGGGCATCTGGCTGGCCGAGTGTGGCTACTACCCCGGGGTGGAGAAGTTCCTCGCGGCCGAGCGCATCCGCTACTTCTTCGTGGACACCCACGGGCTGACGGATGCCTCGCCCCGGCCGCTGCACGGTCCGTTCGCGCCCATCTACACGGAGGCGGGCGTGGCCGCGTACGCCCGCGACCCCGAGAGCAGCCAGCAGGTGTGGAGCTCCGAGTACGGCTACCCCGGCGACCCCGTCTACCGCGAGTTCTACCGGGACATCGGCTGGGACCTGGACCTGGACTACATCCGGCCCTTCATCCAGCCCACTGGGGATCGCAAGAACACGGGCTTCAAGTACTACCGCATCACGGGCATGACCCAGGACAAGCAGCCCTACGATCCGGATGTCGCGCGCGAGCGGGCCGTCACCCACGCGGGCAACTTCCTCTTCAACCGCGAGAAGCAGTTCGAGTGGCTCTCGGGGAAGGTGGGAGGCCGCAAGCCCGTGGTGGTGGCGCCCTACGACGCCGAGCTCTACGGCCACTGGTGGTTCGAGGGCCCCTGGTTCCTGGAGGCCCTCATCCGCAAGGTGGCCTCCGAGCAGAAGACCTTCCAGCTGGTAACGGCCTCTGACGACCTGACCGAGCACCCGGAGAACCAGGTGGCCACGCCGCCCCTGAGCTCCTGGGGCGCGGGGGGCTACGCCAACATGTGGCTGGACGGCTCCAATGACTGGATCTACCGGCACCTCCACCACTGCGCCCGCAAGATGGTCTCCCTGGTGCGGGACTTCCCCGATGCTCCCACGCTCCATCGGCGGGCGCTCAATCAGGCGGCGCGCGAGCTCCTGTTGGCACAGTCCTCGGATTGGGCCTTCATCATGAAGACGGGGACGATGGTGGACTACGCCGTGCGCCGCACGAAGGAGCACATCCTGCGCTTCCTGCGGCTGCACGATCAGATCCGCAACGGGAGCATCGACGAGGGCTGGCTGACCCACATCGAGGGCAAGAACAACATCTTCCCCGAGATCGACTACCGGGTGTACCACCCGGCCTGATGACCCCTGCTTCCATTCTCGGGAAGAGAAGGGGCGCTGCACTGTTTCCCAGTCGAGCGGGCAAGACCGATGTGCCTTGCCTTGAAGCCTTCCCGTCTTATCTGGGGAAAGACCATGATCAAGCGACTGACCCCTCAGCGGAGCGCCCTCGCTGGCGCCCTTTTCGTTGCGCTGCCGGTGCTGGCCGGCGCCCAGTCCGCGGCTCCGTCCGCGAATCCCCAGCAGCCCGTCACCCGGGAATCGCAGGCGCTGCCTTCACTCGCCCCACTGGTCGAGTCGGTGAAGGGCGCCGTCGTCAACGTGGACGTGCAGTCCAAGGCTTCCATGTCCGGGGGTTGGGTGAATCCCTTCTTCGACCGCTTCTTCGGAGGCGAGGGCGGATACCGGGGAGGGCAACGGCGCGAGCCCATCCGTCAGGGCACGGGCTCGGGCTTCATCATCGACCCCAAGGGCCTGGTGCTGACCAACAACCACGTCGTGGAGGGGGCGGTGTCCATCGTCGTCCGCCTGGACGACGGACGGAGCTTCGACGCGGAGATCGTCGGGAGGGATCCGCTCACCGACGTGGCGCTCATCCGGCTCAAGGGCAAGGTGGGCAACCTGCCCACGGTGAAGCTGGGAGATTCGGACGCCCTGAGGGTAGGGGACTGGGCGGTGGCCATTGGCAACCCGTTCGGGCTGGCCTCCAGCGTGAGCAGCGGCATCATCTCCGCGCGTGCCCGCAACATCCACTCCGGCCCGTATGACGACTTCCTCCAGACGGATGCCGCCATCAACCCGGGCAACTCGGGTGGCCCGCTCTTCAACATGAAGGGCGAGGTGATTGGCATCAACACCGCCATCGTGGGTGGGGGCACGGGCATCGGCTTCGCGGTGCCGAGCAACCTGGTGAAGGCGCTCCTGCCGCAACTGGAGAAGGACGGCGCGGTGACCCGCGCGTGGCTGGGCATTGGCATCCAGGACCTGACGCGGGACCTGGCCAAGGCGATGCAGTTGCCCGTCTCCGAGGGCGCGATCGTGTCCTCGGTGAACGACAATTCTCCGGCGAGCAAGGCCGGCATGAGGCCGGATGACGTCATCGTGGCCATTGATGGGCAGGCGGTGGGCTCGGGTGGCCAGCTCACCCGTACGGTGGCGCTGAAGGCGCCGGGCAGCACCTCCACGGTGGACGTGTTCCGCGACGGCAAGAAGCAGTCGCTGAAGGTGCAACTCGGGACGCGGCCGGACCTGGAGGGCCTGAGCGTGCGCCCGAATCGTGGCGGTGACGACTCCGAGGAGTCCTCGCAGGCTCGCGTGGGGGTGTCGCTGAGCAACCTGGATCCGCGAATGGTCTCGCGCGCGGGGCTGAAGTCGGCCCAGGGGGCATTGGTGACGGACGTGTTGCCGGGCTCTCCGGCGGAGCGTGCGGATCTGAAGCCGGGCATGGTGGTGGTGGAGGCGGATCACAAGCCGGTGCGGAGCGCGGAAGAACTGGCGAGGATCATCCGCAAGGCGCCCTCGGGCAGCACGCTGCTGCTGCGCGTGGAGGTGCCGGGCAGCGGACGCTTCCTGCGAGCCCTTCTCCTCCCATGACTCCCTCTCCCCCTGGGAGAGGGTCGGGGTGAGGGTAGTCAGGCCCGTGCCATTCCCGTGGCACGGGCCTTTTTCAGGCCTTGGCCACGCTGGGCGAGGCGGGATCGTTGGGGCGGGAGAGCCCGCGCTCGCGGCCCGGGTGCAGCTCCATGCCGGGCGAGTAGGCGGTGACGAGATTGCGCCCGCCGCGCTTGCTCGCGTAGAGGGCGGCGTCGGCGCAGTCCACCAGGGTGTCCTGGGTGGTGGCGTCGTCGGGGAAGGTGGCCACGCCGATGGAGACGGTGATGTGGCCGGTGGGCTGGGTGGGGGCGGCCAGCTGGGGGGCCTCCACCACGGCGCGCCGCAGCTTCTCGGCCACCTCGTAGGCGGCCTCCCTGGACACGTTCGACAGCACCAGCATGAACTCCTCGCCGCCGTAGCGCGCGAGCGTGTCCACCTTGCGCACGCGGGCGCGCAGCACGTCGCACACCTTGCGCAGCGACTCGTCACCGGCGCGGTGGCCCGCGGCGTCGTTGAGCCGCTTGAAGTGGTCGATGTCCACCATGAGGATGGACAGGGGCGTGCCGAAGCGCTGCGAGCGCGCCACCTCCAGCTCCAGCCGCGAGAAGAGGTGGCGGCGGTTGGGCACCCCGGTGAGCGGGTCCGTCATGGTGAGCCGTACCGCCTCGGCGTGGAGCATGGCGTTCTTCACCGCCGTGGCGGCCTGGTCGGCCACCGCGGTGAGCAGCTCCAGCTCCTCGGGCGCGAAGCTGGCCACCTCCGGGCGTTGGAAGTTGAGCACCCCCAGCACCGAGTCCGTGTGCACCATGGGGATGCACAGCAGCGCTCCGGTGGCATGCCCCGACATCAGCCCGCGCCGGGCGAAGATGCTCGAGGGATCGTTGATGTCCGGCACGTACACCACGCGCTGGGTCTCCGCCGCGCGGCCACACGCGCCCTCTCCGAGCCGGAACGTCATCCCGTCCAGCTCCGCGTTCTCCGGGAAGGTGCTCTTGATCTCCAGCAGCCCGTCCGCGTTGACGAGCATGATGGAGAAGTGCGGGATGTGGAGCCGCTCGGGCACCAGCTGGGAGATGCGCGAGAGCAGCTCGGACAGCTCGATGGTGGAGTTGACCGATTTCGCCACGTCGAAGAGCAGGGCCAGTTCAGCGATGCGCTCTTCCAGCTCCTCCTTGAGGGACAGCTTCCACTTCGTCACCTGGAGATCGCGGTGGGTGTCGATCTCCTCGGCCTTCATGGAGGTGAGGCGCGCCAGCATGGCGTTGAAGGCCGCGGCGAGCCGGGAGAGCTCATCCGTGCCCCGCACCTCCGCGCGCACCAGGAAGTCACCCTCCTCGGCGCGTCGCATGGCGGCCGTCAACCGGTGCAGGGGTCTGGCGAGGAAGAAGTGCAGCGACATCCCGGTGGCGACGATCAGCATGCTGCCCAGCACGAGCACCGCCACCAGCGCGCCGCCGAGGGCATCGGTGAGCTCCCGGTGGACCTCCGGCTCCCTCACGCGCAGGTGCAGCAGGCCCACGGGACGCTCGTGGGCGCCCGGGTGACAGCCCTCGCAGGCCTTCTCGCCGAGCGGGCGGAGCACCTCCGTCTCATGGGTATCCGAGCGGGCCCATTGGGGACCGGGGGTCGTCAGGCGAGCCGCGTCGGGGTGCCGCGTGCCCGCTTCCCCGGCCCTGACGGACCAGCGGATGCGGCCGTCGGGCGACAGCACGTTCAGCTCCGCCGTGGCGTGAAGCAGCCGGGACTCCGAGCGCAGCAGCTCGGCGACGGGGGTGTGGGGAGGCAGGCCCTCGGGCGTTGGCAGCCGGAAGGTGGTGCCGACGAACTCCGCGAGCTCCATCGCCTCGTCGTGCGTGGCGTCCCGCGCCGCCAGTTGTGCCTCACGCCAGAAGTAGCCCACTCCCAGCAGGGCCGCGATCAGCCCGGGCAGTGCGATGCTCCACAGGAGCTTCCTGCCTACGGTGTCGACACCGAATGCCATGTGCGCGAGGGCAGGGGCTTCGGCCCGGTGCCTTCATTCCCCTGTAGGTGTACGGTTCTTGGATTGTCGGATCGGCTGACGCGGACTGTCAAACGGACTTCGTTGGAAATTATTCGGTGCCGGGACGTTGATGTTGCGTGACGCGCCGCGTGGTGTGCTCCGATCCACTCCTGCTCATGACCGATCCGTCCTCGTCCTTCGTCATCTCCTCGCTCCTCCCCGTGCCGCACGGTTTCGCCACGCGGGCCGGTGGTGTGTCCGAGGGGGCCTATGCCTCGCTCAACCTGGGCTTCGCGGTGGGTGACCTCCGGGAGCGGGTGGAGGAGAACCATCGGAGGCTGGCGGTGGCGGCGGGCGCGGCGTTGGACGCGCTGCACACGGTGAAGCAGGTGCACGGAGATCGCGTGGTGGAGGCGGACGCGGGGGAGGGGATGGGCGCGCTCCGGGCGCCAGAGGGAGAGGCGGACGCGCTGTGGACGGCGCGGCCGGAGCATTGGGTGGCGGTGGGGACGGCGGACTGCGTGCCGGTGCTGCTGGTGGACCCCGAGGGGCGGCGGGTGGCGGCGGTGCACTCGGGGTGGCGGGGCACGGACGCGCGCATCGTGGCGCGGGCGGTGGAGGCCCTGGTGGCCAGGGGCTCCAGGCCCGAGCGGTTGCTGGCGGCGGTGGGGCCCTCCATCCAGCGCTGTTGCTACGTCGTCTCCGAGGAACTGGGCGAGCGCTTCTCCTCTCGCTTCGGATCGGAGGTGGTGGTTCGCGAGCGAGGGGACGTGCGGCTGGATCTCGCACGGGCGGTGCGCGGGACGTTGCTGGGAGCGGGTCTGAAGGTGGCCCACGTGGAGGTGCTCCCGCACTGCACTGCCTGTGATGCGAGCCGATTCTTCTCACACCGGCGTGACGCGGGGCTCACGGGCCGTCACCTCAATTTCGTGATACACCGGTTCTGATCGGCGTCCGGGCCGATTTCTTGACGGTCTCCGACCGCCCTTCCTATCCTTCCGCACGGACCCCCGAACGCCGTGCCGGAGCACCGCATCATTCGCCGACTGCTTTCCATCGCGCCCCTGTGCGCGCTGACCGCCTGCGCCACCGCTGGTTCCGCTCGTACGTCGGAACTGGAGGAGCTGAGGGCGGAGGTGCGCGCCATGCGCGAGACCCAGGCGCGCCTGGAGAAGCGTCTCGAGCGCATGGAGCTGCACGCCAGCGTGGCCCAGGCCCGCAACGCCACCGCCGCGGCTCCGGCCCCGGGCGCGTCCACCCCTCCCGCCGCCGCTCCCGAGCCCGCCTTCACCACGCCCGAGCTGACGGTGGTGAAGCTCAAGCCGCGCAACGAGCCCGCGCCTCCGCTGCCCACCCGGGTGGCCGTCGTCGAGCCCTCGCCCGATGACATGGAGATGTTCATCAGCCCCGCCGCCGAGAGCGACAGTGCTCCCGCGGACGAGCCGAAGGAGCAGGTGGACAGCATCGTGCTGGACGCCCTGTTCGATCAGGCGGTGGCGGCGCTGCGCACCGGCAACGTGGAGGGCGGGGTGGAGCGCCTGCTGGGCTTCGCGCAGGAGAATCCCCGCCACCCCCGGGCCGACAACGCGCTCTACTTCGGAGGGCTCGGGCAGATGGGGCTGAAGGACTACGCCACCGCGGCGAAGAGCTTCGAGCGCCTCATCGCGACCTATCCGGCCGGCGACGCCGTGCTGGATGGAATGCTGCGGCTGGCCGAGTGCCGGCTGCGGCTCGATCAAAAAGAAGACGCGCGGGCGCTCTACACCCGCATCCTCACCCAGTTCCCGGGGACGGCCGCCGCCAACCAGGCGGAGCAGCGGCTCGCGTCCCTCTCGCACTAGCAGTCCGAAAGGAAGTCGTCCGATGCGCTCGCGGATCCTCTCCTCGCTCCTCCTCGCCACCGTGCTCGCGCCACCCGCTGTGTGGGCGCAGGACGTGGACGATCAGGAACCCGAGGCTGGCGACGAGACCGAAGGGTCCGAGGTCGTCGACGAGCAGTCTGCCCGGCCGCGTCCCGGCCAGGTCGCCATTCCTCCGGGCCAGGGGGGCCGTGAGTCCGCTCCCGGGGAGATCCACACCGTGGAGAGGGGCGACACGCTGTGGGATCTCTCTCAGCGCTACCTGGGCAGCCCCTGGTATTGGCCCAAGGTCTGGTCCTACAACCCGGAGATCGCCAACCCGCACTGGATCTACCCGGGCAACCCGGTGCGCTTCTTCCCCGCGGGCGAGGAAGTGCCCTCTCGCGTGGAGGCGGGTATCGGTCCGGCGCCCACGGAGATGGTGGCCGAGGCCGGGGAGATCGCCGAATCCACCGAGATGGATCCCGCCAGCGGCGAGGAGATGGTGCAGGTGAGTGGAAAGCTCGCCTACGAGCCCAAGGCGTCGCGCACGGTGACGACGCAGGGCTTCGTCACCGCGCGCGAGCTGGACGAGGCGGGCCGCATCGAGGGGGCCTCCAACGGGGCGGAGATGCTGTCCTTCCCGGACGTCGCCTACGTGCGCTTCAAGCGCAAGGCGGACGCGAAGCTCGGGGACAAGTACGTGGTGTTCCACACCGTGCAGGACGTGAGGCACCCGGTGACGGGCAAGCAGGTGGGTTACCTCACCGAGTTCGTCGGCACCCTGCGCGTGGTGGCGCTCGGCGACAACTACGTCAAGGCACAGGTCGCGGACACGTGGGATGCCATCTCGCGCGGGGATCTGGTGGGCCCGTACGGCGAGAAGATGGTGGAGCAGGTGGTCCCCCGGCGTAACGAGAAGGAGCTCAAGGGCTACGTCGTCACCGCGCTCGTGCCGTACCTGACCCTCACCGCCGAGCACCACTTCCTGGTGATCGACAGGGGCAGTGGCGATGGCGTCCAGGTGGGCAACACCTTCACCGTCACCCGCCAGGGCGACCCCGCCCGTCAGGACGTGCTCCAGCTGGAGCCGCGCGGCAGGAAGAACGACAAGGCGTCGCTGCCCTCGGAGAACATCGCCCTGTGCCTCGTGACCGAGGTGAAGGAGCGCACCTCCAACTGCGTCATCACGCACTCCATCCAGGAGGTGGCGCCTGGAGATTCCGTGGTGATGCGGGTCGATTCCGCGCCCACCGCCCAGCGCTGAGCCCCCGGGCCTCTCGACGGATGCCTCCCTGGAGGGGGCACGTAACCCCTTGGATCGGCTCGGCTGCCCCCTACTGCAGGGGACGTGCCGCTTGACCACCGCCGGGCGGGTGTTTATGTGTCCCGCCCCCTCGCCGTCGGACCCATCTTCTATATAGGTGGGCCCAGGAGGGGGTCGGGTATGGTGGAGATCACGACGGACACGCACACGGCGGAGCAGCGGACGCTCCTGGCACTCTGGACAGTCCCCGGGTTGGGACCGAGGACCCTGGGGAACCTGCGTGCTTTCGCCGGGGGGGCGCTCGCCCGCCTGGCCGCCTGCCCGGTGAAGGACTGGCTGATGGAGGCGCCACTGCCCACGCCAGTGCGCCGGCGTCTGGCGGAGGTTGCCGAGCTGGGACCCCTGGCGGATCGGGTGATGGAGCGCTGCGCGGCCGTGTCCATGGGCGTGGCCTTCCAGGGAGAGCCGGCCTATCCGGCCCGTCTGGCCGACACGGAGGACGCGCCCCCGCTCCTGTTCTACCGGGGGCAGGTGGGGCCGCCGCGCCGCCGGGTGGCCATGGTGGGCAGCCGGCACCCGGAGCAAGGCTTCCTTCCCTTCGCGAGACGCTTCGCCCGGCAGGTGGCCGAGGGCGGGGTGGGGGTGGTGTCCGGAGCCGCCGCCGGGGTGGATCGCGCCTGCCACTGGGGGGCGTTGGACGCGGGCGGGGAGACGTGGGCCTTCCTGGGCTCGGCGCTGGACGAGTTGGATCCCGCCCAGGCGAAGCTGCTGCCGCACTTCCTGGCCCGGGGCGGAGTGTTCTTCAGTGAGCTACCGCCCGGCGTCCGGGCGAGCACGACGACCTTTCCCCGGCGCAACCGGCTCATCGCTGGTGCGTCGGATGCGGTGTTGATCCTCCGCGCGGGGGCCGCTTCTGGCAGCCTCTACACGGCGGAGGCGGGACGAGCGCAGGGACGGCCGGTATTGGCCCTGCCCGGTGATGTGATGAACGAGGGGGCGGCCGGCTGCAACGCGCTCATCCGTGATGGACACGCGCGGGCCTGTCTCTCCGTTCATGAAGTCTGGCGGGCCGTGGGGTTCCACCCCGAGCGGTCGGTCCCGCCAGCAGAGGGTTCGTCGTGGGATGAGCTCTCGGTGGAAGCGAGGGGGGCCTATCAGGTGTTGGACAGGGTTCCCAGGTCATTCGATGAGGTGCTGGCCGGTAGCCAGCTCTCGCCCGCGGCGCTCTCCAGCGCCCTGGTGGAGCTCGAGCTGTCGGGGCTCGTCATCCAGCATCCTGGAAGGTTGTTCGAGAAGGTTTGAGGAAAATCATGGCGACGCGCACGAAAAAGACGGCAACGGCGGGCGAGATGGAGGGCGAGGAGACCGCGACCCCCAAGAAGGCAGCCAAGAAGCCGGCGGCGCGCAAGAAGACCGCCGCCAAGAAGAAGACGGCCGCCAAGAAGGCCTCCTCGCGCCGCAAGGTGGGTGATGGGGCCCTGGCCACCGTGGAGGCCTCCGCCGAGGACGGCGAGGCCACCGACTCCCCCAAGCGGGGCAAGGGGCCGCACTACCTCGTGGTGGTCGAGTCGCCCGCCAAGGCGAAGACCATCAAGAAGTACCTGGGCTCCGGCTACACGGTGAAGGCCTCGGTGGGCCACATCCTGGATCTGCCCAAGAGCAAGATGGGCGTGGACCTCGAGCACGACTTCGAGCCCCAGTACGAGGTCATCAAGGGCAAGGAGAAGGTGCTCAGCGAGCTGAAGAAGGCCGCCCAGGGCGTGGACAAGGTCTTCCTGGCGACGGACCCCGATCGCGAGGGTGAGGCCATCGCCTGGCACATCAACCAGCAGCTGGGCCACCAGAACGCCTACCGGGTGATGTTCAACGAGATCACCAAGTCGGCCATCCAGGAGGCCATCGCGCAGCCGCGCCAGCTCAGCCAGGAGAACTACGACTCCCAGCAGACGCGCCGCATCCTGGACCGGCTGGTGGGCTATCAGATCTCCCCGCTGCTCTGGAAGAAGGTGCGCCGGGGCCTGTCCGCGGGCCGCGTGCAGTCCGTGGCCGTGCGCCTCATCTGCGAGCGCGAGGACGAGATCAAGGCCTTCGTCCCCCAGGAGTACTGGACGTTGGACGCCCTCCTCGAGGGTCCCGCCGGGCCTCCGCCCTTCAAGGCCAAGCTGTCCAAGGTGGACGGCAAGAAGGTGGACCTGAAGGACCGGGAGACCACCCAGGGGCTGGTGGAGGAGCTGAAGGGCTCCCCGTTCGTGGTGTCCAAGGTGGACAAGCGCGAGCGGCGCCGCAACGCGCCGGCTCCCTTCATCACCTCCAAGCTGCAGCAGGAGGCCGCCAACCGGCTCCACTTCACCGCCAAGAAGACCATGGCGCTCGCCCAGCGCCTCTACGAGGGCGTGCCGCTCGGTGAGGAGGGCCAGACGGCGCTCATCACGTACATGCGCACGGACTCCACCCGTCTGTCGGATCAGGCGGTGGCGGCGGTGCGCGAGTTCATCGGCCAGACCTACGGCGCGGACTACCTGCCGGAGGCCCCGGTGGTGTACCGCACCAAGAAGGGCGCCCAGGACGCGCACGAGGCCATCCGTCCCACCTCGCTCGAGTACCCGCCCTCCAAGGTGAAGCAGTACTTCGACTCGATGAACGACGACATGGCCGCGGACATGTTCCGGCTCTACGAGCTCATCTGGAACCGCTTCGTGGCGTGCCAGACGAAGCCGGCCGTGTATGACCAGACGAGCGCGGAGATCACCGCGGGCCGGGCCACCTTCCGGGCCTCGGGCTCCACGCTGAAGTTCCCCGGTTACCTGGCCATCTACGGCGCCAGCCTCACCCCCGAGGAGGAGGCCGCCCAGGAGAAGGCGCGCGCCGCCGGCGAGGACACCGACGAGGACGGCGTGGGCGAGCTGCCCGTGCTCAACGACGGGGACGCGCTCTCCCTGCAGAAGCTGCTCGACGAGCAGCACTTCACCCAGCCGCCTCCGCGCTTCTCGGAAGCCACCCTCGTCAAGGAGCTCGAGGAGCGGGGCATCGGCCGTCCGTCCACCTACGCCGCCATCCTCTCCACCATCCAGGACAAGAAGTACGTGGAGAAGGTGGAGGGCCGCTTCCGGCCCACGGACCTGGGCGTCATCTGCAACGAGCTGCTCGTCAAGCACTTCCCCCACGAGCTGGACGTCGCCTTCACCGCCGGCATGGAGGAGAAGCTGGATCAGATCTCCGAGGGCGAGGCCAACTGGAAGGCCGTCCTCAAGGACTTCTACGGGCCCTTCAAGGAGACGCTCGAGAAGGCCGAAGCGGAGATGCGCGACGTCAAGCGCGAGGAGATCAAGACCGACGTGGCGTGCGAGAAGTGCGGCAACGTCATGGTGATCAAGTGGGGGAAGATGGGCCACTTCCTCGCGTGCTCGAACTACCCCGAGTGCAAGAACACCAAGGACTTCAAGCGCGACGCCGAGGGGAAGATCGTCATCATCGAGGAGGAGACGACCGACGAGAAGTGCGAGAACTGCTCCAAGCCCATGGTGGTCAAGCGGGGCCGCTTCGGAAAGTTCCTCGCGTGCTCGGGCTACCCCGAGTGCAAGACGTCCAAGCCCATCTCCATCGGCGTGACGTGTCCGGACTGCAAGCAGGGCTACCTCACCGAGCGCCGCAGCCGCTTCGGGAAGGTCTTCTTCGGCTGCAACCGCTACCCGGACTGCAAGTTCGCCGCCTGGGATCGGCCGCTGCCGGAGGCGTGCCCCAGCTGCCAGTCTCCCTACCTGGTGCAGAAGTACTCCAAGCGGGACGGTCCGTTCATCGCCTGCCCCAACAAGGAGTGCGACTACCGGCGTCAGATCGTCGAGCCGGAGGTGGCCGCCGCCACCTCCGCTCCCGCCGCCAACGGCCCCAACGCCTCCTCGGCTGCTTGAAGCGCTGAAAGTTCAAGGATTTCAGGGGCATGGCCCGCCCCTGGCTTGACACCTCCGAGGAGGGTCCTCTAGAAGTTCAGTGCCTGCTCCCAGGACAGGCCCGGGCGTCGAAAGGACCCTCTTCGCGATGATTCCCATGGTGAGCGAGCTGCTGGACGTGGTGTTGACCCAGGTCCCGGCGGCTGCGGAGGCCGTGAAGGCCGCGCCGGCCAAGCTCGGCGTCGTGGATTCCGTCATCAAGTTCTTCAAGGACGGTGGCCCGTTCATGTTCGTCAATCTGTTCTGGCTGGCCGCGGCGCTCGCGGTGGCCCTGGAGCGGATTGTCACGTTGATGTTCCGCTACAACCTCAACGCCCCGCCCTTCATGGAGCAGATCACCAAGCTGGTGATGACCGGCAACGTGGACCGCGCCGTGAAGCTGTGCGCCGCCGCCCCCCACTCGCCGCTGGCCAAGGTCATCCGCGCCGGGCTCACCCGCGCCAACCGCGGTGAGATCGAGGTCGCCAAGTCGGTGGAGGAGGCGCTCGTCGAGCACAGCCCGCATGTGGGCGCGCGCATCCCCTGGCTGTGGTCGCTGGCCAACATCGCCACGCTGGTGGGACTCGTCGGCACCATCTTCGGTCTGATCGGTACGTTCCAGGCGCTCGGCAACGTGCCCGCCGAGCAGAAGCAGGCCCTGCTCTCCGACGGTATCTCCAAGGCCATGAACAACACCGCGTTCGCGCTCTCCATCGCGGTGCTGTGCATCATCTTCCACCTGTTCCTCACCTCGTACGCCAAGAGCATGGTGGAGACCATGGAGCTCAACGCGCTCAAGCTGGAGAACCTGCTGGCGCGCCGCGCCGCTGGCGAGACGACCATCGATGATGCCCGGGCCGCCTAGGCCACGCGTCGGGAGGGGCCATGGCGTTCCACTACTCGCGGCGCAAGCTGAAGCCTCGTGAGGAGGAGGAGACGGGCGAGCTCAACATCGTCCCGTACCTCGACATCCTCATGAACCTCATCCTCTTCATGCTGCTGTCCATCAACGGGCTGGCGGCCTTCGGCATCCTCAACGTCAACGCGCCGAGCTACGGCGGGCCCAACTCCACGGTGGCCCAGCAGCAAGACTCGGACAAGCCGCAGCTGACGCTCAGCGTGCTCATCAGCAAGAAGGGGCACTTCGTCAACAGCGAGAACGCCATCCTCGGCAGCAAGGACGGCGCTCCCTCTCCCACCATCCCCATCAAGGCGGACGGCTCGTACGACTACGCCGCCCTCAACGCGCAGATGGTGGAGATCAAGAAGGCCTTCCCCTCGGAGACGAAGGTCATCGTCGCCGCGGACCCCGAAATCCCCTACGAGGCGCTCATCCAGACCATGGACGCCATCCGCGAGACGCAGGCGCGGCCGCACCGCCTGCTCTTCCCGGACGTCACCCTCGGAGCCATCTAGATGTCGAAGACGGGCGAGAGCACCCTCCAGACACCAGTGGACGACGAGGCGCTGCAGCGGATGCGCTTCCGCAAGGCGCTCGCGCGCAAGAAGCGCAAGGAGCGCGAGGCGGCAGGGGAAATCAAGGAGCTGAACATCACCGCGATGATGGACATGATGACCATCCTCCTGGTGTTCCTCCTGAAGTCCTTCGCCTCGTCGTCGGCCTCGCTGACGGCCAGCGAGGACGTGCGGCCCCCCGTGTCCTCCACGCGCGCCACGCCCAAGGACACCGTGGCCGTCACCGTCACCCCCAAGAACATCCTCGTGGGGGAGAAGGAAGTGCTGCGGCTGCGGAACGGGCAGTTCCCCCCCGAGGCGCTCCAGGACCGGCTGGTGCTGCCGCTGGATGCGCAGCTCAAGAAGGAAGTGGAGAAGCTGAAGTACATCGCCGAGCGCAACCCGGCGGCGCCCTTCAACGGGGAGCTCTCCGTCATCGCGGACAAGAGCATCCCCTATGACATGCTCCTCACGGTGCTCTACACCGCGGGCCAGAACCAGCTGGAGAACTACCGGTTCGTGGTCCTCCAGGACGAGGGCAAGCCGCAGTAGGGCGTCCCGGCTCCCGGCGCCCCACCAGGCCGCGCGCGCTGGCGGGCGCTACAGCGTCGGCGTGGCCTGCGGGCCTCCGCGCAGCTCCAGCTCGTGACGCGTCGCGTCCTCCTCGCACCGGATGGCGAAGGGCAGGGCCTCCAGCCGCTCGATGGGGATGTCGTAGCCGCAGTCCACGCAGGACCCGAACACGCCCGTGTCCATTCGACGCAGCGCGGCATCGATCATCATCACCTCGCGCCGCTGCGCCTCCATCAGGCTGGACAGCGTGTAGTCCGCCAGCTCCGCCTGCGCGTTCTCCTCGTACTCGGGGTCGCGATCCTGATCCTTCAGCGCGGTCAGCTCACGCTGGGCCCCCAGGGTCGCGCTGAGGATGTCCCGGCGGCGGCGCTGGAGGAGATCGCGAATCTTCAGAAGGTCGTTGGTTCGGCTCATGGCCCGTCGCTCCTCATCTGTGGTGCACTGCGTCGCCCGGATGGATTTCCCGTGCGATGAACGGGCAAAAGCTAGGAGCCACGAGCAGGTAGGGAAACTGTTTCCGAAGATCCTACGTGTCGCAGGGCCGGAGAGGGAGCGGACAGGCAGGAGCCCGACGACCGGAGGGTGGACATCCAGGAGCGGAAGGGTGGGACAGGGCGGGGTGGTCCTGCTAACTGTTGCCGGATGGGCCCAGAGAGCGGGCTCGCGGAGAGTGTGATGGAGGACGTGAAGCTTCAGCGGGTGACGGTGATTGGCGGTGGACTGGCGGGCAGCGAGTGTGCCTGGCAGCTGGCGCGGCGCGGGGTACCGGTGACGCTGAGGGAGATGAAGCCGCACCGGCGCTCGCCGGCGCACAAGACGGATCAGTTCGCGGAGCTGGTGTGCTCCAACTCGTTGCGCTCGGACAACCCGGAGAGCGCCATCGGCCTGCTGCACGCGGAGCTGCGGGCGCTGTCGTCGGTGATCCTCGGGAGCGCGGACGCGCACCGGGTGCCGGCGGGTGACGCGCTGGCGGTGGATCGGGAGGCCTTCTCGGCGGCGGTGACGCGCTCGGTGCACGGGGCCCCGGGCGTGGAGGTGGTGACGGGCGAGGTGGACACGTTGCCCGAGGGCACGGTGGTGGTGGCCACCGGGCCGCTCACCTCGGAGGCGCTGACGAAGGAGCTCGAGCGCTACGTGGGGGAGAAGCTCTACTTCTACGACTCCATCGCCCCCATCGTGGCGGGGGACTCCATCGACATGGGGATCGCCTTCCGCGCGAGCCGCTACGGCAAGGGAGGGGGCGACGACTACATCAACCTGCCGATGAACAAGGAGGAGTACTACCGGTTCATCGCCGAGGTGAAGGCGGGCCAGAAGCTGCAGCCGCACAGCTTCGAGGAACCCAGGTACTTCGAAGGGTGTCTGCCGATCGAGGTGATGGCCGATCGAGGCGACGACACGCTGGCCTATGGGCCGATGAAGCCGGTGGGGCTGAAGGATCCGCGCACGGGCGAGGAGCCCTACGCGGTGGTGCAGCTGCGCATGGAGGACCGGGCGGGGACGGCGTGGAACATGGTGGGCTTCCAGACGCGCCTCACGTGGGGCGAGCAGAAGCGCATCTTCACCACGTGCGTGCCGGGCCTGGCCAACGCCGAGTTCCTGCGGATGGGGCAGATCCACCGCAACACCTTCATCGACTCGCCGCGGCTGCTGGGGAGGGATCTGTCGCTCAAGGCGGAGCCGCGCCTGTTCTTCGCGGGGCAGATCACCGGCGTGGAGGGGTACGTGGAGTCGGCGGCGTGTGGCTACCTGACGGCGCTGGCGGTGTACGCGCGGCTGACGGGGCGTGAGTTCGTCCCGCCGCCGGCCACCACGGCCCTGGGCTCGCTCTACCGCCACGTGACGGGCGAGGCGCACCCGCCGGACTACGACTACCAACCCTCGAACGTCATCTTCGGGCTGTTCCCGCCGCTGCCGGGGCGGGTGAAGAAGGCGGACAAGCGGGTGAAGTACGCGGAGCGGGCCAGGGCGGACCTGGCCGCGTGGCTGCCGAGCGTGCCTCCCGCACGGGAGCTCCAGAGGACTGCATGAGCCGACGAATGGTGGTGGCGGGGGCGCTGATGGCGCTCGCGCTGGTGGGGTGCAAGCGCAGCGACGAGAAGAGCGGTGGAGGGCAGGGGCGCGCCCGGGCGGGCGCGGTGGGGGGCGTGGGCTCGATGCTGGCCGAGGGCCCGGCGGATGACCTGCGCGTCACCGCGGATGGGCAGTTCGCCACGTACCTGCGCAAGACGCACAAGCCGATCGTCGAGGGCATTCCGCCCCAGATGCGGCTGGGCGAGCTGTACGTGGTGCCGGTGACGGGCGGCGTGCCGCGCAAGCTGGGCGACGGGGTGACCAACTACCCCGGTGGCCAGCTCTTCACCCCGGACTCGAAGCACGTGCTGTACCTCACGGGGTTCAACGTGGCGAACCAGTCCGGCGCGTTGCACGCGCTGGCGCTGCGCGAGCCCACCGCGGAGCCCCAGAAGCTCGGGGCGGCGGTGTCGTACTTCCTGCCGAGCCCGGACGGCTCGAAGCTGGCCTTCGTGGACGGCGGGGTGCTGAAGCTGGGGCCGCTGCCGGCGGGGCCCTTCCGCCAGGTGGCGGGCGAGGTGTCCACGGCGGGCTTCTCCCCCGACGGGAGGATGCTCTTCTTCAAGCGGCGCCTGGCGGCGGCCGGCGGGCTGCTGGCGGTGCCGGTGGAGGTGCCGGAGGGCAAGCCGAGCGAGCCGCTGAAGCTGGCGGACCAGGTGGGCGACTTCGTGTTCTCCCCGGACTCCAAGCACGTGGCCTACCAGGTGCGCAGCACCTCGGCGCAGGGCACGTATGACCTGTACGTGGCGGATCTGCCGGAGCTGAAGGGCCGCCAGGTGGCCACGGGCACGACGGCGTTCGCCTTCTCGCCGGACTCGAAGTGGCTGGCGCGCAACGATGGGAGCAAGCCGGAGGTGACGGGCGACCTGTACGTGGGCCCGGCCTCGGGCGAGCCGGGGCGCAAGGTGGGCGAGCGCGTGAAGGAGCTGGCCTTCTCGCCGGACTCGCGGGCGCTGGGCTTCCTGGCGAAGTACGACCAGTCGGCGGGCGCGGGGCTGATGGGCGTGGTGGCGCTGCCGGACGGCGAGCCGAAGCTGGTGGGCAGCCGCGTGCCCAACTTCATATGGGGCAGCGACGGCAAGTACGTGGCCTTCCTCTCGCGCTTCCTCAAGCCCATCTACTCGGTGGACCTGATGCTGTACCAGGTGGGCGCGGAGAAGGCGGAGAAGGCCCAGCCGGGTGTCTTCGGCTACGGCTTCACCCCGGGGAACACGGCGCTCGTCTTCCGCTCGAGCTGCATCCGCGAGGGCCGTGCCTGTGACTTCAAGGCGCTGCCGCTGCCTCGCGCCGAGAAGGCCGAGCCGCAGACGTGGCTGCAGGGCATCTACAGCTACAAGGTGTCCGAGGACGGCAACCGGATCCTCGCCACGTCGGCGCGGATGGACTCGGACACCTTCGACGTCGCCATCTACGACGTGAAGACGCAGGCGCGAAAGACGCTCGACCAGGGCGCGCAGCTGCCGGCGTACTTCGCGGGTCCGAACGACTCGCTGGCCGTGTACGTGCTGAAGGGCGGGAACCCCGGCGTGTACGTGGCGCCCGCGCAGCCGTGAGAAGCTTGCGGGCGGCCCGGTTGCGTCTACGCTGGAGCCGCCCATGAGCACCGCCGAGCTGTCGCCGCTGCTGGAGAAGTTCCGCGCCCACCTCGAGGACGAGAAGGGCGCCAGCCCGCACACCGTTCGCAACTACCTGATCGACCTGGTGGACTTCGAGCGCTACCTGGTCGAGCGCATGAAGCTGTCACTGCTGTCGGCCTCGCACGCGGCCATCCGCGGCTACATGGGGACGCTGGCGGTGGACCATGCGGCGTCCAGCCGCTCGCGGCGGCTCGCGAGCATCAAGAGCTTCTACAAGTACCTGGTGAGGCAGAAGCTGCTGCCGGGCAGCCCGGCGAAGCTGGTGAAGAGCCCCAAGCTGCCCAAGAGCCTGCCCAAGGTGCTGCCCGTGGACGAGCTGTTCGCCATCCTCGAGATGCCGTCGCAGAAGACGGTGCTGGGCCTGCGGGACAAGGCGATTCTGGAAATCCTCTATGGCGGAGGCCTGCGCATCAGCGAGCTGTGCGGGCTGAACCTGCTGGACGTGGACCGGAGTGGCCGCATTATCCGGGTGATGGGCAAGGGCAGCAAGGAGCGCCTGTGCCCGGTGAACGCGCAGTCCATCCGCGCGCTGGAGGCCTACCTGGCGCGCCGCGGCGAGCTGCTCGCGGTGCCTCGCCCCGGACAGGACGAGGAGGCGGTGTTCCTCAACTACCGGGGAGGCCGGCTGACACCGCGGAGCATCGCGAGGCACCTGGACACGTACGTGGTGCAGTGCGCGCTGCAGCGCAAGGTGAGCCCGCATGCGCTGCGCCACTCGTTCGCCACGCACCTGCTCGGGGGTGGGGCGGACATCCGCAGCATCCAGGAACTGCTGGGCCACGCGAGCCTCTCCACCACGCAGCGGTACACGCACGTGAGCTGGGAGCAGCTCCAGGCCGTCTACGACGCGGCGCATCCAAGGGCCTGAGCGCCCTGACACCGCGCACCTTCCCCTCTCCCCCTGGGAGAGGGACGGGGTGAGGGTATCGAGAATCTCGGGATGAACCGGGGCCGGGAGGCGAGAGCGCTTCCCGGCCCTTTCTATTCATGTCCATAAGAAAATATTCGAACTGATATTGGTTTTTCAGTAAAGGAGAATTGTCGGTATTAACCCGTTTTACCCATTACGGGGCTCTGTGTAGAGCGCCGTTGGTGGCGTAGCGCAGAGGAGTATCGACATGCCAAACACTGAGAGACGGAGCAGGAGTTTCGCCCGGATGGGTTGGAGGTCCGCGAGGGGGGTGGGCGTCGCGGGGTTGATGATCGCCACGGGCGTGGCCTGCGGCGGCAGACCCGAGGCCGGTGGAGACGATGCTCCGCATGAGACCACGCAGTCGGTCATCGTGGGGAGCCGGTACCAGGCGGAGAACTGGTCCTCCAGCGGCACGACGGGGGTGTTCAACGAGGGCGGCGGCGAAGGGCAGTCGGTCGCGGGCTTCCAGGTCAACGAGCAGATCCACTACCCGTCGGTGAACTTCAACGGCGCGGATCAGATCCAGTTCCGCATCGCGGCGCCGTATGGAGGAGGCCGGGCGGAGATATGGGCGGACGCCGTGGGCTCTGGCACGAAGGTCGGGACGGTGGACCTCACCGCCGCCACCGGGAGTGACTGGAACAGCTTCATCACCCGGACCGTCAACATCACCGAGCTCTCCGGCACCCGCTCGCTGTACCTCAAGGGCGTCGCGACGGGGGGAGACTGGCTGTTCAAGCTCGACTGGTTCGAGCTGCACGACACCGGCGGCACCACCCAGCCGCCCCCGACGACGCCCACGGGCACCATTCCGGTCAAGGTGACCAACAAGTGCCCGTACCCGCTCCACGTCACGTTGACGGGCGTGTATAGCATTCCGCTCGAGAAGGACGCGGCGGGCAATCCCATCTACCGCGCTCTCGGGACGGGGCAGAGCTACACCTACGCGACGCCGGAGAACTATCCCAGCGGCCGTGTGAGCGCATACAGGACCCTGCCAACGCCGGCCTCGCCCCGCGAGCTGGAGAAGGCCGAGTTCACGCTCGAGAAGCCCAATGGTGGCTCGCAGCTCCTCCACTACAACCTCACGTACGTGGACCACGTGGGTCTGCCCATGCAGATCTCCGGCGTGGGCACCGGCTCCAGCTGTGTCCAGGTGCAGTGCAACAAATCCGCGAGCGCCATTCAGACGGCCATCGCCAACCAGTGTCCGGACGGCCTGCGCTACTCCATGGGTGGCGGAACCATCTGCCTCGCCCCGCGCTCCTTCTGCCTCGATGGCGAGTACGCGAGCGACCCGCGCCGTGCGTCCATCTGTACGCGTCTGGACAGCGAGATCGCCCGCTGCGCCAGCAAGTACCCTGGGGTCTGCACGCCGGGGACGGCGAAGACGCCGCAGGTCTACGCGTGCTCTCCGCCGTTCTTCGACCAGAGCGCGAAGTGGTGCGCCGCGCTGAACCGCGGAATGCTGGACGCGCCCGACAGCACCAACGTGGCGCAGTACTACAACACCGGGAAGCCGTATAACGGGTATGCCAAGTGGGTCCACGAACAGTGCGGCGCCGTGTACGGGTTCTCCTATGACGACTACCCGATGGCCGCGAACCAGGCCGGCTTCTACACGTGCACGGGTGGGCAGCAGCTCAACGTGACGTTCTGCCCGGCGGGCTGATTCCTCACGGTCGTTCCACCTTGTCGTCCCCGCGCCTGGTCATCCTCCGGTGACCGGGCGCGGTCTGTTTTCCAACCCTGTACCCCCCCAACAACAAGCAGGAAATCGCATGCACATGGGTTCATCCAGAAGCCGGAGCAAGAAGAGCCATCTCGCGGCCGTGGTGCTGGTCTGCGCGCTTCCCCCCGCGAGCGCGATGGCCGCCGGCGAATCCGTCCAGGTCTGGCTGACGACCACTTCGGGCAACTCCCTCTCCAAGAGGCTCAGCGCCGAGCCGTCCAGGACCTTCGGGCCGGAGAGCGGCACGTCCACGGCGATCACCATCAACGAAGCGGCCACCTACCAGACCATCGATGGCTTCGGCGGCGCGCTCACGGACTCCTCCGCGTGGCTGATCTACAACTCGCCCCAGCGCAACGCGATCATGAACGACCTGTTCAGCATTGGCGGCGGCGCCGGGTACAACATGGTCCGGCTGCCCATGGGCGCGTCCGACTTCTCCAGGAACAGCTACACCTACGACGATACCTGCTGCGATCTGAATGACTTCTCGGTGGGCCACGACACGGCCTACATCATCCCGCTCCTGCAGCAGGCGCGGCAGATCAACCCCGAGCTCAAGATCATGGCGCTGCCGTGGAGCGCTCCGGCGTGGATGAAGTTCAACAACTCCCTGAATGGGGGCGGGTACCTGCGCAACGATCTCTACGGCACGTATGCCAATTATTTCGTGCGCTTCCTCCAGGCCTACAACAGCTACGGCGTGCCCATCCATGCCGTCAGCATGCAGAACGAGCCGCACAACGCCAACGGCACCTACCCGACGATGCAGATGGAGGCGAGTGATCAGTCGAACTTCGCGGCCCAGAACCTCCGGCCCGCGCTGAACAACGCCGGGTTCGGTTCGGTCAAGATCATCGGCTGGGATCACAACTGGTACGACAATGGCGGCCCCGCCGGCTTCCCCCATGAGGTGATGAGCCACAACAACAGCCAGGCCCGCTCGGCGGTGGCTGGCGTGGCCTATCACTGCTACGAGAGCCCCGAAGGCAGCTACAGCGTCCAGACCACCTTCCACAACGCCTACCCGGACAAGGAGATCCACTTCACCGAGTGCTCCGGCGGCGGCTGGGCGACGAGCCAGGCCGGGAACCTGGAGTGGGAGCTCCAGAACAACATCCTTGGGCCACTGCGGAACTGGGCCCGGAGCTCGCTGTACTGGAACATCGCGCTCGATCCGAACCATGGCCCGAGAGTGGGCGGCTGCGACAACTGCCGTGGCATGCTCACCGTGAACAACAGCACGGGCACCTACACCAAGAACGAGGACTACTACGCCTGGGCGCATCTGGCGAAGGTGGTGCGGACCGGCGCGGTTCGCATCGACTCGACGACCCAGGCCGACGGCGGCATCCAGACCGTCGCCTTCAAGAACCCGGATGGTTCGCTGGCGCTGATCGCGCTGAACTCCAATGACGGCAGCTCCCTGACCTTCAAGGTGCGTTGGGCCGGCCAGTCCTTCGATTACACGCTCCCACCGCGGTCGGTGGCCTCGTTCAAGTGGGGCGGGAGCTCCGGCGGAGGCACCTGGTATCGCATCATCAACAAGGCGACTGGCCGGTGCCTGGATGTCGCCGGTCCGAGCACCGCCGACGGCGCCAACATCCACCAGTGGAGCTGCCACACCGGCTCCAGCCAGCAATGGGCACTCCAGGCGACCGACAACGGGTACTACCGGATCGTCTCTCGCTATAGCGGCAAGGTGCTCGACGTCGCCGGTCCGAGCGCCTCCGACGGCGCCAACCTCCATCAGTGGACCTCCACCGGCGCCACCAACCAGCAGTTCAAGTCCGTCTCCCTGGGGAGTGGCTGGTACAGGTTCGAGGCGCGCCACAGCGGGAAGGTGATCGACGCGGCCGATTGCTACGGCACCGGCAACGTCGACGGCGGCAACATCCAGCAGTGGACCTGGTCCAACAACGACTGCCAGCAATTCCGGCTCGAGCAGATGTAGACGTTGAATTCCGGCGGGGCCCTCGGCTCTAGGTCAGGGCCCCGCTCGCATCCCAGGATTGATCCAAAGTCCATAGGAGAGGTTTTGAAGAGGCGGAGAGCAAGTCCAGACATTCACAGGCAAAGAGGGAGCATCCCTCCGGACGGCGCCTGAAAGAGGGGCGCCGTGGAAGGACAGGAGTGAAGGTACACAGGCCGAACAGCCAGGGGAGAAGAGGCGCGGGAAGGCCGGAGCGGGAGCAGCTGGCGGGCGCTCAGGCAAGTGTGGCCAGACTCTCGGGCAGCACGGCCAGACCCAACAGGCCCTGGTAGAGCACCTCCATGGTGCGTGCGAAGCTTTGGGGCCGTTTGTCGCGAGTCGGCAGGTGCGTGCGCACCAGGGCCAGCAGGTTGTAGGCCAGCAAACGCAGCCAGCTGAGCACCAGGGGTGCATTGCCTCGCAGGCTGGGCGAGGCGCTGTCCTCCTCCAGCACCACGTCCGCTGTCCAGTTGGGCCCGTTCTCAATCCCCCAGTGCCGGCGTACCAGCGTCAGCATCCGCTCCGGGGACAGTTGCCCTGTGGGAATGGAGGTGAGGAACAGCCGCGTCTCCACCTTCGGCAGCTCGCCGTCTCTGGTTCGCGTCTGCCTCACCCATACCCATTGCTGGGCGCCGGGAAAGTCCTCCTCTGGCGGCTTGTCCACCACCCTCAACTCCCTCTCCACCCACTCCCCGCTCGTCCGCTCGCGCGTGCGCACCTTCACTGGCGCCACCGCCAGCGCCACCCACGCCTTGTCATGTAGCCGGTGGAAGTTCTCCTTGAGCGCCATCAGGTAGTGCTTGCCCGCCTCCCTCACCACCCGCGCATTGGCCGCGCTCGTCATTCCCGCGTCCACTGTCACGTACTCGAAATGCCGCCCGAACTTCTCCACCACCCGTTTGAACAACTCCGGGAACGCCGTCGCCTCTCCCTGCTTGCCTTCCAGCAACTTCTGGTCGAGCACCGGCTGGGCCGCGCTGCTGGTGAGACTGGCGCGCAGCGCGTACGGGTACCAGTACTCCCGCCCCTGCTCATCCTTCGTCGTGTGGCTCGGCTCGCACGGCGGCTGCCCCGGCGTGCTCTCCCTGCCTTCCCGTCAATGCTGACGACGCCCCGGGCGAAGAGCTCATGGCGTATCAGCCCCACTTCCAGGCCTCGGTGCACCATCTGGTGCACCTCCTGCTCCAACCCCTCTGGCTCCAACTTCCCCAGCAGCCTATCCAACGTCGTGTCGGACACCGGCCGCTTCAGCCCCTCGGGCGCCGTGCCTTCGCGCAGCATGTCCTCCCCAGCGCCTCGGCATGCCTCAACACCCGCCGCCCCACCGCCAGCGCCTGCACCAGCAGCATCAACATCGCCGCCAGCGGGTGCCTCTGTCCCCGGCGGGCCCGGGGTCCTTTACCTCCTTGAATGTCAGCCCCAGGCTCGCCATCATCCTCTGCACGCGGGAGGGGTTTCCTGCTCGTCCTTCTTCCCCTTCCCGTTTCCCGCTTGGGGTGTGGATGGCCCGCCAGTCCTCCCGCCCCGGTTTTTCTTCCCACTCATCCTTCTTCTCCCCGGACCTGTCCGGCCCGTCTCCGGCTCTGTGCTGGCGCTCCCCCTCGCGATCTGCCCGCGGCTGCTCGCCTCCGGTGGGCGCCTGTAGGCGGGACTATACTTCAGCCGTAGGCCCGGGTGGGATGACCTCTCCCGTGGGACTTTGAATCAAGCCTGCCGCTCGCATCCGTGGGGCCTGGAGGCAGCGAATCCTCCAGGTCCACCTGGGCCTCCACCTCGGCCAGGAACGCGTCCAGCAAGGCGTTGAAGGTCTCGGGGGCGTCCATCATCAGCCAGTGGCTCACCGCCGGGAGCACTTCCACCCGCATGCCCGGCACTCGCAGGTGCAAGGCCTTCGTTCCGAGCTGGACGAGCGTCGTCTCCGCCGAGATGGCCAGACACGGGCCCGGGTAGCGTGAGAGCTGCTCCTCCGGCTCGTAGTCGAGCAGGCTCCACGTCGCGGTGGCCACCACCTCGCGCGGGGTCGCGCGCAGCGAATCGAGGACCGCTTCACGCGTCCCTGGCTTCGCCCCGAGCAGCATCGGCTCGAACCACACCAGGCGTGCCTCCTCGTACTTCTCCGGTTGGAAGCTCTCGCGGAGGGTGTCGAGCGCCTCGGGCGGCAGGTCCCTCAGGCTTCCTCCCGGATCTCCGAGCACCAATCCCGCCACCCGCCCGGGATGGCGCGCCGCGTACTCGCCCACCACCGTGCAGCCGAAGCTGTGCCCCACCAGGACGAAGCGATCCAGACCCAGCGCGTCCGCCACGGCGCTCACGTCCTCCGTGAAGTCCCGGAAGCCATAGCGGCCCGCGGGATCCGGGTCCGACTCGCCCATGCCCCGCAGGTCGAAGGACACACTGCGTTGTGCCAGATGCGCTTGCTGCGCCGCCCACTGCGTCCGGTTTCCGCTGTTGCCGTGCACGAAGAGGACGGGGAGCCCTCCCTCGCCCGTCGTGGTGACGGCCAGACGGCCAGCCGGCCCCTGTATCATCCGCTTCGAGGTGCTCATACCTCGAAGGTATTCACCTCCGGCCTACTCGGGGTTGCCCTCCGCGCCTCCTGGTTGCTGGCCTGCTGTCCTTCGTTGCTTCAGGGGCATGCCCACGCCAGTCGGAGAAGGTCTCTTCGGGGCTCCTGACGCGTCACTCGCGGGAGACCCTCCGGGCTCGATCTTCGCCGACTTGTCCGACTGTCGGACAGGTCCGTGGCTTCCTTTCTTCTATTCCACATGCGAGCGCCCGTCGGCGGGCCAGGTATCGACTACTCGATACCGTGACGATCTTTGGTCAGCCGTCGTGCTCGCGCCGATGGAGATTGGCGTTCCCGGGCGTCAAACCACGAAGGTGTTCACATGAGTACTTCAGCCAAGGACCTGACCGATCGCGCGTCTCCGGCGGAGCTGCCCTCGACCCATCAGGTCTCCCTCAAGGTCAACGGTGTGGAGAAACGGATGGAAGTCGCGCCCTGGACGACCCTGCTCGACCTGCTGCGCGAGTCCCTCGACCTGACTGGCACGAAGAAGGGCTGCGACCACGGCCAGTGCGGGGCCTGTACCGTCCTCGTCAACGGCAAGCGTATCAATTCATGTCTGACGTTGGCCGTCATGAAGGATGGCGCGGAGGTGATGACCGTCGAAGGGCTCGCCGCGGGTGAGACGCTCCACCCGCTCCAGGAGGCCTTCATCGAACACGACGCCTTCCAGTGTGGCTACTGCACTCCCGGCCAGCTCTGCTCCGCCCTCGGGTTGCTCAATGAGGGCAAGGCGAAGACGCTGGATGACATCCGCGAGTCGATGAGCGGCAACCTCTGCCGTTGTGGCGCCTACCCCAACATCCTCACGGCCATCGAGAAGGTGAGGCGGGAGCGTGAAGGGGGCGCCGAGCAATGAATCCCTTTTCTTTCGAGCGGGCCGAGAACGTCGCGGGCGCCGTGAGCGCGATCGCCAGGAATGACAGGGCCCGGTTCATCGCGGGTGGCACCAACATCCTCGACCTGATGAAGGAGAACGTCTCACGCCCGAGCCACCTGATCGACATCACGCGTCTGCCCCTGGGCAAGATCGAGGAGTCCGGGGACGGCGGCCTGCGAATCGGCGCGCTCGTCACGAATGCGGACGTCGCCTACGACGAACGGGTCGAACAGTGCTACCCCTTGCTCTCGAAGGCGATCCTGGCCGGCGCTTCCGCACAGCTGCGCAACATGGCGACCACGGGCGGCAACCTGCTCCAGCGCACGCGCTGTTATTACTTCTACGACACGGCCACCCCCTGCAACAAACGAGAACCCGGCTCGGGTTGTGGCGCGATCGGCGGCTTCAATCGCAACCATGCGATCCTCGGCACGAGCGACAAGTGCATCGCCACCCATCCGTCGGACATGTGTGTGGCGCTCGCGGCGCTCACGGCGGTCATCCGGGTCACCGGGCCCCAGGGCGAGCGCACCATCCCCATCGCGGAGTTCCACCGCCTGCCCGGAGATACTCCAGAGTTCGATACGAACCTGCGGCCCGATGAGATCATCACCGCGGTGGAACTGCCCGCGAAGGGCTTCGCCAGGCACTACACCTACCTGAAGATCCGGGACCGTCAGTCCTATGCCTTCGCGCTCGTATCGGTTGCCGCCGCGCTCGACATGGACGGAGGCCACATCCGGGAGGCCCGGCTCGCGCTCGGCGGCGTGGCCCACATGCCGTGGCGCGATACACAGGCCGAAGCACTGCTGAGCGACAGGCCCGCCACCGTGGAGAACTTCCGCTCGGTGGCGGAGGCGATCGTCCGTGACGCGAAGGGCTTTGGTCACAACACCTTCAAGATCGAAATGGCGAAGCGGGCCGTGGTTCGCGCCCTGGAACAGGCCGCCGGGATGGAGCAGCCCTCATGACGACGACATCGACCCTGCTCGGAAAGCCCATCAACCGCGTCGACGGCCGCCTCAAGGTGACGGGCGAGGCGAAGTACGCCGCGGAGTTCAACGTCCCCGGTCTCCTCTACGGCTCCGTCGTGTCGGGCGCGATCGCCAAGGGGCGGATCAAGAAGATCGACACGCGTGAGGCCCTCTCGCACCCTGGCGTGCTCCACATCTTCACGCACGAGAACCGGCCACGGCTCGCCTGGTTCGACCGCAGCTACCGTGACGAGGACGCACCCTCCGGCTCGCCCTTCCGGCCGCTCTACGACGACAAGATCGTCTACAGCGGGCAGCCCATCGCGCTGGTCGTCGCCGAGACGCTCGAGGGCGCCCGCTACGCCGCGTCGCTCGTCCGGGTCGAGTATGAATCCCATTCGCCCGACACGGACCTGCGAGCCCGTCGTGAGAAGGCCTACGAGCCGCGCGAGGGAAAAGGCGGGTACGAACCGCCACCGAAGCCGAGGGGCCATGCCGACAAGGTCCTCGCCAGGGCCGCCGCGCGGGTCGATGCGGAGTATTCGTCGCCCGTCGAGCACCACAACCCCATGGAGATGCACGCCACCACGGTCATCTACGAGACCGACGGCACGCTCACCGTCTACGACAAGACCCAGGGCGTGCAGAACTGCCAGCAGTACATCTCGAAGGTGTTCCACCTCTCGCCGGAAGAGGTGCGCGTGCGCTCTCCCTTCGTCGGCGGCGCCTTCGGCTCGGGCTTGCGTCCGCAATATCAACTGTTCCTGGCGGTGATGGCGGCGCGCGAGCTGAAGCGCTCGATCCGGGTGCCGCTGACGCGCCAGCAGATGTTCACCTTCGGCCACCGCCCCACGACAGTGCAGCGGGTGGCGCTCGGCGCGTCGTCCGATGGAACGCTCGAGGCCCTCGTCCACGAGGCCCTCTCCGAGACCTCGCGCTTCGAGGATTACATCGAGATCGTCGTCAACTGGTCGGGCCTGCTCTACCAGTGCGACAACGTGCGGCTCGATTACAAGCTCGTTCAACTGGACACCTATACGCCCATCGACATGCGCGCGCCGGGCGCGGCCCTGGGCGTCTACGCGCTGGAATGCGCGATGGACGAGCTGGCCTACAAGGTGGGGATCGATCCACTCGAGTTGCGGCTGAAGAACTACGCCGAGCGGGATCAGAACCAGGACAAGCCCTTCTCGAGCAAGGAGTTGCGTGCCTGCTATCGGCAGGGCGCCGAGCGGTTCGGATGGGCCAGGCGCACTCATGCCCCGCGCTCGATGCGCGATGGCAAGCAACTCATTGGCTGGGGCCTGGCCACCGGCATCTGGGAAGCGATGCAGCAGCAGGCCAGCGCGAAGGCCGTTTTGAGCATCGACGGCAAGCTCACCGTCAGCAGTGCCACCGCCGACATCGGGACCGGGACCTATACCGTCATGACCCAGATCGCCGCGGATACGCTCGGCCTGCCGGTAGGGGATGTGACGTTCAAGCTCGGTGATTCCTCACTGCCCAGATCACCCGTCGAAGGCGGTTCGTGGACCGTGTCGTCCGTCGGCTCCGCGGTGAAGGCGGCTTGCGAGAAGGTGCGCGAGCGGTTGTTCCAGCTCGCCCGGAAGGTGCGTGGCTCGCCGCTCGCGAAGGCGAGCCTGGACGAGGTGTCGTTCGTCGAGGGGCACATCCGGCTGACCGGGGAGCCGTCGCGGGCGGTGTCGATCACCGAGGCCATGCGGCACGGCGAGGTCCTCAGCATCGAGGAGGAGACGTTGGCCGTGCCCGACATGCCCAGGCAATCGAAGTTCACCCGGTGCACACACTCGGCGGTGTTCGCGGAGGTGAAGGTCGACGAGGACCTCGGCACCGTGAAGGTCACGCGCGTCGTCAGCGCCATCGCGGGGGGCCGGGTCTTGAACCCGAAGACGGCTCGAAGCCAGATCCTCGGTGGGGTCGTCTGGGGAATCGGCATGGCGCTGGAAGAGGAGTCGGCCATGGATCAGAAGCTCGGCCGGTTCATGAATCACAACCTGGCCGAGTACCACGTCCCCGTGAGCGCCGATGTGCAGGACATCGACGTCATCTTCGTCGAGGAGGACGATTCGATCGTCAACCCGCTCGGTGCCAAGGGGCTGGGGGAAATCGGCATCGTTGGCGTGGCGGCCGCGATTGCCAACGCCATCTTCCACGCGACGGGAAGACGCGTCCGGAATCTGCCGATCACCCCCGACAAGCTGCTGTAGGAGGACTCGGTCCGCTGAAGCCTAGGGCTTGGGGATGAGGATCAGATCCTCATCCTGCGTCAGGCGGTACACCCCGTCCGGCTCCCGGTAGCGTTCGGCGTGCTCGCGAATCCTGGCATCGAGAGCGCGCTTTTCGTCCTCGCTCAATGCGGCGAGCTGCTCCGGCGTGTAACAGTCCTCGAACACGAAGAAGCGGCAGAGCGTGTACATCTCCTCGAAGGAGGTCGCGGAGAACCCGTTCAGGGTCTCGGCGACTTCGTAGGAGAGTTGCTTCCCCTTCAGGACGGCATGGAGTTGCTCGCTGCTGATCACCGTCTGTGTGAAATCGCGATGCAGCTCGTAGCTCTGTCCGCGGGCGGCACCGAGGACAATCAGGCAGTAGCCTCCCGGGCGTACGCGCGCGAGCAGCTGGTCGACGAACCGACCCCAGTCGGCGAGGGGCACGTGGTACAGGACGTGAGAGCAGAGGACGAGATCATACTGCTCGGACGACTGGTAACCCGCCAGGTCCGTGTGAAAGAGCCGGGCCCCCGGGTGCTCGAAGGCGCTGAGTTGGTTGCGATTGGGCTCGAGCAGGGTGAGCGAACCGAAGTGCGGCGCGAGCCGCTGGGCGACCGTGCCCGGTCCCGCGCCCACATCGAGCAGCGACGGGCGCTCGGGCATGCGGGAGAGGAGATTCCGCTCGACCCACTGCCCGATGTTCTCGTGGTGTCTGGCTGTCTTGGCGAGCAGATGAAAGGCGGTGGCATAGTCCTGGGGTGAGAGCGTGATGTTCATTGCGCGAGCTCCTCGGGAATCATTTCAACGTGGGTCCCCATCGTGCGCTTCATGCCGGGGAGTTGCGAACATTCGATGACAGCCGCAGCCACTCGCCCAGACGATTGTTGTAGAAGCCGACCAGGTCCGGCTGCCAGGTGTGGAAGTAATGCAACTGCGACAGGGCGTACAGGCCGAGACCCAGCCGCATCCGGACCTCGTCGCTTTCGTGCTTCGGATGTATCGCGCTGTACGCGTCGAAGAAAGGTCTCTCGATTTCAGGATGGCGCTCGAACACCAGCTCACGAAGCTTCCCGAAATCAGCGAACCTGTCCGTGAACGAGGCGTGCTCGAAATCAAGCAGACAGGAGGGTCTGCCGTCGCGCAGCAGGATGTTGTCGAGGTAGAGGTCGCCGTGGGTCAACGCGGCGCCATCCCCTGGAGCCAGTTCGGCGAGCCGGGCAAACGCCGACCTTATCTGGTCACTGTCCGAGGGGAGGGACTCCCTGGGAAGGGTGGAGAGCATCGCATCGACCCGGCTGAGAACCACATCGCCCCAGGGACGGTCATCGGAGGGGTTCAGCACGGAGCCGAACTTCGCCCGGCGAATGGTGTGCAGCCGCCCGACCCACTCGCCGAGGGTTCGGCCGAGCGTCTCCTGTTTTGTCGGATCGAGCGGACCGTCCGCTAGCCGTGTCCCGGGTGCGTACTCCTGGACCACGACAGGGCGCCCGAGCGAGGTGGTGGGGGCGAACGCGCGGAACCTCGGCGCAGGCACTCCGGCCTCGTTCGCGAGCCGACTCGCCACGAGGGTGGCCCTGAGCACCTCTGGATCCGACGTGCGCCCGGGAACCCGTACGAGCAGCTCCCCTTCATCGGTCTCGGCACGCCAGAGTTGGTTGCTGTAACTGCGCGGTCCCGGATGGATCGCCAGGACCTCGGTGGACGGGCAGAGCGCCTGCAGCACCTGGTGGATGTCGGCGGTCGTTATCGTTTTCACTTTCCGTACCTCCTGACGAATCGAGATGAGGACGGGGAGCATAGAAGGGATGCGCTATCGGCCTGTGAGAAAGTGGCGCGACGGTGGCGCGGGTCACAAAGGGTGGCGAAGCGGATGCTCCTCCCGCATCTAGGGGCGCAACCTCGAGCAAGGAGTCTCTCAATGCGCAGAATCCTCCTGGCTGCCGCCGCGCTGGTGACGGCGGCCTGTGTCCAGACATCCAACCGCCCCGATGCTTCCGCCCCGACGCCGGGAGCCAAGGCGCCCGCCCTCGAGCTCGTGGCCAGCTCGCCGCGGCAGTGGACGGGAATCGCCGTCTCGAAGGCGGGGCGGATCTTCGTCAACTTCCCCCGCTGGTCCGAGGACGTGCCCGTCTCCGTGGCCGAGGTGAAGGACGGCGCCACCATCCCCTGGCCGGATGCCACCTGGAACGAGTGGAAGCCGGGAATGTCCGGAGAGGGCCACTTCGTCGCCGTGCAGAGCGTGGTGATCGACGACAAGGACCGGCTGTGGATCCTCGATACGGGCAACCCCTGGTTCAAGGGGGTGATCACGCAGCCCACGCTCTACCAGTTCGACATCGCGAGCGGACGGCGCGAGCGCGCCTTTACCTTCCCGCCCGAGGTGTCCTCCGGTAACAGCTACCTCAACGACGTCCGGATCGACACGGAGCGCGAGGTCGCCTACCTCACCGACTCCCAGGCCGGAGGGCTGGTGGTGCTCGATCTGAAGAGCGGAAGCTCGCGCAAGGTGCTGCGCGATCATCCCTCCACCCACGCCGAGTTCGAGCGCATGGTGGTCATGGGCCGGACCCGGGAGAAGCCGGTCCAGTCGGATGGCATCGCACTCAGCCCGGACCGCGACACGCTCTACTGGAGCGCGCTCTCGGCTCACTCTCTGTGGCGTATCCCCACCGAGGCCCTGCGAGATCCCCAACAGGATGACGCGGCCCTCGCCAAGAAGATCGAGCGCGTGGCGACCATCGTGGCCACGGATGGAATCCTCTTCGATGGCAAGGGCCGCCTCTGGCTCGGAGGCCTGGAGGATGGCGCCATCTACCGCTACGTCCCCGGTGGTGCCTACGAGCAGGTGATCAAGGATCCCCGCCTCCTCTGGCCGGACAGCTTCGCGGAGGGGCCGCGAGGTGACATCTACGTCACCACCTCGCAGATCCACCTGCCGCCCGCCGAGCGCGGTGCGTACGAGATCTACCGCTTCTCGCCGTGAAGCCGTCTGGCCCGGGGAGGGTGGAGGCCCGTTACAGCCGGATCAGCTCCACGTCATCCATGTGGATGTAGTTGGCCGGGTTGCCCGAGCTGAGGCGGGTGTGGAAGCCCAGCTCGAGGTAACCCCCGGAGACGTAGATGGCGGGCGTCTCCACCAGGGTCCAGTTGCCGTACGTGCCCAGGTCCGTGAAGACGGGCGAGCAGCTGCCGCACGTCTTCGCCTGGAGGCGCGCGAGGTCGAAGCCTCCGCCCTTGCGCACCCACGCGCGGACCTTGTAGTTGCCCGTGGCCAGCCCGGTGCGCGTCTGGTACGTCCACACCTCGAACGGCGTGCCGTTGGTCCAGTGCGTCAGGTGGTAGGAGCCGGAGTGGCCGCCGTTGTGCGTCTCGGAGAAGTCCGCGGCGTCGGTGCCGTTGGGGCTCCAGGTGGACCAGCCGGTCATCCCCGACTCGAAGCCCGGGTTGGTGAGCGAGTTGATCGGCGGCGGCGTGGTTCCCTGCTGGTACCAGCGCACCCACTCGACCTCCATCGTCTTCTTCGTGCCCGCGGGCAGGGCGATGCTGGCGGGGCTCGGGTTGCCGTACCAGTTCCCGCCGAGCGCCAGGTTCAGGATGATGTAGTGGGGCTGCTGGAACTCGGTCTCGTTGTGGTAGTACGTGTTGTTGGCGACGATGTTGCCGTCCAGCCGGAACACCATGCTGGTGGCGGTCCACTCGACCTCGTAGACGTGGAAGGAGTCGGCGAGGTTGTAGCCGCCGCTGGCGCCGGTGCCCCAGTCCGCCTGTCCGCCGTTGTGCCAGTGGGTGGCGGACTTCATCCAGGTGGGGTCATTGGAGTGCCACTCGAGGATGTCGATCTCTCCGCAGCCGGGCCACGGGGTGCTGGAGATGTTGGCGCCCAGCGTCCAGAACGCCGGCCACATGCCATAGCCAGACGGAACCTTGATGCTGGCGGCGATCTTCCCGTACTTCTTCTCCACCTTGCCCTTGGTATGGATGCGGCCGGAGTAGAACGAGCGCGGGCCGTAGCCGGTGCACCGTGGATCCATCGGGTTGTCGCTCGTGCGCTCGGCGGTGAGGATGAGCTTGCCGCCGCCCACGGTGACGTTCTGGGCCCGGGGATACTCCAGCTCGCCCGTGCCGAAGTTGCAGTTGTTGGTGACCGGGTCCCAGTTGCTCGTCAGGACGTTCCAGTTGTTGCCATTGAGGCTCGTCCCGTCGAACTCGTCCGACCACACGAGGTTCCAACCCGACCCGGGGTTGTAGGCCAGCTCCGCCTGCTCATGGGTCCCGAGTGCGGCGTCCTCGAGCTCCGTGACATCCATTGCACATCCGTGAAGGGCCGCGAGTCCGCACACGGCCAGCAGACCTGAAGTGAGATTGTGTCGGTTCATGTTTGTCTCCTGCGGGTAATGCGTGGATGACCTTGTTCAACCCAGGACGGTCACGTCATCCATGCTTAATCCGGAATAAGGAGGTAAGCGGGAGCGCGATCGGGTCAATTCACGCCCACCGCGCTCCAGCTCTCCTTCACCTTCTTCACCTCGGCCGAGTTGGCGCCGTAGAGGTCCGTGGCGGCGTTGAGGGTGGCCTGGCGGGCCTGGGCGAAGGTGGTGGTAGGCGTCATGTAGTGGGCGAGGGCGCGGTAGTAGACCTTCAGCCCCTTCTCCATGCCGATGCCGTCGTCCACCTTCTGGCCCGAGGTGCGGTTGGTGCCACCGTTGGCGAGCAGATAGAAGGCGTTGTTGGCGATGCCGCTGGAGCCGTGCACCTCCGTCTGCTTCGGGTAGTCCTTGTAGTTGTCGATGGAGTACCCGTCCTTCGTCGGGTCATCCATGTAGCGCAGTGCGTCGCCGGTGCCATTGGCCGGCGTCCACGCGTCCTCGCCCACCTTCCAGTCGAACTGGACGGCCTGGTTCTTCTGGGAGGCGAACCACTCCACGCCCGTGCCGATGACGTCGCTCATCGCCTCGTTGAGGCCGCCGGACTCGCCGTCGTAGATGAGGCCCGCGGTGCGCTCGGTGAGGCCGTGGCCGATCTCGTGCCCGGCGATGTCCAGGGTGGTGAGCGGGCCGGCGTCCTTGCCGTCACCATCGCCGTAGTTCATCTTCGTGCCGTCCCAGTAGGCGTTCACGAAGTTCTTGTCGACGTGCACGTAGGAGACGAGCTTCTCGCCCTTGTCGTCCAACGAGTCGCGTCCGAGCACTTCCTTCAGGAAGTCATACGTCGTCTGGGCGCCGTAGTGCGCGTCCACCGCGGCCCTGGTGCGCGAGTCGTCCGAGGCCTCGCCCCACACGTCGTTCTTGTCCGTGATGGCTGTCTGGCCGCTGGCCGTCGCCTTGTTCTTCGCGTCGTACGTCACCACGCCCTTGCCGCGGGTCTTGTCCTCCAGGGAGTAGGTGCCATGGGCGTTCTTCGTGGTGGAGAGGTCCACCTTGCCGCTGTAGAGCGAGGTGTCATCCGTCTTGCCCGTGGCGGGAGGGGTCGGCGTGGTGGGCGTGGCCGGGCTGGCGGAGGCACCCCGCGCGGCGTCGTGGGCGTGGGCCCTGGGCAGCTCGATGCCGCCCATCTGGTCGAAGCTCTTGAGCAGCTCGCCGCTGTTGGCGTCGACGAAGTAGTTCATCCGCCGGGGACGGGCGTTGGACTCGAGTTCCTGGGTGTTGGTGAGCTGAACGTGGTAGGCCGCGCGGTAGTTGCCCTGCTTGTCCTGGACGATCACGCGCTCGGAGGATGGCGGAGTGGCCTGGTCCGTCTTGCCGGCGAACTCCTTTTGCGCGATGGCCAGCGCGTCGTTGGCCGACAGCTTCACCGGCTCCTTGCCCAGCCCGGTGGGGATCCGGGAGAGCTCGCCCGTCATGCTCGCCACCTTGCCGTCCTTGTCGAGGTGGGAGATGAGCTGCTCGCCGAAGACCTTCACGCCCTCGTGCTGGCGGTCCAGGCGCACGTGCGTCATGCCCAGCTCGTCCTTCTCCACGGAGCGGGGCGAGACGGCCTGGGCGGCGCTCGGGCCGGGCACCACGCCACGGAGGCCAGCGCTGGACTGCTTCTGGAGGAAGTCGATCGACTTCTGGATGGCGCTCCGGGCCTCCGGGCTGTTCAGGGCCAGGGGTCCGGTGGCCGTGGCGGAGATCGCCGTCGGCGCGAGCGTCACGGCGGGGCGCGCGGTGGCCGACGTGAAGCTCGAGCCGGACTCGAAACCCGTGACGGCGCGGGCCTGGCTCTTCGGCGTGGACTCGGCGAGCGGCTGAGCAGTAGGGGACGACGGAGGCGCGACGGACGGCTTCTGGAGGCGGTTGGAGATCTGCATGGCGGTGGGCTTTCTGCTCCGGCGTGGGATACGGCCACCGTTGGTGGCTGATGTGTGCCGTACAGAGCAGGTTGTGTGCCAACGCGCCGCGTCATGGTCGCTGATGGTGGAAACCTTCGATTTCACTGGGAAGGCCAGCTCGAGGCGGGGCGTGTCCGGTGACTCCCGTCATCACTCCGGGATGGGCTCCTCCTCGGGAGACCCGCGTCACGGCGTGGTGACAGCCGTCACGGCCTGGTGACAGCCGTCACCAGCCATGGACATACCTCTGGCGGAGGCCTCCACGTCGGACGGGAGGCGCCGGGGTCATCGCAATGGGGGGATTCGGCTCAGGCGCCGTCGCGGTCCTCGAGCCCGTGCTTGCGCAGCAGCTTGCGCAGGTAGACGCGGTCGATGCCGGCCTCGCGCGAGGCCCGGGAGATGTTGCCCTCGCAGCGCTCGAGCAGGCCCTTGAGGTAGTCGCGCTCGAAGCCCTCGATGAGCCGCTCCTTGGCTTCCTTGAAGGGAAGCTCCATCTCGAGCGTGCTGGAGCCGGAGCGCGGCTCCTCTCCGGGGAGCGGGGGCAGCTCCGGGAGGGCCTCCTCGCCCAGGTTCACCACCTGCTCCACCACGTTGCGCAGCTCGCGCACGTTGCCCGGCCACGGGTACTGGGCCAGCAGCGCCCGGGTCTGATCCGACAGCGCGCTGGGCGGCCGGTTCATCCGGGTCAGCACCGTGTCGATGAGCAGGGGGATGTCCTCGGGCCGCTCGCGCAGGGGCGGCAGCGTGACGCGCAGGACCGCGAGCCGGTGGAACAGGTCCCTGCGGAACTTCCCCTCCTTGACCGCGCCCTCCAGGTCCACGTGCGTCGCCGCCACCACCCGCATGTCCACGGTGCGGTAGTCGTTGGCGCCCACCCGCTTCACCTGCCGGCGCTCCAGGACTCGCAGCAGCCGGGGCTGGAGCTCCAGTGGCAGCTCGCCCACCTCGTCGAGGAAGACGGTTCCCCCGCTGGCCCGCTCGAAGGCGCCGGCGCGGTCGGCCTGGGCGCCCGTGAAGGCCCCCTTCACGTGGCCGAAGAGCTCCGACTCGATGAGCGAGGGCGCGATGCCCGCAAGGTCCACGATGACGAACGGTCCCTTGCCGCGCCGGCTCTCCTGGTGGAGTGCCTCGGCGCACAGCTCCTTGCCCGTGCCCGTCTCTCCCTGGATGAGCACGTCCGAGCCGCCGGGCGCCATGCGCTCCAGCAGGGTGAAGACCTCGCGCATCTTGCGGCTGGAGCCCACCAGGGCACCGAAGTGGTCGCGCGTCGAGAGCGGCATCGTGCGCTCCCGGGTGTCCTCCGGCACCACCTTGAGCTCGGTGGTCCCCAGGGTGATGACGTTCCCGGGGCGCAGCTCCACCTGGGAGAAGCGCATCCCCTCGCAGAAGGAGCCGTTGCGCGATTCCAGGTCGATCGCCAGCACGCCCTCGTCGCGGACCTGCAACTTCAGGTGCTGCCGCGAGATGGTCTTGTCACTCAGAACGATGTCGCACGAGGGGGCCTTGCCCACCGTGTACTCCCCGTTCTCGAGTGAGTGACTGTGCCCGGCCTCGGCACCAGACAATATGAGGAGCTTCAGCCGCACCCGGCCGGGACCAGCCCGGTAGAGAGTCGCTGTCGGATCCGAATTCTCTTCTTTGTCGTACGACGCGGCCACGCGCCGGACGCTACCACGCTCGCCGGCCATATGGCACGACGTGTCAGCGGGTCTTTCACCGATTCCCTGTCCGGCCGGGTGTCGTCCGGCGGACGTCCCCTGGGGAGAGTGGTCAGCTATACCAGGGCTGACTACCCTCAGTCGGCGCGGGGGCCCACGGAAGGGGCCGAGGACGAAGTCGGGGGAGGGGGCGAGCATGGCGGGGCGAGCGTCTTGGGGTGGGGTGGGGGTGCTGGGCTTGGTGGCGGGAGCCGGGTTGCTCCTGGGGGTCGCGGCCCGGCGAGCGCGGCGCATCAACCTGCGCGGGCGGGTGGTGATGATCACAGGAGGCGGACGTGGGCTGGGGCTCGCCATCGCGCGCGAGTTCCTGCGGCGAGGCTGCCGGCTGGCCATCTGTGGCCGCGACGGTGAGGTGATTGCCCGGGCCACGGAGGCCTTCCGCAAGCGGGGGGCCGAGGTGTTCGGGGAGGCCTGCGACGCGAGCGACCCCGCGCAGGTGGACGCGTTCGTCGCGCGGGTGCTCGATCGCTTCGGGACGATCGACGTGCTCGTGAACAACGCCGGCCAGTGCTTCGTGGGGCCGGCGGTCGAGCTGGCGCCGGAGGATGTCGAGACGGCGCTGCGCAACATCTTCTGGGTGCATTACCGCCCGACGATGGCCGTCCTGCCGCACATGCGGTCACGCCACTTCGGACGCATCGTGAACATCACCTCGATTGGGGGGAAGGTGCCGACCCCGCACCAGGCGGCCTACGCCGTCGGCAAGTACGCGGCCACGGGCTGGTCCGAGACGCTCTCCGTCGAACTGGCCAAGGAGGGCGTGTACGTCAGCACCATCACCCCGCCGCCCTTGAGCAATGGCGCGCCGTTGCATGTGCACTTCAATGGCCGCGTGGAGGAGGAGTTCCAGTGGTTCACCCGCAGTCTGACCTCGCCGAGCACGTCGACCCGCGCCGAGCGCACGGCCCGCGTGGTCGTCGACGCCGCCGAGCACGGGGATCCGGAGCGGGCCGTCTCGTTCATGTCGTGGCTGTCGGCGCGTGCGCAGGGGCTGGCGCCGAACCTGATGAGCCGGGTGCTCGCCCTCGTCGATCGTCGGCTGCCGCCCCCGGGGCAACCCGGCCAGACGTCGAGGATGCGACTTGGCTCCGAGGTGCTGGCGAACAGTCGGGACGAGCGGGTGCGGGCCCTCGGCGCCGCGGCCATCGCGGATGAACGGCGCTATCTGCCCGTCTGAACGACGCACCGCGCAGCGCCACCGCGCGGAGGGTGAGGGGGCGAACAACCGGTCGGGGAATCATGGAAACCCCCTCTCCCGCTTGTTAAACCCCCGGGCATGTTCCATGGCACCACCATCCTCTGTGTCCGCCGAGAGGGGAAGGTCGTCATCGCGGGTGACGGTCAGGTCAGTCTCGACAAGACCATCATGAAGAACACCGCGAAGAAGGTCCGCCGCATCGGTGATGGCTCCGTCCTCGCCGGCTTCGCGGGCAGCACCGCCGACGCCTTCACCCTCTTCGAGCGCTTCGAGGCTCGTCTCAAGGAGCACCAGAAGAACCTCGCCCGCGCGTGTGTCGAGCTCGGGAAGGACTGGCGCACCGACCGCTTCCTGCGCCGCCTGGAGGCCCTGCTCATCGTGGCCGACCGCGAGAAGACCTTCATCCTCTCCGGCGCGGGAGACGTCATCGAGCCCGACTTCGGCATCGCCTCCGTGGGCAGTGGCGGCCCCTACGCGCTCTCCGCCGCCCGCGCGCTCATGACCCACACGCAGCTGTCCGCCCGCGAAGTGGCCACCCACGCCATGCAGATCGCCGCGGACATCTGCATCTACACCAACTCCAACGTCACCATCGAAGAGCTCTGAGGGAGCACCACCGTGAGCAACGGACGCAAGACCCCTGCCTTCACTCCCCGCGAGGTGGTCGGCGAGCTGGACCGCTACATCGTCGGACAGAACGCCGCCAAGCGGGCGGTGGCCATCGCCCTGCGCAACCGCTGGCGCCGCCAGCAGGTCCCCGAGGAGCTGCGCGATGAGATCCACCCCAAGAACATCATCATGATCGGCCCCACCGGCGTGGGGAAGACGGAGATCGCCCGGCGCCTGGCGAAGCTCGCGCAGGCTCCCTTCGTCAAGGTGGAGGCCTCCAAGTTCACCGAGGTCGGCTACGTGGGCCGAGACGTCGAGTCCATGGTGCGCGACCTCGTGGAGTCCGCCATCGCGCTCGTGCGCGACGAGGAGATGGAGCGGGTGCGCGAGCGGGCCATCGAGCTCGCCGAGGACCGGCTGGCGCAGCTGCTCTCCGGCAATGGGCCCACCGCGCGTCCCTCCGGTGGCATCGGCTTCATGGCGCCCCCGCCAACTCCCGCCGCGCCCCGGCTCGGGGATACCGAGCGCGAGAAGCTCCGGGCGCAGCTGCGCGCCGGCACGCTCGATGACCAGGAGGTGGAGGTGGAGAGCACGGAGAGCGGTTCTCCCACCTTCATGCGCAACTTCTCCGGGCAGGGCATGGAGGAGATCGGCATCAACCTGCAGGATCTCTTCAAGAACATGCCCGGCATGAGCCGCTCACGGCGGCGCAAGATGCGCGCTCCCGAGGCCCTGCGGCTGCTGGAGCAGGAAGAGGCCGCCAGGCTGGTGGACAACGACCGCGTCACCCGCGAGGCGCTCGTGCGCGCGGAGACCAGCGGCATCGTCTTCATCGACGAGATCGACAAGATCGCCAGCCGCGAGGGGGGCGGGAAGGGCGGCGGCCCGGACGTGTCCCGAGAGGGCGTCCAGCGCGACATCCTCCCCATCATCGAGGGCTCCACCGTCAACACCAAGTACGGTCAGGTGAAGACGGACCACATGCTCTTCATCGCCGCGGGCGCCTTCCACGTCTCCAAGCCGAGCGACCTCATCCCCGAGCTGCAGGGCCGCTTCCCCATCCGCGTGGAGCTGGAGCCCCTCAGCGGCGAGGACCTGGTCCGCATCCTCCGGGAGCCGCGCAACTCGTTGATTCGTCAGTATACCGCACTGCTGGCCACGGAAGGTGTACGCTTGGAGTTTTCCGACGATGCCATCGCCGAGCTCGCCCGCATTGCGCAGTCCGTCAACGAGCGAACGGAGAACATCGGTGCACGAAGGTTGCACACCGTACTGGAACGTCTGCTCGACGAGGTATCCTTCAGCGCCAGCGAGCAGGGCCCGAGGGACCTGCGAATCGACGCCACCTACGTGCGCGAACGCCTCGCCTCCGTGGTCCAGGACGAGGACCTGTCGCGCTACATTCTCTAGTCCCACCCCAGGGACCCTTTCGTGCCCCACGAGATCTCCATGAGAACCGTCAAAACCGACGCCGCCGCGCAGGCCACTTCCACCTCTTCCGGCAAGAACGATCAGTGGATCGACAAGGCCAAGGCCCACCTGCTGCAGAACTACAAGCAACAGCCCATCGTGCTGGAGCGCGGGCTGGGCTCGCGCGTCTGGGACGCCGATGGCCGGGAGTATCTGGACCTGCTCGGCGGCATCGCCACGTGTGGGCTCGGCCACTGCCACCCCGAGGTCGTGGCCGCGGTGAGGGCCCAGCTCGACAAGCTCTGGCACGTCTCCAACGCCTTCTACACGGAGCCGCAGATCGAGCTGGCCTCCCGGCTCACGGCCGCCTCGGGCCTGCAGCGCGCCTTCTTCTGCAACTCGGGCGCGGAGGCCAACGAGGCCCTCATCAAGCTGGCCCGCAAGGTCCAGAAGGACCGGGGCAACGCCGACCGCTACGAGGTCATCACCTTCGAGAACTCCTTCCACGGGCGCACGCTGGCCACCGTCACCGCCACCGGCCAGACCAGGTACCAGAAGGGCTTCGAGCCGCTGCCGGCGGGCTTCACCCACGTGCCCTACGGGGACCTGGACGCCGTGCGCAAGGCGGTGGGTCCGCACACCGCGGCCATCCTCGTGGAGCCCATCCAGGGCGAGGGCGGCGTGCGCGCGGCGCCGAAGGGCTTCCTCCAGGGCCTGCGCGCCCTGTGCGACGAGAAGGGGCTGCTGCTGCTCGTGGATGAGATCCAGACCGGCATGGGCCGCACCGGCAAGGCCTTCGCCTACCAGCACGAGGGCATCCTCCCGGACGGCATCAGCCTGGCGAAGTCGCTCGGCAACGGCCTGCCCATTGGCGCCATGCTGTGCACGGATGAGGCGGGCAAGAGCCTGACGCCGGGCACCCACGGCTCCACCTTCGGCGGCAACCTGATCGCCGCGGTCGCCGCCAACGTCGTCGTCCGCAAGGTGACCGAGCCCCAGATGCTCCGCGAGGTGGAGCAGAAGGGCGAGTACTTCCTCACCCGCCTGCGCGAGCTCCAGGGCCGCATGCCTTCCATCATCAAGGAGGCGCGCGGCCTGGGTCTGCTGATCGGCGTGGAGCTCTTCCAGGACGCCGCGCCCTTCATCTCCCGGTGCCGGGAGCTGGGCCTGCTCGTCAATGCCGCGGGGGAGAAGACCATCCGCTTCGCCCCGGCCTACACCGTCACCAACGACGACCTGGACCACGGCGTGCGCATCCTCGAGCGCGCCCTGAAGTCCTGAGCGCTCGCCGCTTCCGGAGTGCACTCCCGGTCACCCGGAGTGCACTCCCGGAATTCGGGAGGCTCATGGATTGACGAAGTCGTGCTTTTAGCCTGAAAAAATCCGCCTTTAGCGTTTGACGCGAAACTGGGGGGAGCCTAGGATTTCCACCGGTTGTATCGGTTTCCTGAGTTCCCTTGAAAGGGCTCCAGTCTGGAGGTTCCCGGTGATCGCGCCCCAAACCGCTATTGGTATCCAGCCGGGTCCGGGCCACGACGTCATCCGGGCCAACCAACTCATGGAGGCGGGGCTCTGGCTGCACCTCGGCGGGGACAACGAGGGGGCCCGGAACCTCTTCCTGCGTGCCCTGTCGCATGATCCCACCCACCGCCGGGCCCGGGAGTGGCTCGCGAAGAGCGAGGCCTCGCTCGCCGCCACGCCCCGTTCCGTGCCCCCCGTTGCGTCCGTGGCGCCCCATCACGCGCTGGAGGTGAGCGTCGTCCTGCTGGACGAGGCGGAGGTGGCCTCCCCGGTGCCCGAGCCCCGTCTCATCACCGCCGACGTGCTGGACTTCCTCGCCGAGCCCGAGCCCATGGCTCCCCGGCCGGTTCCGCCCGCGCCCGTGGCCACGCGTGCGTCCGCGCCCGCCCCCGTCCGTGCGGTAACGCCCGCGCCGGTGCCCACGCGTGCGCCAGCGCCCGCGCCCGTTCGTGCGGTGACGCCCGTGCCGGTCGCCGCTCGTGCGCAGACGCCCGCGCCGGTGCCCGTGGCCACGTTGCTGCAGGGCGTGGAGGAACTGCTCTCTCTGGGTGACGTGTCGAGCGCGATGGAGTTGCTGCGCAAGGTCGAGCAGATGGCTCCAGGGCATCCACTGCTGGCGGCGGCTCGCGAGTGCTGCGTGCGTCAGCAGCAGGCCGCGCTGGAGGCGAAGCTGGGGGACCTGAAGCGGGTGCCCACGCTGAAGCTCCGCATGGCGGATCTGATGAAGCTCAGCCTGGATCCCCGCACGGGCTTCCTGCTGTCACGCATCGACGGGCAGCTCAGCTTCGAGGCGCTCTTCTCCGTGTCGGGCATGTCCCGGCCGGACACGATGCGTGTCCTGGTCCAGTTGCTGGACCAGGACATCATCACCATCCGCTGACTACCTGTCGGGGTAGTAGAACACCCGGAAGGCGTAGCTGCCCGCCTCGCCCTGCGGCGAGTAGAGATCGAAGTAGAGCGTGGTGGTGCTCTGCGCCCGGATCTCCACGTACGTGTTCTTCGAGGTGTGGAACGGGTTCTTCACGTCCTCGCGGGTGAAGAATGCGACCGCGGGCACGGAGCGGCTGGTGTCGAACTCGATGCGATACAGGACGCCCTGGGTGACGGAGAGGGCGAACCAGTCCTCGTCCAGGCCGTACTCGAGGCGCCCGTAGCGGTTGGTGGGCGAGGAGGTGTTCCAGTCGTCCGCGGAGACGGTGGTGGCCTCGGTGGACGCGTCGCCGTGGTCATCCTCGCCCAGCGAGGCGAAGGAGAGGGAGTACAGCCCGGTGGCGGCGGACGGATCCATCGGCGAGTGGCTCACGCGCACGTAGTAGGGCCCCGAGGCGCGGGCCTTGAAACCCACCTGGGCCTTGGGCCGACCGTCCTGGGACGTGAGCCACTGGCCCGCCGGATCGAAGACGTCCACGCGCGGCATGAGCGAGCCCTCTCCGGGCTCCACGGTGACGCTGTAGATGCCGCGCTGGGTGGCATCGACGCGGAAGAAGTCGTAGTCGCCGACGGGCTCGATGCTCTGCTGCCGCGACGCGCTGCTCGTCGTGAGCGTGGCGGCGCGCGAGAGGCAGTCATCCGGCTCCGCGCTGTCGCCCGCGTGCTCGGGGCAGTTGATGCTGGAGATGGGCTCGCACACACCGCTGGGGCGCTGGACGGTGCCTGCCTTGCAGACGCAGCGCGCCTTGCTGTCCTCGCTGACGCACACGGTCTTGTCGCCCTGTGTGCAGGGGTTGGGGTCGCAGGGATCCTTCGGGGTGTTGGGATTCGAGTCCACCAGGCAGCCCGTGCCGAGCACGGCCGCCAGGGGCAGGAAGAAGAAGCGGGAGCGGGGGTGTCGCATGGTCAGCGGCTCCGACGAACGTCCGCGCCCGTTTCTTCATCCGGGGCGGAGGGGGCCCGGTCCAACGGATCCTCCACCTCGGAGGCCTGCTCGCGGCGCTGGCGGTATTGATCGCGCACGTAGGCCACCAGCTGGTCCAGATAGGAGGAGAGGGGAGGGCAGCGGATGCCGGTGCCGTCCAGCAGTTCCAGGGTGTTGTGGCAGTTGTAGATGGCCAGGTGGTTGACGTAGTTGAGCGCGGCGCGCTGGGGCCGGGCGAGCTTCTCCAGCACCGGCAGGCGCATCATCACGTCCGCGGCCCGGGCCGACAGGTTGAAGCGCGGCAGCTTCTTGTTGGCCTTCTCCGCGATGAGCTCGTAGACGCGGCGGGCGCTCATCGGGTTGGGGTCCACCAGGTGGAAGGTGCGGCCGGCGGCGCGCGCGTCGTGCGACAGGGCCCACACCGCCTGCACCACGAAGTCCACCGGCACCACGTTGAGCGGGGCCACGCCGTTGCCGGGCAGGGGCAGCGGCACCACCAGCGGGCTCGTCACCAGGAGGATGCCCAGGTAGTAGGGGCCCTCGAAGCGGTCGATCTCCCCCGTGCGCGAGTCCCCCACCACGCTGCACGGGCGGAAGATGGTGACGGGGAGGGTGTTGGCGGCGCGCTGGACGAGCTTCTCCGCCTGGAACTTCGTCTCCTCGTAGACGTTGCGGAAGCCCTGGCCACAGTCCAGCTCGTCCTCGGCGATGACGCCCACGCGGTCACCGGAGACGTGGCAGGAGGAGAAGTGGCTGAAGCGCTGGAGGTGCTCGCAGTCGCGTGCCAGCTCCAGCACGTTGCGCGTCCCGTCCACGTTGATGCGCCAGGCCGTCTCCTTGGGCACGCTCAGGTAGAAGACGGCGGCCAGATGGTAGATGTGCGTCACCCGCTCGCACAGCCGCTGATACTCCTCGCCGGACAGGCCCAGGTGCATGTCCACGACGTCGCCGGTGAGCAGCTCCAGCGTGCCCCCGGAGCTCCTCAGCTGGGAGGCGACCTTCTGCGCCTCCTTGAGGTGCTTGGGCTGCACCAGGACGTAGACGTGAGCCTTGGGCTCCTCGCGGAGGATGTGCTCGACCAGCCGTTTGCCGATGAAACCCGGGAAGCCGGTGACGAAGTACGTTCCGGCCTTGCCGCGGGCTTCCTTGCGCTTCTCGCTCATGGGCGGCGGAGCATACCCGTCCCTCAGCCGCGCGCGAGCATGGCGCGCCATACCTCGTCCACCCGGGCCCGGGTCGCCTCCTTCTCCCCCGAGTTGTCCACCAGCCAGGTGGCGTGCTGGCGTTTCTCATCGAGTGGGAGCTGGGCGGCCAGCCGGGCCTCCGCCGCCGCCTCGTCCAGGCCGTCGCGGGCCATCAGCCGGGCCTTCTGCACCTCGCGGGGCACCCACACCAGCACCACCCCGTCCATCCCCTCGTGCAGCCGGTTCTCGATGAGGAGGGGGGCGTCGTAGATGATCCGCTCCACGCCCTGGGCGCCGAGCGCGTGGGTGCGCAGGAGGAACTGCTGGCCGATGAGCGGGTGGAGGATGGAGTTGAGGGCGGCCCGCTCCTTCGGGTCCCCGAAGACGCGGGCTCCCAGGGCGGTCCGGTCCAGCCGTCCGTCCGGGCCCACCACGCCCGGGAAGCGCTCGGCCACGGCCTTCAGCCCCGGCGTGCCCGGCTCCACCACCTCGCGGGCGATGACGTCCGCGTCCAGCACGTGGGCACCCAATTCGCTCAACATCCGGCTCACGGTGCTCTTGCCGGACGCGATGCCTCCCGTCAGCCCGTAGATTTTCACCGGGACCTACTTCCCGCCAGGCTGGGGCGTGAAGATGAACGAGTGCACCGTCTTGCCGTCCTCGTTGAGGAACACGGCCAGACCCAGCCGGGGGTAGAGCAGGTAGGTGCGGAAGTCGTCCGTCAGCTTCTTCTGATAGCAGGGCGAGGCCGGTACCTTGCCGGACGGGCAGACGGGGCCGTAGGTGCTCTCCACCGACTCCTTGTCGATGACCGGGCCGGGGAAGACGTCGATGCGCTCGACCAGCTTCGTGCCGGGGTCCACCTTGAACTGCACCTGCTTGGTTCCCTTGATGGCCTTCTGCTCGAAGTAGGCGATGACTTCCTTGCCCTCGGTGGTGACCACGCGCGAGGGCTCTCCGAACTTCTGGATGACCTGCTCACGCTTGGACTGCCCGGGCTCGATCCCCTGCCACGGTTTGGCCACCGCGGGCGCGGCGGCGAGGAGCACGGCGACGATGGCGATGGTCTTCATTCCCTCTGGTGTAACGGATTCCCCCGCGCCGCCTCAAGATCCCCCGCCTTCGTCCGGGAGGCCACAACAGCGCCAGGTTGCGCACCTCTGCCTTGCCCGCTCCGGGTGCGTCTGCTAGTCACCCGGCCGATGCGCGCTCGTGGCTCCTGGATTTCCTCCGTCGTGCTCGTCCTCGCCCTCTCCGGCTCGGCCCCTGCCGCTGACTTCCTCGGCCCGGAGAGCTGCAAGGGCTGCCACCCGGCGGCCTATGAGGCCTGGATGCAGTCCAAGCATGCCCGGGCCGGTGACTCGCTCTCCGAGGCACAGAGCAAGGACGCGCGGTGTCTCTCCTGCCACTCGCCCGACCAGGCCTCGCAGGGGGTCTCCCACGTCACGTGCGAGACCTGCCATGGCGGCGGTCAGTACTACTCGCCCGCCTATGTCATGAAGGACGCCGAGCTGGCCCGCCTGGTGGGCCTGGTGGACCCCTCGGAGAAGCAGTGCCGCAACTGCCACGACGCCTCGTCCCCGTCGCTCAAGCCCTTCAACTTCGTCGAGTCGCTCAAGGCCATCGACCACTGGTCCGCCGAGCGCACCGGTAGGTCGGCGCGCGCCGGGAGTGCCTCGCCCGAGCCCGCCAAGAAGAAATAACTCGCGTGATCAAGATCCTCGACGCCCGCTTCATCACCACGGCGGTGGAGCCCAAGGGCTACCCCACGAGCCTCGCGCCCGAGGTGGCCTTCGTGGGCCGCTCCAACGTGGGCAAGTCCTCCATGATCAACGCGCTGACCGGCCGCAAGAAGCTGGTGCGCGTGTCCAACACCCCCGGCCGCACCCGCGCGCTCAACTTCTTCGACGTGGACGTGGAGCGGGAGGGCAAGCGCTACCTCGTGCGCTTCGCGGACCTGCCCGGCTACGGCTTCGCCAAGGTGAGCAAGACGGAGCGCGCCGAGTGGCAGAAGATGATTACCACCTACCTGGAGAAGCGCCGGGACCTGAAGGTGGTGGTGAGCATCATCGACGCCGAGGTGGGGCCCACCTCCGACGACTTCCAGACGCTCGACTACCTGCAGGAGGCCAAACGGCCCATCCTGGTGGTGGCCACGAAGATCGACCGGCTTCCCAAGGCGCGCCGCAAGCCCCGCCTGAACGACCTGGCCGAGCAGCTCGCCCTGCCTCGGGAGGCCGTGCTGGCCTTCTCGGCCACGGACAAGCTGGGCCTGGACGAGGTCTGGGACGCGCTGCTGAACACCGTGAAGTGAAGGGGTGAGCCCCGTGTCGAATGGCAAGGGAAACGGAAGCAGGGGCAATGGGAGTGATCTCCAGCAGGCGCTGAGCACCGTGCGCCGGCAGCTCGCGTCGCTGCCCGCCCGCAGGCGGCTGGATGCCCTCATCGAGTCGCGTGACGCCCGGGCGCTGGTACGCTCGCTGCCCGCGGAGGACCTGTACTTCACCATCATGGAGGTGGGGCTGGCGGACTCGACCGAGCTCGTGCAGCTCGCCTCGCCCGAGCAGTTCCGCACCTTCGTGGACCTGGGCGGGTGGAAGAAGGACCGGGTCGACCTGCACGAGGTGCTCACCTGGCTGCGCGCCGCGCGAGGAGACGCCTCCGGGGACTTCCTCCAGAAGCTGCGCAAGGTGGACACCGAGGTGCTCGAGCTCATCGTGCGCGAGTTCACCCTCATCCACGACCTGGAGGAGAACCCGGACGTCCACGTGGAGGGCGTGACGCTGGAGACGCCCGAGGGGCGCTACCTGGTGGAGTTCAAGGGCGTGGAGGGCCCGGAGTTGGCCGCGCTGCGCTCCATCCTCAACGATCTCATCGCGGACAACCCCTTCGAGGCGGTGCGCTTCCTCGAGGCCACGCGCTGGGAGGTACCGGGCGAGATGGAGGAGGCGGCCTACCGCTTCCGCACGGCGCGGCTGGAGGACCTGGGCTTCCCCTCCCTGGAGGAGGCGGCGCGCCTCTTCAGCCGGGTGGACACCGGACCCGCGCCCGCTCCGGCCACCGTCGCGGCGCTCGTGGCCTCGAAGGGGCAGCCGGACTACCTGCAGGCCGCCTTCGCGGCCCTGGATGACGTGGAGCGGGAGAACCTCGAGGCCGAGCTGCGCTACCTGGCCAACGCCTCGTTGGTGGCGGAGGTGGAGGACCCCGGGGACCTGGACGCCATCCGGCGTGTGGGCGAGATGGTGCGCGACTACCTGCTGTTGGGGTTGGAGCACCTGACGGGAGGAGACCCCTCGCGCGCCGCGCAGGTGGTGCGCGACACGGAGACCCGGCGCGTCTTCCAGGTGGGATTCTCCCTGACCCTGGCGCTCAAGTTCCGCGCGGACCGGCTGATGAAGCAGCCGTTCGCGCAGGTGGAGGGCACGCCCCTGCTCTTCCCGGAGGAGGCCGCCGCCGTCGAGGCGCTGCGTCGCAAGCGGCCGAGGCGTGCGTTGAAGGTGCCCGGAGCCGAGGCGGTGCCCTTCCGCTCGCGGCGCGAGCTGGCGGCCAGCGAGGAGGTGCTGGCTCGGGCGGAGGCGCAGGTGGCGCTGCTGGGCGCGCTGCTCGGTGGCTCGAAGGAGCGGGCCCATCAGGTGCTGGCGCGCTTCGGCGTGGAGCCGGCCACACTGGGCGTGGATCGCCTCTTCGCCGCCAGCGTGGCGCTGGCCCTGCTGGAGGGGAAGGTGGATCCGCGGCCGGTGCCCTCGGCGCGCGGGGACGAGCTGGGGACGATGCTCTTCGAGGGTTCTCCCGAGGCCCCGCGCTTGCGTCCGGAGGTGGCCGGGCGCGCGGTGGCGGTGCTGGAGCCGGTGGTGCCCGAGTCGGCCCGGCCCGAGCTGCGCCGCCTGGTGGAGGCGACGCTCGCCCGTCTGCTGGAGGAGCTTGCGCCCTCGTTCCTGCAGGAGGGCAAGATGAGTCCCATCGCTTCCGTTCTGCTGCCCATGGAAAGCGGAAAGCCGTAATCCTTTCAGACCTACCACCCTCCGGACGCAGTACCCCGGAGCGCTAAGGGCTTGGATCCACGAGATCCCGGCCGTCACTCCCGGAAGGCGCGCGGATTGCACTTCGACAGCGCGCCCAGGCGCGCGTTTGGCGCGCAGAGTGTCCTGGACCACGCACCGTGGCCCAGGCGGGAGGAGGGTCTGGATGGGGTTGGGCGACAATTCGGAACGCCGGGATGTGGTGGCGTTCTATGCGCTGACCGCCTTCGCGGCGCTGATCTACATGCTGCCGCAGGCGTGGATACCCGCGCTGGCGCCATTGCGTCTGGCGCTGCTGACGTCGGGTCTGGCCGCGGGGCTGATGGCGCTGCGGCGGATGGGTCGCGCGGAGCCGCTCTTCTTCGACGGTGTGAGAGGAGTGGCGCTGCTGTGCTTCTCGGGGTTGGCGTTGGCCTCGGTGACCTGGTCGGTGAACCCGGAGGTGTCGCGCTTCACGGCCATCGAGCTGCTGAAGCTGACCGCCATCTACCTGACGCTGGTGAACGTGGTCACCACGCCCAGGAGATTGGCGGTGGTGTGCGGGGCCATGGTGTTGGCCTCGATGGTGACGTCCTATGGCGTCATCCAGACGTATTTGACGGGCACGCCCGAGACGCTGGTGGAAGGGTACCGCGCGCACTGGGTGGAGGTGTACGCGGACCCGAACCGCTCGGCCATGAACCTGGCGCTGGTGGTGCCGCTGGCGGTGGCCTTCCTGGCGCGCAAGGAGAGCGGCTGGCTGTGGCGCGCGGCGTGCGCCCTGGCGGTGGTGCTGGCGGTGGTGGCCATCGTCACCACCTACTCGCGCGGTGGCTTCATCGGCCTGTCGGTGGCCATGGCCCTCTGGGCGATGCGTGAGCAGAGGAAGCTGCGCTCGGTGCTGCTGGGCGTGGCGCTCGCGCTGGGGCTGGCGGTGTTCGCGCCGAAGAGCTTCTGGGCGCGCAACGAGACGGTGGCCACCTTCCACGAGGACGCCTCGGCCATGGGCCGTGTGTACGCGTGGCAGGTGACGTCGCGCATCAGCCTGGACAAGCCGTTGCTGGGCGTGGGGGCGGGTTCCTTCCGCTACGCCTGGCACCTGTACGCGCCGCCCCAGGCGACGCGCGCGTACGTGGCACACAACATCTTCCTGGACGTCATCGGGGAGCTGGGCTGGGTGGGCCTGCTCTTCTTCCTGGTGTTCGCCGGAGGCGCGACGGGAGGGGCCTTCGAGGCCTCGCGCAACCCGCGGGTGGGGTGGTTGGCGCGAGGACTGGCGGCATCCATGGCGGGTTATCTCATCTGTGACTTGTTCTCCGGCTACATCCTGTCCTCGCACCTGTACGTGCTGTTCGGTCTGGCGGCGTGCGCGCAACGCATCGCCCGGGCGCAGGAGGTGGAGGAGTCGGCGAACGTTCCCGAAGTGAAGGGTCGACTGGTGGCGGGCCTGGAGGGGTCCAACAATGCGGCGTGAGGAGGCACGGATGGCGGAGGAGCCTCTCCGCCTGGTGCAGTTCACCAAGTCTTTCCACATTGGCGGCACCGAGGTGCAGGTGGTGGAGTTGCTGAGGGGCCTGCCGTCCAGCTACCGCGTGCAGGTGGCGGTGCTACAGGACGCGGGGCCGCTGATGGACTCGGTGTCCCGGCTCGGTTTCGTACCGGAGGTGTTTCCGTTGAATGGGTCGCTGGCGCGGCTCAACTCGGCGCGGCAGGTGGTGCGGCTCGCGCAGTGGCTGCGGCGCGAGCGGGTGGAGTTGGTGCACGCGCACGACTTCTACTCGACGATGCTGGTGGTGCCGGCGGCGAAGCTGGCGGGGACGAAGGTGATCGTCGGGCGGTTGGATCTGGCCCACTGGCACGGCAAGGCGCGGCGGGCGCTGCTCCAGGGTCTCACCCGGATGGCGGACCACGTGGTGGCCAACGCGGAGGCCATCCGCCGGATGCTGGTGCGGGAGGAGGGGCTCCCGGCGGATCACGTGTCCGTCGTCCCCAACGGCCTGGACCTGGCGCGCTTCAACGCGCGGATGCGGGAGGGGCTGAAGGCCCCGCTGCCGGACACGCGAGGCGCGCCGGTGGTGGTGCACGTGGCGAACATGAACCACCCGGTGAAGCGGCAGGAGGATCTGCTGCGGGCCCTGGCGATGGTGCGCCTCAAGGGGCACGTGCTGCACGCCTTCCTGGTGGGGGATGGCCCGCGCAGGCTGGAGCTGGAGCGGATGGCGGGCTCGCTCGGGCTGACGGACACCGTCCACTTCCTGGGGCACCGCTCGGACGTCCCCGCCATCTACGCGCGGGCGGATTTCGGAGTGCTGTGCTCCACCGCGGAGGGCATGTCCAACGCGGTGATGGAGGGCATGGCCGCGGGGTTGCCCATGGTGGTGACGTCGGTGGGTGGCAACCCGGAGCTGGTGGCGGATGGGGAGCGGGGCCTGGTGGTGCCGCCCCTGCGGCCCGAGGCCATGTGCGAGGCCTTCCGCAAGTTGTTGGCGGATCGCGAGCTGGGCCAGCGCATGGGGACGGAGGCGCGCGCCTTCGTGGAGCGCGAGCTGTCCCTGGAGCGGATGGTGCGCCGGCACGACGCGCTGTACCGGCGGGTGGCGCGAGGCGGGTGAAATCGTTTTTCCGGAGGCCCGTAGAGGAGGGGGACAGCAACCTTCTCCTACGAGGTTTCCGCCGTGAATTTCGCCCTGCTCCTGGTCCTGGCCGCCGCTCCCGCTCCGCAGTCGTGGCAGTTCGAGACGGATGGCACGCCGAAGGTGAGTATCGCCAACGTCAACGGCTCCGTGCGGGTGGAAGCCGCGAACGGGAGGACGGTGTCGGTGGAGGCGACGCAGGAGGGCAGCGAGGCCGAGCGCGCCCGGTACCCCATCGAGGTGGAGAAGGATGGGGATGAGGTGACGGTGAGGCTGTGCTGTGGCTCCTGCGGGAAGACGATCTCCAACTGCCGTGATCCGGTGCCCACGCACTTCGTGGTGAAGGTTCCGCGTGACTCCTCGCTGGAGGTGTCCACGGTGGCGGCTCCGGTGAATGTGTCCGGCGTGGCGGGGGAGCAGGAGCTGGCGGTGGTGAGCGGCAACGTGTCGGTGAAGGGCTCACGGGGCAAGCTGGAGGTGGCCGCGGTGAACGGCTCCGTGGAGCTGACGCCCGAGTTGCTTGGGGACACCGAAGTGAGCACCGTGTCCGGCGACGTGAAGCTGAAGCTGCCGCGCGGTGCGGGAGCCACCGTGGACTTCTCCTCGGTGGGAGGCCGATTCAACGGGCGCGGCGTGAGCCTGGGCTCCACCAGTCAGAAGTTCGGCAACGGCGAGCATGACGTGAACGTGAGCACCGTGAGCGGCACGCTCGACGTCCAGTCCGCCGAGTGATTCGAGGTAGAGGGACGCTCGCCGGTGGAACTCCAAGGCGCCGGCGAGCGCCTTGTTTTTTTCCGGGGGGCTTCACGCCTGGGGGCGCACGGTTTCGCGCTCGGGCACGGCGACCGGTGTCACGGGAACGCCGCGGTGGTCCGCGCCGATGGCCTCGCGCACCGAGCGGAAGCCGTCCCGGGCTAGCAGCGGGCCCAGTCCTTCCAGCAGCCGTCGCACCATTCCGGGCCCCTCGTAGATGAAGCCCGTGTACACCTGCACCACCGAGGCCCCGGCTCGCAGCTTCTCGTACACGTCCTCGGCGGTGAAGACGCCACCCACGCCGATGATGGGCAGTTCGCCTCCACTGCGCGCATAGGCACGGCGGATGACGGCGTTGGCCGGCTCGCGTACGGGCGCTCCGGACAGGCCACCGGCTTCCTTCGCCACCGCGTGCTCGAAGGGGCGGGCGATGGTCGTGTTGGTGGCGATGAGCCCGGCCAGCCCGCAGGCGCGCGCCACGTCCACCACCTCGTCCACCGCCTCGGGCGTGAGATCCGGAGCGATCTTCAGGAAGAGGGGCTTGCCCGGCGCCACCTGGTCCAGGCGCGTCTTCACCGCCCGGAGCAGCGCGGTGAGGGCCTCGGGCTCCTGCAGCTTGCGCAGGCCGGGGGTGTTGGGCGAGCTGGCGTTGACCACCACGTAGTCCCCGAGCGGGGCCAGCGTGTCCACGCACGCCACGTAGTCGTCCACCGCCTTCTCCAGCGGCGTGTCCTTGTTCTTGCCGATGTTCACCCCCACCGGCGCGGGGTGCCACGTGCGCGCCCGGAGGTGCTCGGCGGCGTTGGTGGCGCCGTGGTTGTTGAAGCCCATCCGGTTGATGAGCGCGCGGTGCTCGGGGATGCGGAAGAGGCGCGGTGTCGGGTTGCCCGGCTGGGGCCTGGGGGTGAGCGTCCCCACCTCCACCGCGGCGAAGCCGAGCGCCAGCAGCCCATCCACGGCCTCGGCCTCCTTGTCGAGCCCCGCTGCCAGCGCCACCGGGTGCGCGAGTTCCAGGCCCGCCACCTTCACCGAGGCGTCATAGGTGACGGCGGAGAGCGTCCGCGCGCGCAGGCTCTGGCACAGCCCGGACAGGTGCCCGAACCACCGCAGCAGGGTCATTCCCAGCCGGTGGGCGCGCTCGGCGGGGAGGAGGAAGAGGAGGGCGCGGGCGAGGCGGTACATGGCGCTCACGTGGGGATGAAGGAGTACTGGCGCGCCCAGGCGAGCGTCTGGTCCACCTGCTCGGGGGAGAGCAGGCCGTTCTTCTCGACGAGCTCCACCTCCCGGAGCATGTCCGTCTCCAGGAGGTAGGTGCCATCGGTGTTGAGCGTGAACTTCACGCCCCGGTCCCAGAAGGTGCGCATGATGTGCTTGAGCTCGTCGAGCCCCTCCACGGCGCGGGTGTGGAGGTTGGAGGTGGGGCACAGCTCGAGCACCACGTCGCGCTCGCGCAGCAGCTTCATGGCCGACTCGTCATAGGCGGCGCGGATGCCGTGGCCGATACGGTGGGGCTTGAGCTTCTCCACCACGGCCATGACTCCCTCGGCGCCGGTGCCCTTCGTCTCCCCGGTGTGCACGGTGCACTTGAGGCCCGCCTGGCGGGCGCGGGCGAAGAGCTCCTCGTACTGCGACACCACGGCGGGCTCGAGCTCCAGCGCGTGTGTCTCCGTGCCGGCCAGGTCGATGCCGTAGACACCTCGGCCGCGGTACTTGATGGCCTTGTCCACGAGGATGCTGTTGAGCCGGTGGTCGAACTCGCGGGCCAGACAGAAGATGAGCCCCGCCCTCACGCCGTACTCGAGCATGGCCCGGTCCATGCCACGCAGCGCCGCGTGGATGATGTGATCCAGATCCAGCTCCGAGTTGAGGTTGCGCTTCATGGGGTTGAAGCGCAGCTCGATCTGCGTGACGCGGCTGCCGCGGTACTCCTTGCCGATGATCTCGTACACGGAGCGCTCGACGGCCATGGGCGAGCTTTGAATCTTCTCCGTCCAGGTGTGGAGGATCTTCAGGTAGTCCTCGAGGCTGCCCACCTTGCCGGGACGCGAGGTGATGAGCTCGACGAAGTCGAAGTAGCTCTTGACCGGGAGCTTGAAGCCCTGCTGGTGCGCGAGGGACCAGAGGACGTGAGGGGCCACGGAGCTACCCACGTGGATGTGCAGATCGATGAGATCGCGTGCCATGGCGGCATGTATGCACAGTGCCGCCCAGGCGTCCAGCTACCGGCGCAGCAGCACGTAGACGGCGCCCGTGCCCCCGTCCTGGGGACGTGCGGTAGCGAACGCCAGCACCGTCTTGCCGATGCTCTTCTGGCTCAGCCATCCCCGGAGGCTCTCCTTGAGGACGGGGATCTGGTCCTTGGAGTTGAGCCCCCGCCCGTGGACGATGAGCACGCAGCGCTTGCCGGTGCGGCGGCTGTCGGAGAGGAACCGGTTCACGGCCTCCCTGGCCTCGGCCTGGGTCATGCCGTGGAGATCCAGACGGCCCTGGACGGAGAAGTCGCCGCGGCGCAGGGAGCGCAGCAGCCGGGCATCGATGCCAGGAGCGGCGCCCTGGATGTACTCATCGGTGTCGGAGACATCGAATTCCCCCTGGCCGGCCACGAGCTCGGCGAGCTCGGCGAGGGCCTCGGCGTTCTCGTCGATGATCTCCGGCAGACGGGGGTTGGGAGCGGGTGGCTCGCCGCGGTTGGTGAGCTGCTCCACGCCGTCCATGGCGGAGAGGAAGAGGGACATGTCGTCCTCCTCCTGGCGCTTGGATTTGGAGGGCTTGGGGGGCGGGGGAGGCGCCTGGGGCTTCTTGGGCGGCTCGGCCTGCTTCTTCTTGAGGTCCGCGAGAGCTGCCTTGAAGGGATTGTTGAAGCTCTCGCTCTTCTTCTTGGGGGAGCCGCGGTCGCTCATATGGACTTGTAATGCGACAGAGCGGGCCGGGGTTCAACCCGGTTTCGTATCCCCCGGCTCAATCCTGGCCGGACAGCCAGGCCTGGAAGCGCTGCGCGGAGGGAGGGATCTGCCGCACGCGGCACCAGTCGACGATGCAGAGCTGATGTTGGGTGGCGAGTGTCGCCAGCAGGGAGGCATCCCCCTCGAGGCCCGCCCCGGCCTGCTTGCGGTGGAGGCCCAGCGCGGTGACGCGGCCCTCCCGCTGCACGCCGTACAGCGCGAGGCCCGAGGGCAGCTTCACTGCGAAGCCTCCCGCGACCAGCCCCGCCACGCCCCGGAACGCGAGCCCCTCGAGCCACGTCGCGCGCTCTCCCAGGGCGCTCCGCAGGTTGGCCTGGGTGATCCACGTCCCATGCAGGGGCAGGGGCACCTCCTTGCGGAGGTAGAGCGCGTCGAAGCCGGGGCTCTTGCGGTGCTGGGTGTGGATCCGCTCGATGGCCCTCAGGTCCACCTCGATGGCGCTCTGGAGCGTGATCGCCACGAGCTCGATCTGCCGCCAGTCGTCCTCGTGCAGCTCGAGCACCTGCTTGCCGAGCTTCGTCGAGCCCTCCTCGATGGGGGGAATCTCCTCGGCGATCGAGGGAAGCGAGTAGAGCACCTCGCGCGGGCTCACCTTGGAGATCCTCACCTCCCGCATCTCGAGCCGCAGCTTGCCGCTGGCGCGGAACTCCCGGGCGGTCATGGGGGAGGCGGAGACGACCGAGTAGGTCTTGTCTCCGATCCGCAGCGTGGTCGCCCCCTCGAAGTTCTGGGGGAGGTTGCCCACGGGCAGCTCCGCCTGGCCGATGGGCTGGCCCGTCGTGGCATCGAAGAGCTGCACCTGGATGGTGGAATGATCTGGCATGGTCCTAGCGTAGCGCGGTGCGGGGCAGGAACACCTCGAACAGAGAGCCTTGCCCCGGCTCGCTCTCCACTCGCACCTGTCCTCCGAGGGACTCGACGATCTGTCGGGTGATGTAGAGCCCGAGCCCCAGGCCCCCGTAGTGGCGCCGCGACACGGCACGCTCGAAGCGGTCGAAGATGCGAGGGAGATCCTCCGGCGCGATGCCGATCCCCTCGTCACGGACGCTCAGCCAGGCCCGGTCATTGTCGGCGCGGATGTTCACGACGATGGGTCGGCCCTGCCCATACCGGGTCGCGTTGCCGAGCAGGTTGATGAGCACCTGCTCGAGCCGCGCCGCGTCCCATTGTCCCCGGAGGGGCTCGGAGGGCGCGTGCAGGGTGACCGCACACCCGTTCTGTTCGAAGACGACGTGCATCCGCTCGAGGACGTCGCGCGTCAGTTGGACGAGGTCCACGTCCGCCAGCTCCAGCTCCAGCTTCCCGGCGGAGATGTTGCTCACGTCGAGCAGGTCGTTCACGAGCGAGGAGAGCCGGCCCAGCTGGCGCCGGACGACGAAGAACCTGTTCTCGACCTGCCGGCGCGACTCCTCGTTCAACACCCGGTGGACGAGCTCGAGCTGCAGCGAGAGGGACACCAGGGGCGTGCGCAGCTCGTGCGAGGCGACCGAGAGGAACTCGTCGCGCAGTTGGATCGCCTCCTGCGCCTCCCGGAAGAGCCGGGCGTTCTCCAGCGTGGCCACCGTCCGGTGCGCGAGCTCCTGGGCCATGGCCAGATCGTCCGGGGCGTAGCGCTGGCCCGGCTCGCTCGTGCCGAAGAAGAGGATGCCCAGCACCCGGCCTCGTGCCTTCAGCGGCACGGCCATGGCCGAGTGCGCACCGAGCGCGCGGAGGGCGGCCAGCTGTTCTGGCGCGAGATGTGTGTCCAACCGGGCTTCCCCGGTCTGGAGCACCGGGTGGAGCGGGGAGCCGGGAGAGGAGGGGGACTTCATCACCTGCTGGAGGAGGGACTCCTGGGAGGAGTCGCGGTGGGCGACCGCCACGTGGCACGGGCTTCCGTCCGGCCGCACGAGCTCCGCCAGGCACATCGTCGCCACGGAGGCGGTGGCCAGCCGCGTGAGGCCCTGGAGGACCCGCACCGCGTCCTCGGGCCACTCGGAGAGGAGCCGGCTCGCATCCGACAGGAAGCGCAGCTGTGTCTCGGAGCGCTTGCGCTCGGAGATGTCCTGCGTGATGGCCATGAGGAGGTGGGCTCTCCCCTCCGCGTTCATGAGCGCCGACACGGAGTTGTTCACCCAGACGATGGAGCCGTCGGGCCGCAGGTAGCGCTTCTCGATGATGAACGGCGGACCCCCCTGGGTGGTCCGTTGGAACAGCTCGAGGTTTCCCCCAACGTCATCCGGATGGGTGAGGTCCTGCATGCGCAGGTTCAGCAGTTCCTCCTGGGTCCGGCCGACGATTTCACAGTAGCGCTGGTTCACCAGCACGAAGCGCCCGCTCAGATCCGTGTGGGCGATTCCCACGAGCGCCTGATGGAAGAAGGCGCTGAAACGCTGTTCCTCGAAGCTCCTGTCTGGCTTCTCCACACCCGGATTCTCCCTCCCCACAACATGCCCATGAACGGTGAAGTTCTTCCGGGCCGTCGGGTGGCTCACAAACCGCGTAGGCGGCGGATCTCCTCGTAGGACTCCCGGATCTCCTGGAAGCGGCGGGACGCCTGTTCGACCGCTCCCTGCCCGAGGTGGGCGACACGATCCGGGTGGTGGGTGGCGGCGAGCTGACGGTAGGCGCGCTTCACGTCCGCGTCGCTGGCGTCGGCGGTGAGGCCGAGCCGGGCGTAGTGGGCCTCGCCATCCCCGAAGTGACGTGCGGTGACGGATCGGAGGTCCTCCTCGGTGAGCCCCAGCCCCTGGGCGACCCGGCGCAGCGTGTCCTGCTCGGCGCGCTGCAGGTGGCCGTCGACGAGCGCGAGGCCGTAGAGGGCATCGAGCAGCAGCAGTCGCTCGGAGGTGGGGAGCTCCTCGCGACAGGCGGCGGCGGAGTCCTCGAGAGAAGGAGGGCGGGCGAGGTGCTCCTTGAGGTAGCGGCGCACCAGCCCGAGTGCCTCGGGGCCGTACTTGAGCTGATCGGCGAAGTACTCGCGCACCACGCGCACCTCATCGCGCACCACGTCGCCATCGGCGCGAGCCACCTCGATGAAGAGGGCGCACAGGTGGCGCGCGAAGTGGTCCTGGGCGGCGATCTCCAGGGACGAGCGGGTGACGGGCTCTCCCTGGCCGGCCGCGTCGGAGGGGAGGACATGGAGCTCGTCGACCTGATGGCCGACCAGGAGCCCGGCGATGACGAGCAGGACGATGGCCAGGGGTCCACCAATCAGTAGACCGACGGCGAGTCCAAGCATCGCTCCGAGGACTTTTCCAGGTGCCACGCGTGCATCACTCCCTTGCCAGGAGGGAGTTTCGCATAGAGTCCGCCCTGCTATGGCCCAGTTGATCGACGGAAAGACGGTGGCGGCGCGGGTACGGGCGGAGGTGAAGGGGGAGGTGGAGAAATTGAAGGCCGAGCGCGGCCTGGTACCTGGGCTGGCGGTGGTCCGTGTGGGAGAGGATCCCGCCTCGAGGATCTACGTCACGGGGAAGAAGAAGGCGGCGGAGGAGGTGGGCTTCAACTCCTGGGAAGTGCACCTGGACGAGAACATCACCCAGGACGAGCTGCTGTCGCTGGTGGGCAAGCTGAACGCGGATCCCGAGGTGCACGGCGTCCTGGTGCAGCTGCCGCTGCCGAAGCACATCGACGCGGAGCGGATCATCTCGGCGGTGGAGCCGGAGAAGGACGTGGATGGCTTCCACCCGGTGAACGCGGGCAGGCTGTCGCTGGGCAGGCCGGGGATGAGGCCGTGCACGCCGCTCGGGGTGATGCGGCTGCTGGACGAGGTGGGCTGCGCTCCCTCGGGGAAGAAGGCGGTGGTGGTGGGGCGCAGCAACATCGTGGGCAGGCCGATGGCGCTGATGCTGCTGGCGGCGGACGCGACGGTGACGATGTGCCACCGCAAGAGCAACCTGGCGGCCGAGGTGGCGACCGCGGACATCCTGGTGGTGGCCGTGGGAGTGCCCGAGCTCGTCCAGGGTGAGTGGATCAAGCCGGGGGCGGTGGTGATCGACGTCGGCATGAACCGGATGCCGGACGGGAAGCTGAAGGGGGACGTGGCGTTCGCGGCGGCGAAGGAGCGGGCCTCGTTCATCACGCCGGTGCCAGGCGGGGTGGGTCCGATGACCATCGCCATGCTGATGCGCAACACGCTCGAGGCGGCGAAGGCCAGCCGCTGAGCCACGACCCACCCCGGGAGGCTACTCGAAGGAGAGCGTCGCGCCGCCGCTGAGATCCTCCTGGTGCACCGTGGGCCTGCCGATGATGCGCACCTCACCGCCGCCGGAGGCCGCCACGCGCAGGGAGTCCGAGACCCGCATCTCCGTGGAGCCACCGCCGCTGGTGGAGAGCGTGGCCACCTGGGTCGAGAGCTCGCGAGCCCGCAGCTCGACCCCCCCGGACGTCTTGCTCGTCACCTCGGTGGCATGCCCTTCCACCGTCACGTCACCCCCTCCGCTCATGTCCAACTTGAAGGACGCGGTGTCGAGGCCCCGCAGCCTCACCGTGCCGCCACCGGACGCCTCCAGCGTGAAGAGCTCGGGGGAGACGACACTGCCGCTCACGTCCACGGTGCCACCCCCCGAGCGGGTGACGGCCTCGAGCTTCGGCATCGTCACCTCCACGCGCAGGGGATTGCTGGAGCTCCAGCTGCCCACGTCCTCCGAGCGGAAGTGGATGAAGAGGCTGTCCGTCCCCGCCTTCTCCGTCCGTAGCAGCGCCACCAGGTTGTCATCCCCCACCACGCGCACCTTTCGCGGCTGGGCCGGGTCCACCACCACCGTGAGCTCGATGCCGTCATTCACGTCGAGCCGCTCGAAGTCGGAGGCCTGCCGCTCCTCCTGCACCAGCTTGCCGCTGCCCTGCACCTGGGGCCCGAGCGCACCGCAGCCGGTCAAGGCCATTACCAGCAACGACAGTCCCACCCACAGCCCTCGAGTTCCGATATCCATCCGCTGACTCCCTGGAGTTCTGGCCGGGCGCACCGGCCGCGGACGATGGAACACCGCGGCCGGCCGGAAGTGTCACCGGGCTCAGGGAACCATCAGCGAGGCCAGCTTGAACGCGAGCTCCGCCTCGGTGCGCAGCGGCGCGTCGTCCATCCTGTCCGCCTCCGCTTGCAGCAGGGCCGCCGTCCGGTCCGCCAGCTGGCGGGCCGCGGTCTTCTCGCCCTTCATCCACAGCTCGCACGCGGAGCGGGCGCCCAGGACGAAGTTCGTCAAGGCCACCGCCTTGCGCACCGAGCGCTGCGAGTACCACGCCTCCGTGGAGGCGAGCGGCTCGCTGCCCTCGTAGCTCGCCGTCAGGGTGGTGCGGGACTCGCCTCCTCCCGTGGCCTGGAAGGACAGGTTCCCCGTCATCACGGATTGGGCGGGGGCGATGTCCTCGACACGCGAGAGGCGCGCGAGGATGGCGCCGCGCCGCCGGGAGAGGAACACCGTGGACACCACCATCTCCGCCTGGCTCGCCCCTGGCTCCACGCCCGGCAGGCCGTACACCGCCTCCACCTCGAAGCCCTCGGCCGGGGTGAGCGCCATCTTCAAGTCATACGCGATGGGCGTCACCAGGTAGTCGAAGTCCTCGTCGAAGATCGTCCGCGTCCGCTCGGGATTGCTCAGGTAGAAGGAGTTCGCCCCGCGTACGGCGGAGATGGCCGTGACGAGGCTCTGCGAGAACGCGATGTTCACGCCGAAGACGGTCGTGTCCCGGCCCTCGCTGGAGTTGGAGCGCAGCAACTCCATGAACTCGCCATCTCCCGTCATGCCCACGTTGGGCATCGCATCCGTGAAGAGGAACAGGCGGCGGGCGCGTGTAGCGTCCGTTCCCCGCGTGGCGAGCTGATTGAAACCCGCCTTCAAGCCGCACTCGATGCAGGTACTGCCGGCGTCCTGGATGGTGTCGATGACGCGCAGCAGTGCCTCGCGATCGTTCACGGGGGTCTGCTCCACCAGCGTCAGGGCGCCATCATCGAAGACGACCAGCGAGAAGGTGTCGTTCTCGTCCAGCTTCGCCACCAGCCTGCGCGCCGCTTCCTTCACCGCCTCGAGCGGCTCCCCATGCATGGAGCCGGAGCGATCGATGACCAGCGCCACGTCGAGCGGCTTGCGGCGGAAGGTGGTGGGGTCCACGTTGGAAGAGAATCCCACCTGCACGAACACTTCCTGGCGGCCCGTATCGAGGGCCGTCGCGATGCCCGTCGCCGTGCGCAGGCACAGCACCTGCTCACAGGGAGCGCCGTCCAGGGGAAGGTCGTGCTCCGAATAGAGCCCCTCGACGACGAAGTCCTCTGGAGCCGGCACGATGCCAACGGCGATCTTCCGCCGCGCCAGCGCCATGTCCTGTGCACCTCCTGGCGTTCCTCCCACGTCCCCCGCGGGAGGAGCTCCGCCCACCGGAGGCGCTCCTCCCCCGGGCCCGCCTACGGGATCGCCGCCCCCCATGGAACCACCACAGCCCGCCAGCATCAGTGCTGTCAGCCACGTGACCAGGAACCTGCGTGTCATGCCATCCTCCGGATGAATGGGGTCCGGGTTGAAGCAAGACATGTTCCGGGCGCGAAGACGCTGGTTTCACGCGCCAGGCCCCCGAAGGGACGTTCCCACGCACGCGAAGGACTGAGACTCCCCTGACAACCGTGTCATACCGGGCCGACCACGAATGGCCGACACGCCAGGGCCGGAGCTCGCGACCCGGACGGGCCGGGAACTTCGCGAACGGGCTGGACTCGCGTGTGAAACGCGGCCCACCCAACGCGAAGTCCCGGCCGGTGGCGTAGCACCGGGCCGCCCGTGCCGGGCTGTCAGAAGAAGAAGCTCACGCTGGCCTGGGCATTGAAGGGCGCGCCGGGGGTGAAGTGGACGTCCTCACACCCCTCGAAGGCATCGGCCTCGCCCGCGGGGCGGGTGCCCACGGGGCAGCTCGAGGGGCTCGTCTCGGAGGGCAACCGCGAGACGTTGGCGAACTGGGCCTCGCGCCAGACGGTGTCGAGCAGGTTCTGCACGCTCAGGTTCACCTCGTAGAAGGAGCCCCGGTAGCCCAGCGTCGCGTCCACGCGGGTGAAGCCCTCGGCGGTGAGCAAGCCGTCCTCGGTGGCCGGGCGGTCGCCCAGGTGCAGCACCCCGAGCCGACCGTAGATGCCGATCGGGTGACGCGCGGACACGCCGCCGGACAGGATGAGCGTGGGGGCGAGCGCCACCGCGTCACCGTTGCCGGCGTTCTGCACGTAGGTGGCGCGCGTGAAGGTGGCGTCCGCGTCGGCGAAGAGCCACGGGAGCACCTTCAGACGAGCCTCGGCCTCCAGGCCCTGGCGGCGGGTGGCGCCGCGGGCTTCGGTGGAGCCCTCGTCGCCCACCCAGACGAGCTCGCTGTCCAGGTCGAGCCGGAACACCGAGCCCGCGAGATCCAACCGATCGAACAACCGCGTGCGCGCGCCGAGCTCGTACCCCCGGGCCTTCGTGAGCGGCGTCACGGGATCCGGCTGGCGCACCACGCCGCGCGCGTCGTTGGAGTGGAAGCCATCGCCGAAGTTGACGTACAGCTCGGTGCTGGGGAGCGGGCTGACGACGAGGCTCGCCTTGGGCGAGAGGAGCGAGGCCTGCCGCACGCCCGAGGTCTTCGTGTCGAGCGAGGACAGGTCCTCCCGGTGGTCGTTCACGTCGAAGCCGAAGGAGTCCGCGCGCAGGCCGAGCACCGCCCGCAGCCAGGGGGTGAAGACGATGTCCTCTTGAGCGTACACCCCGAGGCTGCTCTCGCGGATGCTCGCGTCCACCACGGTCTCCAGCCGCTCACGAGCCTTGTCGTAGCTCAGGCCGTTCTCGATGCTGTCACTGCGCAGCTGCGTGCCGACCAGGGTGTCGAAGGTGATGCCGGCCCACTGGCGCCGGAAGCGGTAGCTGGCGTTGAAGCCGAGCACCGTGCGCCGATCGTTCTGCTCGATCATGTCCCCGTTCACCGGATCCCGGCTGAAGAAGGTGAAGTCGGAGTAGAGGTTGAGCCGGTACTGCACGCCGTACGCCATGATGTTCACCTCGCCGTCGTCGCGGGTGAGGGTGCGCCAGGTGGCGTAGGCGCTGTGGCGTTGCGAGTTGCCGCCCTCGGCGTCGTTCACGCTCCCGAAGCGGTCCATCAGGCCGGCGTTCACCGCGCGCAGGGGAATCTGGCCACTCGCGTTCCAGCCGCTGCCGTACGAGGTGATCGCCAGCGACAGCGAGGAGCGAGCCGACAGATCGCGCGTCACCTTGGTGAAGAGGCTGTAGCGCTCCAGGCGCTCGGGATTGAGGAAGGGCCCGTTGGTGCCGTACACCTGCCCGGCCACCACGGGGCTCCACCCCTCCACGTCCGGGGCGGCGATGAACATCCCGCGCCAGGTGTCGAACGAGCCGCCGCCCAACGTGAGCTGACTGGACTCGAAGTTGCGGCGCGTCACCAGGTTCACCGCGCCCGCGGTGGCGAAGTCTCCGTCCTGCGCGAAGTACGGACCCTTGCGCACCTCCACGCGCTCGATGAGCTCGGGGATGATCCAATTGAGGTCCGCGTAGCCCTGACCGTGCCCGTGGCTCACCATGTTGACGGGGACGCCGTCCACGAAGAGCGCCACGTCCGTGCCGTGGTCCGCGTCGAAGCCGCGCAGGAAGTACTGGTTGGCCTTGCCGCCGCCCGCGTGCTGCACGGTGTAGAGGCCGGGTACCACCTGGAGGATGTCCGCCGGGCGGGGGCGGGGACGCAGCAGGAAGTCCTGATCCCGCACCGTGGACGACGAAGCCGCCGTGAAGGGCCGTCGTGCCGTCACCGTCGTCTGCATGGAGGCGGGGGCCTCCGGCTCGGCAACAGCCTGCTCGGAGGCGGCGGGAGCGGCCTGTTCGGGAGGAGTGGGAGCGCTCTCCCCTGAGGACTGCGCGAGAGCGGGAACAGCGGACACAACGGTGGCGATCGCGGCCAGGGAGGCCACGCGAGAAGACAGCATGGGGGAACGACCTCGAGACAAGAGGGGAACGAAAGAGACGGACCGATCTGGAACGTCGGTGTCTCCTACGGGCCCTGAGGCATCGCGGTCGGACGGAGCGGCGCACCCGGGCGTGAGCGCTCCTGTCCCAGGTGCCGGGTACCGGCCTCGAGCCAGAAGACGAGCAGGCGGGGCAGGGCGAGCGAGGGCAGCGCCACCGCCTGGAGGTGCTCGACGCTACCCACCCCGTGCGTGTGGCTGGCCGGCCCGTGTCCCGGGTCATGCTTGTCCGCGGGAGCGTGCGAGTGCGGCTCGCGCTCATCGTGCGGAGCGGGGAGCTCGGGAGGAGGGGGCTCTCGTGAGTCGGCCCGTTGATGGGAGACCCAGCCCCGGGCCGCGAGCGCCGAGGAAGCGGGGCGCGCTCCTCCGTGCCCGTAGATGGCGTGGAGCACCGGCGCGAACGCCAGACCGAACACGGCCACCCACAGGCCGAGCCAGCCCAGATCGCGACGGTCCTCCCTCGTCAGCAAGACGGTGTGCTCCTCACTTCGCACTCAGGGGTGGAGGTGCTCCACCCCGGCCCTCTCCGGGGGAAGAGGGGGCGCACACAAATCACAACGGCCCGGACAAGTCTCGCAACATCGAGACGGAGGGGCGCTCAGCCCTGGCCGCGCAGGAACTCGCGGACGAACTGGCTGACCTCCCGCGGCTTCTCCAGGGCGACCCAGTGTGTCGCGTCGGGGAGCCGCCGGATGGTGAGGTTGGGCACCAGCTCCTTCAAGCCGCGCTGCCCGTCCGCCAGCAGGTAGGTGTCCTGCTCGCCGTGGATGAAGAGCACGGGCGTGTGCACGACGTACTGATCGGGCTTGAGACCTTCCAGCAGATTGCTGCCGCCCGGGTGGCCCTCGCCGTCGGGGGGACCCATCTTCGCCGCGCGGTAGTAGTTGAGGCCGGCGGTGATGGCGCCCGGCTGCCTCCAGGAGGCGACCCACTCGGCGACGTCATCCTCGGACAGGATGGCGCCGTGGGCCCGTGCATCGTTGATGACGGCCTGCTTCGCCCAGGCGAAGTCGTCGCCCATGAGCTGCGGCTCGGCCTGCGGCGAGGCGAAGACCAGCATGTACTGGGCCGCGAGCTGCTGGCGGGGGTTCTCGCGCAGCTCCCGGTCGAACAGGGCGGGGTGCGTGATGTTGATGGTGACGAACCGGGTCACCAGGTCCGGGTGGCGCAGCAGGAAGCTCCAGCCCAACAGCGCGCCCCAGTCCTGGCAGACGATGGAGGACTTCTTCAGCCCCAGGTGCTGCATCAACGCGCGCACGTCCTCCACGAGATGCTTGATGTGATAGTCCTCGACCTTCTGGGGCCTCGAGGTGAGGTTGTAGCCGCGCAGATCCGGGGCGATCACATAGTGGTCCTTCCCCAGATCGTTGAGCTCCTTCTTCCAGGCGCCCCAGTACTCCGGGAAGCCATGGAGGAAGATGATGGGCTCGCCCGCACCATGCGTCACATAGTGCATGCGGATTCCATTGATGTCTGCATAGTGGTGCTGCAAGGACCACTCCTCGTGAGAGAGGGAATGCGGCGAGAATAGGACCACACGCCCGGGAGTAAAAGCGCGCTCTGTGTGGGTCCATTTGACTTCCTCTCGGGATTTCAGGGGGAGCGGATCTCCCCCTCGGCCCTGACTCATTTTCGCGTGAAATGAGTCCACCGGGTCCACCCGTTGGACGGTCAAGTGAAGTGCTGTCGCACCTCGGGCATGCTGAGCACCCACAGCATCCACACGGCGAAGGGGAAGCCCACGAAGCAGACGGGAGTCGGCGTGATGACGGCGGTGGCCGCGCCCACCACCACGAGCGCCCACTTGCGCAGGTTGAAAGCGCTCCACGCACCCCAGAAGGTCAGCGCCCCGGTGGCGATGGCCCCAACGACCTTCAGGGGAGCCTCCCAGTCCGTCTGCCCCCGGAGCGAGGTGACGAACTCCGGTGGTGCCGGCAGGTAGCCCGCCAGCACGGCCGCCATCGCCAGCGCGTAGGCGATGTTGATGAGGGCCACGTTCATCAGCATGAAGGCCGGTGGGCGCAGCCGCTTCAGCGCGGGCCAGCGCGGATCGTTCCTCGAGACGTTCAGTCCAGGTCCACTCACGAGCGGGCCCTCAGGGCGCTCACGATCATCCGCGTCGCCGGGGACTTGTTGAGCGTGTAGAAGTGGATGCCGGGGACGCCGCGCGACAGCAGCTCCATGCACTGCACGGTGGCGTGCGCCACGCCCAGCTGCACCACGGCCTCGGGCTGATCCTTCACCCGCTCCATCTGGAGCCCCAGGCGCATGGGCACGGTGGCGCCGCACAGGCGGGTGAAGCGCTGCACCTGCTCGAAGTTGGTGATGGGCATGATGCCCGGGACGATGGGGACGTTGATGCCGATGCGGCGCGCCCGCTCCACGAAGTCGAAGTAGAAGGCGTTGTCGAAGAAGAGCTGGGTGATGACGAAGTCCAGGCCCGCGTCCACCTTCTCCTTCAGGCGGCGCAGGTCCTCGTCGCGCGACGCCGTCTCCACATGGCCCTCCGGGTAGCACGCCCCGCCCAGGCAGAAGTTGAAGTCCTCCTCCCGGATGAAGCGCACCAGCTCGGAGGCGTAGCGGAACCCCCCTTCCACGGGCTCGTAGGTCGTCTGCCCCTGGGGTGGATCTCCTCGCAGCGCCAGCACGTTCTCGACCTTCGCGTCCGCGAGCCGACCCAGCAGCTCGCGCAGCTCCTCGCGCGTGTGGCCCACGCAGGTGAGGTGGGCCATGGCCTCGATGCCCGTCTCGCGCTTGATGCGGGCGACGAGATCGAGGGTCTTGTCCCTCGTGCTCCCGCCCGCCCCATAGGTGACCGACACGAAGCCGGGCTCCAGGGGCGCCAGCTCCTCCAGCGTCTTCAGCAGGTTGGTGGTCCCCTCGGGCGTCTTCGGCGGGAAGAACTCGAAGGAGAAGCACGGATTGGACGGATTCAAACGATTACGAATCTTCATGACGCGAGCAGTCTAGAACGTCCCAGGCGACTTCCCGAGAACCTTGATTGGGGGAGGTGCGCGGTTATAGTCCGCGCGTTTTTTCACCCCCCACAGGAGAGATGAACATGGCCCGGCGTACGCCCCTTAACGAGGCCCACCGCAGGCTCGGCGGCCGGATGGTGGATTTCGTCGGTTGGGACATGCCGGTGCAGTACAGCTCCGTCATCACCGAGCATGAGGCCGTGCGCAACGCCGTTGGCCTGTTCGACGTGTCTCACATGGGGGAGATCGAGTTCACCGGTCCGGGCGCGCTCGAGACCGCCAACAAACTCATCACCAACGATCTCTCCAGGTGCGCGGACGGCCAGGCTGTCTACGCCGGGTTGCTCAACGAGCAGGGCTGCTTCGTGGACGACGTGGTGGCCTACCGCTTCTCTCCCGAGCGGATCCTCGTCGTCGTCAACGCGTCCAACAAGGACAAGGACTTCGCCTGGATGCAGTCTCACGCCGAGGGTGTGAAGCCGGTGGATCGCAGCGACGACTACGCGCAGATCGCCGTGCAGGGACCCAAGGCCGTGGGCCTGGTGCAGCGGCTCACCCCGGTGGACGTGTCGAAGGTTGGCACCTACCGCTTCACCGAGGGCCAGGTCGCGGGCGTGCAGTGCATCATCTCGCGCACCGGCTACACGGGCGAGGACGGCTTCGAGCTGTACTGCGCGCCCGGCGAGGCGGAGAAGCTGTGGGAGGCGCTGCTGAAGGAGGGCCAGCAGGACGGGGTGAAGCCCTGTGGCCTGGGCGCGCGCGACAGCCTTCGCACGGAGATGAAGTACGCCCTCTACGGCAACGACATCGACGACCAGCACACCGCGCTCGAGGCGGGGCTGGGGTGGATCTGCAAGCTGGACAAGGCGGGCGGCTTCATCGGCCGCGACGTGCTGGCGAAGCAGAAGGCCGAGGGCGTGAAGCGCAAGCTGGTGGGCTTCGAGCTGACCGGCGCGGGCATCCCCCGCCATGGCTACCCCATCCTCAAGGACGGGCAGCGGGTGGGCGAGGTGACGAGCGGCACCATGGGCCCGTCGGTGAAGAAGCCCATCGGCATCGGCTACGTGCCCGCCGAGCTGGCCGCCGAGGGCTCGACCTTCGACGTGGAGATCCGCGGCCGTCCGGTGTCCGCCGTGGTGGTGAAGACCCCCTTCTGGAAGAAGTCCTGACGCATTCGCAAGCCCCTGAGCATCCCCTTTTCCGAGGAGCACGGACATGGCCGGCAGCAACCCCAGCAATCTGAAGTACACGAAGGAGCACGAGTGGGCCCGCGTGGAGGGCAACCGCGTGGTGGTGGGCGTCACCTCCCACGCCCAGGAGGCGCTCGGTGACGTGGTGTTCGTGGAGCTGCCCAAGGTGGGCGCCACCGTCACCTCCGGCAAGCAGTTCGGCGTCATCGAGTCCACCAAGGCCGTGTCGGAGCTCTACTCCCCGCTCTCCGGCAAGGTGGTGAAGGTGAACGACGCCCTCACCGACAATCCCCAGACGATCAACACGGACCCCTATGGCGCGGGGTGGATCATCGAGCTCGAGCCCTCGGACAGCAAGGAGCTGGACGGGCTCATGGACGCCAGCGCGTACGAGAACCTGCTGAAGAACTCCTGACGTGTCCGGGGTCTGAACGGGGACGGTCGGGCTGTTAACTACCGTCATTCGTTTCACCCGCACTGCGAGTGCTCGAACTATGTCCTTGAATTGGAAATACCAGGAGTCGTTCGCCGACCGTCACATCGGGCCGGATGAGAAGGAACTGCAGGGGATGCTGAAGACCCTGGGCGTGGGCTCGGTCGACGAGCTCATCGACCAGACGGTGCCCGCTGCCATCCGCTCGAAGGAGCCGCTGAAGATGGCGGCGGCCTGGTCGGAGCACGACGCGCTCGCGGTGCTGGAGTCCATCGCGGCGAAGAACCAGCTGTTCCGGTCCTTCATCGGGATGGGCTACTACGACACCCAGACCCCGAACGTCATCCTGCGCAACATCCTGCAGAACCCGGGCTGGTACACCCAGTACACGCCCTACCAGGCGGAGATCGCCCAGGGCCGTCTGGAGGCGCTGCTCAACTACCAGACCATGGTGATGGACCTCACGGGCATGGAGGTGGCCAACGCCTCCCTGCTCGACGAGGGCACCGCGGCCGCCGAGGCCATGGCGCTGGCGCTGCACACCCAGGGTGAGGGGAGCGGAGGCGCCTTCTTCGTCTCGGACACCTGCCACCCGCAGACGCTCGACGTGGTCCGCACCCGCGCTCTTCCGCTGGGCGTGGAGGTGGTGGTGGGCGACCACCGCACGGTGGACCTGTCCGCGAAGAAGTACTTCGGCGCGCTGGTGCAGTACCCGGCCACCGATGGCGTGGTGCACGACTACCGCGCCTTCGGCGAGAAGGTGCACGCGGCCGGTGGCCTCTTCATCGTGGCCACGGATCTGCTGGCGCTCACGATGCTCACCCCGCCGGGTGAGCTCGGCGCGGACGTGGCGGTGGGCAGCGCCCAGCGCTTCGGCGTGCCCATGGGCTACGGCGGTCCGCACGCGGCCTTCTTCGCCACGAAGAACGCCTACACGCGCGTGATGCCGGGCCGCATCATCGGTGTGTCCGAGGACGCCCAGGGCAACCGCGCCCTGCGCATGGCGCTGCAGACGCGCGAGCAGCACATCCGCCGCGAGAAGGCCACGAGCAACATCTGCACCGCGCAGGTGCTGCTGGCCATCATGGCCGGCATGTACGCGGTGTACCACGGGCCCCGCGGCCTGAAGTCCATCGCCGAGCGTGTGCACGGGCTCACGATGCTGCTGGCGCGCGGCCTGACGAAGCTGGGCTACGGCGCCAACTACGAGAACGTGTTCGACACGCTCCGGGTCGAGGCTCCGCCGCCGCACATCCGGGGAATCCTCTCGGCCGCCGAGGCCAAGGGGATGAACTTCCGCCGCATCGACGAGCGGGCCGTCGGCCTGAGCCTCGACGAGGCCACGCGTCCGGCCGACGTGGAGGCCATCCTCTCCGTGTTCGCCGGCGGCAAGCCCCTGGGCTTCACGCTGGACGAGCTGGGCAAGGAGCTCCAGAGCACCCTGCCCGAGGGACTGCGGCGCACCAGCCCGTTCCTCACGCACCAGGTCTTCAACAGCTACCACTCCGAGACGGAGATGCTGCGGTACATCCGCCGCCTCGAGTCGCGTGATCTGTCGCTCACGCACTCGATGATTCCGCTCGGGTCGTGCACCATGAAGCTCAACGCCACCGCGGAGATGATCCCCGTGACGTGGCCGCAGTTCGGCAAGCTGCACCCGTTCGCGCCGAGCTCGCAGGCGGCGGGCTACCGCGTGCTCTTCGAGCAGCTCGAGCAGATGCTGGCGAGCGTGACGGGCTTCGCGGGCGTGTCGTTGCAGCCCAACGCGGGCAGCCAGGGTGAGCTGGCGGGCCTGCTCGTCATCCGCGCGTACCAGCAGCATCGCGGCCAGGGCCACCGCGACGTGTGCCTCATCCCGTCGTCGGCGCACGGCACCAACCCGGCCTCGGCGGTGATGGCGGGCTACAAGGTCGTCGTCGTCAAGTGCGACGAGAACGGCAACATCGACGTGGCCGACCTGCGCGCCAGGGCCGACGAGCACAAGGCGAACCTGGCCTGCTTGATGGTGACCTACCCGTCCACACACGGCGTGTTCGAGGAGGAGATCAAGGAGATCTGCGCCATCGTCCACGAGCGGGGCGGCCAGGTGTACATGGACGGGGCGAACCTCAACGCCCAGGTGGGGCTGACGAAGCCGGCGGAGATCGGCGCGGACGTCTGCCACATCAACCTGCACAAGACGTTCTGCATCCCGCACGGCGGTGGCGGCCCGGGCATGGGTCCCATCTGCGTGGCCAGCCACCTGACGAAGTTCCTGCCGGGTCACCCGGTGATCACCACGGGTGGCAACGAGGGCATCGGAGCGATCTCCTCGGCTCCGTGGGGCAGCGCCAGCATCCTGGTCATCTCGTGGATGTACATCGCGATGATGGGCGGGGAGGGGCTGACCCGGGCCACGAAGACGGCCATCCTCAACGCCAACTACATCGCCGAGCGGCTGCAGCCGCACTACCCGGTGCTCTACCGCGGCAAGCGGGGCAGGGTGGCGCACGAGTGCATCGTGGACCTGCGCCAGCTGAAGAAGACGGCGGGCGTCGAGGTGGAGGACGTGGCCAAGCGGTTGATGGACTACGGCTTCCACGCGCCGACGGTGTCGTTCCCCGTGGCGGGCACGCTGATGATCGAGCCCACGGAGAGCGAGTCGAAGGCGGAGCTGGATCGTCTGTGCGACGCGCTGATCGCCATCCGTGAGGAGATCCGCGAGATCGAGGAGGGCAAGGCGCCCAGGGACAACAACGTCCTGAAGAACGCGCCGCACACGGCCCGGGTGATCACCGCGCCGGAGTGGAACCGTCCGTACTCGCGCGAGAAGGCCGCCTTCCCGGCGGCGTGGGTGGTGGAGCACAAGTTCTGGCCGGCGGTGGGCCGGCTGAACAACGTGCTGGGCGATCGCAAGCTGGTGTGCTCGTGCCCGCCGATCGAGGACTACATGTCGCCGGAGCCGTCGAAGGCGGCGTAAAGCCTCGTCATTCCCCTGCATTCAGACAAGGGCCTCGGGTTCTCGGAACCCGGGGCCCTTTGTCTTGGTGCACCCGGCATGCCCAGGCCTGGACGCCGGGTCCGCTTCACCCCGCCGGTGGGGGGCTGAGCCTTTCGCTCGGAGCCACTCGCGCCAGGAACGAGAGGATGCGGCTCGCGAGGGCCGCCGGGTGGCTGAGGGTTGCCAGATGAGGGGCCTCGAGGAACATGACCTCGATGTTTGGCTGGTGATGGACGAGCGCCTGGTGCTCCCGCTTCAGCCCCTCCGCGAAACTGTCGAGGAAGCCGTGCAACCAGGGGGGCATGTCGGGCGCCGAGGGCGCGATGGGCGCGGTCAGCTGGAAGATGAGCAGGGGAGTTGTCACCTGGGCGTAGACCGCGAACAGATCTGTCTCGTTCGTGAGCTCCTGGATGGTCCGGAGGGCCTCTCCAGAGGGCCTCAGCCGGTAGTCGCCGTGAGCATCGTGCACCGCCGCTCGCCACGTCGACGCGACCAGCACTTCCACCGGGACCCCGAGCTGCTCCGCCAGGGATTTCTGCGCGTCCAGCATCGCGCGGAACGTGGCTTCGGGCATAGGGGTGTCCAGGGCGGACGCCTGCCTGGCCATCCAGTCCTTCATCCACGCGAGCTGCTCTCGCGCCAGGTTGGGGGGAAGACCGGGGAAGCGCTCGGGGGGCAGCCACCCGTGGCCGTCGATGTTGATGGCGGCCGGGCAGTCGGAGTGCCGGGCGGCGTACACCCCCGCGAGTATGCCGCCCAGGGATTGGCCGATGATTGCGGTGCGGCCCAGGGCCAGGTGCTGACACACCCGCTCGAGGTCCACCACGAGCTCGTCCCACGACCAGCCCCCTTCGCCCGAGTGGCCATGGAGGCGCAGGTCCAGCGCGACCACGCGGTGCTCATCGCGCAGCAGGGGTGCGAGCAGGCGCCAGTCCTCGAGCGTCCGTCCGATTCCGTGGACGAGCAGCACCGCCGACCCGGAGCCACCGTAATCCCGGATCGCGAGCCGGGGATTGCCCTCGATGAACGCTTCACGGAAGTCGGAGACCGCCATGGTCGATGCCTCCCCAATCCGAGGGTAATCACGAGGGGCTGGGTGGTCGAGCACGTGGCCCCAGCGTCTCCAGGCACCGCGCCACCCACTCGCTGTTGATGGAGGCCTCCAACCTGCGCTGTCAGCTCACCTTCTTGTTCGCCGCACTTTCAGGTCAAAACCCGAGGAACTCGAGCTCTTCATCCGTGAGCTGATGCAAGGTCCAATCCGGCGGCGCTGACCTCGACGCGCGCTGGCCTCCGGACTGGTCCCCGCTCCAGCTCGCGGCATCATCAGCTTAGAACTTCGCTCAGCGCTGCAACTCCGCTTTCGCCCGGTGCAGCAGCACGGCCGCGTGGCCCGGCGTGAGGGAGAGCTCGCGCGCCACCTCCGCGCCGGTCATCTTCTCCAGCATCCGCATCGTGACGACGTGACGCTGCACCTGGTGAGGCATTCCCTGGGCAGGCGCCCGCTGATGGGCGAGGCGCGATAGGCTCGGGTGCTCCAAGAGCGGCGCGCCGGGCCGGGAGGGACCCCGCCTCGGTCCCTCCCTGCCACAGACTCCTTCAGTTGACGGTGCAGGTCAGGGTTGGCGAGGTATTGGAACCGGAATACGCCGCCTGGAATCCGAAGGTCGTGCTGCTCCCTGGCTGGATGACACCGTTGTAGCTCATGTTCCGCACCGTGACGCTCGCGCCGGATTGGGTCGGCGTGGCGTTCCACATGTTGGTGATCTGCTGGTTGCCACCGAAGGTCCAGCTGATCGTCCAGCCCTTGGTCGCGGTGGTCCCGGTGTTCGTCACCGTCACGGTGGCGCCGAAGCCGGTGCCCCACTCGTTATCGAGCTTATAGGTCGCCGTGCAGCCGTCGGTTCCTCCCCCGGAGGACTGGGTCGTCGCGGAAACGGTGTTGGACGCCTCGCTCACGTTCCCAGCGGCATCACGCGCATACACCGTGTATTTGTAGGTCGTGTTCGCAGACAGCCCCGTGTCCGTGTACGACAGCATGCTGCTGGGGAGCGTCGCCACGCGGGCGGACCCTCGGTAGACATCGTAACCGGTCACCGCGACGTTGTCGGTCGAGGCGCTCCACGCGAGCGACACGCTGCTCGACGTCGTACCTGTCGCCTCCAGGTTGCCGGGCGCGGTCGGGCGCTGCGTGTCGCCACCTCCCTCGAAAACCGAGGCCTCGACGGAGGTGGCCTCGAGGCCATTGGCACTCGTGATGAGCCAGTTGCCCCAGTCCGTGCGGCTGGCCGGGTTGAAGTTGGTGACCATGTCGAGGTATTCGACGCCACCTCCGTTGCCGCTCCACGACCAGCCTATGTAGCCGAGACCCAGCGACGTGGTGTGCTCCGTGATTGTCACCTCATCCGGATCTCCGTCGGAGTGGTACCACCCGAACTCGCCGACGAGGATGGGCAGGCCACGGCTGGTAAACGAGTCGAGGTAGGCCTTTACCTTCGATGGGGTGTTGTAGACGCCGTACATGTGGATGCTGAAGATGGAGTTGCGCAGCGGGTCGGCCTCCCAGATCGTCTGGGCGTTGTCCCGCATGGTGTTGGACCAGTCCTGCCCCCAATTCGGCCCGTCAATCATCAAGGTGTGCGTCAGCCCAGCAGCGCGCAGGCGTTGGATCGCATCAATGATCGCCGCAACCCACGCCGTGGGATTGGTGTTGCCATACGGCTCATTGCCGATGTTGATGATGGCATAGGCCTCCTGGCCAACGAGCGCACTGCGAATGCTCAGCCAGTAGTCGACGGCCTGAGAGAGGCTGTAGGCGTCACTCGCCTCCCCATAGCCCGTCGTGTCGTGGTTCTCGAGCACGCAGATGAGCCGGTTCTGCTTGCAGAGCGAGATGACGTTCGCCACATCGCTGGCCGTGTTGACCGACCACCGGCCACCGCTCAGCACGACGCGGACGCTGTTGGCCCCCACCACCTTGATGTCAGCGAACGAGCTGGTCCTCTGCGGGTACCATGCGTGCGGGTGGCTGATACCGCGGATGATGAAGTCGTTGCCGTTCGCGTCGAGGAGCCGGCCGTTGACGATATGGAAGCCACCGTCCGCGGCATGGGCGGCCCTGATGGGCGCGAGGACGGAGAGCGCGGCAATCAGCACGGCGCTTGTCGCGGTGGTGAGGAGCTTTCGCCACCAGAACCAGACATGACGGGGATCAGCGTGGTGAATCTGTCGGGACATAAAGGTGTCTCCAGAAGTGAGCCCAATGGCAGGCATGGACCCGCCATGGGCCTGCAATGTCTGACAGCATTGTCATCCCTCTCCCTGGGGTATGTTCTCGACAGTCCCTCCTCGTCCCGAGTGATGGCTGCTCCACGGTCACAAGAGGGGGTGAGCGAATCACAACGTTGTCATTTTTGGTTGAAGGGAAGATTTCAGCTTGATGGCAATGAGGCGGAGCCTCCTGGGGTCACCGGATTGGCGTGCGCCACCGCTGGGTTGCCTCCAGACGTGAGGCGCTCATGCCCGTGACGTCCCGCTTGATGCCTCCCGCGCGGATGAAAGAGAGGGGGGAACGAATCGTAACGTTGTCATTTTTGATTGAAGGAAAATTGCAGTCTCTTGGCAATGAAGTGCATTCTCCAGTGGTTCCCGGGATTTGGGGGCGCTCACCGCTGAGTCGCCCCACCAAACGCGAAGCGACAATGACAGTAACTGAAGCCAGATTGTGGAGGAATTCAAGCGAAACCGTCCATCTCGGAATATGTTGAGTGCAGGACGGTTTTGGGGATGCAGGAGAGCGATTCACCGGGGGGGTGATGCCAGTCATTGTGAGGGTGGGCCTGTGGCCAGGGACGGGCTCCCTTCCTCCGGCCACGGCTCCGCCCCCCGCATGGGGGAACTACTCTACGCCCCGCGAGCCACTCTTCGTGGAGTGAGCGGCCAGTCAAGCAAGTGTTGGCGATGCGGGGATGGGTCGACCAGCCCCGGCGAGACGATGGACCGGCCTCCCGAGTGCGCCGACGAGACGCGCGAGGTGAAGCCCACCGCGTGTCGTCGTTGCGCGGGTCCGCTCACGTGCCATGTTGGCGCGTCCCTGCTGCGCCAGGGCGAGGCCCTGTTATATCCATTCCGAGCCCCCATCCGAGCAGGGCCACGTCCTGTTCCCATGGCGCGACCAGCTGAACGCCCACCGACAGCGCACCGAGCGGACGCGGGAGGCACAGCGTCGGCGCGCCCAGCAGACTCCACGGCGCGGTGATGCGCAGCACCGCACGCCGCACTGGCAGCACTCCTTCCGCGACACCGACTTCTTCCTGGTCGACCCGGGGCGCCACGTCTGGTACCGCGGGGCCGAGCAGGACGTCCACCTCGCTGAACAGTGCCTCCAGTCGCGTGCGGTACGCCTCCCGCCTGGCACGCGCGGCCGCCACGTCCGCCTTGCTCAGTGCCGCGCCCGCGCGAAGGTTCGCTTCCGTGGTGGCGATGAAACCCGGCGCTTCGCTCGTCAAGGCCCGCGCATGCACGGCCGCCGCCTCGCTCAGCACGATGGGCGTGTACGCATCCATGATGTCGGGAAAGGGCACTCGCGTGATTCGCGCCCCCAGCGCCGCCAACCGTGCCGCGTCCGCCTCCACCACGGCCCAGACGTCCGGGGTAACCCAGGCAGGGACGTCCCACACGCCCACGCGCACTCCGGCCCACGCCCTCGGAGCCACGGCCTCGCCCGACAAGGCGGTGTGGATGCGAGCCACCCCGCGCACTTCCCGCGCGAGCGGGCCCGTGTGGTCGCAGGTGGAGCTCAGCGGCAGCACGCCCTCGGTGGGCCAGGCGGCGCTGCCTTTCGTGGGCTTGAAGCCCACCACGCCGCACCACGCGGCCGGCACGCGGATGCTGCCACCCGTGTCCGTGCCGAGCGCGAAGTCCACCTCGCCCGTCGCGACGCTCACGGCCGCACCGCCGCTGGAGCCACCCGCCACCCGCGTGGGCTCCAACGGGTTGCGCGTCCCGCCGAAGGCATTGGCGCCGGTGATGCCGAGCGCCACCTCGTGCAGGTGCGTCTTTCCGAGGAGCGTCGCCCCGAGCCCCAGGAGGCGAGCCACGAGCGGACTGTCACCCACTTCGGGAAGGACTGCCCGAGAGCTGCCCCGCAGCGGCCATCCCGGCACGCCGTACAGGTCCTTGGCGCTGAACGTCAGGCCCGAGAGCGGCCCGTCCGCCGCGCCTCGAAGAGGGGCATCCGGGCGGTACGCCCATGCCCCGTGAGGGTCCATCGTCATGCCCGGAGTGTACCGCGACGGCCAGCACTCGCCGCCTCGAATGGTTCCGTCGGGGCTTGCACGGCTAGGCGCTGACGAGCCCTATCGAGTATTCCCACAATCGCTCCGCCTCCTCCTCGGGCAACCCCGACAGCGCCGGTCCGACGACCGCGCAGTCCTCACAGTGCAGCCCGCCCTTCCCAACGAGCGAGGGCGATGTGGCCGCCCAGACCTGGGTCGCCGCGCCCTGCTCGGGCGAGCGGAATGACGGATTCACAGGGGCGCCAGAGGAATCGACCCAGCCGGCCTCGATCATCTCCGCGCGGCTGAGGTGCCGCTGTACACCGATGCCGACGTCGCGTGGATCGTGAACTGCCGCATCTTCCGCGCCTCCGGCATGCCGCTCGCGACGATCGCGAAGCTCGCTCGCCTCATCCGGAAGGGAGAGGGGACGGAGCGAGAGCGACTCGTTGTGCTCCGCGAGCACCAGGAGCGCATCGCCGCACAGCTCGCCGACCTGCGGCGAGCGCGGGAGCTCATCGACGCGAAGGTCGCGAGCTATGAGAAGCACCTCGCCGCGGGCACGGCCGCGGGGCTGTGGGTCGGGCCGCGCGGCTGACGACCTCGCCGTGGGGCCTGTGGAGCGGCTGCTGAAGTCCTCAGATGGAGGCGGACGCCCGGGCCCAGCGGGGCCCAGGCGTGCCAGTCGCCGGGGCGGCGGTGAGTAGGGTCAGGAGGAGGAACAGGTTCACGGAGATGCGCCTCTCATGAGAGTGGAACTGCCTGCGGGGGAGCTTGTCCCATGGAGGGAAAGGAGCCATGCCTTCCGGCACCATGACGGGCATGTTCCATTCGGGGGGGAGGCTCGGACTCCTTGAAATCAGTGATGCGTGGCGTACGGGTGCCACGGTTGTCATGGGACGTGAACCCAGGGATGCTCCTGCCCCTGTTTCGCGCGAGGTCGAAGCCATGCCGAGGATCACGTCGTCAGGGGGAATGCCTGACCGTCATCGCGGAGCGTTACGGTTTGGTGATGGTCTCGAGCGTGCCGCGTCCTGGGTCCTGAAACGGCTGAAGACGAGTGCCAGGTGGCGCGTCCGCACCTCGATGCCCCGGGACGTGAGCGGCTGGACCTCGCCCGAAGCCTGTGGCGCGGCACCTCAGACGTGCTCCGCGACTCCGGCCCACCCGTAGGCCGCCCTCATGCCCAGGTCTTCTCCGCGCCCGGTGCCCCGCCCACGTCCCTTGCGGACCCTGCTCAAGCCCGTGTGGATGCGCGACCATCGCTGGTGGGTACGTGAGCGGGCGGATCATCTCGCGAGCCGGGTGTTCGCACTGGCAGGCGGGGCTCTGCTCATGGGCGCCGCCGCGCTCGTGCTGGGGTGGCTCGGAGTGGTGCTGCTGCTGCCGGGCCTTCTCTATGCCGCGGGGTTGGTTTGGCCACTGACCCGGCCCGGGGAACTCACCCTCGTGGACTTCCGCGAGGGCACGGTCGGAAGTGTTCCATTCCGCAAGGTGCGGGCGCTGGCGCTGGAAACCTGGCTTCTTGCCCGGCCCAACCTCAGTGGCCCTGACGTCGCCTCCCAGGTGTGGTCGTTGGACGTGCTGCGCACCGATTCGAGCGTGCCCAGAAGACTCGCGGTGCATGCCGACGAGCTCGTGCTGCTACGCGCGGCCCGCCAGCTCTCCCTGGCGCTGGGCGTCCCGGTGCTTGATCACTGCGGCCCGGAGGGAGAGGTCTCCGTCTGGCCCCCGAAGCCCGTGCCCCTGCGCCGCGAGCAGGGGCCGCGCAAGGACGGTGGAATCGCGGGCGTTCCCGCTGCGTCCGGAGGAGGCTCCGTCCGGGCGCGTGTGACGCCCGCCGGACTCGAGTTGTCGTGGCATGCACGGCCGTACGTGCATCTCTTCTTCATGGCGCTCTGCTCCTTCCTACTGGCGTACGGAGTCGTCCTGCTCAATCGCCAGGAGTTGCGACCCTTCATCGTGGCCATCCTCATGGGGATGGCCATTGTCGCGTGGCTTTTCCTGCTGGCACTGCGAGGCACCGCCGCGCGCGGCATCAACAAGCTCACGGTCGGTCGCGATGTGCTGCTGCTTCGCACGCCAGTCCCGGTTCCATGGGTCCGGCGCATCCCGCTCGGGAAGGTGCGCGGGTTGCGGTTGTCGCGGTTGCTGGCGGGTCAAGTGCTCATCGGGAGCGGGGAACGTCCCCTCCGTGTGGCGCACACGAAGCTCGACGTGCTGGGGGAGCGAGGCCCCCTGGTCCGCATCGTCCTGTCGCCCGCTGAGGCGATCTCGCTGCGCACGCAACTCGAGGCCGCGCTCGCCGCGCAGCGAGCTTGAGAAGAGCTAGGAGAGCACCCGTTCGCATGGAGCCGAGTCCCTCTTGTGCTTCACCCGCCGAGTGGCCACCTCGTCCCTCTTCGCAACCTTTGGTAGGTTCGCGGCTGTTGCCCCTCCTGCAACGCAACGAGCGGGACCTTCCCCCTCCCGAGCCCAGGGAGGTGCCCCGCATCGCGGTCGTCACGGCCTAGGCGCCAGAGCTGGAGGCGCTGCTGCCAGGTCTGGAAGTTCAGGCCACGGAAGAGCTCAATGGCCGAACGTTCCGTCTGGGGAAGCTGGGCGGCAAGGACGTGGTGCTCTTCCTCTCCGGCATCTCCACCGTGAACGCAGCCATGACGGTTCAGCTCGCGCTGGACCGCTTCAATGTGACACACATTGTCTTCAGTGGCATCGCGGGGGGAGTCAATCCCGCGCTGAACATTGGTGACGTGACGGTGCCCCGGCAGTGGGCCAACTACCAGGAGCAGGTCTTCGCCCGGGAGGTGGGTCCGGACACGTGGCAGCTCCAGCCACAACATACGCGCGAGCTGGGCCACTACGGAATGGCATTTCCCCAGTACATGGGGGTGCTCCGGAAGGGAGGCACGCCAGACGTGCCAGAGAACAAATTCTGGTTCGACGTGGACCCGGGGATGCTCGCGGTGGCCTCGGCGCTGACGGGCAAGCTCCAGCTTCCAGGACGGAAGCGGGAGCGGCGTGGACGCGCTGGACATGGAGACGAGCGCCGTGGCGGTGGTGGCCTACTCCAACGGCGTCCCCTTCATCGCCTTCCGCTCGCTGAGCGATCTGGCTGGAGGTGGAAGTGGCTCCAACGAGATTTCCACCTTCTTCCAGCTCGCGGCGCACAACTCGGCCCTGGTGGTGCGCTCCTTCCTCGAATCGCTCTGAGCTCCACGAGGGGCTCCATGGTGCTCCCTCACCGGGCCGGAGGAACCCCGAGCCGATCCAGGTCCTCGTTGAGCCGGGCCAGCAGCCGGGAGAGCTCCTCCTGGTCCTCGCTGGGCCAGGTGTCGAAGAGCCGCCGTATCGGCTGCATCCGGGCCTGGCGGACCTCGATGAGACGTGCCTCGCCCCGGGGGGTGATACGCAGCGGCACCGAGCGGGCATCACGCTCGTCCGCCACGGCCTCCACCAGCCCTTCCTCCTCGAGCTTCCCGAGGTGCCGGCTCGCCGTCGACTTGTCGATGCCGAACCGGCGAGCCACCTCGCCCACCCGCAGCGGCCCCTCTTCGAGCAACCGCACGAGCAACGCGTAGTTCCAACGATCGAGAACATCCTCGTCCCGCTTCTCGCTCCAGAACAACCGGAGCGCGCGCCGGACGAACACGCTCAGCTCCCGCTCCAGGGAATCGAGCGTGGCCTCCTCGCGTGCCGGTTTCCGCCGCTCCTTTTTTCGCTGTCTGTTCATGTCCCCTCGATTTGTTCAATGGCCCAATACCGCGAGGAAGTCCATGCCGCGGTGCATCGTCGCGGGGAACAATGTCGCGCCGTGCAACATTGCACGGCACAACGTTGCACGGCGCAACGATTCGCATTAAGCATCACCCGAGCTCGGCCCGTTACCGACCGACCAGCGGCCAGGCACAGGAGCAATCCCATGCAATCCCCCCCTACCCACCCCCTGCTCAACCGGGACGTACTGGCCAACCCCTATCCCGTCTACGCACAGCTTCGGGAGTCCGCCCCGGTCCACTACATCGAGCCCCCGCTGGGGATGTATGTCATCTGCCGCCACGAGGACATCGGCCCCATCTTGAAGAGCCCGGCGATGTTCTCGTCGAAGGGCATGGAGCTCAGCAGGAGGACCACGAGCAAGCTCAGCCCGGAGGTCCTCGCGCTGGTGACGCCCGAGAATTCTCTCATCGCCTCGGATCCGCCCATCCACACGAGCCTGCGCAACATGGTGGGCCGGGCCTTCACCCCGAAGCGGGTGGCGGAGCTGGAGCCGCGCATTCGGGAGATCACCGTCGAGCTGATTGACGACATGCTGCGCAAGGACGAGCTGGACTTGATGGAGGATCTGGCGGCCCCGCTGCCCGTCACCGTCATCGCCGAGATGCTCGGCGTGGAGCCCGAGCGCCGCCGCGAATTCAAGCGTTGGTCGGATGACGCCATCAGCTCGTCCAACCTGTCGCTCGCCGACACCGATCCCTCCCGTCTGGAGGTCGGCGTCCGCGCGCTCCACGAGTACATGCGGCAGGCCATCGAGGAGCGCCGCCGCTCGCCCCGCGGCGATCTCATCAGCGCCCTCGTCGAGGCGGGAGGCAAGGAGGACTTCGTCACCTCCAACGATCTCGTCGCCTTCTGCCGGCTGCTGCTCATCGCCGGCAACGAGACCACCACCAACCTCATCGGCAACGGGATGGTCGCCCTGCTCCGCAACCCGGCCGAGTGGGAGAAGCTCGTGGCCGACCCCTCGCTCGTCCCCAACGCGGTGGAGGAGATCCTGCGCTACGACTCCCCCGTCCAGGGCATCTTCCGGGAGACCACGCAGGAGCTCCAGGTGGGCGGACAGACGCTCCCGGAGGGCTCGCGGGTGATGACGCTGTTCGGCTCGGCCAACCGGGACCCCCGGAAGTTCCAGGAGCCGGAGCGCTTCGACGTCACGCGCGAGGTGCAGGGGCACTACTCCTTCGGCTACGGCATCCACTTCTGCCTGGGCGCGCCGCTCGCGAGGCTCGAGGCGAAGGTGGCCTTCGAGGAGTTGCTGCGCCGCGTGCGCCGCTTCGAGTTCGCCTCCAGCCCGGTCGAGTCGCTCGAGTGGAACAACAACCTCTTCCTGCGGGGCCCGAAGTCCCTGCGGCTCAAGGCGCGGTTGCGGTAGTTTGTCTACCGGCTCCATTGCTCGCCGTTCCGAGGAGAGCGATGTACCCATGGGAGGAACTCATTCCTCCCACGACCACTCCCTCCGTGGTGGATGTCACGGCGTAACCGAAATCCTGCTCGGGGCCTCCCAGGCGGTGGGCCCAGCGGACCTCTCCCGTGGCGTCGAAGATCGCCACGACGACGTCGTTCTTGCCCTCGCTCCGAAGCTCCCCGCCGCCTCCCGGGTCCAGGGTCGAGGTGAAGTGACCCACCATCGCCAGGGCGCCCGAGGGAGTCGGGGCGAGCGCATGTCCGGAGGTCATCGTCGGGTAGCGGCGCCGCCAGAGCTCTTCGCCTCGTGAGGAGTAGCGCGCCACGAAACCCTCGAAGCCGCCCAGGGTGAAGAGGATCTGCCCTGGCTGATGCGGGACGTCTCGTTGGAAGAGGCCCGTGAGATGGAGACCGCCGTCCGGAGCGGGCTCCACCGACTTCGAGAGATCGAAGTTCGGTCCCCCGATGGCACGGGCCCAGAGGCCGCGCCCATCCCCCGAGAAGGCGGCGAGGAACGCATCCGCGTCCCCGGCACTGGTGAGTCCGCCCGTCCCGAAGTCCACGGTTCCCACCGACGGTTCCACGCCCTGGGAGAAATCTCCGGTGACGAAGACCGTGCCGGAGGTGTCCACCGCGACGTCCCGGCCGGTGTCCTCGCCAGGGCCCCCGAAAACGCGAGCCCATCGTGGGGAGCCGTCCCGTCCCGAGAGCTTCAGCAGGAAGAGGTCATTCAACCCGGCGCTGTTCCAGGTCCCGCTTCCCAACTCCAGCTGGCCGGTGAAGCGTCCGGTGACGAGCACGTCGCCCGAGCCATCGATGGCCGCCGAGCGGCACACCGAGTCCCCCGTCCCACCGAACCTGAGGACCCACTGCGGGTGCCCATCATCCACCGCCAGCTTCGCGACGAAGCAGTCCAGGCCTCCGCCGCTGGGAAGGAGGACACCACCGACATCGACCGCCTCCGACAGGCCTCCCATCACGAGGAGCGAGCCATCCGCGCCGGACTCGATGGCGTCTCCCAGGTCATCGCCCGGCCCACCCCAGTGCCGCACCCAGCGCACCTGCCCGTCCCGATCGAGCCGGGCCACGAACACATCCTGCTGGCCCGATGACACCAGGTGCCGGCCTCCCAGGGTCGCCTCGCCCTCGAACGAGCCGATGGCGAAGAGGTCCCCGGCTCGAGTGGCCAGCCCGGAGACCCGAGAGCGCCCCGAGCCCGTGAGCTCGAGCCTCCAGGCTTCCCGGGTGAGGGGAGGCGGTCCTTCTGGCGAGAGCGCCGCGGAGGGTGGAGCTCGCGCGGTCGTCGAGCAACCCCACACCCCCACCAGGAAACCGAGCCGCAAGAGCGGTGGGAGCGGGAAGGCCATCCCAGATTCTCGTTTCGACTTCTCAGAATTCAAGAGCACTGGCGCGTCGGTGGATGTCTGTCTTTCCATGGCTTCGTCACACAGGAGGTGCCATCGCGGTACAGTTTCTACGTCCACTTTGAAGAAATTCACGGACACGAATCGCCGGGACTGCTCAAGTGTGCACGAATTCGCACTCTCTCCTTTTTCAGGATCCACGGATATGTACACTGCCGGCGTCATTGCGGAGTCGGGAGCTGACCAGGTCGGGCCCGAACGCGGAGGCGAGAGGCGATATGAGAATCAAACGCAGCATCCGGGGACCGGGGAGTCGGCACGGCCAGGGGAAGGGGCCGCTCTTCGTTGCGCTGGTTGCGCTGACGACGGGGGGCGCTTGCAACACCACGGACTCGAAGGATCCGGCCAACGCTCGAGGCGCGGGAAACCTCGCCGATCGCTGTGAGGTGAAGCCGCCCATCACGGGCAGCTTCGAGCCGAAGCTGCAGTGGGAGTGGACGGGCAGCCCGATCCTCCCCACGCACAAGCAGGTGATGATGCAGCCGGTGGTGGTGGACGTGAACCGGGACGGGACTCCGGACATCGTCTTCAGCTCCTTCGACGGCGACTATTACAACGCGCTCTATGCGGCCGGGCAGGACGGCAACACCAACGGCGTGCTCCGGGCCGTCAGCGGCAGTGATGGGCACGAGCTGTGGTCCGTGGAGAACCCGGCCTATCGGGTGAAGCCCGCCGCGAGCATCGCCGCCGGTGACATCGACGGTGACGGTGCCGTGGAGATCTGCGGCATTCCCGAGAGTGGGCGCGGCATCATCTGCTTCGAGAACGACGGCACCTTCAAGTTCCGCTCGGCCCTGGACGCGTACGACTTCAACGCGTGGGGAGGCCCCTCGCTGGCGGACCTGGATGGCGATGGGACCGTGGAGATCCTCGACGGCAACCGCGTCTACAGCAACACCGGAGCGCTGAAGTGGGTGGGCTCCGATGGCATGGGCGGGGCCCTGTACACCGGCCCCGTGTCCTTCGCGGCGGACATCGATCAGGACGGCAAGCAGGAGGTCATCAACGGCCGCTCGGTCTACCGGTACGATGGCAGCCTCAAGTGCGCCAACACGGAGATTCCCCATGGCTTCGCCGCCGTGGGCAACTTCGATGAGGACCCGTACGGGGAAATCGTCGTGGTGGGCCAGGATTTGAATGCCGACGCGGGCAAGGTGAGCCTGCTCGACGACAACTGCGAGCTGTTGTGGTCGCGCGACGTCCACTTCACCGACCCGGGGCAGTCCTTCCCCACCAGGCCTGGTCATGGTGGTGCCCCGAACATCGAGGACTTCGACGGTGACGGGCAGTTGGAGATCGGCCTCGCGGGTGACTGGAACTACACCGTCTACGGGGCTGACGGCTCCGTGAAGTGGTCCTTCCCCATCCAGGAGTACAGCTCGGGCAAGACGACCTCCACGACGTTCGACTTCGAGGACGATGGCAGGCTCGAGGTCATCTACGCCGACGAGCTCCGGCTGCGCATCTTCGACGCCACCACGGGCGCGGTGCGCTGGGAGACGGCACACAGCTCGGGCACCACGCACGAGTTCCCCATCGTCGCGGACGTGGATGGTGACGGCGCCGCGGAGATCGTCACGGTGGAGAACAACCACGCGGGTCCGGGCGGCTTCAATGGCGTGCGCGTGTGGCACGACGAGCAGGAGGACTGGGCGGGCACGCGGAAGATCTGGAACCAGCACGCCTACGCCATCACGAACGTGAACGACGACGGGACCATCCCGGCGCACCCGGCGACCAACTGGCTCAACCCGAAGCTCAACAACTTCCGCTCCAACGTGGCCAACTACTTCGGCGAGGGACCCAGCCCCTACGCCGCCGCGGACCTCATCGCCTCGGACGTGACCGTGTCGTGCGTCGATGACGATGGTGACGGCTCGCTCGTGCTCGGCGCGCGCGTGCACAACCAGGGCGAGGCCCAGGTACCCGCTGGCGTGTCGGTGGCCTTCTACATGGGCGCCCCGGCCTCGGGCGGCACGCTGCTCGGCGTGGCCACCCTTGGGGAGGCGTTGCCCCCGGGCGGGAGTGCCATCGCCACGGCCGTCGTGGCCTCGACCTCCGCTGGCACCGCCGAGGTCTTCGCCGTGGTGGACGATGATGGCGCGGGCTCCGGTGGCATCACCGAGTGCCGCGAGGACAACAACGCCTCCTCCGCGATGGGCAACCTCACGTGCACGAGCACGCCGGCCAACCAGCCGCCGGTGGCCCTGTGCCGTGACGTCACCGTCAACGCCGACATGTACTGCCAGGGCCGCGCCAGCGTGGACAACGGCAGCTATGATCCGGACAACGGGCCGTCGCCGCTCTCCATCTCCGAGAACCCCTCTTCGTCCCTCGGTCTGGGCAGCCACCCCATCACGCTGACGGCCTCGGATGGAGAGGCGAGCGACCAGTGCGTGGGCATCGTCACCGTCGTGGACACCACGAAGCCGGTGCTGAGCTGCCCGTCCGAGCCGGTGGTGGTCGACGCGTGCTCCGGTAGCTCCTCGGCCACCTTCGAGGCCTCGGCCACCGATAACTGCGGCCCGGTGCCCGTCACCTGCTCGCATGCCTCCGGCTCCGAGTTCCCGGCGGGCGACACGACCGTCACCTGCTCGGCCACGGATGCTTCGGGCAACACGGACTCGTGCAGCTTCACCGTCCAGGTGGGCGGCGCCGATGCCTCCACGCCCCCGATTCCGGGCGCGGACCTCGGGACGGAGCTGTGGGCTCCCAACCACAAGTACGAGTACCTGCCCTATGTGCTCTCCGAGTGCGCGGCGCCCGCGAAGGATGCGTGCGGCAGGCCGCTGCCCCTGGAGCGGTACGGCCGCATCCTCCGCGTCACCTCGGACGAGGTGGAGGATGCCAATGGCAACGGTGATGGCCGCACCTGCAATGACATGGTCATCGAGGGCCCCACGTCCGTGAAGCTGCGCGCCGAGCGCGAGGGCACGGGCAATGGCCGCGTCTACACCCTCCACTATGTCGTCACCAACGACGCGGGTGCCTCCGCCCAGAGCAGCTGCCACATCTACGTGCCGCACGATCAGTCCGGCCGTGGCGCGGTGGACAGCGGCGTGAAGTTCTGCGTTGGCGAGGGCTGCCCCGCCGGCACCGCCGAGCACAGCCCGCTGTGCAGGTGAGTCAGCGATAGGCTGAATCCGAAGCAGGGAAGGGGCTCGGGACCGGCAACGGTTCCGGGCCCTTTTTCATTCATACACACACGTCGCTCTCCCTGAGCGCTCCTCTCACATTCGTCGCCATCACGGCACGAACGCTACATTTGGAACGAAGAAGTGCACGGACATGAATCGCCGTGATGCGTCATGTGCACATCTACTGGCTTTCACCACTTCTGCCGGATCCACCGCTCGGTACACTGCCAATGTTTCCAAGAAGTCAGCAGTGAACCGGGTCATGCCCGATAGCGGAGGCGAGAGTTGAAATGAGAATCAAACGCAGCACCCAGGGACTCGCGGATCGACGCGGTCCTGGGCGTGGGCGGCTCTTCGTTGCGCTGGTGGTGCTGGCTACGGGGGGAGCTTGCAACAGCAGGGATGCGAAGACGCAGTCCAACGCACGAAGCACGGGAAACCTCGCCGATCAGTGCGAGGTGAGGCCGCCCTTCACGGGCAACTTCGAACCCGAGCTGCAATGGGAGTGGAAGGGCAGTCCGATCCTCCCCACGCACAAGCAGGTGATGATGCAGCCGGTGGTGGTGGACGTGAACCGGGACGGGACTCCGGACATCGTCTTCAGCACCTTCGATGGAGATTTCTACAACTCGGCCGGTCAGAACGGGGAGAACGGCAACACCAACGGCGTGCTCCGAGCCATCAGCGGCAATGATGGGCACGAGCTGTGGACCGTGGAGGATGAGGCCTACCGGGTGAAGCCCGCCGCGAGCATCGCCGCCGGTGACATCGACGGCGACGGCGCCGTGGAGATCTGTGCCCTCCCCGAGAGTGGGCGCGGCATCATCTGTTTCGAGAACGACGGCACCTTCAAGTTCCGTTCGGCTCCGGATGCGTATGACTTCAACGACTGGGGTGGTCCCACCCTGGCGGACCTGGATGGCGACGGCGCCGTGGAGATCCTCGACGGCAACCGCGTCTACAGCAACACCGGCGAGCTGAAGTGGGTGGGCTCCGATGGCATGGGCGGGGCCTTGTTCACCGGCCCCGTGTCCTTCGCGGCGGACATCGATCAGGACGGCAAGCAGGAGGTCATCAACGGCCGCTCGGTCTACCGGTACGATGGCAGCCTCAAGTGCGCCAACACGGAGATTCCCCATGGCTTCGCCGCCGTGGGCAACTTCGATGAGGACCCGTACGGGGAAATCGTCGTGGTGGGCCAGGATTTGAATGCCGACGCGGGCAAGGTGAGCCTGCTCGACGACAACTGCGAGCTGTTGTGGTCGCGCGACGTCCACTTCACCGACCCGGGGCAGTCCTTCCCCACCAGGCCTGGTCATGGTGGTGCCCCGAACATCGAGGACTTCGACGGTGACGGGCAGTTGGAGATCGGCCTCGCGGGTGACTGGAACTACACCGTCTACGGGGCTGACGGCTCCGTGAAGTGGTCCTTCCCCATCCAGGAGTACAGCTCGGGCAAGACGACCTCCACGACGTTCGACTTCGAGGACGATGGCAGGCTCGAGGTCATCTATACCGACGAGCTCCGGCTGCGCATCTTCGACGCCACCACGGGCGCGGTGCGCTGGGAGACGGCACACAGCTCGGGCACCACGCACGAGTTCCCCATCGTCGCGGACGTGGATGGTGACGGCGCCGCGGAGATCGTCACGGTGGAGAACAATCACGTGGGGTCGGGCGGCTTCAACGGCGTGCGCGTGTGGCACGACAAGAAGGAAGGCTGGGCGGGCACGCGGAAGATCTGGAACCAGCACGCCTACGCCATCACGAACGTGAACAACGACGGGACCATCCCGGCGCACCCGGCGACCAACTGGCTCAACCCGAAGCTCAACAACTTCCGCTCCAACGTGGCCAACTACTTCGGCGAGGGACCCAGCCCCTACGCCGCCGCGGACCTCGTCGCCTCGGACGTGACCGTATCGTGCGATGGTTTCGGCTCGCTCGTGCTCGGCGCGCGCGTGCGCAACCAGGGGCAGATGCAGGTACCCGCTGGTGTGAAGGTGGCCTTCTACAAGGGCAATCCTGCCTCGGGGGGCACGCTGCTCGGCGTGGCCACCCTGACGGAGGCGCTGCCCGTGGGTGGGAGCGCCATCGCCACGGCCGTCGTGACCTCGACCTCCGCCGGCACCGCCGAGGTCTTCGCCGTGGTGGACGATGATGGCGCGGGCTCCGGTGGCATCACCGAGTGCCGCGAGGACAACAACGCCGCCTCCGTGACGGGCAATCTCACGTGCACGGTCACGCCGACGAACCAGCCGCCGGTGGCCCTGTGCCGCGACGTCACCGTCAACGCCGACGTCTCCTGCCAGGGTCGCTCCAGCGTGGACAATGGCAGCTACGACCCGGACAACGGGCCGGCGCCGCTCTCCATCTCCGAGAATCCCTCTTCGGCTCTCGGTCTGGGTACCCACCCCGTGACGCTGACGGCCTCGGACGGTGAGGCGAGCGACCAGTGCGTGGGCAACGTCACCGTCGTGGACAACACGAAGCCCACCGTGGCCTGCCCGAGCTCGCGGGTGCTCGAGACGTGCTCGCCCTCCGGTGCCAGGACTACGTTCGCGGCCTCGTCCTCGGACTACTGCGGCCCGGCGCCGCTCACCTGCTCGCACTCTTCCGGCTCCACGTTCCCGGTGGGGGAGACGTCCGTCTCCTGCACCGCCAAGGACGAGGCTGGCAACGCAGCCTCCTGCCGCTTCATCGTGGAGGTGCGCGGCGACACCACGCCGCCCGTGCTGAGCTGCCCGACCGAGCCGGTGGTGGTGAACGTGTGCACCACGGGGAACTCCAATGCCTACTTCGAGGTCTCGGCCACTGATAACTGCGGCCCTGCACCCGTCACCTGTTCGCATGCTTCCGGCTCCGAGTTCCCGACGGGTGACACGGTCGTGACCTGCTCGGCGGCGGATGCCTTTGGCAACACGTCCCTGTGCGAGTTCCTCGTCACCGTGACGAATGGTCGGGGTGATGGTGGCGGCGGCGGTGGTGGTGGTGGTGGTGACGACGACGATGACGACGATGACCATGGCGGAGGCCACGGTGGCGGCGGTGGGTGCGGCCACGACCACGACCATGGCGGTGACTGCGACCATGACCACGGCCATGGAGGAGGCCACGGTGGAGGAGGCCACGGTGGAGGAGGCCACGGTGGAGGAGGCCACGGCGGTGGTTGCGGCCACGACCACAATCATGGCGGTAGCTGCAACCATGACCACAACCACGGTGGAGGCTACGGCGGTGGCTATGGCAGTCGCCTCGTTGGCGTCTACGGCGGTGGCCACGGCGGCGGCCATGGTGGTGGTCACGGCGGCGGCCATGGTGGTGGCTGCGGCCACGACCACAACCACGGCGGTGGCTGCGACCACGACCACGATCACGGCCATGGTCACCATGATGGCGACTGCGGCGGCGATGACGACGACGACCATGGCGGTGGTGACGGCGGCGGTGGTGGTGATGACGATGGCTGTGGCGATGAGCCGGGCGGTGGTGATGACTCGTGCCAGGGTGCTCCTCCCGTTCCCGGTGCGGACAAGGGGATGAAGCTGTGGCCGCCCAACCACAAGTACGTCACCATCTCTCTGTCCGAGTGCGCCGCGCCCGCTCGGGACGCGTGTGGCAACCCGCTGCCGCTGGATGTCTACGGTCACGTCCTCCGTGTCACCTCGGACGAGGTGGAGGACGACACCGGCAACGGTGACGGCCGCACCTGTGAGGACATGTCCATCATCGTGGGCAAGTCGTTCGTGCAGGTCCGCGCCGAGCGCGAGGGCAAGGGCGACGGCCGCGTCTACACCGTCTACTACTCCGTCAAGAACGACGCCGGTGCTTCCACCGAGAGCACCTGCCGCATCTTCGTGCCGCACGACCAGTCCGGCCGTGACGCGGTGAACAGTGGCGTGAAGTACTGCGTCGGCCAGGGGTGCCCGGCCGGCACCACCGAGGGCAGCCGCATCTGCAAGTGAGCCGGTGACACCGGAGTAGGGCAGGGGCTCGGAGCCGCCAGACGGTTCCGGGCCCCTCGCTTTTCCGGGCTCCTCACCAGGCCTTCATGGGGGCGGAGGGGGCGGAGGAACGCGGGCCTCGAGCTTCTCCTGACGCACGAGCAGCAGCTCGCGCACGATGATCTGCCCGGTCGCCATCAGTGGCACCGCCAGGACCGCGCCGATGATGCCGGCCAGCTCCGCGAAGAAGACCACCGCGAAGAGCGTGAGCAGCGGGTTGACGTGCACCGTGCGCCGGAAGACCAGGGGCGCCAGCACGTTGCCCTCGAGCTGCCCGTACAAGAGGAAGTAGATGAGCACTGCGAGTGCCTTCCACGTCCCGGCCGTGGCGAGCGTCAGCAGGGTGATGAGGCCGCCGGCCACGATGGGCCCCGCGTACGGCACCATGCTGGAGAAGCCGCTCGCGATCCCCAGGGGCAGGAAGAAGGGCATTCCGATGATGGCCAGGAAGGTGGTGGTGAGGGTGGCGTTGATGGAGCAGATGAGGGTGAGCCCGGCCAGGTAGCCACCCGTCGCGGTGTACACCTTGTCCAGGACGCGCTCGTACCGCGCGCGGCGCTCGGGAAGGGCCTGGGAGAGCAGCCGCTGCACCAGCCCCGGGCCGAAGACCAGCATGAACACCACCAGGAAGGCGACCGTGATCCCCGCTCCGACCAGGCTGAACACCCCGGTGACAGCCCACAGCAGCGGGGGCAGTGCGCCCGTGGCCAGGCCGGTCGTGTCCCGGCCCTTTCGCTCCAGCTGCTCCACGATGTGGAAGCGCGACTCGATGCGCTGGAAGAAGCTCGAGGCGCGGAACTCATCGATGAGGCTGGGAATCTGGGTGGTCAGCTCCTGACCCTGGGCGATGGCGGATGGAATCACCAGCAGGGCCATCGTCGTCAGGGCGATCGTGCTTCGTGCCCGGCGGCGCGACAACAAAGGCGAGCCCGGCCGCCAGCTCTCCCGACGCCCGGGCTCGCTCGCGCGGCTACTCCTCGCCGAACATCAGCCGGCGCACCACCGGCACGGGCGGGTAGCCGTAGGACACGACGGCGTCGTGGAAGCGCCGCGGGCTGAAGTCCTTGCCCCAGCGCGCCTTCGCCTCCTCACGCAGCTCCAGGAGCATCTTCTTGCCCAGCGCGTACACCAGGTAGGTGGGATCGCTCGTGCCCCGGCGCGCCTCTCGCTCGGCGTTGGTGCGTGTCATGTACGCCTCCTCCTCGAAGAAGCGCACCGCCTGCTCGTACGTCATGCCCCGCGTGTGCAGCGACAGGCCCACCATGTAGCGCGCCAGCCGCTGCAGGTAGAGCGCCAGCTGGTTCAGCTTCAGCTTGTCCGCCTCCAGCCCCGAGCCGCCATAGCCGGCCTCCAGCATCATCTGCTCGGTGTACAGGCCCCAGCCCTCGCTGAACGAGCCACTGCCCATCAGCCGCCGCACCTTCGAGTCCACCCGGTTCGTCCACAGGAACTGCACGTAGTGGCCCGGGTATGCCTCGTGGATGGAGACGAGCTCCAGCGCGTAGCGGTTGTAGAAGCTCATGTGCTGCTCGGTCTGCTCGGCGTTCCACGTCGGGTCCGGCGGCGTCACGTAGTAGTAGGCCTCCGTGGCGCGCGTCTCGTACGGGCCCGGCGTGCTCATGCTCGCGAAGGAGAGCGCCCGGTTGAAGATCGGCGTCTCCGCCACCTGCGCCCGGACCTCGCTCGGGATGGTGATGAGGTGGTGGTCCACCAGGAACTGGCGGATGTTCTCCAGCGTCGCCCTCGTGGTGGGCACCAGCTCCGCCGGCGTGGGGTGCTCCTTCCCGAGCTCCCGGTACACGTCCATGGGCGCCTTCGTGGCGTCGATCCGGCGCGCCACCGCCTCGAACTCGTCCTGTGTGCGCTTCAGCTCCGCGCGCCCCCACGTGAGCAGGCTGTCGATGTCCTCGGAGACGCCCTCCTCGTACTGGAGCTTGCGGCGGTAGATGGACTCGCCGATGGCGAAGTTCCCGTTGGAGCGCGGCAGTAGATCCTCGCGCAGGAAACGCACGTAGTCCTCCAGCGCCGCCAGCACCTTCGCCCGCTCCTTCTGGAAGGACTCGTGCAGGGCGGCATCCTTCACCGGCGCGAAGGCCTGGGGCAGGGTGTCCGAGAAGATCGCGCGCGTGCCGGCCGCCTGCTGCAGCGCGATCTCCGTCCACAGCCGGGGTGGGTTCTTCAGCGTCGCCTTGCCCGCGGCGAACACCTCGGGCAGCCGCGACATGCGCGCCACCGCCGAGCGCATCCGCTGCTCGAGCGGCGCGAAGTCCCGGTTGATGAGCTGGTAGACGGAGCTGGAGGCGAGGTTCAGGTAGGTGTTGGGGTTGGTCTCCCAGCTCCGTACCTCCTCGATGTCCAGGATGCGGGCCTTCAGGTTGGACTCGAAGATGTCGTAGTCGGCCCGGTCCAGCGGGGGCAGGTCCGCGCGGTCCACCTGCCGGGGTAGCTCCTCGAGCTCCTTCTTCAAGAAGGCGGCCCAGGCCAGCTGCTCCTCGCCCGTGAAGCCGGCGAGCTGATCATCGTAGGTGTGCAGGCCCCGGGACGTGGCGGCCAGGGGGAAGCGGCGGAACTGCTCCTCGAAGTGCGCGTCGACGAAGCGGCGCAGGGTCTTCCGGGCGGGAGACAGCGCGGCGGTGTCCGTCGGGGCGGCGGAGCGCGAGGTGGCACAGGCGGACAGCAGGACGAGCAGCGCGGCGACGAGCGCGCGGGTGGGCGACACGTGCAATCAGCACCTCCAGTGGGGCCTGGAGACTCGCCCACCCGCGTGCTCGCGACAACTGGGGTTTCAGCAGTGCGCCACGGGCGCCTTGATGTTGAAGAGCAACAGGGGGCGCATGAGCTCGTCGAGCTCGGCGGCGTTCTTACGTTCCCGGACCGTGTTGCTCCGCAGCTCCCTCCTGCCCGAGAACAGGAAGCTCGCGCTGACGAGCGCGAAAGTCGTGACGTAGATGGCGAGTTCGATGCGCATGTCTCTTCCCATTCCTGTTCCTTTGCTTTCCTGGCGTTCATCAAGACAGGGTGTGGAACGGGACTTTGTGATTGGCCGGAGAGGGAGGCCGGTGGAGCGGGCGGGCGGGCAGGGCGGCCCGAGGGCTCACCGGTGGGTGGAGACGCCGGGAAGGGAGGCGGGGCGCCGCGCCGGCTCGACGTGCACCACCACGTCCACCACTTCGGGGAACTCCGCCTGCAGCCGCGTCTCCACGGCGTCGGCCAGCTCGTGGGCCCGGGCCGTGGTGAGCTGTGGATCCACTTCGATCTTCAGGTCCACGTACACCGTGCCCTCCATGCCCCGGCTGCGCACGTCCCGGCACGAGCGCACGCCCGGCACCTGGAGGGTGATGGTCTCCACCTTCTGCGGATCCAATCGCGCCGTGTCCGAGAGGATGCCCACCGCCTGCTTGACGATGCCCCAGCCCACGCGCGCCACCACCACCATCACCCCCAGCGTGATGATGCCGTCGGCCTTCGGGTAGCCCAGCCACACCAGTCCGATCGACAGCAGCACCGCCAGCGTGACGCCCACGTCCGACAGCGTGTGCCGCGCGTCCGCCATCAGCAACGGGCTCTTCAGCTTCTCGCCCTGCCGGCGCTCGATGCTCGTGACGGCCAGGTTGACGAGCAACGTGGCCACCATCACCCCCGCCATGAGCGGAGTCACCGTGGGGTGGCGATCATGCAGCAGCGAGTCGAAGGCCATGCGCCCCAGCTCCAGCATGCTGATGCCAATCATCGCCCCGATGCCCAGCGAGGCCAGCGCCTCGAACTTGCCGTGGCCGTAGGGGTGATCCTCGTCCGCGGGCTGGGCGGCCACCGACATGGACACCAGGCCGAGGACGTTGGAGCCTCCGTCGATGAAGGAGTGCATGCCATCCGCGGTCACCGCGGCCGAGTCGCTCAGCAATCCGAAGACGACCTTGGCCACGGCCACGGCCCAGTTGGCCACGAGGATGGCGGCGAGAACGGTGCGCACCTTGCGGTTGCGCTCGAGCAGGGAGGCGTCCACGCGGCGCACCCTAATGCCAACGCGGTCCGTTCGCGAGCCTCCCCACGGTGTGGGGCCCCGGTGGCCTCAGTTGGGCTGACGGAAGAGGCGCATCCGGGGGCCGCCGCCCATGTCCATGAAGAAGCCGAAGGTGAAGCGCACCCTCGAGTCGTCCTCCAACAGGCCCGGCGGCGGGTTGGGGAAGGGCTGGGCCCGCCTGAAGGACTCGACGGCCTCCATGTCCAGGAAGTCCAGCCCGCAGCTCTTCTCGATGGTGATGTCCGCCACCTTCCCGGTCTCGTCCAGGGTGACCTTGAGCAGGGTGTAGCGGTCCCTTCCGGAGTAGGTGCTGCCCGTCGGGTCGCGCCGCATCAACGCCGAGTTCGGGTTCCACTTCGTGCCCACGCTCTGCTTCACCCGGTTGAAGAAGCTGGCGTACTTCCACTCGCGGGTGTTGAGGTAGGTGCCCTCGCCCTCCTCCACGTCCTTGAGGTGATCATTGGGCGCCCCGCCGATGATCTGATCCATCACCGCCTGCGAGGGCATCAGCTTCGCCATCCCCGGCGAGCCCATACGGCCCTGGGAGCCCTCGTCGCCCTCGCCGGAGCCCGACTGGATGCGCAGTCGCTTCGAGTTGCCGATGACCTCGTCGCTCTCGTTGCGGTTGTTCACGTCCACGCCCGGACCCGCCGAGTTGGGGTCCTGCTTCATGGCGATTTCCTGCTTGCGCTTCGCGTCGGGCAGCTCGAAGGCGGGCTTCTGGCCGCCCTCGTTCATGGGCCGGTCATCCGCGCCCTGGCCGTTGTTGCCCGACAGCTGCGCGGCCTGCTCCTCGCTCTGGCCCGAGCCCTCGCGCGACTGGCGTGCCGTCGTCTTCGGCATGGCGTTCTTGTAGAAGGGCGTCTGGTCCTTCGAGCGCGTCTCCTTCTCCACCTTGTTGTCGTGCTCGGCGAGGTACTTCGCGTCCGGGGACTCCTGCTTGTTGCCCGGAGCCACGTCCACCACCTGCCCCTCCGGCTTCTTCTCCGGCTGCTTCTTCTCCTCCTTCTTCTTGAGAGGCTGGTTGAGGGAAGGGGCATTGGGGTTGGGCTGCCCCCGGTTCCTGGCCCAGTCCTGGGCGCTCAGGGGCCGGAGGGCCACGGCGCTCGCCGGCTTGGGGGGCTTGGGCTCGGGCGGCAGGTTGAGCTGGATGTGGGCCATCAGCGCCAGGAGGCCCACGAAGAGCCCGTGTGCCACCAGGGCCAGGACGAGGGCAAGGAAGTAGCGCGCGGGGCGTTCCCGCCTGCGTCGGCGCTTGTACGTCTGCTCTGGAAGCGAAGGACCCGTCGGCACGCGTGCTGAAGATAACCCCCGAGCCCGTCTGGTACTCCCGAGACGTTTCGGGAGTGACAACCCGGGGGGGAAGGAGGAGTGTACTCCTCCTGGAGTCTAGTCACCCATCAATAGATGGGCGCGACCTCGGCACCGTTGAAGTAGAAACGGAGGATGTCCTGGTAGCGATGCCCGGCCTCGGCCCGGCCGATGGCGCCCGTCTGGCACATGCCCACCCCGTGGCCCCAGCCGCCGCCCCGGAACCGCCAGCCGGTGAGGCGGTCCTCGGCGTCCCGCTCCTCCTCCACCAGGGCCATGGCGCTGTTCAGCATCCCGAAGAGGCGACGGATGTTCAGCTCGCCCCGGACCTGGGTGACGCCTCGCTCGCCCGCGACGGTGAGGGTGCGCGCCCGGCCGGACACGCCCCGCTCCCCGAGGCTCAGCGCGTGCACCGGGCCCAGCCCCAGGTGCGCCGTGAGCGCGTTCACCTGCTCCACGCTGAAGCGCTTCTCCCAGCGGTACTTGCTCGGCTGCGCGAAGCTGGAGAGCCGGCAGGCCGTGGGCAGCTCGGCGCGCAGGTACTCGGCCAGGGAGCCGGGACCCGGCAGTCCCTCCGTGGGGCCCAGGACGTCCGGTCTGCCGCGCAGGCTCGGGTTGGGGGGACCGCCCCAGACGACGTCGTTGTCCTCCGTGTGGCCCCCGCACACCGCGCTGTACACCGAGTCCACCAGCCGCCCGTCCGAGGCGAAGAGCCCCTCGCCCCTCGTGGCCTCCACCGCCGCGGTGGTGCTGGCCGCCTCGCCCGTGCGGCCCCGGTACACCGCGCAGTGCTGCTCGGAGCACAGGAGGAAGGGGTCCGCCAGGTGCTTGATGCCCACCTTCGCCAGCACCTCGCCGCGCGCCGTCACCGCCTGCGCCTTGAGCGCCTCCGGGTGCGCCCGGGCGTAGATCTCCGAGGGCACCAGGCCCTTGAGCAGATCCTCCAGCTTCACCACGTTCACCACCGCCAACGTCCCGTGGCGATCCACCGAGAGCTGCAGCGTGCCCCGGAAGCTCCGGTCCTCGAAGCCGTGGTTGTCGTAGCCGACGTCGTGCTCCACCTGCCGCACGTCGAAGCCGGCGTCGTCCAGCGTCTCCGCGTACACCGAGTCCTGCGCCAGCCCCACCACGTTGCCCGCGTCGTCCCGCACCTCGAGGATGCCGCGTGAGGGCGTGCGGACCTCCTCGAAGAGGGTGGTGCGCACGCCGAAGTCGCGCAGCAGCTCCGCCTGACGTGAGGTGGCCTGCTTCGGGGAGAGCTCCTCGTCGAGGAGCAACAGGTAGCGCCGGTTGTCGATGACCTTCCCGGCGATGCCGTAGAGCACCCCCAGCACGTGTACGCGCACCGCCACACCCCGGGCCTGCCACTGCGCCTGCGCCTCCGTCAGCCCCGGCTTGTCCGCGAAGGGAAGCTCCGCGAGCTGGATTCGCGCGGACAGCTCCGCGGGGGTGCCATCCGTCACCCGCGCCGTCCACACCGAGCCCCCGGGGGCCTCCAGCATCTTCTCCGTCTCCCCGCCGAAGCGCAGCCGCATCCGCCCCCTGGGGGAGAAGCGCACCTCGCGGCGGCCCTGCATCAACCCGATGGGGATGTGCGGCTCTCCCCCTCGGAAGTCCAGGCGCTTGAGGTTGCCCGGCGCGGGCAGCTCCTCGGGGCGGAGCGCGAGCTCGGGGTCCGGAGCCGGGCGGACCTCGGCCGGACCCGGGCTCGCGGGGGGGGCGCTCGCGGTGGAGTCGGAGCGGATGGGTTCCGTGCTCGGGGTGGACGCGGACCGACGCGGTGCGGCGCAGGTGACGAGGAGGAACGCGAGGACTGGAAGAACGGCCTTGAGCAAAGCCCCCCGACCGTACCCGTGGATGGCGCCGCCCGCCACCTCCTGGTTGGAGTCCGGACGGGCAGGGGACAAGGGTGGCGAATACGGGGGACGGTGACGGGGGTTCCCCCTGCTCATGAGAAATCACGGAGGCAAGATGAGGAAGACTCCAGGGGCTTTCCTGGCCGCCTGCTCGTTGGGCCTCGGCCTGTGGGCCTGCGGTGGGGGCGTCGGCCCCGATGGACAGCCGGGTGGGGCGGGCGAGGCTCCGCGCCTCAATACCCCCGCGTCCATCACGAAGCCGGGCCAGCCGGCCCCCATCGGTGCGCAGCCCGTGGCGGATACGCCCGTGGCCGACCTGCCCTCCCATGAAGGGCACTCGCCCATCGCCGAGCCCTCTCCACAGCCAGGGCTGAATACGTCCGAGCCCCCGCCCGCTCCGGCGCCCTTCTCCCGGGAGTGGGTGGTGGGTCCGTCCGGGAGTGACACCGGCGACGGGAGCGCGGCCCAGCCGTTCCGCTCCATCGCCAAGGGCCTCTCCATGGCGGGTCCGGGCGAGGTCGTCCGTGTCCTCGCGGGCACCTACGCCGAGCGCATCGTCATTGGCGACAACGTCAAGGCCGGCTCCGAGGGCGCGCCCATCACCCTCCAGGGCGAGGGCAAGCCGCGCATCGTTCCGGGCTCGGGCTCGGGGGCGCTCATCCAGGTGCGCAAGCCGCACTGGATCGTGGATGGCTTCGAGGTGGATGTGCAGAAGCAGCCCGCCTACGCGGTGACCTTCCAGGGCAACGTGCAGGGCTCGACGCTGGCCAACTCGGAGCTGCACCACGGCACGCTCGGCGCGGCCATCACCACGTATGACAACGCGACCGGCGCGGTCATCGAGAACAACCACATCCACGGCTTCGTGAAGAGCTCGGGCAACCAGGACTCGCACGGCGTCGTGGTGCAGCCGACGTCGCACGACATCACGGTGCGCAACAACGACATCCACGACAACTCGGGTGACTCGGTGCAGTGCCTGGGGCCCGAGGGCTTCAGCTCGCTGCCGCCCGCGGATGGGCTGCTCGTGGAGAACAACCACTTCTACGCCAACCGCGAGAACGCGGTGGACATCAAGACGTGCCACAACGTCACCATCCGCAACAACAAGATGCACGGCTTCAAGCCGAGCTCCACGGCCAAGGGTGACGCGGTGGTGGTCCACTACTCCGCGCGCGACGTGACCATCGAGGACAACGAGATCTACGACTCGGGCAAGGGCATCTCGGTGGGTGGCAACCACGAGGGCCCCGTGCCTGGTGGCGTGGTGGTGCGGCGCAACCGCGTCCACGACATCACCAAGGACGGTGGAGGCGAGGGGACGGGCATCCGCTTCGAGAACTCCGAGGGCGCGGTGCTGGTGAACAACACCGTGACGCGCGTGGCCGGTTCCGCGCTCATCCTCGGCCATGGCACCGGCGGCGCCACGAGCAACCTCCAGGTGGAGAACAACCTCATCGCCGAGGCGCCGGTGGCGGTGGACCTCGGTGGCCAGAGCCCGGGCTTGAAGATGGGACACAACCTCTTCCCGGCGGGCGCGCAGTTCAAGCGCGGCGGCACGGTGGTGGACCTGGTGGGCTTCCAGCAGGCCTCGGGGGACACCACCTCCACCACGGGAGAGGCGGGCGCGGCGCCTCCGGCCTTCGGACCGGACTCGGCCGCCGTGGACCGGGGCGTCGACGTGGGCCTGCCCTTCTGCGGTGGGGCTCCGGACATCGGCGCCGTGGAGACTGGCTGCTGAGCGCGGCTCCCTGACGCCTCCGAGCAAGAAAAAGCCCGGTGTGGAGCCTCGCTCCGCACCGGGCTTTTTTCATGGGCCGTCGAGGGCCGTACTCAGGCGGCCTGGCTCTCGGGCGGCTTCCAGTTGGCGAAGAAGCGCGCCTTGAACCGGGCGCAGTAGCGGACGAGGTTCTCCTGGGACAGCGTGTGCTGCTTGAAGTCCGTATCCACGGGATTGGCGATGATGCTCACCAGGAACGAGTAGACCACCGCGTCGAAGGACGACGGCGACTCGCCGAGCAGGTAGGTCTTGTTGCCCATCAGCGTCGCGAGCGCGGTGATGTCCGCCCTGGCCAGCTCCTGGACCTCGTCCATGTTGTGACGGCCCGTGCCCTGATCGTGGAGGATCTGCAGCATCTTCTGGCGGAGCGCCTGCACCGGCACGGGGCCGCCCACGACTCCCGGGACCATCGTCTCGACGACGGGCACATAGGCTCGCCAGCCCTCCTCGGGCACCCAGCGCATGTACACGATGTACCAGTAGGTGCACTCCTCCAGCATGCGCCGCACGGTGTGGCCGATCGCCAGTTGCTCCGGCGTCAGTTTCGAATCGAGCGTGTCCCCATGCTTGCTCTTGAGGTGCTCGATGATGAACTGGGAGTCGCCCATGAGCATCCCGTCGATTTCGGCGTAGGGCACCTTGCCCTTGGGTGCCTTGGCCAGGGAGGCCAGCTTCACCTCGTAGGGCAGACCCGCCATCCGCAGGTACGCCTCCAGCTTGAAACAGAAGGGGCTCAGGTTGGGCGTGCCCCAGGCAACGGGGGTTTGGTAGAGGGTGATCATAGGTGTTGTTGTCTCATGCAGTCGCCGACTGCGCTGGTTGTCCTTCCGTACGAATCGATTCTAGCGGCTTGACGTGTACCTGGACTCCGCTGAACGCGGCATTGCCACTGAGGGCATCCAGGAAGCGGTCGTCGGTGAGATCGTTGATGCTCACGCCCGCATGCTCTCCTGCCACCCGGAGCCGGACGCCCTCGCGTCCGTGGCCATAGCCGTGCGGCAGGCTGACCACTCCGGGCATCACCTCATCCGTCACCGTCACGGGGGCTCGCACCTCCCCGACGCGTGAGGTGATCACCGCCTCCCCGCCGTCATGAAGGCCGAGCCGACGGGCATCCTCGGGGTGCACCATCAGCGTGCACCGGGGCTTTCCGCTCACGAGCCGGGGCACGTTGTGCAGCCAGGAATTGTTGTCCCGCAGGTGGCGCCGGCCGATGAGCAGCATCGACCCCTGCTCCGAGGCCCCCGCGCCCGCCGGGAACGTCTGGCGCAGCCGCTGGACGTCGGCCACCATCGGCTCCGGGGCGAGCTGGATGCGGCGGTCGCGCGTGGCCAGCCGCTCGGGAACGCCCGGCTGGAGCGGTCCCAGGTCCACGCCGTGCGGCTGCTCCTTGAGCTTCGCCAGGCCCAGGCCCTTGCGGAACGGGCGGAGCCTCATTCCATACGGGCCCGCGCGCAGTCCCAGGTCGAGGATGCCGTCGGGGCCGAGCGCCTTCAGCGCGCGGTATGACAGCTCGCCTCGCACGCGCGGCTCCCCGCGCAGGGTCTCCAGCCGGTGCTTCAGCTCCAGGAAGATCTCCCAGTCGTGCTTCGAGCCCGGGCGCGGCGCGAAGAGCGGCGGCGAGTACTTCGCGGTGTTGCGCACCGCCAGCGCGTGGAAGGCGAGGTCGTAGTGGCTCCGCTCCAGCTGGGTGCTCGGCGGCAGGATGATGTGCGCGTGCCGGGTCGTCTCGTTGATGTACGGGTCGATGCACACCATGAAGTCGAGCGACGCGAACGCCTTGTCGAGCTGCCGCCCGTTGGGCGTGGACACCACCGGGTTGCCCGCGGAGGTGAGCATCGCGCGGATGCGGCCGGGGCCCTCGGTGAGGATCTCCTCGCCGAGCACGGCCACCGGCAGCTCGCCGGAGGTCTCGGGCAGCCCGCGCACCCGGCTCTTCCAGCGTCCGATGCTGCCGCGGCTCATGGAGATCGCCTTCGGCCCGTGCACCAGATCGAAGGCCGGCTTCGTGAACAGGGCGCCACCCTGACGGTCGAAGTTCCCCGTCACCAGGTTGATGACGTTGATGAGCCACTGGCACATCGCGCCGAAGGCGTGCGTGGAGACGCCCACGCGGCCGTAGCACACGGCGGACTCCGAGGCGGACAGCTCGCGGGCGATCCGCCGGGTGGTGTCCGCGGGCACGCCGGTGTGGACCTCCGCGTACTCGGGGGTGAAGTCGCGCGCCAGCTCCCGGAGGGTGGCCAGGCCATCGGAGAGCGCCGCGAGCCGCCCCATCTTCGCGCCCGCCCCCTCCAGCAGCAGGTGCAGGAGCGAGAACAGCCACAGCGCGTCCGTGCCGGGGCGGATGAAGACGTGCTCGTCCGCGACGTGGGCGGTCTCCGTCTTCCGGGGGTCCACCACCACCACCTTGCCGCCGCGCTGCTGGATGGCCTTGAGCCGGCCCTTCACGCCCGGCGCGCTCATCAGGCTGCCGTTGGAGGCGAGCGGGTTGGCCCCGAGGATGAGCATGTAGCGCGTGTGGTCGATGTCCGGGATGGGGATGAGGAACTGGTGCCCGAACATCAGGTACGCGGCCAGGTGGTGGGGGAGCTGATCCACCGACGTCGCGGAGAACTTGTTCCGCGTGCGCAGGGCCCGCAGCAGGAGCGGCAGGAAGAGCATCGCGCCGTGGTCATGCACGGTGGGGTTGCCCACGTACACGCCCAGGGAGTCCTTGCCGTGCTCGCGTTGGATGGCGTGGAGCCGCCGCGCGGTCTCGTCGAGCGCCTCCTCCCACGAGATGGGCTCCCAGCCCGTGGCGGTGCGCCGGACGGGTTGACGGAGCCGGTCCGGGTCCTCATGCAGGTCCTGCAGCGCGACGGCCTTGGGGCAGATGTGGCCCTTGCTGAATGGATCCGCCTCGTCGCCCCGGATGGAGGTGACGCGGCCTCCAGAGGTTTCGATGCGCAGGCCACACATGGCCTCGCAGAGATTGCAGGTGCGGAAGTGCAGCTCGGACGGCGCGGAGGACTGGCTCATCGAGTACCTCGTGGCGACGACGGGGAAGACGCGCGGGACCGGCGGGTGGCGAAGGTCACCAGGAATAGCAGACCCAGCCAGGAGGCCGCGCCCGTGTTCCCCGGAGTGCCGGAGCAGCCACCACAACCACTGGCCTCCCGTTCGACGTGCACGTTGAACGTGCACCGGGTCGTATTTCCCGAGGCGTCCTCCGCCGTCACCTCCACGGCGGTGTCACCCGGCGGGAAGATGCTGCCGCTGGCCGGGGACATCGTGACGGCCGGCGAGGTCGTCACGCGGTCCGTGACGGAAGCCCGGGGCAGCTCCACGGCCACCGGACCCTCCGGGACGGTCACGTCCTGCGGGCACGTGAGCAGGGGCGGTTGGGTATCGCTCACCGTGACGGGGAAGCTGCACTCGGACACGTTGCCCGAGGCGTCCTCGGCCCGCACCTTCACGGACGTCTCTCCGAGCGGGAAGGTGTCCCCGGAAGCGGGCGAGGTGCTCACCGTGACCTCGGAGACGCTGTCCACGTAGTTGATCACGGAGAACCGAGCCGCGGTCCCCGAGGGTCCCTCCGCCTCGACCTCGATGGGGGCCGGGCACTTGAGCGTGGGGGCCTTCGTGTCGCGGATGATGACGTGGAAGGTGCAGCTCGAGACGTTCCCGGCCCCATCCGTGGCCGTCACCGTGACGGGCGTGCTCCCGAGCGGGAAGCGCTCCCCGCTGGTGTGATTGGAGGTGAGGGTCGGTTGGGAGACCGCGTCCGAGGCCTCGGCGGGCGGCCAGGTGGCGATCGCGCCGGTGGGGTTCTCCGCCTCGACGATCGGATCCGCCGGGCACGTCAGCACCGAGGCCGTCGTGTCCCGCACGTTGAGGGTGAAGGTGCACTGGCCCTGGTTGCCCCGTTCGTCGGTGGCCGTCACCGTCACCGTGGTGGAGCCCTGGGGGAAGAGGCTGCCGGACGCGTGGCTCACGGTGAGGGTCGGCTCGCGGGTGACCGCGTCGGTGGCCAGGGGCTCGGGGAAGGTGACCACCGAGCCTTCCGCGCTCGTGGCCTCCACGTCGGCGCTCGCGGGGCAGACAGGCACCGGCGGCGTGGTGTCCTGCACCTTCACGTTGAAGGCGCACGTGGCCACGAGGCCCGCGGCGTCTCGCGCGGTGGCGGTCACCCGGGTGGTCCCGAACGGGAAGAAGCTTCCCGGCACCCGGCTGTAGGAGAGGGCGGGCGGGAGCGAGGTGTCATCGTGGGCCTCCGCCTCCGGGAAGTCGACCTGCGCGCCCAGGGCCTGCTGGGCCTCGACGACCTGGTCCGCCGGGCAGTGGATCGTCGGGACCGTGCCGTTGGTGAGCAGCTCCCGAGGCATCAACCACGGCTCGCGCCCGTGCCGCCCATCGCTCGCGCTGAAGGCGATGGAGTCCCCGAAGAAGGTGAACCCCGCGGGATCCGAGCCGAGCTGCCAGGGGGCGATGTCGTGCAGCACGAAGGTGCCCGCCTCGGTGCCGTCCGAGCGCCACAGCTCGGTGCCACTCACGCCATCATTGGCGGCGAAGAGGACCAGCTTCTCGGCGGGGAGCGCGAAGAGCGACCCGGCGAGGACTCCGCCCGCCGTGCCCGGGAGGATGTCCCTGACGCGGACGGTGCCCGCCTCGGTGCCGTTGCTCTTCCACAGCTCGCGGCCGGAGGTGCCGTCCTCGGCGGTGAAGTAGAGGGTGTCGCCGAGTGCCGTGAGCGCCTGGGGTGTGGAGCTCCCGTTGCCCGGGAGGATGTCCCTGACGCGGACGGTGCCCGCCTCGGAGCCATCGGTCTTCCACAGCTCGGCACCGGAGACGCCATCGTTGGCGGTGAAGTAGAGGACGCCGCCGAGCACCGCGAAGGCCGAGGGCCCGGAGTCCGCCGCGCCCGGAGCGATGTCCTTCACCCGGGTGGTGCTGGTCCCGTCCGTCTTCCACAGCTCGATGCCGGTGCCGGCCTCGTTGGCCACGAAGTAGAGGGAGCCCCCCACGGCTCCGGCGATGTTCAGCACGGAGGCGAAGCCCAGGTTGTCGCGGATGTTGGCGACGCGGACCGTGCCGGTGCCGGTGCCATCCGTCTTCCACAGCTCTCGGCCGCCGGAGCCGTCACGGGCCAGGAAGTACAGGGCGCTCCCCATGGACGTGAACTGGGAGGGCTGCGAGGACGCGCTCTTCTCCACGATGTCCTTCACCAGGGTGGTGCCCGAGTCGGTTCCATCGCTCTTCCAGAGCTCGAAGCCGGTGGTGGAGTCATTGCCGGCGAAGAAGAGGAACCCGTCATGAGCGGCGAGCTCGATGGGGGCGCCCGCCACGGGGGTGAGCTTGAGCCTGGAGGTCACCCGCGTGGTGCCGGTGGGGGCGGGGGTCCCATCCGTCTTCCAGAGCTGATAGCCCTCCACGGTCGAGGGCAGGGCCGCGAAGTAGAGGGCGCTGTTCAGGGGCGTCAGGTCGCTCACCCCGGACTCCAGGATGGAGCTGTCGATTTCGGGGGGAAGGATGTCCACGAGCGACTGCGTGCCCGCGACCGTCCCATCGGTCCGCCACAGCTTCGCCGCCGCCTCCTGCTCGAAGGTGGTGAAGTACAGCGAGCCATTCCAGGCCGCGAAGGGGGCGGGCTTGGAGCCCCGGGTGGCCTTCAGGTCGGCTCCGACGGGGACGGTGGTGGCCACGTCCCCCTGCGTCTTCCACAGCGTGGGGAGGGGAGGGTTCTCGGTGGTGAGGCCCGTTCCCGGCGCGGTGGCCACGAAGTAGAGCGCGTCGCCCAGCACCGTGAACGAGCGGGGCGCGGGATCCGTGGATTTGTCGCCCGAGAAGACGTTGGTTCCGATGCGCCCCGTCCGGGTGCCATCGCTCGTCCACAGCTCGGCGCCGACGCTCGGCTCGTACGCGGTGAAATAGAGGGTGTTCCCGAGGGCCGTCATCAGCAGGGGGCCCTTGCCGCTCCGGGCCTTGAAGTCCTCGAGCTTCGCGGTGCCCCCAGCCGTGCCGTCCGTCACGTAGAGCGCGCTCTCGGTGCCAGCGCCGTCGCGGGTCATGAAGAAGAGGCGGGTGCCGGTGGCGACGAGGGCGTCGGGCCTCTCCACGGTGTTGTTTCCGGCGAAGAGCTCCAGGACGCGCGAGGTGCCCGCCTCGGTGCCATCGGTCTTCCACAGCTCGTTGCCCGTCACGCCGTCCGTGGCGACGAAGTACACGGCGCCCCCAAAGGAGGTGAGCTGCGCGGGTCCGGAGTCCGATGCGCCCGGGTTGATGTCCTTGACGCGCGAGGTGCCCGCCTCGGTGCCATCGGTCTTCCACAGCTCGTTGCCCGTCGTGCCGTCATGGGCGGCGAAGAAGATCGCCCGGCCCGACCGGACGAGCCCACGCGTGGCGGCGGAGCCCGTGATGGTCAGGTTCTCGCCGACACGCACCGTGCCCGCCAGGGTTCCATCGGTGCGCCAGAGTTGCCGCGTGCCCCCGGGCCCGGTGGCGAGGAAGTAGAGCTTGCCGCCCAGCTCGATGAACGAGTCGGGGTTGCTGTTGCCCGCGCCCAGCAGGATGTCCCGGACGAGCTCCGTGCCCTCCGGGGTTCCATCGGTGCGCCACAGCTCGGCACCGTGCTCGCCGTCGTTGGCGCTGAAGTAGATCCGCCCGTTGAGCTCGGCGAACGCCGTGGGCTGGGAGCTGGCGGTGCCCGGTCGGATGTCCGAGAGCAGGTAGGTGCCCGCGGGGGTGCCGTCCGTCCGCCACAGCTCCACGCCATGCGTTCCATCCGTGGCGGAGAAGTACGTGAGTCCCCGCATGTGGAAGAGGTGGGAGGGCGAGGAGCCAGGGGTTCCCGGGTAGATGTCGGACACCAGGACGGGTCCGGAGGGAGTGAGCCTCCACAGCTCGGGCCCGGTGCTGTCGTCGTTGGCCGAGAAGAGGAGCGCCGAGCCGGCCGCGGTGGGGAACTCGGGGTAGCGCACCAGCGCGCCCTCGGACTTCACGGCCACGTCCATCACGAGGGAGGCGGGACCCTCACCCAACGCCCGGCGGGTGGCCTTCGGCGTCTTCCGCGCGGGCTCCTCCCCGGTGGGCGCCGTGCAGGCCAGGCCCAGCACGAGGACGCACAGGGACGTCAGGGTCGTGTTCACTCTCACCATGCTGTTCCTCGAGACTCCCCCGCCGGTGCCGGGCCAGCGGCGTCCGGCCATGCGGAAACCCGCGGCATTCAATCACATCCGGGCCCGGAGGAAGCGCGTCGGAAAACACACTGGGAGGGTGACAGTTTCGCTGGGAGGCGGTGTTCCAGGCGGCATGACCTTTCGGCGCCGCCTGGTGGGCTGGCGTCCTTTCATGGGGAGTCAGCACATGTGGAAGAGCCTCTGTGTGGGTGTGGCGGCGCTGCTGTTCCTGCCGGCCTGCGGTCTGATCGGAGAGCAGGGGGATGGCCATAAGGTCACGGTGTCGCGTGACCTCACCGGCTTCACCCGGGTGGAAAATCACAGTCCGCTGGACGTGTTGGTGCGCGAGGCCGACACCGGGTCCGTGAACGTCACGCTCGACGAGAACCTGCACCGGTACATCACCACCCGCGTCTCCGGGGAAACGCTCGTCATCGACAACACCTACAACCTCTCGTTCTCGGGCGAGGGCCGGGTTGTGGTGCTGCTGCCGCGCTTCCTCGGCGCGATGAACGATGGCTCCGGAGATCTCCTCGTCGAGAGCGTGACCCAATCCAACGCGCTCACCCTCGAGCTCGAGGGCTCTGGCGACGTGCGCTACTGTGGGCCGGCGTCCAGTCTCACCGCGAGCCTGTCTGGCTCCGGCGACATGACGCTCTGCACCCCGGCGGAGCAGGTGCTCGAGAGCGTGACCCTGGAGTCCGATGGCTCCGGAGATCTCACCTATGACGGCTCCGCGAAGAGCCTGGAGTCCTCCAACGATGGCTCGGGGAACATGAGCCTCTCCGGCTCGGCGCCGCGATTCGTGGCTCGGGTGGAGTCCAGCGGGAACATCGAGGCCCAGGGGCTCACCAGCGAGCAGGCGGAGCTGGACGTGTCCGGCTCCGGCAATCTGAGCGCGACCGTTTCCGAGTCCGTGTCGGTGCGGATCTCGGGCTCCGGCAATGTGGATCTGTGGGGCGGCGCCACGATTCGTGACGTGAGCCTCGACGGCAGCGGTAACCTCCGGCGCCACTGAGTCAGAAGGGCACCTCGTCCGGCCGTACAGGAGGCCCTTTCCCGCCCGGTTGGAGCACCGGGGAGCGGGGGAGGGCCGCCCTCATTTTCTCGGAAGTCACGTCCCGACCGGCCCTGGGAGGGCCATCCATCACGATCTCTTCGGATGCGGGGGGGAGGCTGTGGTTATAAGACGGCCGCACATTTCAGGACCCCTCTCCCAGAGATTCCATGCTCACCCTGCGTGGCGCCCCCGCCCTCTCCGAGTTCCGTCTGGCCAAGCTGCTCGCTCGCTGCCGCGAGCTGGAGCCCGCCGTGGCCTCCGTCTACGCGGAGTTCGTGCACTTCATCGATGTCGCGACCGCCCTCTCGGAGCCCGAGCGGGCCCTGATGGACAGGCTGCTGGAGTACGGCCCAAGGCTGGCCCGGAAGGAGCCCCGCGGAAGCCTGCAGCTCGTCATCCCGCGCCCCGGTACCATTTCTCCCTGGTCGTCGAAGGGCACGGACATCTTCCAGAACTGCGGCCTGCGCGGCGTGCGGCGGGCCGAGCGTGGCATCGCCTATTGGGTCGCCGATGAGGCAGGCAAGGCGCTGGGTGCCGCGCAGCTCGCCCGGGTGCAGCCGGTGCTGCACGACCGGATGACGCAGGCGGTGGTGGGCCGCGAGGAGGACGCCGCCATCCTCTTCGCCGGGCACACGCCCCGGTCGCTCACCACGGTGGACGTGCTGGGCGGAGGCCGGGCCGCGCTCGTCTCCGCCAACCGCGAGCTGGGCCTGGCCCTGGCCGAGGACGAGATCGACTACCTGGTGGCGCGCTTCACCGAGCTGAAGCGCAACCCCACCGACGTCGAGCTGATGATGTTCGCGCAGGCCAACAGCGAGCACTGCCGGCACAAGATCTTCAACGCGTCGTGGACGATCGACGGGGAGAAGCAGGAGCGCTCGCTCTTCCAGTCCATCAAGAACACCTACGCGGCGAACAAGGAAGGCGTGCTGTCGGCGTACAAGGACAACGCGGCGGTGATGGAGGGCTTCGAGGTCGATCGCCTCTTCCCGGACGCGGCCAACGGCGAGTACCGCTTCCACCGCGAGCCCGCGCACATCCTGATGAAGGTGGAGACGCACAACCATCCCACGGCCATCTCGCCGCACCCGGGAGCCTCCACGGGCGCGGGCGGTGAGATTCGGGACGAGGGCGCCACGGGCCGGGGCGCGAAGCCCAAGGCGGGCCTGACGGGGTTCTCCGTCTCGAACCTGCGCATCCCCGGCTACGAGCGGCCCTGGGAGCAGCCCTACGGCAAGCCCGAGCGCATCGTGTCCGCGCTCGACATCATGATCGACGGCCCGCTGGGTGGCGCCGCCTTCAACAACGAGTTCGGCCGGCCCAACCTGTGCGGCTACTTCCGCAGCTTCGAGATGCAGGTGCCCACGCCCGAGGGCGTGGAGGTCCGCGGCTATCACAAGCCGATCATGATCGCCGGAGGACTCGGCAACATCCGGGCGCCGCACGTGCAGAAGGGCACGCTGAAGCCGGGGGACAAGATCGTCGTGCTGGGCGGCCCGGCGATGCTGATCGGCCTGGGCGGCGGCGCGGCGTCCTCGATGACGCAGGGCGCGAGCGCGGCGGATCTCGACTTCGCCTCGGTGCAGCGGGACAACCCGGAGATGGAGCGGCGCTGCCAGGAGGTCATCGACCGGTGCTGGGAGCAGGGCGAGGCCAACCCCATCCGCTCCATCCATGACGTGGGGGCGGGCGGCCTGTCCAACGCGGTGCCGGAGCTCATCCACGACAACAACCTGGGTGGACGCTTCGAGCTGCGCGAGGTGCCCAACGCCGAGCCGGGCATGGCGCCGGTGGAGATCTGGTGCAACGAGGCGCAGGAGCGCTACGTGCTGGCCATCGCGCCGGAGGACCTGCCGCGCTTCACGGCGCTGTGCGAGCGCGAGCGGGCGCCGTTCGCGGTGCTCGGCGAGGCCACCGAGGAGCAGGTGCTGAAGCTGACGGACCGGCAGTTCGGCAACGCGCCCATCGACATCCCGATGGACGTGCTGTTCGGCAAGCCGCCGCGGATGCACCGGGACGTGAAGTCTCGCCGGCTGGCGCACGCCGAGCTGACGCTGGAGGCTCCGGTGAAGGAGCTGCTGGGGCGGGTGCTCGAGCACCCGACGGTGGCGGACAAGGGCTTCCTCATCACGATCGGTGACCGGACGGTGTCGGGCCTGACGGCGAGGGACCAGATGGTGGGCCCGTGGCAGGTGCCGGTGGCGGACTGCGCGGTGACGCTGTCGGCGCACGCGGGCTACACGGGCGAGGCCATGGCCATGGGCGAGCGCACGCCGGTGGCGCTCATCGACGCGGCGGCCTCGGCGCGCATGGCGGTGGCGGAGTCCATCACGAACATCGCCTCGGCGCGGATCGGCAAGCTGGGCGACGTGAAGCTGTCGGCCAACTGGATGGCCGCCGCCGGCAGCCCGGGCGAGGACGCCAACCTGTACGCCGCGGTGAAGGCGGTGGGCATGGAGCTGTGCCCGGCGCTGGGCCTCACCATTCCGGTGGGCAAGGACTCCATGTCCATGCGCACGGTGTGGGAGGAGAAGGGGGCGCGCAAGGCGGTGACGGCGCCGCTGTCGCTCATCGTGTCGGCCTTCGCGCCGGTGCTCGACGTGCGCAGGTCCCTCACGCCGCAGATTCGCGAGCCGGACTCGGACACGCGGCTGGTGTTCGTGGACCTGGCGGACGGCAGGCAGCGGCTGGGCGGCTCGGTGCTGGCGCAGACCTGGTCGCAGGTGGGCCAGCAGTGCCCGGACGTGGAGAACCCCGAGACGCTGAAGGGCTTCTTCGCCGCGATGCAGGCGCTCAACGAGGAGGGCCTGGTCCTGGCCTACCATGACCGCTCCGACGGAGGCCTGCTGACCTCGCTGGTGGAGATGGCCTTCGCGGGCCACTGCGGCTTCGAGGTGGACGTGGCGGCGCTGGGCTCGGATGCGGTCGCGGCGCTCTTCAACGAGGAGCTGGGCGCGGTACTGCAGGTACGTGTGGAGAACCTCCAGCGCGTGCGCGCGGTGCTGACGCGGCACGGACTGGGCTCGGCGTACCACGAGCTCGGCCGGCCCCAGGCGGCCCTGACGGTTCAGGTGCGCCACGGCGCGAAGGTCCTCCTGGAGGAGGACACGATGGCACTGCGCAAGCTGTGGTCCCGCGTCAGCTACGAGATGCAGAAGCTGCGCGACAACCCTCGCTGCGCCGAGGAGGAGTACGCCGCGAAGTGCGACCCGAGCGACCCTGGCCTGTCGCCCCGGCTCACGTTCGATCCGAAGGAGGACGTGGCGGCGCCGTACATCGCGAAGGGCGTGAAGCCCCGGGTGGTCATCCTGCGAGAGCAGGGGGTGAACAGCCAGCTCGAGATGGCGCGAGCGTTCATCCGCGCGGGCTTCAACGCGGTGGATGTGCACATGAGCGACATCCTGTCGGGGCGGGTGTCGCTGAAGGACTTCACGGGCGTCGCGGCCTGCGGAGGCTTCTCGTACGGCGACGTGCTGGGCGCGGGTGGAGGCTGGGCGCGCTCAATCCTGTTCAACGCGAGGGCGCGTGACGAGTTCGCCGCCTTCTTCGCTCGCTCGGGCACGTTCGCCCTGGGCGTCTGCAACGGCTGCCAGATGATGTCGCAGTTGCGCGACCTCATCCCGGGGGCCGAGCACTTCCCACACTTCGTGCGCAACGCCTCGGAGCAGTTCGAGGCGCGGCTGGTGCAGGTGGAGGTGGCGGAGAGCCCGTCGCTGTTCTTCAAGGGCATGGAGGGCAGCCGGATCCTCATCGCGTCGTCGCACGGCGAGGGACGGGCGGAGTTCACGAGCCCCGAGGAAGGGGCGCGGGTGAACGGGCTGGGCCTGGTGACGGCGCGCTTCGTGGACAACCACGGGCGGGTGACGGAGACGTACCCGGCGAATCCGAACGGCTCGCCGCACGGAATCGCGGGCATGACGTCGAGGGACGGGCGAGTCACCATCATGATGCCACACCCGGAGCGCGTGAGCCGGAGCGTGCAGTACTCGTGGTGCCCGCCGGAGTGGGGCGAGGATGGCCCCTGGATGCGGATGTTCCGCAACGCACGCGCCGCGCTGGGCTGATTGAACGGCGTGTCCTGGTTCCGCTCAGGACACACCGAGCTTCCTCCCGTGCGGCAGGGGGCCATGACGTTGCGCTTCCGGGCGTGGTGTAGCCTGCGCTACATCCGCCCGAGGGCCCTCATGTCCCGTCACGTGCTGATTGCAGTGCTGTGCCTGTCGCTCACCGCCTCCGCCGACACTCCGAACCTCTTCGAGCCGAAGGAGCTGTCGAGCGAGGAGGTGCTGACCTTCGTCCTCTCCTGCTCCGAGAAGGTCAAGAAGTCCAACCCGAGCCTTCAGGACGACAATCGCCTGCGGTATTGCACGTGCGCGGCGGACGCCTTGCGCCTGCGACACAAGCAGAAAGGGAAGGACGAGGCGCCAACACCTGAGGATCTTCGGCGCTGCGCGAACGAGGTCGTCAAGCAGGCCCCCTCGCAAGAGGCCCAGGTCCAGAGTCAACCCGAGCAGTCCTCGGCGGACCCGACGGTAGTGCCAGCCTCCACGCAGGCTCCACGAGACACAGGCTGGAGCGTGGATGAGTCTGACGAGGCCTCTTCGTCAGATTCCCCCAGCTCCGCCCCAGCACGGACCTGCTGCAAGGTGTGCAAGAAAGGCTGTCCCTGCGGGGACTCGTGCATCTCGTGCAGCAAGGTCTGCCATAAGGGACCCGGCTGCGCCTGTTGAGTCCGGGCTACTCGGACCAGACGAGCGCCAGTTCGAGCTCGACGGCCTCGAAGGCTCGGCGTGGACGCGCTCGTCTCCGGCGAAGGAATCGACGAGCAACCAGTGACGTCCCGCTCCCCGGAAGATGTCGAGCGTGCGGGCGACCGGGTCCACGTGCCACACGTTCCGCACTCCCTCCCGAGCGTAGATGCGCATCTTCTCGACCTTGTCGATGCGCCGCGTGCGCTCGGAGAGCACCTCGCACACCCAATCTGGGGCGAGGTCGTAGTACGCCGGGGCATCGTCTCCGCCGATAGCCAAAGGCAGGCGCTCGCGTCTCCACCCGGCGATGTCTGGCACAAGCTTGTCCGGCCGGGAACCGAGGTGGAACTCGGGCTCATCGAGGATGACCCATCCGCCCGGTCCCCCTTTGCCGAACAAGAAGGGCATCGAGAGGAGAGCGCCCAGGCGCGACGCCGCGTTGGTGTGCGGGCGATCCGGGCGAGGGCTGAGGTGCAGCTCGCCGTTGAGAATCTCCGCCACCATCTCGGGGGGAGCTGCTTGGAAGGCCGCCTCGACGGACGGGTCGTTCGGCTCGGTGGACTCGGGATCGGAGGGACGGCGAGGGACCATGCGTGGAGATTTCAGCATGCCTCTCACACAGAGCAATCCCGAAGCCGCCGGATTCGGGAGCCTCCGTCCGGTCGGTGGCGGCTTGGCGTCAGCGGGTCGCGGGGCCCGCGCGGGTGTTCCCCTTTCGTCCGCGCTTCCCAGACATCCAGTCGTCGTATTGGCCGGAGCTCTTCAGCTGCTGGCCCAGGTCCGTGGTGCGCACCAGTTCCTCCACTTGAGCACGTGATTGGCGCGGCAGCTTCGCGTCCATCTGCGCGAAGCCATACGCGATCGCCGCCGTGATGGCGGTATTGAGCCGCAGCTGCTGCGGGTCGCACTTGTCCAGCTCGTCCGAGCGTGCGTGGTAGTTCGGACCGTAGAGCGCGGGCTCCTGGTTGGCCACCAGGTTGGGTACGCCGTGCAGCATGAAGTCGAAGTTGTCCGTACCCACGAGCGGCACGTCCACCTGCGTGAAGGGGCCCAGTCCCTTCACCGGCTCGAGCGCGCGGTCCACCAGGGGAGGCAGCTCGGGGCGTCCGCCCGTGAAGAAGCCGGTGATGCGCCCGCAGCCGATGTCGAATGAGGCTGCCATCACGTGCTTGTCCAGCTCGGCCTCGTGCGATTGCGTGTAGCCTGCGGAGCCGTACATGCCCTGCTCCTCGCCGTTCCACAGGGCGAAGCGCAGGGTGCGCGCCGGTTTGATGCCCAGCCGCTTCATCTGCCGGGCCACATCGATGAGCGCCACCACGTTGGCCCCGTTGTCCAGCGCGCCCGTGCCCAGGTCCCACGAGTCCAGGTGCGCGCCGAGCACCACCACCTCGTCCGGGCGCGTGCTGCCACGAATCTCCCCGATGACGTTGTAGCTCTCGTAGGCGGGCCCGGACTGAATGTCGATGTCGGCCGTGAGGGTCAGCGTCTTGCCCGCGCGAAGCAGGCGCTGGGCGCGCAGGGCGCCGTCCCGCTCCATCACCATCATGGGCCGCGTGTTGCGCAGGCCCACGGACACGTTGTGCCGGTACAGCAGGTTGTTGGGCCGCGAGCCCACGTACACCACGCCCGCCACTCCGGCCGCGAAGGCCCGCTGCTCGATTTCAGCGGCCTCGGCGTACTCGCGGAACAGGCCGTCCACGTCCTTCAGCTCCGCCGTGTCCACGAGCAGGAACGCGCCCTTCGCCTTCTGTCCGAGTGCTTGGAAGTCCTTCTCCGTCCCCTTGCCGGCATCGAGTAGCGGAGCCGTCATCCCGCCTCTGGGGGTCGCGGTGGAGAAGGGCATGGCCGCGATGCGCGGCGAGTAGTCCACCCCGGCGCCGCGCACGCTGGCGGACGCCGAGCGCTCCAGCCACAGGCCCGGCATCTGGAAGGCCTCCTTGCGAGCCTCGACGCCGGCCTCACGGAAGCGCGCGAGCGCCCAGTCCACCGAGCGCAGGTTGGCCGGCGAGCCCGTCGCCCTACCGCCCACCTCGTCGACGAGGGACTGCAGGTCGCGCAGCAGCGGCGTGTCCCCGAGGAAGGCGGAGGTCAGCCGAGCCGCCTCGGCCCGAGTGGCTTCCGAGGACTTCACCGCGGCCTTGGACGACTCCGCGGCCAGGGCCGGTGAGCCGAGGAGGGACAGGGACAGGAGGGACGACACCAGTCGACGGGAAGAAATGCTCAGGAGCGGACTCCAGGGAGGGTGGGGCGGCGAGCATCTCCCCGGCCTTCCGAGGACGGCAAGGCCACTTCCCGCTACGCTCCCGGACCCCGGAAACACGAAGGCCCGATGTGAACCGGAGTCCACATCGGGCCTTACTGTGAGGCGCCACCCGGATTCGAACCGGGGAATGAAGGTTTTGCAGACCTTTGCCTTACCACTTGGCTATGGCGCCGCGAGAAGCGTGTACGGCCTTATATGAACCCGAAACAGCCGGGTCAAGACAGTAGAGAGGGGAGTCTGCTCGTCCGTGTCCGGTAGCATCGGGGGCGAGCGGTCCAGCCACCGGAGGTACGTCACGATGCTGCACGGTTACGGGCTGTACCTGGAGGAGCACGAGGCCTTCCGCCGCACGGTCCGGGCGGTGGTGGACAAGGAGCTGAAGCCCTTCGCCAGCGAGTGGGAGGAGAAGGAGGAGTTCCCCCGGGAGCTCTTCACCCGCTTTGGCGAGCTGGGCTTCCTGGGCCTCAAGTACCCGGAGGCGTATGGGGGCTCCAACGCCGGGGAGCTGTACGAGGCGGTGCTGCTCGAGGAGATGGGGCGCTGCGGCTCGGGAGGAGTCGCCGCCGGATTGGGGGCCCAGCACACCATCGCCACCGGCCCCCTGCACAAGTTCGGCACCGAGGACCAGAAGCGGCGCTTCCTCGCCCCGGCCATCCGGGGGGAGAAGATCGGCGCGCTCGGCATCACGGAGCCCAATGGGGGCTCGGACGTGGCCGGCCTGCTCACCACCGCCCGCCGCGATGGCGACAGCTACGTCGTCAACGGCTCGAAGACCTACATCACCAATGGGGTCAGGGCGGACTTCGTGGTGCTGGCGGTGAAGACGAACCCCGAGGCCGGGCACAAGGGTCTGTCCCTGCTGGTGGTGGAGAAGGGCACCCCCGGCTTCTCCGTGGGGCGGAAGCTGAAGAAGCTCGGGTGGCGGGCCTCGGACACCGGGGAGCTCTTCTTCGACGACTGTCGGGTGCCCGCGGCCAACCTCCTGGGTGGGGTGGAGGGGCAGGGCTTCTATCAGATCATGGGCAACTTCCAGTGGGAGCGCCTGTCACTCGCCCTGGGGGCGCTCGGGGCCATGGAGGAGATGCTGGAGGTCGTCATGGCCCACGTGAGGGATCGGCGGGCGTTCGGCCAGGCGCTCCACGAGTTCCAGGTGGTGCGGCACAAGATCGCCGAGCTGGCCACCGACTTCGAGGCGGCGCGTCAGCTCACCTACCACGCGCTGCGCCTGCACGTGGGGGGCGAGTACGCCATTGCCCAGACGTCCATGGCCAAGAAGGTGGCCACCGAGACGGCCTGCCGGGTGGCCGACGCGTGTCTCCAGCTCCACGGCGGCGCCGGATACATGATGGAGTACGACATCCAGCGACACTGGCGGGACGCGCGCCTGGGCCCCATTGGTGGGGGGACCAGCGAGATCATGAACGAGATCATCGCCCGGCAGCTCGGCCTCTAGGACAGCGCTGTCCAGAGGAGGGCCCTGTCCAGGCGGACAGGCGGGCCGTTGGGAAGGGGATGGGTGTGCTCCTCGTTCTGCGGTACAGACACCGCATCAGGAGGTCCCGGGTGGTGGATCCCCGAATACCTTGTACCGAGCTCTACGTACGGCTCGGAGACGAGGAAGTGCTCGTGCTCGACTGCCGTGATCCCGCGGATTGGGAGCGCTTCGGCCTGCACATCCCTGGAGCCCTGTGGATGCCCTTCGAGGAAATCCTACGGGACGCGGCGGCACTTCCCGATGACGAGCTCATCGTGGTGTGTGGGTGTTCTCCGGACGGCTCGGACTCGCGCCGGGCCTGCCGCCTGCTTCAACAGCGGGGGTTCAACGCCATCTGTCTGGAAGGTGGCCTCCAGGGGTGGATCACCCATGGGTTGCCGACCGAGAGCCACATTTCGGGCACTTCGGCGAGTGGGATGTGCTGAGTCCCGGAGTGTCTACCTGCGCCGCGGTGCGTAGAAGTCCGGCGCCAAAGGGTGTAAAGGACGCGCCATCCCCACGACCCCTACTGAAAGGGAGTCACACGTCATGGCCAAGCTTCGCGCCGTCCTCATTGGTGCCACTGGACTTGCCGGCCAGCAGTTCATCGCCGCGCTGAAGGATCACCCCTACATCGAGCTCACCGGGCTGGCGGCCTCGCCGCGCTCGGCGGGCAAGGCCTACGCGGAGGCGCTGCGCACGGCCAACGGGATGACCGCCTGGTTCGTCCCCGAGGCGATGCCGGAGTCGATCGCGAAGATGAAGGTGGTGAGCGGCGAGGAGGTCCAGGCGAAGGACTACGACATCGCCTTCTCGGCGGTGGAGTCGGACGTGGCCAAGGACATGGAGCCCCGGCTCGCGCGGGACATCCCCGTGTTCTCCGCGGCCAGCGCCTTCCGCTACGAGGAGGACGTGCCGCTGCTCATTCCCCCGGTGAACGCCGCCCACTCGCCGCTGGTGCGCGAGCAGCAGAAGCGCCGCGGCTGGAAGGGCTTCATCGTCCCCATCCCCAACTGCACCACCACGGGTCTGGCCATCACCCTGGCCCCGCTGGCCGAGCACTTCGGCGTCAAGGCGGTGATGATGACCTCGATGCAGGCCATGTCCGGCGCGGGCCGCTCGCCTGGCGTCATCGGCCTGGACATCCTGGACAACGTCATCCCCTACATTCCCAAGGAGGAGGAGAAGGTCCAGGTGGAGACGAAGAAGATCCTCGGCGCGCTGCGGGCCGGGGGCTCGGCCATCGCTCCGCATGACGTCCGGGTGTCCTGCACCTGCACCCGCGTGGCGGTGATGGAGGGGCACACCGAGTCCGTCTTCGTGTCGCTCGGGCGCAAGGCCTCCGTGCAGGAGGTGGTGGCGGCGATGCGCGAGTGGCGGGGCGCTGACGTGTCGCGCGACCTGCCGTCGGCTCCGCCGCGGTGGATCGAGGTGTTGGATGATCCGTTCCGCCCGCAGCCGCGCCTGGATCGCGACACCCACGCGGGCATGGCCACCACGGTGGGCCGGGTGCGCGAGGACGGCGTCCTGGAGAACGGCTTCAAGTACCTGCTCGTCTCCCACAATACGAAGATGGGAGCGGCCAAGGGAGCCATCCTGGTAGCCGAACTGATGCGTGCCCAGGGCCTTCTGGGGTGAGGCGAAGGGGGGTGCTTAATTTAGGGAGTGCCACCCCCGCGACAACCCATTAGTGTGCGCGGGCACGGACTCAGTCCAAGAGGAGATTTCAATGGCTTACGTGGTCACCGAGCCTTGCATCAAGTGCAAGTACACCGACTGTGTCGAGGTCTGCCCGGTCAACTGCTTCTACGAGGGCGCCAACTTCCTGGTCATCCACCCGGACGAGTGCATCGACTGCGGTGCGTGTGAGCCGGTCTGCCCGACCAAGGCGATCTTCCCCGAGTCGGATCTGCCCTCCGAGTATGGCGAGTACAAGGCGCTGAACGCGCAGTTCGCCACGCAGTGGCCGAACATCGCGGAGAAGAAGGCGGCCCTGCCCGACGCCGACAGCTTCAAGGACAAGAAGGGCAAGCGGAGCCTGCTCGAGGCCAAGCCCGGCAAGTAGGCCGCTCATCCCCGAGTCCCAAGGTCGTTCCAAGGCCCCCCGTCGAAAGACGGCAGGGCCTTTTTCCTGCCCGGAGTTCCCCTCTCAAGAGGAGTGGAAGGCACTGAGCTTCAGGCCCCGTTCGGCCAGGGCGCCACGGATGCGTGCCAGCTCCTTCTGGGGGAGGGGCCCACGGCGCCCCTGGATGCGCAGGGCCACCTCGCGCTCACCCGTGCGTTCCACCTCCACGGTGGCGTCCAGGGAACCCCCCAGCCGCATCGCCAGCGCGGGCCGCTGCGACTTCACGAACACGTCGATCTTCTCGATGAGCTCCAGGGTGGCCTGGACGCGGGCCTCGGAGCTCTGGGTCTCCACGGCCCCGGCGCTGGCTCCACCCGGGCCCGTTGCTCCGGAGAGGGCAGCCGCCTCCAGGGGAGGCGTGGTGGGTCGGGTTTCCTGGGTGGGTGATGGCAGGGGGGCGTGTGGAGCCACCGGCTCGGCGCTCGGTTCACGGGTGAGCTCCCGGGCGATGAGGTCGGTCACGCGCTGTCGCACCTGCTCCTGGTTTGCCTGCTGGGCCTCCCCGCGCACTTCCCGGAGTCGGTGGGCCTCGACATTCAGTCCCTGTCGGACCTGTCCGAGGTGCTCGGCGCTGGCGAAGGCGCCCTGTCGTGGCGTCCGCGCCAGCCCGTTGGTGGCCACGGTTGCAGTGGCGGCGCGTGTGGGGGCCAGGGAGGTGCGGGGGGTTGGTCCTCCTCGAGCCGGGGTCTTCACCGCATTCGGGGGGGTCTTCTTCAGCGCTTCCTGGAAGCGTTTCTTGTCCGATGCCGGCCGGGCCGGCGCTGCCTCGTTATGACCGTCGACCTTCATGGTCCCTCTCGGCGCTGGGTGGAACCCGAGGGGGAGCACGGCTCATGCCAGGGGGCGCTCGTCGGCGGGGGCTCGGGACGGGCTCTCCGTCCGTGGACGATCGGCTCGTGAGTGGGACGCCTGGGGCCGATGACTCGGACGCGGGCCTGCGAGTACTGTTTTCCCCCTCATGACCACCGACTCCAGCCCCCAGTCCCCCCGGACGCTCTCGCGTCGCACCGAGATCATCTTCCTCGTCATCTACTGCGTCTGCTTCAGCTTCGGCGGGTTCGTTCACATCGTCGACCTGGTGATGAACCAGCCGCTGGCGCGCACGACGGGGCCGGCGCCCGGCACCACCCTCCCATTCGTGTGGAACGTCATCTCGACGTCGTTCGCGTTCTTCAATCCGCTGACGGTGGTGCTGCTGCTGGTGCGGCGCCAGGCGGGCATCGCGCTCATGGTGGCGGTCACCTCGCTGGTGTTCGTGATGAACCTCGAGCTGATGGTTCAGTGGTGGCTCCAGGCGCGCTACCTGCACCACCAGTGGATCTACCTGAACGGCACGTTGGGTCTCTTCCAGCTCGTGACGGCGCCCTGGATGTGGCGGACCGCCGCGGCCCGGTCGGCGGCCCGGAGCGCGTCCCCGGCCATCGCCGGGTAGCGCGTGACTAGCGGCCGGGCTGTCCGAAGGCTCCCGACTGCGCGGGGGCGACGCCCATCAAGTCGTTGACGGCGAGCGGGCAGCGGGCGACGGCGTTGGGATCCACCAGGACGTTGCCCTGGGACCAGTTGCGGTCCTGGAAGATGAGCGCGTCGCGCAGCTCCACCTCCTCCACCGCCTTCTTGAAGCCCCAGAAGCGTCCGCGGACCATCAACTGGGTGCCCTTGGGGATGCGGCTCAGATCCAGGTACTGCTGGGGCGCGAGCCGCGCGGTGATGTTGACCACGGGGCGCTTCTTGGGCGTGCCGAAGACGTTGATCTCTCCGGCGTTGGGATCGGGCGGGTACCACACCATCCGGGCCACGGCCGTGGGCACCTCGGGCGCCTCCTCGAGGGGCTCGCTCCCGCGCTTCTTGGACTTCTTCTTCTTCTTTTTCGGCTGCTCCACGCTCAGATCGATCAGCTCCAGGCCCCCGAAGGCCACCTGCCGGTCGAGGTAGCTCTCGCGGAACATCTTCTCGGCGGAGCGGGCGGCGGTGGCGTTGGCGCGGCGGACCTCGATCTCGTAGCGGTCACGCAGGGCGGGCAGGGTGAGGAAGAAGCTGTCGATGGGCTGCAGTCCCTCGGAGAGGAAGCGCAGCTTGCCCACGTCGATGGTGAGCACCACGGGCCCGAGGGCGGCCGCCGTCTGGAACCATTTGGGGGAGAGCTTGCGGTCGATCAGCACGCGCCGCACCATGGCCACCAGGTACACGTTGGCCTGGAAGCGCGGGGTGCTGAGCTGCGTGTTGAGCGCCTCGACGAGCAGGGGGTCCAGGTAGAAGTTCTCGTCGCGCTTGTGGAGCAGGGGCGCGGTCTCTCCGAGCAGCGTGAGCAGCCCCCCGAGGAGCTGGGCGCAGTTCGGATCCTTCGTCCCCTGGACGAGGGCCTGGTTGATGCCGGTCTTGAGGAAGCGGCGGTCGAAGTCCTCCTCCTTGATGTTGGGGACGTCGTTGCCGGAGCCGAAGAAGACCTCGGGCTGGGCCGCGGCGGGGAGGGAGACGAGGCAGAGGGCGAGTGCGAGGAGAGCGGATCGCATCGCGCCGGAAGTTACCACGCCGGGGAGCCGGGCTCTCCGGGGAGACGCGGAGAACGTGCGCGGCGGCGAAAACGGGGAGGACGTGACGGGTACGATGGCGAAGTGGCCCCCGAGGTAGGACGCCCCGGGGCGAGCGGGGGGCGGACGCCTGGCAGCCTGCATGGTGGGTCCTGCTCCATGGGAGCGTCCGATGCGTCGGTATGCCTTTTCGTCTGTTTGAGCCGCCGGGATTTGTGTACCTTGCTTGGCGTCATGTCGAACGCGGAGAATCCCCAGCCGGTCACCATCGCTCAGATCAAGAACGAAGCTGAGTTGTGGCAGGCGCTCGCCATCCGCGAGGTGGTGTTCATCGAAGAGCAGCACGTGCCCGAAGGCATCGAGCGGGACGCCGAGGATGCGAAGGCGTACCACGTGCTGGCCTTTCAGGGTGGGCACGCCATCGGGACGGGGCGTCTGGTGATGTTACCAGAGCCGCCACCCGGAGAGTCCGGGGTGTGGGCGCAGATCGGACGAATGGCGGTGCTGCAGGCGCACCGGAAGGCCCGGGTGGGCGCGATGCTCCTGACGACGCTGGAGGACGAGGCGCGGCGTCGGGGAGTGAACGGCATCATGCTTCACTCACAGTTGTACGCACTCGAGTTCTACAAGAAGCAGGGCTACGAAGTGCTGGGCGAGGTCTTCAAGGAAGCGGGCATCGACCACCTGGAGATGCGCAAGAAGCTGTAGCCCCACTCACCCCTCTCCCCCTGGGAGAGGGACGGGGTGAGGGTATCGAAGCCCCCGGGTTGAACCCCGCCGTACCCCCTCAAATCCGTCGGCCGCGCTCGGCCGGGGTCTGCGCGTGGCGCGGGTCCTCGGGCCAGCTGTGCTTCGGGTACTTCCGGCACAGCTCCTTGCGGATGGAGGGGTAGTGCCGCTCCCAGAAGCCCGCGAGGTCCGTGGTCACCTGGACGGCCCGCATGTTGGGCGCGAGCAGGTGGAGCACGAGCGGAACCCGCCCGGCGCACACACTGGGCCCCTGGGCCATACCGAAGAAGTCCTGGAGCCGGGACTCGACCCAAGGGGGCTTGCCGGGCTCGTAGTGGACCTTGGCGGTGCGCCCACCGGGGAGGGAGACCTTCTCGGGGGCGTGGTTGGAGAGGAGGCGGGCCTGCTCGGAGGTGAGCCGGGAGTAGAGCGCGTCGAGGAGTGAGACGCCTTCGAGGTCCGCGAAGCTCCGGGCGCCGGCGCACAGGGACGCGAGCGAGTCGCGCATGAACGCGTCGTCCACGGTGGGGAAGCCAGCCTCGGGGAAGGCCTGGGCGAGCAGGGCGACACGGGTGCGCCATTGCTGGAGGGCCTCGGGGTCGGCGAAGCGGCCAGGTCCGGCGGCGAGGGCCTGTTCCACGAGCACGCGCGCGGCCTCCTCGGAGGGCGGAGCGGGCGTACGGGTCTCCTCGAGGACGAGGTTGCCGTAGGACAGGCGGGTGATGCGCTCGACGCGCTTGGAGGCGGGGTTCCACTGGAGGGCATCCACCTCCTCCAGTGCGTCGGGGTACAGGTCGAGGAGCCACTCGGGCTCGACGGCGCTGGCGAGGCGGATGATGACGCCACGGCCGGGGCGCTCCTCTGCGTCCACGGCGATCATCAGATCGGGCTCCTGGACGACGCTGACCTCGGAGAGCTGCGCGGTGCCGCCGCCGAAGAGCAGGAGGTCGGGGGCGCGGGGCTTGCGGCGGCGGGCCACGCGGTCCGGGTAGCCGGCGAGCGCGCTGAGCATCAGCGCCTGTTCCACGTCCTCGGGACGGGAGGGCCGCTGCCCCTGCTCGCGCACGGCGCGCCGGAGCTGGCGCTGGACGCGATCCACGGCCTGCACGGCGCCCTGCTCCAGGGAGAGCGACTGGACGCGGCCGGAGGAGAAGTTGGCGCGCTCGGCCTCGCGGAAGCGCTCGAGCAGCTCCAGCAGATCCGAGGGCCCGGCGACGACGTTGGCGGCCCGGCCCGGTCCGGAGAGGTTGGTGCGAGCCTCGCGGCGGATGTCACGCTCACCGACGAGGGCGGCGAGCAGGGCCGCGTCCGCGCCGACGCCGCGCCGTTCGCCCTCGGCGATGATGCGGGCCTGGCGTGGGTGGAGGGGGAAGCGAAGGAGCCGCTGGCCGATGTCCGTCACGGAGCCATCGGAGGCGACGGCGCCCAGGCGGCGCAGGAGCGTTTCCGCGGCTTCGAGCGAGGCGGCCGGAGGGGGCTCGAAGAAGGGGAAGGAGGCCAGGTCCTTGATGCCCGAGGCGCGCAGGGCGAGCACGGTCTCGGCCAGGTCCATGCGGCGGATTTCGGGGGCGTCCTGCTCGGGGCGGCCGTCGAAGTCGTGCTGGGTGTAGAGGCGGAGACAGTGGCCGGAGCGGGTACGGCCGGCGCGGCCGGCGCGCTGGGTGGCGGAGGCGCGGCTCACCTTGGCGAGCTTGAGGATGGGCAGCCCGGACCAGGGCGAGTGCGAGGCCACGCGGGCCAGTCCGGAATCGATGACGGCGGCGACCCCGTCGATGGTGACGGAGGTCTCCGCGACGTTGGTGGAGAGGATGATCTTCCGGCGCGAGCTGCGGCGCACGGCGCGGTCCTGCTCGGCGGGGGGCAGGTCGCCGTGGAGGGGGAGCAGGTCGATGCCGTGACGTTCGGCGAACTCGGCGCAGGTCTCCCGGGCGCGGCGGATCTCCCCGGCGCCGGGGAGGAACACGAGCACGTCGCCGTCGAGGCCGTTGGCATGGAGCCGCTTGATGCCGGAGAGCACCTGGGCATCGAGGTAGCGGTCATCGGCGGTGGGGAGGTACTCGAGGCTGACGTCGAAGCGGCGGCCCTCGGAGCGCAGGGTGGGGCAGTGGTCGAGGTAGGCGCTGATGGGAGCGGCCTCGAGCGTGGCGGACATGACCACGATCTTCAGGTCGCGCCGGGGGCCCTGCTGGAGGCGGCGGAGGAGGGCGAGCGAGATGTCGGCGGAGAGGTGGCGCTCGTGGAACTCATCGAGCACGACGACGCCCACGTCGCGCAGGGTGGGATCGGAGAGGAGACGCCGGCCGAGCACGCCCTCGGTGACGAAGGAGAGGCGCGTCTTGGGGCCGCGGACGTCCTCGAAACGGACCTGGTAGCCGACGGTCTCGCCCACGCGCTCGCCGATCTCCTCGGAGACGCGCTGGGCGGCGAGCCGGGTGGGGAGGCGGCGGGGCTGGAGGACGACGATCTCCTTGCCCTGACCGAGGCCGGCCTCGAGCAGGGCACGGGGCACGCGGGTCGTCTTGCCGGCGCCGGGAGGGGCTTCCAGGACGAGCGAGCTCGCGCCACGCAGGGTGGAGACGATCTCGGGCAGGAGCGGATCGATGGGAAGGGCGACGTCGGCCATGGCCGATTCCTCTTAACGGGGGCGCGAGGCCCCGGCTTTCAGGTCGACTCCGAGGTGGTGGACTTGGGCTCGCTCTTCTTGCGTCCGCGCTTGCCGGCCACCTTGGGAGCGGACCTCGCCTCCGGGGTGGGCTTCGCCTCGGGATCGGGTGCGGCCTCTGGAGCCGAGGCCTCGGCGGCAGGAGGCTCGGCGGCAGGAGGCTCGGCGGCAGGAGGAGCGGGCGGTGGCTCGGAAGCCGGCTGGGCCTCCGAAGCCGGAGCCGCGGCGGCGATCTCGGGGGCACCGGCCTCGGGAGGGGCCTCGGAGGAACCCGGCTCCGAGGGCGGTGCGGACCCGGAGAGCGCGGCGAGCTCGGCCAGCTCCGCGGCACTGGGCTCGACGGAGTTGGACTCGAGAGGAGTGGGGTCCACGACCTCGGCCTCGGGGGCACCGGCCTCGGGAGGGGCCACCTCGGTCGAGTCCGGGATCGGCAGCCCGCGACCGGCGCGCTTGCGCGGCTTGGCGGCGAGACCGGAGTTCTCGAAGGCCTCCGGGAGGGGGGCGAGGGCGGCCTCGGCGAGGCACCGGGCCTGGCGCAGGGCGATGTCCAGGCGCTTGCCCAGGGCGATGAGCTCGGCGCGGAGGGGCGCGGCCTGCTCATGGGGGAGCTGAACGGGGGCGAAGCAGGACTGCCAGTGGGCGTAGGCGGTGGCCACCTGGTTCAGCACGGGGCGGACGAAGGAGAAGTCGTCGCGGGCGAGGATGCGGGAGACGTAGGAGGACTTGAGGCGGCGCTCGTAGCTGGCGACGAACTCCTGGAGGGTCTCGCGGGAGGCGCGGCGCAGCTGGGGGAACTTGAGGTGGGGGAAGAGGGCCTCGATGACGGGGGAGCGGCTGCTGGCGCAGAAGGTGATGCCGGCGTGGAGCTTCTCCAGGCTGTCGACCCAGACGTTCTGGAGGTTGAAGGCGAACTCCTCGCGGACCTCCTCGAGCTCGGGCAGGTCGCGCACCTTCTCCAGGATGGAGGCGGCGGGGGCGCGCTCGGTGCGGATGAGCTGTACGGCGGTGGCCAGCCACTCCTTCTCGCGCTCCAGACCCGGGCGGCCCGCGAGCAGCTCATCGGCGGCGGCGAGGCGCGAGTCGAAGGCCTCGGCGAAACGGACGAGATCGTAGGCTTCGAGGGTGGACAACGACATGGGGTGGGGCCTCCTCGGGTCCGGGCGGGACGGCCGAGATAGCACACCCGGGACGGAGCGTTACCGGAAGAGCGAACCCGGTTCAGCGCCCGTCGAGCAGGGCGGCGAGCGCTTCGCGGGCGGTGAAGTCGGGGAAGGCATAGGTGGCGCCGGAGGCGAGCAGGGCCTCGGGGGTGAAATTGCCGGTCCCCACGCCGATGCTGGTGGCGCCGATGCCCTGGGCGGCGGCGATGTCCTTGGGGGTATCGCCGATGACGACGACGCGGCACTCCTCGACGGGGACGCGGAGCAGGGCGGCGCCGCTGCGGGCGCCATGGCGGATGAGCTCGACGCGGTCCTCGTGGTCGCAGCCGAAGCCCCCGAAGGAGAAGCGGTCGTGGATGCGGACGCGCTCGAGCTTGATGCGGGCACCCTCGCGCACGTTGCCGGTGCCGAGCCCCACGGCGAAGCCCTGGCGGGACAGGGCGGCGTCGACGGCCTCGCGCATGCCGGGGTGGAGGCGGTAGTCGCGCTCATCGACGAGGGGGACCTCCTGGGCGAGGTACTGGAGGTAGGTGTCGATGACGGCGGTGATGGCCTCGGGGGTGGGGGGGACGCCGATGATGTCGAGCGCCTTGCGGACGATGGCGCGGTCGGTCATGCCGGACAGGCTGAAGGAGTCACAGGCATCGCGGCGGCCGTGGAGGCGCTCGAAGGCGAGTGCGAGGGAGCGTCGACCGGCGCCTCCGGTGGTGACGAGGGTGCCATCGATGTCGAAGAGGAGCACGGTGGGGCGCATGGCCCCCATCTAACGAAAGCTCCGCTCCGATGCGAGCCCCACGTCCTAGGGCTCGATGTAGCTGAGCCCCTGCTGGATCGCCTCGCGGACGGCGAGGGTCTCCTCGAAGGGCAACCGTTCCTCCAGGACCTTGCGGGCCTCGGTGCCGCCCATCCGTCCGAGGGTCTGGGCGGCGGTTGCGCGAACATGCTCGCTGCGATCGGAGAGGAGTGGGGTCAGCAGGGGGAAGGCCTCGAGCCCCGCGCGGCGGCCGAGGGCGAGCGTGGCGGCGGCGCGCACGGAGTCTGGGGTGGTCTGGCTGAGCAGGAGTCGCTGGAGGCGCTGGGTGGCCTCGGGGTTCTCCACCACGGCGATGGCGGCGACGGCGCGGGTGCGTTGGAGCTCGGGGGTGGAGGGGTTGCTGGCGAGCCCGAGCAATTCGGAGAGTGCTTCGGGTCCGAGCGGGGCCCAGTCCGCGGCGCGGGGGAGGGACTCGGGGCTCTCGAGCAGGCGGAGGATCTCCTCACGGACCGTTGCGCGGGGCTGGGGCGCGGAGGGGGGCATCCTGACCGCGGCGGCCTCGCCCAGGGGGGAAGGCCCCGTCAGGAGCAACGTGGCGAGCGCGCACGTGGGGACCAGGGCGGCGCGCCATCCGCGGGAGCGCGAGGCGGCGCGAGCGGGAACGGACTGGGGGGAGAATGGCATGGGGGAGCTCCCTCGTACGGACCTTCGACGGGGCCCCGTTATAGGCCGGAGACGCGGGAGGATTCGACGCACCCCGAGTGCCTTTTGCTGAAAGTGGATTCTTGTATTGTCGCGCGCCCATGGCCGGACGCGTCTTCTTCTTCCTACAGCACGCCACCTACGAGCCTGCGTACCAGGCCGCCTCGATGGGCAAGACCGCGGCGGCGATGGGGGACGAGGTGTACTTCGTCTTCGCCTTCGACGCACTGCGGGCGCTGGTGCGAGGCCGTTTCGGTCTGCCGCACAGTGAGAAGGAGCTGTCGGAAAGTGCACGGGCGGAGGGGCTCGGAGTGTCCACTCCGGCACGCATGTTGGAGGAGGCGCGGGCACTGGGGGCGAAGCTCGTGGCGTGCGACACCACGGTAAGAATCTGTGGATACGCGCCGGAGGAGCTTCGGGGGACGCTGGACGAGGTGATGGGACTGGCGTCGTTGTGGAGATTGACGGCCACAGCACGCACCCTTGCCCTCTAGGTAGGCCTGGAGTTGATGCTGGCCGTGGGTGCGCCGGAGAGGGTATCCTCGGCGAACTTTCGGGGCCGGACCCTGGTAGGCGCGGGGGAAGCCCCGTGCCTGTTTCCGCGGAGCGAAATCAATCTATGCGCGCCAAGCTGACCTTCCTGAGCGCCCTCGTGCTGGGCACCTTCGGTGGTGTTCTCGCCACCGGTTGCCAGACCTATGACTTCGAGCCGGTGGATCCGCTCGCCATTTCCCAGACGACGGAGACGCGGTATATCGAGGCGCGGGCGGCCAAGCCGAACCTGATGCTGCTGGTGGACAAGTCCGGCTCGATGAAGGATCCGGTGGACCCGTCGGATTCGGACTGCATGGTGGCCGGCGAGCTCTGTGGCCAGACGCGTCCGTGCAACACGGCCACCTGCCCCACGCGCTGGAGCGAGCTGCAGGCCGCGATGCGGGACTTCCTCGACAGCAGTGGCACCCTCGCGCGTTTCGGGCTCGCCACCTACCCGGCGGATGCCTCGTGTGGCTCCACGTCCACGATCAGCGTCGATCTTCCCGCCGATGGCGTCGAGGACGAGGCCTCGCTCGGAAACAAGGCCGAGGAGGTGAAGGCGGAGATCTTCAAGATCAAGAACTCCTCGTCCACGGGTGAGCCGACGCCCGCGGGTGGTACGCCCACCGGCCAGAGCCTCAAGTTCATGGGTGGGCTCAGCGAGCTGCAGACGGCGGATCGTGACGACTTCGTGCTGCTGCTCACGGACGGTCTTCCCAACTGCAACTCGGCCCATCCGACGCCTTATCCGCAGTGCTTCTGCACCCTGCAGAGTTGTGAGGCCGCTTCCGCCAAGCAGATCGGCTGCCTCGACGATGATGCCTCGGTGGCGGCGGTGAAGGAGCTGGGCTCCAAGGGGATCCAGACCATCGTCATCGGCTTCGGCGCGGACTTCGAATCCTCCAGCACCTCGGGGCAAAAGGGCGCTGAGACGCTCAACGCCATGGCCGTGGCGGGCGGTTTCAAGCGCAAGTGTGCGCAGAACTCGGATTGCGGCACGGGTGACGGTGACACGTGCGAAAATGGCCTCTGCAAGCGCCAGTTCTTCCAGGCGGCCAACAGGGCGGATCTGGTCGCGGCCCTGCGGGACATCAGCGGGAAGATCCTGGTGAAGGATCCCTGCCTGCTGACCTTCGATGCCTCCGAGCGCCCGACCTCGCAGGAACTGGTGGTGGTCTACGTCAACAAGGAGCGCCTCGCATCGGGGGCTGACACCTGGAGCCTGACGGAGGAGGGCATCTCCTTCGCGGGCGCCACGTGCGAGCGCATCAAGAACTCCACGCCGTCCTCGCCCGTGGATATCGAGGTGCGCGCCGTTCAGCGGCGGTAGTCCCCAGGGGCGGCTTTACGCGGTGAAGGGGTGGGGCTATGTCTCCGGCGCCCGCCCTGGCCGCCCATGAAGATCACCATCCTCTCGCGCTCCGCCTCCATTTCGTCCACCAAGCGACTGGCCGAGGCCGGGCGCGCGAGAGGGCACCAGGTGCGTGTGCTCAACCCGGTCCGGGTGGAGATGCACCTGGATGGACAGCGCGCCAACCTCTACTACCGGCGCCGCAAGCTGTCCCTGTGCGACGTGGTCATCCCGCGCATCGCGCAGTCCATCAACAACTACGGCCTGGCGGTGGTGAACCAGTTCGCCATGTGCGGGGTTCCACTGGTGAACACGGCGCGGGCGATCGCCGAGTCACGCAACAAGCTGCGCTCGCTGCAGTTGTTGTCGGCGCACGGCATCGACATTCCGGCGACGGTGATGGCGCGTGACGCGGCGGACCTGAAGGCCATGGTGGGCCTGGTGGGCGGCGTGCCGGTGCTGGTGAAACTGCTGCAGGGCCAGGAGAAGCACGGGGTGATGGTGTGCGAGAGCCTCCAGTCGTTGGAGGCGGCTCTCGAGGCCATTTTGGGGCTGGGGCACAACCTGGTCGTCCAGCAGTACGTGCAGAACACCGGGCAGGACGTGCGGGTGTTGGTGGTGGGAGGCCATGCGGTGGCGGCCGTGCGGCGCCGGCCCAGGTTCGGACGCCTCTCCTACACACTGAACCGGGGCGCGCGTCTGGAGGGCATCGAGCTGACGGAGCCCCAGCGCCTGGCGGCGGAGAAGACGGCCTCGCTGGTGGGGCTGGAAGTGGCGGCGGTGGACCTGCTGGCCGTGCCGGAGGGGAAGCCGAAGGTGTTCGAGGTCAACAGCTCGCCGGCGCTCCCGGAGATGGAGGCGGCCACGGGGTTGGACCTGGCCAGCATCATCATCCAGCGAGCCGAGGAGCTGGCGGCTGGGGGACCGAGGGTGGGCCTGCCCGAGCCCGAGCCGATGATTCCCTCCCGGCGCAAGCGGGCTGCCAAGGCCAGCGCGGGCGAGGCGTGAGAAGAAAGAGGACGCCGGGGGGCGGAGGGGCGGTGATATAGGGAGGCCGCTGACTCTGCAGAGGAGAACGAACCATGCTGCACGTCCGACGCATCACCTCCCTGGCCGCCGCGGTGGTGGCTCTCGCCTGCACCCACGCCCACGCCGAGGGCCAGGTGGACCCCACGACCCTCTACGAGGTGAGCACGGAGGGGACCTCCACGAAGGTGAAGGCGGGAGAGCAGGGCATGTTCGTGCTGTCCATCAAGAGCAAGCAGGGGGCGCATGTGTCGGACGAGGCGCCGCTGAAGCTGGAGCTCAAGGGAACGCAACTGACGCCCACCCAGGAGAAGCTGGCGCTGAAGGATTCGGTGACGAAGAAGGCGGCGGGGCAGCAGTTCGTGGACCCGCGCTTCGAGGTACCGTTCAAGGCCACGGCGGCCGGCAAGGGCACGCTGGAGGCGAAGCTCACCTTCTTCATCTGCTCGGAGCAGCTCTGTGCCCGGCAGCAGAAGACGTTCTCCCTGCCCGTCGAGGTCCTCTAGCCCGTGGTGCGCCAGCGTTCATCCAGGGGAAGTGAGCGGGGGGAGCGTGGGGGTCGCGAGCGCGGGGGTGAACGCGAGCGCGCCGAGCAGCGCTACGTCTACGGAGTGAACCCGGTCCTCGAGTCGCTCCGGGCGCACGCGGAGCGGGTGGAGCGCCTGTTCATCACCGAGGGGCAGCTCGCCGCGAAGGCGGCGGCGGAGATCTTCAGCCGCGCGAAGGACGCGGGCATCCGGGTGGAGCGGGTGCCGCGGGAGCGCCTGGCGGTGATGGCCGATGGTGGGGTGCACCAGGGGGTGGTGGCCGAGCTGCGGGGCTTCGAGTACGCGGACCTACCGGACCTGTTGGAGGCGGCCGAGGCGAGCGGTCGTCCGCCGCTGTTGGTGGTGCTGGACGGCATCCAGGATCCGCACAACTTCGGGGCCATCGTCCGCTCGGCGCACGCGCTGGGGGCACATGGGGTGGTCATCGCCAAGGATCGGGCGGTGCCGGTGACGGGAGTGGTGGCCAAGGCCTCGGCGGGGGCGGTGGAGCACTGTCCCATCGCGAGGGTGACCAACCTGTCCCGGACGTTGGAGGAGTTGAAGGAGGCCGGGGTATGGATCGCTGCGGCGGATCCCCACTCGAACGAGCCCCTGTGGGGCGCCCGGCTGGACGGGCCATTGGCGTTGGTCGTGGGGGCCGAGGGAGCAGGCGTGCGCCAGGGAGTCCTGGAGCACTGTGATTTCCGCCTCAGGATTCCAATGCTGGGTCAGGTCGGTTCCTTGAATGCGTCCGTTTCCGCGGCGATTCTGCTATACGAGGCCGCCCGGCAGCGGGGGATGTCACGTCCCGGTGCCGGAAGTTGAATCAGCCGGATCAAACCGCTTGACTTGGACGGCGGGGACTTCTAAAAGGGCGCGCCTCGACGGGACGGGTGGTTGACGGTTCCGGCGAGGAGGCGGATGGGGTAGGGGATGCAGCCGGAGTTGCTGGACGCCGGTGTAGCTCAGTCGGTAGAGCAACTGATTTGTAATCAGTAGGTCGCGGGTTCAAGTCCCGCCGCCGGCCAAGAGGAACGGGGCCGCGGATGAGGGCCCGGGGCAAAAAAGCAGTAGGAAGAAACAACGGTTTTACGGTAGTTGAGGATAGCGGTTTCGGAGGGGTACCCAAGTGGCCAAAGGGAGCAGACTGTAAATCTGCCGGCTCTACGCCTTCGTTGGTTCGAATCCAACCCCCTCCATCGGAATCGCGGGAATAGCTCAGTTGGTAGAGCGTCAGCCTTCCAAGCTGAATGTCGTGGGTTCGAGTCCCATTTCCCGCTCCAGTTGTTGTAGTCGCAGATACAAGCCCTGATAGCTCAGTTGGCAGAGCGCATCCTTGGTAAGGATGAGGTCACCAGTTCAATCCTGGTTCAGGGCTCCATTTTTCGAGGAGCGTTATGTCCAAGGAAAAGTTCGAAAGAACTAAGCCGCACGTCAACATCGGCACCATCGGCCACGTTGACCACGGCAAGACGTCCCTGACGGCGGCCATCACGAAGGTGCTGGCGAAGACCGGCGGCGCGACCTTCCTCGCGTACGACCAGATCGACAAGGCCCCCGAGGAGCGTGAGCGCGGTATCACCATCTCCACGGCGCACGTGGAGTACCAGACGACCAACCGGCACTATGCCCACGTCGACTGCCCGGGCCACGCCGACTACGTCAAGAACATGATCACGGGCGCGGCGCAGATGGACGGCGCCATCCTGGTGGTCTCCGCCGCCGACGGCCCGATGCCCCAGACGCGCGAGCACATCCTGCTCGCCCGCCAGGTCGGCGTGCCCTACATCGTGGTCTTCCTGAACAAGGTCGACATGCTGGACGACCCCGAGCTGCGCGAGCTCGTGGAGATGGAGGTCCGCGACCTGCTCAAGAAGTACGACTTCCCTGGCGACGAGATCCCCATCGTCCCCGGCAGCGCCCTCAAGGCGCTCGAGGGTGACACCTCGGAGATCGGCGAGCCGGCCATCCTCAAGCTGATGGAGGCGGTGGACAAGTACATCCCCACCCCGCAGCGCGCGACGGACAAGCCCTTCCTGATGCCGGTGGAGGACGTGTTCTCCATCGCCGGCCGCGGTACGGTGGCCACCGGCCGCGTGGAGCGCGGCAGGGTGAAGGTGGGCGAGGAAATCGAGATTGTCGGTATCCGCCCCACGCAGAAGACGGTCGTCACGGGCGTGGAGATGTTCCGCAAGCTGCTGGACGAGGGCATGGCGGGCGACAACATCGGCGCGCTGCTGCGTGGTCTGAAGCGTGAGGACCTGGAGCGTGGTCAGGTGCTCGCCAAGCCGGGCTCCATCACCCCGCACACCAAGTTCAAGGCGCAGATCTACGTGCTCACGAAGGAAGAGGGTGGCCGTCACACGCCGTTCTTCAAGGGCTACCGGCCGCAGTTCTACTTCCGCACCACGGACGTGACGGGCACGGTGAAGCTGCCCGAGAACGTCGAGATGGTGATGCCGGGCGACAACATCGCCATCGAGGTGGAGTTGATCACCCCCGTGGCCATGGAGAAGGAGCTCCGCTTCGCCGTCCGCGAGGGTGGCCGCACCGTGGGCGCCGGCGTCGTGGCCGAGATCATCGCCTAGTGAGCGGGCGGGCTCCTGGTCCGCCCCTCTTGGCGCTCAACCCCGAGGGGGAGCTGTGATAAGCAGCTTTCCCCTCGTGTCTATCGAGTTCAAGTCATGCCCAAGGGTAATCGCAGCATCATTTCGCTCGAGTGCACGGTGTGCAAGGAGCGGAACTACTACACCACCAAGAACAAGCGGAAGAGCCAGGACAAGCTCGAGCTGAGCAAGTTCTGCCCCCGCGACCGGAAGCACACCGTCCATAAGGAAGGTAAGGTCTAGTTCTGTTGTTGTGGTCGGGTGTTCTCTAGGCCAGTAGCTCCAACGGTAGAGCAGCGGTCTCCAAATCCGCGTGTTGGGGGTTCGAATCCCTCCTGGCCTGCCAATTGTTCAGTTGCAGGGACCCTCGGTACCCAGGTACCGGGGGTCCCTGTGTTTTCCGGCATCAAGCAAGTCAGCGAGGAATCATGGCAGCGGCATCCGAGGCCAGCCAGCAAGCGAACCGTTCCGGCATGGATCCGAAGCGGCTCGTGGTCATCTTCTTCCTCATCGCGGGTCTCATCTTCGCGCTCTTCCTGGAGCACGTCTGTGGCCTCATCTGGGCCCGGGCGGGTTGGAGCGATCCCGTCATCATCGATGGTGTCGACTGGCAGGTCTCCACGTTGGTGGGCTTCCTGCTTGCCGCGGGCATCGTGGTGGGGGGCTACCTGAACCCTAAGACCCATTCGCTCTCGCTGGACGTCGCCTCCGAGTTGATGAAGGTCACCTGGCCGTCCTGGGCGGAGACCAAGGCGTCGACCATGGCGGTCATCGTCGCCTCCGTGGTGGCGGCCGTCCTCCTCTTCTGTATCGACACCCTCGCCTACAACCTTATGGTTGAGTGGATACCCGCCATCTGGGGGAAGCTGTAATGGCGATGAAATGGTACGTGGTCCACACCTACTCGAACTTCGAGAACCAGGCGAAGAAGAGCCTGGAGGAGCGGATCCGGCTCGAGGGGTTGCAGGACCTGTTCGGCGAAATCCTGATTCCCATGGAACAGGTCGTCGAGATGGTGAAGGGCGAGAAGAAGACGTCCCGGCGCAAGTTCTTCCCAGGTTACATCTTCGTGCAGATGGAGCTGAATGACCGCTCCTGGCACCTGGTGAAGAACACGCCGAAGATCACCGGTTTCCCCGGTGCGGCGCAGAACCAGCAGCCCACGCCCATCTCGGACGCGGAGGTGGCACGGCTCACCTCGCAGATCTCCGAGGGCACGCTCAAGCCCAAGCCCAAGGTGCAGTTCTCCGACGGCGACACCGTCCGGGTCATCGATGGCCCCTTCGCCAACTTCAACGGCACGGTGGAAGAGGTCAACGCGGAGAAGGGTCGCGTGAAGGTGCTCGTGAGCATCTTCGGTCGCGCGACTCCCGTGGAGCTCGATTTCATGCAGGTGGAGAAGACCACCGGCTAGCAGTCTTCCCTGGCGCACGAGCGCTCGGGGATACCCAGGGTGGGAGGGTCGCCCGTCAAGCGGCCCGTGGGAACCACCATTTCGAAAGGCAGTTGTCAGCAGATGAAGAAGGTCACAGGTCAGGTCAAGCTGCAGATCCCCGCCGGCAAGGCGAACCCCGCTCCGCCGATCGGCCCCGCGCTCGGTCAGCAGGGCGTGAACATCATGGAGTTCTGCAAGCAGTTCAACGCCAAGACCCAGGCGGAGGCCAAGGAAGGTCTGATCATCCCGGTGATCATCACCGTGTATCAGGACCGTTCCTTCACCTTCATCCTGAAGACCCCGCCGGCCGCCGTCCTCATCAAGAAGGCGGCGGGCCTGCACACCGAGAAGAAGAAGGGCTCGGGCGCCAAGAAGCCGGGCAAGGAGAAGGTGGGGCAGATCACCCAGAAGCAGCTCGAGGAGATCGCCCGGAAGAAGATCGAGGATACGACCGCTGGTTCCCTGGACGCCGCCATGCGCACCATCGCGGGCACCGCGCGTTCCATGGGCATCGACGTCGTCTGACCTTCTCCACCTTCACCTTTTCTAGAAGAGGATTTTCAACATGCCTCAGACCGGTAAGAAGTTTCGCGCCGCCGCCACGAAGGTGGACCGCAACAAGCGCTACAGCATCGCCGATGGCTTCCAGCTCCTGAAGGAGACCTCGGGCCTGCGCGGCACCAAGTTCGACCAGACCGTCGAGGTGGCGCTCAACCTCGGCGTGGACCCGAAGCACGCGGACCAGATGGTCCGTGGCGCCGTGGTCCTCCCGCACGGCACCGGTGCCACGGTGCGCGTGGCCGTGTTCGCCAAGGGCGAGCGCGCCACCGAGGCCGAGGGGGCCGGCGCCGACGTGGTCGGCGGCGACGACCTGGCCAAGCGGATCGAGGGTGGCTTCCTCGAGTTCGACACCGTCATCGCAACCCCGGACATGATGGGCGTGGTCGGCCGGCTTGGTAAGGTGCTCGGTCCCCGCGGCCTCATGCCCAACCCCAAGGTGGGCACGGTGACCATGGACGTGGCCAAGGCCGTCCGGGATGCCAAGGGCGGTAAGGTGGAGTTCCGCGCCGAGAAGGCGGGCATCGTCCACGCCAAGCTCGGCAAGACCTCCTTCGCTCCGGAGAAGCTCCAGGAGAACTTCAACACCCTGGTGGACCTGGTGATGAAGCTCAAGCCGGCCACCGCCAAGGGCGTCTACCTCAAGGGCGTGGCCATCTCCGCCACCATGAGCCCGGGCATCAAGCTCGACACCACTGAGATCCTCGCCCGTCACCGGTAGTCAGGAGTAGGGCAGGGGGTTCGTCGGTTATGGCCGGGGGGAGGCCTCACGCATGGAGGCCCCCCCCGTCGTCTGTTTGACGTCCGCCGTCAAAATTTGCTGGACCTTTTGCGAAGCCGCGGGTATAGCGCCCCGGCTTTTGCAATTGAGGCGCCACGTCGATGAGACACGGCGCCTCGAACATCCCTGGTCCCAGACAGCAGGGACCCAAGGTGGTGCTCGTGCCCTCCGTTGGCAACCGGACAACCGGTCGGAGACATGGGAACTCCCTCGGGTTCAAACGACTCCTAGAGTCGCCCTGCCGAGACTGGAGGTGCGGTGTGGTGCCTCTCGGGGCTCCTCTCGCTCTGCCACTTGCGTGGCCCAGGTAATCCAGCCCGCCTTCGGGTGGGTGTCGTAAGGAGGTGAAACCAAGTGATCAAGAGCGAGAAGGAAGAACTCATCAAGGAACTCAACGAGAAGTTTTCGCGGGCCCAGACCGCGATCGTCGCTGAGTTCTCCAAGCTGAACGTTGAGACGGTCACCAAGCTGCGCAAGAAGTTCCGCGACGGCAAGGTGGACTACAAGGTCCTGAAGAACACGCTGGCCAGGCGCGCCGCGAAGGGTACGCCGGTGGAGGTCATCGCCGACGACTTCGTGGGGCCCGTGGCCATCGCCATCAGCTACGACGATGTCGTGGCTCCGGCGAAGATCCTCGTGGACTTCATCAAGGACCTCGAGACCATCAAGGTCCGTAGCGCGTCCGTGCAGGGCCGCCGCGTCGACACCGAGGGCGTCAAGGCCCTGGCGAAGATGCCCGGTCTGCCCGAGCTCCGCGCCCAGTTGCTCGGCATGATCAACCAGCCTGCCGGCAAGCTCGTCCGGACCATCGCGGCCCCCGGCTCCCAGCTGGCCCGCGTGCTCCAGGCCAACGTGGACAAGCAGCCCGAGTAACCGAACCGAGAAGCAGACCCACCGCAAACCTCTGGCCTTTTCCTTCCTGATGGAAGGATGGCCGTTAGAAGTCGAAAGAAGGACATTGAAATGGCTGACCTGAATGCGATCGTCGACCAGCTCTCCTCCCTGACCGTCATGGAGGCCGCCGAGCTCGTGAAGCAGCTCGAGAGCAAGTGGGGCGTGTCCGCCGCCGCCGTCGCCGTGGCCGCTGGCCCCGCCGCCGCCGCCGCCGCTGCCCCTGTCGAGGAGAAGACGGAGTTCACCGTCGTTCTCGCCGACGCCGGCGCGAACAAGATCAACGTCATCAAGGAGATCCGCGCCATCACCGGTCTGGGCCTGAAGGAGGCCAAGGACCTGGTCGAGGGCGCCCCCAAGACCGTCAAGGAGGGCGTCAACAAGGACGACGCCAAGAAGATCAAGGACCAGCTCACCGCGGCTGGCGCCAAGGTCGACATCAAGTAATTGCTGGTTTCAGGTAGGCGTCGCGTTTCGGGAAATTCCCGACGCCTCCTGACCGGATGAGCAGGCCGGCGTGCCCGGAAAGGGTGCGCCGGCTTTGCCCTTTCCGTATCTCTAAATTTCCCGCTGCCGCTGCGCGTTACCCAATCTCGCCCCGCCAGAGATTGCTCGCCCCGGAGTTCGAATGCCGACGCAGATCCAGAACAACTTCCGAGTGCGGAAGACCTTCGCGAAGATCGCGAAGACCATCGACATTCCCAACCTCATCAACATCCAGAAGCAGTCCTACGAGAAGTTCCTCCAGGCTGACATCCCGCCGGAGAAGCGTGAGGACATCGGGCTTCAGGGGGTCTTCAAGTCGGTCTTTCCGATCCGTGATTTCAACGAGACGTCCTCGCTGGAGTTCGTCAGCTACCACCTCGAGAAGCCGAAGTACGACGTCGATGAGTGCCACCAGCGTGGCATGACCTATTCGGCGCCCATCAAGGTCGTCGTCCGCCTGGTCGTCTGGGACAAGGACGAGGAGACCGGCGCCCAGTCCATCCGTGACGTGAAGGAGCAGGAGGTCTACTTCGGGGAAATCCCGCTGATGACCCAGAACGGCACCTTCATCATCAACGGGACCGAGCGCGTGGTGGTCAGCCAGCTGCACCGCAGCCCGGGTGCCTTCTTCGACCACGACAAGGGCAAGAGCCACTCGTCTGGCAAGTTGCTCTACAACGCCCGCATCATCCCGTACCGCGGCTCGTGGATCGACTTCGAGTTCGACCACAAGGACATCCTGTACGTGCGCATCGACCGGCGCCGCAAGCTGCCGGCCACGGTGCTCATCCGCGCCCTGGGCGCGGTGTCCGACACCGCCAAGAAGAACCCGTTGGAGTTCCGTGGCTCCACCGAGGAGATCCTCAACTACTACTACGCCACGGAGACCATCTACCTCCAGAGCAACACCGACTTCGAGAAGTCCGTGGAGCTGGAGCTGTTGCCCGGTCAGCGCGCCACGCGCGACATCAAGACCAAGGCGGGCGACATCATCGTCAAGAAGAACCGCAAGTTCACCCGCGCCGCCATCAAGAAGCTCGAGGCGGCCAAGATGAAGACGCTCCCCATCGACGCGGACGAGCTCTTCACCAAGGTGTCCGCCTACGACGTGGTGGATGAGAACACCGGTGAGGTCATCCTCGAGTGCAACGAGGAGGTCTCCCAGGACAAGGTCGACGAGCTCCTCAAGCGCGACATCAAGGAGTTCAAGGTCCTCTTCATCGACAACCTCAACGTGGGTCCGTACCTGCGTGAGACGTTGATGCTGGACAAGATCGAGACCCCCGAGCAGGCGATCATGGAGATCTACCGCCGCCTGCGCCCGGGTGATCCGCCCACGCCGGAGACGGCCACCAACCTCTTCAGCAACCTGTTCTTCAACCCCGAGCGCTACGACCTGTCCAAGGTCGGCCGCCTCAAGCTGAACTTCAAGTTCGGCCTCGAGGAGCCGCTCGATGGGCAGATCCTCACCAAGCGCGACATCCTCGAGGTCATCCGCTACCTGGTGGACCTCAAGAACGGGAAGGGTGTGATCGACGACATCGATCACCTCGGCAACCGTCGTGTGCGCGCGGTGGGCGAGCTGCTGGAGAACCAGTACCGCATCGGTCTGGTGCGCATGGAGCGGGCGATCAAGGAGCGCATGAGCCTCCAGGAGATCGAGACGCTCATGCCGCACGACCTGATCAACGCCAAGCCCGTGACGGCCGTCATCAAGGAGTTCTTCGGGTCCAGCCAGCTGTCGCAGTTCATGGACCAGACGAATCCGCTGTCCGAGGTGACGCACAAGCGGCGCCTGTCCGCCCTCGGGCCCGGCGGCCTCACTCGCGAGCGCGCGGGCTTCGAGGTGCGCGACGTGCACCCGACGCACTACGGCCGCATCTGCCCCATCGAGACGCCGGAAGGTCCGAACATCGGCCTCATCGCGTCGCTGTCCACCTTCGCTCGCGTCAACGAGTTCGGCTTCGTCGAGACGCCGTACAAGAAGGTGGAGGCCGGCGTGGTGACGGGTGACGTGGCCTTCTACTCCGCGCTCGAGGAGGAGAAGCACACCATCGCCCAGGCCAACGCGGAGACGGACAAGAAGGGCAAGTTCCTCAACGCCCTCGTGTCGGCTCGCCGCAGCGGTGACTTCATCCAGGCGAAGGCCGAGGAAGTGGACCTGATGGACGTGTCCCCGAACCAGCTGGTGTCGGTGGCCGCCTCCCTCATTCCCTTCCTGGAGAACGACGACGCCAACCGCGCGCTCATGGGCTCCAACATGCAGCGCCAGGCCGTGCCGTTGCTGCGCACCGCCGCTCCGCTCGTGGGCACCGGTATCGAGGCCATCGTGGCTCGCGACTCCGGCGTCACCTGCGTGGCCCGGCGCGACGGCATCGTGGAGAGCGTGGACGCCAGCCGTATCGTCGTGAAGGCCGACGCCGCCGCGGGTGCGTTCGACATCTCCAGCGAGGTCGACATCTACAACCTCCTGAAGTACCAGCGCTCCAACCAGAACACGTGCCTCAACCAGAAGCCCATCGTCCGCAAGGGCGACCGGGTGAAGAAGGGTGACGTGATCGCCGACGGTCCCGCGACCGAAACCGGCGAGCTGGCGCTGGGCCAGAACGTGGTCGTCGCGTTCATGCCGTGGCAGGGCTACAACTTCGAGGACTCCATCCTCATCTCCGAGCGCATCCTCAAGGAGGACGTCTTCACGTCCATCCACATCGAGGAGTTCGAGTGCATCGCGCGCGATACCAAGCTCGGCAAGGAGGAGATCACCCGCGACATCCCGAACGTGGGTGAGGAGGCCCTCAAGGACCTCGACGAGAGCGGCATCATCCGCATCGGCGCCGAGGTGAAGCCCGGCGACGTGCTGGTGGGCAAGATCACTCCGAAGGGCGAGACCCAGCTCTCCCCCGAGGAGAAGCTGCTGCGCGCCATCTTCGGTGAGAAGGCCGGCGACGTGCGTGACAGCTCGCTGCGCGTGCCCCCCGGCGTGGTGGGCACCGTCATCAACGCCAAGGTGTTCAGCCGCAAGGGCGTCGAGAAGGACGAGCGCGCCAAGCAGATCGAGTCCATGGAGGAGGCCAAGCTCCTCAAGGACCAGAACGACGAGATCAAGGTCCTGCGCGACAGCGCCTACGGCCGCCTGCGTGCCATGCTCCGCGGCAAGGAGATCCAGGGCAAGCTCGTGGACGACAAGGGGAAGATCCTCCTGAAGAAGGGGGACATCGTCTCCGACGAGCTCCTGGCCACCGTCCCCTACAAGTACTGGACGGAGATCTCCGTCGGCGATCCGCTCGACGGCAAGCTGCGCGACATCCTCCGCAACCTGGAGGAGACCACCGAGGCCGTGAAGCTGGCCTTCGGCGAGAAGATCGCCCGCATCAAGAAGGGCGATGAGCTCCCGCCGGGCGTCATCAAGATGGTGAAGGTGTACGTCGCCATCAAGCGCAAGCTGGCCGTGGGCGACAAGATGGCCGGCCGCCACGGTAACAAGGGCGTCGTCTCCCGCGTCCTCCCCGAGGAGGATCTGCCGTACCTCCAGGACGGCCGTCCGGTGGACATCGTGCTCAACCCGCTGGGCGTGCCCTCGCGCATGAACATCGGGCAGATCCTCGAGACGCACCTGGGCTGGGCCGCCAAGGGCGTGGGCGAGCAGCTCCAGCGCTACATCGAGGAGAACTACAGCGGCGAGAACCTCAAGAAGCAGCTGAAGGTCGTCTACGACGACAAGGCCTTCGGCGACTTCGTGGACGGGCTGTCCGACGACGAGGTCAAGAGCCTGTGCTACCGCCTGAAGAAGGGCATCCACGTCGCCACGCCGGTGTTCGACGGCGCTCGCGAGACGGAGATCCACTCGCTCTTCGACGAGGCCCGGCTGCCGCGCACCGGTCAGATGGTGCTCTTCGACGGCCGCACCGGTGAGCCGTTCGACCAGAACGTCACCGTGGGCGTCATGTACATGCTCAAGCTGCACCACCTGGTGGACGAGAAGATCCACGCCCGTTCCATCGGGCCCTACTCGCTCGTCACGCAGCAGCCCCTGGGCGGCAAGGCCCAGTTCGGCGGCCAGCGTCTGGGAGAGATGGAAGTGTGGGCGATGGAGGCCTACGGTGCCGCGTACACGCTGCAGGAGTTCCTCACCGTCAAGTCCGACGACGTGGTGGGCCGCACGCGCATGTACGAGGCGATCGTCAAGGGCGACAACGTCCTCGAGTCTGGTCTGCCCGAGTCGTTCAACGTGCTCCTCAAGGAGCTCCAGTCGCTCGCGCTCGACGTCGAGCTGCTGGAGAGCGCTCCGCCCGAGCGCCAGCGCTCCTTCTCGGGAGACTTCGGTGGCGGCGACGGCGAGGACCGCGTGAAGACGGGTACCGAGGCCTAGTCCAGCGTACCTGCCCCCCGGCGCCCGCTCCCTGAGCGGGCGGGCGCTGGCGGTCAGGTGAAACGAATTCGCGCTCAGGCGCTCAGAAGAAATTCGGAGGCAACGTGAAGGACATTTTCAACTTCTTCGAGAAGCCGAAGGATCCGCTCTCGTTCAACGCCATCCGCATCGCGCTGGCGTCGCCGGACAAGATCCGCCAGTGGTCGCACGGCGAGGTGAAGAAGCCCGAGACGATCAACTACCGCACCTTCAAGCCGGAGCGGGACGGCCTGTTCTGCGCCCGCATCTTCGGCCCGGTGAAGGACTACGAGTGCAACTGCGGCAAGTACAAGCGCATGAAGCACCGTGGCGTCGTGTGCGAGAAGTGCGGCGTGGAGGTCATTCAGTCCAAGGTGCGCCGTGAGCGCCTGGGCCACATCACGCTCGCCACGCCCGTGGCGCATATCTGGTTCCTCAAGTCGCTGCCCTCGCGCATCGGCAACCTGCTCGACATCACGCTCAAGGAGCTCGAGAAGGTCCTCTACTGCGAGAGCTACATCATCATCGACCCGAAGGCGACGCCACTGCAGAGGGGCGAGCTCGTCAGCGAGGAGAAGCTCCACCGGCTCTACGAGGAGCACGGTGAGGACTCCTTCTCCGCTGGCATGGGCGGTGAGGCCGTTCGCGAGATGCTGAAGTCCATCGATGTCGCGCGCCTGTCCGAGGACCTGCGCCGCGACATGCGCGAGACCAACTCGGAGGCGAAGAAGAAGAAGTACGCCAAGCGCCTCAAGGTGGCCGAGGCCTTCCGCATGTCCGGCAACAAGCCGGAGTGGATGATGCTGGACGTCATCCCCGTCATCCCGCCCGACCTCCGTCCCCTGGTTCCCCTGGACGGTGGCCGCTTCGCGACGTCCGACCTCAACGACCTGTACCGCCGCGTCATCAACCGCAACAACCGCCTCAAGCGGCTGCAGGAGCTGAACGCGCCGGACATCATCATCCGCAACGAGAAGCGGATGCTCCAGGAGGCCGTCGACGCGCTGTTCGACAACGGCCGCCGCGGCAAGACGATCACCGGCCCCAACAAGCGGCCGCTGAAGTCCCTCTCCGACATGCTCAAGGGCAAGCAGGGCCGGTTCCGTCAGAACCTGCTCGGCAAGCGCGTGGACTACTCCGGTCGCTCCGTGATCGTGGTGGGCCCCGAGCTGCGCCTGCACCAGTGCGGCCTGCCGAAGATCATGGCGCTCGAGCTCTTCAAGCCGTTCATCTACAACAAGCTCGAGGAGAAGGGCTACGTCACCACCATCAAGAGCGCCAAGAAGATGGTGGAGAAGGAGCGTCCCGAGGTCTGGGACATCCTCGAGGACGTCATCCGCGAGCACCCGGTCCTCCTGAACCGTGCGCCGACCCTGCACCGCCTCGGCATGCAGGCCTTCGAGCCCGTGCTCATCGAGGGCAAGGCCATTCAGCTCCACCCGCTGGTGTGCGCCGCCTTCAACGCCGACTTCGACGGCGACCAGATGGCCGTGCACGTGCCGCTCTCCATCGAGGCTCAGATGGAGGCCCGCGTGCTGATGATGTCGACCAACAACATCCTCAGCCCCGCCAACGGCAAGCCCATCATCGTCCCCACGCAGGACATGGTGCTCGGCATCTACTACATGACGCGCGCCCGTGAGTTCGCCCACGGCGAGGGCCGCGTGTTCTCGTCCCCGGACGAGGTGCGCGCCGCGTACGACCACGGCGAGGTGCACCTGCAGGCGAAGATCGTCTGCCGCATCCAGGGCAAGCGCAAGGAGACCACCGTCGGCCGCGTCCTCCTGTGGGACATCGTGCCGCGCAAGGTGGGCTTCGACGCCATCAACAAGGTGCTCGACAAGAAGTCGCTCGGCGCGCTCATCGACCTCTGCTACCGCCTCACCGGCGAGAAGGAGACGGTGCTGCTGGCCGACCGCATCCGGTCGCTCGGCTACACCAACGCCACCCGCGCCGGTATCTCCATCGCGCTCAAGGACATGATCATCCCCGCGAAGAAGCAGGAGTTCCTGGACTTCGCGCGCAAGGAGGTCGCGGAGATCGAGAACCAGTACCTCGAGGGTCTCATCACCGACGGCGAGCGCTACAACAAGGTCATCGATATCTGGGCGGAGATCACCGAGAAGGTGGCCGCCGAGATGATGCAGCAGATCTCCCAGGACGAGGCCGTGGGCGAGAGGGACGGCAAGCGCGAGGTGCGCAAGCAGCCGTCGTTCAACCCCATCTACATCATGGCCGACTCCGGTGCCCGCGGCAGCGCCCAGCAGATCCGCCAGCTGGCTGGTATGCGTGGCCTCATGGCCAAGCCCTCGGGTGAAATCATCGAGACGCCCATCACGGCCAACTTCCGTGAAGGCCTCTCCGTGCTGCAGTACTTCATCTCCACCCACGGCGCCCGCAAGGGTCTGGCGGACACGGCCCTCAAGACGGCCAACTCCGGTTACCTCACCCGCCGTCTCGTGGACGTGGCGCAGGACGCCATCATCAACGAGTACGACTGCGGCACCATGGACGGCCTGTTCATCGGCGCCCTGGTCGAGGGCGGCGAGATCATCGAGGCGCTCGGTGAGCGCATCCTCGGCCGCGTGGCCCTGGACGACATCCTCGATCCGGTGACGAACGACGTGCTCGTGCGCGCCAACGAGGAGATCGACGAGGATCGCGTCAAGCGCATCGAGAACAGCGGCCTCGACAAGGTGAAGATCCGCTCGGTGCTCACCTGCCAGGCCAAGCGCGGCATCTGCGTGGAGTGCTACGGCCGTGATCTGGCCCGTGGTCGCAAGGTGTCCGTCGGCGAGGCCGTGGGCGTCATCGCGGCGCAGTCCATCGGTGAGCCGGGTACCCAGCTCACGATGCGCACCTTCCACATCGGTGGTGCGGCGACGCGGCGCGCCGAGCAGTCCAGCCTCGAGAACCGCAACGCGGGTCTGGTGAAGTTCGCCGGCCTCAACACGGTTCAGAAGAAGGACGGCAGCCTGGTGGCCATGAACCGCAACGGCGAGATCGTCATCGTCGACGAGAGCGGCCGTGAGCGCGAGCGCTACCAGGTCATCTACGGCGCCCGCATCCTCGTGAAGGAGGGGCAGCGGCTCGAGGCCGGCACCCTGCTGGCCGAGTGGGATCCGTTCGCCATCCCGCTGCTCACCGAGGTCGGCGGTATCGTGCGCTTCGAGGACATCATCGAAGGCGTCACGATGAACGAGTCGCTGGACGAGGTGACCGGCCTCAGCCGTAAGACGGTCGTCGAGTCCAAGGACCCCGAGGCCCGTCCGCGCATCACCATCCGTGACGAGCAGGGCAACACCAAGGACCTGATCTCCTCCAAGGCTCCGGCGAGCTACTTCCTGCCGCAGGGCTCCATCATCACCGTCAACGACGGCGATGAGATCCACGCCGGTGAGGTCATCGCCAAGGTGCCGCGCGAGACCACGAAGACCAAGGACATCACGGGCGGTCTGCCCCGCGTGGCCGAGCTCTTCGAGGCGCGCAAGCCCAAGGACGCCGCGGCCATCGCGGAGATCGACGGCGTGGTCTCCTTCGGCAAGGACACCAAGGGCAAGCGCAAGCTCATCCTCACCCCCGAGGTGAACGGCGAGCTGCGCACCGACCTGGCCAAGGAGTACCTGATCTCCAAGGGCAAGAACATCAGCGTGCACGCCGGCGATCGCGTCAAGGCCGGCGAGGCGCTCATGGACGGCTCGGCCAACCCGCACGACATCCTCAAGGTGCTCGGCGAGAAGGCGCTCGCGGGCTACCTGGTGGATGAGGTGCAGGAGGTCTACCGACTCCAGGGCGTGAAGATCAACGACAAGCACATCGAGGTGATCGTCCGGCAGATGCTCCGCCGCGTGCGCGTCACCGACGTGGGCGACACCAGCTTCCTCGTCGACGAGCAGGTCGAGAAGTATGTGTTCGAGGAGGAGAACGAGAAGGTCATGGCGCAGGGCCAGCGTCCCGCCGTCGGCGAGCCGCTGCTGCTCGGCATCACCAAGGCCTCGCTCTCCACCGAGTCGTTCATCTCGGCGTCCTCCTTCCAGGAGACCACCAAGGTGCTCACCGAGGCCGCCATCAACGGCAAGGTGGACTACCTGCGCGGCCTCAAGGAGAACGTCATCATGGGCCGCCTCATCCCCGCCGGTACGGGTCTGCCCAACTACAAGTACCTCGACATCGAGGTGGAGAGCCCCGCCGACGAGATCTCCGAGATGGAGGCCGCCCTGGCCGCCACCCACGGCGATGACGTCGCTCCGTCCCTGTCGCCCACCGGCGGTCGGTCCGAGGGCTCCCAGACCAGCGGTGCCGCCTAGTCCGCACCCGCTGTCCTGACGTTTCCAACCGCCACTCCGGCTTTCCGGGGTGGCGGTTTTCTTTTCGGCTCTTTAGGGTTTCACAGCTTGACGGGTGACGTACCGGTGCACTAATTCGAGGGGAACCACGGAGGTCGACCCGGAGTCCCGGGCGAACATCCAGCAGTGGACGCAGGGGGCAGGCGGGCGAGCTTGGGTGGCGTTTCCTTCGATCGGGGGGTGTGATTACCTCGGTCGTCCTTACCCCGCTGTTCCGGGCCTCGGGTCCGTACAGCCGTGCTGGAGAGCGTTGCATGGACAAGCAGGAGACCCCGCAGAAGCATCCGCTCGCGGAGACGTTCGAGCGGGTGTGGAGCCAGGCACTGCTGGCTGTGTCCACAGCCGAGGACGAGGCCGCGCGCACGGTGCAGCGCGTCGCCGAGCTGGCGGGTTGGAGCCAGGAAGAGATGATCCGCCAGGGTCGGCTCCTGACGGAGCGGTTGACGGGTCACCGCAAGGACCTGGAGCACAACGTGGAGGAGGGTGTCCGACGCGCCCTCGTGCACTTCAAGATTCCGCGCCGGGATGAAATCCAGGACATCGAGGCGCGGCTGAGCCGACTCGCCGAGCGCATCGACGCGTTGGGGCAACGCAAATGATGGCGACCCCCACCGCTCCAGGAGGGCGGCGAGGGGAGGGGCTGTTCCGCTGGTTGTACGTGCTCGGTTCCGGGTGTGGAAAGCTGCCCCTGGTGGCGGGGGTGGCCCTGGTGCTGTCGGCCCGGGCGGTGCCCTTGTTCGCTCCGGCCGACGTGCCGCCTGTCGTCGAGTCCTCGCGTTTCGAGGCGGCTCCGCCGGACGCCGCGCTCATCGACGCGGTGCTGGCCAAGCGAGCCCCGGAACTGGGTCTCACGCTGCGCCGGCAGATCGTCCACGCCATCGCCGAGGAGGCCGGCCGGGCGGGGTATGATCCGCTGCTGATCCTCGCCATCATCGACGTGGAGTCGGACTTCACGGAGGAAGCCATTTCCGAGAAGGGCGCGCGGGGGCTGATGCAGATCAAGCCCAGCACGCTGCACTTCCTCGCGGAGAAGGAGGGGCTGCGCCTGTCTCGCGAGGAGGTGGCCTCGGATCCGGCCCTGGGTGTGCGTCTGGGTATCCGCTACCTGCGGACCCTGAACGACCGCTTCGGTGACCTGGATCTGGCCCTCATGGCCTACAACGCCGGCCCCACCCGCATCTGGCAGGCCAAGAAGGCGGGCGAGCTGGACACCTTCCGTCGCTACCCCCGGCTGGTGCGCCGCGACTTCAGGCGCTTCCGGGAGGGGGAGGGGCTTGGGGGTGACTGGGCACTCGCTCAGCGAGAGGTCCTGGAGAAGTCTCCCGAAGAGAAGGCTCCCTGAGCAGGCTGCTGAATTTCCTGGCGGCCGCCCAGGTCTCCCGGTGACGCGCGCTTGTCCACCCCGGGCGGGTGCGCTATCGCTCAGCCACCGGAGGAGTCCCTATCATGCGCCGCGTCATCCCCGCTCTCGCCCTCACGGCCCTGCTGCCGGTCTCGGCCCTCGCCGGCTCGGTGTACCTCAACGGCGTCCGTATCGATGGGGTGAGCAATCAGAAGTTCGAGAAGGTCACCGCCGTCCGCATCGACGAGCAGGGCAACGTCCACATCGAGGCGCCCGCTTACGCCGTGAAGGTGGTGAACGCACCCCCTCCCGCGCCCGTCCCCGCGAAGCCGGCTCCGGTGACTCCCGCCCCCGTGGCCAGCCCGGCTCCGGCTCCGGTCGCGACTCCGGCACCAGCCCGCGCTCCCGCCCCGGTGGCCACCGCCCCGGCGCGCATCACCCGGCGTTACTGGCTCGCGACGGAGCAGTCCGCGCCGGGCATGACGGAGTACGACATCGACCTGTTCATCAACTCCCGCTGGGTGCGCAAGCTGCGCAACGGCGAGGAACAGGTCATCACGGAGCTCACCCGCTACCTGCAGCCGGGGAAGAACACCGTGACGATGATGGCGCACAAAGTGGCGGCCGGCTCGCGACGGAGCGAATCTCCCCAGCACGTGTTCAAGGTCATCATCGGCGAGGGCAACGAGGGCGGCGGTAACGTGATGATCGACAACCCGCTCATCCGCTTCCAGCGCACCGCGGCGGAGACGGAAGATATGTCCGAGGAGTTCACCCTCACCACGCGGTAGCGCGGGGGTAGCGCCGAACGTGTTCTCCATCGATGAGCGGTTCCGGGGCCTGCCGGCCAGCCGCGAGCAGGTCCTGGCGCTGTACCAGTCCATCAACTCGCCGCACCTGGCCATCCCCGGCAAGCCGGCGGGGCCAGCGCAGGCGTTCGTGCTGGGCCTGCGCGGCTCGGGCGGCTTCGCCGTCTTCATCTACCTCTACCTGTCCGAGGCCCAGGACTGCGCGGTGTATGTCCCCGGCCGACGCACCTCGCTCCAGGAGGAGTACCAGCAGGACGAGGCCGAGGCGCTCGCCTTCGTGGAGTCCATGGGGTTCATGATGGACAACGCGAACTTCCGTGCCCAGCCCACCGCGCGCCAGGACGAGATGCTCAAGACCTTGCCCGTGTTCTACAAGGACCCGAAGCTGGTGCCGGGCGCCGCCAAGAGCCGCGCCGATGAGAAGCGCACGGCTTCGACGAACCTGGGCCGCCTGCTGTCCTCCTTTTGAACCCTCACGCCTTCAAGAGAACCACCACCATGCTTCGCCTCCACCCCGCCTGGCTCCTCGCTCTCGTCCTGATGGGCTGCAAGCACGTCCCCTCCGAGAAGGAGCGCCAAGGCGCCGAGATTCATTACGAGCTCGGCCTGCAGGCCCAGCAGGCGGGCCACGTGCAGGAGGCCTACAAGGAGATGCAGAAGTCGCTGGAGCTGGATCCGGACTACCCGGAGGCGCACAACGCGATCGCCATCCTCCTGCACATGGCCTTCAACCGGCCGGAGCAGGCCATTTCGCACTACAAGAAGGCCCTGGAGCTGCGCCCGAACTTCTCCGAGGTCAAGACGAACCTGGCCAACGTCTACCTGTCCCAGTCGCGTTACGACGAGGCCATCAAGCTGTACGAGGAGGCCCTCAACGACATGCTGTACCCCACGCCCTTCATCGCCCAGGGCAACATGGGGTGGGCGCTCTACAAGAAGGGGGAACTGGAGCGTGGAGTTCAAAGCATCAAGGCCGCGGTGACGACCAACCCCGGCTTCTGCCTGGGCTACAAGAACCTGGGAATCATCCATGACGAGACGGGCGATGTTTCCGAGGCGTGCCGGTACTTTGGCCGTTATCGTGAGGCCTGCCCGGACGTGGCGGATGCCTACTTGCGGGAGGGCGCCTGTCAGGTGAAGCAAGGGAAGATGGAGGAGGCGCGGCAGAGCTTCACCGCCTGCGAGGCCAAGGCGAGGAGCCAGGAGCTCAAGGACGACTGCCGCAGGCTGCTCGAGGCCTTGTAACCAGAGAGTCCCATCGCCGTGGACCACGTCGAATTCGGCAAGTACCTGTCCCAGCAGCGCGAGTTGCGCGGCCTGTCCCGCGACGAGGTGTCGCGCGTGACGAAGATTTCACCGAGCCTCATCGCCGCCCTGGAGGAGGGGCAGGTGGAGCGCCTGCCCTCGCGCGTCTTCGTCGTCAACTACATCCGCGCCTACGCCACGGTCATCGGACTGGCGCCCGAGGAGGCCGTGCTCCGCTTCGAGGAGGTGGACAAGGCCACGCCAGAGCCGAGCCCGGTGGTGCTGGAGCGGGAGCGGCGGCGGCGGGCGTGGCTGGTGCTCGGGGTGGTGTTGCTGGTGGCGCTCGGCGTGGGGGCATACGTGGCCCTGGTGATGAGCGGGAAGGTTCCCAACCCCCTCCCGCGTTGAGTGAGACCATGGAGCGTTTCGTCGATGAGGCGCTGGTCCTCTCCACGGTGGACTACGGGGAAGCCGACCGGCTGGTCACGCTCCTCACGCGCGAACACGGCAAGCTGACGGCCTTCGCGGCCGGAGCCCGCAAGAGCAAGCGGCGCTTCGCGGGCGCGCTGGAGCCCTACATGCGGCTGCGCGTGCAACTGGTGGAGACTCGCGGCTCCACGGTGCGCCTGGACTCCGCCGACATCGTGGCCGGCTACTACATGGCGCGCTCGGATCTGCCCCTCATCGCCCGGGCCCTCTACGCGGTGGAGCTGTGCCGCGAGCTGACGCGCGATCATGAGCCGCACCCGGAGCTCTTCGAGCTGCTGGAGGACTACCTCCAGAAGCTGGACGCGAAGGAGGCCGGGCCCACCTCACTGCTGGCCTTCGAGCTGTCGGCCCTGGCCCAGGCCGGGTTGATGCCGCGCTTCGACTCGTGCGCGCTGTGTGGCGGCCAGCCGGGCGAGCGTCCGCGCTTCGATCAGGCCCACGGCGGCGCGGTGTGCGAGCCCTGCTCGGGCCGGGCCCGCGAAGCGGTGGCCGTGCCCGTCGAGCTGCTGTCCGGGCTCCGGGCGCTGCAGGAGGGCCAGCGCACCCCGCTTCCTCCGGAGCTCCGGGCCCGGGCGCGTGGGGTGCTCAACGTCTTCATCGCCCATCACCTCGGCCGCCGCCTCAAGAGCGTGGATTTCATGGCCCAGGTGGGGCTGGACTGACCATGGACCTGGATGTGGTGTGCGTGGGGGAGAGCCTCGTGGACTTCCTCCCGGCGGAGTCCGGCCGGCGGGTGCGCGAGGTGACGGCGTGGCGCCCCTCCATCGGAGGCTCCCTGGCCAATGTCTCCGTGGGCGTGGCGAGGCTGGGGGGCCGCTCGGCCTACGTGGGCGTGGTGGGCGAGGACGAGTTCGGCCACTTCCTGCGCGAGCGCCTCGCCGCCGAGGGCGTGGACGTCAGCCACGTGCGCCAGACGGCCGAGGCGAGGACGGGGCTCGTCTTCATCTCGCTCGATGCGCGGGGCGAGCGCAGCTTCACCTATTTCCGCACGCGCTCGGCCGAGCTCCTGCTGGGCGAGCGCGACATGGACCCGGCCTTCCTCGCTCGCGCGCGGGTGGTGCACTTCGGGACGAACTCGCTCGCGCTGCCCGAGGCCCGCTCGGCGATCCTCCGCGCCGTGGACACCGCGCGGGCAGCGGGGCGGATCGTGAGCTGCGATCCCAACATCCGCATCCACGCGTGGGAGGACCCGGAGGTGCTGCGGGGGATCCTCGAGCACCTGTTGCCGCGGTGTTCCGTGGTGAAGCTGTCCGAGGAGGAGGTGGCCTTCGCCACCGGCCAGTCGGCTCCCGAGGACGCGCTGCGGTACCTGGCGGGGCGGGGCGTGACGCTGCCCGTGGTGACGCTGGGCGAGGCGGGCGCCGTCTTCCTCTGGCGCGGAGAGGTGATCCGCGTGCCTTCGCCTCGGGCCCGGGTGGTGGACACCACGGGGGCGGGGGATGGCTTCACGTCTGCCTTCCTCCGAGGCCTCTCCCGGAGGTACGCGGATGCCGCGCGGCTGGCGGAGGCCTCGCGCGAGGACCTGGAGTCCCTGGCCACGTTCGGCTGCGCCGTGGGCTCCCGGGTGGTGGAGCACCTCGGCGCCGTGGCGGGCCTGCCCCTCCGGGACGACGTGGCCCATGTGTTGCCCCGATGGCTCCTGGATACGGCCTCTTGAGCCGCTCTGTTGGTTGGACACGGAGCCCGACCGCTGTCCTTGACGCTCCCAGACCCCATCACTAGGGTCCGCGGCGTCATGTACTTCCAGGATCTGATTCTCACCCTCCAGAACCACTGGGCGAAGCAGGGATGCATCATCTCCCAGCCCTATGATCTCGAGGTGGGCGCGGGCACCATGCACCCGTCCACCTTCCTCCGTGCCCTGGGCCCCGAGCCCTGGAACGTGGCCTACGTGCAGCCCTCGCGGCGCCCCGCCGACGGCCGCTTCGGCGAGAACCCCAACCGCCTGTTCCAGCACCACCAGTTCCAGGTCATCCTCAAGCCCGCGCCCAAGAACGTCCAGCAGCTCTACCTGGACTCCATCCGCGCGTTCGGAATCGATCCGCTCGAGCACGACATCCGCTTCGTCGAGGACGACTGGGAGTCGCCCACCCTGGGCGCCTGGGGCCTCGGCTGGGAGGTGTGGTGCGACGGGATGGAGATCACCCAGTTCACCTACTTCCAGCAGTGCGGCGGTTTCGAGTGCCGGCCCGTCGCGGCGGAGCTGACGTACGGCCTCGAGCGCATCGCCATGTACCTGCAGAACGTGGAGAACATCTACGACATCGAGTGGGTCAAGGGCGTCAAGTACCGCGAGGTCTTCCACGCCAACGAAGTGGAGATGAGCCGGTACGCCTTCCAGGAGTCGGACCCGCAGATGCTGTTCAGCCTGTTCGACGCCTACGAGAAGGAGTGCAAGCGTCTCATCGAGCGCGAGGTGCCGCTGCCCGCGTATGACTACGCGCTCAAGTGCTCGCACACCTTCAACCTGCTGGACGCGCGCGGCGCCATCTCGGTGACGGAGCGCGCCAACTTCATCAAGCGCGTGCGCGACAACGCGCGCCTGTGCGCCGAGGGCTACCTGAAGATGCGCGAGAGGCTGGGCTTCCCGCTGCTCAAGACGCCCTGGTCGGTGGGCGAGCAGCCTCCGGTGCTCGAGGGCAAGCCGGCCAGCGACTACTGGAAGACCGTGACGCTCAACAAGCCCGCCGAGGCGGAGGTGGCCCGTGGCAAGTGATCTGCTCCTGGAGATCGGCGCCGAGGAGATCCCCGCGTCGTTCATCGTCCCGGCGCTCGAGGATCTCAAGCGCGTCATCACCGAGCGCGCGGCCGAGGCGCGGCTGAAGCACGGCGAGGTGCGCACCTACGGCACGCCGCGGCGGCTCGCGGTGTGGGTGAAGGACGTGACGGACCGGGGCGAGGACATCACCCGCGAGGTGCTCGGCCCGAGCGCGAAGGCGGCCTTCGACAAGGACGGCAAGCCCACCAAGGCGGCGGAGAAGTTCGCCGAGAGCCAGAAGGTGTCGGTGGACGCGCTGCTGCGCGTGCAGACGCCCAAGGGCGAGTACCTGGGGGCGAAGGTGGAGGAGAAGGGCCGCCCGGCGGCGGACATCTTCAAGGAGATCCTCCACGCGGCGGTGCACGGCATCAACTTCCGCAAGACGATGCGCTGGGGTGACGTGGACCAGGCCTTCGCGCGCCCCGTGCAGTGGGTGGTGGCGCTGCTGGGGAGTGAGGTGCTGCCGGTGGTGCTCGGTGACGTGAGGAGCGGCCGCACCACGTATGGCCACCGCTTCCTGTCGCCCGGGGCCATCGAGCTCTCCAAGCCCTCGGATTACGAGGCGGCCCTGGAGAGGGCGAACGTGGTGCCGGACATCGCCAGGCGGCGTGCCCAGCTCGTGGAGAAGGTGCGCGCGGCGGCACAGCAGGCGGGCGGCAAGCTCATGGAGGACGAGTCCCTGGTGGATCAGGTGACCAACCTCGTGGAGCTGCCCAGCCCCGTGGTGGGCTCCTTCGAGGAGCGGCACCTGGAGCTGCCTCCCGAGGTGCTGGTGCAGGAGATGAAGAGCCACCAGCGCTACTTCTCCGTGGTGGACGGCAACGGCAAGCTGCTGCCGCGCTTCATCGCCGTGTCCAACACGCCGGTGCGCGACGTGAACCTCTCCCTGCGCGGCTACCAGCGCGTGCTGCGTGCGCGCCTGGCGGATGGGCGCTTCTTCTTCGACGAGGATCGCAAGACGCCGCTCGCGGCCCGCACGGAGAAGCTGGCGCGCGTGGTGTGGCAGGGGCAGCTCGGCAGCTACGCCGAGAAGGTGGAGCGCTTCCGCTCGCTGGCCGTGAAGCTGGCCGGGTGGACGGGCCACGGCGGCCTCCAGTCCACCATCGAGCGCGCCTCCACCCTGGCCAAGGCGGACCTCGTCACCGGCATGGTGGGCGAGTTCCCCGAGCTCCAGGGTGTCATGGGCCGCGAGTACGCCCGCGCCAGCGGCGAGCCGGAGGCGGTGGCCCTGGCCATCTTCGAGCACTACCTGCCTCGCTCCGCCGAGGACTCGCTGCCCACGCAGGACGCCGGAGCCCTCATCGGCCTGGCGGACCGCCTGGACACGCTGTGCGGCATCTTCGCCATCGGCAAGGGCCCCAGCGGCGCGGCGGATCCGTTCGCCCTGCGGCGCGCGTGTCTGTCCGTCATCCGCATCGTCCTGGGCCGCGGCTACCGCTTCTCCCTCTCCCAGGCGGTGGACGCGGCGCTGGAGCAGCTCGGGCCGAAGATCGCCAACGTCAAGCGCAAGGCCGGTGAGCCCGCGCCTCGCGAGCAGGTGCTCGAGTTCTTCCGCGGCCGCCTCAAGGCGCTCTGGACGGAGCAGTACCGCACGGACGTGGTGGAGGCGGTGCTGTCCGCGGGCTACGACGATCTCGTGGCCGCGCACAAGCGGTTGCAGGCGCTCGCCAGCATCGTGGGCCAGGCGGACTTCGCGCCCCTCGCGGCGGCCTTCAAGCGCGTGGTCAACATCGTCGAGAAGCAGGGCAAGGACGTGTCTCGTGGCGGGGTCGACTCACAGCGCCTCACCGATGACGCCGAACGCCAGCTCCACTCGGCCTATGTCCAGGCACGCAACCGCGTGGCCGACCAGGTCAAGGCCGATGACTTCTCCGGCGCCCTCAAGGAGATCACCGGCCTCAAGCCCACCGTGGACACCTTCTTCGACAAGGTCATGGTGATGGCCGAGGACCGGGAACTGCGCGAGAACCGCATCCGGCTGCTCACGGAGATCGGCACGCTGTTCAACCAGGTGGCCGACTTCTCGAAGATCCAGTCGGAGGCTTGAGCCGGCTGGAGGGCAATCAGCCTCGACGGGGGGCGTGTGGTGGGTAGGGAATAGCCGGGGTCCTTTGTAGTTGCCCGGCGGTGGAGTGGTTTCTACACTCCGCTCCCCTCCCATGCGCCCCCTTCTGCCCAGTCTCGCGCTCCTCTTCGTCGCCTGCTCCGACACCGATCCGCGGCCTCCACCATCGGATCGGTTCGTCTATCCGAGCGGCATCGTGCATCGCTCGGTGCCCGGCTCAACCAACGGCATTCTCTACGTGTCGAGCGCCAACTTCGACCGGTGCTACGACTATGGCTCGGTGATGGCCGTCAACCTGGACCAGGTGGGCCCCGACGCCGAAGGCAGGGGACTGCTGCCCCTGGGGTCGTACTCGGCCACCATGACCGAGCCGGCCGCTCTCGAGCAACTCAACATCACGCCGGACGCGCGCGTCTACATCCAGAGCTACGCGGGAGAGATGGCTCTCAGGGAGGGGGCCACCCCCCGGCTCTACGTGCCCGCCCGCGCGGACGGCGACCAGGTCCACTACATCGACATCAAGGAGCCGACGCGGCTGGCCTGCGCGGGCACCGAGAACAGTCAAGACTGTGTGACGCAGGGCGCGGTGTCGCTCACCCAGAACCTCTCGGGGCAGGTCGATGACCTGCCGCGCGCGTCCGCCCCCTTCGGCGTCTCCGTGGATCCCTCGGGGTCCGTCTGGGTGACGCACCTGAACCCCGCGGACTCGCCCGAGCGGTCGCTGGAAAACTACGCGACGTACGTGGTGCGCCTGCCCGGCGACACACCGAGCGTCTCGACCTCGGACTTCTTCTCCCTGGACATCACCGATCTGCCCCAGGGAGGCAGCAACTCGGTGGTCGCCGATGAGCGCTACGTGTTCGTCTCCGGGAGACAGGCTTCGGGCGTGACGGACCCCAGTGATCCCCGGCGGTTCCTGGTGCGCGTGCTGGACAAGCAGACGAACCGGATCCTGGACCCCGGGGTGGATCTGGGCTTCTCCGCCCTGGAGGCACGCGGCATCGCGTTGACCCCGAATGTGCCGGGCACGACCACTCCCCGGCGGCTGTACGTGGCCGTGCGCTCGCCGGACTCGCTGGTGACCGTGAACGTGGCGGGCCTCGACACGGATACTCCCAGCCTCAACACGGTGGGCTCGGTGCCGCTGCCGACCGGTCCGACGGAGATCGCCTTGGTGTCTCGCGGCGGAACCCACGGCGAGCTGGTGCTGGTGTCCTGCAGCACCGCCGGCGTGGTGGCCATCTATGACCCGGACGTGGGCCAGGTCGTGGCCCAGGTGGCGGTGGGCGAGACGGATGGGACCCAATCGTCCCAGCCGTTCGGGCTCGCCGTGCAGCGGCAGGGCAACGCGGCGCGTGTCTTCGTCAGCAACTTTGGTGATGGACGCATCTCGGTGATCGACATCCCGGACCTCGACAGCCCTCAGCAGGCCCGGCTGGTGGCCCATATCGGTGCCCGGCAGGATCAGGAGTCCTCGTCGTGCCAGGAGGTTCAGCAGTGAAGCGCTTCATCGTGTCGTTGATGGTCGTGGCCGGGGCGCTGCTGTCCGCCTGCACCGAGTCGCAGGAGTATTTCCAGTCAGCGGGGCTGGCGGGCACGTACGATCTGGCCCTGGTGGGGCGGCTGCTGTTCGTCACGTCGGCGGACAACGACGAGCTGCGCGTGCTCTCGCTCACCGATGACGCGGATGCGCGGCGCTTCGTCCGCGCCCCCAATCCGCTCGAGACGCTCTCCATCCCGGTGCTGCAGCGGCCCCAGGCGCTCACGCGGGACGTGCGCTACGTCGATCGGGCGGAGGATGAAGATGCCGACCCGGATGATGAGGTGACCGGCTCCTACGTGTACGCGCGTAGCAGTGGCTCGACGGAGATCTCCGTCGTGGGCGCGGCCCCCGAGCGCCTGGATGAGCTGCGGCGGTTGGACACGAGGCAGCTCTCCGCGCACCTGCCGGACCCGGCGGCCCGCTCCTCGGGGCCGGTGACGACCTTCGCGGCGCTCGCGCTCCCCGCCGCCGAGGGGCAGCAGGAGGGTGGCAGCACGCTCTACTACGCCACCCAGGAGGTCTCCGGTGCCCGCCTGTGGCAGGTGCGGCTCCCGGGGCCGGAGCAGCTCACGGCGGACACCCCGCTGAGCGCGGAGCCGCTGGACGTGGCGCTGCCCTCCAACGTGGCCGTGACCTCCCTCCTCGTGATGCCCCAGCCCGGGTTGCTCGCCGTGTCCACGCGAAGCCCGGCTGGGAGTACGACTCCGGGGAAGAGCTACCTGGTCAACCTGGTGACGAAGGAGCTGCGGGAGCTGAACTTCGGCGCCCAGGTGCTCCAGCTCGCCACCCATGGGCGGGTGGTCTACAAGGACGCGCAGAACAACGAACAGACGCTGCGGGCCGGTCAGCGCATCTTCGGCGTGCTCGATGCGTCGAGCTGCGTCGGTCTGTCCCAGTGCACGGGCGTGCTGGCGGTGGAGACCGACTCGGGCACGGTGGCCCAGGACGTCACCGGGTACCCCATGCTGCCCCTCAGCGCCGGGGCCGGGCTGCCCATGGGCCTGTCGCTCTCCACGAACACGAAGCTGGGCATCCAGACCGGCGAGCCCGCGGATCGCGTGAACCCGGAGGATCCGAGCACGACCATTCGGCGAGACACCGTTGTCGAGCTGCTGGGCATCGTGCCGCTCTCCAACGGGCAGGTCCTCTTCTTCGACGCGGCGAGGCTGACTCCCTTCAACGTGGCCGCGAGCTGGGACACGGCCAACGGGCAGACCGTGAACACGGCCACGGCCACCACCTTGCGCGTCAATGCCCAGGGCGTCAGTCAGGGCGAGACGGGCGACATCTACTTCGAGGGCACGTACGGCGTCACCCGGGACCAGACGTTCGTCCTGACGTACGAAGGTGTCCTGCCCGTGGTGCCCCAGGCTCGCGAGGGAGAGGGCTCTCCCTTCGTGGTGTCCTCCGCGATCGGGCCCGAGCCCGACAGGGAGACGCTCGTACAGCCGGGGGACATCATCGTCCTGTTGCCCGGGAGCACGGGGCAGGCCTGCTCGGAGGATCTGCGGGTGGCCTCGGTGCAGTCGACGGCCGAGACGGGTACGTTCGTCCTGGTGCCTTCGGGCCCCGTTCCGGCCGCCTGCGCCGGCTACACGTCGTTCGAGGTCCGGGCGGGAGGCAGCCGGCCGTTGGTGCTCTCCAACGCCAGCGGGACGTTCCTCGAGCGCCTGGGGCTGCGTGACGACTACTCACGCACGGGCTCGTACTTCTTCCACCCGCCGGGCTACCAGGGGCAGACCGAGGCCACCCAGGTGTACCTCCGCGTCGATCGCCTGCCCGAGGAGGAGCTGAACCGGGGGGATTACTACCTGGTCAGCACCGAATCCCACTACTTCCCGTACGTCATCACGGTGGACACGGTGAACGTGACGGACTTCGCGTACTACCGGCTTCCCGGCCCCGTCGTGCACGCCAGGGTGGGGGAGGAGGACTACGCCTACATCGTCTATCCCTCGGCCGATGGCATCCTGCAGGTGGACCTGACCGATATCGACGCGGGTGTGGCCAACAGCCGGGGATTGTACCCCTATCAGTGATTTCGCGTCCCTGGACGGCTCTGATATCGTCCAGGGCCCCCGGATGAGCGAGTCAAGACAGATGATCGACCAGAACTCCCGCCCCGCCCGCAAGGTAGGCATCGCCGACCACCTGTGGGAGACCTACGAAGACATGGCCCAGCAGATGGGCTCGGATCGTGACGCGCTCATCAATCAGGCGCTGTTCATGTTCGCCCGCCTCAACGGCTTCATCGAGGTGGCGCGGCCGGGTCGCTCCGAGGCCCCGGGCATGGGGGTGGCCTCGCGTGCCGCCGCTCCGGCCCCGGCGCCCGCCGCCGCCAGGTCCGCCCCGCCCGTGCTGCAGCCCGTCAGTGGTGGCGCGCCCGCCAGGTCGCCGCCCCCGGCGCTCCGGGACGACACGCCGCTGCCCGCCCCGGCTCCGCAGCGGCCCTCCGCGCGTCTCGAGGAGCGTCCGCCCGCCAATGCCCTGGACAATGATCCCGCCCGCCGCGAGGTGGCCGAGCGTGTCCTGGAGACGGCCGCCGAGCTCGAGCGCCTCATCAAGGGCAAGAGCAGCGAGCCTCGCGAGGAGCTCGACGAGGAGCCGCTGCCCGAGGATTCCGACGACCCCGGCATGGACATGGCCGCGCACGACGAGCCCATGGCAGATGACGAGCCGCTGCCCGAGGACGAGCCCATGGACGAGGAGCCCATGGACGAGCCCGGTGGGAGCGCCCTCATCCTCACCATGGACAACGCCGAGCCCCAGACCATCACCAAGGAGCGGTTCGTGATCGGTCGCGGCAAGCACTGCGACCTGATGATCAACTCCGGCAAGGTGTCTCGCGAGCACGCCGTCATCGTCCGGGAGGGCGACGACTTCTTCATCGAGGACCTGGGCTCGTCCAACGGCACCTGGTTCAACAAGCAGCGCATCAAGCGCCGCAAGATCGAAGACGGCGACGAGTACTTCATCTGCAGCGAGCGGGTGCGGCTCTCCTACGCCTGAGAGCGGCGCCGCCTCGGAAAAGGGCAGGGGAGCGGGCTGTTCGCCAATTGACGGAGCGCGGCCCACCCTGATTTATTCCCAAAACCCGCTTCCTCGATTTCCGGGGGGCGGGTTTTTCGATGACTCCCTCTCACATCGCGCTCTGGACCCTGTTGGGAGTGGCGCTGGTGATCTCGGTGGCCACGGACGTGCTGCGCCGCCAGATCCTGGACGTCGTCACGTACCCGCTGATGGCGGTGGCGCTGGGCGTGCGCGTGTGGGCCGAGGGCGTGGGCGATCTGGAGACGGGGCTGGTGAGTGGCCTCGTGTCCGGGGTGGGGCTGGCGCTGTTGCTGCTGCCGGCGGCGCTGCGCGGGAAGATGGGTTGGGGAGACGTGAAGTTGATGGGGGGCGTGGGGGCGGTGCTGGGTTTTCCCCTGGTGATGGCGGCGGCGGCCTTCATCTCCCTGGTGGGGGCGCTCCAGGCGGTGGTGACCCTGCTGTGGCAGGGCGCCGTCTGGGAGACGCTGGGGGACATGTTGAGGCGGTGGGCCGTACGGGTCCGGCTGATGCACGAGGGCGCGGTGAGCGGGCCCCGGCGTCACATCCCGTATGGTGTGGCGATCGCTCTGGGTACTTTCTGGGCCATGTGGTGGCAGCACGACAGATTGGGGTAGTTCGGATGAGACGCGAAGGGACTCTCACGATGCTTGGACGCTTCACGCAGGTGGCCGCGCTCGGCGCCTTGCTGGCCCTGTTCGCGGCGGACACCGCGCGGGCACAGGACAGCAGCATCATCAACCTCGGCGTGGGCACCCAGAAGGTGATCACCGTGCCCGGCACCACCCGGATCGCCCTGGGAGATCCCAGCGTCGCCGAGGTGAAGGCCATTGCCAGCAACCAGATCCTCATCAGTGGCACCTCCGAGGGCAAGACGACGCTCCTGGTCTGGAAGAGCTCCGGCCAGCGCGTCAGCTACCTCATCACGGTGCGCAAGCAGGACCTGGGCGAGGTCTCCTCCGAGCTCAAGAAGCTGCTCGGGGAGATCGAAGGCGTCACCGTGCGCACGGTGGGTGACCGCATCTACCTGGAGGGTCAGGCCTACACCGCGGCGGACGCGGAGCGCATCGAGCAGGTGGTGTCGCTCTACCCGAACGTGAAGAGCTTCGTGAAGGTGGCGCCCAACGCCAAGAAGCTGGTGGCGCAGAACCTCACCGCGGCCTTCCAGAAGGCGGGGCTGCGCAACGTGCAGGTGAACGTGGTGGGCTCCACCATCTTCCTGGAGGGCTCCGTGGAGAGCCAGCAGGACCTGCAGAAGTCCGAGCTCATCGTCAAGGCGGTGGGCGAGAAGGTGGAGAACCTGCTCGTCGTCGGCATCAAGCGGATGATCCTCTCCGAGGTGCAGTTCGTGGAGATCCGCCGCAACTCGAGGGATCGCTACGGGATCAAATACCCCACCGACATCACCGGCACCGCGGCGGCCTCGGCCACCATCACGCAGGATCTGTTCCCCGGCACCTTCGGCTCGGGACAGGGCGGCCTGTCGTTCAGCGCCGGCGCGGACTTCTCGGTGGGCTTCCAGGCCAACGATGGTTACGGCCGGCTGCTCGCCCAGCCCAAGCTGGTGTGCGCCAGCGGTGAGAAGGCCGAGTTCCTCGCGGGTGGCGAGGTGCCCATCCCCCTCATCACCCAGAACCAGTTCTCCGTGGAGTACAAGCCCTACGGCGTCATCCTCAACCTGCGCCCCACCGCGGACCGCAACGGAAACATCCAGACGGAGATCGAGGCCGAGGCCAGCGAGCTCGACTCCTCGGTGGCCGTGTCCTTCGGCGGCTCGGCGGCCATCCCCGGCTTCCGTTCCCGCAAGGTGAAGACGAACGTCACCGTGCGTCACGGCGAGACGATCGTCCTGTCGGGCGTCTTCAGCCACGACGAGCAGAAGGCCGTCTCCAAGCTGCCGGGCCTGGGCCACATCCCCATCATCGGCGAGCTCTTCAAGAACCGCGCCTTCGACTCCACCAAGCGCGAGCTGGTCATCTTCGTGACGCCCCGCATCGTCAACCCGGACTCGGACAAGATCCGGACGATCATCGAGGACGTGAAGAGCCGCTACAAGCAGGCCCGCTCCGAGGTCAACTTCAACATCTTCGACTGAGCGCCGCCCCCGCGCGGTTGCCTGGCTGCTCTTCGAGGCCGGCCTCATCCCCCCGGGGGATGGGCGCCGGCCTCACTGCTTCGAGCCTCCTCTTTGAGGGGACGTGCGTGCTTGGTAGCATCCCGCGTCATGTTTCTCGTCACGCTCGAGGAGAAGGGCGGAGGTACCGAGCAGATCGAGTTCGAACAGAACGAGATCACCATCGGCCGCCTCGCTGGGAACGACATCGTCCTCGCCAAGGGCAACGTCTCCAAGTACCACTCGAAGATCATCGCCAAGGACGGCAAGTTCATCGTCGTGGACATGAAGTCCACGAACGGCACCTTCGTGAACGGCAAGAAAATCGCCGGGCCGCAGGTGGTGAAGCCGAGCGATCAGATCTTCATCGGCGACTACATCATCAACGTGGAGCCCCTGGAGGAGTCCGGCGCCATGACGCGCACGGCGCCTCCCGAGGAGGAGTACTACGAGGAGGATCAGGGGTACGACGAGGGTGGGGGCGCGCAGGCGGGCGCCTACGAGGAGGAGCCGTACGAGGAGCCTCCGCCCCCACAGCCCGCGGCCAACGCGCGCATGCCGGCCTCGCTGGCCTCGGCCCTGGCGAAGAACAAGAAGCGCGTGGACCCCCGGCTGGAGGCCTATACCCGGCTCCAGAAGGAGATCCACGACCGCCTGATCGAGTACCTCGATCTGCGCCGCATGGACATGGACCGGCTCGGCGACGACGAGCTGTGGCGGCGCACCGAGAAGGCCATCCGCGACATCATCGACCAGATGGAGGCGGATGGAGAGCTCCCGTCCGAGGTGGACCGGGAGGAGCTGCTCACCGACGTCATCAACGAGGCGCTGGGCCTGGGGCCCCTCGAGGCGTTCCTCGCGTCGGATGAGATCAGCGAGATCATGGTGAACCACGCCAACCAGATCTACATCGAGCGCAAGGGCAAGCTCGTCCTGTCCGAGAAGACGTTCAGCTCGAACCAGGCGGTGCTCGGCGTCATCGAGCGGATCGTGGCGCCCATCGGCCGGCGCATCGACGAGTCCAGCCCGCTGGTGGACGCGCGCCTCAAGGACGGCAGCCGCGTCAACGCCATCATCCCGCCGCTGGCGCTCAAGGGCCCCTGCATCACCATCCGCAAGTTCAAGAAGGACTCGCTGAAGATCCAGGATCTCATCAAGTACAAGACCGTCACCGCGCAGATGGCCGAGTTCCTGGAGATGTGCGTCAAGGCGCGCAAGAACATCGTCATCTCGGGCGGCACGGGCTCGGGCAAGACGACGACGCTCAACATCATCAGCTCCTTCATCCCCGAGGACGAGCGCATCGTCACCGTGGAGGACGCGGCCGAGCTGCAGCTGCCGCAGGATCACTGGGTGCAGCTGGAGAGCCGTCCGCCCAACCTGGAAGGCAAGGGCGCCATCACCATCCGCGACCTGGTGAAGAACTGCCTGCGCATGCGGCCGGACCGGATCGTCGTGGGCGAGTGCCGCGCCGGTGAGACGCTGGACATGCTCCAGGCGATGAACACGGGCCACGACGGCTCGCTCACCACGCTGCACGCCAACACGCCGCGCGACGCCATCGCCCGGCTGGAGACGATGGTGCTGATGAGCGGCATGGAGCTGCCGGTGAAGGCCATCCGCGAGCAGATCGCCAGCGCCGTTCACATCATCGTTCAGCAGACGCGCTTCTCGGATGGGACGCGGAAGATCTGCTACATCACCGAGATCGCCGGCATGGAGGTGGACATCGTCACCCTCCAGGACATCTTCTATTACAAGCAGGAAGGCTTCACGGACGACGGGAAGGTGCGCGGGCGCTTCGTGGCGAGTGGCTTCGTGCCCAAGTTCTACGATGACCTGCAGCGCAAGGGCATTCCCGTCAACATGAGCATCTTCCGCGAGGACTGACGCCCCCATGCCCATCCTGGTCGTCCGTCACCCCGACGGCAGTGAAAGCGAGCACGAGTTTTCCGGTGAGCTGAAGGTGGGCCGCCAGGAAGGCACCAATGATCTGATCCTCGCCGAGGGCGGTGTGTCGCGCCGCCACTCCCGCTTCTACGAGGAGGGCGGCAAGGTGATGGTGGAGGACGTGGGCAGCGCCAACGGCACCTTCGTGGACGGTGAGCGCATCACCGGCATGGTGGTGCTCACGCCCAGGTCCCAGGTGCAGCTGGGCGAGTACGGGCTGCGGCTCAAGGCACCCGCGGCCCGGTCCGCCACCGGACAGCGCAGGGCGGCGAAGCCCGCGGGCGGGGTTCCCGAGCAGCTGGGGAGCCAGAGCCCGCGTGCCACCCGGGCCATGCCCGCCGTGAAGCGGCCGGCACCGGGCGCGGGAGGTCCGTCCTCGCTGGCGAGGCGTCCCCGGCCGGCGCCGACGGCTTCCGCGGGTGGGGAGGAGGGTGAGCAGGGCCTGGTGCTCAAGGGCCTCACCGGCCCCTGGGCCAACCAGAAGTTCCCCGTGAAGGGCAAGCTCATCGTGGGCCGTCAGGCCCCCGCCGCGGTGCTCCTCGAGGATGACTCGGTGAGCCGCAAGCACGCCGAGGTGGAGGCGACGCCCGAGGGCGCGGTGCTGCGCGATCTGGGCAGCGCCAACGGCACGCTGGTGAATGGCGAGCCCATGGGCACGCACCCGGTGGAGCTACAGCCCGGAGACGTCATCACCTTCGGCATGGTGGAGGTGGTGGTCGAGAGCGCGGGTGGGGCGTCCAGCCTGCCGGTGCGCCGTGGGCGCTCCGAGGTGCCCTCGCGGCGCGGTTCCGGCGCCGAGGCCGCCAGGGACGTGGAGGCTCCCGCGGCGGAGGGTATCCCGGCCTCGCGCAAGCGGCTGCTGGTGGTGGCCGCCAGCGTGGTCGGCCTGCTGCTGGCGGCGGGCATCATCAAGAGCGCGACGGGCGGTGGGGGCGCCGACGACGTGGCCGCGGCTCGGGTGAAGAAGGGTCCTCCTCCCCCGAGTCCGGCGGAGCAGGTGCAGGAGGCGCTCAGCCAGTGCCGCTCCTATTCCTCCACGGAGCTGGGCAGCGAGCCGGATTGGGCGAGGGCCGAGGCGGCCTGCACGAAGGCGTTGGACGTCGATCCCATCAACGCCGAGGCCAACACCCTCATGCGCCGCATCAAGCTGGAGAAGGAGGCCGCCGAGTACTTCGCGCAGGGCCTGAAGTCGCTCGGCCGGCTCAAGGAGGAGGAGGCGCTGGACTTCTTCAAGAAGATTCCGAAGGACAGCTCCTACTTCCGCCGCGCCAAGCCCAAGGTGCTGGAGGCGGTGGAAAAGGTAACGAAGCGCTCCCTGGACGACTGCAAGCGCTACCTGCGCGGAAACCAGTGGAGCGCCGCGGTGCCCCGGTGTGAGATCTACATGAACTTCGCCTGCCAGAAGATGAGCCGGGAGGAACTGCAGCCGCCCATCGGCTTCACCCTGGTGCTCGACCGGAGCAGGCGGCTGGGCCGCACCGAGTGGCGGCCCAAGGACAAGCTCTACCTGGACTTCCTCATCGCCCGGAAGCGGTTGGATCCCAACGCCGCGCCCTGGCACTGCCCGGTGTCCGACATCTTCTTCGAGGACGAGGCGGCGCCGGATCCGAAGAAGCTGGTGGAGGACGCCTTCAAGCAGCGCTTCCCCCACAAGTTCATGGTCGCGGCGATGGTGGACTACTGGGCCGGGCGCGGCACCGAGGCGTACGCCACCCTGCAGAAGCTGCGCTCCAACTACGAGCTGTCCCAGCACCACGGCCAGACGGACGAGCTGCTCCGGGACGTGGGCAACGTGGATCAGCTCTACAAGAACGGCCAGGGCTTCCTGCAGAACGAGGACGTGGAGAAGGCCGCCGAGCCGCTGCTGGAGGCATTGGACGTGGACAAGCGGCTGATGGCCGAGCAGGCCGAGTCCCGGCCGTCCTTCTACCGGCGCAACATCCAGCAGGACATGGCCTCCAAGGCGATCACCCGGGGCAAGTACTGGCAGGAGCGCGGGGACGCGCGTCGGGCCTGCCGCATCTGGAAGCTGGGCTTCCGCTTCTACGCGGGCAACACGGACCTCAACTCGCAGGTGGGCCGGTGCTCGACGCGAGGCCTGAAGACCTTCAAGGAGGCCCAGACCTGCGAGGATCTGGATGCCGTGCTGGACTTCTCCGTCCCGGGTGACGGGCTCGACGAGAAGGTGGCGGCGATGAAGAAGGAGAACGGCTGCTGAGCTCCGGGCGCCCCGGAGCGTTGATGGTTCGCTCCCGGGGCGTACACGGCATGGACAGGGGGCGGGGGGCTCGGTTAAGGCCGGGGACCTATGGTCCCGAGCCCTTCGAGCGGCGCGCCCCGCCTCGTCCTGATCGACGCCTCCAGCTTCATCTTCCGCGCCTATCACGCGATTCCTCCCCTGACGACCCGCCAGGGTGTGCCCACCAACGCGACCCTGGGCTTCACCCGGCAGGTGCTCAAGGCGCTCAAGGAGCTGAATCCCACCCACGTCGCGCTCGCCTTCGACAAGGAGAGCCGCACCGAGCGCCAGAAGATCGACCCCAACTACAAGGCCAACCGGAAGGAGACGCCGGAGGACCTGTCCCAGCAGTTCCCCTACATCCGCAAGGTCGTGGAGGGGCTCAACCTGCCCGTGCTGGAGGTGGCCGGCTGGGAGGCGGATGACGTCATCGGCACCCTGTCCAAGCGCGCCAGGGCCGAGGGCTTCTGCGTCCTGGTGGTCACCGGCGACAAGGACTTCGTGCAGATCGTGGACGAGGACGTGCACCTCTACGATCCGCAGAACGAGCGCTACACCACTCCCGACGAGGTGAAGGAGCGGCTGGGCATCGAGCCCGGGCAGATGCGCGACTACCTGGCGCTCATCGGCGACGCGGTGGACAACGTCCCCAAGGTGCCGGGCATCGGCCCGAAGACGGCGGTGGAGCTGCTGCACCAGTTCGGCGGCGTGGACGCGTTGCTCGAGCGGCTCTCCGAGGTGAAGAAGCCGAAGATGCGCGAGGCCATCGGGGCCCACCGCGAGAGCCTGCTGCGCGCGCGCGACCTGGTGACGTTCCGCACGGACCTCGAGCTGGGCGTCTCCATCGAGGACCTGAAGCGCAGGCCCCCGCATGACGAGCAGCTCCGTCAGCTCTTCACCGAGCTGGAGTTCTCCGCGCTCCTGCGCGAGCTGCCGGCCCGGGAGCCCACGAAGGAGACCGCGAAGCTGACGACGGAGACGGAGCTCGTCACCACGAAGGAGTCGCTCCAGGCGCTGGCCACCACGGTGCGCGAGACCGGAGAGGTGACGCTCATCCCCGCGTACGAGGGCCTGCCCTTCGCCGCGTCGCTGGTGGGGCTCGGGGTGGCCCTGAAGGATGGGACCACGCGCTACGTGCCGTTGGCCCACGAGGGGCTCGGCGTGGAGCAGGTGCGGCCCGCGGACTTCAAGAACGCCCTCCAGGGCGTGCTCGAGGACGCGAAGGTGAAGAAGGGCGGGCATGACCTCAAGACCCTCTGGCTGCTGCTCAACCGCGAGGGCATCCAGCTCAGGGGAGGGGAGGACGATGTCGAGCTGCTCAGCTACCTGCTGGACGCCTCGCGGCGCGACCACAGCCTGGAGTTCCTCGCCCGCGAGCGGCTCCAGGTGGACCTGCCCGAGCTGCCGACCACCACCGGGCGCAAGGCGCGCCCGCTGAAGGAGTTCACCCCCCAGGAAATCTCCGTGGCGTACGCGGCCCGGGCGGACGTGGCGCGTCGGCTGGCTCCCGGGCTGTGGCAGGAGCTGGAGCCATTGGGCCTGGCGAAGCTCGCGAGAGAGCTGGAGCTGCCGCTGGTGCCGCTGCTGGCGCACATGGAGTCGCGCGGCGTGAAGGTGGACGTGAAGGTGCTCCGGGAGATTTCGGAGAAGGTGGGCGCCGACTGCGAGACGAAGGTGAAGGAGATCCACCAGCTCGCCGGCACCGAGTTCAACGTGGGCTCCAACCCGCAGCTCGCGGAGGTGCTCTACAAGAAGCTGGAGCTGCCCGTGCTCAAGCGCGGCAAGACGGGCCCCTCCACGGACCAGGAGGTGCTCGAGAAGCTCGCCGAGGTGCACCCGCTGCCGCGCGCCATCATCGAGTACCGCTCGCTCTCCAAGCTCAAGAGCACCTACCTGGACACGCTGCCGGAGCTGGTGGCCCGGGACGGACGCCTCCACACCACCTTCCACCAGGCGGCCACCGCCACCGGCCGGCTGTCCTCGTCCGATCCCAACCTGCAGAACATCCCCATCCGCACCGAGCTGGGCATGGAGATCCGCCGCGCCTTCATCGCCGAGGAGGGCCACCAGCTCGTCTCCGCGGACTACAGCCAGATCGAGCTGCGGCTGCTGGCGCACATCGCCGAGGATCCGGTCCTCATCGACGCCTTCGCCCGGGACGAGGACATCCACAGCCGCACCGCGGCGGAGATCTTCGGCGTGGCGCAGGACCAGGTGACGAGGGATCAGCGCCGGGTGGCCAAGACGGTCAACTTCGGCATCGCCTACGGCCTGAGCTCGTACGGGCTGTCCACGCGCCTCAACATCCCCGAGGAGGAGGCGCGCGACATCATCGAGCGCTACTTCACCCGCTACGCCGGCATCAAGCGCTACCTGGAGGAGACGGTGAGGGTGGCGAAGGAGAAGGGCTACGTGGAGACGCTCTTCGGGCGGCGCCGGCCCATGGGCGACCTGCACGCGAAGAACCGCCAGGTGGTGCAGGCCGCCGAGCGCGCCGCCATCAACATGCCCATCCAGGGCACGGCGGCGGACCTCATCAAGAAGGCGATGCTGGCGGTGGACGCGGAGCTGGAGAAGCAGGGCCTGCGCACGCGGATGCTGCTGCAGGTGCACGACGAACTGCTCTTCGAGGCGCCCGAGGCCGAGGTGGAGGCCGTGAAGGAGCTGTCGCGGCGGTGCATGAACGCCGTGATGCAGCTCAAGGTGCCCCTCAAGGTGGAAGTGGGGGCTGGAAAGACATGGGCGGACGCGCACTGACGTACGCGCCCGCCCGGAAAACAACGCCGACCCGTCCGGCCGTCAAGGCGGCTCGCGTGAACCCCCGAACACGCGGCCTCCACAAGCGGCCACTCCTTGCGCGCTCACCGCACCCCCGTACGGGATCGCGCCCCCGTTTCGCGCCTCGGGCCCCCCATGTGCCCGTCAGCGCGCCCCCTTCAACCGCCCGGCCCTCGGACACCTCCCAGAGATGGGAGGCGTCAAGCCGGACGGGTCGGCACCCCCCTCAACTCAATGCACCGCGACCCTCCCGCTCCCCGCGGCGGACTTCTCGCGCGCCGGGGCCCGGGGTTTGTCGAAGAACTGCACCACCAGGCCCGCGAACGGCACCCGCGGCCGGGGCGCGAGGGGATTGCCCAGGCGCTCCATCATCGCCACCGCCGAGTCCACGGCCTCGTCCACCGCCAGGTTCACCACCGCCCGCTCCGCGTCCCCTCCACCGAGCGTCTCCACCGCATCCACCAGGCAGCGGCGCAGCGCGGCGAATTCATCGTGCAGCGCGCGCACCCCCCGCCTCGGCGCCAGACGCAGCACCGCGCGCGTCCGGCTCCACGGGCTGCCCTCCCTGCCTTCCAGGTTCCGGCCTATCTCCCGGACGAAGGGCTCCACCACGGTGTCCAACTGGTTGCACGGAGGCGCCCCGTCCTTGCGGGCCTCGGCGAAGCGCACCCGGCGCCATGCCGCGGCGAGACGCTCGGGCTGCCCCGCGAACACCCTCGCTACTCCTGCTCCTCGTCGCGCACGTTCCGTCATCGCCGCTCTCCTCCGCTCTCGTGGCGCCGTCTTGAGCAAGCGGCTTGCCAACGCTCACGCGGATGGGGCGGACAGTGAATTCAGCCGTTTGGCCCGGCTCCCGGAAACGGAGTTCTCAGAAGGGCTGTAGATTTTTCGAGCGGCTCGATGAACCCCTCGCGGAGTGGGTGACACATTCGCCTGAGTGGGCAGGTCTTTTCCCACCTGCGGGTAGGGCGCGACCCTCGTTTCAATGCACCGTCGGCTTGGGCGGACGTGGCAGCGTTTGCTCTTCGTCCTCGAATTCCGGAGCGTGCGGAGAACGCGGCTCGTGCCACTCGGCGGCCACCGGCTCCATGGGCTCGCCGCGGTCCGTGGGCTCGGAGAGCTCGGCCGCCTCGGAGGGCTGTGGCAACGGGGGTGGCACCCGCATGCGTTGCTGGGCGAGCTCCGCCTCGAGCGACGCGCGCATCGCCTCCTCCTCGAGGGCCTCCTGCGCTTCCATCTCGGCGAACCGCGCTTCCTTCTGCTTGCGCCGCCGCAGGTACGCGGCGACCACGAGCCCGGTGGCGCCCAGCCACACCAGCGAGGAGCTCGTCGTCAGCGGCAGCCAGCCATAGCGCGCGGCCAGGCCGTCACGCCACGCCAGCTCCTCCACCCACAGCGACGAGCGGAAGGCCTTGCCGAAGGCCTGCTCGAAGGGCTGACCCGTGGCCACCTCGTCCACCAGCCGCCCCATGCCCTCCGGACCGTGCCGCGCCGACAGCCACGCCACGAAGGCCGCGCTCTGCGCGTAGGCGATCTCCACGTCCGAGGGGAGATCCGGCCAGGCATCGTGCAGGTGCTCGAAGCGGAACACCTTCTCCTGCGTCACCGCGCGGAAGAGCGCCGCGTAGTGCGTCATGGAGTAGTTCTCTCCCGTGAGGTTCTGCGCCAGGCCCTCCTGGAACCAGCGCGGCCAGTGGCTGCCGAGCTGTCCCAGCGCCACGTGCGCCAGCTCGTGACGCAACGTCACCATGCCCTCGGGGCCCGCCAGCGTCAGCGCGTTGAGCAGGACGATCCGGTGCGTGGGGTAGGCCAGCGCCACCGCCCAGCCCGGAGGCGCGCCCCCGGGCAGCGCCAGCGCCTCGAACTCCTCGCGACCCACGCCCACGCGCAGCTCCGTCACGCCGGGCCAGTCCCGCCCCAGCACGCCCACGAAGGCATCGCGGATGGACTCGATGTTGTCGGCCAGCTGGCGCGCGGAGCCCTCTGCCCTCGCGGTGTAGAGGATGCGGAAGCGCGGCGTGGAGACCTCTCCCACCACCACCGACGGCCGGGGCGTGGGCACCATGGCGGGCTCCGCGCCCCCATTGGCATGGCCGGCTTCCGGACGGGGGCCGCCAACGACGTCCTGCGCCTCCGCGATGGGTGCCAGCAACAGCGTCAGGAGCAGGAGCAGGTGGCGCATGGGGGCCTCACGTGCCCAGAGACATAACAGCCTCGACCGCCGCGGCGCCAAGTCCCTCGACACGGACCCGTTTTCGACGCGAGGCGTCACCCGCCACCAGCGTCACCTGCCGCCTCGGCACACCGAGCTGCTTCGCCAGGAACTCGAGCAGGGCCGCGTTGGCCTCACCGTCCACGGGTGGGGCGGCGAGCTGGAGCTTCAGCATCCCATCGTGCTCGCCCACCACGCGGGTGCGCGAGGCCCGGGGTTGCACCAGCACGGCCAGCTCCACCGCGCCGGGCACTTCCTTGAGCCAGGAGGCGGCCACGGGCTACTCGGCGTTCTGGGCCTTCTTCTGCGTGAGGTAGGCCACGTTGTCCTCGACGCGCGCGTAGTCCTTGTCGGCGAAGGTGCGCCCGCTGAACGTCTCCAGCAGCTTCTGGTGCGCCTCCACCACGGACTTCACCTGGGACTCGAACTGGGCGCGTTGGCGCTTGAGCTCGTTGATGTCCTCGACGACCTGCACCAGCCGCTGGTGCGCGCCGTGGACGATCTTCTCCGCCTGGTGCTCGGCGTCCGCGAGGATGATCTCCGCTTCCTTCTTGGCGGCGGCCTTCATGTCCTCGCTGATGCGCTGGGCGGTGACCATCGTCTCCTGCAGGGTGCGCTCGCGCTCCAGGTGCTGCTCCAGCTTGAGCTGGGTGCGCTTGAGCTCCTCCTTCAGGGAGATGTTCTCCTTCACCACCTCCTCGAACTCACCGGCGATGAGCTCCAGGAAGGCTTCCACCTCGCGCTTCGAGAAGCCGCGCAGGGCCGTCTCGAAGCGCTTCTGCCGGATGTCGAGCGGGGTGATCTTCATGCACCCCAGTATAGGACAGACCTAGGACTTCTCCAGGAACTGGTCCCCCAGCTCCCGGGCCCGGCGGGTGGCTGCCTCCACGGCGTTGATGAGGGTGGTGCGCAGCCCGCCTGCCTCCAGGGTATGCAGGCCAGCGATCGCCGTGCCGCCCGGACTCGTCACCTGATCCTTGAGCTGGCCGGGGTGGGAGCCCGTCTCGATGAGCAGTTGTGCACTGCCCAACACCGTCTGGGCGGCCAGCTTGAGCGCGGTGTAGCGGGGGAGTCCCACCTTCACGCCCGCGTCCGAGAGCGCCTCGATGATGAGGAAGATGTAGGCGGGGCCGCTACCGGACAGGCCGGTGACGGCGTCCAGCAGGTTCTCGTCCACCACGGTGGTGGTGCCCACGGACTGGAAGATGCGGGTGGCCACCGCCAGGTCCTCCTCGCTGGCGTGCTCGCCCCGGGACAGCGCGCAGGCGCCCGCGCCCACCAGGGAGGGGGTGTTGGGCATGGTGCGGATGATGCGCGCCCCGGCGCCCAGCCGCCGCTCCATGGCCGCGATGGGCACGCCCGCCGCCACGGAGATGACCAGCTTGTGCGGATCCACCTCGGGGGCCACCTGGACGAGCACCTTGTCCAGCGCCTGCGGCTTGACGGAGAGCACCACCACGTCCGCCTCGCGCGCGGCGGCCAGGTTGTCCAGGGTGGTGCGCACCCCGTACGTCCGCTGCAGCGTCTCCAGCCGCTCCGAGCGGCGTCCGGTGGCGATGAGGGATTCGGGCCGCGCGGTGCCGGCGCGCAGCAGCCCCTTGATGAGCGCCTCGGCCATGTTGCCGGCGCCGAGGAATGCGATGGTCCGTTCGAGCATCCTCTCGATTTACCGTGAAATGGAGCCGCCCGGACGGCCCGTGTGGGGCGATTTCGCCTCGAACGTCGGGTCGACAATTTCTTGACGGGAGATCGGATCGTGGGACCTTGACACCCGCTACGGGCCTGTAGCGCCTGAGCGGAGAGAGGTCGGGAGCAACCCATGAGCGCGGCGGCTGCGACGAACTGGAACTGGCGGACCCTCGAGAACGTGGAGGTCGAGTGCACCCACTGTGGTGTGCGGATGACCGGCCACGCGGGGCCACGGGTCAAGTACTTCCGGTGCGGCTCGTGTCACCGTTGGGTGTCGAGCACCTATACCGAGGTCTTCAAGGCGGACGCGAAGATGCGCACGCACCCGGTGAAGGAGAAGACCGGGGAGGACGAGCGCTTCATCGCGGTGAAGGACCGGCTGGAGGCCTGGCTGGCGGCGATCGACGAGCAGGATCCGTACCGGGTGCTCGGGGTGTCGCCGTTGGATCCTCCCGACGTGGTGCGGGCGCGCTTCCGCGAGCTGGCGCTGGAGCGGCACCCGGACCGGGGTGGCTCGGAGGCGAAGATGCGCGAGCTGAACGTGGCGTACGAGAAGATCCTCCGCCACCGTCAGCGCAAGCGGATCGAGGCCCTCGAGGCCGGCTCGACGACGCGCGAGGCCTCGGTGCTGCCGGCGCGGAGCCGGTAGAGCGGCGTCACCCGTGGGCACGGGGGCCGACTACAATCGGCCGCCATGAGCCAGGACATGCAGGCGCTCCTCTGGGCCTACGGGTATATCGGAGTCTGCGTGCTCGCGGGTGAGGGAGCCCTGCGGCTGGGCCTGTCGCGCGAGCTCGCGCGCAAGGTCATCCACGTGAGCGTGGGGTTCTGGATCCTCGGCGCGCTGGGGCTCTTCGAGAACCGGGCGCTGGCCGTGGTGCCCTCGCTGACGGCGGTGGTGGCCAACTGGCTCATCCACCGCAAGCGCCTGCTGAAGTCGGTGGAGACGGAGCCCGACAACCTGGGCACGGTCTGGTTCCCGGTGGCCTTCTCGGCGCTGGTGTGGCTGGCGTGGGACAGGCCCGCGGTCGCGGCGGGCGGTGTCATGGCCATGACCGTGGGAGATGCCCTGGCCTCGCTGGTGGGCCGGCGTTTCGGACGTCATCGCTACGAGACACTCGGTGGGGAGCACAAGAGCCTGGAGGGCTCGCTGGCCATGTGCGCTGGCACCTTCGTGGCCGTGCTGGCCACGTTGACGTGGATGCCGGGCGTCGCGCCGGACATGCCGAAGGTGCCGCTGGCCGCGCTGTGCGCCGTGGTGGCGACGTGTGTCGAGGCGCTCGGGACCAAGGGCCGGGACAACCTCTGGGTGCCGCTGGCCGCGGGGGCCGTTCTCTACCTGGTTCCGCCCGCGCACGCGTGGGGCCTGGGCGTGGGCTCGGTGGTGGCGCTCGTCATCGGCGTGGCGTCCTGGGCCCGGGGCTCGCTGAGCCCGAGCGGGGTGCTGGGTGCCATCCTCGTGGGCACGCCCGTCTTCGGGCTGGCGGGCGCGGTGGGGACGGCGGCCCTGCTCGGCTTCTTCATCTCCTCCAGCGCGCTCTCCAAGACCTTCCGCGCCCGGAAGGCTGGCGTGGAGGCGGAGTACGCCAAGACGGGGACGCGAGACCTGGGACAGGCACTGGCCAATGGCGGCGTGGCCGCGCTGGCGGCGGTGTTGCTGGGCACCACGGGAGAGCAGCGCTACGCCCTGGCCATGCTGGGGGCCCTGGTCGCCGCGAACGCGGATACGTGGGCCACCGAGCTGGGTGTCCTCTCGCGCTCGCCACCGCGGCTGGTCACCACGCTGCGGCAGGTACCGCCGGGCACGTCCGGAGCAGTGTCGGGAGCCGGGATGCTGGCCGCCACGGCGGGCGCCGCCTTCGTTGGCCTGGTGGCCGCGCTCGCCGGGGCGCGGTGGTCGCTCGTCCCCTGGCTCGTGCTGGCCGGGGTGGTGGGCTCCCTGGTGGACAGCTTCCTGGGCGCCACGGTGCAGGACGTGCGCTGGTGTGACGCCTGTTCGCGCGAGACCGAGCGAAGGGTGCACCGCTGCGGCCGGCCCGCGAGGCCCCTCCGGGGCTTCTCCTGGTTGGGCAATGACACCGTCAACGTGGTGGCCACCGCCGCGGGAGCGCTGCTGGCCTTCTGGGCGTAGTGCGGTGCTCCCTCTCCCTCTGGGAGAGGGCGGGGGGTGAGGGTCGTCGTCACCGTGGTCGCGGACGGAGACCCATCGAGAAGCGCCGCGGGTCCCCATTCCCATTCAGGAACACGGGAAGGGACATACCCTCACCCTGGCCCTCTCCCAGGGGGAGAGGGGATATCCACGGTGTTCACCGGGTCCGCGACGTTGGCCTATCTTCCGCCGCATGTCTCATGCCCAGCAGGTTCGTGTCGCGGTCGTCCAGGCCGCTCCCGCGCTCTTCGACCTCGAGGGAACACTCTCCCGTGTCGCCTCGTGGACCGCCCGTGCCGCCGGTACCGGCGCGCGCCTCGTGCTCTTTCCCGAGGCGTTCATCCCGGCCTATCCCCGGGGACTCGGCTTCGGCTTCATCGTGGGCAGCCGCAGCGAGGCCGGCCGGCGCCTGTGGCAGCTCTACAACGAGCAGTCCGTCGAGCTCCCCGGCCCGGCGATCGAGCGCCTCGGCGGAATCGCTCGCGAGCACTGCGTCTACCTCTCCATCGGCGTCATCGAGCGGGATCGCCCCACGCGTGGGACGCTCTACTGCACGCAGCTCTACTTCGGGCCCGACGGCGTGCTGCTCGCGAAGCACCGCAAGCTCAAGCCCACCGGCTCCGAGCGGCTCATCTGGGGCGAGGGCGATGGCAGCACGCTCTCCACGGTGGACACGCCCTTCGGCCGGCTCGGCGGGCTCATCTGCTGGGAGAACTACATGCCGCTCGCCCGGGCGGCGATGTACGCCAAGGGGGTCGACATCTATCTCGCCCCGACCGCCGACAGCCGCGACACGTGGCAGGCCACCATGCGCCACATCGGCAGCGAGGGCAGGTGCTTCGTGCTCGGGTGCAACCAGTTCGTCACCCGCGACATGTACCCGGAGGAAGTCCTGCGCGAGGAGGCCCTCCCCGCGGACGCGCCCCACGTCCTGTCCCGGGGGGGCAGCGTCATCATCTCGCCCTTCGGTGAGGTGCTCGCCGGTCCCCTGTGGAACGAGGAGGGGGTGCTGACGGCCGACCTCGACCTCGGCCTGCTGACGCGCGCGCGGCTCGACTTCGATCCCTGCGGCCACTACGCGCGGCCGGACATCTTCCGCCTGGAGGTGGACGAGCGCGAGCGGCCCGTGACGACGTTCCTCCGTCAGGAGACTCCGCGGGACGTGGCCTCGCCCCTGCCGGCGCGCAGCAGGTAGAGCCAGAAGAAGGCCCCGAGCGCCAGGCCCAGCAGTCCCTTCACCCACGAGGGGAAGAAATCACCGGGGGACACGAAGCCCTCCACCACGGCGATGAGGGCGAGGAAGGGCGCGCAGCCGAGCACGAGCTTCACGGCCTCGCGCCCCCGCCGAGCCAGGGCCTGTGCTCGGGGCAGCTCGCCGGGGTCGATGAGGGCCTGGCCCACCATGAGCCCCGCGCCGCCGGCGATGACGATGATGGACAGCTCCACGGGCCCGTGGGCGGCGATGAAGTCGAACAACTTGGGGCCCATGCCCTCGTGCACGCACAGCGCGGCCACCGAGCCCAGGTGCACGCCGTTGTTGAGCAGCGCGAAGACCGTGCCCAGCCCCAGCAACAGGCCCGAGGCGAAGGTGACGATGAGCACCGTGAGGTTGTTGGTGGCGATGCCCGAGGCCACCGCGTTGGGCGGCGACACCGAGAGGATGCCGTCCGTCCACATCTCCTTCCGGGCGATGGAGTCGCGCAGGTTCTCGGGGACGAGCAGCTCCGCGCCCCGCGGCTCCAGCAGCACCACCACCGCTCCCAGGAGGATGCCGAGCAGGAAGAGGCCCGCGCTGGCGGCCACGAAGGCGCCGTTGGCGCGCAGGGCTCGCGGGAAGTCGTGGCGGAAGAAGGCCAGGGTGGAGGCCAACCGCTCGCGAGGTGGCTGGTAGATGGCGGCGTAGGCCTGGCCGCACAGCTGGTTGAGGAAGCGGTGCACGTCCGTGCCCGCGTAGAACGTCTGCGCGAGCGCCAGATCCGAGGCCGCCCGGCGGTAGAGGACATCGAGCGTGCGCAGCTCCTCCAGGCGCAGGGAGCCCGCGCGCTGCCGGTCGAGCAGGTCCTTCAGCGCGTCCCAGTCGGGGCGGCGGCGGGCGACGAAGGCGGGCAGGGGCGCGGCCACGTCAGCGCTCCGTCTGGACGCGGGCCCTCAGGAAGGCCTCGATCGTCGCGGGCGAGGCGAGCACGGCGGCGCGCTCCGCCTCGTCGAGCCCTCCATACCGTTCCACCAGCTTCGTCCCCAGGCGCGTCCGGGCCGCGGGCTCGAGCCCTGGCGCCCGGGTGAGGAAGGAGAGGATGAGCTCCAGGTCCTCCGAGGCGAGCCGCACGGAGCCGGCAGGCGCGGGCACGGCGGATGCCTCGGTGGCGGGGGTCGTGTACTTGTCCAGATCGATCCGCTCCTCGCGCACCAGCAGGGTGCCGGCGAGGATGTCCCCCAACCGCTGGTGCTGGCGCGTCAGCAGCACGCTGAGGATCCCGATGGCGTAGACGAAGGGGAGGGAGTCCACCAGCCGCACCAGGTTGCGCACCGCGCTCTCCAGCACGCCCACGGGCGAGCCATCCACGCGCACCACCCGGATGCCGACGAGGCGCTTGCCCGGCGTCTGCCCGCCCATGAGCACCTCGGCCAATGTCCAGTACACCCACTGGGTGGCGAACACCCCCACCACCATCAGGGTCCGCGTGAAGCCGGACAGCCCCTTCAGGAAGCCCAGCACGTCGCTCACCATCAGGGTGAAGGTGAAGTAGGCGACGATCCAGAAGAGGAAGAGGAGGCAGAGGTCTGCCAGGTAGGCGAGGCATCGGTAGCCGATGCCGGCCACGGGCAGCGAGAGCGACACCCGCTCGGGCGTGGCGACATCGAGGCTCGGAGAAGCGGCGGAATCCATTCACCGGGAGCTTACCCGGAACGCGCCCGCAGGGCCGCCCCTCGTCGTGCCAGGAGGGGGAGCCCCATCCGCGCCCCCCCCGCTGCACGTCCAACCGGGGCGTGGCCAAGGTCATGGGGACAACGGTGGAAACACCCACATCCGAGGGAGGCTCACATGGCGGACACGGATCGGACCGGAATGAACATCGACAAGGATCTCCAGGCACGGCGCGAGCAACGCAGCGAGACCCGGCGCAACCAGACCTACAAGGCCTTCCTGAGCAATCTCGCGGTCATCGGCTCGATGAACGAGGAAGAGGCGGAGCGTGCCGCGGTCTCGGTCCTCTGCGTGCTGGAGCAGCGGCTCTTCGGCGAGGAGGCGGCGCACCTGGAAGCCCAGCTTCCTGGCAAGCTGCAGGAACTGCTGGTGCGGTGCGAGCGGCACGTGGGCAAGCCGGCCAGCAAGTTCGGCAGGGACGGCTTCATCCAGATGGTGTCCGAGGACCTGGGCGTGGACGCCGCCGAGGCCGAGCGGAAGATCCGCGCCGTCTTCTCCGCGGTGAGGGATCAGGTCTCCGAAGGGGAGATCGAGGACGTCATCGGCCAGCTGCCCTCCGACCTGCGCGAGCTGTGGCAGCGCGCCATCTGAGACGTGACGAGGGGGCTGGCTCCTCACGTCCAGCCCCCTCGTCGTTCGTCGTGCTTTCGTCGTTCTTCGAAGGGCTCAGGCCTTCACCTTGCCCTGCTTGTCGGCGTCGCCGGTGCCCACCTGGATGCGCTTGGGCTGCACCTCGGGCAGCTTGGGCAACCGCAGGTGGAGCACTCCGTCCTTCAGCTCGGCGTTGCAGTGCTCCACGTCCACGCCCTCGGGCAGGGTGAACGAGCGGCTGAAGGAGCCGAAGCTCCGTTCGTAGGCGTAGAAGCGATCCGACTCCTCCCGCTGCTCCGTCTCCCGCTTCCCGCTGATGGTGAGGCGGTCCCCCGTGAGGGTGATTTCCAGGTCGTCCTCCTTCACGCCTGGCAGGTCCGCCTTGAAGATGTAGGAGTCCTTCGTCTCCTTCACCTCGAAGGCCGGGATGAAGTTCCACGACGGCTCGCCGCCGCCCACGATGCGGCCCATCTGCTCGATGGGATCGAACCCCATCAATTCCCTCATCTGCTCGAACGGATCGAATCCGCGCGTCCACCGAGCCACTGGAGACGTTCCACCTCCACGACGCACTGGAAGATCTGCCATGACATTTCCCTCCTTGTGCTCGGGTCGCACCTGCTTGAAGTGCGGCCCCCACATGCAGGGTAGAGCGGGGGTGAAGTCGTACAAGCAGCGGCACCGCGAGGCCGCTCCCTGTCCGCCAGCCCTTCCATCGAAGGCGCACGCAATCGACCAGCAGCCAACACCTCCCGGAATTTTGGGTATTGCCGTGCACACTCAACGGCAAATTGGCGTGGCTCGGGACTAGACGTAAGCCATTTAGATGAACATTCGTGGGAAGCCTCGGTCGCACGGTGGGTGCGCCGGGTGGTATGGATGGGTCGAATCTTTCCAGCAGACGTCGGAGGTGCGACTCTCGGAGAGCAAGAACAACAACGGGTTATGGAAGGTGCGGGCCGGTAGGCCGAACACCCTGGCGGAGAGGCAAGTCCAATCCACATCAGGAGCCAGGGTGAAGACGGAACCGGCCACGTTTTGTCTCTGATGCGGCAGTTCGCCATGACGGCTGGGGGGCCCTCGCATGGCATCGAATCAATCGGAAGTTCGTGTGGGTGTTTTGGAAGGACCGTGGGCGGCCTGGCAGGGATTGGCCGATGGACTGAGGGGCGAAGGGTTGAATGTCCTGTGGGTGACCCGGGACGTGAGGACGCTCCTCGATGGCATCGGGACGGATCCGCCCCAGGTGGCCATCCTGGACGTGGAGCCGGAAGGCGACGCGGACATGGGGTGCTCGGCCACGGAGGGGTTGAATCTCCTGCGTGAAGCGCGCAAGCGCCGCCTGGAGGTCCGGATGCTGGTGTTGTCGTCGGCGAACGCCCAGGACTTCGTCTCGCAATGCTTCGAGGAGGGCGCCTCGGGCTACCTCTTCCGGCAGAGTCTGACGATGAACGCGGTGTGCACGGCGGTCAATGCCCTGGTGCGCGGGGAGAAGCTCTTCCCGGTGCAACTGTTGCGCAACGACTTCGAGCATCCACCGGTGGCCACGTCCACGGCGAGCGTCCTGCTCACCCTCACGCAGCGTGAGCGCGAGGTGTTGGCATACGTGGCGGGAGGCGCGGACAACCTGAAGATCGCCGCGCACCTGCAGATCGCCGAGAGAACGGTGAAGTCGCACGTGACGCAGCTGTACCGGAAGCTGGGGGCGGAGAACCGGACCCAGCTGGCGTTGCGTGCGTGTCACCTGGGCGTTCGTCCTCCGCCGGACCTCTAGCGCTGGAGGATTTCCCGGGGATGTCACCCCGTCAGCCCCGGGACCTCGGATACGTCAGACCCCACTGGCAGATCGTGGTGCGTGACACCACTGTCTCGGCCCATCGAGGGTGCCAGGAGGAGGAGGGTGATGAACGGGGTTGTCGGGCTGGAGACGCCACGAAGCGGGCTGGCGCTTCCAGCACCGAGCATGCTCGAGCGGGAGCCGGGACGGGCCTTCCCGCGCGTGCGCATCGGTCACGTCGCGTTGGATATGGGACGCCTGAACGAGGTGCTCCAGTCCATCGAGGGGCTCGTGACGGGTGGACAGGGGGGGCGCATCGTCACGCCGGACGTGGAGCAGGTGGCGTTGGCGGAGGAGGATGCGGCCCTGCGCGAGTCTCTCGCCACGGCGGATCTGTCGCTGGCGGGAGGCGCGGCGCTGGTGCGGGCGGCGCAGGTGATTGGCGCGCCCCTGCCGGAGCGGCGAGCGGGCGCGGAGTGGTTGCCCGCGCTGGCCAGGCTGGCGGGCTCGCGGGCCTGGCGGGTGCTCGTGGTGGCGGAGCGGCCGGGCCTCGCCGAGTGGACCGCGTGCGAGCTGCGGGAGCGCTACCGGTTGCTCGCGGTGGGCGTGGCCGCGCCGGGAGTGCCCGAGGACGGGCGGGGCCCGTGGGTGGACAGGTTGCTCGAGCGCATGGCCCTGACGCGGCCGGAGCTGGTGCTGGTGTCCATGGCGACACCCAAGCAGGAGCTGTTCTGCCAGTACGCCGCCACGCGGCTGAATCCGGCGGTGCTGGTGGGGACGGGCGTGGCGTTGGAGTCGCTGCTGGAGGGGCGCTGGGCGTCGCGCCCCCGCAGGGTGCTGGTGTCGTGGGTACGGTGGGTGCGCCGGGGCATGGCGTTCCTGCGCGTCCTGGCGACGGCCCGGCGCGGACTCGGGCCCGCGCGAGCGTGAGTCATTCCAGACGACCGCTCTTGCGCACCTGGGCGCGCACCAGCTCCGCGTAGATGCCGCCGCGCAGGAGCAGCTCTTGATGCCGGCCGGACTCCACCAGCCGGCCCTCGTCCATGACGAGGATCAGGTCCGCGTCCACCACGGTGCTCAGCCGGTGGGCAATGATGACGCGGGTGCACGGGAGCGAGGCGAGCGACTGTTGCACCCGGCTCTCGGTGATGGCGTCGAGGGCGCTGGTGGCCTCGTCCAGCAGCAGCACCGCGGGTTTCTGCATCAGCGCCCGGGCCAATGCCAGCCGTTGTCTCTGGCCTCCCGAGAGCGACGCGCCCCGGTCCACCAGCGGCGTGTCATAACCCAGGGGCATGGCCATGACGTCGTCGTGGAGCCAGGCCCGCCGTGCGGCCTCGATGATGGCATCCAATGGAGCGGCCGGGTCGGCGATGGCGATGTTTCCGCGCAGCGTGGAGCTGAAGAAGGTTGGCTCCTGGGGCACCACGCCCATCTGGCTCCGCACCGAGTGCAAATCCAACTCCATCAGATCCTCCCCGTCGAAGAGGACGCGCCCGGAGGTGGGCAGGTACAGGCCGAGCAGCAGGTTGGCCAGGGTCGTCTTCCCGGCGCCCGAGCGGCCGACAATTGCCACGGACTGGCCGGGCTCGATGCGCAGCGACACATCCTGCACCACCAGCGGTGACGTATCCGCGTAACGGAAGGACACCCGGTCCAACTCGATGCCACCCTTCAGCTTCACCTGTCGGCCGGGCTTCGCCGGGTCGCGCTCGGGCGGGGTGTCCAGCACGTCGTCGATGCGCTCGATGTAGCTGCGCAGCAGCTGGAGCTGGGAGCCCGTGGTGACCATGTTGCCCAGCGGCACGAGCAGCGCCCCTGCGAGCGCGCTGAGCCCCATCATGGTGCCCAGCGTCATGTGCCCGCCCAGCACCTGGAGGGCCCCGAAGGTGAGCAGCACCAGCGGCGCCACCAGCCGCAGCGTCCCGGTGAGAGACTCCACCCACGCCGACAACCGGCCCCGTTTCAGCGACACATTCAGCACGCTGACGAAATTTTCCGAGAAGCGTTGCACCGCCTGGTGTTCCACGCCAAACGCCTTGAGTGTCTGGATGCCGGTGAGCATTTCAATCTGGTAGCTCTGGCTCTTCGCTTCCACTTCCAGGTTCTCCGACATCAGCGCGCGCTGGCGGTGCGTGGAGAGCAGGAGGATGAGGAGCTGCAGGCCGCCGAGCCCCAGGACGATGAGCGCCATGGGCGGACTCACCACGAACAACAGCACGAGGTAGAGGACCACCAGGGCGCCATCGAGCAGGGCGGAGAGCGTGCTGGAGGAAAGGATTTCCCGCACGGTGGCGTTGCTGTTGAGCCGCTGCATGAGATCGCCCGCCGCGCGCACCTGGAAGAAGGCATAGGACAGGCCCACCAGGTGCTCGAGGAATCCGAGCGTCATGTTCGAGTCCATGCGCGTGCGCAGCTCGAGCAACAGGTGGCTTCGGATGAGCAAGGTGAGGAGCTGGAAGACGGCCAGCGACATGAAGCCCAGGCCCACGACCAGCAACAGGTGCGTGTCTCCCCGAGGCACCACCCGGTCGATGATGAGCCCTGTCAGCGCCGGCACCGCCAGCGCGAAGAGTTGGAGGATGAGTGAGACGACGATGATGCGCTGGAGGACGTGCGACTGCTGGAGCACCTGCAGTGCGTACCTCGCGGCCGAGCGCGGACGGGACCTGCCGCCCGTCTCGAAGTTCTCACCCGGCTCCAGCAACAGGGCCACGCCGGTGAAGGACTGGCGGAAGCGCTCCATCGACACCTTGCGCCGGCCATGGCCCGGGTCGAGCAGGTGGACGCCATCCCGCCCCAGCTTCTCGAAGACGACGAAGTGCGAGAACCGCCAGTGGAGGATGGTGCCGGCGGGCAGGTAGGTGAGGGCCTCGTCGTCCACGGAGACGCCGCGTCCGCGCAGCCCGAAGGTGCGGGCCGTGCGCAGGATGTCGAGCGCCGACACCCCATCCCTCGCCGCGCCCATCGCCTGGCGGACCTCCTCCAGACGCACCGGCTTCCCATGGTAGCCGAGCACCATGGCGAGACAGGCGGCGCCACATTCGATCTCCGAGAGCTGACGCACGAGCGGGATGCGGCGCTCCCGGCCCTTCACGCGCAGGTTGCGGAACGCGGGGAAGCGCTCCGTGAGCCCCGGATTCCGGACGGACTCAGTCCTCATGTCCCAGTGCTCCCTTCAGGCCTGGAATGAGCGTGACGAGGATGCGCTCCGTGCGCACGCGCGCATCGGCCCGGGCCAGCATCCCGTCGAAGTAGTTGAACGTCCTCCCCCTGACGGTGAAGGTTGGCGAGTCGATGCGCGCCCGCACCAGCACCATGGGGCCCGAGAGTTGAAGGGCATCTCCGCTGTCCGGGCCCAGGTAGCGGCGGACCTCCGCGGGGCCGATGACCTGGTCTCCCACGGAGTCGATGGTGAGCGTCTGGTACTCGTGGCTGAAGCCATGGAGCTCCACGCGCAAGGGATTGCCCGGCTCGAGCCTCGGCCGGTAGCCACCGGGCAGCAGGGCCACCAGTGTCACGTGCACGTCGTCGCCGACCACGGAGACCACGTTCTCTCCCGGGTTGACGTACTGGCCCTCGCGCACACGCAAGGCGTTCACGACCCCGGCGTGCGGCGCCCTCAACGTCCGGGCCTGTTGCCGGGCCTGGGCCAGCTCGCGCTCGGCCCGCAGGGAGGTGAGGGACTGACGCGCGGCCTCGTCCGTTGGATCCTGCAGCACCCGGACGAGCTGCAGCTCGAACTCGCGCTGGATCCGCTCCAACGTGGCCGTCTCCTCCTGGGAGAGGAAGCTCACCAGGGGTTGTCCGGCCTCCACCCGCTGCCCGGGCTTCACCTCCACGGAGGCGACGATGCCCGGCCGCTGTGGGGTGAGAGCGCTCCGGCCCTCGATCTTCACCACCGCGGGGCCGGAGGCGTACTCGGGCAGGGTGCCGAGCACGGAGTAGAGGCCCGCCGCGACGACCAGGGCGAGCAGCACCCAATACGTCCACCGGGTCCACCGCGGGGAGATGCGGAGGAGGTCTCCCTCTTCCCGGGAGCCCTCGTGGTGGCGCAGGGCCTCCTCACGGAAGATGCGGGTCCGCTGCGTGGCTTCCATGATTACGGTGTGGCCCCCCTTGGCACGGAGCCGGGTCCCGGACGGACGTGGACGACCATGCCGGAGGAAGCCTCGGGCGGTGGTGGCTGCTTGAAGACGGCGGTGGCGAAGACCAGGCGGGCCGCGGCGTCCACCTCGGGTGCGACGCTCTCCAGCTCGCAGGTGAGTGACATGTCTTCCTGGAGGACATTCACCTCCAGGGGAGCGCCCGGCTGGAGCCGCCGCGCCGCGTCCTCGGGCATGGCGAAGCGCACCTTCCAGCCGCCGGTGCCGAGCAGCTTGAGCACGGGTTGCCCCGCGGCCAGCCGGGTCCCCGGGCTGGCGTGCTTCGCGGCCACCACTCCCGCGAAGGGAGCCACGAGCGTGGCGTCGTCGAGGTTCTGCCGCAGCTCGGCCACCTGGGCCTTCCGCTGGAGCGTCTGAGCCCGAGCCGCCCGCAGGCGGGCCCGGGCGGTGCTCTCCGCGTAGCGGACCTTGTCCAATTCCTCCTGGGAATGGACGCCCAGCTGCAGGGCACGGGGGGTGAAGTAGCGGGCCTTGTTCGCACGGGCCTCGGAGAGGGCGAAGGCGGCGGCCTGCTCCTCGGCTCGCGAGCCCTGGAGGGTGGCCTCGGCCGCGGCCAACTCCTGCCGCAGCGAGCGCGTATCCAGCCGTGCGAGCACCTGGCCCGCGTGCACGGAATCACCGACGTCGACCTCGAGCTTCTCCAGTCGCGAGTCGAAGCGGGAGCTCACCTCCACCGAGTCCTGGGGGATGATGACCCCGAGGAAGGGTTCCAATGTGTCCGAGCGGGAGGCGGCACCTCCGTCCACCACCAGGGCGGGCGGAGGGCCGTCCCCACTCGGGTCGGAGTTCGCGAGCGCGGGCGCCGACGCCCCCACGTTCCCCAGCCAGATCAATCCCCCCCCGACTGCCATCATCCGGCCCCAACGACGCATCCCGTTTCTCCCATGGAAGCTCCCACATGGGATGACTCGGCGGGGCGGCGTTGTGACGCGTCACGGTGGATGCGAGTGCGGACGGGCGCATGAGCCCGCTCGCCGGGGTCCGCTCCAGGGGATCGGGCCCATCCGGGCTCAATTGGGGGATTGTTTTCCGGGGTCGCCGGGGCCGGGAACTCCAGGATCACCGCCGATCTTCCCCAGGATGTCGTCGATGTGCCCGAGGTGGCCGACGGTCAGGGTATCGGGAGGGTAGGGATTGCCCGGCCAGTCGGCGCGGCTGAAGTCGACGAGGAGGGGCTGACCGTCCGCGCGCAGGAGGATCGTGTCCGACTGGATGGAGCCATGGTTGAGCTGGACGCGGCGCATGGCCCCGATGATTTGCGAGAGCTTCGAGAAGATGGCGACGGTCTGCTTCGGGGTCAGGCCTCGTTTCTTCGCGTCCCGGAGGGTGGTGTCCTCCACATAATCCAGGAGCAGGTAGCGGAAGCCGTGGACGGGCTCCGGCCAGCGCCCGTCCGAGTGGAGCCGGATGATGCAGGGATGGCGCACGAGGCGCAGGGCTCCCGCCTCTCGCTCCAGGAACCGTTCCATGAACGGACCATCGGGTGCGCTGGGTGGATGCAGGGCGATGCGCAGCAGGCGGCGTTGGCCCCCGCGCTCGACCGCCCAGGTGATGCTGAAGGAGTCCTGGCGCCAGCGGCGCAGGACGCGCCAGCCCGCGACTTCATCGCCGGGCTGGAGGGAGACAGGATCGAAGGGAGTGGTGGACATGACCTATGCAGTAGCATGCGGGGAGTGACTTGTGTAGTAGGTCCCCATGGAGCGCATGCCCGAACGTCCCCCCTCCTTGTCTCCTCGCTGACTCCGTCCGAATTGTGGAAAAAAGCCACATGGAGCGTTTTTCCCGCTTCGAGCCCTGGTCAGATCGATCGGCGATGCTTAGTCCTTGTGAGCATCTTCGGGGTATGACGCGACGCGGGCGCGGCACGGTTCCTGCTCGCGGGTACGGCCTGTCGAAGGGGAGGCGTGGCCGTCATGGGAGTCAACGCGGTGGTCAACCAGAACAGGGAGTCTTCGCGGATGGGCCGGGCCTCGTTCTGGGGCGAGCCCCGGAGGCACTCGGTCGTGTTCCAGGGTCAGGTGTTGTTGCTGGAGAACCTGAAGGAGCGGCGCCAGCTCATGCGCGACATGCTCGTGAAGGAGCGCTTCGAGGTCGGCGTGGTCGACGACGCGCGGGACGCCGTCCAGCTGCTCTCCGAGGGACTCTTCTCCGGGCCCTCGAAGGCGCCGGAGCTCATCATCGGCAACGCGCGGATGCTGGGCGACGCCGGACTGGCGGCGCTCGAGCGGCTGTGCGCCAGTCATCCGGAGGTGCCCGTCATCCTCTACAGCGCCTTCACCAGCCCGAAGCTGCGCGAGCGGATGGCGCGGATCCACGGCGTCTGCATCCTCGATGCGTCCGCGGATCTCGAGGACCTGAGGACCACCGCCCTGGCGTTGGTCTCCTCGCGCCAGACGAGTCTGTAGGTTAGGGGCGCGGCACGACCCGTACCGAGGGCGCCTTGAAGGTGGCCGTGACGGGCCGGCCCTCGGCGAGCCCCAACTCCTCACTGGAGAAGCGCGTCACCCGCGCCACCAGGGGGAAGCCCGCGTCGAGCACCACGCGAACGAGCGCTCCCTCGGGGGAGAGGGACACCACGGTACAGGGCAGCCGGTTGCGCGCGCTGGTGGGAGCCGCCTCGGGAGGGCCCAGCGTGACGTCCTCCGCCCGGAGGCAGACGAAGACGGCGTGCCCCTCGTGCGGGGGCTCCAGGGAGACGAGGTGATGCGGGCCCACCTCCACCGTGGCCAGGCCCTGCTCGCGCCGCAGCACCGTGCCCGGCAGCACCGTCTCGATGCCCGTCATCCGCGCCACCGCGAGCTCCGCCGGGTGGTTGAACACGTCGGCCACGGGCCCCACCTGACACACCCGGCCGCCCTCCATGGCCACCAGGTCATCCCCCAGCGCGAGCGCCTCCAGCCTGTCGTGCGTCACCACCACGGTGGGCACGCCCAGCTCCCGGAGCAGTCGCCGCAGCTCGCCCCGGAGGTGCTCGCGCGAGGGCGCATCCAGCGCGGACAGGGGCTCGTCGAGCAGCAGCAGGCGGGGGCGGATGGCGAGCGCCCGGGCCAGGGCCACCCGCTGCTGCTGTCCACCGGAGAGCTCGCGTGGCCTGCGCTCTTCCAGCCCCTCCAGACGCAGCAGCGCGAAGAGGGGGCGCGAGCGCTCGCGCCGCTCGGCGGCCGGCAGGTGGGAGAGGCCGTACTGGACGTTCTGCTCGGCGGTGAGGTGGGGGAAGAGGGCGTAGTCCTGGAAGAGGAGGCCCACGCGCCGCTGCTGGGGCGGCAGGAACACGCGGGCTCCGGTGTCGCACCAGGGCTCGCCGTGGAAGAGGATGCGTCCGCGATCGGGCCGGTCGAGCCCCGCCAGGCACCGCAGCACCGTCGTCTTGCCCGCGCCCGAGGGGCCGAACAGCACCGCGACCCGGCCGGGCGTGGCGGGCAGCTCCAGGGTGGCCTGGACGGTGGGCCCGCCCCGGAAGCGCTTCTCGAGGTCGATTACGAGCGTGTCGGCCATGATGCCCACACCCTCCGCTGGA